>NZ_JBHJPN010000001.1:1190022-2657149 GCF_042262385.1 Agromyces sp. NPDC056389
GAGGCACAAATGAGCGGCTCACTCTCCATCACGCCGATTCGATGCTGCCCGATCCGACTACGCTGAGGCACAAATGAGCGGCTCACTCTCCATCACGCCGATTCGATGCTGCCCGATCCGACTACGCTGAGGCACAAATGAGCGGCTCACTCTCCATCACGTCGGCCATGGCCGACCCGGCACTCCTCGACCTCCCGTGGGACCTCCCGCTCGAGGCATGGCCGAACGAGACGATCGCGGCGCTGCCGAAGGGCATCTCGCGCCACCTCGTGCGTTTCGCCCACCTCGGCGCGCACATCGTGGCGATCAAGGAGACGACGGCCGAGATGGCCAAGGGCGAGTACGAGATGCTGCGCACGCTGCAGCGCCTCGACATCCCGTGCGTCGAGCCGGTCGCCGTCATCACCAACCGCACCGATGCCGAAGGCGATGCGCTGAAGCCCGTGCTGGTCACCCGGCACCTGCGATTCTCGCTCCCCTACCGGGCGCTGTTCTCCCAGACGCTGCGACCCGACACGGCGACGCGACTCGTCGACGCCCTCGCGGTGCTGCTCGTGCGCCTGCACATCGTCGGCTTCTTCTGGGGCGACGTGTCGCTCTCGAACACCCTCTTCCGCCGCGACGCCGGTGCGTTCGCCGCATACCTCGTCGACGCCGAGACCGGCAAGCTCTACGAGGGCGGCCTCTCGAACGGCCAGCGCGAGAACGACCTCGAGATCGCCCGCGTGAACATCGCCGGCGAGCTCCTCGACCTCGAGGCGGGCGGCAAGGTCGCCGACGAACTCGACCCCGTCAACATCTCGAACGGCATCGTCGAGGCGTACCGCAGCCTCTGGCTCGAACTCACCGGTTCCGAGTCGTTCTCGAGCGCGGAGCGCTGGCGCATCAACGAGCGCGTCAACCGGCTCAACGAGCTCGGCTTCGACATCGAAGAGCTCGCGATCAAGACGGACGAATCGGGCACGACGGTGCGCATCCAGCCGAAGGTCGTCGACGCCGGCCACCATCAGCGCCGCCTGCTTCGGCTCACCGGCCTCGACGCCGGCGAGAACCAGGCCCGGCGACTCCTCAACGACCTCGATTCCTACCGGGCGGCGTACGGCAAGACCGAACTCGATGAGGAGATGGTCGCGCACGAGTGGCTCATGCGCGTGTTCGAACCCGTCGTGCGAGCGATCCCGCTCGAGCTCCGAGGCAAGCTCGAGCCGGCGGAGGTCTTCCACCAGTTGCTCGATCACCGTTGGTTCCTCGCGCAGCAGGTGGGCCACGACATCCCGCTCGCCGAGGCCGTGAGCTCGTACATCAACACCGTGCTGCGTCACCGGCGCGACGAGGCGACCGTGATCGGGCCGCCGACCGGGGCGTTCACGTCGCCGATCGAGACGATCCCGTCGACCGATACGGCGGCGTTCGCCGCGCTCGACCCCGACGACGACGGCGACTGGCGCGCGAACGTCTGATCGCGGCATCCGCTCGCCTGTTCGCGCGATCGGATGGCACGACCGGGGCGACACCGACGAGCGACCGCTCGCCGGTGCCGCTCGGAGCGCTCAGCCGTCGGCGCGGAGCTTCGAGATCTCGTAGAGCGTGACGGATGCCGCGATGCCCGCGTTGAGCGACTCCGTCGAGGCGGAGATCGGGATCGAGACGATCGCGTCGCAGGTCTCGGCGACGAGACGCGAGAGCCCCTTGCCCTCGCTGCCGACGACGATCACGATCGGGCGATCGGCCCAGCTGAGCCCGGGCAGCGAGACGTCGCCGCCACCGTCGAGTCCGAGCACGAAGACGCCGCGCTCCTTCAGCGCCTTGAGGGTCTGCGTGAGGTTCGGCGCCATGGCGACGGGCACGCGCGCCGCAGCACCGGCGGAGGTCTTCCAGGCAGCCGCGTTCACGCCCACCGAGCGGCGCTGCGGAACGATGACGCCCTGTCCGCCGAACGCGCCGGTCGAGCGCAGGATCGCACCGAGGTTGCGGGGGTCGGTGATGCCGTCGAGTGCCACGAAGAGCGGCGTCTCGTCGCGAGCGAGCACCTCGTCGAGCAATTCGATGGGGTGCGCGTACTCGTACGGCGGCACCTTGAGCGCGAGGCCCTGGTGCACGCCGCCCTCGCCGGCGAGCCGGTCGAGTTCGGGGCGCATGACCTCGAGGATCGGGATGCCGCGATTGGTGGCGACCTTCATCGCCTCGCGCACGCGGTCGTCCATCTCGACACGCGCCGCGACGTAGAGGGTCGTGGCCGGGATGCGGGCGCGCAGCGCCTCGACGACGGAGTTGCGACCGGTCACGATCTCGGACTCGTCGCCCGTCTTCGCCCGTCGAGCCGCACCGGACGCACCGCGCGGGGCGCCGGGCCGCTGGCCCGAGCCCTGGCCGGCGACGCGCTTGCCGCCGCTCGCGCTGTAGCGCTCCTGCGCCGCCTTCTTCTTGCCGGCGGGGTGCCAGGCACGGTCTTCGGCCTTCGGGGTCGGCCCCTTGCCCTCGAGGGCCTGACGCCCCTGGCCGCCCGAGCCGACCTGCTTGTTCTTCGCCTTCCGCACGGCTCCGGCGCGCGACTTGCCGCTGCTGCCCTTCATAGTCCCAAGCTCCAATGCGTTCCGGTCGAACTGTCTTCGATGGTGATGCCCGCTGCCGAGAGTTCGGCGCGGATGCGGTCTGCGGCAGCGTAGTCCCTCGACTCGCGCGCAGCCTGTCGGTCTTCGATGAGGCGCGTGACGAGTGCGTCGAGCGCTGATGCCGCGGGGCCCGAGTCGGCCGTCGCCCAGTGCGGGTCCCTCGGGTCGATGCCGAGCACCTCGACCATGGCCGCGACCTGTCCGTGTGCCACTGCGGCGTCGTGCAGCTCTTCGGCGTCGAGCGCCTGGTTGCCGGCGCGCACGGTGTCGTGCAGCACGGCGAGCGCCTGCGGCACGCCCAGGTCGTCGTCCATCGCCGAGGCGAACGCGTCGGGGATGACGGGAGCACCGACACCCGCGAACCTGGTGCCGGCGAGGCGCCGTTCGACGCGTGTGAGGAAGCCGCGGATGCGATCGACGGCCGCCTCGGCCTCGAGGAGCGAGCCCGGCGCGTAGTCGAGCGTCGACCGGTAGTGGGCCGCGCCGAGCAGGTAGCGCACCGCGAGGGGCGATGCGAGCTCGAAGAGCTCGGCCGCGTAGACGGAATTGCCGAGCGACTTCGACATCTTCTGCCCGCCGATGTTCACGAGGCCGTTGTGCACCCAGTACCGGGCGTAGCCGTCGCCGGCCGCGGTCGACTGGGCGAGTTCGTTCTCGTGATGGGGGAAGCGCAGGTCGAGGCCGCCCCCGTGGATGTCGAATTCGGTGCCGAGGTATCGAGCCGCCATGGCGGAGCACTCGATGTGCCAGCCCGGGCGGCCGTCGCCCCACGGCGACGCCCAGCTCGCCGAGTCGGGTTCGGACGCCTTGCGCCCCTTCCAGAGCGCGAAGTCGCGGGGGTCGCGCTTGCCCCGCGGGTCGGCATCGGCCGCGGCCTCCATGTTGTCGCGGGCCTGGCGGGTGAGTTCGCCGTAGGCCGGCCAGCTCCCGGTGTCGAAGTAGACGTCGCCCGAGTCATCCGCTGCCGCATATGCGTGGCCGCGTTCGATGAGCCGCGCAATGAGCTGCTGCATCTGCGAGACGCTCGCGGTCGCCCGCGGCTCGTACGTGGGCGCCATGATGCCGAGCGAGGAATAGGCGGCCGTGAACTCGAGCTCGACACGGTAGGCCAACGCCCACCACTGCTCGTCGGTGCCGTTGTCGGTGGCCGCGTTCAAGATCTTGTCGTCGATGTCGGTGACGTTGCGCACGAACACGACGTCGTTGCCGCGATGTGCGAACCACCGCCGCATGATGTCGTAGACGAGGGCGCTGCGGAGGTGCCCGATGTGCGGGCTCGACTGCACGGTCGGACCGCAGACGTACATGCCGACGCGCCCATCGCGCAGGGGCGCGAAATCGCGCAGGGCCTGAGCCTTCGAGTCGTAGAGTCGCACGGTCACCCGCCAAGCCTACCGGCCGGGCGTGTCCGCCCCTGCGCAGCGGTTCAGCCGCGCGGTACGAGCATCGCGGTCGCGATGGCGGCGACGCCCTCGCCGCGACCCGTGAACCCCAGCCCGTCGCTCGTCGTCGCTGCGACGCTCACCGGTGCGTCCAGTACGCGCGAGAGCAGCGCCTCGGCCTCGACCCGACGCGGTGCGAGCTTCGGGCGATTGCCGACGATCTGCACCGACACGTTGCCGACGCGCCATCCTGCAGCCTCGACGAGGCGCCGGGTCTCGGCGAGGAACACCTCGCCGTGGGCTCCGGCGAACCGCGCGTCGGTCGTGCCGAACACCTGGCCGACGTCGCCGAGGCCCGCGGCCGCGAGCATGGCGTCGCAGATCGCGTGCGCCGCCGCGTCACCGTCGGAGTGCCCCGAGAGACCGCGTTCGCCCGGCCACTCGAGGCCCGCGAGCCAGAGCGGCGTCGACGCGTCGTCGGTGAAGGCGTGCACATCGCTGCCCGTGCCGACTCGCGGCCAGAGCCGGGCGGGCGACGTCGCGGACCCGTCCGCGTCGACGGCCACCCGACCGGCTGCCTCGGTGACCAGCTGCTCGGCGCGGTGCAGGTCGGCGGGCACGGTGATCTTGAACGCCCGCACATCGCCGGGCACGGCGTCGACGACCAGGCCGGTGGATGCCACGAGCGCCGCGTCGTCCGTGAACTCGCCGTGCGCCGTGGCGTATGCGTGGTCGAGCGAGGCGCGCGGAAACCCCTGCGGTGTCTGCACTGCTCGGAGGCTGGAGCGATCGACGGTCTCGAGCACACGGCCGTCGTCGGAGACGCGCTTGACGGTGTCGACGACGTCGAGCGCGGGCACGATGCCGCGTCGCCGCGCGCGGACGGCGCCGACGACCTCGTCGAAGAGCAGGGCGGGCGCGAGCGCGCGAGCGGCATCGTGCACGAGCACGACGTCGACGCCGGCGGGGAGCACCGCGAGGCCGTTCGCGACGGACTCCTGCCGCGTCGCTCCGCCCGGCACGACGTCGAGCACCGCGGTCGACGCCGCGGCGATGGGTGCGAAACGAGCCCGCGTCGACTCGACGCGCTCTCCAGGCACCACGAGCACGAGGTGCGGCGTTTCGAGCATGCCGAGCACGGAATCGACGGCGACGGAGAGCACCGTGCCGGAGCCGAGGGGCACGAACGCCTTCGGCTCGACATGCCCGAGCCGGGTGCCGCTGCCCGCGGCGACGACGATGACGGCGATCGCAGAACTCACGGTTCGAGCGTACTCGGGCGCCGAGACCGCCGCAGAAACGACGAACGGCGGGTGCATGGGCACCCGCCGTTCGTGAAGACTCCCGCTACGAGGCGAGGACCTCGTCGAGAACGGTCGAAGCCGCCTCTTCGTCGGTCTTCTCTGCGAGCGCGAGCTCGGAGATGAGAATCTGACGAGCCTTGGCGAGCATTCGCTTCTCGCCTGCAGAGAGCCCGCGGTCCTGATCGCGGCGCCACAGGTCGCGCACGACCTCCGAGACCTTGATCACGTCACCCGATGCGAGCTTCTCGAGGTTCGCCTTGTAACGACGCGACCAGTTGGTCGGTTCCTCGGTGAAGGGGGCGCGCAGCACCTCGAAGACCTTGTCGAGGCCCTCTTTGCCGATGACGTCGCGAACGCCGACCAGGTCGACGTTCTCAGCGGGCACCTCGATGACGAGGTCGCCCTGCGTGACGTTCAGCTTGAGGTAGAGCTTCTCTTCACCCTTGATGATGCGTTTCTTGACCTCGGTGATCGTTGCGGCACCGTGGTGGGGGTAAACGACGGTTTCGCCAACCTCAAAAAGCATGAATAGATGTCCTTTCGGCAACTATCAGGATATCACATTCGGGATCATGCTAAGGTTCCGCCCCCTCTCGAGGCGGGCGCGGCTCGTACGATATGCTCGGTGCGATCCCTTCGCGCCCGGGCCTCCGCTCGTGCGCACCACGCACTTGGAGGTTCTGTGAAGGCGCGTCTCGCGGCATCCGCTGCTCTGGCCATCGGCATCGCGCTCGGCGCGAGCGGTTGCTCGATGGTCACCTACCAGGCGACGACCGAGCACTACGACGCCAGCGACGGCGTCTCGGTCGACGTCGGCCAGCTCGACCTCCGCAACGTCCTCGTCGTCTCCGACGACGGCGTCGACGGCACGCTCGTCATGACGGTCGTCAACAACGGCACCGAAGACGTCTCGCTCGACGTGCAGTTCGGCGAGGGCGGCAGCGAAGCCCAGACCATCGAGGTCGAGGCCGGTTCCCAGGTGGTCTTCGGCGTCGACGACGTCGAGGGCACCGATGAGGTCGAGCCGATCGTGCTCGAGGGCATCGACACCCTGCCCGGCGAATTCCTGCCGATGTTCTTCGAGTACACCGGCGCCGAAGGCGTCGAGAAGCTCATCCCGGTGCTCGACGGCCGGCTCCCCGAGTACGAGAACCTCGTTCCGTAGCCGCGGCGAACAGACGTGAACGGGTGGGATGCTTCGGCATCCCACCCGTTTCGCGTGTCCGCTCAGGTTCGGCTCGTCCGGACAGGTTCGGCTCGTCCGCTCAGGACTCGAATCGGTATCCGAGGCCGCGCACGGTGACGAGCTGCACCGGTTCCGACGGCTGCTGCTCGATCTTCGAGCGGATGCGCTTGATGTGCACGTCGAGGGTCTTCGTGTCGCCGAAGTAGTCGGAACCCCACACGCGATCGATGAGCTGGCCACGGGTGAGCACCCGGCCGGGGTTGCGCATGAGGAGCTCGAGCAACTCGAATTCCTTGAGCGGCATGGGCACCGGCTCGCCGTCGACCTCGACCGTGTGCCGGTCGACGTCCATGCGCACCCGACCGCCCTCGATGACGGCCTCGTCGAAGTCCTCGATCTCGATGCGGCGGCGCAGCACCGCCCGGATGCGCGCGAGCAGTTCACGGGTCGAGTACGGCTTCGTGACGTAGTCGTCGGCACCGAGCTCGAGGCCGACGACGATGTCGATCTCGGAGTCCTTCGCCGTGAGCATGATTATCGGCACCGTCGAACGGTTCCGGATCTCGCGGCACACCTCGGTGCCGGGCAGCCCGGGCAGCATGAGATCGAGCAGGACGAGGTCGGCGCCCGATCGGTCGAAGGCCTCGACGGCCGACGGACCGTCGGCCGCGACCTCCACCTCGTAGCCCTCTCGTTCGAGCAGGAAGCTCAGCGGGTCGCTCAGCGCGATCTCGTCTTCGACGAGCAGGATGCGGGTCACGTACGGTCTCCTCGTTCAATGGAATCGGTCTCGCGACCGTCGGAATCTGGTTCGATCGCAGCCTCGGCGCGCGGCAGTCGGATCATGAAGGTCGAACCGCGACCCGGCTGCGACCACACACGCACGTCGCCGCCGTGGTTCTGCACGGTGTGCTTGACGATGCTGAGGCCGAGGCCCGAGCCGCCGGTGTTGCGGGAGCGCGCCTGATCGACGCGGTAGAACCGCTCGAACACGCGCTCGAGCTCCTCGGCCTCGATGCCGATGCCCTGGTCGGTGACCGCGATCTCGACGACGTCGCCGTCGACCTTCGCGCCGACGCCGACCCTGCCGCCGGGGTTCGAGTAGGCGATCGCGTTGGCGATGAGGTTGTGCACCGCGACGATGAGGAGCGCCTGGTCGCCGTAGACCTCGGCCTTGGTCGATGCGCGCACGGCGACCTCGACCTGCTTGCCGCCGGCGACGACGCGGTTCTGGTCGACCGCAGCGGCGATGACCCGATCGACACGCACGAGCCGGTCGGGCCGGAGTGCATCGCGCGCCTGCAGCCGCGAGAGTTCGATCACCTCGCTCGTGATGTGCGCGAGGCGCGCGGCCTCGACCGAGAGGCGGCCGGCGAAGCGGCGGACCTGTTCGGGCTCATCGGCGGCCTGGTCGAGTGCTTCGGCGAGCAGGCTCACCGACGCGATCGGCGTCTTGAGCTCGTGACTGATGTTGGCGACGAAGTCGCGACGCACCTCGTCGAGCCGGTGCGCCTCGGTGCGGTCCTCGGCGAGCAGCAGCACGAAGCGGGTGCCGAGCCGGGCGACGCGCACGTGCAGGCGCATGGTCGAGTCGCCGAACGGCCCGCGCGCCACGGTCACCTCGTCGACGAGCGGCTCGCCGCCGCGGCGAACGGATGCCGCGAGCTCGAGCAGCTCGGGATGCACGAGCGACTGCTGGCGCACGAGCCCCATCGCGAGGGCGCCCGGCGAGGCGCGGAGCACGTTGTTCGACGGATCGAGCACGACTCCCGCCGACTCGAGCACGTCGAGCACCTGGTCGACCCCGTCGGGGATCGTCGGTGCGACGACCTTCGCAGCGCTCGAGCCGCGACGCTCGGCCATGTGCAGCACGATCATGAATGCGGCGCCGAGGAAGATGCCGAAGGCCAGCGCGGTGAGCACCGACCAGGTGGAGTCCATGCCTCAACACTAACCAGCGGTTCGGGGCGGATTCGCCGTTGGCCGCCTGTGCGGCGGTACGTTAACGACTATTCAGAATCCCGGCACCTGTTGTTCATCTTCCGCCGGGAGGATGTCCCGAGGGCCGGAATGCCCGGGCACGTCCGCGCCCGGCACGGGCCAGAACAGACAAGGATCCGAAGACATGCGTGAGGTGTTCCAGCAGGAACTGCGCGAAGTGCAGGAAGGGCTCGTCGGGCTCGCCGGGCTCGTCGCCGATTCGATCGACAAGGCGACGCGGGCCTTCAACGAGTCCAACGTGAGCCTGGCCGAGGAGGTGATCGCCGACGACGACCACATCGACCAGGAGACCGTCGCACTCGACGAGCTCGCGATCACGATCCTCGCGCGTCAGCAGCCGGTCGCGCGAGATCTGCGCATCGTCGTCAGCGCATTGCGCATCAGCGCCTCGCTCGAGCGCATGGGCGACATGTCGACCCACATCGCACAGCTCGCCCGCTACCGCTTCCCCGACAAGGTGGTGCCGAAGTCGCTCCGGCCCACGTTCGCCGAGATGGGCCGCCTCGACGTCGAGATCGCGCGCCGACTCGTGGAGCTCCTTCGCACCGAGGACGTGCACCTCGCCGAGGAGATCCGGAACGAGGACGACAAGATCGACGCCCTGCACCTGCAGGTGTTCGACAAGGTGCTCGGAGAGACCTGGAAGGGCGAGGCCGTCGACACCGTCGACGCCACGCTCGCGAGCCGGTACCACGAGCGCTTCGCCGACCACGCGGTCTCGATCGCGAAGAAGGTGCAGTACCTCGCCACGGGCGACTGGGACCCCGAGAAGTCGGCACTCTGACGCGAGTGCGAGAAGGCCCGGCGGATGCGACATCCGCCGGGCCTTCGTCGAACGCGCGAGCCGGAGCTACTTCTTGCCCTGCGCCGCCACGGCGGCAGCGCCGGCGGCAGCGGCCTCGGGGTCGAGGTACTCGCCCGGGCCGAGCGGCATGAAGTCGTCGCCGAGGCGGTAGACCAGCGGGATGCCGGTCGGGATGTTGAGCTCGGCGATCTCGTCGTCGCTGATGCCGTCGAGGTGCTTCACGAGGGCGCGCAACGAGTTGCCGTGCGCGGTCACGAGCACCGTCTTGCCGGCCGCGAGGTCGGGCACGATGCCCTCCTCCCAGTACGGCAGCATGCGCGCGATGACGTCTTTCAGGCACTCGGTGCGGGGCAGCTCGTCGTCGGACAGGTTCGCGTACCGCGGGTCGCCGACCTGCGAGTACTCGGCGTCGTCGGCCAGCACCGGCGGCGGCACGTCGAACGAGCGACGCCAGAGCTGGAACTGCTCGGGGCCGTACTTCTCGAGCGTCTCGGCCTTGTCGAGGCCCTGCAGGGCGCCGTAGTGGCGCTCGTTGAGACGCCAGGAACGACGCACGTCGATCCACGCGCGGTCGGCGACGTCGAGGGCGATGTTCGCCGTCTGGATCGCTCGCGTGAGCACCGAGGTGTGCAGCACGTCGGGCAGCAGGTTCGACTCGGCGAGCAGCTCGCCGGCGCGCGCCGCCTCGGCCGTGCCGAGTTCGCTGAGCCGCACGTCGACCCAACCGGTGAACAGGTTCTTCTGGTTCCATTCGCTGTTGCCGTGGCGAAGCAGCACGAGGGTGTGAGGCATGCGACCAGCCTAGCGGCGGGGCATCCGTCGCCGGCGCGAGGTTACCGCTTGTGCACGCCGAGGCGCGGAAGCCGCGGCACCTCGACCGCGGCGCCGGAGTCGGCCGGAACGATCTCGACCTGCGCGGCCGCGACCTCGACGCCGTGGCTCAGCACGATGAGCGGCAGATCGCTGGGCACGGCGCGCTTCACGACGGCCAACGCGACCGGCCCGAGCTCGTGGTGCATGACGGCCGTCGTGATGCGGCCGACGACCTTGCGCTCGGGCTCCTCGCCGGCAGCCGGCTCGGGACGCACCTTCTCGCCGACGACCTCGTCGCCCGGCGCCGGCAGCACGGTGTCGCTGCCGTCGAGGTGGAGCAGCACGAGTCGGCGCGGCGGGCGGCCGAGGTTCAGCACCTTGGCGACGGTCTCCTGGCCCTTGTAGCACCCCTTGCCGAGGTCGACGGCGCTGCGGAGCCAATCGAGCTCGTGCGGGATGGTGCGCTCGTCGACCTCGGTCGCGAGCCGTGGGCGCCAGGCGGCGACGCGCAGTGCCTCGGCGGCGAGCGAGCCCGCGGCATCGACCGTGCCGGCACGCACGGCGGCGGCGGCGGCGGCGAGCGAGCTGCGCGGCACGATGCGTTCGATCCAGTGCCACTCGGCTGCCGGGTGGCCCGCGTCGTGGGCGTACTGGTACCCGCCGGGGCCCGGGTGCGCCCAGGGGTCGACCCAGTCGAGCGCGACGCCTGCCGGGGCGAAGGCCGGTGTCGCGGCGTCGAGCGCCGCCGTCGACATGGCGCCGAGCACGGCGACGTCGCCGCTCGCGTCGGCGACCTCGACGCGGAGCATGAAGCGCATGCGGTCGAGGAAGGCGGCGACCGCGGCTGCCTCGTCGCCCTCGACGATGAGCCAGGTCGTCTCGCCGTCGTCGATCACGTGGGCAGCGTGCTCGACCCGGCCCGAGGCGTCGAGCAGCAACGCCTCGGTGCTCTCGCCCGGCTGCAGTCGAGCGAGCGCCTGACTCGCCATGGAGTGCAGCCACGACAGGCGGTCGGGACCGCTCACGGTCACGACGCCGCGGTTCGACAGATCGACGATCGCCGCACCGCGCTCGAGGTGGCGCTGCTCGATGATCGGGTTGCCGTAGTGACCGGCGACGCCGAGGTCGACGCCGTCGGCCGGTGCTGCGACGGCCCCGGGGAGCGCCAGGAACGGGGATTCGGTCATCAGTCGACCTTCGCGAGTCGGGCCGACGCGTGGGTGCGCAGTTCTTGGCCGAGGGCGGCGATGTCCCACGCCCAGAGCAGGTGGCCGTCGACGAGTCCGTAGAGGCGCGTCGCCGCCGAGTAGTCCTTCGCGCCGCTCCCCCGCATGACCGCGTCGGTCGCGAGGTCGATGCGCGGTCCCTTGACCTGGCCGAGATAGAGCTCGCTGACACCGCCGGGGTGCACGAGCGATACTTCGACGTCGAACCCGCCGTCGGCGTTGCGCAGCGTCTCGACCGACTCGGCATCGGTGAATCGGGGTTCGCCGATCGCCGGCAGCATGCCGGGGCCCTGGTCGCCGTCGCCGAGCTCGCGGGCGAGCCGCCAGTACCCGGTCTCGGTGACGAGCGGGGTCGGTTCGCCGCCCTCTTCCGCGGGGAACAGCCACGTGTACGAGGTGTAGTTCAAGTGCGGCAGGCCGTCGTGGCTGAAGCTGACGCGCTGTCCGAACTCGTGGGTGACCGATTCGTCGCCGACCGTGTAGTCGATGACGCCCGACCCCTCCCAGACTCCGAGGAGCCAGGAGAGCGGCACGAGCTCGGCCGGGAGGTCGACGGGCAGCTCGATCATCGCCACGTTCTCACAGCACCTAGCGCTGGCCCTTGAAGAGCTTGTAGACGACCACGCCGCTGATCCACGCGATCGCGAGGCTCGCGAGACCGAGCAGGCCGATGAAGAGGAGTTCGAGGGCGAGCAGCTCAGACATGCTTCGAGTGTATCCCGCTCACGACGTCGCGATGGGCGCGACCACGAGAGCGGCGATCGCGACGATCGCCGCGGCGCCGGTGATGCTCCAGCTGACGCGGAGCACGAAGCCCACGGGGCGTCGTGTCGCGAGCTGCACGATGAGCGCTCCGATGACGGATGCCGCGAGCACGATGCCGAGCGCACCGTAGACGCCGAGCCGCGAGCCGTCCCCGAACCACGCGGCGGTTCCCGTGTAGGCGAGCGTCACGACCACGACGGCGCCGATGAGCGCGATCGCCCAGACGACGGCGATCCCGAGCCATCCGCTGCTCGTGTCGGTCTGATCCAAAACGTCTCCCCGTTCGTGTCGCGGAGCGCCTCATCGCGTCCCGTAGTATTGACCGCACCTTACTACTGGAGGGTATGCGTGGCGCAGCTGCTGATCTTGTCGCCGGCAGCCAACGATGATGTTCTTCCGGCCCTGTCACTCCTGACTCACCGAACGCGGATCATTCCCGCTTCGCCTGAGCAGCTGGTCAGAGCGCCGGAATCCGATCTCGTCTTCCTCGACGCCCGCACCAATCTCACCGGCGCGAAGGCGCTCTCGCAGATCCTCCGCACCACCGGACTCTCGGTGCCGCTCGTGCTGATCGTCACCGAGGGCGGACTCACCGCGGTCACGCCCGACTGGGGCATCGACGACGTCGTGCTCGAACATGCCGGCCCCGCAGAACTCGATGCCCGCATCCGACTCGCGATCGGGCGATCGCAATCGTCGCAGCCGAGCGAGCGCATCCAGACCTCCGGCGTCGTGATCGACGAGGCGAGCTACTCCGCGAAGGTGCACGGTCGCACACTCGACCTCACCTACAAGGAGTTCGAGCTGCTCCGCTTCCTCGCCGCGCATCCGTCGCGCGTCTTCACCCGCGAACAACTGCTCAGCGAGGTCTGGGGCTACGACTACTTCGGCGGCACGCGAACGGTCGACGTGCACGTGCGGCGGCTGCGCGCCAAGCTCGGCGACCTCGACAGCCTCATCGGCACGGTGCGCAACGTCGGCTACCGCTTCAACGTGCACGAAGACGACGAAGACGCACCCGTCACCGCCCGTTGACCAATACCTCATCTGGCGGTCACACCCCAGTGGCATGATGTCAGGATGACCGCCGACAGCATCCTCGACGACCGCACGTCGAGCGACTTCGACGACGACTTCGAGCCGTTCGACCTCGAAGGCGCGCCCGAGCTCGAATCCGAACGCTACCTCGACCGCGAGCTCAGCTGGCTCGCGTTCAACCAGCGCGTGCTCGAGCTCGCCGAAGACCCGCGGGTTCCCGTGCTCGAGCGGGCGAACTTCCTCGCGATCTTCGCGTCGAACCTCGACGAGTTCTTCATGGTGCGGGTCGCCGGGTTGAAGCGGCGCATCGTCACGGGCCTCGCGGTGCCCTCGAACATCGGCCGCTCACCGCTCGACGTGCTGAGCGACATCTCGGCGAAGGCGCACGAACTGCAGGAGCGACACGCCGCCGCCTACCAGCAGCTCGTGAAGCCCACGCTCGCGGAGTCCGGCATCCGCGTCATCACCTGGGCCGAGCTCGGCGACGTCGAGCGCGAGCACCTGCGCGACTACTTCTCGAAGCAGATCTTCCCCGTGCTGATGCCGCTCGCGGTCGACCCGGCCCACCCCTTCCCCTACATCTCGGGCCTCTCGCTCAACCTCTCCGTGCGCGTGCGCAACAGCCGCACCGGCCGGCAGGAGTTCGCGCGCGTCAAGGTGCCCCAGATGCTGCCGCGGTTCGTGCGGGTCGACCCGGGCGAGTCGATCGAAGACGCCAGGTACATCACGCTCGAAGACCTCATCGCCAACCACCTCGGCGACCTCTTCCCCGGCATGGAGATCGTCGAGCACCACGTGTTCCGCGTCACGCGCAATGAAGACGTCGAGATCGAGGAGGACGAGACCGAGAACCTGATCAAGGCGCTCGAGAAGGAACTGCTCCGCCGCAGGTTCGGCCCGCCCATCCGCCTCGAGATCACCGACGACATGGACGACGTGACGCTCGGGCTCCTCGTGCGCGAGCTCGACGTCACCGAGCAGGAGGTCTTCCGCCTGCCCGCCCCGCTCGACCTCGGCGGCCTCTTCGACCTCTCACGCCTCGACCGCCCCGAGCTGCACTACCCGACCCACGTCCCGACGACCGCGCTGCAGTTGCAGCCGAGCGACTCGAACCTGCGCGCCGACGTCTTCACGGCCATCTCGCGTCAAGACGTGCTGCTGCACCACCCCTACGAGTCCTTCGCCACGAGCGTGCAGGCCTTCCTCGAGCAGGCGGCGACAGACCCCGACGTGCTCGCGATCAAGCAGACGCTCTACCGCACCTCCGGCGACAGCCCGATCGTCGAGGCGCTCATCGATGCGGCCGAGTCGGGCAAGCAGGTGCTCGCGCTCGTCGAGATCAAGGCCCGCTTCGACGAGCAGGCCAACATCTCGTGGGCGCGCAAGCTCGAGAAGGCCGGCGTGCACGTCGTCTACGGCCTCGTCGGGTTGAAGACGCACTGCAAGCTCGCGCTCGTGATCCGGCAGGAGAAGGGCGGCCTCCGCCACTACAGCCACATCGGCACCGGCAACTACAACCCGAAGACGAGTCGCATCTACGAAGACCTCGGCCTGCTCACCGCCGACGACCAGGTGGGCAAAGACCTCACCCGTCTCTTCAACGAGCTCTCGGGCTACGCCATCGAGAAGAAGTTCAAGCGACTGCTCGTGGCCCCGCTGCACTTGCGCAAGGGCCTCCTGAAGCTCATCGCGGGCGAGATCGCCAACGCCGAGGCCGGGCGCCCCTCGGGCATCCGCATCAAGGTGAACTCGATCGTCGACGAGGCGATCATCGACGCGCTCTACCGTGCATCGAACGCCGGCGTTCCGGTCGAGGTGTGGGTGCGCGGCATCTGCAGCCTCCGCCCCGGCATCCCGGGGCTGAGCGAGCACATCACCGTGCGCTCGATCCTCGGCCGCTACCTCGAGCACTCGCGTGTCTTCTCGTTCCTGAACGACGGCGATCCGCAGGTCTACATCGGCTCGGCCGACATGATGCACCGCAACCTCGACCGCCGGGTCGAGGCCCTCGTACGTCTGGCCGACCCGAATCACCTGACCGAGATCGACGCGCTCTTCGACCTCGCGATGGCGGACACGACGAGCTCGTGGTGGCTCGACGGGTCGGGCGATTGGGTCCGCCACGCGACCGACGAGGCGGGACATCCGCTCGACGACATGCAGAATAGGCTCATGCAGCAGATCGGCCAGCGCACCCGCTCGGGGCAGCGCCCGCGATCGGGACCACGGCGGTGACGACGGCGATCTACGCCGCGGGGGCCGTCTGCTGGCGCCTCATCGACGGCAAGGTGCACGTGCTGGTCATCCACCGCACGGTCTACGGCGATGTCACGATCCCCAAGGGCAAGGTCGACCCGGGCGAGTCCCTGCCCGAGACCGCCGTGCGCGAGATCGAGGAGGAGACCGGCCTCGCCGTCGCGCTCGGCGTGCCGCTCGGCGTCTCCCGGTATCCGCTGCCGAGCGGCCGCGAGAAGATCGTGCACTACTGGGCCGCCGAGGTGAGCGACCGCGCCGTGCAGCGCTCGACGTTCAAGCCCAATGCCGAGGTCGCGGCGCTCGAATGGGTCACCGTCAAGCGCGCCCGCGGCTACTTGAGCTACGAACCCGATGTCGAGATCCTCGACGCCTTCTCGAAGCTCCTCGACCAGGACGTCACGTCGACCTTCGCGCTCGCGCTCGTGCGACACGGCAAGGCCGTCGGCCGTTCGGGCTGGAAGGGCGACGACGCCGCGCGGCCGCTGACCGAACGCGGGGTCGAACAGGCGGCGGGACTCGTCGCGACGCTCGGCGCATGGGCCCCGCAGCGCATCGTGTCGAGTCCGGCCGTGCGCTGCGTCACGACGGTCACTCCGCTCTCCGCCGCCACCGGCATCGAGATCAAGCGCGACGCCGGCATCAGCCAAGACGCGTGGGAGGCCGGCGAAGACGAGGTGCGACGCGTCGTCGGCAAGCGGGTGCGCGCCGGTCGGAGCGCGATCATCTGCAGCCACCGCCCCGTGCTTCCCGAGATCATGCGAGAGCTGGCGCTCGCCACCGGCACACCGCTCGGTTCCTACGTGACGGATGCCGCTGGGCTCGAGACCGGCTCGTTCAGCGTCGTGCACCTCTCGTCCACGAGCCCTGGCTCGGGAATCATCGCGATCGAGACGCACGCACCGCGCGCCTGACGACTCCGCGGGTCGAGGAGGCGCGCCTCCCACCGCACGCACCGCGCGCCCGAAGCCGCGGAATTCCGGGGGCGAGTCCAGTGCGACAGCGGTCGTTCACCTGCTGTTTACCGTCGTAACGGATGCTCGTAAGGCGCGCTCATTAGCGTCGCAGGCGGGTCGGCACCGGCCCACAACCTGCAATCGAACCCCGGAAGGGAATTCACGTGAACCTCAAGCGTCTCGGCGTGCCCGCCGTCATCGCCGTCACCGCGGCGATCGCGCTCAGCTCCTGTGCCACGAACGAAGGCGGCGCAGCTCCGTCGGAGTCGGCATCGACGCTCTCGGGCAACCTCGTCGGCGCGGGCGCATCCTCGCAGGATGCGGCCCAGCAGTCGTGGATCGCCGGTTTCCAGACCGCGAACCCCGACGTCACCGTCGACTACGACCCCTCCGGATCGGGTGCAGGTCGCGAGACCTTCCTCGAGGGCGCCAGCGACTTCGCCGGCTCCGACCGCGCGTTCAAGGACGAGGAGCTCGCCGCGGGCGGCTTCAAGAAGTGCGCTCCCGACTCGACGATCGTCGAGCTCCCCCTCTACATCTCGCCGATCGCGGTCATCTTCAACGTCGAGGGCGTCGACTCGCTCGACCTCGACGCGGCGACCGTCGCGGGCATCTTCGCCGGCACGATCACCAACTGGAACGACCCGGCGATCGCCGCGACGAACCCCGACGCGACCCTCCCCGACCTCGCCATCACGCCCGTGCACCGCTCGGACGACTCGGGCACCACCGAGAACTTCACCGAGTACCTCGGCGCAGCAGCTGCTGACGTGTGGACCTGGGAAGCCGACGGCGTCTGGCCGTTCGAGGGCGGCGAAGCCGCTCAGGGCACCTCGGGCCTCGTCGACGCCGTGAGCAACGGCAACGGCACCATCGGCTACGCCGACGCGTCGCGCGCCGGTGACCTCGGCACCGTCTCGATCAAGGTCGGCGACGAGTTCGTGCCGTACTCGCCCGAGGCCGCTGCCGCGATCGTCGACCACTCGCCGTTCGCCGAAGGCCGCGCAGACGGCGACCTCGCCATCGAGATCGACCGCACCTCGGAAGAGGCCGGCGTCTACCCGATCGTGCTCGTGAGCTACCTCATCGCGTGCGGCCAGTACGAGGACCCGGCGAACGTCGACCTCGTCAAGGGCTACCTCTCGTACATCGCGAGCCCCGAGGGCCAGGAAGTCGCGGCGGCCGACGCCGGTTCGGCTCCGATCTCGGACTCGCTCCGCGAGAAGATCACGGCTGCGATCGACTCGATCCAGTAGTAGGTTCGTGCCCGACCCCGCTCGTTCGCGGCGGGGTCGGGCATGATCGCGTCTCCAGAATCCGACTCAAGAACTCCGAGGAACGCACCAGATGACGTCCGCACAGGCCCCGATCAAGGCGAAGCTCCGCATCGGCGACCTCGTCTTCTCCCGCTCGGCGGTGTTCGCGGGATCGATGATCCTCGTCACCTTGGCCGCGGTGGCCATCTTCCTCATCGTGCAGAGCATCCCTGCAGTGGTGGCCTCGAGCGAGGACGCCTCGATCCTCAAGACGAACTTCTGGGACTACGTCGGTCCGCTCGTCTTCGGCACCGTCTGGGCGGCCGCGCTCGCGCTCCTCGTCGCCCTGCCGATCTCCATCGGCATCGCCCTCTTCATCTCGCACTACGCGCCCCGCCGGCTCGCCTCGGTGCTCGGCTACGTCGTCGACCTCCTCGCCGCGGTGCCCTCGGTCGTCTTCGGCCTGTGGGGCATCGGCGTCTTCGCCCCGGCGCTCGTCGGCGCCTACGCCTGGCTGAACGAGAACCTCGGCTGGATCCCGCTCTTCAGCGGCACGCCCTCGGCGACGGGCCGCACGATCCTGACCGCGGCCCTCGTGCTCGCCGTCATGGTGCTGCCGATCATGACGGCCATCTGCCGCGAGGTGTTCCTGCAGACGCCCGTGCTGCACGAAGAGGCCGCCCTCGCCCTCGGGGCCACGCGCTGGGAGATGATCCGCACGGCGGTGCTGCCCTTCGGCCGCTCGGGCATCATCTCCGCCTCGGTGCTCGGCCTCGGTCGCGCGCTCGGCGAGACGATGGCCGTCGCGATGGTGCTCTCCGCCTCGCCGGTGATCACCTTCCAGCTGCTGACCTCGGTCAACCCGAACACGATCGCGGCGAACATCGCACTCAGCTTCCCCGAGGCGTACGGACTGAACGTCAACGTCCTGATCGCCACCGGCCTCATCCTCTTCGTCGTGACCTTCGCGGTCAACGCCTTCGCACGCTGGATCGTCAGCCGCCGCAAGGAATTCTCGGGAGCCAACTGATGACCATCCAGACCACTCGGCCTCCGGAGACCGGCGTCGCCATCTCCAACTCGCTGACCGCCGGACGGCTGCCGAAGTCGGCGCCGTGGACGATCCTCGCCGCCGCCGTCGCCGTCTCGGCCGCGGTGTTCGGCGTCGTCTCGTTCGGGTCGGGCTCCGGCTACAACTGGGGCGGGGCGCTCTTCGTCGGCGCCCTGCTCTACATCCCCGCGATCTGGCTGTTCTCGACGCTCGTCGAGGGACGCCGTCGGGCGATGGACCGCCTCGTCACGGCGCTCGTGACGGGCGCCTTCCTCCTCGCGATGATTCCGCTCGTCTCGCTCGGCATCACGGTCGTGACGCTCGGCGCCGCCCGCTTCGACGCCGACTTCTTCTCGATGTCGATGCGCAACGTCACCGGCGAGGGCGGCGGCGCGCTGCACGCGATCATCGGCACCCTGCTCATGACGGGCGCGGCCGCGGTCATCTCGATCCCGATCGGCCTCATGACCTCGATCTACCTGGTCGAGTACGGGCGCGGCAAGCTCGCGCGCGGGGTCACCTTCCTCGTCGACGTCATGACCGGCATCCCGTCGATCGTCGCGGGCCTCTTCGCCTACTCCCTGTTCGCGATCTTCCTCGGCCCCGGCACTCGCACCGGCATCGCCGGCGCCGTGGCGCTCTCGCTCCTCATGATCCCCGTGGTCGTGCGCTCGAGCGAGGAGATGCTCCGCCTCGTGCCGAACGAGCTCCGCGAGGCCGCCTTCGCGCTCGGCGTGCCGAAGTGGCTGACGATCGTCAAGGTCGTGCTGCCGACCTCCATCGCCGGCATCACGACGGGCATCATGCTCTCGATCGCCCGCGTCATCGGCGAGACGGCACCGCTCCTCATCGCCGCCGGCTTCACCGCGAGCATGAACTACAACCTGTTCTCCGATCGCATGCAGTCTCTGCCCGTGTACGTGTACACGCAGTACGCGAACCAGGGCAATCCCCCGCAGGCGTTCCTCGACCGCGCGTGGGCAGCCGCCCTCACCCTCATCCTCATCGTCATGGCGCTGAACCTCATCGCGAGGCTCGTCGCCCGATTCTTCGCGCCGAAGTTCGGCCGCTGACCCCCGCAAGCAAAGGAAACCCGTGTCCAAGCGCATCGAGGTCCGCGACCTCAACGTCTACTACTCGAAGTTCCTCGCCGTCGAGGGTGTGAACCTCGCGATCGAGCCCCGCAGCGTGACCGCGTTCATCGGCCCCTCGGGCTGCGGCAAGTCGACCTTCCTCCGCACGCTGAACCGCATGCACGAGGTCATCCCCGGGGCGCGCGTCGAGGGAGAGGTGCTCATCGACGGCAACAACCTCTACGACCCCGACGTCGACCCGGTGCTCGTGCGCCGTCAGGTGGGCATGGTCTTCCAGCGGCCGAACCCGTTCCCGACGATGTCGATCAAGGAGAACGTGCTCGCGGGCGTGAAGCTCAACAACAAGCGGATCTCCAAGCCCGACGCCGAGGAGCTCGTCGAGAAGTCGCTGCGCGGCGCCAACCTGTGGAACGAGGTCAAGGACCGTCTCGACCGCCCCGGCTCGGGGCTCTCGGGCGGCCAGCAGCAGCGTCTCTGCATCGCGCGGGCGATCGCCGTCTCCCCCGAGGTCATCCTCATGGACGAGCCGTGCTCGGCGCTCGACCCCATCTCGACACTCGCGATCGAGGACCTCATCGAGGACCTCAAGCAGAAGTACACGATCGTGATCGTGACGCACAACATGCAGCAGGCCTCTCGTGTCAGCGACAAGACCGCGTTCTTCAACATCGCGGGCACGGGCAAGCCCGGCAACCTCATCGAGTACAACGACACCACGACGATCTTCTCGAACCCGTCGGTGCAGGCGACCGAGGACTACGTCTCGGGCCGCTTCGGCTGAGCCCGGCCCCGGTCAGTCGCGGGGCGACCGCAGGTAGTCGTTGAACGCGCGCGTCTCGATGGCGTCGCCCGCGATCGATCCCCCGTCGAGACGGGTCACCCCGACCGCGAGACGCACGCTGGAGACGAGCCAGATCGCGTCGGCGGTGGCGAGCTCGGCCACGGGGATGTCGCGGTACTCCGTGGCGCGACCCGTCGACTCGAGGTGCTCGAAGAGGCTCTGCTGCGTGGTGCCGTGCAGGATCGCTCCCGACGGCGCGGGCGTCGAGTAGACGTCGCCGTGCCGGAGAATGACGCTCGATGTCGGCCCCTCCATGACGTAGCCGTCGGAGGACAGGAAGATCGCGTCGTCGGCGCCGCGTCGGTGCGCCTCGCGCAGCGCCGCCATGTTGGTGGCGTAGCTGAGGGTCTTCGCTCCGAGCAGCAGCCACGGCGCGCGCTCGGCGGCGTCGTGCGCGTAGCCGCGATCGAGGGTCACGACGGCCACCCCGCGTTCGCGCACCGCGGTGAAGTCCGTCGCGGGCACGGCGTGCAGCCATGCGGTCGGGGCCGGCCCGTGCTCGACGCCTCGGCTCAGCACGAGCTTGATCGCGAACTCGCCGCGCTGCGGGAGGCGCGCGACCGCCGTGTCGATGGCGACTCGCCATTGGGCGAGATTCGGCTCGGGCAGTTCGCAGATGAGGGCGGAGTTGCGCAGGCGCGCGAGGTGCGGCCCGGTCTCCTGCGCGTGGCCGTCGACGACGCCGATGGTCTCGAAGATACCGTCGCCGCGCTGGGTCGACAGCTCCCCGACGCGGAGCGCGGGAGCTGCTGCGTCGACGTCGCGCAAGGTCGACGCGACGTCGAGGTCGAGAGCATCGGCGGGTGCGGGTTCGATGAGGAGCGTGACGGTCTCGGGCATGCTCCGATGCTACGCGGATGCCGCGGGCTCGCGCCGTGCCGAGGCATCCGATCGTCGGCTCACGTTGCGGCGTCAGGAGCCGGGCATGCAAGAGGCCGGCCGCAGGAACGCCTCTCGGCGCGAGGCCGCTCGGAGCGGCGAATATTGGAGCCCGGGGTTACTGCGGCCGGCCACGTCAATTCTAAACGACGTCGGGAGCGAGTTCATTCCCACCCGCCCCTGCGGGTTCGTCAGTCGAGCGCGTCGCGTCGCCAGAGCCGTGCGCACGCGCTGAGTTCGTCGGCCAGTTCGGTGAGGCGCAGGGCGCGGCGGGTGAAGGCCGCAGGGCGGTCGGGATGCACCGTGTCCGAGGCGTCCGCATCATCGGCGAGGCTCGCGAACCCGGCCGCGCAGACGCGCGCGAAGGCCGCCGCCCGGTCGAGGGCGATGGCGAAATCACCCGTGAAGGCGCCGTGCAGCACTCGGTCGGCGACATCGCGCACCTCGGGTGGCCCCGCGGGCGCGGCCGCGCCCGCGACGACCTGGTCGATGGTCCGCGACACATCGGTGCCGCGGCGGTAGGCGAGGCTCAGCATCTCGGCGTCCTGCCCGATGAGCGTGCGCAGCAGGTAGATGCGCCAGAGCGCACCCGGCAGGCTCTTCGCCGACGATCGCGACCAGAGCTCGGCGATCGCGTCGATGCCGTGCTGGTCGGTGTAGTCGATGAGCCGCGCGACGATCTCGGGATCGGGGTCCGCCCGCACCCGCGCCAGCAGTGCCGCGGCGGTGTCATGCGCGGCCCGGCTGAGCTGCGCGGGGTCGGCGCCGCCCACGAAGTCCTCGAACATGCCCGGCGGGAGCTTGGTGGGGCGGTGGAAGTCTGCGGCCATTCGGAACAGGATACTCCGCCGCGCCGGAACGGTGCCCCCCGTCAGGCTCGAACTGACGACCCGCGGATTAAAAGTCCGCTGCTCTACCAACTGAGCTAGAGGGGCTCGCCGACCATTCTTCCATGAGCCCAGTGCGCGATTGCACGTCACCCCGCCACGATCCCGTGCTCGTAGGCCCAGATGACGACGTGCACCCGGTCGGGCAGCTCGAGCTTCGCGAGGATCGCCTTGATATGCGTCTTCACGGTGTTGCCGGTCAGGTAGAGCCGGGCGGCGATGTGCTCGTTCGAGGCGCCGGTGACGAGCAGGGCGAGCACCTCGCGCTCCCGGGCCGTGAGCGGCTCGAGCAGCGTCTCGGCGTCGACCGGCCCGGGAACCTGCGCGACGAAGTCGACGAGACTCGCCGTCGCGCGGGGCGCGAGCATCGCGTCGCCCGCGTGCACGGCGCGGATCGCGGCCGCGAGCTCCTCAGCCGAGGCATCCTTCGTCAGGAACCCGCTCGCCCCGGCTCTGACGGCTGCGAACACGTATTCGTCGAGGTCGAAGGTGGTCAGCACGAGCACCCGGCTGGCCGGATGCTCCGCGCGCACCCGCCTCGTCGTCTCGATGCCGTCGAGCCGGGGCATCCGCACGTCCATCACGACGACGTCGGCGCGGTGCACCCGGAGCCGTTCGAGGAGCTCGAGGCCGTCGGCGGCCTGCGCGACGAGATCGAGGCCGGGCGACGCCTCGAGCATGACCTCGAGGGCGGAGCGCATGAGCTCCTGGTCGTCGGCGAGCGCGACACGGATGCGCGGAGCGGTCATCGCGCAACCTCCTCGGATTCGCCCGCAACGGCGAGCGGCAGCCTCGCGACGACGCGCCACCCCCGTGCATCCGAGCTCGGCCCTGCCTCGAACTCGCCGCCCGCCTGCTCGACCCGTTCGCTCATGCCCCGCAGTCCGCGCCCGGCGGCGCGGGCGGCGCCGTCGGCCGGCGGCGGCGACGACGGCGACCCATCGTCGACGACGGTGACCGTGAGCACGTCGCCCCAGTCGAGTCGCACCCGCGAGTGGGTGGGCGGCGACGCGTGCCTCATCGTGTTGGTAAGCGCCTCCTGCACCACCCGGTAGGCCGTCAGGCCGACGCCCGGCCGCACCTCGGCGGGGGCGCCGGAGATGAACAGCTCGGCGGTGCGCTCAGGTGCCTGCGAGCGTTCCACGAGCGCGGGCAGGCCGTCGAGGCCGGGGCTCGGCTCGCGGGGCGCGGAATCTTCGGGCGAACCGGGCTGTGCCGGCGACCCGTCGCGCGCGGCACCGGTTGCTCCGTCGGGCACCGCGGCGAGCGCACCGAGGAGTCCCCGCATGTCGGCCATCGCGGCGCGTCCGGTCGAGACGACGTGCTCCACGGCGCCGCGGGCGCGGTCGTCGTCGCGCCCGACGAGCAACCGCGACGCCTCGGCCTGCGCGACCATCACTGCGAGCGAGTGGGCGATGACGTCGTGCAGCTCCCGGCCGATCCGGCGGCGCTCCTCGGCGACCGCGCGCAGCTCGCCCTGATGCCGCAGCTCGGCGGCCTGCGCGATCGCGAGCTCCTGCGCCGCCAGCTTGCGGAGCGCCTCGCGCCGGTACCGGCCGAGCGCCCAGGCGGCGCCGATGCCGCCGCCGAGCGAGCCGAACAGCGTGAGCGCCGCCCAAGGGCTCGCGATCATCGCCGCGTCGCTCGCCCGCCCCGAGAGGAGCACCGTCCAGGTGACGATCCCGGCGCCGACGATGCCGACGACGAGCGCGGCGAGCCCCGCGAGGTGGTCGTCGCTCGCGGCGGCGGAGTAGACGACGGCGAGGTAGACGAGCGAGCTCGCCTGCATCACGGCGAGCCCGGGCATGCCGGGCAGGCTCGCGATCACGAGGGCCAGCATGAGGGCGGATGCCACGACGATCGCCGCACGCGGCCACCGCCGCCGCACGGCGACGGTGAGGTGCAGCATGCCGTAGAGCGAGAGGACGACGACCGACCATGCCGCCGCCGTGCCCGACTCGTCGAGCACCTCGACGACGGTGAACGGCAGCAGCGCGGCCGCCGCCACGGCCGTCCACGCCCAGTCGGTCGGGCTCGGGCCCCGCGCAGGGGCGGTCGTGACATCCTTCATCGGCCCCACGCTACCGGCCGTGCCGAACCGTTCGGGTCACCCGCCCGGGTGAGGCGAAGAGGCCTTCCGTGCCGGGAGGCTGTCCGGTGCGGGCCGGATCCGGCCCTTCGGGCGACCGCCGATCGAGCGGCCCTCCCGAGCGACGAAGAGGAGCATCGATGACGTCCGTCCGAGAACCGGTCACCGGTTCCACCACAGCGCCCCCGGCGCCGTCCACGCGACTGCTGCGCGCACTCGGCGCAGTCG
This sequence comes from Agromyces sp. NPDC056389, assembly GCF_042262385.1. NCBI lineage: Bacteria > Bacillati > Actinomycetota > Actinomycetes > Micrococcales > Microbacteriaceae > Agromyces > Agromyces sp. NPDC056389. The sequence continues at coordinate 1,214,689 of NZ_JBHJPN010000001.1, forward strand.
CCCTGCTCGCCTCCGCGGCGATCTCCACGCTCGGGCTCGTCTGGTGGCTCGTGCCCGAGTCGAACCCGTTCGCGACCGCGACGTCGCAGAGCCCGGCGAGCGCCCTGCTCGGCCCCGCCCAGTTCGCGGCGACCGTCGTCGCGACGGGCGCCGTGGGCCTCGTCGTCGCGATCGCGACGGCCGCCCCCGCGGCACTCGCCCGACGGGCCCCGCTCATCGCCGGCGCGGCGGCGCTCTGCGCCCTCGCCGTGGCATTCGTGCTCGGCGACACCGGCACGATCACCCTCGCCGGCTACCTGTTCGGACTCGCCGCGGTCGTCGCCGGTGTCGTGACGACCGCGGTGCTCGTCGTGCGTGCGCCCCGCCTCGGCGTACCGCTGCTCGTGCTGCTCGCTGCTCTCATCGGCGTGGCGGTCTGGTCGGCCGGGCTCACCTGGGCCGGCGTGACCACCTTCCTCGTCTCGTTCGGCGCCGCGCTCGCCGCCCAGGGCATGCTGATCCTGATCTCCGCCGTCTCCGTCGTCGCCGTGCTCTCGTGGACGGCGATCGCCATCGTGGCGGGACGCACCACCCGCGGACTGCGCCGCTTCGAGGGGTGGCTCGTGCGCCACCGACGCGCGCTGACCGTGCTCGCCGCGCTCGGCCCGCTGCCCTACGCGGTCATGCGTGCGAGCTGGCTCACCCCCTGGCCGTTGTTCGCCCCGGCACGCGGCGAACTCGACCCCGCGACGCTTGCGACCGGCCTCATGCTCGGCTCCGGCGCGGTCGCTGCGAGCATCCTGACACTCGGACTCGTCCTGCGATGGGGGCGGGTGTTCCCGAGTTGGATGCCCCGCATCGGCGGCCGCACGGTGCCGGCCCGGCTCGCCATCGTGCCCGGCCTCGCCGCCGCCACCGTGATCACCATCTCGGCGGTGCCGATCCTCCTGCTGTCGCTCGACGCGGACTCGCTCGGCGGGATCATCGTGTTCAACCTCGTGCTGCCGATGTGGTTCTGGGGGCCCATGCTCGCGCTCGCGGTCTGGGCGTACGCCGCATGGCGGCGCACGATCGACGGTGACCACGTCGTCACGATCGACGAAACGGCCGGCACCGGCACCTCGGCAGCCCCCTGATGCCGACGAACCCCAACACCACCGGCACGCTCGATCGCCGCCCGTTCCCGGGCACCGCCTCGGCGGGCGCTCGAACTACGCGGTCTGGTCGACGATGGGTGCGTCGGGGGCGTTGGTGCGCACCGACTCGATGCCGTTCTGCGCGGCCGCCTTCGTCGTGTAGGCCTCGGATGCCGCGACCGTCTGGCCGTTGCCGGCCTTCAGTCGGAACCTGAACTGTCCGCTCGCATCCTCGTAGAGCTCGAACGTTCCCGCCATGGCGGCTCCTCCCCAGGTGTCCCTTGCGCCCGCTTCATCGCGGGCACGATCTCACGCTAGCCCCGTACCCGGCCCGGGCGCCAGAGGCAGACGCGACTTCACCGGGATTGTTCGCAGCCGCGACATCCGCTCATCGACCGATCGAAGCGGATGCCGCGGCGCGAGGTCAGCCGACGATCGAGCGCAGCCCGGCCATGAGCGCGACCCGCTCTGCGGAGTTGCGGGCGAGCGGGGTCACGGCGAGGGTCGTCACGCCGGCCTCGGCGAATGCCGCGACCCGCTCGGCGACGTGACCGGCCGGGCCGATGAGCGAGATCGCGCTCACGAGTTCGTCGGGCACCGCCGCGATCGCCTCCTCTTTGCGCCCCTCGAGGTAGAGGTCCTGGATGTGCGCGGCCTCGGCCTCGAAGCCGTAGCTCGAGATGAGCTCGTTGTAGAAGTTCTTGCCGCGGGCGCCCATGCCCCCGATGTAGAGCGCGAGCTGCGGCTTCACGAGCGGCAGCACCTGCTCGGGGTGGTCGGTGATCGCGAACGCCGGGCTCGCGAAGATGTCGAGCGATGCGAGCTCGGGGGCGCGCTTGACGGCGCCCGCGGCGAGCGCGTCGCTCCACACGCCGGCCGCCCGCTCGGGGTGGAAGAACATCGGCAGCCAGCCGTCGGCGATCTCCGCGGTCTGCTCGACCGACTTCTGGCCGAGGGAGGCGATCGTGATCGGGATGCGCTCGCGCACGGGGTGGTTGATGAGCTTCAGCGGCTTGCCGAGCCCCGTGCCCTCCCCCGCGGGCAGCGGGATCCTGTAGCGGCGACCGTCGTGCACGACCGGCTCGCGGCGCCAGACCATGCGGCAGATGTCGACGAGTTCGCGCGTGCGGCCGAGCGGTGCGTCGTAGGGCACGCCGTGGAATCCCTCGATCACCTGCGGGCCGGATGCCCCGATGCCGAGCTCGAACCGGCCGTCCGAGACGAAGTCGAGACCGGCCGCGGTCATCGCCGTGAGGGTTGGCGTGCGCGTGTAGAGCTGCAGGATGCCGGAGGCGAGGGTGATCGTCGACGTGCGGGCCGCCAGGAAGCCGAGCTGACTCACGGCGTCGAACGAGTACGCCTCGGGCACGGCGATGAGGTCGACGCCTGCGCGCTCGAGCTCGACGACCTCGTCGGCGACCTCCCGGAAGCCGCCCGCGTAATTCAGGAACATGCCGACGCGCATCCGTCACTCCTCATCGTGTGCTGGGCCCGGCCGTTCGGCCACGGGCACTCAGACCCTAACCGAGAGGCAGTGGCGCTGCGGCATCCGTTGTCGCAGGTCGACTATGTGGGGATGACGACGATCGGTTCGGTCGTGGGTTGCGGCGAACCGCCCGCGGGCTCGACGGTGACGCCGACGGCGACACCCGGCGCGAAGTCGCCGTCGAGCACACGCCAGGTCTCGTCGCCCTGCACGTCGAAGGTGCCCGCCGACTGCGCGCCCGCATCGTCGATGTACCAGAGCTCGTAGGTCGAGTCGGCGCCGACATCGGGCAGCCCCTCGACGACGACGCCCGAGCGGCCCTGCTCGGCCGACCAGTACAGCGTGACGGCGCCGCCGTCCTCGAGTTCGTGCGTCGACGACTCCACATCGGGCGCCTCGGCGATCGCCGCCATCTCGCGCTGCGCGCCCCAGCCGTTGGGTCCGGTCCATCCGATTCCGATGATCGCTCCGGCGATGAGCACGATGGATGCCGCAGCTGCCGCGATGATCGCCCCCGGACGCTGGAACCAGCGGCGCCGCGCGGCATGCTCGGCCGGGCCGGGTTCGCGCGGCGCGGCCGGCGCCGCCGCGGGAACAGCGGGCGCCGGGGTCTCCGGAAGCTGCTGCGGCGGTGCAACGGACGCCGCGGGCGCCAGAGCGTCCGGACGCTGCTGCGGCAGGCCGTCGAGCTGCGCCATGAGCCGGGACTTCAGGTCGGGCGGCGGCTCGACGGGCGCGGCCGCGCCGGCGAGCAGTGCCGCCGTCTCGGCGAACCCGTCGGCGTCGCCCCGCAACTCGGGGTCGTCGGCGAGCGCACGTTCGACGGCCTCCCGCTCGTCGGCATCGACCGCGTCGAGCGCGTACGCGGCGACGGCGTCGCGGAGCGCGTCGAGCTCGTCGGGCGCGGACTCGTCGCGAATCCCGTCGTGCTCATCGCGTGGCTCGTTCGGCTCGCTCATGTCGTCACCCCCAATGCGGTTCGCAATCTGATCATCCCGTCTCGCAATCGGGTCTTGACCGTACCGAGGGGCACCTCGAGGCGGTCGGCGATCTCAGTCTGCGTGAGCCCGCCGTAGTAGGCCAGCGAAACACACTCGCGTTGCAGTTCGCTGAGTGCGTCGAGCGCGTCGACCACCCGTTCGTGCTCGACCCTGATCTCGACCGCTTCGGCGACCGTGTCGACGGGCACGTCGAGGTCGCGCACCCCGATGCGGAGGTCGCGATCGCGCGCCGCCTGGGACGCCCGGATGCGGTCGACCGCACGGCGATGCGCGAGGGTGAACATCCAGGCGAGGGCGCCGCCGCGGGCCGCGTCGAATCTCGGGGCGGTCTGCCAGATCTCCAGGTACACGTCCTGCGTCACCTCCTCGGCCTGCGCCGGGTCGACCACGAGCCGGCGCACGAGGCCGAAGACCCGCGCCGACGTCTGGTCGTAGAGCGCGCCGAAGGCGTCCCGGTCGCCCGTGCCGACGCGCGTGAGCAGTTGCTCGGCGGTCGGATCGGGCACCGGCGCAGTGAGGTCACTGTCGCGGTCGGCCACGCGCCCCAGCTTGCCAGATCGGGTGCCGGTCGTCGTGCGGGCCGCGACGGCGGCGCGCTGCAGTGCGATGACATGGTTCATCCGAATGTGAAGGAGTAGGCGTCGACACCGGGGCTCACGGTGACGATGATGGTTCCGGATGTCGCGGCATCCGTCTTCACGAGCTCGTACGACCTCGGCACGCCGCTGACGGCGATCTCGCGCCGCTGCCCGCCGTCGTCGACGACGACGATCGTGCCCTCGCCGCCGAGCACCATCCGCACCTCGCGCGCGGTGTAGTCGAGCCGCACCCGCGCATCGCCCGTCGACGGGGCGATCGACTGCGTGTCGAGCGCCCACGCGCCGTCGAGGGCGAAGGAGTCTGCAGCGAGCTGCTTCGGGAAGACGAAGTCCGTCGTCGCCCGGCGATACGGCTCGCCGCCGGCGAAGTTCACCTGCTTCGTCGTGCCGAGGAAGCTCTCGGGCGTCGTGGAACCGGCCTCGGGGGTGTCGTCGGCCTGCTCGGTGACGGGCGGCAGCACGACCTCGGAGTCGGCGTCCTGCAGCAGTTCGCGGATGAGGCCCTCGGTCGCGGCGTAGTTGCCCTCGCCGAACGAGATGTGGCGCACGACCCCGTCGGCGTCGATCAGGTAGTGCGCGGGCCAGTAGCGGTTGCGATAGTTCGTCCACGTCGCGAGCGAGTTGTCGAGGCCGACGGGGTAGTCGATGCCGAAGTCGGCGATGCCCGCCTCGACGTTGCGCGGTTCCTTCTCGAAGGCGTACTCGGGCGAGTGGATGCCGACGACGGAGAGCCCGGCGTCGCGGTAGGCGCCGTCCCAGGCGACGACGTGCGGGATGGAGCGCTGGCAGTTGATGCACGAGTACGCCCAGAAGTCGACGAGCACGACTCGACCGCGGAGCCCGGCGAGGCTCACCGGCGCCCCGCCGTCGGTGTTGAACCACTGGTCGATGCCCCTGATCGACGGTGCCGTGCCGCACGACTCGAGGTCGGCGGCGCCGTTCGTGCACTGGTCGAGCTCGTCGTTCTCGTCGTTCACGAGCCCCCCGAGGTCGAGCGCACGCGTGACCTCCTCGGAATCGGCGAGCTCCTGCTGGAACGCGCTCGTGTAGTCGGGCACGAGCCGCTGCAGCAGTTGGGGAAGGTTGAAGACCAGCCCCACGGCGAGCGCGATCATCACGACGCCGCCCGTGATGCGGATGCCGCGCTGATGCGTGCGGAAGGTCCTGACCCGTTCGGCGACCCGTCGCCCGGCGAGGGCGAAGACGAGGAGCGGCAGCGCGGCGCCCACCGCGAACGACACGGTCAGAACGACGGTCTCGACCCCGATGCGGCCCGTCGACCCCGCGACGGTGATCGCCGCGAGCACCGGCCCCGCGCACGGCACGTAGACGGCGCCGAGGGCGAGGCCGAGCGGGAACCCGCCCTGCTCGGTGCCGACGTTCCTCCTCGGGATCCACGAGAACGGCTTCTCGAGCAGCTCTTCGAAGCGGGGCACGATGAGGCCGATGCCGATGAGCACGAGCACGACGATGCCCGCCCACCGCAGCACGTCCTGCGGCAGTCCGAGCAGCGCCAGCAGGAGCGAGCCGACGAGGGTGAAGACGCTGAAGCTCACCACGAGCCCCGCGATGACGAGGTACGGTCGCCAGCGCCCGGCCGCCGGGGCATCCGCCGTGCCTCTCGCACTCTGCGCCCCGCCCGACAGGAAGATGACCGGCAGCACCGGGAGGATGCAGGGCGAGATACCGGTGATGAGGCCTCCGAGGAGGCCGATGAGGGCGAGGGTGATCACGGGGTCCTGCTTTCTCGGGTCGCCGGTGGTTCGGCGCGGAGGCCGGATCCGATTGGTCGGGGCGAAGCCGGGGCCGACCAATCCGATCGGCCGCGGGCGCCGAACCCCTCGCAACGACCCGCTCCGCGGTCGCCATTCACGAAGGAGTCGACCGATGCGTTCCACGAACCGCAGCACCCGCACCGCCCTCGCCGCGTTCTCGATCACGGCTGTCGCCGCGCTCGGGCTCGCCGGCTGCAGCATGGGCGGCAGCGCCGCCGAGAGCGACGAACCCGCGATGTCGTCGGAGGAGACCCAGCCGAGCGAAGAGGCGATGACAGCAGACCCCGCAGCCGATCTCGTCGGCCCGGGCTGCGCCGCCTACGCCGACGCCGTGCCCGACGGCCCCGGTTCCGTCGTCGGGATGTCCACCGACCCGGTGGCCGTCGCCGCCTCGAACAACCCGCTGCTGACGACGCTCGTCGCCGCGGTCTCCGGCCAGCTGAACCCCGAGGTCGACCTCGTCGGCACCCTGAACGGCGACGAGTTCACCGTCTTCGCCCCGGTCGACGAGGCGTTCGCCAAGATCGACGCGGCGACGATCGAGTCGCTGAAGACCGATTCGGCGACCCTCTCGAAGATCCTCACGTACCACGTGGTGCCCGGTCAGCTCTCGCCCGACGAGGTCGTCGGCATGCAGACGACCGTCGAGGGCGGCACGGTCGAGGTGACCGGCTCCGGCGACGACCTGAAGGTCAACGACGCTGCGGTCGTCTGCGGCGGCGTGCACACCGCGAACGCGACGGTCTATCTCATCGACTCGGTGCTGATGCCGACGATGTAGGAGCGCCGAGCACGACCGAACGGCTCCGTCGACCCGACGACGGGGCCGTTCCCGGTCTGCATCACGGCGTTCCCCGCGTCACCGTCTGCGCGCCTTCAGCACTCTCGAAGACGGATGCCGCAGGCTGGAGTTCCCCCGGCCTCGAAGGGAGCCCCGTGGTCTGGAGCATCCTGCTCGACGTCGCCCTCGTGCTCGTCTTCATCGGCGCGATCGTGAACGGCTGGCGCGCCGGGCTCCTGCGCACCGCCGCCGGTCTCGTCGGCCTCGTCGCCGCGGGAATCGCCGCCTACTTCGTCATGCCGTGGATCGCCGGCATCGTGCCGTGGCCCGAGTGGCGGGCACCCGCCGCGATCGCCGCGGCCATCGCGCTGCTCTGTCTCGGCACCTGGCTCGGCGCCGTGGTCGGCCGGCTCCTCAGCCGCGGCGTGCGCGCGGTCAAGCTCGGAGTGCTCGACCGCATCCTCGGCGCCCTCGGCAACCTGCTCGTCACCGCCTTCGTCGTCGCACTCGTGGCCTCGGGCGTCTCGGCCATGGGCGTGCCCGTGCTCTCCCCGGCGATCGCCGGGTCACGCGTGCTGCAGGGACTCGACGCCGTCACACCGGCGCCCACGCGCACGTTGCTCGCCGAGATCCGCACGGCCGCCCTCGGCGAGGGCCTGCCCTGGCTCGTCGACGTGCTCGGCGGGCCGACCGAGGCACCGGCCCTGCCGACGTTCGACGTCGACGACCCGGAGCTCGCCGTCGCCGCGGCATCCGTCGTGCGCGTCACCGGCAGCGCCTTCCAGTGCGGTTCGACGCTCTCGGGCAGCGGCTTCGTCGTCGCCCCCGACCGCATCGTGACGAACGCGCACGTCGTCGCCGGGGTGACCGAGCCGATCGTCGAGGCCCCGGGCCAGCCCGCCGTGCCCGGCCGGGTGGTGTCGTACGACCCCGAGAACGACCTCGCGCTGATCGCGGTCGACGGCCTCGCGACCCCGCCGCTCGCCCTCTCGACTCCGTCGCTCGGGCAGGAGGTCGCCGTGGCCGGCTACCCCTTCGGCGGCCCGTTTGAACTGCGGCCGGCGAACGTCATGTCGAGCGGGCCGCTGACCATTCGGACCGACGGCAGCACCGCCACGCGCGACATCGTGACGCTCGCCGCCGATGTCGACCACGGCAACTCGGGCGGCCCGGTGCTGACCGGCGACGGCGAGGTCGCCGCCGTCGTCTTCGCGAAGTCGGAGACGGTCGACAACGTGGGCTTCGCCATCCCGACGTCGACGCTCTCGCCGCTCGCGAGTGCCGCGCCGGGACTCGACACGACGGTCGACTCCGGGTCGTGCGTCGTCGGATGACCGGCGTCCGTCAGGCCGGCGTCGCCGCTACTCCGCCGTGAACCCCTCGAAGCGGATGCCCCATGAGATCTGCCATTCCTCGCCCGGGTCGAGCCAGCGCAGGCCGCGTCCGGAGTTGAAGGCCTCGGCCGGCGCGGTCATGGGCTCGATCGCGATCGCGACGTCGCCCTCTTCGCCCGGGAAGCGGGTCGTGGTGTAGACCTGCACGTACTCGAACACCGAGTCCGCCCAGACCGAGACGGTGCGGCCGTCGGGCGCGGTGAGCGTGTGCAGCACCTGCCCGTCTTCGCTCGCGATCTCGCCGAATGCATCGTCGAGCGAGACGTCGCCGACGCGGCGACCCTCGCGGAAGTCCCACTCGGTGCCGTCGATGGGCACCTCGCCGGTCGGCAGCAGCCGCTCGTCGGCCTCGATGTGGCTTGCAGCGTCGAGGCGCAGCACGAGGTCGACCGTCGGCACGCCGCCGATCTTCAGGTAGGGGTGGGTGCCGATCGCGACGGGAGCGGGGTCGGCGCCGAGGTTCTCGACGTAGTGCGTGACCCGCAGTCCGTCGGAGACCAGCTCGTAGTGCACGGCCGTGCCGAGCAGGAACGGGTAGCCGAGTTGCGGGTACACGGTCGCCGAGAGCGTGACGGAGTCGCGTTCGCGCGAGATCGGCTTGTACTCGGTGTTGCGGAGGAGCCCGTGGATGGCGTTGTTCTTCGCCGGCTCCGAGATCGCGAGCTGGTGGTCGACGCCGTCGTGGCTCCAGCGACCGTCGCGGATGCGGTTCGGCCACGGCACGAGCACGATGCCGGCTCCCATGGGCGGCGTCTGGTCTTCTGCGAACGGCGGCACCAGGTCGATGCCGTTGATGCTGAGGGTGCGGATGCCTGCGGCGACGGCGGTGATGGTCGCGCGGATGTCGCCGCTCGACGTCGTCGTCTCGAGCACGAACTGCTCGCCCGTGGGAAGGGTCATGGATCCACTCTAGGGTCTCGGGCGAAGTGCACGGCGAGCCCGGCATCGAGGAGCTCGGCGACGATCGGCGACGGGGCGGCGGCATCCGTGACGAGCCCGTCGAAGGCGTCGACCGGGGCGATGCGGCCGAGGTGCACCTCGCCGAGCTTCGACGCGTCGGCGACGACGATCGAGCGCGCGGCCGAGCGCATCATGAGCGCCTTGACCGCGGCCTCGGGCAGGTTCGCGTTCGTGACGCCGTGCGCGGCATCGACTCCGTTGCCGCCGATGAAGGCGAGGTCGACGTGCACCTCGTCGAGCATCGAGCCGGCGAGCGGATGCACCAGGGAGTGCTGCTTCGGCCGCAGCGTGCCGCCGGTCACGACGACGGTGAAGCGCGGGATCTCGGGTTCGAGCTCGAGGGCGATCGAGAGTCCGTTCGTGAAGACGACGACGTCTTCGAGCTCGGCGCGGGCGCGGAGCGCGCGGGCGACCTGCAGGGTCGTGGTGCCCACGTCGAGGATGATGCTCTGCCCGCTCCGCACGAACGACGCCGCGAGCGAACCGATCAGGCGCTTGGGCTCGACGGATGCCTCGAGCGCCTCCTCGAAGCTCGGTTCGCGTTCGGGGCGATCGACGGCGAGCGGCGACGAGACCGGCACCGCGCCGCCGTGCACGCGACGGATGCCGCCCTGCCGCTCGAGCGCGTCGAGGTCGGCGCGTGCGGTGACGGTCGTGACGCCGAAGGCGCGCGAGAGCTCGGCGACGCGCACGAACCCCCGCTCGGCGACGAGGGCGAGGGCGAGCTCCCGTCGCCGCGGTGCGTCGAGCGGCGCGTTCGCGGACGCGGCATCGAGGGACATACCGGAATCATGCGCGCTCGACGGCGACTTTGCAATACGAAACGCGTTTGTTTGCAAAACGAAAGTCGCGTAGGGTGTGCGCGTGACCGACTCGAACGACGTCGCCGGCGCGGCATCCGCTGCCCCTGTCGACCCGCGCATCACCGTGACCTCAACCCTGCTCGCCGACGGCCGCGAGCTCATCTACTTCGACGACGCCGACTCGACGCTGCCCGCAGCGCGCGCGATCGACGAGCGAGTGCTCGACCCGCGGCCCGCGAATGCGCAGATGCGGCAGGATCCACTGACCGGAGAGTGGATCTCGATCGCCGCAGCGCGTCAGAACCGCGTCTTCCTTCCGCCCGCCGATCTCGACCCCCTCGCCCCGCAGCGGCCCGGCAACCCGTCGGAGATCCCGAGCACCTACGACGTCGCCGTCTTCGAGAACCGCTCGCCGTCGTTCGGCCCCGCGCTGGCCGACCCCGATGATTCGAACGCCGACACCCTCGCAGCGCTCCGCCGTGTCGGGCTCGAGCGCACGCTCCCCTCGATCGGCCGATGCGAGGTCGTCTGCTTCAGCCCGGAGCACGAGGGCTCCTTCGGCACCCAGACCGCCTCCCGCGCGCGCACCGTCATCGAGGCGTGGGCGCAGCGCACCGCCGCGCTCTCGGCCATGCCCGGCGTGCAGCAGGTCTTTCCTTTCGAGAACCGCGGCGAGGCGATCGGCGTCACGCTCGGCCACCCGCACGGCCAGATCTACTCGTACCCGTACGTGACGCCGCGCACCGAGCGGCTGCTCGCCTCGATCGACGCGTACGGGCCGACGCTCTTCGCCGACGTGCTCGAGCGCGAACGCGGCGGCCCCCGAGTCGTGCTCTCGGGCGAGCACTGGACGGCGTACGTGCCGTTCGCCGCGCGCTGGCCGATCGAGGTGCACCTGCTCCCCCACCGTCACGTGCCCGACCTCGCGGAGACCACCCTCGCCGAACGCGACGAGCTCGCGACGCTCTACCTGCGGCTGCTGCGCGGCGTCGACCTGCTCTACGACACCCCGACGCCGTACATCGCCGCGTGGCACCAGGCGCCGGTGCACGAGCGCCGGGACGAGGTGCGGCTCATGCTCCAGCTCACGAGCCCGCGCCGCGGCGCCGACAAGCTGAAGTTCCTCGCCGGCTCCGAGGCGGCGATGGGAGCATGGATCGGCGACGTCACCCCGGAATCCCAGGCTGAGGCGCTGCGCGCCGTGATCGGAAAGACTGAAGCATGAGCGAGACGACGAACGGCGCATCGGAGCGCATCACGGCGACCGCGGAGCACGGGTTCGCCGAATGGTACGGCAGGCGCCCTGCGGGCGTCTGGTCGGCACCGGGGCGGGTCAACCTCATCGGGGAGCACACCGACTACAACGACGGATTCGTCTTCCCGTTCGCGATCGACCGGCGCACGGCGGTGGCTCTCGGCGACCGCGACGACCGCGTCATCCGCGTCGCCTCGGCGTTCTCGCCCGAGGCGGTCACGATCCACCTCGACGAGCTCACCCCCGACGCGGTGAGCGGCTGGGCCGCCTACCCCCTCGGCGTGGCCTGGGCGCTCGGCGAGTTCGGCGCCGAGCTCGCCGGCGTTCGCGGCGTCGACCTCTACGTCGCCTCCGAGGTGCCGATCGGCGCAGGGCTCTCGTCGTCGGCCGCGATCGAATGCGCCGTCGCGCTCGCCCTCGACGAGCACTGGGGCCTCGGGCTCGACCGCCCCACGCTCGCGAAGGTCGGCCGACTCGCCGAGAACCGTGCCGTCGGTGCACCGACCGGCATCATGGACCAGTCGGCGTCACTCCTCGGCGAAGCCGACGCCGGTGTCTTCCTCGACTGCCGCAGCCTCGACTCCGAGGTCATCCCGCTCGGCTTCCGGGCCGACGGGCTCTCGGTGCTCGTGATCGACACGCGCGTCGAGCACGCGCACGCCTCGGGCGGGTACGCCGCACGTCGTGCCTCGTGCGAGGCCGGCGCTGCCGCCCTCGGGGTCGAGTCGCTCCGCGACATCCGCGTCGACGACCTCGATCGCGCCGCCGAGCTGCTCGACGACGAGACGTTCCGCCGCGTGCGCCACGTGGTGACCGAGAACCAGCGCGTGCTCGACACCGTGCGCGCCCTGCGCGAGCACGGACCGGGTGCGATCGGTCCGTTCCTCGACGCCTCGCACGTCTCGATGCGCGACGACTTCGAGATCTCGGTGCCCGAACTCGACCTCGCCGTCGAGACCGCGCAGGCGACGGGTGCGATCGGCGCCCGCATGACGGGCGGCGGCTTCGGCGGCGCGGCGATCGCGCTGATGGTCGACGCGCTCGTTCCCGTCGTGACCCGCGAGGTGCTCGCGGTGTTCGCCGAGCGCGGCTACCGTGAGCCGGCGATCTTCACGGTGCAGGCCGACGCAGGCGCTCACCGCGTCGCCTGAGGCTCGGCGCGCCCGATCGGGCGCGCCGGATCACCGCGACGCGGCCGGCGGTTCGACCGCGCTCGGCGTGCCGCCCGTGATGCGCACGAGCTCGTCGAACGACGTCGGGAAGACCGTCTTCGCGTGGCCCGCGGCCGCCCAGACGGCCGGGTAGTCGGCGAGCTGCACGTCGACGACCGTGCGCACCGGCGCGGGATGACCGAGCGGTGCGACCCCGCCGATCACCTGGCCGGTCGCCTCCTTCACCGTCTCCTTCGAGGCGCGACGGATGACGCCGCCGAGCTGGCGCCCGAGCCACTCCGTGTCGACCCGGTGCGACCCCGACGTCAGCACCAGGATCGGCTCGTCGTCGATCGTGAAGACGAGTGAGTTCGCGATCTGGCCGACCTCGACGCCGAGCGCCTCCGCAGCGAGCGGAGCGGTCGTGACGGCATCGTCGAACCAGACGATCTCGGGGGCGAGCCCGTGCCCGGCGAGGGCGCTGGCGACTCGGTCGACGGCGGCGTGCGATGGCGATGGCATGCCGAAGATCCTAGCGACCGCGGCCGGCCGGCCTCGCCGGTTCCCGGGCGGCTTCCCGCTCGTCACCTCGATGGCCTAGTGTGCGAGCGTGGATCAGCCCTCCCTCGCCCGCCGCCTCGGCCTCCGGCAGGCGGTCGCGATCGGCCTCGCCGCGATGATCGGCGCCGGCGTCTTCGCGGTGTTCGCCCCCGCCGCGCAGGCAGCGGGGGCCGGGCTCATGATCGGGCTCGCGATCGCGGCGTTCGTGGCGCTCGCCAACGCGGGCTCGACGGCGCAGCTCGCCGCACGGTACCCGGAGTCGGGCGGGGCCTACCGATACGGCCGCGAGCGCCTCGGCGAGTGGCCGGGATTCCTCGCCGGCTGGAGCTTCGTCATCGGCAAGACGGCGAGTTGCGCCGCCATGGCCATGACCTTCGCCGCCTACCTCGCGCCGCCCGACTGGCAGCGGCCGCTCGCGATCGTCGCCGTCATCGCGATCGCCGCCGTCGACCTCCGGGGCATCACCCGCACTGCACGCGTGGCGACCGTCGTCGTGATCGGGGTGCTCGTGGTGCTCGCGCTCGTCGTCGCGGCGGGCGCGACCGCGACGTTCGGCGGCGGCACCGGCGGCGCCTCGGCCGGCGCGTCGCCCCTGCTCGCGCCGACGGACGACCAGGGCTGGCTCGGCATCCTGCAGTCGGCGGGACTGCTGTTCTTCGCATTCGCCGGTTACGCGCGCATCGCGACGCTCGGTGAGGAGGTCCGCGAGCCCTCGCGCACGATCCCCCGGGCGATCGGCATCGCGTTCGCCGTCGCCGTGCTCGTCTACGCCGCCGTCGGCGCCGCAGCACTCGGCGCACTCGGGCCGGCGGGGCTCGCGGCATCCGTCGCCCCGCTCGTCGACGTCGTCGAGAACGCCGGATGGGGTTGGGCCGCACCGCTCGTGCGCCTCGGTGCCGCGGTGGCGGCACTGGGGGCGCTGCTCGCCCTCCTCGCGGGCATCGGTCGCACCGCCCTCGCGATGGCGCGCGACGACGAGCTGCCCCGACCGCTCGCCCGGGTGCATCCGCGGTTCCGGGTGCCGCACGTCGCCGAGGTCGCCGTCGCCGTCGTCGTCATCGCGCTCGTCGCGACCGTCGACCTGCGCGGCGCGATCGGCTTCTCCTCGTTCGGCGTGCTGCTGTACTACCTCGTCGCGAACCTCGCGGCGATCAGCCAGCCGCGATCGGAACGGCGCGTGCCGAGGGCGCTCTCGGCGGCAGGGGCGGTCGGATGCCTCGTGCTCGTCGTGACGCTTCCGCCGGTCTCGATCGGCGCGGGCGTCGCGGTGCTCGCGCTCGGTGTCGTCTACCGCCTCATCGCCCGGGCCGCTCGCTCCGCGAGACTCCGACGCGGGCTCGGCGGGCCGCCCGACGGGCACGCGTAGGCTGTGCGCATGTCCGCAGATCCCTCGGCTCGAATCCTGACCATCGCCGGCATCGCCGCACCCGCCCTCGACGAGACGGCCTTCGTGGCCGCCGGAGCGGTGATCGTCGGCGACGTGCGCCTCGCAGCGGGATCGAGCGTCTGGTACAACGCGGTGCTCCGCGCCGAGGCCGAGCCGATCAGCATCGGCGAGGGCTCGAACCTGCAGGACACGGTCGTCTGCCACGTCGACGCGGGCTACCCGCTCCAGGTCGGTCGCGGCGTCTCGGTGGGGCACGGCGCGGTACTGCACGGCTGCACCGTCGGGGACCACTGCCTCGTCGGCATGAATGCGACCGTGCTGAACGGCGCCGTCATCGGAGCCGGTTCGCTCGTGGCCGCGGGTGCCGTGGTGCTCGAGGGCACGGTCGTGCCGCCCGGCTCCCTCGTCGCGGGGGTTCCCGCCAAGGTGCGTCGCGAGCTCAGCGACATCGAGCGCGCCGGCATCCAGCGCAATGCCGCCGCGTACCTCATGCACGTCGACGAGCACTCGGCGCCCGTCGACTGAGCCGCGGGCGCCACCGCCGCCGTCGTGATCGCCGGTCTGAGAGCAGGATGACGCGCCGAGACGGCTCCCGCTCCAGGCACGGGGTGCGCCGGCTTCGGCACGCGCTGCCGGTCTCCGTGCGCCGATCAGGCTTCGACGACGCCTCCGCGGGCCGCCAGCACGCGCTTCCGAACCCTGCGGGCGCGGCGCAGGAGCCACCGTGCGGGAAGCGCGACGGCCATCGAGACGACACCCACGACCGATCGGTCGTGCGTCCCCAGCATCCGCTTGCGCTCGAACGCGCGTCGCAGCGCCCCGCCGGTGAGGTTGTGCGTCCGCGTCCGCACGCCGAGCCGCCCCGCCGCGCGCTGCTCGAGGAGCGGGGTGAGCAGGGTGTCCCAGTCGTCGTGTCCCCTGCCGTGGAAGTAGTCGTCGGCGAGCCAGTCCGCGTTCGGCCGACGGAGCTCCCAGGCGGCGAGGGCACCGGCCCCGCCGAACAGGCCGCTGCCCTCGAAGACCGTGTTGATGAGCTTCGGCGTCACCCCGAACTCGTCGACGAGCAGCACGGGGAGCCCGGCGGCGACGGCCTCGAGCACGGCGGTCGAACTCACGGTCACGAGGCCGGCCGCGCGGGCGAGGTGCGCCGCCATCGGCCCGTCCTCGACGACGAGGTTCGGGGGAAGCGTGCCGCCGAGTTCGCGGCGCACCTCGGCGTCGTCGAGGAGCTCGGCGTAGTCGAACGCCTCGGCGTGCGTCTGCGCCTCGCCGCGCCGCGCGCGCACCTTGACGACGACCCGCCGATGCGGGTGCCGCCGGGCCGCGGCGGCGAGCCAGCCGAGCAGGCGCACGCGGTCCTCGCGCTCGGCGGGCACCTTGGCCTGCGCGGCGAAGACGAGGTCGGTGCGATGCGGGTCGGCCGCGACATCCGTCACCACGTCATCGGGCAGGAACGGGAGGGTCGCGAGGCCGAACTCGATCGCCACCCCGAGATGCTCGGCGTTGGCGCGGAACTCGCGCACCTCGCGGCGGCTGTGCAGCACGATGAGGTCGACCTGCTCGCGGTAGACGATCGCCTTCGGCTCCGCCGGGATCGTGAGACCCGGGAAGCCGCTCACGAGCACCGGACGATCCGGCCGGCGCCCGATGATCGGCGCGACGACGCGCACCAGCGGGCCGCGCAGTGCGAGCAGCACGACATCGGGTCGGGTGCGCGCGAGCCGCTCCCCCAGTCCATCGAGGTCGACGGTCTCGACCGAGCCGGCGGTGAATCCCGATCCGGCGAGCGCGGCCCGCAACTGCCGGGGGCTCGGCTGCACCGGCGTCCGCAGCACGACGAGGTCGAGGCGCCACGATTCCGGGAACCCGCGGGCGAACGCCGCGCCCCATTTCACGTAGGAGTCCGAGTCGGCGACCACGAGCAGGCGACCGGAGGGGCCGAGCCCCGGCGGCGCGCCGGCGGGTGCTCCGTCGCTCACAGCGCGGGAACCCGGCGCAGCTTCGCCCGCGGCGCCTCCTCGCCGGGGAACACGCGCTTGACGCCGTCGCCCATCGCCTCGCCGATCACGCGGATGTCGCGCACGAGGTGCTCGAAGCCGGTCGGCTCGAGCGAGGCCGCCTGGTCGGAGCCCCACATCGCACGGTCGAGCGTGATGTGGCGCTCGACGGCGACGGCGCCGAGGGTCACCGCGGCGAGCGAGATCTGGAGGCCGCGCTCGTGGCCCGAGTACCCGATCGGCACGCCCGGGTAGCGCCCGCGGAGCGTCTCGATCGTGCGGAGGTTCGCCTCCTCGGGCGGCATGGGGTAGCTCGAGGTCGCATGCAGCATCACGAGGCGGTCGGTGCCGAGCGCCTCGACGGCACGGTCGATCTCGTCGAGCGTCGACATGCCCGTCGAGAGGATCACGGGCTTGCCGGTGCGCGCGATCGCGTCGAGCAGCGCGAGGTCGGTGACCGAGGCCGAGGCGACCTTGTGCGCGACCACGTCGAGTCCCTCGAGGAACTCGACCGACGGCACGTCCCACGGCGACGCGAACCAGTCGATGCCGGCGCGCAGCGCGTAGCTGGCGATCTCGAGGTACTCGGGCTCGCCGAACTCCACGCGGCGCCGGTAGTCGAGATAGCTCATCGTGCCCCACGGCGTCTCGCGCGGCACGTCGCGCATGTGCTCGGGGGTCGCGATCTCGGGGGTGCGCTTCTGGAACTTCACGGCCTGCGCACCCGCCTCGACCGCGACGTCGATGAGGCGCTTCGCGATCTCGACGTCGCCGTTGTGGTTCAGGCCGATCTCGCCGATGACGTAGACCGGGTACTCGCTGCCGACGACCGATCGGCCGATGCGCACAGACATGTTCGCTCCCTCATTCAGGATCGCGCGATGGCGCGGGATCGGGGTCTTCGGTCGCCTCGGCGGAGTCGCGCGCGGCGAGGATCAGGTCGGCCAGTTCGCGGACGGCTCCGTGGCCGCCGGCGCTGGTGAGCACGTGGCGCGCCGCGGCGAGCGCCTCGGCCGCGGCATCCGGCACGGCGACGGGCCACCCGACCAGTTCGAGGGCGGGCAGGTCGCCCCGGTCGTTGCCGAGGTAGGCGATGCGATCGAGGCGGATGCCGCGTCGCTCAGCCCACTCGCGCAGCACCGAGCCCTTCTCGCCCACACCCTGCGCGCACTCGACGCCGAGCTTCTCGGCCCGACGCCCGACGACCGGGTTCTGCTCGGCCGACAGGATCAGCACGGGGATGCCGGCCTTCCGCAGCCGCGCGATGCCGGCACCGTCGCTGCGGCTCACGCGCACGGACTCGCGGCCGAGCTGGTCGACCATGACGGTGTCGTCGGTGTGCACGCCGTCGAAGTCGGTCACGAGGGCGTCGACGTCGATGCGCGGGCCGTGCGCGCCGGGCGTCGAGCCAGGCGGGGCGGATGCTGCGAGCCCGCGATCGACGTGCGCTGCGAGT
The DNA here is from genome assembly GCF_042262385.1 of Agromyces sp. NPDC056389. Taxonomy (NCBI): domain Bacteria; kingdom Bacillati; phylum Actinomycetota; class Actinomycetes; order Micrococcales; family Microbacteriaceae; genus Agromyces; species Agromyces sp. NPDC056389. Next base: position 1,232,410 of record NZ_JBHJPN010000001.1, read on the forward strand.
GCTCTCGCCCGTTCGAGGTCGGCGAGCTCGTCGATCTCGATGGCGTGGTCGGCGTCGACCGGCTGGATGCCGATGCGCCCGAAGAAGCGGTGCTCTGCCGAACGGAACCCCTCGGTGGCGAAGACGTAGAACGCCCCGGTCTCGAGGTACTCGGGCTCTCGCTCCTGACGGCGGAGCCGGCGGTTCGCCGCGTGGTTCACCCCGATCGCGGAGTCCGCGTCGGCGTCGTCGCGCCAGAGGAACACGTGCGTCGCCGCGCCGGAGAAGACGACATCGCGCTCGCCCGAAGCGACGCGGCCGATCGCCGCGTCGAGGTCGGCCGGGTCGATGAAGGGCGAGGTGGCCTGGATGAAGACCGTGACGGGGCGTTCGTCGCCCTGACGGAGTCCCTCACCGCCTTCGCGGCGCTGATCCGGTGCGGGCGACCCTGACGCATCGCGCAGTTCGAGGTGCTCGAGGGCGTGCAGCAGCGCCGCCTCGCTCGAAGCGGTGGAGCCTGAGAGCTCCGCCGGCCGGTCGACGATCTCCGCCCCCGCAGCGCGAGCGGCATCGGCGATCTCCGGGTCGTCGGTCGAGACGACGACGCGGTCGATGCGCCCCGCGGCGAGCGCGGCGCGCACCGCCCGGGCGATGAGCGGCACTCCGCCGACCCGCGCGAGGTTCTTGCCCGGCAGGCCGACCGAGCCGCCGCGGGCCGGGATGATCGCGGTGGCCCGCGCGGTCTCACGCGCGGATGCGGCATCCGCTCGGCCCGCCGCGCGACGGCTCAGCCGCGTCGCCGACACGGGCGCCGGCGGGACAGCCACGCGCGACGCATTGACGAGTTCGACATTGGCCATGGCGAGAAGCTACGCGCGACGAGCAGCCGACTGGTGCACGGTCGGTGAACGAACGGCGACCATCGGGTCGACATCGGATGCATGCCTGATTGCTCGGCTTCATCGGACGCTTGTCCCTCGAAATAGGGGTAGCAAGCGACGTTGCGCACTCTGCCAGCCGCCATGCGTCTCGATAGAGTCACGAGTTGGACTTCAAACTGAAAGGCAAAGAATGGACTTTGCGGATTCCCTGACAGCCCTTGCACAAAAGGTGACCAATCAGCGCGATGCCATCCTCACCGAGGAGGCGACGAAGAACGCGTTCGTCATGCCGTTCATCTCGACGGTGCTCGGCTACGACGTGTTCGATCCCATCGAAGTGGTTCCGGAATTTACCGCTGATGTGGGGATCAAGCGTGGCGAGAAGATCGACTACGCCATCATGCGGGACAGCGAAGTCCAGATGCTGATCGAATGCAAGAGTTCCACCGCCCCACTCAAGGTTGAGCACGCGTCGCAACTCTTCCGCTACTTCGCGGTGACAAACGCCCGTGTCGCCGTTCTCACGAACGGTCAGGTCTATCACTTCTTCACGGACCTCGACGCCCCCAATCGCATGGACGAGAAGCCCTTCCTCGTGCTCGACCTGCTCGATATCGATGAAACCTTGATCGAAGAGATCAAGAAATTGACCAAGGACGCCTTCGACCTGGACTCGATCATCAGTGCCGCAGGCGAGCTGAAGTACATCGGGCAACTCAAGCGCACGATCGCTGAGCAGTTCCGTGCTCCGAGCGACGACTGGACGCGGTTCTTCATCGGCAAGGTCTACGACGGTTCCATCACCCAGAAGGTCCGCGAACAGTTCGCGCCGCTCGTGGTCAAGGCTTCCGCTCAGTTCCTCAACGATCAGGTCAACGATCGGCTGAAGGCGGCGCTTCGGGGCGGCGGCTACAGCGAGAACGACGAGGCGGCCGTGACAAGCCGAGAAGTCGCGGAGGAAGATCTCGATCGCGACACCGAGATCGAGACGACGCTTGAAGAGTTGGAGGCCTACCAGATCGTCAAAGCGATCGCCTGCAGCGAGGTGAAACCACAACGCGTCACCCAGCGTGACTCCAAGTCGTATTTCGCAATCCTTCTCGATGACAACAATCGAAAGCCGATCGCACGTCTCCACTTCAACTCGAGGAAGCAGAAGTACCTCGGGCTCATGGACGCGGACAAGGTCGAGACGCGGCATCCCATTAGCGGCCCCGACGACATCTATCAGTTCGCCGGCGAGATCCGCGAAGCGGTGAATCGCTACATGTGAAAACGGCGGATGCCGCAGGCGTGAGCCTGCGGCATCCACTCAAGCCGAGCTTGCGCGACCGGAAGACCGACTAGCGGTGCAGGCGCTGCTCCGCGGCCTTGACGACGTTGGCGAGCAGCATCGCGCGGGTCATGGGACCGACGCCGCCGGGGTTCGGCGACAGGTGCCCGGCGACCTCCGCGACGCCGGGATCGACGTCGCCCGTCAGCTTGCCCTTGCCCGTGTCCTCGTCTTGGACCCGCGTGATGCCGACGTCGAGCACCGCGGCGCCGGGCTTGATCCAGTCGGCCTGCACGAGGTGCGGAACCCCGACGGCGGCCACGACGATGTCGGCGCGACGCACCTCCGCCGCGAGATCTTCAGTGCGCGAGTGCGTGAGCGTGACCGTGGCGTCGAGTCCCTTGCGGGTGAACAGCAGCCCGAGCGGGCGGCCGACGGTGAGGCCCCGGCCGATCACGGTGACGTGACGCCCGCGGATCGGCACGTCGTAGCGACGCAGCATCTCGACGATGCCGGCCGGCGTGCACGGCAGCGGCGACTGCAGCTCGCCCTCGATGCCGAGCACGAGACGGCCGAGATTCGTCGGGTGCAGCCCATCGGCGTCCTTGTCGGGGTCGATGAGCTCGAGCATCGCGTTCTCGTCGTGACCGGCAGGCAGCGGGAGCTGCACGATGTAGCCGGTGACCTCGGAGGCGGCGTTCAGGTCGCGGATCGCGGCGCGCACGTCGGCCGTGGTGGCCGAGGCGGGCAGGTCGATGCGGATCGACTCGATGCCCACCTCGGCGCAGTCGCGGTGCTTGCCCGCGACGTACGACCGCGATCCCGGGTCGTCGCCCACGAGGAGCGTGCCGAGACCCGGCACGACGCCATGCGCCTTGAGCAGCTGGATGCGCGAGGCGAGTTCGGTCTTGACGGCCGTCGCGGTGGCGACGCCGTCGAGCGTGATCGCGGTCATTGCTCTCCCTACTGCGCGAGGCCCGGGTACAGCGGGAACGCCGCCGTGAGGGCCTCGACGCGCGAACGGAGCGACGCGACATCCGCTTCGCCCTGGAGCGCGAGCGCGATGATGTCGGCGACCTCGGTGAACTCGGCGTCGCCGAAGCCGCGGGTCGCGAGCGCGGGCGTGCCGATGCGGAGGCCGGAGGTGACCATCGGCGGGCGCGGGTCGAACGGCACCGAGTTGCGGTTCACGGTGATGAGCGCCGCGTGCAGGAGGTCTTCGGCCTGCTGGCCGTCGATCTTCGAATTGCGGAGGTCGGCGAGCACGAGGTGCACGTCGGTGCCGCCCGTGAGCACGTCGACGCCCGCCGCACGCGAGTCGTCGGCCGTGAGGCGGGCCGCGAGGATCTGCGCGCCGCGGATGGTGCGCTCCTGACGGTTCTTGAACTCCTCGGATGCTGCGATCTTGAACGCCGTCGCCTTGGCCGCGATGACGTGCATGAGCGGGCCGCCCTGCTGGCCCGGGAAGACGTTGGAGTTGAGCTTCTTCGCGAGCTCCATGTCGCGCGAGACGATGAAGCCCGAGCGGGGGCCGCCGATCGTCTTGTGCACGGTCGACGAGACGACGTCGGCGTAGGGAACGGGGCTCGGGTGCAGGCCCGCGGCGACGAGGCCGGCGAAGTGCGCCATGTCGACCCAGAGCTTCGCACCGACCTCGTCGGCGATCGCGCGGAACGCGGCGAAGTCGAGGTGACGGGGGTAGGCGCTCCAGCCGGCGATGATGACCTGCGGCTTGTGCTCGAGAGCCTTGTCGCGCACGACGTTCATGTCGACGAGGAAGGTCTCGGGGTCGACGCCGTACGAGACGGCGTTGTAGAGCTTGCCCGAGAAGTTCAGCTTCATGCCGTGCGTGAGGTGACCGCCGTGCGCGAGCTCGAGTCCGAGGATGGTGTCGCCCGGGGAGGCGATCGCGGAGAGCACCGCGGCGTTGGCGGTGGCGCCCGAGTGGGGCTGCACGTTGGCGTACTCGGCGCCGAAGAGCGACTTCGCCCGCTCGATCGCGAGCGACTCGGCGACGTCGACGTACTCGCAGCCGCCGTAGTAGCGGCGACCGGGGTAGCCCTCGGCGTACTTGTTGGTGAGAACGCTGCCCTGCGACTGCAGCACGGAGACGGGAACGAAGTTCTCGCTCGCGATCATCTCGAGGTAGTCGCGCTGGCGACCGAGTTCGAGCTCGAGAACTTCGGCGATCTCGGGGTCGACTTCGGAAAGCGGCGCATTGAAAACGGACTCGGCCAAGACTGGCTCCTTCATGACGAACGGACCTACGTAGGGTGCTGCCTCGCGCGCGCCAGCGCCGAGGTATGCGTACCGGCCCAGGCGTGCGGTCGGTCCGTGCCAGTCGCTCCCCGATGGTATCCATCTCAACGCCAGTCGCGACCCTCGAAGCTTAGCAATGGATGCGGCCCGGCGCCGACGACGGCACTGCCGCACGGCGACGATTCGTGCCACGATGTGAGTTAGGATTCCTTACCTTTGCCAGCTCCGACCGAGCGAGGACGCATGCAACGTCGCAACCGCACCCGCACCCGCACCCGCACCCGCACCCGCATCACCGCGAGCCTCACCGCCGCAACGCTCGTCGGCGCTGCGCTCGCCCTCGGCGGCTGCACCGCCACGCAAGAGAACGGAGACGCCGTGACCGGCATCATCCCGGCCCCCGTCGGATTCGAGCTCGCGGGCGGTGCACCGTTCACGCTCACCGAGGACTCGCGCTTCGTCGCGGAGGGCGAGGCTGCCGCCGTCGCCGAGACGTTCGCGGCGCGGGCGCGCATCGCCACCGGATTCGACCTGCCCGTGGTCGGCGGCGAGGCCGCGGCATCCGACATCGCGCTCGTCATCGACGCCGGGGCCGGCACGGGTGCCGAGTCGTACACGCTCGAGAGCGGCGGCGACGGTGTGCGCATCGAGGCGCCCGCCGCGGCCGGCCTCTTCTGGGGCACGCAGTCGCTCCGCCAACTCTTCCCTGCCGAGATCGAGCGATCGGATGCCTCGAAGGCGCCCGCCGACGGGTGGATCGTGCCCGCGGCATCCGTCGCCGATGCCCCGCGCTTCGCCTACCGCGGCTCGATGCTCGACGTGGCCCGCCACTTCTTCGCGGTGGAGGACGTGCTCGACCACATCGACCGCATCGCACTGCTGAAGCTCAACGTGCTGCACCTGCATCTCACCGACGACCAGGGCTGGCGACTGCAGATCGACGCGTGGCCCGAGCTGACCGGCATCGGCGCCTCGACCTCGACGGGCGGCGACGACGGCGGCTTCTACACGAAGGACGACTACCGGCGCATCGTCGAGTACGCCGCGGAGCGATTCGTGACCGTCGTGCCCGAGATCGACCTGCCCGGACACACGAACGCCGCGCTCAGCGCGTATCCCGAGCTGAACTGCGACGGGGTCGCGCCGAAGCCCTACGAGGGCATCGAGGTCGGCTTCTCGTCGCTCTGCGCGTCGACCGAGCGCGCCGAGGCCACCGACCGCTTCCTCGCCGACGTCCTCGGCGAGGTCGCCGCGATCACGCCCGGCCCCTGGCTGCACGTCGGCGGCGACGAGTCGCTCGCGACGTCGGAGGCCGACTACCTCGATCTCGTGCGACGCATCACGACGGCCGGAGCCGCGACCGGCAAGACCGTCATCGGCTGGCACGAGATGGGAGCGTCCCGCGAGCTGCCGGCCGGCACGGTCGGCCAGTACTGGGACTTCGTGACCCCCCGCGACGATGCGGCCGAGCTCACGACCTCGTTCGTGGAGCAGGGCGGCAGCGTCGTCCTCTCCCCCGCCGATGTCACGTACCTAGACATGAAGTACCCCGACGACCCCGACGGCCCGCTCGGCGGCAAGGTCGGCCAGCTCTGGGCCGACGGTCCGACGACCCTCGAGGAGGCCTACTCCTGGGAGCCGACCGCCATCGTGCCGGGCCTCGCCGAGAGCGACATCCTCGGCGTCGAGGCGCCAGTCTGGACCGAGACGATCGGCACCGTGCCCGAGCTCGAGTTCATGGTGTTCCCGCGCATCACGGCGATCGCCGAGATCGCGTGGTCGCCGGCGCCCGAGGGCGGAGCACGCGACGAGTCGTCGTTCCACGCGCGGCTCGCGTCGCTCGGCACCCACTTCGACGCGCTCGGCGTCGCGTACCGCGCGGTCGGCGGGGTGCCCTGGGTCGAGTGATCGGGGCAGCACGTCCCGTGTCCACTGTCGGCGTCGTTGCGCCGGGTCTATCCTCCCGTGAGGCACGGTCGTGCCGTGCCCCGACGAAGGAGGCGGAGATGCCAGGCATCGTGCATTTCGAGATTCCGGCCGACGACCAGGAGCGTGCACGCGCGTTCTACCGTGCAGCGTTCGACTGGACGCTCGACCTCGTCCCCGGCATGGACTACACGAACGTGGTCACCACACCGGTCGATGAGGCCACCCGGCAGCCGCTCACCCCGGGAGCGATCAACGGCGGGATGTTCCAGCGTGCCGAACGGCTGACGACCCCGATCCTCACGGTCGACGTCGACGACATCGACGCTTCCCTCGAGCGCATCACCGAGATCGGCGGCTCCGTCGTGTCCCCGCGCGCTCCGGTGCCCGGCATGGGGTGGTTCGCGTACTTCGAGGACTCCGAGGGGAACATCCTCGGGCTGTGGACGACCGACCCCAGCGCCTCGTGACCGATTCAGCGGTTCGAGCGGAGATCTGCAGTTCAGAGGACTCGATCTCGCCGATCGCTCCTCGGAATCGATGATCTCCTCGGAAGTGAAGCGGATGTCGCGGGGCAGGCGGCACCCGCGACATCCGCTGGTTCTGGTGGTTACTTGACGCTGCCGGCGGTGAGCCCGCCGACGAGGCGCTTCTCGATGATCATGAAGAGGATGACGACCGGCACGATCGCGACGATCGAGACGCCGAACACGTACTGCCACGAGGTCTCGTACTGGCCGACGAACTTCGTGAGGGCCACGGAGAGCGGCTGGTTGCCCGCGGTCGAGAGGATCACGAGCGAGGCCGCGAATTCGTTCCAGCACGCGACGAAGGTGAACACGATCGCCGTGACGATGCCCGGCCAGACGAGCGGCAGGCTGATCGTGAAGAGCACCCGGAGCCGGCCTGCGCCGTCGATCTGCGCGGCCTCGTCGACCTCCTTCGGGATGCCGGCGAAGAAGGAGTGCATGATCCACACTGCGAACGAGAGGTTGAACGCGGCGTTGATGAAGATCATCGCCGCCCAGGTGTCGATCATGTCGAACGCGAGGAACTGGCGGAACAGGCCCGAGGTCAGCACCGCCGGCTGCAGCATCTGCGTGACGATCACGAGGAAGAGGAACACCATGCGGCCCGGGAACTTGAAGCGCGCCGTGTAGTACGCCGCGGGCATCGCGACGAGCAGCACGAGCAGGGTCGCGAAGACCGAGATCACGATCGTCGAGATCAGGTTCTGCGGCAGCGGCGTCTCGGGGGTCGACCACATGTTGATGTAGTTCTCCCAGTGCCACTCCGTCGGGAGGTACGTGGGGTCGACCGAGCGGATCTGCGCCTTCGTCTTCACCGAGCCGAAGAACATGATGACGTACGGGAGCACGAAGATCGCGAGCACGACGAAGCCCGCGATCATGCGCACGATCACCTTGCGGAGCGGCACCTGATCTTCGGTGTAACGGCGCTTGCGAGCGGATGCCGCGGGCGGGGCGATCGTCTCGAACGCGGGTGCGGTGACGGCCACGATCAGACCTCCTTCATGGGCTTGACCACGCGCACGTAGATGGCGACGATCACGATGACGATGACGAACGCGACGACCGAGAGGGCGCTCGCGACATCGACCTTGTGCTGGTTCTGGATGTACTTGAAGATCATCGTCATGATCGTGTCGGCGTCGTAGCCCGGGATCGACCCGGTCATCACCTTCAGGATCGGCAGCGAATTGAAGACGTTGATGATGTTGATGAGCACCGCGACCGCGATGGCACTGCGCAGCTGCGGCAGTACGACGCCCCAGTACGTACGGACGGGTCCGGCGCCGTCCATCTTGGCGGCCTCGAGCACCTCGCCCGGCACCGTCTGGAGTCCGGCGAGGATCGTGTACGTCGTGAACGGCAGCGATACGAAGATCGCGACGACGATCGACCATGCGAAGGCCGTCGCCGGGTTGCGGGTCCAGCCGTAGCCCTCCGGCGTGGCGACGAGGCCGACGTCGACGAGGAACTTGTTGATGATGCCGAAGTACGGTTCGAGGCCGTAGTAGACGACCATCGTGGTCATGACCACGGACGCCGCCCAGGGGATGATCACGGCGAGGCGCACGATGCGCCGCCCCGGGAAGGCCTTGTTGAGCAGCTGCGCGAGGCCGAGCGAGATGACGACGGTCGCGGCGACGACCACGACGACCCACACGATCGTGCGGCCGAAGATCGGCCAGAAGTAGGGGAAGTTGAAGACCTCGATGTAGTTGTCGAGGCCGACCGAGCCCTTGTCGACGCCGCTCTGGGAGATGTCGCGGGTCGAGTTGTAGAACATGACGACGGCCGGGAACAGCACGACGCCGAAGATGAGGATCAGGGCGGGCCCGATCCAGGGCAGCGAGGCGAGCAGGTCGCGGCCGCCGGGGCGGGGGCCGCCGGCGCGGCCCTGGGTTTCGGTTCCGCGCCCGGGGCGGGGGCGGCCATCGGCCGCCCCCGCCTGGATCGGTGACGCATCGGATGTGGTGCTCATGGTTCGGTGGTCACCGATCCCTCCGGGGTGTTGCGAAAGCGGACTGCTGGTCGAGCGGGGATCAGCCCGCGTCGGCCTGCGTCTGGATCTCGGTCAGGACGTCCTGCGCGGGCTTCGTCTGAAGCTGTCCGAACAGCGCCTTGAACGCGGCATCCGTCGCCGACCACTTGGGGTTGGTGCTCGGGTAGAACTGCGCGTCGGGCAGCACCTCGAGGAACGGCGCGAGCGCCTCCTCGGAGGAGAGCTCGGTGGCACCCGACTTGGTGACGGGCAGGAAGCCCTCGGTCTGCACCCACGGCACGTAGACGTCGGCCGTGTAGTAGTAGTCGAGGAACTTGGTGATCGCCTCCTGCTTGTCGCCGTCGTTCTGGAAGGCCATGAGCTGGTCCATGACGCCGACCGTCATGGGGCTGCCGTCCTTCGTGGGGATCGGGACGATCGAGTAGTCGAGCTCGGGGTTGTTCTCCTCGATCTGGCCGACGGTCGGCGGAAGGCCGACCTGCATGCCGATCTTGCCCTGGATGAAGATGTCCATGAGCGGCGAACGGTCGGTCGAGCCCGGGTCGGCCTGCGTGGCGCCCGCGTCGATCATCTTCTTGATCTGGTCGGCGCCGGGCAGGTTCGCCGGGTCGTCGACCGTGATCTCGGTCGCGTCACCGAACGTGCCGCCGCCGCCCCACAGCCATACGGCTGCTTCGGCCTGCGCCTCTTCGGAGCCGAGCGGCATGCCGTAGCCGGCGATGCCGCCGCCGAGCGCCGAGACCTTCGTGGCGGCGTCGAGCAGCTCGTCCCAGTTGGTGGGCGGCGCAGCGACACCGGCCTGCTCGAGCAGCGCGTTGTTCACGAACAGCGCGCGAGCCGAGGCGATGAGCGGCAGGGCGTAGGCCGTGCCGTCGACCTCGGCGTTCGCGATGAACGAGTCCTGGAAGTCGCTGAACGTCTCGGGCGAGACGACGTCTTCGGCCGGGTAGAGCAGTTCGTCGGCGGCGAAGCCGGCGAAGGGGCCGCCGTTGTAGATGTCGGGAGCCTCACCGCCCTGGATCTTCGTGGCGATGACGGTCTCGAGGTTGTCCCACGACTGCACTTCGAGCTTGACGTCGATGTCGGTGTTCTCGGCTTCGAAGCCCTCGATGACGTCTTCCCAGAGGCCCTGGGTGTTGTCGGAGTAGCTCGGCACGAGCAGGTCGAGCGTGGTCTTGCCACCGGCTTCCTCACCCGAACCGCCGCCGAAGCCGCAGGATGCGAGCGTGAGCGACGCCGTGGCGGCGAGCGCGACGGCCGTGCCGAGGCGCAGAGACTTCTTCATGGATGCTTCCTCACTGTGGTGGATGGTGCACCAACGCCCGGATGGAGCCTCGCGCGACGGTGCGTGTGTTCGAGAACTCGCACCCGACGACTCTGCCGGAGTGCTGTTTCCTGAACGTTTCGCCGTGCAAACGATCATGTTCGTTCACTCGACGCACGAAATCTATGTCGAATCCGGATCGGCCGTCAAGCCGTGCAACTGATTCGTTATGAGATTTTGTTCAGATCCCTCACAAATTCGATAGTGCAGCGAAAGTGCTCCATTCGATCGTTTGACTGATCGTTGGACACAGATTGCAGTCATCTGCAATCATGAGTAGTCATGTCGGCGCCGATCTCGTGCGCCGGCCGCCGAACACCCGTCTGGAGCCGTCTTGACCGAGCATTCGACCACCGAACACACCCCTGCCGCGCACATGGCGGCCGAGCTCGCCTCGCAGCCCGAGACCTGGGCGAAGGCGGAGTCGCTCCGCGCCGAGCAGGCGCTGCTCCCGGCCAGCGGTGCGCGCATCGCCGTAGTCGGCTGCGGCACGTCCTGGTTCATCGCGCAGTCGTACGCGTGGCTGCGCGAGGCCGGCGGCCACGGCGAGACCGACGCCTTCGCGGCGTCCGAGGCCTTCGTCGATCGCGGCTACGACGCCGTCGTCGCCCTCACCCGGTCGGGGACGACCACCGAGGTGCTCCAACTCGTCGAGGGACTGCGCGGGCGCGTGCGCACCGTCGGCGTCATCGGCGATGCATCCTCGCCGCTCGTCGGCCTCGTCGACGACGCCGTGCTCCTGCCGTTCGCCGACGAGCAGTCGGTCGTGCAGACCCGGTTCGCGACGACCGCGCTCGCGCTCTTCCGTGCGTCGCTCGGCGAAGACCTGAGCGGTGCGATCGCCGACGCCGAGCGCGCGGTGGCCGAAGAGCTCGCCCCTGAACTGACGGGCGCCGAGCAGTACACCTTCCTCGGCCGCGGCTGGTCGGTCGGCCTCGCGCATGAGGCGGCGCTGAAGATGCGCGAGGCCTCGCAGTCGTGGACCGAGTCGTACCCGTCGATGGAGTACCGCCACGGCCCGATCGCGATCGCGGCGCCCGGCCGTGTCACCTGGCAGTTCGGCGAGGCGCCCGAGGGCCTCGCCGGCGACGTCGCCGTCACCGGCGCCCACTTCGAGGCGGGCGCGCTCGACCCGATGGCCGAGCTCGTGCGCGCCCAGCGGGTCGCCCTGGCCCGTGCCCGCGCGAAGGGCCTCGACCCCGACGCGCCGCGCAACCTCACCCGCTCCGTCATCCTCGACGCGTGATGACCGAGCGCCCTTCTCCCGACGCGACCCGGCTCGGCCCGGGCGACGCGGTACTCGCCTTCGATGTCGGCGGCACCGACACGAAGTCGGCGCTCGTCGACGCGTCGGGGCGGGTGCTCGGCCTCCGCCGCACGCCGACGCCCCTCGACTCCGCCGACCCCGCCGGCACGATCGTGGCCTCGCTCGCGGTGCTCGCCCGCGAGCATCTCGCCGCAGCTCCCGGCGTCGTTCCGGTGGCCGCGGGCGTCAGCGTGCCCGGGCTGGTCGACGAGCGCGCCGGCGTCGGCATGTTCGCCTCGAACCTCGGCTGGCGCGACGCCCCGATCCGCTCACTCGCCGAAGCCGCCCTCGACCTGCCCGTGGCATTCGGCCACGACGTGCGGGCCGCGGGCGATGCCGAGCACCGGCTCGGGGCGGCGCGCGGCTACGGCGATGTCGTCGTGCTCGCGATCGGCACGGGCATCGCGAGCGCGCTCGTGCTCGGCGACCGCCCGTACGCGGGCGGCGGATTCGCCGGCGAGATCGGTCATTCGCTCGCCGACCCGCTCGGCGAGCGCTGCCCCTGCGGCGCGATCGGTTGCCTCGAGACCATCGCGTCGGCCGGCGCGATCGCCCGTCGGTACTCCGCCGCGTCGGGCACACCGGTCGGCGGGGCGCGCGAAGTGCTCGATGCCGCCACCGCGGGCGATCCGCTCGCACGCCGGGTGTGGGACGACGCCGTCGAGGCGCTCGCGGAGGCGATCGCGAGACTCGTCGCGATCCTCGCGCCCGAGGCCGTCGTGATCGGCGGCGGGCTCGCCCAGGCCGGCCCCGCCCTCTTCGGCCCGCTCGGGGCGCGCCTCGACGCCCTGCTCAGCTTCCACCGCCGACCGGCACTCGTGCACGCCGAACTCGGCGATGACGCGGGCCTCCTCGGCACGGCGCTCGCGGCCCGCGACCTCGCCGCTGCGCGACGCGAGGGCGGTGCCGCGTGATCCTCGCCGTGACGCCGAACCCGGCACTCGACCTGACGTGGCACGTCGATCGCCTGCAGCCGGGTGAGACGCACCGGGTCGACGCCGGCGCCGCTCGTGCGGGCGGCAAGGGACTGAACGTCGCTCGCGTGCTCCACGCCGAGGGGCACGACGTGCTCGCGCTCACGACCGTCGGAGGCGCGGTCGGCGACGAGTTCGCGGCGGAACTCGCCTCGAGCGGCATCCCGCATCGCCTGATCCCCGTGACCGGGGCGACGAGGCGCAGCATCGCCCTCGTCGACGAGGCGACCGGGGAGACGAGCGTGCTGAACGAACGCGGCGCCGCGCTCGCACCACTCGATGTCGAGGCCCTCACGACGAGCGCGCTCGAACTCGGCCGCGGCGCCGACGCCGTCGCGATCTGCGGAAGCCTGCCCGACGGGTTCGGTCCCGCCGAGCTGGCCTCGCTCGTCGGCTCGCTCGTCGATGCCGGCGTGCCCGTGATCATCGACACGAGTGGGCCCGGCCTGCTCGCGGCCGCTCGCGCCGGAGCCTCGGCACTGAAGCCCAATGCCGAGGAGCTCGGCGCGGCGACCGGCCTCGAGGACCCCGCCGCCGGAGCCCGCGCCCTGCTCGACCTCGGCGCGGCCATCGTCGTCGCCTCGCTCGGCTCCGAGGGCCTCATGATCGTGTCGTCGGATGCCCCTGACCAGGTCCGGGCCCGCTTGCCGCGCAGGCTGCACGGCAACGCGACCGGCGCGGGAGATGCCGCGGTGGCGGCGATCGCGGCGGCACTCGCCGAGACGCCGGACCTCGCCGCCGACACCGCGGCCTCGGCCGACGCGCGCGCCCGGCTCGCACGCCGGGCCACCGCCTGGTCGGCCTCGGCGGTGCTCATGCCCCTGGCGGGCGACCTCTCGCCCGAGCACACCGCCCTCGAACTCGAGGTCGTCGTGACCACGACCAGCACCGGCAGCGCCGGACCCTCCGACCCGGAAGCGACAGCATGACCCTCACTCCCACTCGCGCCATCCTCACCGACGCCGTCGCAGCCGGACGCGCCGTCGGCGCGTTCAACGTGCTGCACCTCGAGACCGCCGAGGCCCTCGTGCGCGCGGCGGAGTCGACCGGATTGCCCGTCATCCTGCAGATCTCCGAGAACGCGATCCGCTATCACGGCGGCTTCGAACCGATCGCCCGCGCCACCCTCGCCGTCGCCGAAGCCTCGAGCGCCGCCGTCGCGCTGCACCTCGACCACGCCGAGGACCCGGCGCTCGCGCTGCTCGCGATCGACCACGGCTTCGGTTCGGTCATGTACGACGGCGCCAAGCTCGACTTCGCCGACAACGTCGAGACGACACGCAGGGTCGTCGCGCATGCCTCGACGACCGGCGTGCTCGTCGAGGCCGAGCTCGGCGAGATCGGCGGGAAGGACGGCGCACACGCCCCCGGCGTTCGCACCGACCCGGCCGAGGCCGCGCAGTTCGTGGCCGAGACCGGTGTCGAAGCCCTCGCCGTCGCGGTCGGATCGTCGCACGCGATGACCGAACGCGTCGCGCCGCTCGATCTCGAGCTCATCGCCCGCCTCCGCGCGGCGGTGCCCGTTCCCCTCGTGCTGCACGGGTCGTCGGGCGTGCCCGATGAGACGATCGTCGCGGGCATCCGCGCCGGGCTCGTCAAGATCAACGTCTCGACCCACCTGAACGCGCAGTTCACCGGTGCGATCCGTCGGTTCCTCGACGAGCATCCGACGGTCGTAGACTCGCGCAAGTACCTCGCCGCCGGGCGCGACGCCATCGAAGCAGAGGCGGCCCGCCTCCTCCGCCTGTTCGCCGGGAAGGACCCCAACGGATGAATCGTGCCGAAAGGTTGAGCGCCGTCCTCGATCTCCTCGCCGAGGGCGGTCAGGTCGACGTCGACCAGATCGTCGACCGCCTCGAGGTGTCGCCGGCGACGGCGCGGCGCGACCTCGACGCCCTCGCCCGTCAGCAGCTGCTGACCCGCACGCGCGGCGGGGCCGTCGCGCACTCGGTCGCCTATGACCTGCCGATCCGGTACAAGAACCAGCAGAACCCGAACGCGAAGGCGGCGATCGCCCATGCGGCGAGCGCGCTCGTGCCGCGCGGCGCCGTCATCGGCCTCTGCGGCGGCACGACGTCGACCGCGATCGCCGACGCCCTCATGTCGCGCGCCGACATCATGGAGCCGGCGCCCGACCCGAGCCTGACCGTCGTCACGAACGCGATCAACATCGCCATGCAGCTCGCGATGCGCCCGCAGATCAAGACCGTCGTGACGGGGGGAGTCGTGCACGCGCGCTCCTACGAGCTCGTCGGCGCCTACACCGACGCCGTGCTCGGCAGCATCACGCTCGACCTCGCGTTCATCGGCGTCAACGGCATCGACCCCGTCGTCGGACCGACCTCGCACGACGAACGCGAGGCCGCGGTCAACGCGCTCATGGCCGCGCGCGCCACGCAGGCGGTGCTGGTGGCCGACTCGTCGAAGATCGACAAGCGGGCGTTCGCGGCGATCGGGCCGCGGCGCCTGTTCTCGACCGTCATCACCGACGCCGGAGCCACACAGGAGCAGCTCGAGCGGCTGTCCGACGCGGGCTACGACGTTATCGTTGCTTAGGTGAGCACTCCACCCGTCGTCATCCACTCCGCGCGCCTCGTGAGCGGCGCCGACACCGTCACCGACGCGTGGGTGCGGTTCGACGGCGACCAGGTGACCGCGCGCGGCATCGGCGACGGCTGGCGCGACGGGCTCGCGGTCGAGTCGGCGACGGTGACGGATGCCGCGGGGGGCTTCCTGACCCCCGGATTCATCGACGTCCACTGCCACGGCGCCGGCGGCGCGGCCGCCGACGAGGGCGACGCGGCGATCGAGCAGGTGCTCGCGGTGCACAACGCCCACGGCACGACGCGTTCCGTGCTCTCGCTCGTGACCTCGTCGATCGACCGACTGGCCCACGATCTCTCGACGATCGCCCGGTTCGCCGAACGGGACCCGCGCGTGCTCGGCGCTCATCTCGAAGGCCCCTTCCTCGACACCGAGTTCCGCGGAGCCCACGACCCCGGCCTGCTGCGCGGTGCCGACGAGGCATCCGTCGAACTGCTGCTCGATGCCGCGGCCGGTACGCTGCGGCAGATCACGATCGCCCCGGAGCACGACGGCGCGCTCGAGGCGATCGCGCGGTTCGTCGCCGCCGACGTGCGGGTGGCCGTCGGTCACACGGGAGCCGATTTCGAGACCGCGCTCGCGGCCTTCGACGCCGGTGCCTCGATCCTCACCCATGCGTTCAACGGCATGCGCGGCATCCACCACCGTGCTCCCGGCCCCGTGGTGGCGGCGATGCGCGCCGATCACGTCACCCTCGAGATCATCAACGACGGCGTGCACGTGCACAGCGATGTCGTCAAGCTCGCCTTCGCCGGCGCACCGGGCCGCGTCGCGCTCATCACCGACGCGATGGCGGCGACGGGATCCGCCGACGGCGTCTACGTGCTGGGGTCGCTCGAGGTCGTCGTCACCGACGGCGTCGCACGCCTCCGCGAGGGGGGCTCCATCGCCGGTTCGACGCTCACGCAGGACGACGCGCTCCGCCGCGCGGTCCTCGACTGCGGCATCCCGCTCGACGAGGCGGTCGGTGCGCTCACCGTGACGCCGGCCGCCGCGATCGGCCGAGCCGGCGATCTCGGTCGACTCGACGCCGGGTTCGCGGCGGACGCGGTGCTCCTCGACGCGGATCTCGGCGTGCAGGCCGTCTGGGGTGCCGGCGCGCGCCTGGCCTGATCCGCACCGGCACGCGCCTGGCCGCATCTGCACCGGCGCGCGCATGATGGGCTGCGGGTTCGAGACGGGGCCCGGAGGCGTGTTCCCCTTCGCCTCCGAGACCCTCGCCCGTTCGAGTGGAGCGCATCGTTTCCCCCGATGCACTCCGCTCATTCGCCGGCCGGGCCGGCATCCGTCTCGGGGGTTCGGGTCGCCTGAGACGGCGGTTGTTCGGAAGGCGGTTGGGTGCCTTCCACCTGAGAGACGTCGGTACGGCGCATTTATGACGCGACCTCCGGAGATTCTTTTCCGCACCCGTTTCTCAGGGATTTCTGCTGGAATAGGGGCACCCGAATCTCCCGCGTCATGATCGCCCCCTCGACGCGTCTCTTCGGTGGGCCCGTTCAAGACCTGCTCGTCCACCTGTTACCCGAAGGAGCCGTCGTGCCGCCGCTGCGCACCGACCGATCGGCCGACGCCGCGCTCATCGAGCGCACGCGCAAGGGCGACGGCTCCGCGTACGCCGAGCTGTGGGAGCGACACGCCGCCTCGGCGCGCACCGTCGCGCGGTCGTACAGCTCGCTCGACCCCGACGACCTCGTGGCCGAGTCGTTCACGAAGATCTACAGCGCGATCCTGGCCGGCGGCGGGCCAACCGGCGCCTTCCGCCCGTACCTCTTCACGACGATCCGCAACACCGCTGCCGGGTGGGGCCGTGCACGCCACGAGACGACGCTCGAGACGCTCGAGTCGTTCGAGGACCCCGCGACGAGCGAGTCCGCCACCCTCGATGCGCTCGATCGCAGCGCCACCGCGCAGGCCTTCCGCGCCCTGCCGACCCGGTGGCAGGAGGTGCTCTGGTACTCCGAGGTCGAGAACATGACCCCGCAGCAGATCGCACCGCTCCTCGGCATGAGCGCCAACAGCACGGCGGCGCTCGCCTACCGTGCACGCGAGGGCCTTCGCCAGTCGTGGATCCGCGTGCACCTGCGCAACCCCGCCAATGCGCCCGAGTGCCAGTGGAGCATCGACCGACTCGGCACGTACACCCGGGGCAAGCTCCGCGCCCGTGAGACCACGCGCCTCGAAGCACACCTCGACGACTGCGCCCGCTGCACGATCGTCGCCGCCGAGGCGCGCGAGGTCGGCTCCCGGCTCGCGCTCGTGCTGCTGCCGCTCACCGCCGGAATCGGCGGCGCGACGGCGTACTCGGCCTGGCTCTCGCAGGGTGCGCCGGTCGCCGAGGTCGCGATGGGCGCCGCCGCGATGCCCGCCGTCATCATCGGCCACACCGCCGGTGCATCGAGCGCCGCCGGTTCGGCCGCTGGAGCGAGCTCCACCGCTGGCGCGAGCGCAGGCGGTGCCGGCACCGCAGGCGCTGCCGGGGGCGCTGCCTCCGCAACGGGGCTCGGCGCCCTCGGCGGCTCCGGCCTCGTGATCGGAGTCGGGGCCGGAGCGCTCGTCGCCGCCGCGGCCGTCGCCGCCGTGATCATCGTGCCGGGCATCGTGAATCCGGCAGAGCCTGCGCCGCAGGCCGTCGTCGCTGCGGCGCCCTCGGATCCCGAGGTTGCGAACACGACCGATGAGTCCCCGACGACGACTCAGCCCGATCCAGCGCCCCCGATCCCCGTGGTCGAGCCGGCCCCCGATTCCGTCGAGGAGTCGGCCGAGCCCGAGGTTCCAGTCGTCGCGCCGAGCCCCGCTCCGGCCCCGACGCCTCCGGCTCCGAAGCCCGACCCCGAACCGGAACCCGAACCCGAACCCGTCGACGCTGAGGCGCTGCCCCCCGTGGCGATGCCGGCCGACACGTCCGGCGGTCTCGTCGACCCCATCCTGTCGGGAACGGCCGAGCCCGGCGCGAGCATCTTCGTCTCGGTGCAGTCGCCCGCGGCGGCGGCCGCGGCATCCGAAGCGACGGCGCCCGACGCCCTGGCAGACGAGTCCGGCAATTGGACCCTCGTGTACTCGGGCCTTCCGGCCGGCACCCACCTGCTCTCCGTCACCCAGACCGACGTGGCCGGCAACCGATCCGAACCGAGCGCGCCGATCGAGGTCGTCCTGTCGAGCCCGTCCATGCAGCTGCGGCCCGTCTGGAACGGCGGCTGGTGGGGCTGGCGCGTCTCGTTCGCCGGTAAGGCCGACGCCACCGTCCAGGTGCTCGGCGACGGCGAGGAGCGCCGACGCGAGGTGCTCGATGCGACCGGTGGCCTGACACTCCCCGGGGTGTACGAGGTCGACCGCAGTGTCGAATACACGGTGCGGTACACGAGCGGCGGCCGGTTCGGCCCGTCCGCTCCGGCGGACATCCGCTGGTGGACTGCCGAGGCCTCATCCGCGACCGCCCCTGCGCCCGACCCCGCTAGTCTGGCGGGATGACCGAGCACGTCCCAGGCGCCGCCCCCGAACACCTCCACCACTGGGTCGTCACGCTCAGCTGCACCGACGGCCCCGGCATCGTGCACGCCATCAGCGGAGCGATCGTGGCGGCACGCGGCAACATCACCGAGAGCCAGCAGTTCGCGAGTATCGACACCGGCAACTTCTTCATGCGCCTGCAGGTCAAGTCTTCGGCGGGCCGGGACGAGTTCGAGGCGGCGCTCGCACCGGTGACCGAGCGGTGGAACATGCAGTGGCACCTCGACGAGGTCGGCCGGCCGCTGCGCACCCTCGTGCTCGCCTCGACCGCCGGCCACTGCGTGAACGACCTGCTCTTCCGACAGCGCGCCGGGCAACTGCCCGTCGAGATCCCGCTCGTGCTCTCGAACCACGGCACGCTGCGCGACCTCGTCGACTTCTACGGTGTGCCGTTCGAATCCCTCGCGGTGACCGATACCGCGTCGAAGGCCGCCTTCGAAGGTCGAGTGCTCGACGCCGTCGACGAGCACGACATCGAGCTCGTCGTGCTCGCCCGGTACATGCAGATCCTCTCCCCTGAGCTCTGCGCAGCCCTCGAGGGCCGGTGCATCAACATCCACCACTCGTTCCTGCCCGGTTTCAAGGGCGCGAACCCGTACCGGCAGGCGCACTCGCGCGGCGTGAAGCTCATCGGCGCGACCGCGCACTTCGTGACGAGCGACCTCGACGAGGGGCCGATCATCGAGCAGAACGTCGTGCG
Organism: Agromyces sp. NPDC056389; assembly: GCF_042262385.1. Taxonomy (NCBI): domain Bacteria; kingdom Bacillati; phylum Actinomycetota; class Actinomycetes; order Micrococcales; family Microbacteriaceae; genus Agromyces; species Agromyces sp. NPDC056389. Next base: position 1,251,672 of record NZ_JBHJPN010000001.1, read on the forward strand.
CGTCGACCATTCGCGCAGCCCGGGCGAACTCGTCGCGATCGGTCAGGATGAGGAGAGCCGCACCCTCAGCCAGGCGGTCAAGTGGTTCGCCGAGCGCCGGGTGCTCCTCGACGGCGTCCGCACGATCATCTTCCGCTGAGGTCGCGGGTAGACTCGAGGGTTGTGAGCGACGCACAACAGCACGAGCAGCAGCCGAAGATCGGACCGAACGACATCCTGCGGTTCTTCCTCGAACTCTTCGCGTTCGTGTCGCTCGGCGTCTGGGGCTTCCTGGCCTTCCCGCTGCCGTGGCCGGGCGTCGCCATCGGCATCGGCGCGCCACTCCTCGCGATCCTCGCGTGGGCGCTCTTCGTGTCGCCGAAGGCGGTCTTCCGCGTCGATGCGTTCGGCAAGGCGATCGTGGAGATCGCCGTCTTCTCGGCCGCCGCGATCGGGTGGTGGACCCTCGGCCAGCCCATCGTCGCCGTCGTCTTCGCGGTCGTCGCGGCCGTGAGCGGCATCATCAACGGCCGCAAGGAGCTCGCGGGCTGACCCACGGCGACCCGGCACGAGCGGGGCCGCCCTCGCCGCCCGCGACTCAGACCGCGGCGGCCGCCTCGGCGTCGGACTCCGCGCCGCCCGCGGTGCGGAGGTGTCCGACGACCGAGAGCAGCAGTCCGCCGACGGCCCACGCCCCGAGCACGAGCCACGGGAAGGTCATGTCGGCCGACGGGAAGTACGAGAGCTCCCGCACGAGGGTCGCCGCCGCCCCCGGCGGGAACCACTGGCCGATGTCGCCCCAGGGTGCCGGGTAGAACTCCTTCGGCACCGCGGCGCCCGAGATCGGGTTGGCGAACAGCAGCATGACCACCGGGCCGACGGCGATGCCGGCCCGCCCGATGAGCGCCACGAACCCGGTGATCGGTGCGGCGATCGCCGCGAGCGCGAGCGCGATGGCGGCGGCGTTCAGCACGTAGTCGCCCTGCAGCGCCCCGAACCAGCCCTGCAGGATGCCGGCGAGCACGAGCCCGCCCGCGGTCGAGTAGAGCACCACCGCGAACACCCGACGCATCGCGCCGATGACGGCGAACGAGATCGCGATGCCGCCGAGCATGCCGCCGAGCACGAGCGGGAAGAGCGCCGCGGTGAGCCCGGTGCCCCGCGGGTCGGTGTCGGAGAGTGGCACGACGTCGGTGACGACGACCTCGATGTGCGGCGGAGCCGTGGGGGCGCCGGCGGCGGCCGCGGCAGCTGCGGCCTGGGCATTGACCCCCTCTTCGAGCCCGCTCGCGATGCCGCTGAGCAGCTGAGCGACCACGAGGCTCGACGCCGAGGAGGTGAGCACCTCGGGCTCCGCCCCGAGCACGATGGCGCCGTACACCTCACGGGATTCCATCGCGGCGACGGCGGCATCCCGATCGTCGACCGCGTCGAACTCGATGGCGCCGGGCGACTGCTCGTCGACCGTGGCCTCGACCGCCGAGATCGCCTCGGCGGGTCCCGTGATCGCGATCGGCAGGTTCTTCGCATCGGCCGTCACCGACGGCCACGAGAACGCGAGCACGATGACCGCGACCACCGCGGCGAGCGCGAGCGCGATGCCGATGACGCGACCGATGGGGGTGTGCCGGCTGGCGGCATCCGGGTGGCTGGTCATGCTCTCCTCCGAAGAAAAACGAATGTTCGTTCTTTATAATCTTGCGCGTGCCGTCTAGGCTTGTCAAGAACGATCACCCGCTCATCGACGGAGAAGCCGAGCATGCCGAAGGTCACCGCCGCGTACCGCGAGGCCCGTCGCGACGAGATCATCGACGCCGCTCTCCGCGCCTTCTCGGCGAAGGGGTTCCAGGGCACCTCGATGGCCGACGTCATCGCGGAGACAGGCCTGTCGGCGGGCGCCATCTACGGCCACTTCGCCGGCAAGAAGGAGCTGTTCGCCGCCGTCGCGGCTCGCACCCTGCAGAGCCGACGCCTCGAGGTCGAGGCGCAGCAGGCAGACGGCCGTCTCCTCACCCCCGGCGAGGTCGTCACCACGATCCTCCGTGGCATGCGCGACTCCTTCGACACCCGGCTGCTCGTGCAGCTCTGGGCCGACGCCGCCGCCGACCCCGTGATCCTCGAGAGCATCGGGGCGCCGCTCGCCTTCGTGCCGGAGGCGTTCGGCGCATCCGTCCGCCCGTGGTTCGAGGCGCACCCCGAGCACGCCGGCGACGACATCGACGCCACGATCGCCCGGCTCGTGCCGATCATGCTGGCGCTCGGACAGGGCTTCATGATCCAGCGGCAGATCTTCCCCGACTTCGACGACGAGTCCTACTTCGCGAGCGTCAGACAGCTCCTCCCCCACTGAACCACGACGACGAGTCCTCACTCCCCCACCGACGACGAAGGGGTGAGCGGATGCCGCGGCATCCGCTCACCCCTTGGGTGTCGACCGGCTCAGATGCCCTGCCACGCGGGCTTGTTCGCCCACGCGTGCCGGTAGTAGTCGAGGTTCTCGAGCTCGGCCGCAGCGGCCTCGTCGACGATGACCGTCGTGTGCGGGTGCAGCTGGATCGCCGAGCCCGGCTGGCTGGCCGACACGGGGCCCTCGACGGCGGCTGCCACGGCGTGGGCCTTCGCGGAACCGAACGCGAGCAGCACGAGATGACGAGCGCGGAGGATCGTTCCGATGCCCTGCGTGATGCAGTGCATCGGCACGTCCTCGGGCGAATCGAAGAAGCGGGCGTTGTCCTGACGCGTCGCTTCGGTGAGGGTCTTGACGCGAGTGTGCGAGGCCAGCGAGGAGCCCGGCTCGTTGAATCCGATGTGCCCCGTGCGTCCGATACCGAGGATCTGCAGGTCGACACCGCCTGCCGCTGTGATGGCCGCCTCGTAGTCGGCCCCTGCGTGCTCGATCGAGGCGGGATCGCCGTTCGGCACGCGCACGAGCTCGGGGGTCAGGCCGAGCGGCTCGACGACCTCGCGCGCGATGACCGCGCGGTAGCTCTCGGGGTGCCCGGCAGGCAGTCCGACGTACTCGTCGAGCGCGAATCCGCGCACGCCCCGCACGTCGATCGCGTCGCCGGCGATGCGACGCGCCAGTGCCCGATAGCTCGCGAGCGGCGTCGAGCCGGTCGCGAGACCGAGGACGACATCGGGCTTCGAGCGGATGAGCGAGACGATCGTGTCGGCCACGAGTGCGCCTGCGGCGTCTTCGTTCTCTACGACGACGACTTCAGCCATGGGTGTTCTCCTACGAGGGCGGCGCCGACGGCGGCCGCTGGGAATCCGGGTGGGACGACCTGCACACGAGTGGCGAGGTCGATCGATGCGAGGAAGGCCGAGTCGGCCGCCCACCGATTCAGGATACGGCGTATACCGACGAGGAGCGGTTCGCCGAGCGCGGCGAGCCCGCCGCCGATCACCACGGCGTCGACGTCGACGGTCAGGACCAGCAGCCGGACCGCCGTCGCGACCCCGGCGAAGAACTCCTCGCGGACCGCGACGGCCCGCGCGTCGCCGGCGTCTGCCGCGTCGAAGAGCTCGCGGGCCGGATGCTCGGATGCCGTTGGCCAGGTGCGTGCGATCGCGAGGCCCGACGCCACGGTCTCGAGGCATCCGCGCTGGCCGCACCCGCACAGGACGCCGGCGGGGTCGATCGGGATGTGGCCGATCTCGCCGGCGACGCCGTGGCCGCCCCGGAGCAGTCGCCCGTCGAGCACGACGCCGGCGGCGAGTCCGGTGCCGAGGTTCAGGTACGCCATCGACGTCGTCCGGCGTTCGCCCGTCACAGCAGCGCCGCCGCCGCCGCCGGTCGAGCCCAGCAGGTGGTGGGCGCCCAACGCCGCGGCCTTGACGTCGTTCTCGACGCGCACCTCGACGCCGAGGCGATCGGAGAGACGGCGACCGAGGTCGAGTCCCTCGAGTCCGAGGTTCACCGCGTGCTCTACGCGACCCGTCGCGCTGTCGACGGCTCCGGGGATGCCGATGCCGATCGAGGTGAACGACGCGGCGCGGACCCCGGCGACCTCGCTCATCCGCTCGACGGTGCGGAGGGCGGTCGCGACGACCGCCTCGGCGCCGAAGCCCGTGGGCATGCGCACCTGGTCGCTGAGTTCTCCGTCGGCATCGATCGCCACCGCGGCCGTCTTCGTGCCTCCGATGTCGATGCCGAGCCTCACGGCGTCGCCACCGCAGCCCTGAGCGCGTCGTCGACGAACTCGATGACCGCCTCGCCGAGGAGACGCGATGCGCCGAAGGTCGACACGTCGGCGTAGGCCCGATCGTTCGACGGCCAGCCCATGTCGATCGTCACGACATCGTCGCGCACGGCGCGCAGCGCCTCGATCGCCGCTCGGGCGAACGCGTGCCGGTGCAGGTCCTTGCCCACGACGAGCACGGTGCCCTCGAGCCCGGCCGGATCGACGAGCCCGTGCTCCGCCGACACCGGGACCGTCACGGCGTCGCCGAGCCACGACGGGCTCGCGGCGACGTCTTCTGCGGCGAAGGGTCCCCAGGGAGCGACACCGACGGCGATGTTCGCGACGGTGTCGACGCGCACGACGGTTCCGACCCGAGGCGACCGGGCGAGGCGCTCGCGCGCGACATCCGTCACCTCGAACGCGCCGATGACCCGGCCGATCTCCTCGGCGTCGTGTTGCGGCTCGATCGACGCGGGCAGCGCCGTCCCGGCAGGAACCGGCACCGAGCCGGCCGCGAGCGCGCGCACCCGCGCCGCCGATTCGCGCACGCGCTCCTCGGGGAGCCGGCCGGTCGCGATCGCGGTCTCGACGGCCGCGACGATCTCGGCCATCTCGTCGGCCGAATTGTCGGAACCGATGCAGAGCAGGTCGCAACCGGCGGCGAGGGCGCGCACAGCAGCTTCGGGTATGCCGTGCACGCCGCTCGCCCCCTTCATGTCGAGGGCGTCGGTGACGATGACGCCGTCGAACCCCAGCTCCCCGCGGAGCAGGCTGTTGAGGATCTGCGGGGAGAGGGTGGCCGGGTTCTCGGGATCGAGCTCGGGAATCAGGATGTGGGAGGTCATGATCGTGCGGCTGCCGGCCGCGATCGCGGCCCGGAACGGCACGAGCTCGCGTTCGCGCAGGGTCGCGAGCGGCACGTCGACGACGGGCAGCGCGAGATGCGAGTCGGTCGCGGTGTCGCCGTGCCCCGGGAAGTGCTTGGCGCTGGCGGCGACGCCCGTCTCCTGCAGCGCCGTGGTCCACACGGCCGAGTGCCGGGCGACGAGCTCGGGGTCGGCGCCGAAGCTGCGCACGCCGATGACCGGATTGTCGGGGTTCGCGTTCACGTCGACGTCGGGAGCGAAGGTCACGGTGCATCCGGTCGCGGCGAGCGCCTCGCCGACGGCCCGTGCGACTCGAGCCGTCAGCTCCAGGTCGTCGATGCGGCCGAGCACGGCATTGCCGGGGAACGGCGCGCCGCGGTCGTAGAACAGCCGGGTGACGTCGCCGCCCTCCTCGTCGATCGCGATCACGGCGAGCGGGTTCGCCTCGCGGAGTGCGGCGTTCAGGGCGCGGAGCTGCTCGGGGGTCTCGACGTTCGACCCGAAGAGGCAGACACCGCCGAGCCCGTCGCGGAGGAGCCCGAGCACCCACTCCGGCGCCTGCGGCCCGTCGAAGCCCGGAAGCAACGTCGTGAGGATGTCCCGGCGGAGGTCGGTGCCCGCGCCGGTCGAATCGGTGCCGGTCATCCCTTGACCGCTCCGCTCACGAGTCCGCCGACCATCCGACGCTGCACGAACAGGAAGAAGATCACGACGGGCAGCGTGAGGAGGGTGGATCCGGCCATGACCGCACCCCAGTTGGTCGCCTCGGTCGCCGACTGGAAGGAGTTCAGCCACGGCGGCAGGGTGAGGTTGTAGCCCTTGAGCAGGAGGAGCGCCATCAGGAACTCGTTCCAGCTCTGGATGAAGGCGAAGATGCCCGTGGAGACGAGACCGGGCGCGAGCAGCGGGAAGGTGACCCGCCAGAACGCCTGCGCCTTCGTGCAGCCGTCGATCATCGCGGCTTCCTCGAGCTCGACGGGAACGCCGTTGACGAAGCCGCGGAGCATCCAGATCGTGAACGGCACGACGCCGGCGAGGTGCACGATGAACAGGCCGACGAGCGTGTTCATGAGACGCCAGTCGTCGATCATGTTGTAGATCGTGAACATCATGGCCTCGCCCGGCACCATCTGCACGACGAGCACGCTGACGATGAAGACGATGCGGCCGCGGAAGGCGAAGCGCGCGATCGCGATCGATGCGAGGAAGGCGAAGATCGCGCAGACCACGACGACCGCGAGGGCGACCCCGAGGCTCGACATGAGCGCGTGCGGGAAGTCGGTCTGACCGGGCGCCGCCTCACGGGTCCACGCGGTGACGTAGTTCTTCCACGTGAAGTCGAAGGGCAGGAAGCTCGGGTTGCGGCTGATGATCTGGTTCGGCGGGGTGAACGACATGTTCACCATCCAGTAGACCGGGAAGATCGAGAAGAGCACGACGACCGCGCCGAGGGTGTTGAATCCGAGGCGTCCGACACGCTGCTTGCCGCTGCCACGGCGCCCGCGCAGCGCTCGCTTGTCGATCGTGCCGAGGTCGGTGCGGGTGGGCTGCTCGGCGACTTGGACGGCGGGGGTGATCTGCGTGCTCACAGCTCCTCCTCCTTCAGGGAATTGCGGACGTTGAAGTAGGAGATGCCCATGAGCAGGACCACCATGAACACGCCGATCGCGGCGGTGACGCCGAACTCGCCGAGCCCTTGACGGAACAGGTAGGTGGGCAGGATGTTGGTCTCGCTCGCGAGACCGCCCTGCTGTTGCAGCGCATAGACCTGCGTGAAGATGCGGAGGTTCCAGATCGTCTCGAGCACGATCACGGCCGTGAGCACGTTGCGCATGTACGGCATCACGATGAGCCGGAAGCGCTGCCACGGGCCCGCGCCGTCGAGCGCGGACGCCTCGAGCACTTCGTCGGGCACCTGGCCGAGACCGGCGTAGAACGTGATCGCCGCGAACGGCAGGCTCTGCCACACGACGATGATGACGAGCACCATCATGAACGACCACGGGTTGATGAGCCACGAGTGGCCCCGGAAGTCCTGGCTGTCGGTGATCGTGTTGAGGGCCCAGTTGACGAGGCCGTAGTCGGTGTCGAAGATCCAGCCCCAGACGACGGTCGCCGAGAGCGGCGGCATCGCCCATGCCAGCAGCAGGCCGACCGAGACGGCGAGGCGCCAGGCCTTCCCGAGCTTCGTCATGAGCAGTGCGATGAGCATGCCGATGGTGACGATGAGCACGGTCAGCACGACCATGAGCCCGAGGCTGCGGGCGAGCACCGCCGGGAAGTCGGACTTCGTGAAGATCTCGATGTAGTTGTCGAATCCCACGAAGTCGGGCGACGTGCCGAGCATCTTGTTCTTGATCTCGAGGTTCGTGAAGGAGTTCACGAACATCACGATCGTCGGGTAGACGACCATGACGACGAGCAGCGCGATACTCGGGGCGAGCAGCAGCCAGGGGGCCCAGGGCAGCGGCTTCTTCTTGCGGGGACCTGCGGGGGAACCCTTGGGGGGACGGGGTGGCTTGGTGCTCGGCGTGCGCGGCGATGCGTCAGGCTCGGTGAGGGTTGCGCTCATGGCTGCTCCTCGAATGTGTCGCGGGGGGATCGCGGTTTTGACTGATGGTACGTCTCGGGCGCGGCATCGGCGGCGGGCCGGAGGAATGACGTGGGACGGGGGGCGGAGCTGTGTGGGACTCCGCCCCCCGCGCAGGGGCTCAACAGGCTAGCTGTTGAGGATCTCCTCGATCTGCGCGTCGAGGTCGGCGGCGATCGCCGCGACGTCGCCACCCTGGGCGATCTTCACGAGCGCCTCCTGGATGATCTGCGCAGCCTCGACCTCGGCCCACTTCGGGGTGGTCGGGGTCACCTTCGAGTTCTCGAGCGCGACGGCCTGGGCCTTCGCGATCTCGGTGTCGGGCAGCGAAGCCGCCGACGCCGTGAGGCCCGGGGTCAGTCCGCCCTCGGCGAGAAGGGTCTGGTAGCCCTCGCCCGCCATGATGTCGAGCGCGGCGCGAGCCTGCTCGGGGTTGGCGCTCTTCGTCGCGACGGCGATGTTCGAGCCGCCGGCGAAGATCGGAGCGGTCTCGCCAGCCTCGAGACCCGGCAGCGCGAAGGCGCGCAGGTCGGAGCCGAAGGTGTCGGGGCAGCCCGGCGCCTCGGCGTCGGCCGGAGCCGTGATCGACCACTGCACCCACGCGGGAGCCGAGAGGAAGACGTCTTCACCGGCGCAGAAGGGAACCTGCGGGTCGGTCTCGTCGCCGTCCTTGGCCGCGTTCGACGCGTTCAGGTAGACGTCCTGCAGCTGAGTCAGGCCCTCGATGCCGCCTTCGCTCGAGAAGCCGGCCTTCCACTCGTCGCCATCCTGCTCGGCGATGAAGCCGTCGTGAGCCCAGACGTAGGGAAGCGCGTTGTACCAGTCGCGACCCGGTGCCCAGATGCCCGAGCGGGTGTCGGTCTTCAGCGCCTTGCCCGTGGCGACGTACTCGTCGAGCGTCGTCGGAACCGGCGTGGCGCCGAGGATCTGCTCGCTGTAGAACACGATGCGGCCACCGGCGTAATACGGCGCTGCGTAGAGTTCGCCGTCGTACGTGGCGGACTCGACGAGGCCGGGCAGGTAGTCGTCGGCCGCGAAGTCGGTGAGGGGCAGGAACAGGCCCTGGTCCGCGAAGCTCGCGGTCTGGGTGTTGCCGACCTCGACGACGTCGGGCGAGTCGTTCGACTGGAGCGCAGCTGCGTAGGTGTCGCTCACGTCGGCCCAGGTCTTCTCCTCGACCGTGAGGGTCCAACCTTCGTTCTCAGCCTCGAAGGTGTCCTTGAGGTAGGCGCGCGCGGTGTCGGGGGTGTCGCTTCCGACGACCCAGACCGTGATCTTGCCACCGTCGGCAGACTCACTTCCACCACCGGCGCTACAACCGGCGAGGGTCAGGGCAGCAGCGGCGCCGAGCGCAACAATGCCGAGTTTCCTCATTTGTCGTTTCCTTTCATGGGGTGGGGGAGGCAGCGGGGGTTCGCTGTCACCCTTGGTGCGTGGAGTCCCTCACGAGACTCCGAGTTGTCCGGATAGGACCATGACGGCCGCGCCGCGCAGAACGATGTCCTGCCCGTGCTCGGTCATCCGGAGCCTCAGATCACGGTTGAATTCCGCCATCGTCCGGGTCCGGAGCGTGTCGACGGTCGCCTCGTGCAGCGGGCCGTCAAGCAATTGGGCCGGGCCGCTGAGCACGACCTCGGAGAGGTTCAGCGCCCCGACCACGGGTGCGAGCACGATGCCGAGTCGTCGACCGGCCTCGCGCAGGATGTCGTCGCGAGCGGATGCCGCGGCGTCGCCATGCTCGGCCTGCTCGGCGAGCCGGGCGGTCAGCCGCGGTACGGCGAGCCAGGTCTCGAGGCATCCGACCTTGCCGCAGGCGCAGCGGGGGCCGCCGTCGGTGCCGACGACGACGTGGCCGATCTCGCCCGCTGCGAATCCGCCGCCGACCACGGGGCGTCCGCCGATGATGAGACCGGCGCCGACACCGTGGCCGACCTTGACGAGCAGGAGGTCGTCGTGGTGCGAGGAGCCGTGCTCGGCGAGCACGGCGACGTTCGCGTCGTTCGCGACGTGCACGGGCAGCACGAACCGGGCCGAGATGCGGTCCTGCAGGGCGACATCGCTCCAGCCGAGGTTCGGAGCCGAGCGCACGACGCCGTGCGGGTCGACGACACCGGGCGAGCCGATGCCGATGCCGAGCACCGGGGTCGTGGTGCTCGCGAGCAGCCGCTCGACGAGCAGCTCGACGAGCAGCTCGGCTGCTTCGCCGGTCGCGCCGTCGCGGCAGACCTCGTCGCGGTGGATGATCTGGCCGTCGAGCCCGACGACCGCACCGCGGAAGACCTCGTGCTCCGAGAGGTCGACGCCGATGATGTGGAACGCCTCGCGGTCGACGTCGATGAGCGTGGCCGGCTTGCCGGGGCGGGCGTCTTCGCGCTGGCCGAGCTCGATCACGAGGCCCTCGGTGATGAGGGCGGCGACGAGGTCGGAGATCGTGACCCTGGTGAGACCGGTCTCGCGCGCGACATCCGCTCGGCTCTGGGCGCCGGCCGTGTAGAGGGTCTGCAGCACGAGGGCGCGGTTGTGGGTGCGGGCATGCTCGGGCAGCACCTTGCCGGTGGGCCGGAGGGCACGGGAACGGCCGAAGATGACGGCGCCGGGAGCGGATGCGGCGTGCAGCTCGGATGCCACCGGGGAGGTGGGGGGCGTCGGCTCCGTGGTGACCGGGCCTCGCTGCGCATCCATTGCAGTCACGTTTGTTAGTAAACCTTACGAACAAACTCGCCGCAACCGTTCGCGCCGATTTCCTCCCGGTGTTACCGAGTTGTGACCAGGGAGCGGATGCCCCGGCCATCGGCGTCGGCCTTCGCGTCGAGCCGCCCGCCGATGGCACGGAGCGCCGCGAGGATCGTCACGAGATCGACGACCTCCTGCAGGATCGCCCCGATCGTCGCCGGGATCACACCGAACGCCGCGATGACCATGAGCCCGATGCTCACGATGATGCCGAGCCAGATGCTCTGCAGCGCGATGCGCACGGTGTCGCGACCGATCTCGACCGCCTTCGCCGTGCGCGAGATGTCGTCGACGAGGATCACCGCCGCCGCCGATTCGCTCGCCGCCGTCGCGCCCTTCGCACCCATCGCGATGCCGACGTCGGCCGCTGCGAGCACCGGCGCGTCGTTCACGCCGTCGCCGACCATGATGACCGGTCGCTCGGCGATCGCCGCGACCTCTGCGACCTTGTCGGCGGGCAGGCAGTCGGCGCGCACCCGTGTGATGCCGAGCTCCGCCGCGATGTGATCGGCGGTCGCCTTCGCGTCGCCCGTGAGCACCATCGTCTGGTGCACGCCGAGTTCGCCCAGGCGCGCGAGCGTGGCCGCCGCGTTGTCGCGCAGCCGGTCGCTCGCGAGGATCGCCCCCGCGAAGCGCCCGTCGACGGCGACGTAGACGGCGAGCTCCCCCGGCGCGATCGCGGTGCGCTCCGCCTCGTGCGCGTGCTCCCGCACGAACGCGAACTTGCCCACGACGACCTCGCGCCCGTCGAGCTTCGCCGTCACGCCGTTCGTCGCGGCCTCGCGCGCCCATTCGGCTTCCACGAGCGGCAGGCCCCGGTGCTTCGCCGCCTCGATCATCGACGTCGCGAGCACGTGCGACGAGTACTGCTCGGCCGAAGCGACCGCCGCGAGCAGCTCGTCCTCCCCGAATCCCGGTTCCGGGCGGATCGCGACGAGCGTCGGCGAGCCGTAGGTGAGCGTGCCCGTCTTGTCGAACACGGCGGTCTTCGCGGCGGCGAGCTGCTCGAGCACTCCCCCGCCCTTCACGATCACGCCGTTCCTCGCCGCACGGCTCATGCCGCCGATGAATGCCACCGGCGCCGCGATGAGGAGCGGGCACGGCGTGGCGAGCACGAGCACCTCGGCGAAGCGCGCGGGATCGCCCGAGGCCCACCATGCCACCGCGGCGAGCGCGAGCGAGAAGACCGTGAACGGCACCGCGTAGCGATCGGCCAGTCGCACGACGGGCGCCTTCGAGTCGGCGGCCTCCGTGACGAGGGCGACGATCTGCTGGTACTGGCTGTCGGCGGCGGATGCCGCGGCGACGACCTCGACCGCGGCCTGGCCGTTGATCGAACCGCTCAGCACGAGGTCGCCCGCGTGCTTCTCGACCGGCACCGACTCCCCCGTGATCGAGGACTCGTCGAAGCTCGCCTCGATCGAGCGCAGGGTCGAGTCGACGGGCACGATCTCGCTCGGGCGCACGAGCAGCACGTCGCCGACCCGCACGTCGCTCGCGAGCACCTCGACGATCGACTCGCCCTCCATGCGGTGCGCGTGCTGCGGCGAACGCGTCAGGAGCGCGTCGAGCTCGCGCTTGGCGCGGCGGTTCGCGTAGTCCTCGAGCGCGGCACCGCCCGTGAGCATGAGCACGACGAGCAGAGCGGCGACGTACTCGCCCACCAGCACCGTCGCCACGATCGCGGTCACCGCGAGGATGTCGAGACCCCAGTGCCCTCGCAGGATGTCGCGCACCATCCCGACGGCCTGCCACGCCGCGACGCCGAGGGCGTAGACGCTGAAGATCCACTGCACGGCGGCGCCCGCGCCGGTCAGCGCGAGCACGATGCCCAGCAGGCCGATCCCGAGCGTGAGGGTGACGACCCAGTATCTGCGGGCGAGCTTCAGAAGGCGTGCCATGCGTCCATCCTCCCCGAACCCGCGGCGCACGCACGATGGAAACGCGAACGGGGGCCGGATGCCAGTGGCATCCGACCCCCGTCTCGAGGCGTGTCGATTACGCGGCGATGCGCGCCTTCAGGTTGTCGGCCAGCGTCGCGAGGAACTCCTCGGTCGTCTGGTAGCCCTGCTCGGGGCCGACGAGGAGCGCGAGGTCCTTCGTCATGGCGCCCGACTCGACGGTCGTGATGACGACGTCTTCGAGGGTTGCGGCGAACTCGATGAGCTCGGGGTTGCCGTCGAGCTTGCCGCGGTGCGCGAGGCCGCGCGTCCAGGCGAAGATCGAGGCGATCGGGTTCGTCGAGGTGGGCTTGCCGGCCTGGTGCTGGCGGTAGTGACGCGTCACGGTGCCGTGCGCGGCCTCAGCCTCGACGACCTTGCCGTCGGGAGTGGCGAGCACCGAGGTCATGAGGCCGAGCGAGCCGAAGCCCTGCGCCACGGTGTCGGACTGCACGTCGCCGTCGTAGTTCTTGCAGGCCCAGACGTAGCCGCCCTCCCACTTCATGGCCGAGGCGACCATGTCGTCGATGAGGCGGTGCTCGTAGGTGAGGCCGGCGGCGTCGAACTGCGCCTTGAACTCGGTGTCGAAGATCTCCTGGAAGATGTCCTTGAAGCGGCCGTCGTAGGCCTTCAGGATCGTGTTCTTCGTCGAGAGGTAGACCGGGTAGTTGCGCGAGAGGCCGTAGTTCAGCGAGGCACGCGCGAAGTCGCGGATCGAGGCGTCGAGGTTGTACTGCACCTGCGCGATGCCGTCGCCCGGGGACTGGTACACCTCGAACTGCTGCGCCTCGCCGCCGTCCTTCGGGGTGAACGAGACCGTGAGGGTGCCCTCGCCCTTGAAGAGGAAGTCGGTGGCGCGGTACTGGTCGCCGAAGGCGTGACGGCCGATGATGATCGGCTTGTTCCAGCCCGGCACGAGGCGCGGGATGTTCGAGATGATGATCGGCTCGCGGAAGATGACGCCGCCGAGGATGTTGCGGATCGTGCCGTTCGGCGACTTCCACATCTTCTTCAGGCCGAACTCCTCGACGCGCGCCTCATCGGGCGTGATCGTCGCGCACTTGACGCCGACGCCGTGCTTCTGGATGGCGTGGGCCGCGTCGATCGTGATCTGGTCGTCGGTCTCGTCGCGCTTCTGGATCGAGAGGTCGTAGTACTCGAGGTTCACGTCGAGGTACGGGTGGATGAGCGTGTCTTTGATGGCCTGCCAGATGATGCGCGTCATCTCGTCGCCGTCGAGTTCGACGACGGTGCCTTCAACCTTGATCTTGGACAAGAGGGTCTCTCCTTGGATCTACTGGGGGAAACGGGGAAGTGTGCGGGCGGTCGGACACGCCGTCTGCCAGCTTACCGCGTCGCCCGAATATCTCGACATCGAGAGAATTCCGACTCGCGATCGCTCAGATCGCGGCCTTGTCTCGGATGTTCGTGAGCAGTTCGTCGATCGCGATGCGCTGGAGCTGCCACGTCGAGTTCGTTCCGACGATGAGCAGGTCGTCCCCGTCGGTGATGAGGCTGTAGGTGAAGTAGTCGGGCATCGTCCCGCCCATCTCGACGAGCAGCACGACGACACCCGCTTCGGGATCGCTGAGGTCGGCGAGGCTCACCCCTCCGTCGCACTCGGCCGCGTCCTCGGCGATCTGCTCGACGAGTGCCTGCCAGTCCTCGTCGGCTTCCTGCACGATCGAGACGGAGAGCTGAGCCCGCATCCCGTCGAGCTCGAACATCCGCGTCGCGTCGGGCTCGACGGAGACGCCGCCCGAGAAGTCGCCGCCGCAGACCCCGCGGGAACTGTCGGACGCCTCGGAGTCGTCTGCGGCGTCGCTGGGCTCGGTCGGGGCGTCGGGCTGTGCGATCCATGCCTCCCCCAGGTCCTCCGACGTCGGCAGCCGGTCCTCGGCGGGCACCGCCGAGACGGTCGGCTCGGCACCCGGCGCCGATCCGGCGCTCGACGCGCACCCGCTCAGCAGGATCGCCGAGGCGATCACCAGACCCGACAACGTGAACCCTCGACGCATGATCTCCCGCTTCCTCCGACGACAACCCGCGAGAGACTACCAGCGGCCCAGCACCCCGGTTGGCAGTTCGCCTTTGTTTCGTCTCGGCTACCGACGTTGCGGCCCCACGCGTTAGCCTTGGCGCATGGCTGAGCTGAGACTGGAAGATCTGTCGGCGTCGAACATCGTGGCGGCGAACTCACTGTCGCTGAAGCCCGGCCAGGAGCAGTTCATCGCCCCGGTCACCTACTCCGCCGAGTCCTCGGTCGTGAACCCGGCCACCGCCTGGCAACGTGTGGCGCTGCTCGAGGATCGCGTCGTCGGCTTCATCCACGGCAACTTCGACCCCGAGAACGAGCACGAGGAGTTCCGGGCCTGCATCTGGCGCATCAACGTCGACGCAGAGGTGCAGGGCAAGGGCGTCGGCCGGTTCCTCGCGACGGCGCTCGCCGAAGAGGCCAAGCACCGCGGCTTCGACCGCATCACCGTGCTGTGGGAGCCGGGCGAAGAGGGCCCCGAGGCGTTCTTCCACCGCATCGGCTTCACCGACGTCGGCGAGACCGCGTACGGCGACGTCATCGGCGCACTCGAACTCTGACCCGCGCCCCGAGCGATCGGCGCAACGGATGCCGCAGCAGCACGCCGAGGGCTTCGTCGAGGCCGTGCTCGTCGTGGTCGCCGACATCCCCCCGGGACAGGTCGCGACGTACGGCGATGTCGCGGCGCTGCTCGGCTCGCGCGGCGCGCGCGCCGTCGGGCAGGTGATGGCGCGCGCCGGCGCGGACGTGCCGTGGTGGCGGGTCGTCCGGGCGGGCGGGCGCCCGCCGGCGGGTCACGCCGAGCGGGCCCGGCAGCACTACCTCGACGAGGGCACGCCGCTGCGGCCCTCGAACGATGACGACGGCTATCGCATCGACCTCGCGGCCTGCCGCTGGCGCGATTGACGACGGCTCGCCCCGGGTCAGTGCGCGACGAACCCCGCAAGCGGAATGCGGACGGTGATCGTCGTGCCGGCCCCCGGCTCGCTGTCGATGCGGAACCGCCCGCCGACGGCATCGACGCGGTCGGCGATGCCGAGCATGCCGCTGCCCTCGGGTGAGGCCCCGCCGACCCCGTTATCGCGCACCACGAGCTCGAGCTCGCCGTCGACGAGTGCGGCGCGCACCCACCCCCGGGTCGCCTGCGCGTGCTTGGCGACGTTCGCGAGCGCCTCGGAGACGACGAAGTACGCCGTCGACTCGACGACCTCGGGGAGCCGCCCCTCGGGTTGCACGTCGATCTCGACCGGCACGGGGCAGCGGCCCGCGAGCTCGGGCACGGCGAGCGCGAGCCCGCCCGACGACAGCAGCGAGGGGTGGATGCCGTGTGCGAGCTCCCGCAGCTCCTTGAGCGCCTGGTTCAACATCAGGATCGTGCCGTCGAGTTCGACTCCGAGCGGCTCGACCCCACGGTCGCGGGCCTGATTCGCCGCGAGGCGCAGGCGCATGCCGAGGGAGACGAGGTGCTGCTGGGCCCCGTCGTGGAGGTCGCGCTCGATGCGGCGCCTCGCCTCGTCGCCCGCCTCGAGGATGCGGCTCCGCGACTGGCGCACCTGTTCGAGGGTGCGTTCGATCTCGGATCGCAGTCGGCCGTTGTCGACCGAGAGGCGCAGGGCGCTCGAGACACCGTCGAGCAGGCGCATGTTGTCGGTCAGCACCCGGTCGTGGCGGATGACGGCGATCGGCATGCCGGTCGGCGAGGAGACGGGCAGCAGGCCGTGGTCGCTCCGAAGGGCGGCGGGCCCTCCGTCGAGCGGCTCCCCCGAGGCATCCGCGTACCGGGCTCGCTCCTCGTCCCACCAGTAGACGCGCACGGAGGCATCGCGCAGGGTGCGCGCGAGCGACTCCGCCCAGAGCCCGCGGTCGGCGCCCTCGCGCGTGATGCGCATGAGGTCGGCGACCCGGGCGCGCATGTTGCGCGCATGGGAGATGCCCGCGACGAAGCTGACCGGGATCGAGGCGATCGCCACGAGCGAGACCGTGTCGAGCACGAGGTCGGCACCGCCCGACGCGTACGCCGCGGCCTGCGTCGCGAGCGTGATCACCCAGGCGATCAGGGCGATCGGCATGAGGAACGCCACGGTGCGGGCGGGCACGCTGCCGCGCACCCACCGCACGAGCAGTCGCACGGCGATGACGATCGCGAGGAGCACGCCGACGAGCCGATAGCCGATGTCGATGACCGCGAACACGCCGGGTGCGTCGGCGACGAGGTAGGGGTTGGCCGTGCAGTCGCAGACCGCCGGCGACGGCTGGCCGAGCAGCAGCACGCCGAGCAGGTAGCCGACCGAGGTGACGAGCGCGATGCCGGCGATCCAGCGGTCGACGCCGTCGATCAGCCGTCCGCGCGGGTAGAGCAGCACGAGGATTCCGGTGAGCACCGCCCACCACAGGTGCACGCCGTAGACGAAGGGCCAGAGCCAGGCCACGTGCTCGATGACGCGGAGGAACGAGAGCGGGATCCAGACGAGCGGGAAGGCGACCATGAGGCGAGCCGGCAGCCGTGAGGGACCGATCGCCCACGCCACCCCGGCGCACGCCGCGAACACGAGCGGGACGATCGCGTGCAGCGTGGTCCACGACACCTCTCGGCGCAGCTCCGCGGGGGTCGCGACGAACCCCGTGATCTCCATCGTGAGACTCGCGGCGACGACGAGCGCGATGACGATCGAGCGCCTGATGATCCGGCCCTTGCGGCCGGGGGCCATCACCTCGCGCCGAGGAGCGTCAGCACCGCGAGCACTCGACGGTGGTGCTCGGGCGACTCCTCGAGGTCGAGTTTCTGCAGGATGGAGCGGACGTGCGTCTCGACCGTCTTCAGCCCGAGGAAGAGCGTCTGCGCGATGCCCCCGTTGGAGTAGCCCTGCGCCATGAGCTCGAGCACCGAGCGCTCGCGTTCGGTGAGGCGCGAGAGCGGATCGTCGGCGCGCGTGCGCTGCACGAGCTGCTCGACGACCTCGGGGTCGACGACGGAGCCGCCGGAGGCGACGGTCTCGACCGCACGCACGAGGGTCTGCGGTTCGGAGACGCGCTCCTTCAGCAGGTAGCCGGTGCCGCTGCCGGCGCCCATGACCCGCAACGCGTACTCGGGCGTCGCGTACATCGAGAGCAGCAGCACGCCGATCGTCGAGCCCTGGGCGCGCATCTCCTCGAGTGCGAGGATGCCCTCGTCTCGGTAGCTGGGGGGCATGCGGATGTCGAGCACGGCCGCGTCGAGTCCGCCGCGCGCGGCGACCTCGAGCAGCTCTGCGCCCGTGCCGACCGACGCGACGACCTCGAGTCCGCCGTCGACGAGGACCTTCGCGATGCCCTCGCGCAAGAGGAGCGCGTCGTCGGCGATCGCGACTCGCAGGGGACGTTCGGGCGTCTCCATAGCCCCTCCAATCCGAAGGCAGGCGTGACCACGACGGTGTGTCCGCCTGCCGCGAGCGTACCGTGCACGACGCCCTTGCCGCGCGCCCAGTTCAGGGGGTACCCCGAGGCGGTCGCCGGGGTACCCCGTCAAGCTGGAACATTCGGCTCAGACGAGCGAGTCCCGCCAGGCCGCGTGCATCGCGGCGAAATGCCCCGTGCCCGCGATGAGCTCGGCCGGCGAGCCGTCTTCGACGATGCGCCCGTGCTCCATCACGAGCACCCGGTCGGCGATCGCGACCGTCGACAGGCGGTGCGCGATGATCACCGCCGTGCGGTCGGCGAGCAGCTTCGTGAGGCCCTCCTGCACGAGCCGCTCGCTCGGGATGTCGAGCGAGGAGGTCGCCTCGTCGAGGATCAGCACCGCCGGGTTCGCGAGAAACGCCCGCGCGAAGGAGATGAGCTGCCGCTGCCCGGCGCTCACCCGGCCGCCGCGCTTGTTCACGTCGGTGTCGTAGCCGTTCGGCAACCCCTCGATGAACTCGTGCGCACCGACCGCCATCGCCGCGCGGACGATCTCGTCGAACGACGCGTCGGGCTTGCCGAGCGCGATGTTGTCGGCCACCGAACCCGAGAACAGGTACGCCTCCTGGGTGACCATGACGATCGCGCGCCGCAGGTCCTTCGGGTGCAGGTCGGTGAGCGAGACGCCGTCGAGCGTGACCGCGCCGTCGCTCGGGTCGTAGAAGCGCGCGATGAGCTTCGCGAGCGTCGACTTGCCGGCACCCGTCGATCCGACGAGGGCGATCGTCTGCCCCGCGGGGATGTCGAGATCGAAGCGCGGAAGGATCACACGGTCCTTCGTGTACGCGAACTCGACGCCGTCGAAGCGAACGCGCCCCTCCGCGTTCCACAGGTCGACCGGCTTGGCCGGATCGGGCACGCTCGGCTCCTCCTCGAGCACGCCCGAGATCTTCTCGAGCGCCGACGAGGCCGACTGGTACCCGTTGTAGAACATCGCCATGTCCTCCATCGGGTCGAAGAACCGCTTCGTGTAGAGCACGGTCGCGAGCAGCACGCCGACTCCGAGTGCACCGTCGACGACGCGGAAGCCGCCGATCACGATGGTGGCCGCCACCGCGGTGTTGCCGATGAGGGCGAGCCCCGGATTGTAGACCGCGAAGAGGCCGAGCACCTTCGCGTTCACGTCGCGGTAGTCCTCGACGAGTCCGCCGAACTCCGCCTCGTTGCGCCGCTGCTTGCGGAAGGCCTGCACCGCGCGGATGCCCGTCATGGTCTCGACGAACTGCACGATGAGCTTCGCCGACGCCACGCGCGAGCGCCGGAACAGCGACTGCGACTGCACCTGGAACCACCGCGTGAGGATGCCGAGCGGGATCAGCGCGACGAGCAGCACGAGCGCCGACGGAGCATCGACGATCACGAGCATGACGCCGGTGAACACCATGTACATGAGGCCGCGCACGAGGAGCGTCAGCCCCTCGTCCATGAGTTCGCGGATGGCGTCGAGGTCGCTCGTCTGCCGCGAGATGATGCGGCCGGAGGTGTACGACTCGTGGAACTCGAGCGAGAGCTTCTGCGTGTGCAGGAACACCCGGGTGCGGAGATCGATGAGCACGGCCTGGCTGATGCGCGCCGACATCCGGATGTACACCGAGATGAGGAACGCCCCGACGAGCCCGGTCAGCAGGTAGGCGACGCCGGCGAACGCGACGGGGAACCAGTCCTGCTTCATGAGCGCGGGGATGCCCTGGTCGATGCCGTACGCGATGAGCGCGGGGCCGGCGACCTGCGCGGCGGACGAGACGACGATCGCCGCCGCCGTCAGCCACAGCTTGCCTCTCAGCGGGGCGAGGAGCGAGCCGAGCAGACGCCGCGACCGTGCTCGGATCTGCGCGGACTCCGCCTTCGAGTAGTCCTGGCGTTCTTCGCCCTGTACACCGGTGACGCTCATGATGCCGCCTCCTCTCGGATCGTGGTCGGGGCGTCGACGGCATCGACGCCCGTGCTTCTGCGCTCCTCGTCCTCGAGGCTCGTGATGACGAAGCGGTAGTGCTCGCTCTCCCGCAGCAGCTCGGAGTGCGTGCCGACGGCGGTGATCCGCCCGTGCTCGAGCAGCGCGACCCGGTCGGCGAGCATGACCGTCGAGGGCCGGTGCGCCACGATGAGCGCCGTGGTCGAGGCGAGCACCGATCGGAGCTCGGCCTCGACCCGCGCCTCGGTCGCGACGTCGAGCGCCGAGAGCGGGTCGTCGAGCACGAGCACTGCCGGTTTGGCCGCGACGGCGCGCGCGAGCGCGAGCCGCTGCCGCTGGCCGCCGGAGAGGCTCATGCCCTCTTCGCCGACCTTCGTGTCGAGACCGTCGGGCAGCTCGAAGGCGAACCCGGCCTGGGCGATGCGCAGCGCCTCGCCGAGCACCCGATCGGCCTCGGCGCGCACCGCGGGGTCGTCGCCCGCGAGCTCGGGCCGACCGAGCAGCACGTTGTCGCGCACCGAGGCGCTGAAGAGCGTCGCGTCCTCGAACGCCATCGCGATGTGGGTGCGCAGCTCGTCGCGGCTGAACGCGCGCACGTCGACGCCGTCGAGCATGACGGAACCGGCCGTCACGTCGTAGAGACGCGTCGTGAGGGCGGTCATCGTCGTCTTGCCGCAGCCGGTGAGGCCGACGAGGGCCATCGTCTCGCCGGGCTCGAGCACGAGGTCGACTCCGTCGAGCAGGTCGCCGAACCGCTCGGGCGAGTCCTGGTAGCGGAAGTGCACGTCGCGGAACGAGAGCTCACCGCGCGGACGATCGAGCGAGCGCGGCTCGGCAGGATC
This sequence comes from Agromyces sp. NPDC056389, assembly GCF_042262385.1. Classification (NCBI taxonomy): domain Bacteria; kingdom Bacillati; phylum Actinomycetota; class Actinomycetes; order Micrococcales; family Microbacteriaceae; genus Agromyces; species Agromyces sp. NPDC056389. The sequence continues at coordinate 1,272,188 of NZ_JBHJPN010000001.1, forward strand.
GACGATCGTGTTCTCGCTGTCGAGGATGTCGAAGAACCGGTCGGTCGCGGTGCGGGCATCGAGGGCGAATGCGAGCATGAAGCCGATCGACTCGATCGGCCAGGCGAGCACGGTCGCGGTCGCGAAGAACGCGACGAGTTCGCCGACGCTGAGCTGCCCCTGCGAGGCGAGCCAGACACCCACCACGAGGCAGAGCGACAGTGCGATCGCGGGCACCACCATGATCCACACCCAGATGTTCGCGTCGAGGCGCGCCTTCTCGATCTCGGTGCTGCGCAGCGACTCGGCCTGCGCGCGGAAGGTGGAGAGCGCGTGCTTTCCGCGCCCGAACGCCTTCAGCACGCGGATGCCGTGCACCGACTCCTCGACCGCGGTCGCGAGGTCGCCGGCCTGGTCCTGGCTGAGCCGCGACATCTCGGAGTAGCGGCCCTCGAAGCGCCAGCCCGCCCACCACAACGGCAGCGAGCAGACGAGGAAGATGAGCCCGAGGAACCAGTTCATCGACATCAGGATGCCGACGCCGACCACGATGATCACGACGTTGGCGCCGGTCAGCACGAGGCCGAACGACAACCAGCGACGGATCAGCCCGAGGTCGCTGACCGCGCGCGAGAGCAGCTGGCCGCTCGGCCAGCGGTCGTGGAAGCTGACGGGGAGGTCCTGCAGCTTCGCGTACAGGGCGTTGCGCATGCGCGCCTCGACCCTGGTGCCCGGGCCGACCACGAGCCAGCGGCGGACCGCGAAGAGGATCGCCTCGACGGCGCCGAGCACGAAGACGAGCAGCGCGAGCGGGATGACCGCGTCGGGCTCGCGGTTCGCGAGCGGCCCGTCGACGATCTGCTGCAGTACCTGCGGGATCGCGAGCGCGATGAGTTGGGCGACGAGTGCCGCGGCCATGCTGCCGGCGAACGCCGGCATGGCGGGACCGGCGTACTCGCGCAGTCGCCAGAGCGCACGAACGGTGCTGAGGCGAGGGGGCTGCGACGCGGGTTCTGGCGCGTCGGGTGCGGTCGGCGTTTGCAGGGTGACGGACACAGCCGGTTTCCAATCGGGATTGGGAGCGCCGAGCGCCCATGGAAGGGCCGGTCGGCGAAAGGGAAGGAGTGGAGGAAGCCGCGGATCGCGAGAACGCGTGAAACCGCGGAGCAGGCGGAGCCTGCGCGATGTGTTCGGTAGCGAACTACGGGCGGTCTACCCGGCGAGCCCGAAGAGGTACGCCGGGCGGGCAGAGCCGGAGTCCGCAATCGTGCGGGCGTCGGTGTCTGTCTGCATGGTGTCCTCCTGCGTCATCGTCTCGAACCCTCGAGGCCGGTCGGAACTCGTTCCTCGGCCAGCCCTACAGAATATGGGCTCGGACGGGTGGCGCGCAAGACCCACCACGGGGATAGGCTATGCGGATTCGTCGCTGTGCGGTTGACGACGGTGCGACCCGACCCGACCCGTCCGATCCGGCCCTCTACCGCCGCGCACACGACCCGACCGACGAGGAGCGCGCGTGGGAGCGGCACGGACTGCGTTCGCCCGCGCGAACGCCCGTGCCGGTGTGCTCGCCGCGATCGCCGCGGTCGTCCTCCTGCTCTCCGGCCTGTCCACCGCCGTCATCGACTCCCTCGCCGGGTCCTCGGCGAGCGGACTCCGCAGCGGCCTCGCCTCGGCGCAGGGCACGGCGGGCGCCGCGCGCTGGCAGATCCGCGTGGCGCACGATCCCGAGGCCCAGGCGGATGCCGCGGCATCCGTGCTCGATCGCATGCTCACGCCGCTCGACGCGTCCTGGAGCCGCAGCGTCGAGACCGCGCCGGTCGATGCGACGAGCGGTGATGCGACGTTCGGCGCCGTGCTACTCGCCGACCCCGGGGCGCAGGAGCGCTCCGAACTCGTCGAGGGAGCCTGGCCGGAGGATCCGGCGGCGGTCGCCGCGGCGACCGCCGAGGCCGCCGTGCCCGCGACCCTCCACGCGGCAGCCGCCGAAGCGCTCGGTCTCGCACCGGGCGACCTCGTCGAACTCGCCGGCGAGTCGGCACGTCGACTCCTCGTCGTCGGCACGTGGCTGCCGCTCGAGCCGAGCGACCCGGCGTGGTTCGGAGAGGGCGTCGTGGCCACCGGAGCGACTGCCGACGGCGCGGGCCCGTTCCTCGTCGCCGAGGCGTCCGCCCTCGACCTTCCGGCCGCGGTCGTCGTGCGCTGGACGGTTGTCGTCGACTCCGCCGCGGTGACCCCCGATTCGGCACGGCTGCTCCGTGCCGAACTGCCCGACGTCGAGCCGGCCCTTCGCGCGGAGCCGGCGATCGGCACCGATGGCCTGAGCGCGCTCGGCGGCCTCGAGGCGACGCTCTCGCGACTCCTCGCGAGCCTCGGCGCGGTGCGGGCCATCGCCCCCCTGCCGATCCTGCTGCTCGCCTTCACCGGATTCGCGGCCCTGACGCGACTCGCGACGCTGCTCGGTGCGGCCCGACGCGGTGAGACGCTGCTGCTCCGCGCTCGCGGCGCCTCCGCCGGGCGCCTCGCCCGCGATACCGCGCTCGAGGTGCTCGTGCTCGGAGTGCCGGCCGCGATCATCGGGGCTGCGGCGGCTGAGGCGGTGCTCTCGGCTGCTCGGCCGGGCGAGGCCCGCGACTGGGGCGCAGGAGCCGTCGTGGCCTCCGTCGTGCTCGGCAGCGCACTGTTCGTCGTCGCGGGCCGCGCCTGGCTCGACGCACGGCGGCCCGTCGTCCGAGGCGCGGGCGATGAGGTCGGACGGGTGGCGCGCGGCCTCGCGACCGGCGGCGGCGTGCTCCTCGTCGTGCTCGCCGCCGTCGCATTCTGGCAGTTCCGGCTCTACGGCTCGCCGCTCGTGGCGAGCGCGTCGGGCGGCGTGGAGGTCGATCCGATCGCCGTGCTCGCACCGATGCTCGTGCTCGTCGCCCTCGCCCTCGCGGCGCTCTGGCTGACGCGTCCGATCGACGCCCTGCTCGAACGGTTCGCGGCGGCCCGCCCCGGATTGGTGCCGTCGCTGCCGATGCGCCAGCTCGCACGACGCGCGTCGCTGTACTCCGCCGCGTCGCTCGTCACGATGCTCGCGGTCTCCGGACTCACGCTGTCCGCAGCGTTCGCGGGGTCATGGCAGGGCATCGATCGCACCGCCTCCGCACTCGCGACCGGCGGCGAGGTGCGCGTGTCGTACTCGGGCCGCGAGGTCGTGCAGGGCCCTGATCCGCTGGCGCTCGAGAGCGGCCTCGACGGCGTCGAGGGCGTCACGGCGGAGGGACCGGTCTTCCGCGGCGAGGTGCGGATCGGTTCCGACCGCGCGATCGTGGTGGCGCTGCCCGTCGGTGACACGGGCATCGCGCCCGGCACGGGCGTGGCGAGCGGCTTCTCGGCCCTCGAGGAATCGGCCGGCGCGGCCGGCACCGCGCTTCCCGCTGGCACCACGACGCTCGACGTCGCCGTCGAACTCGATGCCCCCGCGGGCACGAACGGCGCCGTCGACGTCGCCGCGTGGTTCCTCACCGCGAGCGGTGCCGCGACGCCGGTGGCAGCGGTGCCCGTCGACGTCGCGGCCGGCGGCGGCACCGTGCGCCTCGACGTGCCCGACGCCGAGGGGCTGCGCTTCATCGGCCTCGACGCCTCGCTGTCCGGCGCGGCGGGCGCCGACGTCCTCGTCTCGTTCGGCGCGATCTCCCTCGACGGTTCGAGCGTCGCCGGCCCCGGATTCGAGGTCGAGCGCGAGCACCTGCTCACCTCGAAGGCGCCCGCCTCCCGTGCGACGCTCACCGAGGGCGGCGATCCGCTGCCCGTCGTGCTCGGCGCCGACCTCGCCGAGCGCATCTCGGCCCGGGTCGGCGACGTGTTCGCGTTCCGCGTGCTCACCGGCAGCGCCGAGGTCGACGCCGTCGTGGCCGGGGTGCTCCCCGTGGTGCCGACGGCCGGCGACGACGGCGTGCTCGCCGACCTCGGGGCATTCGAGCGGTACGCGTTCGACGCCGGCGCGGGTGTGCCGGCGTTCGGGGAGCGATGGATCGCGACCGACGAGCCCGACCGACTCGCCGCCGATCTCGACCGCGAACACGGATCGACCGTCATCGCCGACGCGAGGTCGGCGTCGTCGTCGGCTCCGTTCATCGCCCCGGCGATCGTCGTCCTCTGGATCGGCGCCGCCGGCGCGCTCCTCTTCGCCCTCATCGCGATCGTCGCCCTCGTCGCGGCGCTCCGCGGCAGTCGCATGGGCGAGATCGTCGTGCTGCGCGCGCTGGGCGTGCCGGCGCGCACGCAATCGCGAGCACGCCTCGCGGAACTCGCCGTGGCGCTCGGCTCGGCGGTCGTGATCGGTGCGGTCGTCGGCGTCGCGACGGCGCTGCTCACCTCGCGCGAACTCGCGAGAGCCGCCGTCGCCGGCGTCCCGGCCGTCGTGCCCGTCGAGTTCGGCGTCGCCCTGGCGCCATGGCTCCTCGGCATCGCCGCGTTCCTCGGGCTCGCCGCGGCGATCGCAGCGGGCGCCGCGGCATCCGTTCGGCGCATCGCCGCGCGCCCGGGGCTCAGGCAGGAGGAAGGATGACCGCCGGCCACCGTTCGCGGCTCAGCACCCCGGGCCTCCTGCGACGCCAGTTCTTCGCCGGGCCGCTCGCGTCGATCATGCTCGCGCTGCTCGTGCTCGCCGGCGCGCTGCTCGCCGCCGGCGTGCCTCGCGCGGTCGCCGCGATGCACACGGCGGCGCTCGAGGACTCGCTCGACCAGTTCGCGGCGCGCGAGATCGACGTCGTCACCTCGAGCCGCAACCTGCCCGAGCTCGGCGCCTCGAGCGGCGACACGACCCTCGACCCCGAGATCGACGCCGTCTGGGGCGCGCAGGAGCAGCGCCTGCTCGACATCCGTGCCGGCATGCCCGAACTGCTGGCCCGCGTCACGGGCGACCCGCTCACCGCGCTCGTCGCCGGCCCGGCCAAGGCCGGCGTGCCCGGCGCCTCGGCGGATTCCACCTCGTACCAGCTCTTCACGACGTTCGACCCCAGGATCCGCGAGCACATCGCGCTCACCGGCGGCGACTGGCCCGCGACCCTGACCGGACCGGTGCCGGGAGGCACGCCCCTCGAGATCGTCCTCGCCGACGCCGTCGCCGAGGAGATGGAGTGGGCGCTCGGCGACGACCGTTCGATCCCGATCGGCACGGAACCGCAGGACGTGCGACTCGTCGGCACCTTCTCGGCGATCGACCCCGACGACGGCTTCTGGTCGCATGTGCCGCAAGTGGCGCTCGAACCGTCGGTCGCGTACACCCCCGGCGGGTACATCGAGGTCACGGGCCTCGGGTTCGCCGACCCCGTCTCGTGGTCGGCGCTGCAGGAGTCGAACCTGCCGACGACGATGGACGCCTGGTTCCCGACGCTGCCCGATCGCATCCGCGCCGCCGACTCGGCCGAGCTCGTCACGCAGCTCGGCGAGTTCACGAGTCAGGTGTTCGTGCTCGGCGGCGGTTCGTGGGAGTACTGGTTCGCGACCGTCGGCGAGGTGGCGTTCACGAGCGGCCTCACCGACGCGCTGAACGAGGCAGCGGTCGCGGCGAGCGCGAGCGACGCCGTGCTCGCCACGATCGCCTCGGGCCCGATCGGCGTGATGGTCGCGGTGCTCGTGCTCGGGGCCCGCGTCGTCTTCGAGCGGCGTCGCACGGGACTCGAGCTCGCTGCCGCCCGTGGGGCCTCGCCAGGGCAGCTCCGCGGCATCCTCGCACTCGAAGGGCTCGCCATCGGCGTGCCCGCCGCGATCGTCGGGGGCCTGCTCGGCACGCTGCTCGTCCCCGCCGACGGCGGCGCGGGAGGGTGGGCGATCGCGGCGCTGTTCGCACTCACCCCGGCGGTGCTGCTCGTCGCGGCGGAGCCGGGCCTCAGCCCGCTCCGCAGGGCCAGGGCCGATCTCGGCAAGCCGAACACCGGGCGCTTCCGTTGGATGGCCGAGGTGCTCGTCGCGGTGCTCGCCGTCACCGCCGTCGTGCTGCTCTACCGCCGCGGCCTCGCCACCTCCACCGCGTCGACCGGGGTCGATCCGCTGCTCGCCGCCGTGCCGCTCCTCCTCTCGCTGCTCGCGTGCCTCGTCGTGCTGCGGGTGTACCCGCTCCCCCTCGCCGCGCTCGTGCGCAACACCGCGCGCCGAGCCGGTCTCGTGCCGTTCCTCGGGTCGGCCCGAGCGCTCCGCGACCCGTCGGCAGGACTCGTGCCCGTGCTCGCCGTCGTCGTCGGCGTCTCGGTCGCCGTGTTCTCCTCGGTGCTGCTCGGCACGGTGCAGTCGGGCGTCGAACGAGCCGCCGACGCGCAGGTCGGCGCCGACGCGTCAGTCGGCGGCACACCGTTCACCCTCGAACAGCTCGACGAGTTCGAGGCTGTGCCGGGCGTCGCGGCGATCGCGCCCGTGTACTCGGCGAAGCCGACCAAGATCACCGCCGACGGGCGCTCGCGCACCTCGACGCTCATCGTGATCGACGCGGAGGAGATGCGGCAGGTGCAGCAGGGTCGTGACTCGTCGACGCCGCTCCCCGCCGGCCTCGACGCGAGCGACGCCGACGACGTGCCGGTGCTGCTCTCGAAGACGGTGTCGGACTTCGTCTCGGACGCGGACTCCGCCGAGCTCGACGGCGAGGACTTCGACGCACTCGGCGCCGTCGACGGTCGCACCGCGTTCTCGCCTCGCTCGAATTGGGTGCTCATGGACGTCGACAACGCGAAGCCGTTCACCGCGACCCTCGTTCCGCGAACCGTGCTCGTGCGCTTCGACGAGGGGACATCGGCCGCCGGGGCCGATGAGATCACCACCGCCCTCGCCGAGATCGCGGGCGACGATGCCGCGGTCGTCACCGCCGACGACGTGCTCTCCGAGCTGCGCGAGCGGCCGACGACGCAGGGCCTCGTGATCTCGCTCATCGTCGCGATCGTGCTGGCGAGCCTGCTCACTGCGCTCGCGATCGTGCTCACCCTCGTCGTCGGCCGTCCGGCCCGCGACCGCCTGCTGCCGCTGCTCTCGACACTCGGCCTCGGCCGCCGCGGCGAGCGGGCGCTCGTCGTGTGGGAGATCGGCCCGGTCGCCCTCATCGCGCTCGCCGCCGGTGCGCTGCTCGGCGCCGCGCTGCCCTTCGTCGTGCTCGCGGGCATCGACCTGCGGGCGTTCACCGACGGCGACGCCCAGCCGGCCGTGACGCTCGACCCCTGGCTCATCACCGCGGTGCTCGCGGGCAGCGTGCTCGTAACGATCGCCGCGGCCGCCGTGGCATCCCGCATCGACGGCAGCGTCAACGCCGCTCGCGCGATGCGCAAGGAAGAGGAAGGATGACCCCGTGACCCGCACCGATCAGCAGGCCCCGGCATCGACACCGCAGCACCATGCCTCCCCCGGTGCCGCGGCGGAGCCCCACGTCCTCTGCACCGACCTCGTGCGCATCTTCAGCGCCGACGGGGTCGAGGTGCAGGCCCTCCAGGGACTGAACCTGCGCGTCGACCCGGGAGAGATGGTCGCCGTCGTCGGCGCCTCGGGATCGGGCAAGTCCACGCTCCTGACGATCCTCTCCGGGCTCGACACCGCCACCGCCGGTGTCGCGCGGGTCGCCGGCCACGACCTGCTGTCGATGGGCGCACGCGAGCGCGTCGCCTACCAGCGGCACACGGTCGGGTTCGTCTGGCAGCAGACGTCGCGCAACCTCCTGCCCTACCTCACCGCGGCCGAGAACGTCGCGCTCGCGATGAACGTCGCCGGCACCCTCCGCGGCGCGGCACGGGCGAGCCGCGTCGCAGAGCTCCTCGAGCTGCTCGACGTCGGCGAGCTGCACGACCGGCGCCCCGGTGAGCTCTCGGGCGGACAGCAGCAGCGCGTCGCGATCGCCGTGGCCCTCGCGAACTCCCCCGAGGTGCTGCTCGCCGACGAGCCGACCGGCGAACTCGACGAATCCACGTCGGCCGCGGTGCTCGAGGCGATGCGCGGCGTCAACGAGGAGCTCGGCGTCACCACCCTCATCGTCACGCACGACCCGACGGTGTCGGGCCATGTGCGCCGCACGGTGCAGATCCGCGACGGCCGCACCTCCACCGAGGTGCTGCGGTCGACCCGCGTCGACGAGCACGGCGAGGAGCAGCACATCGCCGAGGAGTTCGCGGTGCTCGACCGGGTCGGGCGCCTGCAGCTGCCGCACGACTTCATGCAGAGCCTCGAGCTGCGCGACCGCGTGCGACTCGCGCTCGAGGCCGATCACGTCGGCGTGTGGCCGGGTGACGAAGGGCGAGCGGATGTCGCGCCGTCGCCGTCCGATCGGCCGGCGACGCCCGCTGCGCCCGAATCCACCGCCGATCCCGAGGCTCCCGCCGGCCCAGAGGCCGCCGCCCCCGCGACCCGGCGCGCCCGACGCGCCGAGGAGCGCGCGGCCGAGGCATCCGTCACCGACGCACCCGAGGAGGGGCGATGAGCACGCTGCGCGCCGAATCGATCAGCCGCGTCTTCGAATCGAAGGCCGGGGCGGTGCACGCGGTGGCCGACGTCTCGCTCGAGGTGCGGCCCGGTGAACTGCTCGTCGTGACCGGCCCGTCGGGCGCGGGCAAGACCACCCTGCTGAACCTGCTCGGCGGCCTCGACAAGCCGACGAGCGGGCGCGTGCTGCTCGGCGACGACGAGCTCTCGGCCCTCGGCGACGACGAGCTCGCGGCCGTGCGGCGCGACCGCCTCGGGTACATCTTCCAGTCGTTCGGACTCATCCCCGTGCTCTCGGCGGCCGAGAACGTCGAAGTGCCGCTGCGCCTCCAGCGCATGGACCCTGCCGATCGCGATGCCCGCGTGTCCGAGTCGCTCGAACTCGTCGGGCTCGCCGGGCATTCGGCCCAGCGCCCGTATGAGCTCTCGGGCGGCCAGCAGCAGCGCGTCGGCATCGCGCGCGCCCTCGCGGCGCGCCCCCAACTGCTGCTCGCCGACGAGCCGACGGGTCAGCTCGACAGCGGTACCGCCGCGACCGTCATGGACCTCATCGGCGAACTCGTGCACTCACGCGGCGTCGCCGCCGTCGTCACGACCCACGACCCGGCCCTCGTCGGCCGTGCCGACCGCGTGCTCGAACTGCACGACGGCCGAGCGGTCTCGCTCAGCGCACCCGTACCGACAGGCAGGTGACGCAGCCCTCGAGCTTCTCGAACTCGCCGATGTCGACCGTCACGACCCGGTAGCCGAGGCTCGCGATCATCGCGGCGGTCTGCGGCGCCGACGACGACATGAGCAACGACTCGCGCGACAGCTCCACCACGGCGACGCCTTCGGGCTCGAACACCGGCAGGAAGCGCGGGAAGAGGGTCGTGACGTCGAGCAGCGCCGGGTCGCCGATGATCGTGCCGTCGGGCAGTGCCGTGACGGCGCTCTTCAGGTGCAGCGCCTTCGTGATCGGCACGGCGACGACGGTGTAGCGGTGCGGCGTGAGCAGCGTGCGCAGCTGCCTGATTCCCTCGGCGTTCGTGCGATCCGACGCACCGACGTAGACCGTCGAGCCGACCTTCAGCACGTCGCCGCCGTCGAGGGTGCCCGGCAGCTCGATGCGAGTGACCGTGAGTCCGGGCACGTTGCGCACCGCGCGCTCGACCGCCTCGACCTCTGCGCGGCGGGACTCGGCGCCCGGGCTCGCGAGCACGGCGAGGTCGCCGAACATCACGACCATGTCCTCGACGAAGACCGAGTCGGCGAGCTCGGGCGCCGCGTCGACCTCGATGGTCTCCCAGCCCTCCGCCACGAGGGCTGCGCAGTAGTTGTCCCACTGCTGGTCGGCGAGAGCCTGGTCGATGGGCTGCCGGTCGCGGTGCGTGAGGACGGCCTCGTCGAGGTTCGACGCGGGGATGCGCACGAGCGCGATGCGCCGGTCGACCGCCTCGGGCGCATAGGCGAGGATGCCGCGGAACACGATCGGAGCGAGCAGCATCTCGCCGACGATGACCGAGAGGATGAAGATCAGGTTCAGGCTCACGAGCGAGCCGACCACGAACAGGAAGATCGCCCCCGAGAACGGGTTGCCCGCGGCACTGGCCGTCACCGTCATCGCGATGAGCGCTGCGAGGCAGCCCGACGTGAAGCCCGTGATGAGCGTCAGGAACCATGCTCGCGTCGCCCCGACCGCGTTCGCGACCGAGAGCAGCACCCATGCGACGAAGGCGGCGAGCGCGAAGTGGCCGAACACCTGACCGAGCACCTGGGGCGACTGTCCGCTGCCGATGAAGAACGCGAGCAGCGAGACGAACATCGCGGCGAGCGCGACGGCGGCCGACGACGCGAGTACCGCCGCCACCCGCCGCCCCGGGGTGATCGCCGGCGTGAACCGGGCAGGGGCGGTCGGCGGCATGGCGGGGGACGTCATGGCACGAGCCTACTGGCGCACGCGCACTCCGCTCGCGCGCTCCGATGCTCGGAGCGGGCCCGGCCGGCATGCCGGCACGGTCGCAGAAGCGGCACCCCGGGAGCCCGGGATGCCGCCTCCGCACGACTCAGCGCCCGGCGTCGAGCCGCGTGCGTGCGAGCCGCTCCGCCGCTTCGAGCGTGGTCGTGCCGTCGGCACGGGCACTGCGCAGCACGGATGCCACGGTGTCGCCGATGCCCTCGATGCGGGCGTCGAGCGCAGCCTGGTCGGCACCGGGCACGCTCGCGACGTCGAGGTAGATGACCCCGCCCGCGTTCACCACGAAGTCGGGAGCCCACACGATGCCGCGCTCCTGCAGCAGGGCGGCGACGTCGCGCGAGGCGAGCTGGTTGTTCGCGGCGCCGACGACCGCGGCGACGCGGAGGTCGCGCACCACCTCGGGCGTGAGCACGCCACCGAGTCCGCACGGCACGAAGACGTCGGCCTCGACGAGGTGGGCCTCAGCCGGGTCGACCCAGGCCGCGCCGAGCTCGTCGGCGAGCGCCCGCTTGCCCTCCGCGACATCCGTCACGGTGAGGCGGGCGCCGGCCGCGGCGAGGCTGCGTGCCAAGCGGCCGCCGACCTGCCCGAGGCCCGAGATCACGAAGTGCCGGCCGGCGGGGTCGTTCGAGCCGAAGACCTCGGCGAGCGTCGCGAGGATGGAGGCGTGCACGCCCGCTGCCGTGGCATCCGCCGGCTCGCCGACGCCGCCCTGCTCGGGCGGGAGGCCGCAGACGTGCTCGGTGCGCTCGTGCACGACGGCCATGAGCTCGGCGCTCGTGCCGACGTCTTCGGCGGTCATGTAGGCGCCGCCGAGCGACTCGATCGCGTCGCCGAGGTCGAGCATGGCGTCGTGGGTCGTCGCGGCGTCGATCGTCGTGCCGGCCGGGATCGCGATGACCGACTTGCCGCCGCCGCGCGCGAGGCCCGCGGCCGCGTTCTTCATCGTCATCGCCTGCGAGAGGCGGAGCGCGTCGGCGAGACCGTCGGTCCATCGGCCGTAGTGCCAGAGCCGGGCACCGCCGAGCGCCTGCCCGAGACGGGTCGAGTGCACGGCCACGATGATCGTGAGCCCGGAACGGGCGCCGCGGGTGATGAGCACCCGTTCGTGGTCGGGTGCCTCCGTCGGCAGTGCTGCGCTTGCGCCGGTCGAGGGGGTCGCCGGTGCGTGGGTGATCGTCATCGATCGTTCTCCTTGAATCATCCGCTTCGTGGGCGGAACCTGACCCGGCGCCTCATGAGCACGGGTTCGATTCAAGGGTACCGCCGTCGCGGTCGAACGGATGCCGCGGCAGCCGTTCGACCGCGCGGCGGATCGAAGCGGGCCGACTCAGTGGAAGAAGTGGCGCTCGCCCGTGAAGTACATCGTGACGCCGGCCTCGCGTGCCGCCGCGATCACCTCGTCGTCGCGCACCGAGCCACCCGGCTGCACGACCGCGCGCACGCCGCCGTCGAGGAGGATCTGCAGCCCGTCGGCGAAGGGGAAGAACGCGTCGGATGCCGCGACGGAGCCCGCAGCCCGCTCCCCTGCACGCTCGACTGCGAGCTTGCACGAGTCGACCCGGTTGACCTGGCCCATGCCGACGCCGACCGAGGCACCGCCCGAGGCGAGCAGGATCGCGTTGGACTTCACCGCACGGCACGCCGTCCAGGCGAACTCGAGGTCGGCGAGGGTCGCCTCATCGGCGGGCTCGCCCGCGGCGAGGGTCCACTCCGATGCGGGAGCGAAGTGCCGGTCGGCCTGCTGCAGCAGCATGCCGCCCGAGACCTGACGCAGTTCGACCGCCGTCGGCGTGAAGCCCTCGGGGAGCGTCAGCAGTCGGATGTTCTTCTTCTGGGAGAGCAGTTCGAGCGCCTCGCCCTCGAAGGCCGGCGCGATGAGCACCTCGGTGAAGATGCCGGAGACCGTCTCGGCCATCTCGAGGGTCACGGTGCGGTTCGCGGCGATGACGCCGCCGTATGCCGACACGGGGTCGCACTCGTGCGCCCTGCGGTGGGCGTCGGCGATGGGGTCGGATGCCCCGGCCGATGCCACGGCGATGCCGCACGGGTTCGCGTGCTTGATGATCGCCACGGCCGGCTCGTCGAAGTCGAAGGCCGCGCGCACCGCCGAATCGGCGTCGACGTAGTTGTTGTACGACATCTCCTTGCCGTGCAGCTGCACGGCCTGCGCGATGCCGGGCCGCCCGCCGTTCGAGGCGTAGAGCGCACCCTTCTGGTGCGAGTTCTCGCCGTAGCGGAGGTCGGCGTCCTTCGTCCAGGTGCCGCCGACCCAGGCCGGGAACGGCGACTCCTCGGCGGGCTGGTCGGGGGCGACGACGCTGCCGAGCCAGGAGGCGACGGCGACGTCGTACGACGCCGTGTGGCGGAACGCCTCGCGAGCGAGCTCGGTGCGCTGGGCGAGGGTCGTGCCGCCTGCGGCGACCGCGGCGCCGATCTCGTCGTAGCGGTCGGGCGAGACGACCACGGCGACGTTCGCGTGGTTCTTGGCGGAGGCGCGCACCATGGCGGGCCCTCCGATGTCGATCTGCTCGATGACGGCGTCGGGGGCGGCGCCCGCTGCGACGGTCTCGGCGAACGGGTAGAGGTTCACGACGACGAGTTCGTAGGGCTCGATGCCGAGGCCCGCGAGCTCGGCCTCGTGGTGCTCGAGCCGCAGATCGGCGAGCAGGCCCGAGTGCACAGCGGGGTGGAGGGTGCGCACGCGGCCGTCGAGGTGCTCGGGGTAGCCGGTGACATCGGCGACCTGCGTGACGGGCAGGCCCGCTTCGGCGATGGCCTTGCCCGTGCCGCCCGTCGAGACGATCTCGACGCCGGCGCCCACGAGCGACGTGGCGAGCTCGACCAGGCCCCGCTTGTCACTCACGGCGATGAGCGCTCGGCGAACCGGCACGAGGTCGCGTTCGCGGTACAGGCTGGGGTCGATGGCGTGGCCGCTCATGATCGTGCGAGTTCCTTCAGGTCGAGGTGCTGATTGGCGATGTCGAGCACGGCCTGGATGAGCAGGCGTCGTTCGACGGGCTTGATGCGGTCGTGGAGGCTCGACTCGGTGTCGCCCGGCAGCACCGGGATGCGCTCCTGCGCGATGATGGGGCCGCCGTCGACGGAGTTGTCGACGACGATGAGGCTCGCGCCGGTCTGCGTGACACCCGCGGCGAGCGCGTCGCGCACCCCGTGCGCGCCGGGGAACTCGGGCAGATAGGCCGGGTGGGTGTTGATGAGGTGCGGCGAGAACGCGTCGACGACGGCCGGCGGCACGAGCCGCATGAGGCCCGAGAGCACGACCACGTCGGGCTCCCATCGCGCCACCTCGGCGATGAGCGCGTCGCCCCAGGCGTCACGGTCGGGATACGCCGTGAAGGGTACGGAGAAGGTCGGCACGCCGTACTCCTCGCCGAGCGCGAGCCCCTCGGCGTCGCGGTCGGCGCCGATCGCCACGACGCGGGCCGGGAACTCCGCGTCGGCGGAGGCGTCGAGCAGGGCACGAAGGTTCGATCCGGTGCCCGAGATGAGGACGACGAGCTTCAGCACCCCTCGAGCCTACCGGCTGCGCAGATGCGCACAGCGCGGGCCGTCGACTGCTCAGACGCCCTCGACGCTCAGATTCCGCCGTCGATCGAGCGAAGGATCGGCAGCTCGTCATCGGGCACCAGCACCTCGGTCTCGCGGTTGAGCGACTCGCCTCGGAAGAACGGCTTCGAATCGGCGAAGAACGACCACACGACCATCAGCACCGCGCCGAGCGCGAGCGAACCCACACCCACGACGAAGACGCCGCCGACCCCCAGCAGCACGGTGTACCCGTAGTCGGGATCGAGCATGTCGATCGCCGAGTAGATGAAGGCGCCGGTGAGCAGCACCGCCCCGACGACCGGGAACACCAATCGGTTCCAGAAGTTGCGCCACGACGTGAAGAGGGTGGAGCGGAAGTACCAGACGCACGCGAACCCGGTGATCGCGTAGTAGAACGCGATCGCGAGGCCGAGCGAGAGCACGGTGTCCTGCAGGATGTTGTCGCTGATCAGCGTCATGCCGACGTAGAACACGATGGCCACGAAGCCCATGAGCAGCGTCGAGAACGACGGGGTCTTGTAGCGCGGATGCACCGTGGCGAACCGCTTCGGCAGCGCCTTGTAGACCGCCATCGCGAGGGTCCCGCGAGCCGTGGGGAGAATCGTCGTCTGCGTCGACGAGATCGCCGAGATCATCACGGCGACGACGAGCAGCCACGCCCATGGACCGAACAGCGCATCCTTCAGCGCGAAGAAGACGTCATCTGCGTTGCCCTCGTTGCCGAGCCCCGTTCCGGCATCGCCGAGGCCGGCGTACGACATCGCCGCGACGGTGACGCCGACGTAGGTGACGAGCAGGATGAGCGTCGTGAGCACCGCTGCGCGGCCGGGGATGCGCTTCGGGTCGCGTGTCTCCTCGTTCAGGGCGAGGCAGGTGTCCCAGCCCCAGTAGATGAACAGCGCGAGCAGCACCGACTCCACGAAGGCGTCGAACGAGCCGAACGCGAACGGGTCGAACCAGCTGAGCTCGGGTGTCGTGGACCCCGGGGCGGTGCCGTCGACGACGTGCCAGACGGCGAAGACCACGAAGAGCACGAGCGCGAGGTACTGCACTCCGAGCAGCACGTTCTGCATGCGCTCGCCGATCTCGAGGCCGCGCCAGCTGATCCAGCTCATCAGCGCGATGAAGACCACACCCGTGAGGGTCACGACGAACACGTTCTCGGCGAGGTCGGGCGCCACGAGCAGCCAGAAGTAGATGCCGCCGATCTGTGCGAGGTTCGCCAGCACGACGGTGCCTGCGACCGCCACGCCCCAGCCGCCCATCCACCCCACCCAGGGACCGAACGCCTTGGTGGCCCATGTGAACGTCGTGCCGCAGTCGGGCACCTCGTTGTTCAGCTCGCGATAGGCGAAGGCGATGAGCAGCATCGGGATGAAGGCGATGACGAATGCGATCGGAGCCTGCTCGCCGACGGTGAGCACGACGAAGCCGAGCGTCGCTGCGAGCGAGTAGACCGGCGCGGTGGAGGCGAGCCCGATGACGGTCGAGCCCCACAGGCCCAGCGTGCCCGCTGCGAGCCCCTTGCCTTCGCTTCGAGGGCGGACGAGATCGTTCGATGCCGACACTGATCCTCCTCGATCATGCGGACACGCGAAGAATAGCACCGGCGCACGGACGCCGGCATCCCTCGAGCGTCAGTGCGCCCGGGTCTCGAACGCCGCGCGGTCGAGGAGATCGCCGCCCTCGTCGACGCTGCGCTCGCGCGTCCGCACCGAATAGGCGCCGACGATCGCACCGATCCCCACCGTGAGCACGGCCACTCCCGCCACGGCCCACGGGTCGGGCCCGACCTCGGCGAGCCTGCCCGGACCGACGGCACCGCCCGACCACCACGAGAGCAGCCCGAGCACGAGTCCGGCGACCGCGCCGGACCCGACGCCGATCAGGGCGGGGAACCACCAGGCGGTGCGCACGTCATCACGACCGCCCCGCGTGCTCCACGCCGTCCCGACGAGCCAGGCGCCGAGGAAGCCGAGCAGCACCGGCACCACGAGCCAGATGGCGCCGAACGGATGCGTCTCGTTCGGCAACGCTCCGAGCAGCGGGATGCCGGGCACCGGTCCGAGCAGTGTGCCGGTCGGAGCCACGGAGGAGCCGGAGCCGATCGCGAACCCGGGGCCGAGGAGCCACGCCGCGCCCCAGATGACGAGGTTCGGGATGAGCGAGAGCTCGGCGACGGTCAGGGCGATGCCCCCGTCGATTCCGCTCCCGAGCGACTGGTAGAGCCCCGCGATCGTCGCGTAGTCGACCGCGATGAGCGCCGCGACGAGCACGCCGGCGACGGCGAGGAGCCCGAACGCCGCACCGGCGCCGATGCGCACCACGATGCGTGCGGTGTCGACCAGCACCGGGGGCAGCTCGGCGACCCGGCGGCGCACGAAGCCGCCCGCGGCATCCGTCATCGGATCGTCGCGAAGCGATTCGACGACCGCCCCGATCACGACGCCGACGGCCATCACGAACGCCGGAAGCAGCGCCGCCTGCCAGAGCGAGGACCGCGCGCCGTCGATGCCCGCCAGGGATGCCAGCACGAATCCGACGACCGCATAGACCGACACGGCGGCGATGCCGCCCGTGAACGAATGCCCCTCGGCGGCCGACCGTCGCCCGATACGACGGGCGAAGGCCACCGAGATGAGGGCGAAGCCGAGCAGCGCGATCGTGATCGGGAACGGGTCGCCTGCTCCCGGCAGGCCCGTCTGCTCCGCGGTCACGGGGTCGAGTTGCAGCACCAGGTCGACGCCGTGACCGAGCAGCCACACGTCGGCTGCGGCGCGAAGGAACAGCGTCACGTCGACCGCGAGCCCGAAGTGCACGGCCCACAGCAGCATGAGCGGCACGAGCGCGATGCCGAGGCCGATGAGGGCGGCGACGGATGCCTCGAGGCCGGCGAGCAGGGCGATCGTCGTGCGTCTCATTCCACCGGGAGCTTATCCCGCCGCGCGCCGCTCAGTCGGCAGGACGTGCGGTGTCGGGTCGACTCGGCGACTCGATGTCGACCTCGTCGACCACCGTCTCGACGGCCTCGCCATCAGCACCGACCGTGACGAGCACCGCCTCCTCGACCTCGACGACCTCGTCGACCTCGGCCGTCGACTCGTCGCCGGCGCCCTCCACCTCGGATTCCGGTCGCCGGAGGAGTTCGACGATGAGCAGCGCCAACAGCGCGAGCAGCACGGTCCCGATGACGAAGCCCGCCGAGACGGGGCGCGAGAACAGCACGACGAGCGAGGCGACGACCGCGATCACGATGTAGGCGATGACCCGCCAGCGATCGAGCCAGATGCCGAACCGGCCCGTCGTGACACCGTGCGATGCCGCGGCTCTGCGCACGGTCGAGAACCCCGACTCGGCGAATCCGCGGAGCGCCCGCGCCGGGCGCCATGGGCCCGAGAACCAGGCCACGACGGCCACGAGCACGCCGAGCACGAGGAGGGCGACGACGGTCGACATCATGATCTCGATCAGCCCAGAGTAGATCGCCTCCGCCGCGTTCGCCGGCATGACCTCGGGACTCACCGCTCCGACGAAGTACCAGCGCCCGATGCCGACACCGCTCGCGAGGAGCGCCATCGAGAGGGCGAAGCCGCCCGCCGTCCAGACGAGCGCCCTGATGCGATTCCGGGCGACGACGACGCCGATGACGAGGAACGCCAGCATGATCCACGGCAGCCACGTGCCCACGCCGACGGCGAGCGCGTAGACGGTCTGGATGAGTGCGAAGGCGTCGTCCTGCGCGATGACGACGCTCCGGTCGACTGCCGGGATCGCCTGCGCGAATCCGACGCCCTGGTCGATGAGCCGCTGCTTCACCGATTCGACGATGGGTCCGAGCTGCACCGAGATCGTGCCGTCGCTGCCGACCGCGAGCGCGGCATCGGGGTCGCCCTCCATCGCGGCGACGAACTGCGTGTGCGTGATGCGCAGGGTGTTCGCCCAGATGTCGGCGAAGGCGGGAGAGGTGATCAACCGGTCGACGACGTCGGAGACGAGCGATTGGATCCCCTGCGTCGCCGGCCCCTCGAGCAGCCCGAGGGCCGCGTCGGCCTTCGGAGGCAGCCCGAGCGAGCGGATGCCGTCGAACACGTCGGAGGTCAGCGCCGGGATGTCGACCTGTTCCTCGATCGCCGCCGTCACCTCGTCTCCGAGGTAGGCCTGGACGGCCGGCTGCTCGATGATGGGCGCGAAGGTCGCCACGAAGCGGTTGGTGTCGGCGAGCTCGAGGCGGGCCCACGCGGTGATCACGGCGACCGGCGCGAGCAGGAGCCCGACGACGATGAGCACGACGGCCGTGAGGCTCCGGCCCCAGCGGCGCCTGGCCCTCGGCGCAGCGGATGCCGCGGCATCCGCCACGCCCTGCTCGAGGCCCGCGCGAAGCGCTGCGTTCTCGGACTCGAGCGCGGCGATCCGCGCCTCGAGCTGGTCGTCACCGTTCTTGGCCATGAGGCACCCCTGCCACGACCCTAGCGCGCGTCGCGCCCGCGCACATCGGTCCCATGCCGGTGGACGCGTCGTGTCGTGCAGCTCAGTGGATGACGGCCTTCGCCACGATCAGGGCGATGCCGAACCCGGCGGTGGTGATCGATCCGAGCACCTGGATGGGCCACGGCGCGCCCCGTCGGTGGAACGCGATGAACCCCAGCACCGCGAGCACCACGACGCCCGCCCAGAGGGCCACCCAGATGGCGACGTTGTCAGGGATCGCCCGGGTCGCGCCGAGGAGCAGGATGACGAGTGGGATGGTCGCCGAGAGCAGGAGCCCGCGCGAGCGCAGCAACGCGATCCCGAACGACTCCTTCAGCCCGACGACCCGGTCGTGGTCGAGTCCGTGGTGGGCGACGGTGCCGGCGTACACGTGTGCGGCCCAGAAGACTACGACGGTGACCGCGACGCTCCAGAACACGCGCCACGAGGTCTCGCCGTGCCCGCCCGAGGCGACGATCATGCCCGACACGAGCAGCACGCCGTAGACCGACTCCTCGGTCACGAAGGTGGCCCGCACGATCCGGTGAGCCTGGCTCAGGCCCTTCGCCGACGACTGCTGCTCGCTCATCCCTCCACTCTGGCACGAGTCCCGCAGACGCGGAACGGCCCCGCAGGCGAAGCCTGCGGGGCCGTTCGACGAGATTCGCGCTACAGCGCGGCGTAGACCTCGCGCAGCAGCTGCGCGGTCTCGGACGGCGTCTTGCCGACCTTGACACCGGCGGCCTCGAGGGCCTCCTTCTTCGCCTGCGCGGTGCCCGCCGAGCCCGAGACGATGGCGCCGGCGTGGCCCATGGTCTTGCCTTCGGGAGCGGTGAAGCCGGCGACGTACCCGACGACCGGCTTCGTGACGTTCGCCTTGATGAAGTCGGCCGCGCGCTCTTCCGCGTCGCCGCCGATCTCGCCGATCATCACGATCGCCTTGGTCTCGGGGTCGGCCTCGAACGCCGCGAGCGCGTCGATGTGCGTCGTGCCGATGATCGGGTCGCCGCCGATGCCGATGGCGGTCGAGAAGCCGAGGTCGCGCAGCTCGTACATCATCTGGTACGTGAGCGTGCCCGACTTCGAGACGAGGCCGATCGGGCCCTTGCCCGTGATGTTCGCCGGGGTGATGCCGACGAGCGCCTCACCGGGGCTGATGATGCCGGGGCAGTTCGGGCCGATGATGCGCGTCGCGTCGCCCTTCTCCTTCGCGTAGGCCCAGAACTCCGCGGAGTCCTGCACGGGCACGCCCTCGGTGATGATCACGAGGAGCGGGATCGACGCGTCGATGGCCTCGACCACGGCGTCCTTCGTGAAGGCCGGCGGAACGAAGGCGATGGAGACATCCGCCCCCGTCTCGGCCATCGCCTCGGCGACCGAGGCGAACACCGGCAGCTCGACCGGGTTGCCTGCTGCGTCGTTGTGCAGCACCGTGGTGCCGGCCTTGCGCGCGTTGACGCCGCCGACCACCTGGGTGCCGGCTGCGAGCATGCGCGCCGTGTGCTTCGAGCCCTCGCCACCGGTGATGCCCTGGACGATGACCTTGGAGTCCTTGTTGAGGAAGATCGTCATTTCTTGTGCGCCCCTTACGCGTTCGCCAGCTCGGCGGCCTTGTCGGCGCCCTGGTCCATGTTCTCGGCGAGGGTGACGAGCGGGTGCGCGGCCTCCTCGAGGATGCGACGGCCCTCGACGACGTTGTTGCCGTCGAGGCGCACGACGAGGGGCTTGTTCGCGGCCGAGCCGAGCTCGGCGAGCGCGCCCACGATGCCCTTGGCGACCTGGTCGCACGCCGTGATGCCGCCGAAGACGTTCACGAACACGCTCTTGACCTGCGGGTCGCCGAGGATGATGCCGAGGCCGTTGGCCATGACCTCGGCCGAGGCTCCGCCGCCGATGTCGAGGAAGTTGGCGGGCTTGACGCCGCCGTGGTTCTCGCCGGCGTAGGCGACGACGTCGAGCGTCGACATGACGAGGCCCGCGCCGTTGCCGATGATGCCGACCTCGCCGTCGAGCTTGACGTAGTTGAGGTCGAGTTCCTTGGCAGCGGCCTCGAGGGGGTCTGCGGCGTCCTTGTCCTCGAGGAGGGCGTGGTTCGCGTGACGGAACTCGGCGTTCTCGTCGAGCGTGACCTTGCCGTCGAGGGCGATGACGTTGCCGTCTTCGTCGAGGATCAGCGGGTTGACCTCGACGAGCGTCGCGTCTTCGCCCTTGTAGACCTCGTAGAGCTTCACGAACACGTCGGCGACCTTGTCGACGAGCTCGGCCGGGAAGTTCGCGGCGACCGCGATCTCGCGGGCCTTCGCGGCGTCGATGCCGGCGATCGGGTCGACCTCGATGCGCGCGAGCGCCTCGGGCTTCTCGACGGCGAGCTGCTCGATCTCCATGCCGCCCTCGACGCTCGTGAGCGAGAGGTAGGAGCGGTTGGCCCGGTCGAGCAGCACCGAGAAGTAGAACTCCTGCGCGATGCGTGCGCCGCCGGCGACCATGACGCGCTTGACGACGTGGCCCTTGATGTCGAGGCCGAGGATCGCCTTCGCGGCCTCGTACGCCTCGTCGGGGTTCTTCGCGACCTTGACGCCGCCGGCCTTGCCGCGGCCGCCCGTCTTCACCTGGGCCTTGACGACCACGACGCCGCCGAGCTTCTCGGCGGCCGCGCGCACCTCATCGGCGGTGTCGGCGACGATGCCCGGGAGCACGGGGACCCCGTACTGCTCGAACAGGTCTCTGGCCTGGTACTCGTAAAGATCCACGCTCTACTTCCAATCGATCCGCACGCGCGAGAGCGCACAGGGGCTGGTGGGTGTCGGCCCGACCCGCCGAAGAATCTCGACGTCAAGATAAGTTGGGCCAAGTTCCATGCTACTCCTCCCGTTCCGCGCGACCGAACCGAGGGCGGGGGCCGATGCCGGGAGCCGATCACGACCTCGGAGAACGCTCGAGTGAGGTGAGGCTCGGCAGGCTGGCGGCCGTTCCGACCGAATGCGAGAGTGGCGCGATGACGCACACGGACGAACCGCTCCACCGGACCGATCCGCACGACGGTTCGGTGCACGCGAAACTCAACTGGCTCCGGGCGGGCGTGCTCGGGGCGAACGACGGCATCGTCTCGGTCGCCGCTCTCGTCGTCGGTGTCGCGGCGGCCGCTGCGAACGACCTCGGCGCGATCCTCGTCGCGGGCGTGGCCTCCGTGATCGCCGGTGCGATCTCGATGGGCCTCGGCGAGTACGTGTCGGTGTCGAGCCAGCGGGACACCGAGCGCGCGCTCATCGCGAAGGAACGATGGGAACTCGAGACCATGCCCCAGCAGGAGCTCGCCGAGCTGGCGGGGCTCTATCGAGCGAAGGGCCTCTCAGCTGCGACCGCCGAGACCGTCGCCCGAGAGCTCACGGCCCACGACGCGCTCGCCGCCCACCTCGAGGTGGAGCTGCACATCGATCAGGACGACGTCGCGAACCCCTGGCATGCGGCCGGGGCATCCGCTCTGTCGTTCGTGGTCGGCGCGATGCTGCCGATGCTCGCGATCCTCCTGCCGCCGGCCGAATGGCGGATCCCGACGACATTCGCCGCCGTGATCGTGGCGCTGGCGATCACCGGCTGGTTGAGCGCGTGGATCGGTGGCAGCCCGAAGCCGCGCGCCGTGCTGCGCGTCACGATCGGCGGCGCGCTCGCACTTGCCGCGACGTGGGTGGTCGGCGCACTCCTCGGCGTCGCCGTCTGATCGGTCCGTACCGATCGACGGGCGCCGATCGCGGGGCGGCGTCAGCCGATGCGACCGAGCGCTGCGGCCGCGTAGAACACCGCGGCGATCGTCTCGCCGTCGGTGATCTCCCCCGCGGCCACCATGCGGACGACCTCGCCGAAGGGCACCGCCCGCACCGCACTGATGCCCTCTTCGGCCTGCGAACCGGCGACGGATGCCACGTGGCGCAGGCCCGTCGCGAGGTACACCGTCTCCGCGGCGCGACAGATGCCGTTGAGGGCGGTCATGCGGCCGATCTCGCGCCACTCGGCCGCCTCGTGCCCCGTCTCCTCGAGCAGCTCCCGCCGTGCGGCGACGAGCGGGTCCTCGCCGTCGGTGCCGCCGGCGGGCACCTCGATCGAGGTGCCGACGGTGTGCCGATCGATCGTGACGAGCAGCACCTCGTCGTCGTCGGTCATCGCGACGACGAAGACGGCGTCGTTGCGGAGCTCGACGACGCCGTAGACGCCCTCGGTGCCATCTGGCCGCACGACGTCGTCTTCGGTGACGGTGATCCACTGGTTCTCGTACACGGTGCGGCGTTCGCGTGTGGGCCAGGTCATGGTCGCTCCTCTGGTGGAATGCTCGGGGTGGCCATCGTCGGCGGCGGCATCGGCACGTACTCGACGAACCGACGGGCGAGCAGCACCGCGGCGACGCCGAGCGCCGCGCCGACGACGGTCTCGATGAGTCGATCGCCGAGCAGCACGGGAATCGGCGTCGGCGCAGCGAGGTGCGCGACCGTGAGGGCGAGCGGCGTGACGAAGACGAGCGCAGCGCCGTAGTGGCGGCCGACGAGGATCTCGGCGGCGAACTGGCACACCGCGATCACCGCGATGAGCGCCCAGATCGGCGGCTCGGGCCACAGCACGAGTGCAGTGACGCCCACGCCCACGGCCGTGCCGACGACGCGGTGCCAGGCGCGTTGCACGGTGTGAGCGGCTCGGGCCGGCGGAATCACGGCGACCGCGCTGACCACCGCCCAGTACGGATGGCCGATGCCGAACGCGATCGCGACTCCCCCGGCAGCGAGCGCCGCGAGCACGTTCTGCGCGATGTTCAGCCAGACCCTGGCGTCGGCGTACGCACGCGCTCGCACCGGCGCCTGCCGCGGCAGCGTCTTGAAGATCGCCTGCTCGCGCGTGCGCACCGCGCGGCGCAGCAGCCATCCCGACATCGCGAGCAGCCACGCGAACGCGGTCGCGGCCGCCGCGACACCCCAGCGCAGCCATCCGCTGCCGTCGTCGACGGGCTGGGCTGCGCAGACGAGCACCGCGAAGACCGCGAACAGCGGGCCCGACGGCGTGACGCCGAGCGTGTTGTAGACGAGGATCACGACCGCGATCACGAGCGCCAGCACGCCGGCCTCCACGATCAGCGGGGCATGCACGACGGAGAGCAGGATGCCGGCGCCGATCGAGCCGAACTGCACCGCACCGGCGGCGGTGACCGTGCGCAGTCTCGTGCGATACGGCTCGCTTCGACCGAAGATCGCCGTCATGCCGCCGAACGCCGCGTAGGCCGCGAGGTCGACTCGGCCCAGCACGACGAGCACCGTGAGCGGCACGACGGCGGCGAGTGCGGCCCGCAGCGCCACCTCGAGGTCGAGCGCTCGCAAGGATCGGAGGCGCGCGACGAGGCCCTCCGGTCGCTGTGCGCCCTGCGGTCGGGCCATCGTTAGAGCTTCTCGATGGGCGCGATCTTGATGAGGAGCTTCTTCTGGCCTGCGGTGTCGAAGCTGACGTGCGCGATGCGCTTGGTGCCCTCGCCCGTGACCTGGGTGACCTTGCCCTCGCCGAAGTCGGTGTGCCGGATGCGGTCGCCGGTCGCGAGCGTGAGGTCGCCGTTGTCGCGCACCGTGCCCGTGACGCGGTTTGCCCACTCGGTCTTCGGCTTGTCGGAGCGGGTGACGCTGAACCGTTCGAGGTCGCGATCGCGCGTGCCCCACGCACCGCCGGGCGCACCGCGACGGGCGTTCAACGCGCGCGGCTGCGTGCCGCCGCGTGAGGTCGCCATGCCCGGCGACTGGCGCCAGTCGATAAGGCCCTCGGGGATCTCCTGCAGGTAGCGCGACGGCATCGCCACGGCGACCTCGCCGAACTGCGCGCGGCTCATGGCGAGCGAGAGGTAGAGCCGCTTGCGGGCGCGGGTGATGCCGACGTAGAAGAGCCGGCGCTCCTCGGCGGGGCCGCCGGGCTCGGAGGCCGACATCTGGTGCGGCAGCAGCCCCTCCTCGATGCCGGTGAGGAAGACGGCGTGGTACTCGAGGCCCTTGGCCGTGTGCAGCGTCATGAGCGAGACGGTGCCGGATGCATCGTCGAGCTCGTCGGCCGCCGCCACGAGCGAGACCTGCGTGAGGAAGTCGACGAGCGTGGCACCGGGGTTCTCTCGATCGAAGTCGCGGGTCTGCGCGACCAGCTCTTCGACGTTCTCTGCGCGGGTCTCGTCTTGCGGGTCGCGGCTGTTGCGGAGCGCGTCGAGCAGGCCCGAGCGCTCGACGAGGAACACCAGCACGTCGGAGACCTTCGCGGCCCCCACGTTGGTGCCGGCCGCGAGGCCCTCGGCCGAGGGCACGAGCATCGCCGCCGCCTCGTCGAGCACGTTCGCGAGCGCCGAGATC
Organism: Agromyces sp. NPDC056389; assembly: GCF_042262385.1. Lineage (NCBI taxonomy): Bacteria > Bacillati > Actinomycetota > Actinomycetes > Micrococcales > Microbacteriaceae > Agromyces > Agromyces sp. NPDC056389. The sequence continues at coordinate 1,296,959 of NZ_JBHJPN010000001.1, forward strand.
GCGCCCGTCACCTTGGGGCCGAGTCCGAGCCCGTCGGCGGCGCGCATCGCCTGGCGGAAGGTGAGCTCGTTCTGCTCGGCGAACGAGGCGAGCGCCGTCTCGGTGGCCGGGCCGATGCCGCGCTTCGGCGTGTTCAGGATGCGTCGGAGCGCGAGCTCGTCGACGGGGTTCGCGACCGCGATGAGATAGGCCATCGCGTCCTTGATCTCGGCGCGCTCGTAGAACTTCGTGCCGCCGACGACGCGGTACGGCAGCGCCGAGCGCACGAAGATCTCCTCCAGCGCGCGGGTCTGCGCGTTGGTGCGGTAGAAGACGGCGATGTCGCGATACGCGACGCCCTCGCGGTGCAGCGACTCGATCTCGTCGGCGATGAACTGCGCCTCGTCGTGGGCGGTGTACCCCGTGTAGCCGATGATCTTGTCGCCATCGCCGTCGGCCGTCCAGAGTTTCTTCTCTTTGCGGTCGAAGTTGTTCGAGATGACCGCGTTCGCAGCGGAGAGGATGTTCTGGGTCGATCGGTAGTTCTGCTCGAGGAGCACGACCTTGGCGCCCGGGAAGTCGCGCTCGAACTCGGAGATGTTGCGGATGTCGGCGCCGCGGAATGCGTAGATCGACTGGTCGGAGTCGCCGACGACCGTGAGGCTCGCGCCGGGGATCGCCCCGGAGGCATCGGTGAGCCCCCGCACGAGGATGCCGTGCTCGTCGAGCTCGTCGACGACCTCGCGCGGCACCGCCCTCGTCAACTCGTGGATGAGCGAGTACTGGGCGTGGTTCGTGTCTTGATACTCGTCGACGAGGATGTGCCGGAATCGGCGCTGGTAGAGCGCCGCGACCTTCGGGAAGGCGCGGAAGAGGTAGACCGTCTCGGCGATGAGGTCGTCGAAGTCGAGCGCGCTCGCCGCTCGGAGCCGCCGCGTGTACTGGCGGAAGATCTCGAGGAACATGACCTCTTGCGGGTCGTTCATGTTCGCGTTGCGCGCGTGCGTCTCGACGTCGGCGAGCTCGTTCTTCAGCTTCGAGATCTTCGCCTGCGCGCTCGCGGGCGTGAAGCCCATGGTGTCGGCGTCGAGCTCCTTGATGATGCGCTTGAGGATCGTGCGCTGGTCGGCGGAGTCGTAGATCGTGAAGGTCGACGAGAGCCCGATCGACTCGGCCTCGCGGCGGAGGATGCGCACGCACGCCGAGTGGAACGTCGAGATCCACATGCCGGAGGCGCTCTCGCCGAGCAGCGCCTGGACGCGCTCGCGCATCTCGGCGGCGGCCTTGTTGGTGAACGTGATCGCGAGGATCTGGCTCGGCCACGCCTCACGGCTCTCGATGAGGCTCGCGATGCGATGCGTGAGCACGCGCGTCTTGCCCGAGCCGGCACCCGCGACGATGAGGAGCGCTGGGCCGCGATACTCGACCGCCTCGCGCTGCTCGGGGTTCAGCCCATCGGTCAGTCGGGAGCCGCCGGTGCCGGCAGCGTCGGTGCCGACGGCGGGGGGCGCCTCGCGCCAGCCGGCCGGGTCGTCGGGGTCGAGGATCAGCGTCATATCCCTTCAAGTCTAGGCGCGACATCCGACACTCGTCTTGAGGCCGCGAACGGGCGAAGCGGCCGCCACTGAGCTTCGATCTCGACGGAAACGCGACGGCGAACGCAGAATGTCGTAACATTTGCGCACCCCCAGCGAAGGACGACGATGACCGAACGCTCCGAGACGACCCCTGCCCGCGCCACCGCCCCGTGGCGATATGCCATCGGCATGTTCGGCACCTCGATCCCGATCAACATGATCAAGGGCTCGATGATCCTGTACTACGTCGACATCCTCGGGCTCGACGTGCGCGTGTACGCGGGGGTCATGATCGTGTACGCCGTCATCGACGCCGTCGACAATCCGGTGCTCGGCTTCCTCTCCGACCGCACCCGAACCCGCTGGGGACGACGCCGGCCGTGGCTCGTCATCGGCGCTCCGCTCCTCGCCGCGAGCATGATCGCCTTCTTCTCCGCTCCCGACTCGCTCGAGGGCCTCGGACTCGTGCTCTGGTTCGCGATCTTCGCGATCCTCTGCGAGGCGTTCGACTCGATGCTCAACGCCAACTACGGCGCACTGCTTCCCGAACTCTTCCCGCGGGAGCGGAAGCGGGCGGTCGCGAACTCGCTGCGTCAGGGATTCCAGCTCGTCGCCCTCGTCATCTCGCTCGCGCTGACCCCGCTGCTCACGACCTCGGTGTTCGGCACCGAGGACACCACGGTCGGCTTCACGACGACGGCGATCATCTACGGCGCGATCGCCACGGCGGTCATCCTGTTCATGGCATTCAGCGCGAAGGAGAACCCCCGCTACGCGGAGGGTGCGCGGCCGCGCTTCTTCCCGACACTCCTCACCATCATCCGCAACCCGAAGTTCTGGTCGATCGGCGTCGCGGGCGCCTGCTATGCGAGCGCCATGGCCCTCGTGCTCGCGGGCCTCCAGCTCTACGTGCGCTACTCCCTCGGCCTGCCCGTCGCGAACGCGCTCTACCTGCAGGCCACCGTCATCCTCTGCTCCGCGGCCGGCCTCGTCGTCTGGACCCGCGTGATCCGGAGCAGGGGCGCGGCCTTCACCTGGCGCCTCGCCTTCGTGATCCTCGCGCTCAGCTTCGTCCCGCTCTTCTTCGCCACCGACCTCGTCACCGCCCTGCTCGCCGGACTCCTCGTCGGCATCGGCTACTCGGGCATGCTCGCCACGAACGACCTGATCGTGGCGCGCGTGCTCGACGACGACGCCCGGCGTCACGGCCAGCACCGCGAGGGGCTCTTCCTCTCGGCCTTCGGCTTCTTCGGCCGCCTGAACGGCATCATCACCGGCCTCGCGCTCGCCTCGCTCGGCGTCTTCTTCGGCTACAACTCCGGCGACGATCCCGGCGGTCAACCGGATGTCGCGTTCCGCATCTACCTCTGCGTGTACCCGTTCATCCTCTGCACGATCGGGGCGGTGCTCGCCCGATTCATCCGCGTTCCCGAGGGCCTCTCCGAAGCCGAGGCCGACGGCGGCATGACGCTCGCCGCCGTGCGCAGCACCGCGGCCGACGACGAGACCGCGCAATGACCCGTCGGCTCGTGCTCACGGCCGACGACCTCGGCCGCGAGCCGGGCACGTCGGTCGAGATCGCACGCCTCGCCGCCGAGGGCGCGATCACGGCGTCCACGGTCATCGTCGTCGCGCCCGGCGCCGAGGCCGCGGCGACGTCCGCCGCCCGTGCCGGCATCGTGCCGCGCCTGCACGCGACCCTCTCGAGCGAGCGCGGGCTCACGGCCTGGCGGCCGGTGCGAGCCGCCGCCTCGCTCGTCTCGGCCGACGGCACACTCCCGTTCGACCCCACCGAGGTGGGCGCCCGGGCGGATGCCGCGGACGTCGCCGCCGAACTCGACGCGCAGTTGCAGCGCCTCACGAGCTGGGGCATCCGCCCTCTCGCCCTCGACTCGCACGCCGGCACCCTCTACGGCCTCACCGGGCGCCCGTTCATCGCCGAGGCGCTCGAGCTCGCGGCGCGCCACGGCCTGGGGTTCCGGCTCCCCCGCGATCCGGCGCTCTACCTCGGCGGAGCCCTCCCCGTCGAGGCCGCGTCGATCCACGCGACGGGCGTCGCGGCCGCGGACGCGGCCGGCGTGCCGATCCCCGCCGCGATCGCCACGAACCGGACGCCGGCCGCACAGCTCGGAAGCTACGGCTCGCTCCGCGACGGGTATCTGCGCCTCCTGGGAGCACTCCCCGATGGCACGAGCGAGATCTTCATGCACCCGGCGCCCGAGCACGCGGTCTCGGGCCCCGATGGGATCCTCCGCGCCTGGGAGCTCGCGCTGCTTCGAGACGACGCGTTCCGGACGGCGATCGAGACGGAGGGCATCGAACTCGTCGACGCCTGGTGAGGCACCCGAGGGGGCTCCCTCAGGAGACCGGGGTCTCCCGACGCGCCTCCACCCCGAGGTCGGGATGGTCGAGGAAGACGCCATCGACGCCCATGGCGATGATCTCCCCGAACTCGCCCGCCCAGTCGCCGAACGCGGCCCGCACGGTGCCGCGCCGGAACCGGCCCGCGAGGAAGCTGTTCTCGGGGCGGAGGGTCCAGGTGTAGATCTCGAGGTCGGCCGCGTGCGCCGCGTCGACGAGTTCGGCGCCCGAGAGCGGGGCGCCGGCGACATCCGCTCGCTTCGCCTTCGCGCCGCCGACGAGCCGCGCCTTTCCGACGCTCACGCCGTCGAAACGACCTGCGAGCCGGAGCAGTCCCGCCTCGGTCACGAAGGAGTCGTACGCGGGCGCGCTCCGGCCCTGCTCGAGCGCGAGATCCCACGGAGCACCGGAGCCCTCGATGAGGAAGACGCGCTTGCCCCGGATGCCGCGAGCGGCGAGCCGATCGAGCAGTGTCGGCTCGAACGCCTCCATGATGAGCCGCTCATCGCCGCGTCCCCACCCGGCTGCATCCAGTTCCGCCTGGAACAGCTCGTCGAGCGGCAGCCCGAGCGCGTCGAAGTGCGCGGCGTGCTTGAACTCGGCCACCATGCGCAGCATCCGCCGCTGCTCGTCGGACGCGACGTCGATGATCTCGAAGAGCTCCCGCAGCCTGATGATCGGGAACCGGTCGTCGAAGCTCGCGCTCGACTGGCGCAGGGCGCCGAGGCGTTCGCGCGCCCGCAGCGTCGCGAGCTCCGCCCATGTGAAGTCCTCGGTGAACCAGCCGGTGAGGGCGGTGCCGTCGATCTCGCGCGTCGTGCGGCGACCGGCGAACTCGGGGCGGGCTGCGACATCCGTCGTGCCCGAGATCTCGTTCTCATGGCGCAGCACGAGCACGCCGTCGCGCGTCGCGACGATGTCGGGTTCGACCGCATCGGCGCCGAGGGCGAACGCGAGTTCATAGGCCGAGCGCGTGTGCTCGGGCCGGTACCCGGGTGCACCGCGGTGCCCGATCACGAGCGGGCGCGGAACGTCGTGGTGCTGCATGCGCCCAGCGTAGCCAGCGCCCGGCATGCCGAGCCGGGAATGTCGCGGAAACTCAAGGCGTTGTCACGGATATCTCGGGTAGGTTGGTTGTCAAGCGGATGCCGCGCATGGCCGCCGCCCGTCCCCCGAACACAGCCGAAAGCAGAGGAAACCCATGGCTCTCGACAACCCCGCATTCTCGCGGAACTCCGCGTTCTCCGCGCAGGGGGGCGTGGCCGCAGCGCAGGACATCTCGGCCCAGCAGCTGCAGGACATGTACAACCAGCCCGCGACGCCGCCCGCCGGCGAGACCATGTCGGTGGAGACCACCGTCCAGAAGTCGGCCGTCTCGTTCGGCCTGCTCCTCGTCGGCGCAGCCCTCGGCTGGGTCACGACCGAGTCGATGCCGTTCCTCTGGATCGGCGCCGGCATCGTCGGCTTCGTGCTCGCGCTCGTCAACATCTTCAAGAAGGAGCCGTCGCCGGCATTGATCCTCGCGTATGCGGGCGTTCAGGGCGTTTTCGTCGGCGGCATCTCGGCATGGTACGAGATGACGTACGGCGGCGGCATCGTCGCACAGGCCGTCATCGCGACGCTCGTCGTCGTGGGCGTGACCCTCGCCCTCTTCGCCTCGGGCAAGATCCGCGCCTCGAAGAAGGCGACGAAGGTCTTCCTCATCGCGATGGTCGGCTACCTGGTCTTCTCGCTCGTGAACATGGGTCTGATCCTCTTCGGCGCGACCGACGACCCGTGGGGGCTCCGCGGAGTGGACTTCATGGGCATCCCGCTCGGTCTGATCATCGGCGTCCTCGTCGTCATCATGGCCGCGTACTCGCTCGTGCTCGACTTCGACTTCATCCAGCAGGGCGTGCGCAACCGCGCCCCGAAGAAGTACGAGTGGTCGGGCGTCTTCGGCATCATGGTCACGGTCATCTGGCTGTACCTCGAGATCCTGCGGATGCTCGCGATCGCGCGCGACTGACCTTCGTCGACACTCGAACATCGAACGGCCGCCCTCGGGGCGGCCGTTCGTGGTTTCGGGAGGCGAGCGCCGGCCTCAGATGCCGAGCGTCGCGACCGACGCCGTGATCGCATCGGCCGAGGCCCGGAGCAGCAGCTCCTCCTCGGTCGAGAACGGCGTCTCGGCGACCGGTACCGCGCCGTCCCCGCCGACGACGCTCGGGAGCGACAACGCGACGCCGTCGAGACCCCGGATGCCGCGGAGCACCGTCGAGACCGGCAGCACCGCCCGCTCGTCGCGGAGCACGGCCTCGACGATGCGCGCCCCGGCGAGGCCGATGGCGTAGTTCGTGGCCCCCTTGCCGCGGATGACCGTGTACGCCGAGTCGCGCACCTCGTGCGCGATGTCGTCGAGCTCCGCCGCCGAGAACGGCTCGGCGCCGCGCCACTCGAGGATCGGCACGGGCCCGATGCGGGCGTTCGACCAGAGCGGGAACTCGGTGTCGCCGTGCTCCCCCACGATGTCGGCGTGCACGCTCGAGGTGGTGACCCCGGCTCGCCGGGCCAGCAGCCAGCGCAGGCGCGACGTGTCGAGCACGGTGCCCGAGCCGAAGATGCGGTGCGGCGGCAGGCCGGTGATGCGCTGCGCGGCGACCGTCAGCACGTCGACGGGATTCGTGACGAGCACGATGACCGCATCGGGGCCCCGTTCGAGGAGCGCCGGCAGCAGGTTCTCGAGGATGCGGACGTTCGTACCTGCGAGATCGAGTCGGGACTGCCCCGGTTGCTGCTTCGCCCCCGCGGTCACGACGATGACGTGCGAGCCCTCGACCACGCCGAGGTCGGCTCCGCCGCTCACCGAGGAGCCCGTGAACTGCGTGCCGTGCGCGAGGTCGAGCACCTCGGCGTCGACCTTCTCGCGCGCGATGTCGTACAGCGCGACCTCGCTCGCACTCCCGCGGATCAGCGCCGAGTACGCGAGGCTCGTGCCCACGCTTCCGGCTCCGACCACGGTCAACTTCGAGTTCTCGACGACGCCCATGCGACCAGTCTGACAGTGGGGCCAGCGCTGAGTCGCAGGAGCGTAGCGGCGACACGCCGTTCGCCCTCGGCGTGGCGCTCCCGATCGTCCTGCGACTCGGCGCGACGCGTCTGACGAGAGAAGGCCGGCACCCGTCGGGTGCCGGCCTTCTTCAGCGGAGCCTCACTCCCACTCGATGGTGCCCGGCGGCTTCGACGTGACGTCGAGCACGACGCGGTTCACCTCGGGGACCTCGTTCGTGATGCGGTTCGAGATCTTCGCCAGCACGTCGTACGGCAGGCGCGTCCAGTCGGCGGTCATCGCGTCTTCCGACGAGACGGGGCGCAGCACGATGGGGTGACCGTAGGTGCGGCCGTCGCCCTGCACGCCCACCGAGCGCACGTCGGCGAGGAGCACGACGGGGCACTGCCAGATCTCCTGGTCGAGGCCGGCCGCGCTCAGCTCTTCGCGGGCGATCGCGTCGGCCTCGCGCAACAGATCGAGCCGCTCGCGGGTGACCTCGCCGACGATGCGGATGCCGAGCCCGGGGCCGGGGAACGGCTGGCGGCCGACGATCGCCTCGGGCAGTCCGAGCTCGCGGCCGATCGCGCGCACCTCGTCCTTGAAGAGGGTGCGCAGCGGCTCGACGAGTTCGAACTGCAGGTCTTCGGGAAGGCCGCCGACGTTGTGGTGACTCTTGATGTTCGCCGTGCCCGTGCCGCCGCCCGACTCGACGACGTCGGGGTAGAGCGTGCCCTGCACGAGGAACTTGATCGGCTCGCCGGCTGCGGCGGCCTCGGCGATGAGGTCGCGCTCGGCCTGCTCGAACGCGCGGATGAACTCGCGCCCGATGATCTTGCGCTTCTGCTCGGGATCGCTCACGCCCGCCAGCGCGTCGAGGAAGGTGTCTTCGGCGTCGATCGTGATGAGCCGCACGCCCGTGGCTGCGACGTAGTCCTGCTGCACCTGCTCGCGCTCGCCCTTGCGGAGCAGCCCGTGGTCGACGAACACGGCCGTGAGCTGGTCGCCGACGGCCTCCTGCACGAGCGCTGTGGAGACGGCGGAGTCGACGCCGCCCGACAGCGCCGAGATGACGCGCGCGGTGCCGACCTGCTCGCGGATGCGGGCGACCTGCTCGGCGATGACGTTGCCCGAGTTCCAGTCGGCCGGGATTCCGGCGGCGCGGTGCAGGAAGTTCTCGATGATGCGCTGGCCGAACTCCGAGTGCTTGACCTCGGGGTGCCACTGCACGCCGTAGAACTTCTTCTCGTCGTTGGCGAACGCGGCGACGGGCGTCGACGCGGTCGAGGCGAGCACCTCGAAGCCCTCGGGCGCGCGCGACACCGAGTCGCCGTGGCTCATCCACACGGTCTGGTCGACGGGCTGACCCTCGAGCAGCGCGTTGCCTGAGGCATCCGTCACCGTCGCTGCCGTCGCGCCGTACTCGCGCAGGCCGGTCTGCGCGACCTCGCCGCCGAGCTGCGTCGCCATGACCTGGAAGCCGTAGCAGATGCCGAGCGTCGGCACGCCGAGCTTCAGGATGCCCTCGTCGAGCGCCGGGGCGCCCTCCTCGTAGACCGACGAGGGTCCGCCGGAGAGCACGATGCCGATCGGGTTCTTGGCGGCCACCTCGGCCGCGGTGATCGTGTGCGGCACGATCTCCGAGTAGACGGATGCCTCGCGCACGCGCCGGGCGATGAGCTGGGCGTATTGGGCGCCGAAATCGACGACGAGAACCGGACGCTGCTCGGTGGGCTGATCGGTCACTGCTGGGCCTCCAGGGTGTCGGACGTGTCAGGGGCGCCTGAGTCGGTGGTGCCCGAAGTCGTGGCGGCTGCGGTCTCCGCAGCCTCGCGGCGGTCGAGGTACTCGCGCACCTCGCGGCCGATGCGCGCCTCGAGGAAGAACGAGAGGAACGGCACGATGCCGCCGAGCGCGATGATGATGAAGCGGCTGAACGGCCAGCGCATGAGGCTCCAGAGCCGGAAGTCGCTGAAGAGGTAGACGACGTAGAACCAGCCGTGGGCGATGAGGATGCCGGTCGAGAGGTTCACGCCGGTGCCGGTCGACTCGAGGCCGGCGGCCGTCTCGATCACCGGGGTGAACGCGAGCACCCCTTGGTCGCCGAAGGCGTAGAGCTCGAGGTGGAAGACGTACTTCATGATCATCTCGGCGCACAGCAGCAGGAGCATGACACCGGTGATCACCGAAGCGACCTGGTAGAACTTCAGCGCCCCGCGAATGCGCGGCAGATCGGCGGATTTCGGCTCGAGGGGCATGAGACCAGTCTACGCGGCGTCGAGCGGGGCGAGTCCCGTGAGCATGCGGGCCAGTGTTTCCACAGCCGCGTCAATCTCACCCGGCGCGTCTGCGGCCGCTGCGTTGGCCACTGCGACCTCGTTGAGGGCGCCCGAGACCATCGTCGCGACGGTGCGCAGCCGATGCGGCGCGATGACTCCGGCCGCGGCCAGTTCCGCGACGCCCTCGTCGAGGAGGCCGGCACTCGTGTCGAGATCGCCGCTGCGCCAGTCGTCCCATCCGAGCACTGCAGGACCGTCGACGAGGAGGATCCGGCGCACGCCGGGCGAGAGGCTCGCCTCGAGGAACGCACGACAGCCGTCGAGGAAACCGGTGAGCGGATCGCCGGCGCCGGCGGCGGCCACCTCGACGGCGCGCGCGACTCGGGCCTGCGCCGCTTCGAGCACGGCGCGGAAGAGCGCCTGCTTGCTGCCGAAGTGATGGTAGAGCGCCCCGCGGGTGAGCCCTGCCTCTGCGACGAGGTCTTCGAGGGCGACGCCGGCGTAGCCGCGCTCGGCGAACGCCTGCGTGGCGAGCTCGAGGATGACCGCGCGCGTTCGCTCCCGTTGTTCCGCCTTCGTAGCCACGAATTCCTCCGACCCCAACGATGTCGCGCTCGACCATTGACATACACACTGTACGTGTTTCACAATACATACACACTGTATGTTTCTTTACCCGAGGAGGGTCACCATGAATCTCTATCCCGTGCTCGGCACCACCGACGTCGAAGCGAGTGCCGACTTCTACCGCGAGCACTTCGGCTTCGATCTGACGTTCGACACCGACTGGTACGTCAGCCTGCGGCATCCGCTGCCTCCGCACGCCGAGATCGCGCTGCTCGATTCCGCCCACCAGAGCATTCCCGCCGACTTCCGCGTGCCGGCGGCGGGCGTGATCGTGAACATCGAGGTCGACGATGTCGACGTGCTCGCCTCCGCGCTGGAGGCCGCCGGTGTGCCGATCGTGCAGGAGCTGCGGAGCGAGGGCTTCGGGCAACGTCACGTGATCGTGCGCGACCCGGGTGGCGTGCTCGTCGATGTGATCACGCCGATACCGCCGTCGGCCGAGTACGCCGCGTCATTCGCTGCCGACGGCGCGGCGGGCTGAACGAGGGCGAGCGTCAGTCGCCGCCCGGCGAACCGCCGGCGACGACCCGAGCAGCGGATGCCTCGGCCTCCTCCTGCTCTTCGCGCTCGCGTTCGACGGCGTCGCGCACGAGCCGGTACCAGAGGTAGATCGCGAACCCGGCGAAGACCGCCCACTCGACCGCGTAGAAGACGTTGAGCCAGTCGAGCTGCTGCTCCTGCTCGGGCGGCGGCGAGGCGATCGCGTCGAGGCCGGCAGGCGCCTCTGCTGCGGTGACGTAGCCGAAGTAGACGGGCCGGTCGTCGTAGTCGGCCCAGACGTTGATGAGCTGCGCCACGGCGACCGTCTGCATGGCGAACGGGTCGGCCTCGGCATCGGGGGCGATCGGCGCCTCGCTGGGCAGGAAGCGACCGACGAGGGTGATGGGCTCGCTCGGGTCGATCGAGCGTTCGAAGGCGGCGGCGGCCTCACGAGCGGCCTCCTCGTCGGCGGCCCAGCCGAGCGCGACCGGAAGACCCGCCGGGGTGCCGTCGGTGACCTCGAGGTGCACGACGGGCCAGAATCCGGCGACGCCCTCGTTCAGTCTGCCCTCGACGATGACCGTGTCGCCGGGCACGACGGTGCCGGTGACCTCGACGAGCTGGGCGGTCGCCGCCTGCGTCGTCGGCCGATCGGGCTCGGCGATGCCGGCGAACGGCCTCACTTCTTCGGTGGGGCGTTCGTCGACGACCGACGACTCGACGGCCCGCTCGAGCTGCCACTGGCCGAGCAGGGCGAACGCCGCGGCGATGCCGAGCGCGAGGAGCAGTGCGAGCACCCATCTGGGGCGCAGCATCATCTTGAGCATCAGTCGCCGGTTCCCGCGTGGGGCGTGATTCCGGGGCTGACGAGCATGCCCTCCAGTTTAGGCGCTGGGCGGGAGCCCTCGATCCACGCCCGTCCCGTCGGACATCACGACGTCACCGGTCTCGGCGCGCTAGTCCACCTTCACGATGTCGGGAGCCTCGAGGCGCACACGGTCGGCCGATGCGTCGTCGGGTTGCTCCTGCGAGGCGCGCTCGGCGGCGACCCGTTCGAGGTAGCGCTCGACCTCGAGCGTCTGGCGAGCCGCGTTCCAGCCGAGCGCCTCACCCATGAGCTTCGCAGCGACGGGCGCGGCGGAGACGCCGCGGTCCCACGCCTCGATCGAGATGCGCGTGCGACGGGCGAGCACGTCGTCGAGGTGCAGCGCGCCCTCGTGCGTGGCCGCATAGACGACCTCCGCGCCGAGGTAGTCGTCGGCGCCGGGCAGCGGCTCCCCGAGCGAGGGGTCTTCGCGGATCAGGTCGAGCAGTTCGTCGGTCATCGTGCCGTAGCGGTTCAGCAGGTGCTCGATGCGCACTTCGTGCACGCCGAAGGCGCGCGCGATCTTGCCGCGCTTGTTCCACGCCGCCTGGTACCCCTCTGCTCCGAGGAGCGGGATGTCCTGCGTCGTCGACTTCGGCACCTTGCCGTCGAGCGCGTCGACCGCCGCGTCGATGGCATCCTTCGCCATGACGCGGTACGTCGTCCACTTGCCGCCGGCGATGACGACGAGACCGGGCACCGTGTGCGCGACGAGGTGCTCGCGCGAGAGCTTCGAGGTCTGGTCGCTCTCCCCGGCGAGGAGGGGCCGGAGCCCGGCGAACACGCCCTCGACGTCTTCTCGAGTGAGCGGGATGCCGAGCACCGCGTTGACGTGCTCGAGCAGGTAGTCGATGTCGGCGGCGGTGGCGGCCGGATGCGCCTTGTCGAGGTTCCAGTCGGTGTCGGTCGTGCCGATCAGCCAGTGACGGCCCCACGGGATGACGAACAGCACGCTCTTCTCGGTGCGGAAGATCATGCCCATCGCCGATTGGATGCGGTCGCGCGGTACGACGAGGTGCACGCCCTTCGAGGCGCGGACCTTGAACGTGCCGCGCTCGCCGACCATGCGCTGCGTGTCGTCGGTCCAGACGCCGGTGGCGTTCACGACCTGCTTCGCCCGGATCTCGAAGTGCTCGTCGGTCTCGAGGTCGTGCGCCTTCACGCCGACGACGCGTTCACCGACCTTGATGAAACCGTCGACCTTCACCCGGCTCGCGACGTGCGCGCCGTAGAACGACGCGGTGCGAGCGAGTGAGGCGACGTAGCGCGCGTCGTCGACCTGTGCGTCGTAGTACGTGAGACCGCCGACGAGCGCGTCCTTCGAGAGCGACGGGATGGCCCGCATCACCTGCCGTTTCGAGAGGTGTCGATGGTGCGGCACCCCGGGGGGCCGCCCGCCGGTGTAGCTGAAGATGTCGTAGAGCATCATGCCGGCGCCGACGTAGAACCGCTCGATGACGCGGGTCTTCAGGGGGTACAGGAACCGAACCGGCTTCACGAGGTGCGGTGCGATGCGCTGCAGCAGCAGTCCCCGCTCGATGAGCGCCTCCCGCACGAGCCGGAAGTCGAGCTGTTCGAGGTATCGGATGCCGCCGTGCACGAGCTTCGACGAACGGCTCGAGGTGCCCGACGCCCAGTCACGGGCTTCGAGGAGCCCGGTCGAGAGGCCTCGCGTGACCGCATCGAGCGCGGCTCCGGTGCCGACGATGCCGCCGCCCACCACGAGGATGTCGAGCTCTTTCTCTTTCAGCCGCGCGATCGCGGCCTTCCGCTCGTCAGGTCCGAGCTTGGTCGAACGCGTCACCGACTTGAGCCTCGCCGACTTCTGAGTCGCCATCGTGCCACCCCATCCCCGCGGCCTCACGGCGAGGCCGCGCGATCCGGTTCCACGCTACCCGAGCACCCGCCCGGGCGCCATGGAACGCGCGGGTCAGGACGACTGGTACGGCGCGACGACGACCTCGACGCGCTGGAACTCCTTGAGGTCGGAGTACCCGGTGGTGGCCATCGAGCGCTTCAGCGCCCCGATGAGGTTCGTGACGCCGTCGGCCGAAGGTGCGGGCCCGTAGAGCACCTCTTCGAGCGGAGCAACCTGTCCGACGTGCACGCGCTGGCCGCGCGGGAGCTTCGGGTGGTGCGCCTCGGCACCCCAGTGATATCCGCCGCCCGGGGCATCCGTCGCCCGTGCCAGTGCCGCGCCGAGCATGACGGCGTCGGCGCCGCACGCGATCGCCTTGACGATGTCGCCGGACTTGCCCACGCCGCCGTCGGCGATGACGTGCACGTAGCGGCCGCCCGACTCGTCGAGGTAGTCGCGCCGTGCACCGGCGACGTCGGCCACGGCGGTGGCCATGGGGGCGTGGATGCCGAGCGTCGCGCGTGTCGTCGATGCCGCTCCCCCGCCGAATCCGACCAGCACGCCGGCAGCTCCCGTGCGCATGAGGTGGAGGGCCGCGGTGTAGGTCGCCGCACCGCCGACGATCACGGGAACGTCGAGCTCGTAGATGAACTTCTTGAGGTTCAGCGGCTCCTGGTTCTTCGAGACATGCTCGGCCGACACCGTGGTGCCGCGGATCACGAACAGGTCGACGCCTGCTGCGACGACGGTCTCGTACAGCTCCTGGGTGCGCTGCGGCGAGAGGGCGCCGGCGACGGTGACGCCCGCCGCGCGGATCTCGGCGAGGCGCGCGGTGACGAGCTCGGGCTTGATCGGCTCGGAGTAGAGCTGCTGCATGCGGGCCGTGGCGTGCTCGGGCGACAGGCCCCGGATCTCGGCCAGCACGGGCTCGGGGTCTTCGTAGCGGGTCCAGAGCCCCTCGAGGTCGAGCACGCCGAGGCCGCCGAGCTGGCCCATCATGATCGCCGTCTGCGGCGAGACGACGGAGTCCATGGGCGCGGCGAGGAACGGGATGTCGAACTGGTACGCGTCGATCGTCCACCCGACCGAGACGTCTTCGGGGTCGCGGGTGCGCCGGCTGGGCACGATTGCGATGTCATCGAATGCGTAGACGCGCTGGCCCCGCTTGGAGCGGCCGATCTCGATCTCCTGGGTCACCACTCAACCCTACCCGGCCGATACTCCGCCGGTTGAGAGGAGCTGGGCGTCCACCGGAACTCGCACCGACCTACAGCGGCGGCATGACGCCGAGGGCGACCAGCAGCGTCGGCGCGAGCACCAGGATGCCGACGAGGAGGATCGGCGCGCCGAGGAGGCCGGCCACGATCGGGACCGGTCGCCAGCGAGTGCGCCGGGAGTACGAGATCGCCACGACGCCGAAGCAGGTCGCGAAGAACACCGCACCCAGCAGGTAGACGACGCCGGCCGCATCGATGTCGGCGGGGCTCCCGGCGATCCCGGTCGCCAGTGCGGCGGCCTCGGCGATCGTGCCGAGCGCATAGACAGCGAAGGTGCCGAAGGCTCCCCACAGCAGCAGCGTCATCGTGTTGGGCGCGAACGCCGTCGCCCGCCTGCTCACCGAGAGCATCACGACGGCGGCGCCGAACAGCTTGAGGCTCACGACCAGCCAGTTCATGACGGTCAGGCCGGAGGCGTAGGCCGCCAGAGGTCCCCCTGCGAAGCGGCCCGTTCCCTCGAACACGATGTTCACCGTCGCGAACGCGAGCAGCCCCAGCGCGCCGAGGACTGCCGTCACCATCGCGGCCGTCGACGCAGAGGTCTCCCCGGCGCTCTCGGAGCCGGAACCGACGGCGGACCGGGCCGAGCTCATGCCCGTCCCGTCGCCGATCGAGACGAGTGCTCGAGCACCGCCCCCTCCTCCGACGCCGGTCGCCGACGATGCTGTCGCGCCGACTGCACGACGGCGATGACCGCCGCCACCAGCACGAACAGGAACCCGGACACGGGCGCTGCGCTCACCCCGATCAGCGCGATCGTCAACAGCCCGATGCTGACCGGCCATGGCATCCGCCCCGCGTGCTCGAGGACGGTCATCGCCAGTCCCGCGACCACTCCGAAGAATCCGGTCATCAGGAACCAGAGCGCCACCTCGAGGTTGCTCGTCATCGCTCCGTACCAGCCCTCGGCCAACGCCTCGCCCACGGCCGGTGCGGAGGCGATCACCCCCACCGCGGTGTGCAGCGCGCACACGATGATGAGCGCCGGTCCGGCGATCGCCCTTCGCCTGTCGATCTTCTGTCTCGTCATGCCGATCAGTCTGGGTGTCGGCACCCCGTGCGCGCCTCACCCGATCGGGTGACCCGCCCCCGCACGGCCCGCTCGTCGCAGAGCGGAGCTAGCGTGCGCGCACCACCCGGGACTCGTCCCACACCGGGGCATCCGACTCGTAGACCTCGCCGTCGCTGCCGAAGACGAGGAACCGGTCGAAACCGCGCGTGAACCAGCGGTCGTGGGTGACCGCGAGCACGGTGCCGTCGAACCGCGACAGCCCCTCCTCGAGAGCCTCCGCCGAGACGAGGTCGAGGTTGTCGGTCGGCTCGTCGAGCAGCAGGAGGGTCGCTCCGGAGAGCTCGAGCAGGAGGATCTGCAGCCGCGCCTGCTGGCCGCCCGAGAGCGAGTCGAACGTCTGCTGGGCGGATGCCGCGAGCCCGTACCGATCGAGCGCCGAACTGGCCGCCTCCCGCGCCATGCCGTCGCGATTCGCGTCGCCGCGATGCAGGATGTCGAGCAGCGTGCGCCCGCGGTACTCGGGATGCTCGTGGTTCTGCGCGAACCAGCCGGGCACGACCCGGGCGCCGAGCACGGCACGGCCCTCGTGCGGCACCCGCGCGAGGGACTCGCCCACCGTCGTGACGTGGCCGAGCGTACGGTCGGGCTCGGTGCCGCCGCCGGCGAGCAGTCGAAGGAAGTGCGACTTGCCCGAGCCGTTGGAGCCGAGCACGGCGACGCGGTCGCCGTACCAGACCTCGAGGTCGAAGGGCTTCATGAGTCCCGTGAGCTCGAGCCGCTCGCCGACCACGGCGCGCTTGCCCGTTCGGGAGCCGCGCAGCCGCATCGACACGGCCTGGGTCGGCGGCCGCTCCTCGGGCGGCCCGGCCTCCTCGAACCGGCGCAGGCGCGTCATCGCCGCCTGGTAGCGGGAGGCCATGCCGTCGTTGTAGGTCGCCTTGACCTTCAGGGTCGCGACGAGGGTCTTCAACGCGACATGCTGCTCGTCCCAGCGCCGGCGCAGCTCGTCGAGGCGCTCGAAACGCTCCTCGCGTGCCCGGTGGTACCCCTCGAAGCTGCCGCCGTGCACCCACGCCGTGTTGCCGGCCGCCCCGACCTCGAGCGTGACGATGCGGTCGGCGGCGCGGGCGAGCAGCTCTCGGTCGTGCGAGACGAGGAGCACGGTCTTCGGCGTCGCGCGCAGCTGCGACTCGAGCCAGCGCTTGCCCGGCACGTCGAGCGAGTTGTCGGGCTCGTCGAGCAGCAGCACCTGCTCGGGACCGCGGAAGAGCGCCTCGAGCGCGAGCCGCTTCTGCTCGCCGCCAGAGAGGGTCGAGAGCTCACGCCACTTCGCCCGCTCGAACGGGATGCCGAGCGCCGCGATCGTGCAATGGTCCCACACGACCTCCTGGTCGTAGCCGCCGGCCTCCGCGTACTCGGCGAGCGCGGTGGCGTACCGCATCTGAGCGGCGGTGTCGTCGTGCTCGATGAGGGCGGACTCGGATGCCTCGAGCTCGATCGCCGCCGCACGGATGCGGGTCGGCGCGACCGAGACGAGCAGGCCGTGCACCGTGGCATCCGTGCCCTCGATCGTCGCGCCCGTGCCGACGAACTGATCCATCACGCCGAGGCCGCCGTCGACCTGCACGCTGCCCTCGTCGGGTCGCAGCTCGCCGCGGATGATGCGAAGCAGCGTCGACTTGCCCGCACCGTTCGCGCCGATGAGGGCGGTCGTCGCGCCATCCGTCACGCGGAAGGCGAGGTCGGCGAGCAGCGGCCTGCCGTCGGCGAGCGAGAAGGAGACGCCGTTGACGTCGATGAAACCCATGCGAGATCCGTTCGGTCCGCGGCCGGGCCACCTCGCCCGGTTCCGCACCGCCCGATGGGCAGCCGACCAGACTATCGCGCCGCGATTGCCTCTGCCACCCGCAGCCGTTCTGCGGCAAGCTGGATCCATGCAACGCACCGCAGCCGAGCCCCTCGACGTCCTCCGCACGCGAACGAGCGCGAAGTGGCGGCTCTACCCCGCCGACGTGCTGCCGCTGCCCGTCGCCGAGATGGACTACCCGCTCGCCGAGCCGATCAAGGCGGCGCTGCACGCCGCAGTCGACCGCTCCGACACGGGCTACTCGGCCGGGAGCCTTCAGGTGGCCGAGGCGTTCCAGGGCTTCGCCGCCGCCCGCCTCGGGTGGGAGATCGACCCGGCGCGCGTGACGTGCACCGCCGACGTCAGCATGGGCATCGTCGAGATGCTGCGCCGGGTCACCGAACCGGGTGACGGCGTCATCATCACCCCGCCGATCTACCCGCCCTTCTTCGACCTCGTGACCGAGGCATCCGGCACGGTCGTCGAGGTGCCGATGCTCGGCGGCATCGACGAGGGCTGGGCGCTCGACCTCGAGGGCATCGATGCGGCGTTCGCCGCGGGCGCCAGGGCGATGGTGCTCTGCAACCCGCACAATCCGATCGGCCTGGTTCCGGCCGCCTCGCAGCTGGCCGCCCTGGCCGAGATCGCCGCCCGCCACGGGGTCACGATCGTCTCCGACGAGGTGCACGGGCCGCTCGTGCAGCCGGGCGTCGACTACACGCCGTTCCTCACCGTCTCCGACGCCGCCCGCGAGCACGGCGTCGCCGTGACGGCGGCGACGAAGGCGTTCAACATCGCCGGGCTGAAGACCGCGCTCATCGTGACCGCGAGCGATCGCGGCGACCGCGCCCGCACGGCACTCCCCTACGAGGTGGAGTGGCGCATGAGCCAGTTCGGGGCGATCGCGACGATCGCGGCCTTCCGCCACGGCGGCGCCTGGCTCGACGGCGTGCTCGCGAGCCTCGACGACAACCGGCACCTGCTCGCCGAGCTGCTCGCCGACGAGCTCCCCGATGTCCGCTACCGCATCCCCGACGCGACCTATCTCGCATGGCTCGATCTCTCGGCGCTCGGCTGGGGCGACGACCCTGCCGCCTACGCGCTCGAGCACGCGAAGGTCGCACTCGGCATCGGACCGACCTTCGGTGCGAGCGTCGGCCGCGGGCACGCGCGACTGAACTTCGCCTGCACGCCCGAGGTGCTCGCCGAAGCCGTCACGAGGCTCGCCGACGCCCGGAGCTGACGCCTGCCCTGAGAACAGGCCGACACGCCGCGGCGGAGACGGAAACAGGCACGCTCGCGGCGAGTCGCCAGAACGTGCCTGTTTCCGTGACGGATTAGCGCGTGTAGTTCGGCGCCTCGACGACGATCTGCACGTCGTGCGGGTGCGACTCCTTGAGCCCCGCCGGCGTGATGCGCACGAACCTGCCCTTGGTCTTCAGCTCGGCGATCGTGCGCGCCCCGACGTAGAACATCGACTGGCGGAGGCCGCCGATGAGCTGGTACGCGACGGCCGACAGCGGGCCACGGTAGGGCACCTGGCCCTCGATGCCCTCGGGGATCAGCTTGTCGTCCGACGGGACATCCGCCTGGAAGTAGCGGTCCTTCGAGTACGAGGTCTTCTGGCCGCGTGTCTGGAGCGCGCCGAGCGAACCCATGCCGCGGTAGGCCTTGAACTGCTTGCCGTTCTGGAAGACGAGCTCGCCGGGGCTCTCGGCCGTGCCGGCGAGCAGGGAGCCGAGCATCACGGTGTCGGCGCCGGCGACGAGGGCCTTCGCGATGTCGCCCGAGTACTGCAGGCCGCCGTCGGCGATGAGCGGCACGCCGGCGGGCTTCGTGGCCTTGGATGCCTCGTACACGGCCGTGATCTGGGGCACGCCGACGCCCGCGACGACGCGCGTGGTGCAGATCGAGCCGGGGCCCACGCCGACCTTCACGGCGTCGGCGCCGGCATCGACGAGCGCCTGCGCGCCCTCGCGGGTCGCGACGTTGCCGCCGATGACGTCGATGTGAGCGAAGGTCGGGTCGGTCTTCAACCGGCGGATGATGTCGAGCACGCCGGCCGACTCGCCGTTCGCGGTGTCGACGACGAGCACGTCGACCCCCGCGTCGCGGAGCGCCTCAGCGCGCTCCCACGCGTCGCCGAAGAAGCCCATGGCGGCGCCGACCCGGAGGCGGCCCTCGCTGTCCTTGGTGGCGTTCGGGTACTGCTCCGACTTGTCGAAGTCCTTGACCGTGATGAGGCCGGTGAGGTGGCCCTCGTCGTCGATGAGCGGCAGCTTCTCGACCTTGTGCTTCGCGAAGATCGCGAGCGCCTCGTCGGGGTTCATGCCGACGCGGCCCGTGATGAGCGGCATCTTCGTCATGACCTCGGCCACGGTCGTGGTCGGCTTCTCGAAGTCGGAGACGAACCGCATGTCGCGGTTCGAGATGATGCCGACGAGCTTGCCGTCGGTGTCGACGACCGGCAGGCCGCTGACCCGGTAGGTCGCGCAGAGGGCGTCGACGTCGGCGACGGATGCCTCGGGGGTCGTGGTCACCGGATTGGAGACCATGCCCGACTCGCTGCGCTTGACGCGGTCGACCATGTCGGCCTGGTCGGCGATCGAGAGATTGCGGTGCAAGATGCCGATGCCGCCCTGACGAGCCATGGCGACGGCCATGCGGGCCTCGGTCACGGTGTCCATCGCGGCCGACAGCAGCGGCGTCGCGACGTTGATGCGGCGGGTGAGACGCGACGTCGTGTCGGCCTCGCTCGGGATCACGTCGGTGTGACCAGGCAGCAGGAGGACGTCGTCGTAGGTGAGTCCTGTGAGTCCGAACGGGTCGGCCTGGTCCATGTCGCTCCTTGTGTCGAGTTCTGCCCGAATACCGCGCGCCGGTGGTCGGGCCCGCAGTATCAATGTTAAGCGAGTTTGCATCCCGGGCATTCCCGGATAACAATCGAACGCCGTTTGCCTCATGTGCGAAACACATGAGACATAATCGGCACGTACTGTCGACGACGTTGTCGACAGGTAAGGACCGAACCCCGACGGCCACCGGCCAGAGGGGTGCCCTTGGAGGTGCAGTGAAACCCACACGAACGCTCGCCCATCGGTCTCCAAGGAGGTGGCTCGTTCTCCTCGGAATTCTTTTGTCCGCACTCACTCTGTCCGGCATCGCAGCGTCCCCTGCGATGGCGGAGGATGGGAGTACGGCCCAGGCTTCCGAAGAGTTCGAGTACTTCTTCACGGGGAACGTGCAATTCGATCGCGAGCCGCTCGAAGGCGTCAAGATCACGGTCGAAGGCGGCGGCTTCGAAGCCGACGCCGAGACCGATGTCGACGGCAAATGGCGCATCGGCGTGCCCGAGAAGGGCGAGTACGAGGTCACGCTCGACGAGGACACCCTGCCGAAGGGTGTCGTCGTCGCCAAGGGCGAAGCCACCGTCACCGCTGAGTTCGGCCTCACGAAGCTGAAGGCCGTGAACTTCTTCCTCGGCGAAGGCGAACGCACGACCACGAACTTCGCTGCGCAACTGCTCGAGCGCGTGATCAACGGCCTGAACTTCGGCCTGCTGCTCGCGCTCGCGGCCATCGGCCTGTCGCTCATCTTCGGCACGACGGGGCTCTCGAACTTCGCCCACGCCGAGATGGTGACCTTCGGCGCCCTCATGGTGCTGAGCTTCGGCGTCGACCTGGCCTGGCCCATCTGGCTCGCCATCGCGATCGCCATCGTGCTCAGCGCCGCGCTCGGCTGGACCCTCGACGCCGTGATCTGGAAACCGCTCCGCAAACGCGGTGTGGGGCTGATCCCGCTCATGATCGTGAGCATCGGCCTCTCCCTCGCGATCCGCTACACGTACCAGTTCTTCTACGGCGGAGCGACCCGGCAGCTGCCGGGGGCCACCGCCCCGAAGGAGCTGTCGTTCGGCGGGGTCCAGCTCTCCTGGATCGACGTGGGCAGCATGATCGTCTCGGTCGTGGTCCTCCTCGCCGTCGCGTACTTCCTCGTGAAGACCCGTATCGGCAAGGCCACTCGCGCCGTCGCCGACAACGCCAGCCTGGCCTCGGCGAGCGGCATCGACGTCGACCGCGTCATCCGCATCGTCTGGGTGCTCGGCGCAGCGCTCGCCGGCCTCAGCGGCATCCTCTGGGCCTACTTCCGGCCCGGCGTCAGCTGGGACATGGGCTTCCAGATCCTGCTGCTGATCTTCGCCGCGGTCACCCTCGGCGGCCTCGGCACCGCCTTCGGCGCCCTCGTCGGTTCGCTCATCGTCGGTCTCTTCATCGAGATCTCGACGTTGTGGCTGCCGAGCGACCTGAAGTACGTGGGCGCGCTCGTCGTGCTGATCCTCGTGCTGCTGTTCCGACCGCAGGGCATCCTCGGTCGCCGCGAGAGAATCGGCTAAGGAGGACCGACCATGATCGACTGGATTCAGATCTTCTCCAACGCGGCACAGGAGCTCATCAGCCCCACGACCGCGGCATACGCACTGGCGGCCCTCGGCCTCGCGATCCACTTCGGATACACGGGCCTGCTGAACTTCGGGCAGGCGGGCTTCATGGCCCTCGGCGCGTACGGCTACGCCATCTCGGTGCTCTCCTTCAACCTGCCCGTCTGGGCGGCGGTGCTCGTCGGCATCGGCGCGTCCGTCGTGTTCGCGCTGATCCTCGGCATCCCGACCCTGCGGCTCAGGGCCGACTACCTCGCGATCGTCACGATCGCGGCGGCCGAGATCCTGCGGCTCATCTTCACGACGAACACGTTCGAGGCCGTCACGGGCTCGGCGCAGGGCCTGAACGGGTACAAGGGCAGCTTCGCGGCCCTGAACCCGATCCCGAAGGGCACCTACGGCTTCGGCCCGTTCCAGTACAACGAGTACGACTGGTGGCTGCGCATCGTCGGGTGGACCGTCGTGGTGCTCCTGGCCCTGCTCACCTGGCTCATCATGCGCAGCCCGTGGGGCCGCGTCATCAAGGGCATCCGTGAAGATGAGGACGCCGTTCGCGCCCTGGGCAAGAACGTCTACTCCTACAAGATGCAGAGCCTCATCCTCGGTGGTGTCTACGGCACCCTGGCCGGCATGATCTTCATCCTGCCCCGAGCGGTCGTACCGGCGAACTACCAGACGTCGCTCACCTTCTTCGTCTACGCGATCCTGCTCCTCGGCGGGGCCGCCACGATCCTCGGGCCCATCATCGGCTCGATGATCTTCTGGGTGCTGCTCTCCTTCTTCTCGGGCTTCATCTCCCGGGCGGTCGAGGCCGGCTGGCTCCCGTTCATGACGCAGGTGCAGGCCGGACAGCTCCGGTTCATCCTCGTCGGCATCGCGATCATGTTGATCGTGATCTTCAGGCCCCAGGGCATCTTCGGAAACAAGAAGGAGTTGGCCTTTGTCAAGTGATGTCACTCCCACGTCCAAGCCGGTGAAGACCACCGGCCTCCACATCGGCGAAGCAGAGCCGGGTTGCCGCAAGGTCGACCCGATCCTCATCGCCGACGGGGTCACCCGCACGTTCGGCGGTCTGAAAGCCGTCGACGTCGACCACGTCGAGATCCCCCGCGGCGCGATCACCGCGCTCATCGGCCCGAACGGCGCCGGCAAGACCACGTTCTTCAACCTGCTGACGGGCTTCGACAAGCCCGACACCGGCAAGTGGGAGTTCGAAGGGCGCTCGCTCGCCCACGTGCCGGCCTACCGGGTCGCGCGCATGGGCCTCATCCGCACCTTCCAGTTGACGAAGGCGCTGGGACTGCTCAGCGTGCTCGACAACATGAAGCTCGGGGCGAAGGGCCAGAGCGGCGAGAACCTCTTCCGTGCGGTCCTTCCGTTCCTCTGGCGCAAGCAGGAGGAGGAGATCGAGGCGAAGGCCGTCGAGCTGCTCACCCGGTTCAAGCTCGACGCCAAGCAGACCGACTACGCGGCGAGCCTCTCCGGCGGACAGCGCAAGCTCCTCGAGATGGCGCGGGCGCTCATGAGCGACCCCACGCTCGTGATGCTCGACGAGCCGATGGCCGGTGTCAACCCGGCACTGACGCAGTCGCTGCTCGACCACATCCTCGACCTGAAGTCGCAGGGCATGACCGTGCTGTTCGTCGAGCACGACATGCACATGGTGCGTCACATCGCCGACTGGGTGGTCGTCATGGCCGAGGGGCGCATCGTCGCCGAAGGCGATCCGCACACCGTCATGGAGAATCCCGCCGTGATCGACGCCTACCTCGGCGCCCACCACGACACCGATCTGGGTGTCACCGACACCGAGAACGTCGAGGCCATCAAGGAGCTCATCGATGACGAACAGTGAATCCGCCGCGAGCGCGGTGATCGAACCCGTCGGCGACGAGGTCGTCGCGGTCGACAACGTCACGGCCGGCTACCTGCCCGGAGTGAACATCCTGAACGCGTGCTCGCTGGTGGCGCGTCAGGGCGAGCTCATCGGCATCATCGGCCCCAACGGCGCCGGCAAGTCGACCCTGCTCAAGTCCATCTTCGGACTCGTGAAGGTGCGCGAGGGCCAGATCCGGCTGAACGGCGAGGAGATCACGAACCTGAAGGCGAACAAGCTCGTCGCCAAGGGCGTGGGCTTCGTGCCGCAGACGAACAACGTGTTCCCGTCGCTCACCATCCAGGAGAACCTCGAGATGGGTCTGTTCCAGAAGCCCAAGGGGCTGAAGGAGCGGCTCGAGTTCGTCACCGAGATCTTCCCCGAGCTCGGCAAGCGACTCGGCCAGCGCGCCGGCTCCCTGTCGGGCGGTGAACGGCAGATGGTCGCCATGTCGCGTGCTCTCATGATGGGCCCGCACGTGCTGCTCCTCGATGAGCCGAGCGCGGGTCTCTCACCCGTGCGCCAAGACGAGGCGTTCCTGCGGGTCAAGGAGATCAACCGCGCCGGCGTCACGACCATCATGGTCGAGCAGAACGCGCGCCGCTGCCTGCAGATCTGCGACCGCGGCTACGTGCTCGACCAGGGCCGCGACGCCTACACGGGCACCGGTCGCGACCTGCTGAACGACCCGAAGGTCATCGGCCTCTACCTGGGCACGCTCGGGCAGGACTGACCGGCACGAGAACGACAGAGGGGCGGATGCTGCGGCATCCGCCCCTCTGTCATTCCACGAATGGTTGCCGCTCCCGCGTGAACGCCTCTCGGAGTAGTTGCGCCATCGGGTCGAGCCCGAGCGGATCGGCGAGTGTCTCGGTCCACGCCGGAACGAGCGGGTCGTCGTGCATCCGCGGGACCAGGTGGAAGTGGACGTGGAAGACCGACTGCCACCCGGCGGCACCGTTCGCCTGGAACACCGTCATGCCATCGGGGTCCAGTTCGGTCGTGATGACGGCGGCGACGCGTCGAAGCGAACGGCCGAGTCCGGCTGCCGCCGTATCGGAAAGGTCCCACAGATGCGGCGCGTGTTCTCGTGGGATGAGCAGGGTGTGGCCGGGAGCTGCCGGATGGATGCTCAGGAACGCGACAGTGAGCTCGTCTTCGTACACGTGGTGCGCAGGCGCCTCACCCGCGAGGATCGCGCAGAACACGCAGTCATCGATCATGGGCCATGACGCTACCATCGCCGCTGCGGGCTGCTCGACGGTGATGGGCGTGCCGGGCGCACGAAAGCGGGCCCCGGCCGAAGCCGGGACCCGCTCAGTTCTACCCGTACTAGTTGATGCGGGTGTACTTGTTGTCGTCGCCGTACTCGTAGACGCCGATGGTCGCCTCGGTCGGGTCACCGTGCTCGTCGAGCGTGATGGGACCGGACGCACCGTCGAAGTCGATCTGCTTGCCCTCGGCGAGCAGCGCAGCGCCGTCGGCGAAGGTCGTGACCTTCTCGCCGTCGCCCGAGCCACCCGACACCTGACGCAGGTACTTGGCGATGTCGGCACCGTCGGTGCTGTTCGCCGCGTACGCCGCGAGGGCGATGAGGACCGTTGCGTCGTACGACTCAGGGCCGTAGCTGAAGTCGGCGAGGTCCGGGTTGACTCCGAGGAGTCGGTCGCGGAAGTCGTCTTCGAGCTTCGGGCCGGGCAGCGTGCCCTTCGAGCCGGCGATGAGGCCGGGAGCGAAGTCCGCGCTGTAGTCGGACAGGTTGCCGTCGACGAAGTAGAGCTGGTCACCGGGGTAGCCCGAGCCGACGAGCGCCGGTACGACGACCTTCGCCTCGTCGAACGTGATGACTGCGACGGCGTCGGGGTTCGCGGCCGAGATGGCCGAGAGCTGCGCGTCGAAGTTCGAGTCACCCGTGTTGAAGAGCTCTTCGGCGACGACTTCGCCGCCTGCCGCCTCGAACGCCTCCTTGGTCGCGGCCGCGAGGCCGGTGCCGTAGGGGTCGTTCAGCACGAGCAGACCGAGGGTCGAGTTGCCGTCGTCGGCGATCTGCGTGCCGAGCACCTCGCCCTGGAGCAGGTCGGAGGGTGCCGTGCGGAAGTACAGACCGGCGTCTTCGTACTCGGTGAAGTCGGGCGAGGTGTTCGCCGGGGAGAACTGCACGACTCCTGCCGAAGTGATCTGGTCGATCACGGTGAAGGAGACGCCCGACGAAGCCGCGCCCACGATCGCCGAGACGTCCTGCGAGAGCAGGTCGGTCACGGAGACGGTTGCGATGTCCGTCGTGGTGTCACCGGAGTCGCGGTAGACGACCTCGAGGCTCATGCCCGAGTCGGCGTCGTTGACCTCTTCTGCGCCGAGTGCCACGCCGGCCTCCTCGGGCGGGCCGAGGAACGCGAGCGTACCGCTCTGGGGAAGGATCGTGCCGATCTTGAGATCCAGCGCACGTTCACCGGCCTCGATGGGCAGGGCGTCGCCGGCGGTGTCTTCGCCCGGCTCTTCCGTCTCGGTCGACGGCGTGCCGCCCGACGCGCACGCAGACAGGAGAAGGGTGCTGACGCCGGCAATGGCGAGACCCGTCCAGGCTGCGCGAGCCGAACGCTTGGCCGTGGCCTTCGCGAATACGCTCATGTTGCTCCTTGGGACTGAAGGAATTGGTACACAATGCAGCGCCGTGGTGACGCCGTTGTCTGACAGTATTCCGCGCCCATGGCGGAAACAAGACGCTGCGGTCACAACCGTGTAACACCGCGTCAATCGTTACCGCGCCGACACCTCGAGCGTGTTCAACGCACGGAATCGGCGGAAACAGGGGCTTTCACGCGGGGATCGCGCGCCCGCGGCATCCGCTCGCCCGGCTCGGGAGCGAAGGTGCCTCGCAGGGCCTCGAAGTCGGTTCAGACTGGTTCGGCGACGACACGTCGTGAGGCCCGGACCCCGCGAAGCAGGTCGACCGTCAGCACGATGAGCGCGAGCCACACGAGCCCGAAACCGACCCAGCGCTCGAGGGGCATCGGCTCCTGCAGGATGAACACTCCGACGAGGAACTGGATGAACGGCGCGAAGTACTGGATGAAGCCCATGAAGATGAGCGGCAGCCGGCGTGAAGCGGCGGCGAACAGCAGGAGCGGCACGGCGGTGACTGCGCCGAGCCCGACCAGCAGCGCCGTGTGCCACACGCTCACGGTGCCGATCGTGAGCCCCGTGGTCATCGCCACGAAGACGAGCTGGACGACCGCGAGGGGCGCGAGCCAGACGGTCTCGAGCGTCAGGCCCGAGACGGCGTCGACCTTCGGGCCGACGCGCTTCTTGATGAGCCCGTAGAACCCGAACGAGAACGCGAGCACGAGCGCGATCCAGGGCAGCTGGCCGTACCCGAGCGCGAGCACGATCACCGCGACGATGGAGATGCCGACCGCGGTCCACTGCGTCGGATTCAGCCGCTCTCGCTGCACGAACACCCCGAGGAACACCGTGACGATGGGGTTGATGAAATAGCCGAGGGCGGCTTCGACGACCTGGTTCGTCGTCGCGGCGTAGACGTAGGTCTGCCAGTTGATGAAGATCAGCACGCCCGCGAGGCCCATCGTGAGCACGATGCGGCGATCGCGGAGCAGCACGGCGAGCGCACGCCACGCTCGAGTGACCGCGATGAGCAGGGCGCAGAAGACGAGCGAGAACAGCACGCGCCAGGCGACGATCTCGACCGGGCCCGACGGTGCGAGCGCGATGAAGTAGATCGGCAGGAATCCCCAGAGACCGTAGGCCGCGATCGCGTAGACGAGGCCCGAGCGACTCACGCCTGCCGAGGAACTCACCGGAGAGGGAACCTGGGTCTCGGAGCGGGATGGCACCTGCACAGACTACGCCCGCCGGCAGTCGTCGACCGGCGTCGGGGCGGCCGTTCCGCGTCGAGATCCGGCCACTGCGGGCGGGCGAGCCCGGCGCCTGCCGGGCGGTCGGCGACGGATGCCGCGGCATCCGTCGCCCGGATACGACGAGGCCCGGACGCCCCACTGGGGTGTCCGGGCCTCGGATCGTGTCGCGCTTAGCGGACGACGACTGCGAGCACGTCGCGAGCCGACAGGACGAGGAAGTCCTCGCCGCCGAACTTGACCTCGGTGCCGCCGTACTTCGAGTAGATCACCTTGTCGCCGACTGCGACGTCGAGCGGGACGCGGTTGCCGTTGTCATCGATGCGGCCGGGGCCCACTGCCACGACCTCGCCCTCCTGGGGCTTCTCCTTGGCAGTGTCGGGGATGACCAGACCGGATGCGGTGGTCTGCTCGGCCTCGACCTGCTTGATGACGATGCGATCCTCGAGCGGCTTGATGGAAACCGACACGGTTGACCCCTTCTCTCTGTGAAGAAAACTGTCTTGACGAAGACTTGGTTAGCAGCCTCAGAGCGAGAGTGCTAAGGCGAGTCTAGGCGCGATTTGGCACTCGTGCAACGTGAGTGCCAGCCCGTTCAGCCGCTGGCGAAACACCGGTTCCGACGCACTGCACCTCGTGCCGCGACCGGTGCTCGTGCTGCCGCGCGGTGCTAGCGTTGCCGAGTGGATCGTGCCGAACTCGTCGAACTGCTCTCCCCCGAGGGTCTCACGCTGCTCGACGGGCTGCCCGATTGGGATTCGAAGGCCGACATCGTCAAGACCGTCGCCGATCTGCGCAAGCAGGGCCACCCGCCCACTCTCGTCGCCGCCGTCCTCAGCCAGGCGAAGCTCCGCGCGAAGGCCGCGGCCAAGTTCGGCCCGTTCGCGTCGCGCATGCTCTTCACCGAGGCAGGACTCGAGCAGGCGACCCGCCTGAAGGTCGCGGCCCTGCACGCCGGGCGGTTCTCGCGCGCCGGAGTGCGCCACGTCGCCGATCTCGGCTGCGGCATCGGCGGAGACGCCCTCGCCATGGCCGCGATCGACCTCGAGGTCACCGCCGCCGAGGCCGACGAGGTGACCGCCGCGATCGCCGCCTACAATCTCACGCCGTTCTCGCACGTGCGCGTGCTGCACGAGCAGGCCGAGAACGTCGCGCTCGGCGGCATCGACGGCGCCTGGCTCGACCCCGCCCGGCGCACCACCGCGGGCGGCACGACGACGAGAATCACGGATGCCTCGGCCTACTCCCCCTCGCTCGACTTCGCATTCGGGCTCGGCGAGCGCATGCCGGTCGGCGTGAAGCTCGGCCCGGGCACCGACCGCGATGTGATCCCGGCCGAGGCCGAGGCGCAATGGGTCTCCGTCGACGGCGATCTCGTCGAGCTCGGCGTCTGGTTCGGCGCCGTCGCCCGACCGGGCATCCGACGGGCCGCGCTCGTCATCCGCGGCGATGCCGCGCAGGAGCTCACTGCCGATGCCGACAGTGAGGACGCACCCGTCGGCCCGCTCGGCGAGTACGTCTACGAGCCCGACGGCGCCGTGATCCGAGCACGCCTGATCGGCGATCTCGCGCGTGCGAACGGCGCCTGGATGCTGAGCTCCGGCATCGCGTACCTCACCTCCGACACCGCGTTCGATTCGCCGTTCGCCCGCGGCTTCCGCGTGATCGAACGCCTGCCCGCCGACGAACGACAGCTGCGGCAGGCTCTCGCGGCCCGCGGCATCGGCACCCTCGAGATCAAGAAGCGCGGGGTCGACGTCGACCCGGCGCAGCTCCGAACGCGCCTGAAGCTGAAGGGCGCTGCGTCTGCGACCATCGTGCTGACGAGGGAAGCCGGCCGGCACGTCGCGCTGCTCGTCGAGCGGCTCTGACGTTCGAACGGCGCCGACCTCGAACGGCGCTGACGCACGGGCAGCTCCGACGCGGCGCGAGCTCAGCGCGGAAGCGCCCCGAAGACGATCGCGTAGTACCCGATCCACACGGCTGAGAACACGAGCCCGGCGAGCCCCGTGCCGATGCCGACGAAGGCCAGGGTTCGGCCGTGCTCTTCTCGGCGCAGCCCGAGCACGCCGAAGACGAGCGCCGCGATCGACAGCGGCAGCATCCACCCGACGAAGAGCGAAGCCGCTGCGCCGATGGTGCCGACCACCGCGGCGACCCAGCTGTACACCCGCCGCTGCGTCTGCTCCTCCGCCTCCTCGACCGGATCGAGGCCTGGGCGATGGACGATGAGGAGCTGCCCGGTCGAGATCGACTGGAGCTGCCCCGTGTCGAACGGAACCTCGAACTCGCGCACAGCAGGTTCGGCCCTGAATGTCGGCTCTGAGGGCTGGAACGGGGCGAGCGGATCGGCGGCCGTCGCAGGATCCGCCTGCGGGGCGAGCGGATCGACGGGTGTCGCGGGACCCGGCTGCTGGGCACGTGGCTCGGCGGGCGCCGCAGGATCCGCTTGCTGGGCCGACGGACCGGGCGGTGTCCCGGGCCGGGCCAACGGCGGCTGCGACGACTCCGGCGGCATGCCGGCCCCCGCAACGCGGTCGGGGGCCTCGCCGTCGGGCGAACCCCCCTCACGCGCGGTCATCGGGTGCTCCTCAGTAGTAGTAGTTCCCGTAGCTGGCGGCGAACACGCCCCACAGCACGAGCGACAGCAGCGCGATGCCGATGCCGACGAATCCGAGGATGATGCCGGTGAGCCACATGCCCTTGGCTGCGGGCTCCTTCTTCTTGCCCAGGAAGCCGAGCACGACGGCCGCGGCCGGGATGAAGAGCTGCAGGACGCCGCCGACGAACGGGATGAAGACGACGAAGAATCCGAGCAGGCCCACGATGCCGGCGATGAGCGAGATCAGGCTGAGCACCGGAGTCGGCTTCGACGGCGTGGCCGGCGCGTATGCGCCGCCGTAGGCGGGCTGTGCCGGAGCACCGTACCCGGCACCCGGAGCACCCGCAGCGGGCTGCGCGGGAGCACCGTAGGCCGGCGGGGCGGGCGGGGCCGGCGGTGTCGGCGCACCATAGCTCGGGGCGGCAGGCGGAGCCGGCGGCGCGGGCGGCGCCGGCGGAACGGGAGCTGCGGGCGGCTCGGGCGCCGACGGCACCTCGGGAACGTCGGGCGTCGATGCGGCGGGTGCCGCGTCGACGGGAACGACGGGTTCGGGCGCGCTCGGAGCCTCGGGCTCGGGCACGTTCGGCACCGTCGGTTCGGGCTCGTTCGGCGTCACGGGCTCGTCGGGCACATCGGGGACATCGGGGTTCTTCGGATCACTCATGGCATTCCGCCCTTCTTCGTGGTCGTTCGGAGGCTCGGAGACTCGGTTCAGTAGGTGGAGGACAACGATCCGCTGGCGGCACCGGCCATCAGGATCGCGATGACCACGATGAACCAGATGAGGCCGGCGACGAGGCCGACGTAGCCGATGATGAGGCCCGCGATGGCGAGACCGCGGCCCTGCTCGCCGGTCTTCTTGATCTGGCTGAGCGCGATGTGACCGGTGATGACGGCCGCCAGCGAGACGAAGAACGCCGACACGAGCGAGACGATCGCGAGGACGTTGGTCTTGCCGGCAGGCGCCTGGGCATACGCCGGCTGGCCGTAGGCGGGTGCCGGCTGGCCGTAGGCGGGCGCAGCGGGCTGGCCGTATGCCGGAGCCGCAGGCGGCTGCGGCGCACCGTACGCGGGAGCGGCGGGCGCAGCGGGGGCGGCAGGCGCAGCCGGAACCTCGGTCGCAGCCGGCGGGACCGGCGGGACCGGCGGCACGGCGGGCTGTTCGGGAAGGTTCGGATCGGTCACGGTGCGGGGTCCCCTCGAAGTGGTCGACTGCGTTCCCACCACAGTGGCAGGCGCTCCCGGGCGCCGTCAACGACGGCGGCATCCGGTCTCCCGCTCACACTATCGCGCCACGCGCGCCGGCGCACGGACTATGCGACGCCTGCCGCCATCTGGATCTCGGTCGCCGGGAGGGTCGAGTCGGCTCCGAAATCGAGCGTCGACGGCGGATGCCCCGCCATCGCGAGCTGCGCGCCGAGCGCCGCGATCATGGCGCCGTTGTCGGTGCAGAGCGACAGCGGCGGAATGCGCAGGGCGATGCCCGCGGCATCCGCTCGCTCGATCGCCACCTCACGGAGACGCGCATTGGCCACGACTCCACCGCCGAGCAGCAGGCGCGGAACGCCGAGGTCGGTGCACGCGGCCACCGCCTTCGAGACGAGCACGTCGACGACGGCCTCGCGGAAGCTCGCGGCGACGTCGGCGAGCGGCACCGGTTCGCCGGCGGCCTCGCGCTGCTCGACCCAGCGGGCGACGGCCGTCTTCAGCCCCGAGAAGCTGAAGTCGTATCGGTGGGCGATGAGGTCCTTCGGCTGCGTGAGACCACGTGGGAAGCGGATGGCGCGCGGGTCGCCGCCGATCGCCGCCCGGTCGATCTCGGGGCCGCCCGGGTAACGGAGGCCGAGGAGCCTGGCGACCTTGTCGAACGCCTCGCCGGCCGCGTCGTCGATCGTCTCGCCGAGGAGCTCGACGTCGGAGACGAGGTCGCGCACGAGCAGGAGCGAGGTGTGCCCGCCGGAGACCAGCAGCGCGACCGTCGGCGTCTCGAGCGGTGCAGCCGTGTCGAGCAGGTCGGCACCGACATGGCCGACGAGGTGGTTCACCGCGTAGATCGGCACGTCGAGCGAGAGGGCGAGCGCCTTCGCGGCGCCGACGCCGACCATGAGCGCGCCGGCGAGACCGGGCCCGCTCGTCACCGCGACGGCATCGAGGTCGTCGAGGGTGACGGATGCCTCGGCGAGCGCCGCCCGGATCGTCGGGCCGAGCGCCTCGAGGTGGGCCCGCGCCGCGACCTCGGGCACGATGCCGCCATACCGCGCGTGCTCGTCCATGGAGGAGGCGATCGTGTTGGCGAGCAGCGTCGTGCCGCGGACGATGCCGACACCGGTTTCGTCGCACGACGTCTCGATGCCGAGGATCAGCGGGGCTTCGCGGTTCATCGCTTCGCCTCCGCGTCGTTCGTCTGGAGCGGGGTCCGCTCGGCCGACGCGGCACCCGTCGCACCCGCCTCGGCGGGCCGGGCCACCGCGGGCGGCACCGTCAGTCGCATGTGCACGGCGTCGATGCCGCCGCGGTAGTACCGACGGCGGACGCCGATCTCCTCGAAGCCGAGGGAGTCGTAGAGCGCGCGGGCGATGGGGTTGTCGGCGCGCACCTCGAGGAAGATCTCGGCCACGTGACGGCGGCGGGCCTCGGTGATGAGCGCGTGCATGAGCCCGCGACCGAGGCCGATCCCCCGGATCGCGGGTGCGACCGCGATCGTCTGGATGTCGCCCTGCCCGCCGCCCGCGGGCGCGAGGAGGCCGGCATAGCCGAGCAGTCCGGCGCCGTCGTCGTCGGCCTCGTCGTCGACCGCGATGAGGTAGTAGGCGTGCGGGCTCTCGAGCTCGCGGCGCATGGCGTCCTCGGGCCAGGCGTCGGCCTCGAACGTCTCGCGCTCGAGCACCATGATGCGGTCGAGGTCGGAGACTTTGGCACGCCGCATGAACACGCTCATCGCAGCACCTTCTTGCCGGCGGAGGGGGTCACATCGGGAGCGCGCAGATAGATCGGGGCATCGGTCGCGAGCGGCAGCCGGCCCGCCGCGAAGGCGAGTTCGGCGAGCATTCCGATCGCGCCGGCCGAGACGATCGTGGCGTCGAATCGGATGCCGCGGGCGGGCGGCACCTCATCGCGTGGCACGAGCCCGGGTCCTCCGACCCGCACGGGCAGCCCGTCGCCGTCGATCCCGTCGTAGTCGGAGACGGCGAACTCCCGTCGACGGGCGTCGGTGACGACCTGCAGCGACCTCGTGTCGCCCGCCGTGTACCGGCTCCAGGCGATCGCGTCGTGGCTGACCACCGGCACGAAGGGACGATCGATGCCGAGTGCGAAGGCGTGCGCGGCCGCGATGCCGACGCGGAGCCCCGTGAACGGCCCCGGCCCCATGCCCGCGGCGACGCCCGACAGTTCGCGGCGGTCGATGCCCGACGTTGCGAGCGCGTCCCTGATGAAGCCGCCGATCACCTCGGCGTGCCGCATCGTGTCGTCGGTTCCGGTCTCGGCGAGGCAGCGCAGTTCGCCCGTGGCCCGGTCGCGATCGACGACGGCGACACTCGTGCCAGTCGAGGTGTCGATCGCGAGAAGCATGCCCCCAAGCCTACGCGCGCGCAGCGTACGGGGTGTCCGCCCAGCGGGGGCCGAACCCCGTCGCGGTGACTGCGCGAGGCTCGTCGGCGTCGAGCGCGACGTCGGCGTCGGTGTCGAGCGCGTCGTCGCCCGCGGCATCCGCTGCTCGCTCGACGGCGCGACTCGCACCGGTCGGCCGTTCGATGACGATCTCGAGCCAGGAGTCGGTGACGTCCTCGACGAGGCCTGCGCCCCACTCCACCACGACGACCGAACCCTCGAAGTCGAGATCGAGGTCGTCGAGCAGCGCCGCACTGCCGAGCCGATACGCGTCGACGTGCACGAGCGGCGGGCCTCCGACGAGGCTCGGATGCGTGCGAGCGAGCACGAAGGTCGGGCTCTGCACCGGCCCGCGGATGCCGAGGCCGGCGCCGATGCCGCGCGTGAGCGTGGTCTTGCCCGCGCCGAGCGGGCCGGTGAGCACGACGACGTCGCCGGCGCGGAGCACGGCCCCGAGCTCACGGCCGAACGCCTCCATGGCCTCGGTCTCGGGCACCTCGAAGCGCATCATGCGCCGCCGAGGTAGCGCCGCGGCACGCGCGCTCCGATGCGGGTGACGATCTCGTAGCCGATGGTGTCGGCGGCGTCACCCCAGTCGTCGGCCGAGGGCGCGCCCGTCTGCGGGTCGCCGAAGAGCACGACCTCATCGCCCGTCTCGACCGTGTCGTCGCCGACGTCGACGACGAACTGGTCCATCGCGATGCGCCCGACCACGGGGCGTCGGGTTCCCCCGATCCAGACCTCGCCGCGACCCGAGGCCTGGCGCGGGATGCCGTCGGCGTAGCCGAGGGGCACGAGCGCGAGGGTCGTCGGTCGATCGGCCCGCCAGGTATGCCCGTACGAGACTCCGGTGCCCGGCTCGATGCGTCGCACGGCGGCCACCCGGCCGCGCAGCGTCATCGCCGGACGGAGCCCCAGGTCCGCTGCGGTCGTGCCGTCGCCGAACGGCGGGATGCCATAGGCGCCGATGCCGATGCGCACGAGATCGAACCGCGCGGCGGGCAGGCGCAGCGCGCCCGCGGTCGAGGCGAGGTGGCGCACCTCGGGCCGGAGCCCTGCGGCAGCTGCCCGATCGAGACCGCCCGCGAACGCCGCGAGCTGAACGGCGTCCTCTTCGGGAGAGGTGTTGGCGAGGTGGCTGAACAGACCGACGACGCGGATGCGCCCCGCGGCTTCGAGCTCGGCGGCACGGGCGACGCAGTCGGCCCACTCCTCGGGCGCGACGCCGCTGCGGCTGAGCCCGGTGTCGAGCTTCAGATGCACCCGCGCGGTTCGGTCGACGGATGCCGCGGCCTCGGCGACGGCCTCGAGCTGGCCGCGGGAGGAGATGCCGAGATCGATGTCGCGGGAGATCGCCGGCGCGAAGTCGGCTCCCGGGTCGTGCAGCCACGCGAGGAGCGGTGCGTCGATGCCCGCGTCGCGGAGCGCGCGCGCCTCGTCGATGTCGGCGACGCCGAGCCAGTCGGCGCCGGCCTCGAGCGCCGCACGCGCGACGGGCACGGCGCCATGCCCGTAGGCGTTCGCCTTCACCACCGCCATCGTGCGGGCCGGCGCCACCGCCGCGGCGAGCGCGCTGATGTTCTCGCGCACGGCGTCGAGGTCGACGACCGCTTCGCGGAACGGCGACGCAGCGGCGTCCGGATCCGTGGTCACGATGCGCTCCCGGCGCCGGTCTCGAGCACGACGAACGCGCTCGCGATGCCGGCGTCGTGGCTCATCGTGAGGTGCACGCGATCGATGCCGAGGCTGCTCGTGAGCTCGGCGATCGCGCCGGAGAGTTCGAAGTCGGGATTCCCGTGCCCATCCTGCACGACACGCATGTCATGCCACCGGATCACGGTGTTCCCTCCGAGGGCCTTGATGAGCGCTTCCTTCGCCGCGAACCGAGCCGCGAGCGAGCGCGCCGGGCGGTCGCGTTCGCTCTCGGCGAACAAGCGCTCGCGGAGTGCGGGAGTACGGGTCAGCGACCGCTCGAACCGGGCGATGTCGACGACATCGATGCCGATCCCCGCGATCACGGCGCCATCTCCCGCACTCGCGTGCTCACTCGACCGTGACCGACTTCGCGAGATTGCGAGGCTGGTCGACGTCGAGACCCTTCGCCTGCGAGAGCTCCATGGCGAAGATCTGCAGGGGCACGACGGCGAGCAGCGGCTCGAAGAGCGGCGCCGCGAGCGGGATGCGCAGCACCTCGTCGGCGAACGGCAGCACCGAAGCGTCGCCTGCCTCGGCGATCGCGATGACACGTGCCCCGCGCGCGCGGATCTCCTGGATGTTCGAGACGACCTTCGGGTGCAGCGTCGCCGAACCGCGCGGGCTCGGCACCACCACGAAGACGGGCTGTCCGGGCTCGATGAGCGCGATCGGACCGTGCTTGAGCTCGCCGGCGGCGAAGCCCTCCGCGTGGATGTACGCGAGCTCCTTGAGCTTCAGCGCCCCCTCGAGCGCGATCGGGTACCCGACGTGACGACCGAGGAAGAGCACCGAGCGGGTGTCGGCCATCCAGTGGGCGAGCTGCGCGACCTTCTCGGACTCGGCGAGCACGAGCTCGAGCTTCTCGGGCACCGCCTGCAACTCGTGCAGCTGGGTCGCGATCGCCTCGGCCGACAGGGTGCCGCGCACACGTGCGAGGTGCAGGCCGAACAGGTACAGCGCCGCGATCTGCGCGACGAACGCCTTCGTCGAGGCCACGGCGACCTCGGGGCCCGCGTGGGTGTAGACGACCGCATCGGACTCGCGCGGGATCGTGGCGCCCTGCGTGTTGCAGATCGAGATCGTGCGCGCGCCCTGCTCACGGGCGTACTTCACCGCCATGAGAGTGTCCATGGTCTCGCCCGACTGGCTGATCGAGACGACGAGCGTGTCGTCGTCGAGCACCGGCTCGCGGTATCGGAACTCGTGGCTGAGCTCGACCTCGACGGGGATGCGCGCCCACTGCTCGATCGCGTACTTCGCGACCGTTCCGGCGTAGGCGGCGGTGCCGCAGGCGATGATCGTGATGCGACGGATGCCCCTGAGCTCCTCATCGCCGAAGGACTCGAGCTCGGGGATCACCACAGCGTCGTCGACGATGCGGCCGAGGAGGGTCTTCGCGACGGCTTCAGGCTGCTCGGACACCTCCTTGCGCATGAACGACGACCAGCCGCCCTTCTCTGCGGCGGACGCGTCCCACGCCACGTCGAACGGCTCGACCTCGACGGGCTGTCCGTCGAAGTCGGTGACGACGACGTCGCTCGCGGTGATCACCACGATCTGGTCCTGGCCGATCGCCAGGGCGCGCTTCGTGTATTCGACGAAGGCGGCGACATCCGACCCGAGGAAGTTCTCGCCGTCTCCGAGGCCGATGACGAGCGGGGAGTTGCGGCGGGCGCCGACCACGACGCCGGGCTCCGACCGGTGCACGGCGAGCAGGGTGAACGCGCCGTCGAGGCGTGACACGGTGTTGCGGAATGCCTCGCGGAGGTCGCCGGTCGACTGGTACTCCTTGCCGAGGAGCACCGCGGCGACCTCGGTGTCGGTCTCGCTCTCGAACGAATACCCCTCGGCGAGGAGTTCGGCCTTCAGCTCTGAGAAGTTCTCGATGATGCCGTTGTGGATGAGTGCGAGTCGTCCCTCATCCCCGAGGTGCGGGTGAGCGTTGACGTCCGTCGGCCCGCCGTGCGTCGCCCACCGGGTGTGACCGATGCCGGTGCCGCCGTGGCGCAACGGGTTCGCCTCGAGTTCGTCGGCGAGCACCTGGAGCTTGCCGGCGCGCTTGGCCGTCTCCATGAGGCCGTCGTCGTCGACGATCGCTACTCCTGCCGAGTCATAACCACGGTACTCGAGGCGACGAAGGCCATTCATGAGGACGTCGAGGCTGTTGCGCTCTCCGACGTATCCGACGATTCCACACATGCGTGCGATTCTACTGGCGCGCCGCTGGGTGCCCGCTCCGTCTGACTACACTGGCACGGTGCCCGATCCGCAGAGCCCGTCGTCGCACGCGGCGCAGATCTCCCCGTTCATCGAACTCGATCGGGCCGACTGGGCCGCGCTCGCACCATCGATGCCGTCGCCGCTTCGGGAGACCGAGATCGTGCAGCTGCGCGGCCTCGGTGAGCCGCTCGACCCGCGTGAGGTCGCCGAGGTCTACCTGCCGCTCAGCAGGCTGCTGAACCTCTACGTCGGCGGCACGAAATCGCTGCACAAGGTCACGAGCGAGTTTCTGCGCGAACGCTTCGAATCGACGCCCTTCGTCATCGGCGTCGCCGGTTCGGTCGCGGTCGGCAAGTCGACCATCGCCCGCCTGCTTCGCGAGCTGCTCGCCCGCTGGGAGCACACGCCGCGAGTCGAACTCATCACGACCGACGGATTCCTCTTCCCCAATGCGGAGCTCGAGCGCCGCGGGCTCATGGCGCGGAAGGGGTTCCCCGAGTCGTACGACCGGCGCGCGCTGCTCCGCTTCGTGAGCGAGGTCAAGGCGGGCGCCGCCGAGGTGCGCGCACCGTTCTACTCGCACCTCGCGTACGACATCGTGAAGGACGCGCAGATCACCGTGCGCCGCCCTGACGTGCTCATCGTCGAGGGCCTGAACGTGCTGCAGCCTCCGGGCCCCGGACATCGCCTCGCGGTGAGCGACCTCTTCGACTTCACGATCTACGTCGACGCCCGCACGAGCGACATCGCACGTTGGTACGAGGAGCGCTTCCTGAAACTCCAGCGCGGGGCGTTCGCGAACCCGCGCTCGTACTTCCACCGATTCGCGAGCCTCACCGAGGCCGAGGCGCGAGCGCGTTCACGCGAGATCTGGCACTCGATCAACGAGCCGAACCTGCTGCAGAACATCCGGCCGACGCGATCGCGCGCATCCCTCGTACTCCGCAAGAGTTCGGATCACACGGTCTCGAGCGTGCTGCTCCGCAAGCTCTGAACGCTCGGCCGCCCTCCTGACGCGATGGCGTCCGAAGGGCGGCGTCGTCGTGCGGAGTGCCGCGGCGTCGTCAGACGATGGCGAGTCGCTCGCGCACCACGGCGGCGAGGGACTCTGCGTGCCGCTCCGCGGCGTCCTGCTCTGCAGCCTCGACCATGACCCGAACCATCGGCTCCGTGCCCGAGGGTCGCAGCAGCACGCGGCCGCTGTCGCCGAGCTCGGCCTCGACCGCGACGACCGCGGCGCCGATCTCGGCATCGTCGGCAAGGGCGTGGTGGTCGACTCCGCGCACGTTCACGAGCACCTGCGGGTAGACCGTCATGACCGAGGCCAGTTCAGCGAGGGTCTTTCCCGTGCGGGCCATCTCTGCGGCGAGGTGAAGGCCGGTCAGCACCCCGTCACCGGTCGTGGCGAACTCGCTCATGATGACGTGGCCCGACTGCTCGCCGCCGAGCGCGAGCCCTTCGGCTGCGAGGGCCTCGAGCACGTAGCGGTCGCCGACCTTGGTCTCGACGACGCGGATGCCGTGCTCGGCCATCGCGCGGCGCAGGCCGAGATTCGACATGACGGTCACCACGAGCGTGTCGTCGGTGAGTGTGCCGCGCTCCTTCATCGAGACGGCGAGGATCGCCATGATGCGGTCGCCGTCGATGACCTCGCCGTCGGCGTCGACCGCGAGGCAGCGGTCGGCGTCACCGTCGTGGGCGATGCCGAGATCGGCGCCGTGTTCGATCACGGCGGCCTGGAGCTTCTCGAGGTGCGTCGAACCGACACCGTCGTTGATGTTCATGCCATCGGGATCGGCCCCGATGACGATGACGTCGGCGCCCGCGTCTGCGAAGGTCTGGGGCGAGACCCCGGCCGCGGCACCGTGGGCGCAGTCGAGTACGACCTTGAGCCCCTCGAGGCGGTGCGGCAGCGTGCCGAGCAGGTGCACGACGTAGCGATCTTCAGCGTCGGCGAACCGACGGATGCGACCGACTCCATCGCCGACCGGAGCGAGCTTCTGCTTGCCGAGGAACGACTCGATACGGTCTTCGACCTCGTCGGGAAGCTTCGTGCCGCCGTAGGAGAAGAACTTGATGCCGTTGTCGGGCGCCGGGTTGTGCGAGGCCGAGATCATCACGCCGAAGTCGGCGCCGATCGAATCGATCAGGAACGCCGTCGCGGGGGTCGGAATGACCCCGGCGTCGAGCACGTCGACACCGGAGCTCGCGAGACCGGCCGAGACCGCAGCGGTGAGGAACTCGCCCGAGACGCGCGGATCGCGCGCCACGACGGCGACAGGGCGTCGGCCGGCGGCGCGAAGCTCGTCGGCGTGACGCCCTTGAGTGAGGACGGCGGCAGCCGCCTGGGCGAGGCCCAGGGCCAGGTCAGCCGTGAGTTCACGGTTGGCCAGGCCCCGGACCCCGTCGGTTCCGAAAAGCCGAGGCATGTACGGAGAACCGGACGCTGGAATCAGCGCTTCGAGAACTGCGGCGCCTTGCGGGCCTTCTTGAGACCGGCCTTCTTGCGCTCGATCACGCGTGCATCACGCGTGAGGAAGCCCGACTTCTTGAGGGTCGCGCGGTTGTTCTCGCGGTCGATCTCGTTCAGCGCGCGAGCGATGGCGAGACGCAGCGCGCCTGCCTGGCCCGACGGGCCGCCGCCCGTGATCTTCGCGACCACGTCGTACGAGCCGATGAGCTCGAGCACCGTGAACGGGTCGGTGATGAGCTGCTGGTGCAGCTTGTTGGGGAAGTAGGCTGCGAACTCGCGGCCGTTGACGGTGATGCTGCCGGCGCCGGGAACGAGGCGCACGCGGGCGATCGCCTGCTTGCGGCGGCCGACGGCCGCGCCCGACACGTTGAGCACGGGGCGGGGGGTAGCGGGAGCTGCCTCGGGGGCGCTCTCGGTGGTGTAGCTCTCGGGAGCCGCTTCGATCTGGTCTGCGATCTTCGCCATGGTGGTGTGAATCCTTATTTCGAGAACGTCGAGGGTGCCGGTACTACTGGGCGACCTGGGTGAGGGTGTACGGCTTGGGCTGCTGTGCCGCGTGCGGGTGCTCCGGGCCGGTGTAGACCTTCAGCTTCTTGAGCTGGGCCCGACCGAGCGAGTTCTTCGGGAGCATGCCGCGGATCGCCTTCTCGACGGCGCGGACGGGGTTCTTCTCGAGGAGTTCGGCGTAGCTGACGGCCGTGAGACCGCCCGGGTACCCCGAGTGGCGGTAGGCCTTCTTCTGCTCGAGCTTCTGGCCGGTGAGGGCCACCTTGTCGGCGTTGACGATGATGACGAAGTCACCGGTGTCGACGTGGTTCGCGAAGATCGCCTTGTGCTTGCCGCGCAGCAGGGCTGCGGTGTGGCTCGCGAGGCGACCGAGGACGATATCGGTTGCGTCGATGACGACCCAGTCGTGCTGGATGTCGGACGGCTTGGGAGTGAACGTGCGCGTCACGGAAGTGCTGCTTTCTGATCGAGTGAGGGGTTCGTGAATCCCACTCCGGTGGGTGTTCGCCCGCGATGCGTCCGAACGCCCTGGTGGAGGGCTCAACTTCGGATGCCGCCGCAGAGGACGGCACCAAAGGGCAAGCTTAGCGGGTCGAGAGGCACGCGTCCAATCGGTTGCCCCTCACTCCCCCGCGTCCGCCTCGTCGTCGACTTGCACGCTCAGTTCGCGCCGCGCGCGCGTCTGCGCGGCGCGAACCTCGAGTTCGTGATCGTCGGGGTAACCGACCTCGGTGAGCACGAGGCCCTTCGCCGGCATGACCATGAACGCGTTCGTGCGTTGCCGGGCGCGGAGCAGCTCTGCCGGAGCGTCGAGGTCGAGGCGTCCCTCGCCGACCGCGACCGCAGCCCCGATGAGCGCACGCACCATCGAGTGGCAGAAGGCATCGGCCTGCAGCGACGCCACGAGCACGCCGTCGGTATCGCGTCGCCAGCGGTACGACTCCAGCGTGCGGATGGTCGTCGCTCCATCACGCGGCTTGCAGAAGGCGGCGAAGTCGTGCAGGCCGAGGAGGGCCTGGGCCGAAGCATCCATACGCTCGGCGTCGAGCGCACGCGGGCGCCACACCGTCCGGTGTCGCGCGAGCGGATCCCGTGCAGCGGCGGCGTCTGCGATCCGATACTCGTATCGTCGCCAGATCGCCGAGAATCGCGCGTCGAATCCATCGGGAGCGAGCGCGGCCCCCGTCACCACGACATCGGCATCGGATGCCCCGATCACACCGGCCAACCTGCGAAGCAGCACCGCCGCGGGCCCCGTGTCCTCGGGTGCGGGCGCGTGACCGCGGCGCGCCCGGGTCACCGCGGCGAGTGCCGACCGCGGGACGTCGAAGTGCGCCACCTGCCCAAGGGCATGGACGCCGGCATCGGTCCGTCCGGCAACGGTCAGGCGCGGTGCGGTTCCGGCACGCCGGAAGAGGATGCCGAGGGCATCCTCGACGACCCCTTGAACCGTTCGCAGTCCGGGCTGCCGGCTCCATCCGTTGAAGTCGGTGCCGTCGTACGCGAGCGCGAGTCGCACGCGAACCACGCCCTCGGCGTCGTCTCCGAGCGCGACCGGGCCGGCACCGGGGCTCGACGAGACGACGGATTCGGAGACGACCATGCCCTCAAGCCTACGATCGCGCAGCCGAGGTCGGCGCCGCGATCGGCAGCTCGGCCGGCATCGCCGCGTTCCGCGTCCGGTGCCCCGGACCGCCGACGATGAGCGCGACGACCGCTGCGGTGACGAGCGCCCAGCCCAGCAGCCCGTTCTGCCACGGAAGGTAGCCGAATGCGAGCAGGACTCCGACGCCGATCACCGCGAACGCGCTCCAGAGGAGCACCGCGGCGAGCGGCGACGTGCGCTCGACCGGTTTCGGCCACAGCGACTCGATGCGCGGCACGACCACGCAGCATCCGGCGACGACGACGGCGATGGCGAGGATCCAGAGCGGACGGGTCGCCCACCACGCCGGCGAGAGCACTGGCGGGAACGGCAGGTCGAACGCGAGGTGGAGCGCAGTGACGACCGCCATCGCGAAGGTGTGCCAGAGGTAGATGACCATTCCGTAGACGCCGAAGACGAACACCGCTCCGAGCATCGGCCGCCACGACATCACGCGCCGGATGAGCGGCTGCGCGAGCGCGAACAGGCAGACCTGCCCGAGCGCCAGGGCGAGGATCGCCAGCGTCGGCGGGTTGAGGTTGTCGAGCATGTCGTGCGAGTACCCGAACCAGGTCACGAGCATGCCGATGACACCGTAGGCGCCGACCGCGCCGAGCACGAGCACGAGTCGCGAACGACGCGCGAACCAGCCGTCGCGGAGCCCGAATCCCAGCTGTTGGGCGAACAGCCAGACGAAGATCCAGTTGAGTGCGCCGAGAGGTGCTCCGAACCCTCGCACGAGCACGTCGACGACGACCACCGCAGCAGCGAGACCGAGGTAGGCGGGCCATGGCGCATGACGATGCAACCACGACATCGTCGGCACGAATGCCGTGCAGATCAGGTACACGGGGATGAACCAGAGCGGCTCGGCGAGTCGAACCGCGAACGTCCGGACGAACTCGCCGTCGACCCCTGCAAGCAGCATGCACGCGAGCACCGCACCGACTGCCGCGACGAGCAGGACCACCGGTTGCGCCAGGCGGATGGCGCGGATGCG
Source organism: Agromyces sp. NPDC056389 (assembly GCF_042262385.1). Lineage (NCBI taxonomy): Bacteria > Bacillati > Actinomycetota > Actinomycetes > Micrococcales > Microbacteriaceae > Agromyces > Agromyces sp. NPDC056389. Next base: position 1,340,085 of record NZ_JBHJPN010000001.1, read on the forward strand.
GAGGTAGTGGGACACGGTCTCGCCGTGTCCGCGGAGCCGTCGCCACTGCGTGATCGACGCGAACCCGCCGCAGATGAAGAAGACGGGCATGATCATGAGCGGCCACGTCGCCCAGGCGAGCGGCTCGAACCCGTCGAGCGCGTTGAACGCCCGCAGCGGTTCCCCGCCGATGCCCATCTGCAGAGCGTGCAGCAGCACCACGATCGGCAGGCAGAACGCGCGGGCGAAATCGATCGAGAGATCCCGGTCGACGGGGATGCGGACGGCGGTCACGCTGCTCCTCTTCGAGCACCGTTGACTGCGGCACCGAGAACAGATTCTGGCACAACGCGAATCGCCGCGATACGTCGGTTCCGGACCCGTCTCCGGACCCGGCGCTGTGCGCTCGGACCTCGTCGCGGCGCCTCAGAACACGATCGTGTAACTGGTCTCGGTGGTCGCCGCCCGGAACCCCATCCGCTCGTACAACGCGAACGCCCCGGTCGGACTCGCCGCATCGACTTCGAGCGTCGAGTACTCGAGTCCGGCGGCGCCTGCGGCGGTCAGGTGGGCGGCCAGGAGGGCCTTCGCCACGCCGCGTCCGCGATGCCCGCGCACGACCCCGACCAGTGGAACGTGCACGCTCGAGAACCCCTGACCATGCCAGTCGTCTTCATTCACCTCGCTCAGCACGAACCCCACCACTCGCTCGCTCGCCTCGTCGATGGCGATGACGGAGAGATCCGCGCGGAACACGGCACTCGAGACGAAGGCGCCCCATTCCTCCTCCGACCTCGGCTGACTGCCCCAGTGGTCGCGGAACGCGTCATTCCGGGCGGCTCTCACCTCGTCGGTCCGCGATGTCCCCAGCACCTCGATGCGGATGCCCTCGCCGGCGGCGACGTCGTCGATCGGCTCGCCGAGATCGCGGCGCAACCCGGCGAAGAACCGCGCGGCGGTGAAGCCCTCGGACTCGAGCAGCGGACCGGCCCAGCGCGCACGGTCGTCGGAGAACCCCATGATCCATCCCGGAAGCGGCAGATCGGATGCCGCGAGCTGCTGGGCTGCCCGCGCGCGCTGCCAGCCGAGGAGGAGGCGACCGATGCCGCGGCGACGCAGCTCGGGATGCACGCCCCCCACGAGGATGGTGCGCACCAGGGTGTCGCGCCCGGGTGGGTGGTACGCGACCCCCCACGCCACCGCTCGGCCGTCGGCATCGAGTGCCACGATCGAGTCCCGCTCGCGGTCGACGAACGACATCCCGAGGTCGTCGGCGAGCTCTTCCCTCGGGACCGCGTATTCGGGGTGGTCGGCGGCCGCCATAGCCGCCTCGAGCTCCACGATCCGGTCGAGATCGTCGTCGCCGACCGGACGCCAGGCGTGCACGTCGCGGTGCGCGAGGTTCGGGAGCGTCGCGGGAGCCGTGATGCGCTCGAAGAGCGGCGACAGTTCGTGCTCGGTCACCGCTCCAGACTAGACGGCGTTCATGCTGCCGAGACGGCGAAGGGCCCCGGTGCAAGCACCGGGGCCCCTCGTGAGCGAGCAGGAGGCTACTTGGCCTCGGCGGACTCCGCCTCGTCGGCGACGACCTCGGTCGTCTCCTCAGCTGCTGCGTCGGTCGACTCGACCTCGGTCGTCTCCTCGACGACCTCGGCCGGAGCCTCCTCGGCGACGGGCGCCGCGGCGGCGGCCGGCTTCGCGGCGCGCTTCTTCGGGGTCACGGGCTCGAGCACGAGCTCGATGACCGCCATGGGCGCGTTGTCGCCCTTGCGGTTGCCGACCTTCGTGATGCGGGTGTAGCCGCCCTCACGGTCTGCGACCTGCGGGGCGATGACCGTGAACAGCTCGTGCACGACGGTCTTGTCGCCGATGACGGCGAGCACGCGACGACGCGCGTGCAGGTCGCCGCGCTTGCCGAACGTCACGAGACGCTCGGCCAGCGGACGGAGGCGCTTGGCCTTCGTCTCAGTGGTGGTGATGCGCTTGTGCGTGAACAGCGCTGCAGCGAGGTTCGCGAGCATCAACCGCTCGTGGGCGGGGCCGCCTCCGAGGCGGGGGCCCTTCGTGGGCTTCGGCATGGTTCGTTCTCTCCAGTAGGTGGGGGTTGGTGGGCGACCGCGAGGTCTGCCTAGTTCTCGTCGTCGAAGCCCGTGTAGAAGTGGGCCCCGTCGAATCCGGGGACGGAGTCCTTCAGCGACAGGCCCATTTCGGTGAGCTTGTCCTTGACCTCATCCACCGACTTCTGGCCGAAGTTGCGGATGTTCATGAGCTGCGACTCCGACAGGGCGACGAGCTCGGACACCGTGTTGATGCCCTCGCGCTTCAGGCAGTTGTAGCTGCGCACCGACAGGTCGAGGTCTTCGATCGGGATCGAGAGCTCGCTGGAGAGCACGGCGTCGACCGGCGCGGGGCCGATCTCGATGCCCTCGGCAGCAGTGTTCAGCTCGCGAGCGAGTCCGAACAGCTCGGTGAGCGTGCGGCCCGCCGAGGCGATCGCGTCGCGCGGCGTGATGGCCGGCTTCGACTCGACGTCGACCACGAGGCGGTCGAAGTCGGTGCGCTCGCCGGCACGGGTGGCCTCGACGCGGTAGGTGACCTTCAGGACCGGCGAGTAGATCGAGTCGACCGGGATCTGGCCGGCCTCGGAGTACTCGTTGCGGTTCTGGCTGGCCGAGACGTAGCCGCGGCCGCGCTCGATCGTGAGCTCGAGCTCGAACTTCGCCGAGTCGTTGAGCGTCGCGATCACGAGCTCGGGGTTGTGCACCTCGACACCCGCCGGAGCGGAGATGTCGGCTGCGGTGACCTCACCGGCACCCTGCTTGCGCAGGTAGGCGGTGATGGGCTCGTCGTGCTCGCTGGAGACGACCAGGTTCTTGATGTTGAGGATGATCTCGGTGACATCCTCCTTCACGCCCGGAACGGTCGAGAACTCGTGGAGCACGCCGTCGATGCGGATGCTCGTCACGGCTGCGCCGGGGATCGAGGAGAGGAGGGTGCGACGGAGCGAGTTGCCCAGGGTGTAACCGAAGCCCGGCTCGAGGGGCTCGATCACGAAACGCGAACGGAACTCCGAGATGTTCTCTTCGGTGAGCGTCGGGCGCTGTGCGATCAGCACTGTTGATTCCTTTCGGCAGGGTGTCCGCTATATGACACCTGCGAGTACGAGGATCTTGAGTTGTGTGAGAGAACGGATGTCCCGGCGATCGAGGAGGGCCCGGCTGAGCCGGACCGCTCCTCGATCACCGGGAGGGAATCAGACGCGGCGACGCTTGGGCGGGCGGCATCCGTTGTGCGCCTGGGGCGTCACGTCGTTGATGCTGCCGACCTCGAGGCCTGCGGCCTGGAGCGAGCGGATCGCGGTCTCGCGGCCGGAGCCGGGACCCTTGACGAACACGTCGACCTTCTTCATGCCGTGCTCCTGCGCCTGGCGGGCGGCCGACTCTGCGGCGAGCTGCGCGGCGAACGGGGTCGACTTGCGCGAGCCCTTGAAGCCGACGCCACCGGAGGAGGCCCAGCTGATCACGGCACCGTTGGTGTCGGTGATCGAGACGATCGTGTTGTTGAACGTCGACTTGATGTGGGCCTGGCCCACGGCGATGTTCTTCTTTTCCTTCTTGCGCGGCTTGCGAGTAGCCGCCTTGGGTGCTGCCATGTGTGAAATCTCCTAGATCTGGCGACGAGCGGTTACTTGCGGCCGGGCTTCTTCTTGCCGGCGACGGTGCGCTTCGGGCCCTTGCGGGTACGAGCGTTGGTCTTGGTGCGCTGGCCGCGGACCGGGAGACCGCGACGGTGGCGGATGCCCTCGTACGAGCCGATCTCGACCTTGCGGCGGATGTCGGCGGCGACCTCGCGGCGGAGGTCACCCTCGACCTTGAAGTTGCCCTCGATGTAGTCGCGCAGCGCAATGAGCTGGTCGTCGCTGAGGTCCTTCACGCGGATGTTTCCGTCGATGCCGGTCTCGGCGAGCGTGGTGAGTGCTCGCGTGCGGCCGACGCCGTAGATGTAAGTCAGTGCGATCTCCACGCGCTTCTCGCGCGGGATGTCGACTCCTGCCAGACGTGCCATGTGTGGCTTCTCCTGTTTCGAAGTGGAGGTGTGGAGCAACGCCGGTGCCCGAGCCTCCGACTCGAGGTGTCCCCGCGGCATCCATGGATGCCGGCGGTTCTGGCGTTGCCGATGTATTCAGTTGTGGGATGCGGGGCGCTCGCGCCCCGCCGTCTGGTGACTAGCCCTGGCGCTGCTTGTGGCGCGGGTTCGACTTGCAGATGACCATGACGCGGCCGTGGCGGCGAATCACCTTGCAGTGGTCGCAGATGGGCTTGACGCTGGGGTTGACCTTCACGATTGTTCCTTGATGTGTCGCTGTCCTCGTACCCACGAGATGTCGCGGGCCGTTACTTTCCGAGCAGCCGTTACTTGTAGCGGTAGACGATGCGGCCGCGCGTCAGGTCGTATGGGCTCAGCTCGACGATCACGCGGTCCTCGGGGAGGATGCGGATGTAGTGCTGGCGCATCTTTCCTGAGATGTGCGCGAGGACCTTGTGTCCGTTCGTGAGTTCCACCCGGAACATCGCGTTCGGGAGGGCCTCGACAACCGAGCCTTCGATCTCGATGACGCCGTCTTTCTTGGCCATAGCCTCACTATCGCTTGGAGTTGGGATGCTGGTCGTGCGATGGTTCCGCTCGCTGCGCTGAATTCCCCTGAATCAGGGGCCGTCAGGCATGCCGAAGCAGGCGTGCAGAACACCAAGGATCAACTCTAGGTGATTCCGAGCGTTTTCGCCAGTCGAGCCCGGCCAGCGCCTCGGATCGGCCGTCGACCGGCGCGTCAACAGGCGCGTCACCCGGCGCGTTGCGACGTTGCGACCGTCCGCACGAGCTGCACCTGCAGCGGATGACCCGCGTCGATGCCGTTCACGTCGCGCACGAACTGGACCGGATCCACCGTGCCGACGAGCGCCTGCAGCTCGACGCTCTCGGGATCGCCCGGAACGTCGAACCGCAACGCGGCACCGACCGCGGCGAGCAGGCCGTCGACGGGAAGCCCGCGTTCGGCGAGTTCCGCGGCCGGAGCGATGAAGCGCTCGCGCCGGCCGAGCTTCCGGAGCGGCTGCCGCCCCACTCGCTCGACTGTGTCGGGCAGCTCGGGATTCGCGAACCGTCGCAGGATCGTCGCACGATACTCGGCCTGCTGTCCCTCGGCGAAGTCGTGCTTGGCGACGATGAGCGCCGAGGTCTCCACGAGCGCACGCTCCACGGCCACCGCGACGCCGTCGTCGGCGAGCGCGTCGCTGATGCGCTCGTGCCCGGCGAGGAAGCCGAAGTACGCCGTGGCGGCGTGTCCGGTGTTCACGGTGAAGAGCTTGCGCTCGATGTACGGGGCCAGGTCGTCGACGAAGTGCGCCTCCGCGATCGCCGGCGCCGAATCGCCGAACGGCCTGCGTTCGATCGCCCACTCGAAGAAGGTCTCGACGGTCACGTCGAGACCGGCGTCGGGAGCCTGGGCCGGCACGATGCGATCGACCGCGGTGTTCGCGAACACCGCGCGAGCGGCGAGCACGGGCCATTCGGCCGGGTCGACGAGCGCGATCATCTCGTCGCGCAGCACGTCGGTCGCGTTGATGGCGTTCTCGCAGGCCATGATCGCGAGCGGCGGGGCATTCGTCGACCTCGACCGCAACGCCGTCACGAGGTGCGGGGCGATGAAGCGGAGGATCGTCGGGCCCACCGCCGTGGTCGCGATGTCCGCCGTCGTGAGCTCGGCGGCCAGCGCCGGGGCATCCGTGGCGCTGTTCACCGCACGGAAGCCGTCGACGACCCGGTCGCGCGCACCCGCGCCGACCTCGTGCACGGTGTACGCGTCCGCCGCGGCGAGGTCGTCGATCAGCGCGGCGTTGACGTCGGCGAAGACGACCTCGTAGCCGGCGTCGTGGAGCAGGAGCCCCACGAAGCCGCGACCGATGTTGCCGGCTCCGAAGTGCACCGCCTTCACGAGTCGTTGACCTCCGAGAGCAGCGAGAAGATCTCCCCGGCCGACCCGGCGTCGACGAGCGCCTGGACCGAGTCGTCGTCGGAGAAGATGATCGCGATCTTGGAGAGGATCTCGAGGTGCTCGTTGTCGAGCCCCGCGATGCCCACGACGAAGCGCACGGGCTCGCCGCCCCAGTCGACCGGCTCGTCGTACCGCACGAACGAGAGCGCGGAACGCACGATCGCGTCCTTGCCCTCGTTCGTGCCGTGCGGTATCGCCAGGAGGTTGCCCATGAACGTCGAGACGGATCCCTCCCGTTCGAGCATCGAGTCGAGGTACGCGGGCCGCACGGCACCGGCGTCGACGAGGATGCGTCCCGCTTCGCGGATCGCGTCGTCTCGACCGGCGGCACGTGTCGCGAGCCGCACGTTCTCGGGAGAGAGGATCTGTTCGGTCATGGGCTTTCCTTTCAGCGAACGCCTTCGGACTCCAGCAGGTGCACGATCTCGTCGTACTTCGGCGAGTTCATGAAGTTGTCGACCGAGACGTGCAGGGCGTTCGGCGACTGCCGGCGGGCCCGGTCGGTGAGGTCCTGGTGGGTGATGACGAGGTCGACGTCGTCGGTGAGGTTGGCGATCGCCTTGTTCGTGACGTCGACGCTGTCGATGCCCGCCTTCTTGATCTTGTTGCGCAGCACGGTGGCGCCCATCGCACTCGAGCCCATGCCGGCATCGCAGGCGAACACGATCGTGTGGATCGGCTTCCGCTCGAACGCCGCCTCCTCGCCCTCGGCGAGCAGCGCACCGCCGGCGGCTGCGACGTCGGCCTGCAGGTTGTGCAGCACGCCGCTCTCCTTGCCCTTGTTCGCCTCGGTCTGCGCGATCGCGGCAGAGAGGTCGCCGGCTCCCTCCCTCGCGAGGTCGCGCTTGCGACTCGCGCGCAGGATGATCGCCGCGACGAGGAACGAGACGCCGGCGGAGAGCACCACCGACAGGATCACGCCGACGTAGCTGTCCGACGCCGTCTGGGCGATCACCGCGATGATGCTGCCCGGCGCGGCCGGCGCCCGCAGGCCGCTGTTGAAGACGACGTTGGTCGCGACGCCCGTCATGCCGCCGGCGATCGCCGCGACGATCAGCAGCGGCTTCATGAGCACGTACGGGAAGTAGATCTCGTGGATGCCGCCGAAGAACTGGATGATGATCGCGGCCGGGGCGGTCGCCCGCGCCATGCCGATGCCGAAGAACGTGAACGCCAGGAGGATGCCGAGGCCGGGGCCGGGGTTCGCCTCGACGAGGAACAGGATCGACTTGCCCGTCTCGGACGCCTGCTGGGTGCCGATCGGCGTGAACACGCCGTGGTTGATCGCGTTGTTCAGGAAGAGCACCTTGCCGGGCTCGACGAGGATCGACAGGAGCGGCAGGAGCGAGAGGGCCACCAGCCAGTCGACCGCGGCCTCGAGCGCGTTGCTGAGCCACTCGACGACGGGGCCGAATGCGAGGTAGCCGAGGATCGCGAGACCGAAGCCGAGGATGCCGGCGGAGAAGTTGTTGACCAGCATCTCGAAGCCGGCCTTGATCTTGCCCTCCCAGATGCGGTCGACCTGCTTCATGAGCCACGCTGCGAGCGGGCCCATGATCATGGCGCCGAGGAACATCGGGATGTCGGTGCCGACGATCACGCCGACCGTGGCGATCGAGGCGACGACGCCGCCACGGGTGTCGTAGATGAGCCGGCCGCCCTGGTTCGCGATGAGCAACGGCAGCAGGTAGGTGATCATCGGGCCGACGAGTTCGGCGAGCGACTCGTTCGGCGTGAACCCCGCCGGGATGAAGAACATCGTGACGATGCCCCAGGCGATGAAGGCCGCGATGTTCGGCAGGATCATGTTCGACAGGAACGAGCCGAACCTCTGGACGGCGACGCGGGCTCCCCCGGGCCGCTTCGCGTCCGCTGACGTCGTTGTCATGGCAGTGCCTCTCTGGTGGTTACGACCCGGTCTCCCGGGTCGCGGTGATCTCGGTCGCGACGGCGACTGCCGCCGCTCTGGCTTCGGCCGCTCCCTCAGCGGCCAGGGCTGCCCGGGCGAGCGCGTTCGCGTCGCTCAGGCTGTACCGCGCGAGGGAGGCGCGGACATCTGCGAGTGCCGATGGCGACATCGACAGGCTGGTGGCACCGAGCCCGACGAGCACGACGGCGAGGAGCGGGTCGGCGGCGGCCTCGCCGCAGATGCCGACCGGCTTGCCGACGTCGGCGCCGGCCGCCCCGACGTCCGCGATGAGGCGGAGCACGGCGGGGTGCCAGGGGTTCTGGAGGTTCGCGACCGTGCCGAGCAGCCGGTCGGCGGCCATCGTGTACTGCGTGAGGTCGTTCGTGCCGATCGAGGCGAAGTCGCATGCGGCGAGCACCCGGTCGGCCACGAGGGCGGCCGACGGCGTCTCGACCATGACACCGGCGACGCGGATGCCGAGCTCCCGTGCGAGCCCGGTGAAGTACCTGGTCTCCTCGACGGTCGCGATCATGGGCGCCATGACCCACAGCTCGGCGTCGGTCGCCGCGTCGGCCGCGGCGAGCGCGGTGAGCTGCTCGCGCAGGATCGCCTCGGAGTGCCGCAGGGCACGGATGCCGCGGAGTCCGAGCGCCGGGTTCTCCTCGTGTGCGTCGTTCAGGAACGACAGCGGCTTGTCGGCGCCGGCGTCGAGCACGCGCACGACGACCTTCTTCCCGGCGAACGCCGTCAGCAGCCGCGTGTACTGGGCCTGCTGGTCGGTGATGCTCGGCGCCGTGTCGGCGTCGAGGAAGAGGAACTCGGTGCGGAACAGGCCCACCCCCTCGGCTCCGAGCCGAAGCGCCTCGGCAGCGCCGTCGGCCGAGCCGAGGTTCGCGAGGAGCGGCACCGCGGTGCCGTCGGCGAGGGCGCCGGGCTCGATCGGAGCGCTCGAACGCGCCGCTCGCTCCGCGATCCGCGTCTTCGCGGACGCGATCTCCTCGGCCGAGGGGTCGGTGAGGACGATGCCACGTTCGGCGTCGACGACGATGGTGTCGCCGTCGGCGAGGCTCGCGGCATCCGTCGCCCCGACGATCGCGACGATCGACTTCTCGCGGGCGAGGATCGCCGTGTGCGAGGTCGGCCCGCCGTCGATCGTGACGAGACCCTGCACCTGGTCGAGATCGAGTGTCGCCGTGTCCGCGGGCGCGAGGTCCCTGGCGACCAGGATGAACGGGTGACCCGGGTCGGGCACACCGGGCGCCGGCAGCTTCAGGAGGTGCGCGATGACACGCTGCGAGATGTCGTCGAGATCGGCGGCCCGCTCGCCCATGTAACCGCCCATGCCGGCGAGCAGGTCGCGGTAGGAGCCGAACGCCTCGAACACGGCTCGCTCGGCGGTCTTGCCGGCCTGGAGTCGCGTCACGATCTCGTCGAGGAGGCTCGGGTCCTCGGCCATCATGGCCTGCGCCTCGAGCACGTCCTTCGCGGCGCCGCCCGCCTGCGATCCGCGACGTGCGAGTTCGGCGGCGACGACCGAGAGGGAGGCCTTCGCCCGCTCCGTCTCGCGCGCGGGGTCGAGGTGGCTCGGCCGGTCGACCGGCTCCGGCAGCCGCTCGGCCATGCGCACGACCTGGCCGACGGCCACTCCCTGACCGATGCCGGTACCCGTGATCTCCATCATTCGCCCTCTCGAATCAGTTCGAAGGAAGACGGACGCCACGCGCTATTCGTCGTGGTCGGTGCCGAGCAGTTCGACGAGCGAGTCGAGCACTGCCGACTCGTCGTCGCCCTCGACGACGAGAGTGACCTCGTCGCCGTGGTCGATGCCCTGCGAGATGACGCCGAGGATGCTCGCCGCGTTGACGGGCTTGCCACCCGACTTGCTGAGCGTGACCGTGGCGCCCGAGGCGACGACGGCCTGGGTGAAGAGCTTCGCCGGCCGTGCGTGCAGGCCGTGCGTCGATCCGATTCGAACTGTTCGTTCCAGCATGTTTCCGGCCCCCGTCGCGAGTATCCGTTCCCTCGTTCACCATAGCCGCCCGCCGCGGATGAGGGAGCGGCGGGCACCGCGCGGCGGGTCACGATCGCGCCTCACGCGAGGCGAGTGCGAGCTCGAGCAGTGCATCCGGGTCGGCGCCGACGGCCGCATCGACCGGGAGCAGGACCAGATCGACGGATGCCGCGGCCGCACGTTCGCGAATGGCGGCGAGCCGATCTCCGAGATGGGCGCCGACGAGCAGCACGTCCGCTCCGATGAGGGCCGTCGCGAGCTGGGACTCCCCGCTCGCCGCCACTTCGAGGGTCATGCCCCTGGCGTCGGCGGCACGCCGGATCCGCATCGCGACGAACGTGCTCGAGGCGCCGGCGCCGCAGACGACGATGATGCGCATCGGTGCCTCCTCGCTCCGCCCTGGCGGTCTCCGTCGATCGTCGGCTCGCACTGCGCCGTCCTTCCTCGATTGTGCGGTGTCAGCCGGTACCGCACCAGCACACTCGCTTCCGCACCCCCGGAAGCCGTTCTCCCGAACCGGGAGGCGGCCTCGGATGGTTGACTGTGTGCACCGTCCGGAGTTCGGGCGTCTCAGCAGGAGGACCCGTGGCCGAGAACTGGGAGCGACTCGTCGCCGCGCTCGCCGAGCGCTCCGGGTGGACGACGGCGGCCGAATTCTCCGCGCTCCTCGGCGTGACGCCCCGAACCATCCGCACCTACGCCGCCAACGCCAACGCCGACGCCGGCAGGCTCATCGTCGAGTCCGGGCCGCTCGGATACCGGCTCGATCGCGCGGCATGGGCCGCCGCCTCCTCGCATCGCTCCGCCGGCGCCGGCGCCCCGCCTGCGGCCCGGGTCTCGCAACTGATCCGGGAGCTGGTCGATGCGAGCGACGGCATCGACGTCTACGAGGCCGCGGACACGTTCCACGTGAGCGAGTCGACGATCGAGGCAGACCTCGGCCGCGTCAGGGCACGGCTGGCCGGCAGCGGCCTCTCGCTCGTGCGGAGCGGCGAACGCGTGCGCCTGCTCGGAACGGAGTCCGCGGCTCGGAAGCTCCTCGCATCGCTGTTCCACGAGGAGGCCGCGCGGGGCAGTCGAGGCGCCGACGGCCTGCGCGCCGCGTTCCCCGAGCTGCCGGCCTTCCGGGAGGCGCTCGTCGCCGAACTCGCAGCCGCCGGATACGCGCCCAACGCCTACGCACTGAACGACGTGCTGCTGCACATCGCCATCGCCGTCGACCGCGTCGGCCGCAACCGGCCCCTCGATACCGATGAGCCGGCCCCGCAGGCTCCTGCTGACGGCGAGGCTCCGCTCGGGCAGCTGCTCGACCGGGTCATCCGCTCGACGTTCGGCACCCGGATTGGCGACACCGAACTCGCCCACCTCTCGAGACTGCTGGGCAACCGGGCCGCCACTCGTTCGCTTGCGGCGTCGGATGCCTCGCAGCCGGTTCCCTCATCGCGGGCCGAGCTCGTGCGCGCCGTCGTCGGTCGTACCGCCGAGGAGTACCTCGTCGATCTCGACGACGACGAGTTCATCGATCGGCTCGCCCTGCACGTCGACAACCTCGTCGCCCGCTCGGCCGAGCGCCGCCCGTCTCGGAATCCGCTCACCGCCGCCATCAAGTCGGCATACCCGCTCATCTACGACCTGTCGGTCTACATCGCGCACGAGCTCTCGCTCGCCGAGGGCATCGTCGTCGACGACGACGAGATCGCCTACATCGCGATGCACGTGGGCGCGTATCTCGACCGGCAGCGATCGAGCGCGGATCGCGTGCGGGTGATGATCGTGGCGCCGGCCTACCACGACGTGCACCTGACGCTCGCGGAGCGCATCGGCGCCGCGTTCCCCGACGAGATCGAGCTCGTCGGCGTCGTCGATGCCGTCGACGACCCGGCGCGCGTTCAGGCCGAACTCGTCGTCTCGGTGCTGGAGCCAGCACAGCCGGTCGAACACTTCGTACGGGTCGCGGTGTTTCCCACCGAAGCCGATCTCGAGCGCATCCGCACCGAGGTGGCCGGCATCCGGAGCATGCGGCGTCGAGCCCGCCTCGCGGTCGCGCTCTCCGAGTACATCGCGCCCGAGCTGTTCGTGCGCGGCCGCCTCCGCGGGCATGATCCCGAGTCGGTCATCCGTATGCTCGGCGACCGCATGATCGCCGCCGGGGTGATCGACCACGCCTATGTCGATTCCGCCCTCGAACGAGAGCGGCTCTCCTCGACGGCCTTCACCGAGCACCTCGCGGTGCCGCACGCGATGACGATGTCAGCGGCCAGCACCGCGATCGCGATCGCGATCGACGAGGAGCCGATCGAGTGGACCGGCGCGCGGGTCAACGTCGTGGCGCTCATCGCGTTCTCGGAGGACGGACGGGCCCGCTTCCAGGAGCTGTTCGATCAGTTCGTCGAGGCGTTCAGCGATCGCGCGAACATCGACCGGCTCGTGAGCGACGCGACGGACTATCCGGGGCTGCTCGCCGTGCTCTCGCGGCTCATGGAACCGTGACACGCAACCAGCACGCAGCGGCGCCGAGCGATCAGGCGATCGGTGTCGGCCGCACGCCGAACGGCGCCAGGCCCGCTGCCCCGCCGTCGGGCGCGGTGAGTACCCAGATCCCATCGGCGTGCACCGCGACCGAATGCTCCCAGTGCGCGGCATCCGAACCGTCGGAGGTCGTCACGGTCCAGTCGTCGTCGCGCGTGAAGGTGTCGATGGCACCCGCGACGATCATGGGCTCGATCGCCACCACGAGCCCCGGCTTCACGGCCGGCCCGCGCCGATCCACGCGATAGTTGAAGACGGGCGGTTCCTCGTGCATCGACCGTCCGATGCCATGGCCGACGTAGTCGGTGAGGATGCCGTAGTCGCCCTCGCCACGCACGAACTCCTCGATCGCAGCGCCCACCTCGTTGAGGTGGGACGAACCGGCGAGCGTGGCGATGCCGACCCACAGGGCCTGCTCCGTGACCCTGCTGAGTTCTCCGCGAGCGGCGACGACATCGGGGCGTGCGGCATCGGGCAGCACCGCGGTGAACGCCGAATCGCCGTTCCAACCGTCGAGCTCGGCACCGCCGTCGACCGAGACGATGTCGCCGGCCCGGAACGGGCGATCGCCGGGGATCCCGTGCACGACATCGTCGTCGACCGACACGCAGAGCGTGTGCCGGTAGCCCGGAACGAGCTGGAAGTTCGGACGTCCGCCGCCGTCGCGGATCACGCGTTCGGCCGCGGCGTCGAGTTCGAGCGGCGTCGCACCCGGAACCAGCAGCCGGCGCGTCTCCGCGAGCGCTGCAGCGGTCAGCTCACCGGCGGCCCGCATCGAGCGGAGCTCGGCAGGCGACTTGTAGATCGACCGACGGAACACCGATGCGCTCAGGCGGTGACGCCGTTGGGCGCGAGTCCGCGTGCGGCGAGAGCCGAGAAGATGCGCTCGGTCACCTCGTCGAGTGAACCGACCCCGTCGATGCGCACGACGACGCCGCGCGGGCGGTACACGTCGAGGATCGGGGCGGTCTCCCGCTCGTAGATCGCGAGTCGGTTCGCGATGACCTCTTCGGTGTCGTCGGTTCGACCCTGCTCGACCGCGCGATGCCGCAGCCGGGCGATGCTCTCCTCGCGGGGAACCTCGAGCTCGATGACCGCGTCGAGCGACTCGCCACGTGCCGTGAGGAACGCATCGAGGTCGTCGACCTGGCCACGGTTGCGCGGGTAGCCGTCGAGGAGGAAGCCGCCCGCGGCATCCGCCTGCTCGAGCCGATCGCGCACGAGCTCGCTCGTGAGCGCGTCGGGAACGAGGTCGCCCGCCTCGATGATCGCCTGCACGCGCTTGCCGAGCTCGGTGCCGCCGGCCACGTTGGCTCGGAAGATGTCGCCGGTGGCGACCTGGGGCACTCCGAACGCCTCCGCGACGAGCACGCCCTGCGTTCCCTTGCCGGACCCCTGGGGCCCGACGATCAGGAAGCGAGCTGAGCCGGTTGCGGAAGCCGTCATCGGAGAAGTCCTTCGTAGTGTCGCTGCTGGAGCTGGGCGTCGATCTGCTTGACCGTCTCGAGGCCGACACCGACGATGATGAGGATCGAAGCGCCGCCGAACGGGAAGTTCTGGTCTGCCCCCACGACCGCGAACGCGATCAGCGGGATCAGGGCGATCGCACCGAGGTACAGCGAGCCCGGCAGCGTGATGCGCGTGAGCACGTAGTCGAGGTACTCGGCGGTGGGACGGCCGGCCCGGATGCCCGGGATGAAGCCGCCGTACTTCTTCATGTTCTCGGAGACCTCGTCGGGGTTGAACGTGATCGCCACGTAGAAGTACGTGAATCCGACGATGAGCAGGAAGTACATCAGCATGTAGAGCGGGTGGCCGCCCTGCGTGAGGTTGTTCGTGATCCACACGACCCACGGCTGCGGCGTCTCGCCGGCGGCCGGCGTGTTGAACTGCGCGATGAGCGCGGGCAGGTACAGGAGCGAGGAGGCGAAGATGACGGGCACGACACCGGCCATGTTGACCTTGATCGGGATGTACGTGTTGTTGCCGCCGTACGTGCGCCGGCCGACCATGCGCTTCGCGTACTGCACCGGGATGCGCCGCTGCGATTGCTCGACGAAGACCACGGCGACCACGACCAGCAGGCCGATGGCGAGCACGATCGCGAAGATGTCCCAGCCGCGGGCGATGCCGATGGCCCAGAGCGAACCGGGGAAGGTCGCGGCGATCGAGGTGAAGATGAGGAGCGACATGCCGTTGCCGATGCCGCGTTCGGTGATGAGCTCGCCCATCCACATGATGAGGCCGGTACCGGCGGTCATGGTGATCACCATGAGCAGGATCGCGTACCAGGCGTCGTTCGTGATGAGCTGCGAGCACTCGGGGGCACCCGACGGGAAGAGAGCGCCGGAGCGGGCGACCGTGATGAGCGTCGTCGACTGGAGCACGCCGAGCGCGATCGTCAGGTAGCGGGTGTACTGCGTGAGGCGGCCCTGACCGGCCTGGCCCTCTTTGTACAGCGTCTCGAAGTGAGGGATCACCACGCGCAGCAGCTGCACGATGATCGACGCCGTGATGTAGGGCATGATGCCCAGCGCGAAGATCGACAGCTGGAGCAGCGCACCGCCCGAGAACAGGTTCACGAGGTCGTAGAGCCCCGCTGCGCCTGCCTGGTTCGCGGCGAGACACGCCTGGACGTTGCCGAAGTCCACGAACGGCGCGGGAATGAACGAACCCAGCCGGAACAGGGCGACGATGCCCAGCGTGAACCCGAGCTTGCGGCGAAGATCCGGCGTGCGGAAGATCCGCCCGATGGCGTTGAACACTCGTCCTCCTGTTGCTCCGTGTGGAGTCAGTCCATATGCGGCTCGAGCCAGTCGAGACCCCCGTGAATCATACGCGAGGTCCCGACTGGCTCGTGCAATCGGTGCTGTTCCGGTCTACTTGACCGAGCCGCCGGCGGCGACGATCTTCTGCTCAGCCGAGCCGGAGACCTTGTCGACCGCGACGGTGAGCTTCACCTGGATGTCGCCGTTGCCGAGAACCTTGACGCGCTCGTTCTTGCGAACGGCGCCCTTCTCGACGAGGTCGGCGATCGTGACGTCGCCGCCCTTCGGGTAGAGCTCGGCGAGCTTCTCCAGGTTCACGACCTGGTACTCGACGCGGAACGGGTTCTTGAAGCCGCGGAGCTTCGGCGCACGCATGTGGTACGGAAGCTGGCCACCCTCGAACCCGGGGCGGATGTTGTTGCGAGCCTTCGAGCCCTTGGTACCGCGACCTGCCGTCTTGCCCTTCGAACCCTCACCGCGTCCGACGCGGGTCTTGTCCTTCTTGGCACCGGGAGCGGGGCGGAGGTGGTGGACCTTCAGCACCTGCTCGCGCTTCTCCGCGACGTCCGCCTTGGGAGCGGCCTTCTTGGCGGGTGCAGCCTTCGCAGGGGCCTTCTTCGCCGGAGCCTTGGCGGCGTCGGCCGAGTCGGCCTTCGCTGCTGCGGCCTTGGCGGGGGCCTTCTTCTCGGCAGCAGCCTTGGGGGCTGCCTTCGCGGCGGCGGGCTTGTCGGCCGTCTTCTTCGCCGGAGCCTTCTTGGGGGCTTCGGCGGCGACGTCCTTCTTCTCGTCAGCCATTAGTCAATCTCCTCAACCTTCACGAGGTGCGCGACGGTGTTCACGTAGCCGCGGTTCTGCGAGTTGTCCTCGCGAACCACCGAGTCACCGATGCGCTTGAGTCCGAGGCTGCGCAGCGTGTCGCGCTGGTACTGCTTCTCGCTCACCTTGGACTTGATCTGGGTCACCTTCAGCTGCTTGGCCATCAGGCACCTGCCTTCGCTGCTGCGGCGGACTCTGCCGCCTGGGCCTCGGCACGCAGCAGACGGGCCGGAGCGACCTCGTCGTAGGCGAGGCCACGACGGGCAGCGACTGCGCGCGGCTCTTCGAGCTGCTGCAGGGCCGCGACCGTGGCGTGCACGATGTTGATGGTGTTCGACGAACCGAGCGACTTGCTCAGCACGTCGTGGATGCCGGCGCACTCGAGCACCGCACGCACGGGACCACCGGCGATGACACCGGTACCGGCCGAAGCGGGGCGGAGCAGGACGACGCCGGCTGCAGCCTCACCCTGGACGGGGTGCGGGATGGTCGCGCCGACGCGAGGAACGCGGAAGAAGTTCTTCTTCGCCTCCTCGACGCCCTTCGAGATCGCGGTCGGGACCTCACGCGCCTTGCCGTAGCCGACGCCGACGAGTCCGTTGCCGTCACCCACGACGACGAGCGCCGTGAAGCTGAAGCGACGGCCGCCCTTGACGACCTTCGACACGCGGTTGATGGTCACGACGCGCTCGAGGAACTGGCTCTTGTCGGCGTCACGGCCACCGCGGTCGCGGCCACCCTGGTTGCGGTCACGACCGCCACCGCGACGGTTGTCGCGCTCGTTCCGAGCCGGCTCCGAAGCTGCTGCCGTCTCGACGGGTGCTTCTGCGGTCACCTCGGTCTCCTTCGTAGTGTTCTCGCTCACAGGTTGAGCCCTGCCTCTCGCGCTCCATCGGCGATCGCTGCGACACGACCGGCGTACTTGTTGCCGCCGCGGTCGAAGACGACGGACTCGATGCCGGCCTTCTTCGCACGCTCTGCGACGAGCTCGCCGACCTTCTTGGCCTTGGCGGTCTTGTCACCGTCGAACACACGGAGGTCTGCCTCCATGGTCGAGGCGCTGGCGACGGTCAGGCCCTTGCTGTCGTCGACGACCTGGACGAACACGTGACGTGCCGAACGGGTGACGACGAGGCGCGGACGCAGCTCGGTGCCGACGACCTTCTTGCGAAGGCGGGTGTGGCGGCGCGAACGCGCAGCCGTCTTGGTCTTCACAGCCATGATTACTTACCTGACTTTCCGGCCTTGCGACGCACGACCTCGCCGGCGTAGCGGATGCCCTTGCCCTTGTACGGCTCGGGCTTCTTGATCTTGCGGATGTTCGCGGCGACCTCGCCGACCGCCTGCTTGTCGATGCCCGCGACCGTGATCTTGTTGTTGCCCTCGACGGTCAACGTGATGCCGGCGGGTGCGTCGACGACGACGGGGTGCGAGAAACCGAGCGCGAGCTCGAGCGACGAGCCCTTCTGCGCGACGCGGTAACCGGTGCCGACGATCTCGAGCGCCTTGGAGTAGCCCTGCGTCACACCGATGATCTGGTTGGCGATGAGGGTACGCGTGAGGCCGTGCAGCGAGCGCGAGGTGCGCTCGTCGTCGGGGCGCGTGACGAGAACCTGGTTCTCTTCGAGCTTGACCTCGATGGGGGCGGCGACGGTGAGCGCGAGCTCGCCCTTCGGGCCCTTCACCGAAACGGCCTGGCCGTCGATCTTGACGTCGACGCCCGCGGGGATGTCGATGGGAAGTCGTCCGATTCGTGACATGGAACTACCACACGTAGGCGAGGACTTCTCCGCCTACGCCCTTCTTCTCGGCCTGACGGTCGGTGAGCAGACCGCTGGAGGTGGACAGGATGGCAACGCCGAGGCCGCCGAGCACCTTGGGGAGCTCCGTCGACTTCGCGTAGACGCGGAGGCCGGGCTTGGAGACGCGCTTGATGCCAGCGATCGAACGCTCGCGGTTGGGGCCGAACTTGAGCTGCAGCGTGAGCGTCTTGCCCACGCGAGCATCAGTCAGCTCGAAGTCCGCGATGTAGCCCTCCTTCTTCAAGATCTCGGCGATGTTCGCCTTGAGCTTGGAGTTGGGCATCGACACGGAGTCGTGGTGTGCGGAGTTCGCGTTCCGCAGACGGGTCAGCATGTCAGCGACCGGGTCGGTCATCGTCATGACGAGTATTTCCTTACGTTCACCAGGTTTCAGCGCCCGTTACACGAGCGATGACCTGTGGTGTCGGTCTCCCGCGGATGCGGAGGACCGGATCGGATGCTGCGGGCGTGAGCCCGCAGCATCCGTGGTTCAGTTGGCGGCGTCGGCCGACTTGAAGGGGAACCCGAGCTGCTTGAGCAGCGCGCGGCCCTCTTCGTCCGTCTTGGCGGTGGTCACCACAGTGATGTCCATGCCGCGGACGCGGTCGATCTTGTCCTGGTCGATCTCGTGGAACATCGACTGCTCCGTGAGACCGAAGGTGTAGTTGCCGGTGCCGTCGAACTGCTTGTCCGAGAGGCCGCGGAAGTCGCGGATACGGGGCAGTGCGAGCGAGAGCAGGCGGTCGAGGAACTCCCACATGCGGTCGCCACGGAGCGTGACGTGCGCGCCGATGGGCTGGCCCTCGCGCAGCTTGAACTGCGCGATGGACTTGCGAGCCTTCGTGACCTGCGGCTTCTGGCCGGTGATCTTGGTGAGGTCGGCGATCGCGCCGTCGATGACCTTGCCATCGCGTGCGGCCTCGCCGACACCCATGTTCACGACGATCTTCACGAGACCCGGAACCTGGTGCACGTTGGTGTAGCCGTGCTCCTCGGTGAGGGCCTTCGAGATCTCGTCCCGGTACTTGGTCTTCAGGCGCGGCTGGATTTTGCCAGCCTGCGTAGCCGTGTCGGTCATTACAGGTCCTTACCTGACTTCTTTGCGTAACGGACGCGGACGGTCTTGTCGACGCCGTCCTTCGTCACGGTCTCGATGCGGAAACCGACGCGGGTCGGCTTCTTCGACTCGGGGTCGACGAGCGCGACGTTCGAGACGTGGATCGGGGCCTCGACGGTCTCGATGCCGCCGGTCTTCGAGCCGCGCTGCGTCTGGCCGACGCGAACGTGCTTCGTCACGAAGTTGATGCCTTCGACGACGACGCGGTTCTCGGCGACGAGCACCTCGAGGACCTTGCCCTGCTTGCCGCGATCTCCGCCGCGAGCCTGGCTGCGGCCCGAGATGACCTGAACGAGGTCACCCTTCTTGATGTTGGCCATGACTAGATAACCTCCGGTGCCAGCGAGATGATCTTCATGAACTTCTTGTCGCGGAGCTCGCGACCGACCGGTCCGAAGATACGGGTGCCGCGGGGGTCACCATCGTTCTTCAGGATCACTGCGGCGTTCTCGTCGAACTTGATGTAGGAGCCGTCGGGACGACGGGTCTCCTTGACGGTGCGGACGATGACGGCCTTGACCACATCGCCCTTCTTGACGTTGCCGCCGGGGATCGCGTCCTTGACGGTCGCGACGATGGTGTCACCGAGGCCGGCGTACCGGCGCTTCGAGCCACCGAGCACGCGGATCGTGAGGAGCACCTTGGCGCCGGTGTTGTCGGCGACCTTGACTCGTGATTCCTGCTGAAGCACTTTGAATCTCCTTCTTTCAAGTAAGCCCGGGGCTTACTTGGCCTTCTCGACGATCTCGACGAGGCGCCAGCGCTTCGTGGCGGAAAGGGGACGGGTCTCGCTGATCACGACGAGGTCGCCGATGCCGGCGGTGTTCAGCTCGTCGTGAGCCTTGACCTTCGAGGTGCGGCGCAGAACCTTGCCGTACAGCGGGTGCTTCACGCGGTCCTCGACCTCGACGACGATGGTCTTGTCCATCTTGTCGCTGACGACGTAGCCGCGACGAACCTTGCGGTAGCCGCGGACGAGCTCGGCCGCGGTGTCGACCTCGGCCGAAGCCTTCTTGGTCTCAGCCATGATCAGGCCTCCTTCGTCTCTTCGACCTCGGCTGCAGCATCAGCGGATGCCTCGGCCTTGGCCTTCTTCGTCTTCTTCTCGGCCTTGACCGGAACTTCGACCGGCGCGGGCGTTGCCCGGATGCCGAGCTCGCGCTCGCGGATGACCGTGTAGATGCGCGCGATGTCGCGCTTGACCGCCCGGAGGCGGCCGTGGCTTTCGAGCTGACCCGTGGCCGACTGGAAGCGCAGGTTGAACAGCTCTTCCTTGGCCTTCTTCAGCTCATCGACGAGTCGCTCGTCTTCAAAGGTGTCGAGCTCGACGGGGCTGAGCTCCTTGGTGCCGACGGCCATTATGCGTCGCCCTCCTCGCGCTTGATGATGCGTGCCTTGAGGGGCAGCTTGTGGATGGCACGGGTCATGGCCTCACGAGCGAGTTCCTCGGAGACGCCGGAGACCTCGAAGAGGACTCGACCCGGCTTGACGTTCGCGACCCACCACTCGGGCGAACCCTTACCGGAACCCATGCGGGTTTCGGCCGGCTTCTTCGTGAGCGGACGGTCGGGGTAGATGTTGATCCACACCTTGCCGCCACGCTTGATGTGACGCGTCATTGCGATACGAGCGGACTCGATCTGACGGTTCGTCACGTAAGCGGGGGTCAACGCCTGGATGCCGAACTCACCGAAGGTGACCTTCGTGCCGCCGGTGGCGTGGCCCGAACGGCCGGGGTGGTGCTGCTTGCGGTACTTGACTCGACGGGGAATCAACATGGTTATGCCTCAACTCCTGCTGCCACCGGCTCCTGCGCCTTGGGCGCACGGCGGGGACGGTCACTGCGCTCGGGGCGCGACGACTTCTGGTTGGCCTGCTCGCGGGCGAGCTCCTTGTTGGTGATGTCGCCCTTGTAGATCCAGACCTTCACACCGATGCGGCCGAAGGTGGTCTTCGCCTCGTAGAAGCCGTAGTCGATGTTCGCGCGGAGGGTGTGCAGGGGCACACGGCCTTCGCGGTAGAACTCCGAACGGCTCATCTCGGCGCCGCCGAGGCGGCCGGAGACCTGGATGCGGACGCCCTTGGCGCCGGCGCGCTGTGCACCCTGCAGGCCCTTGCGCATCGCGCGGCGGAATGCCACACGAGCGGAGAGCTGCTCGGCGATGCCCTGAGCGACGAGCTGAGCGTCGGCCTCGGGGTTCTTCACCTCGAGGATGTTCAGCTGGATCTGCTTGCCGCTGAGCTTCTCGAGGTCGGCGCGGATGCGCTCGGCCTCGGCGCCGCGGCGGCCGATCACGATGCCGGGACGAGCCGTGTGGATGTCCACGCGGACTCGGTCGCGGGTGCGCTCGATCTCGATGCGCGAGACACCGGCACGGTCGAGCGACGTCTGCAGCAGTCGACGGATCTTGATGTCTTCTGCAAGGTAGTCGGCGTAGCGCTGACCGGGCTTCGTCGAGTCGGAGAACCACCGCGACACATGGTCGGTGGTGATGCCGAGACGGAAGCCGTACGGGTTTACTTTCTGACCCATTACTTCGTACCCTCCTCGGGCGTGGCGAGCACGACGGTGATGTGGCTCGTTCGCTTGTTGATGCGGAAGGCACGACCCTGCGCACGCGGCTGGAATCGCTTGAGGGTGGTGCCCTCATCGACGAATGCGCGGCTGATGTAGAGGTCCTGCTCGTCCAGGTAGGTGTTCGTGGCATCGGCCTTGACGCGAGCGTTCGCGATGGCCGAGGCGACGAGCTTGTACACCGGCTCGCTCGCACCCTGGGGGGCGAACTTCAGGATGGCGAGTGCCTCCTGTGCCTGGCGGCCGCGGATCATGTTGACGACGCGGCGGGCCTTCATGGGGGTGACGCGGATGTGTCGCACGCGTGCGATCGACTCCACCATTTCTTCTCCTCCTTCACGTCACCGCTTAGCGGCGACGGCCCTTCTTGTCGTCCTTCACGTGTCCACGGAAGGTGCGGGTGGGGGCGAACTCGCCGAGCTTGTGACCCACCATGGTCTCGGTGACGAACACCGGGATGTGCTTGCGACCGTCGTGCACCGCGATGGTGTGACCCAGCATTGCCGGGATGATCATCGAACGGCGCGACCAGGTCTTGATGACGTTCTTGCTGCCGGCCTCGTTCGCCGTGATCACCTTGCGAAGCAGGTGGTCATCGACGAAGGGGCCCTTCTTCAGACTGCGTGGCATCTTCTACAACTCCTACTTGCGCTTCTTGCCGACGTTACGGCGGCGAACGATGAGCTTGTCGCTGGGGAGGTCGCGCTTGCGCGTGCGGCCTTCCTTCTGGCCCCAGGGGCTGACGGGGTGACGTCCACCGGACGTCTTGCCCTCGCCACCACCGTGCGGGTGGTCGACCGGGTTCATGGCGACACCACGCACGGTCGGGCGGACGCCCTTCCAGCGCATGCGGCCGGCCTTGCCCCAGTTGATGTTCGACTGCTCGGCGTTGCCGACCTCGCCGACGGTCGCGCGGCAGCGCGCGTCGACGTTGCGGATCTCGCCCGAGGGCAGGCGCAGCTGGGCGTAGGGGCCGTCCTTCGCAACGAGGCGAACGGATGCTCCGGCCGAGCGTGCCATCTTGGCACCGCCGCCGGGGCGCAGCTCGATGGCGTGCACCACGGTACCGGTGGGGATGTTCTTCAGCGGCAGGTTGTTGCCGGGCTTGATGTCGGCGCCGGGACCCGACTCGACGATGTCGCCCTGCGAGAGCTTGTTCGGAGCCAGGATGTAGCGCTTGGTGCCGTCGACGAAGTGCAGCAGCGCGATGCGCGCGGTGCGGTTGGGGTCGTACTCGATGTGAGCGACCTTGGCGTTGACGCCGTCCTTGTCGTTGCGCTTGAAGTCGATCACGCGGTACTGGCGCTTGTGGCCACCACCGATGTGACGCGTCGTGATGCGGCCCTGGTTGTTGCGACCACCGGTCTTCGGCAGCGGGCGGAGCAGCGACTTCTCAGGCGTGGAGCGAGTGATCTCCGCGAAGTCGGCGACCGACGAACCGCGACGACCAGGAGTCGTGGGCTTGTACTTACGAATAGCCATTCTTATTCCTCTGCTCCCTAGCCGACAGCCGTGAAGATGTCGATCGAGCCGGACTTGAGGGTGACGATCGCGCGCTTGGTGTCCTTGCGCTTGCCCATGCCGAACCGGGTACGGCGGGTCTTGCCCTGGCGGTTCAGGGTATTGATCGACGCCACCTGGACGTTGAAGATCTTCTCGATGGCGAGCTTGATCTCGGTCTTGTTCGAGCGGGGGTCCACGATGAACGTGTACTTGCCCTCGTCGATCAGGCCGTAGCTCTTCTCCGAGACGACGGGCGCGATGATGATGTCGCGCGGGTCCTTGTTGTTCGCGGCGGCGGTCATGCCGAGACCTCTTCCTTCTTCGCCGTCTTCGAGGCCACGAAGGACTCGAGGGCAGCGGTGCTGAAGACGATGTCGTCCGAGACGAGCACGTCGTAGGCGTTCAGCTGGTCGACGCGCAGCACGTGCACGGTCGGGATGTTCCGAACCGCGCGCTGCGAGAGCTCTTCACCGTGCGTGAGCACGACGAGGAAGCGCTTGGCCGGAGCGATCGCTGCGAGGAGCGAGACGGCTTCCTTGGTCTTCGGCGTCTCGCTGGCCGTGAAGGCCGTGACCGCGTGGACGCGGCCGCCGCGAGCGCGGTCGGAGAGCGAGCCGAGGAGGGCCGCTGCGATCATCTTCTTGGGCGTGCGCTGCGAGTAGTCGCGCGGCTGCGGGCCGTGAACGATGCCACCGCCGGTCATCTGAGGAGCGCGGATCGAACCCTGACGGGCGCGGCCGGTGCCCTTCTGCTTGAACGGCTTGCGACCGGCGCCGGAAACCTCGCCGCGGGTCTTGGTCTTGTGCGTGCCCTGGCGCGCTGCTGCGAGCTGGGCGACGACGACCTGGTGGATGAGCGGGACGTTGGTCTGCACGTCGAAGAGTTCGGCGGGCAGCTCGACCGAGCCGGACTTCTTGCCGGTCGCGTCGAGCACGTCAATGGTGTTGGCGGTAGCCATGGACTACGCCCCCTTCACTGCGTTGCGGACGAAAACGAGACGGCCGCGAGCACCGGGAACCGCGCCCTTGACGAGCAGCAGGCCCTTCTCGGCGTCGACGGCGTGCACGCGGAGGTTGAGCACGGTCACGCGCTCGCCACCCATGCGGCCGGCCATGCGCATGCCCTTGAAGACGCGGCTGGGCGTCGACGAGGCACCGATGGAACCGGGCTTGCGGTGGTTGCGGTGCGAACCGTGCGAAGCGGAGACACCCTTGAAGTTGTGGCGCTTCATGACACCCGCGAAGCCCTTGCCCTTGCTCGTGCCGACGACGTCGACGAGCTGGCCGGCCTCGAAGGCACCCTCGACGGGGAGCTCCTGGCCGAGGGAGTACGACGCGGCGTCCGCGGTGCGGACCTCGGTCAGGTGGCGACGGGGGGTCACGCCTGCGGCGGCGAAGTGGCCGGTCGCGGGCTGGTTGACCTTGCGCGGGTCGATGGCGCCTGCAGCGATCTGCACAGCCTCGTAGCCGTCGTTCTCGACGGTGCGGAGCTGGGTGACCACGTTGGGAGCGATCTCGATGACGGTCACGGGCACGAGCTTGTTGTTCTCGTCCCACACCTGGGTCATGCCGAGCTTGGTGCCGAGCAGACCCTTCACGTTCTTGGTAGCGGAAGACATCTGTTACCTCAGAGCTTGATCTCGATGTTGACGTCGGCCGGCAGGTCGAGTCGCATGAGCGAGTCGACGGCCTTGGGCGTCGGGTCCACGATGTCGATGAGGCGCTTGTGGGTGCGCATCTCGAAGTGCTCGCGGCTGTCCTTGTACTTGTGGGGCGAGCGGATGACGCACACCACGTTCTTCTCCGTCGGAAGCGGCACCGGACCGACGACCGTGGCACCCGCGCGGGTCACCGTGTCGACGATCTTGCGTGCCGAGGTGTCGATGACCTCGTGGTCATACGACTTCAGTCGAATGCGGATCTTCTGTCCCGCCATTGCTGACTCTCTCTCTGTCAAGGCGTCTTACCCCTTCCGAGGGCATCGGACGCCGCGTAGCTACTCCGTGTGAAGCACCACTGTTCTTCTGTCAAAGGCCGGTGATCGAGCCTGTCGAAACCACCCGCCCGGCGATACCGGGGCGGTGCTCTCGACACGCTCGACCTTCGAGCCCACCGGCGCGCACGCAGACATGGTCGCCCATGGCGTTGTGTGTGTCGGATTGTCTGTTCTCCTGCCTGCGGCCTAACCTGACCCCTGCGTGAGCCCCGTTGGAACGAGGTGAGCCGGGTGGTTATGCACTGCCTGACAGTGATCCGATCAGCGCGCACGAGTGCACGCGTTCGAAATGTTGAACTCAACGAGTTTGCCACAATGAGGCCCTTCGTGCAACCCGGGCGTGTCGCGCTCGGCTCGGTTCACAGGGATGTCGCAGACGAGAGCGTCCCGAGCTCGTGACATCCGTGATGGAATCGACGTGACGACCAGGCTGGAGGCGTACATGACCGAGCACGCGCATCAGGTGAGCGACCGCATCGGACCGGGCAGCGTCACGGTCACCCGCACCGGGGAACGCACCTTCGAGGGCATGAACGAACGCGGGTCGACGGTCCTGATCGGCCCGGCGGAGGCTGAGGGGCACTTCACGCCAGGCGAATTGCTGAAGCTCGCCCTCGCGGGCTGCGCCGGCATGAGCGCCGACCGGGTCGCCGCTCGGCGCCTCGGCGACGACTTCGAGATGACGGTATGGGCTCACGGCACCTCCGACTCCGACAACCGGTACTCGCGCGTCGACGAGGAGCTTCTGCTCGACCTCTCCTCGCTCGACGAGGCCGAGCGCACGAAGCTCATCGACGTCATGGTCAAGGCGATCGACCGCTCGTGCACCGTCGCCCGCAGCGTGCACGGCAGCATCGATCTCGAGACGACGATCGACGGCACAACCGTCTGATGCTCCTCGATCGGGGTCGGAGCGTCAGTCCCTGTCGCTGCGCGAGCAGGCGACATTCCGCTCGGCCGCGACGCTCGGAGCGACCACACCGGCGCCGACGACGAGGGCGATGACTCCGGCCAGCGCGCCGATCACGACCGCCGGGCGGGCGCGCAGCCCGTTCGTGGGAGTGCGGAACGGGTCCTCGATGTACCGCTTCGAGAGGCCGGCCACGAGGAACGAGAGCGCGACGAGCAGCACCATGAGCCAGGGCGGGCTCGGCATTCCGGTCAGGTACGGCACGAACATGAAGATCGGCCAGTGCCACAGGTAGAGCGAGTACGACACGTCGCCCATCCATTGCACCGGCCGCAGCGCGGCGAGCCTGGCCGGGGACCATGCGAGCTGCGGCATGCCGGCCCAGATCACCGCGAGCGTACCGACGACGGGCACCAGCACGATCGCGCCGGGGAACAGGTCGGGCGAGCGGAACGTGACGATCGGCACGGCGATGAGCACGAGCCCGGCGAGCGCCACGACGGAGCGCACCCCCTCGTGCCCGCGAAGCGGTGTCGCGGCGACGAGCGCGAGGAGGCCGCCCACGCCGAACTCCCACGTGCGCGTGAACGTGGAGAAGTAGGCGAGATCGGGATCCTGCGCTGTCAGCACGATGCAGTGCACGAACGACGCCACCGTCACCGCGCCGAGCAGGAGCAGGAGCACTCGTCGAGAGCCGACTCCCCTGCGCGCCGCGAACCAGATGGCGACGATCAGCAGCAGCGGCCAGAACAGGTAGAACTGCTCCTCGACCGAGAGCGACCAGAAGTGCTGCACCGGGGTCGACTCGAGATCGGCCCGTCGCGGGATCTGGGAGTCGACCGCGAGCTGCCAATTCTCGTAGTAGAGCGTGCTCGCGACGATCTCCCTGAACCAGGATCGCCATTCGCGCTGGGGCACGAGCAGGATCGTGAGCACCGAGACCACGGCGAGCACGGTGACGGCAGCCGGGAGGATGCGCCGGGCCCGCCGGAGGTAGAAGGTGCGGAGCGAGATGCGCCCCCGTTGCTCCGCATCGCGGAGCAACAGCCCGGTGATCAGGAAGCCGGAGACGACGAAGAACACGTCGACTCCCATGTAGCCGGCCGGCGCGACGGCGGGCCAGCCGTGATGGAGCACGACTGCTCCGACGGCGAGCGCCCGAAGAGCCTGGATCTCTGGGCGAACCGTCGATCGAACGAATGGCGTGGGGGAAGCTGCCATCTTTCTCAGCGTAGAACCCTCGGTCCGCGCTGGGAAGGGGTTGCGCTCGCGGCCCCCGGCGGATACGCGAAAGGGGCCGGACCCGACCGGATGCAACAGTCCCGACCCTGCCCGGGTACGCGAAAGGGGCCGGACCCGAAGGCCCGACCCCTGTCGGCGATCAGTAGGAGAACCTACTTGACGATCTTGGTGACCGTTCCGGCACCCACGGTGCGGCCACCCTCACGGATGGCGAAGCCGAGGCCCTCTTCCATGGCGATGGGCTGGATCAGCTCAACGGTCATGTCGGTGGTGTCGCCGGGCATGACCATCTCGGTGCCCTCGGGCAGCGTGATGACGCCGGTGACGTCGGTGGTGCGGAAGTAGAACTGCGGACGGTAGTTCGCGTAGAACGGGTTGTGACGCCCGCCTTCCTCCTTGGAGAGGATGTACGCGGTGCCCTCGAAGTTCGTGTGCGGGGTGACCGAGCCGGGTGCGACGACGACCTGGCCGCGCTCCACGTCTTCGCGCTTGGTGCCGCGAAGGAGCAGACCGCAGTTCTCGCCGGCCCATGCCTCGTCGAGCTGCTTGTGGAACATCTCGATACCGGTGACGGTGGTCTTCTGCGTCGGGCGGATGCCGACGATCTCGACCTCGGAGTTGATCTTCAGCGTGCCACGCTCGGCGCGGCCCGTGACGACGGTTCCACGACCGGTGATCGTGAAGACGTCCTCGACCGGCATGAGGAAGGGCTTGTCCTTGTCGCGCACGGGGTCGGGGATCGACTCGTCGACGGCGGTCATGAGGTCGAGGACCGACTGGACCCACTTCTCGTCGCCTTCGAGGGCCTTGAGGCCCGAGACCTGCACGACGGGAGCGTTGTCGCCGTCGAAGCCCTGGCTCGAGAGCAGTTCGCGAACCTCGAGCTCGACGAGCTCCAGGATCTCCTCGTCGTCGACCATGTCGGACTTGTTGAGCGCGACGAGCAGGTACGGCACGCCGACCTGCTTGGCGAGCAGCACGTGCTCGCGCGTCTGCGCCATCGGGCCGTCGGTCGCCGCGACCACGAGGATCGCGCCGTCCATCTGAGCCGCACCGGTGATCATGTTCTTGATGTAGTCGGCGTGACCCGGGGCGTCGACGTGCGCGTAGTGGCGCTTCGGCGTCTCGTACTCGACGTGCGAGATGTTGATCGTGATGCCGCGCTGGCGCTCTTCGGGAGCGGAGTCGATCGACGCGAAGTCGCGCTGCACGTTGGTGGCCGACGGGTACTTGTCGGCGAGCACCTTCGAGATCGCTGCGGTGAGCGTGGTCTTGCCGTGGTCGACGTGACCGATCGTTCCGATGTTGACGTGCGGCTTGGTCCGCTCGAACTTGGCCTTAGCCACTGTGGGTCCTCCTCAGGACTCGTGTAGAACCGCCGGGCGCTGGATTGCGACCGGAGGTCTACGGGGGTTGTGTTGATATGTTACGCGAACCGGAAGGTTCGTGCGTATCGGACTATTCGCCCTTGTTCTTCTGGACGATCTCGTCGGCCACAGCCTTCGGGACCTCCGCGTAGCTCTGGAACTCCATCGAGTACACCGCGCGACCAGAGGTCTTCGACCGAAGGTCGCCGATGTAACCGAACATCTCCGAGAGCGGGACGTGCGCACGCACGACCTTCACGCCTGCGGCATCCTCCATGGACTGGATCTGACCGCGACGCGAGTTCAGGTCGCCGATGACGTCGCCCATGTACTCCTCGGGAGTACGGACTTCGACGGACATCAGCGGTTCGAGCAGAACGGGGTTCGCCTTGCGAGCGGCTTCCTTGAAGCCCATCGAGCCGGCGATCTTGAACGCCATCTCCGAGGAGTCGACGTCGTGGGCGGCACCGTCGAGGATCGACGCCTTGACGCCGACCATCGGGTAACCGGCGAGGATGCCGTACTGCATGGCATCGCGGAAGCCGGCATCGATCGAGGGGATGTACTCGCGCGGGATGCGGCCACCGGTGACCTTGTTCTCGAACTCGTAGATCTTGTCGCCTTCGATCTCGAGCGGCTCGATCGCGAACTGGATCTTCGCGAACTGGCCGGAACCACCGGTCTGCTTCTTGTGGGTGTAGTCGTGCTTCTCGACCGCGCGCTTGATCGTCTCGCGGTACGCGACCTGGGGCTTGCCCACGTTGGCCTCGACGTTGAACTCGCGCTTCATGCGGTCGACCAGGATGTCGAGGTGGAGCTCGCCCATGCCCTTGATGACCGTCTGACCGGTCTCCTGGTTCTGCTCCGTACGGAAGGTCGGGTCCTCTTCGGCGAGCTTCTGGATCGCCGTGCCGAGCTTCTCCTGGTCGGCCTTGGTCTTCGGCTCGATGGCGACCTCGATGACGGGCTCGGGGAAGGTCATCGACTCGAGGACGACCTGGTTGTTCGGGTCGCAGAGGGTGTCACCGGTGGTGGTGTCCTTCAGGCCGATCACCGCGTAGATGTTGCCGGCGGTCACCGAGTCGATCGGGATCTCCTTGTTGGCGTGCATCTGGAAGATCTTGCCGATGCGCTCCTTCTTGCCCTTGGTCGAGTTGACGACCTGGGCGCCGCTGTCGAGGCGACCGGAGTAGACGCGCACGTAGGTGAGGCGACCGAAGAACGGGTGCACCGCGACCTTGAACGCGAGAGCCGTGAACGGCTCCGAGGCGTCGGCGTGACGCATGACGATCTTCTCTTCGTCGCGAGCGTCGTGCGCCTCGATGGCGGGCACGTCGAGCGGCGACGGGAGGTAGTCGATGACGGCGTCGAGCATGGGCTGCACACCGCGGTTCTTGAACGCCGAACCGCAGAGCACTGGGTAGATCTCGGAGTTGACGGTGAGCTTGCGGATCGCGGCCTTGATCTCGGCCACGGTCAGCTCTTCGCCGCCGAAGTACTTCTCCATGAGCTCGTCGCTCGTCTCGGCGACGACCTCGAGCAGCGCGGTGCGGTACTCGGCGGCCTTGTCGACGAGGTCGGCGGGGATCTCCTCGATGGCGTACTCGGCGCCCATCTTGACGTCACCCTTGGCGTCGCCGCGCCACGTGAGTGCACGCATCTCGACCAGGTCGACGACGCCCTCGAACGAGGACTCCGAACCGATCGGGAGCTGCAGCACGAGGGGCTTCGCGCCGAGGCGGCTGATGATGGTGTCGACCGTGAAGTAGAAGTCGGCGCCCAGCTTGTCCATCTTGTTGACGAAGCAGATGCGCGGGACGTCGTACTTGTCGGCCTGGCGCCAGACGGTCTCGGACTGGGGCTCGACGCCCTCCTTGCCGTCGAAGACGGCGACCGCACCATCGAGCACGCGGAGCGAGCGCTCGACCTCGACCGTGAAGTCCACGTGGCCGGGGGTGTCGATGATGTTGATCTGGTTCTTGTTCCAGTAGCAGGTCACGGCGGCAGACGTGATCGTGATGCCGCGTTCCTTCTCCTGCTCCATCCAGTCGGTCGTCGAGGCGCCGTCGTGGGTCTCGCCGATCTTGTGGTTGACGCCCGTGTAGAACAGGATGCGCTCGGTCGTGGTGGTCTTGCCGGCATCGATGTGCGCCATGATGCCGATGTTGCGGACCTTGTTCAGGTCGGTGAGCACGTCTTGTGCCACGGGGGTTCCTCCGGAGATTCAGGAAGGGAAAGGGAGTGGGAGCGGATGCCGCGAGCCGCGGCCGCGGCATCCGCTCTGCCTGCTACCAGCGGTAGTGGGCGAAGGCGCGGTTCGACTCGGCCATCTTGTGGGTGTCTTCGCGGCGCTTGACCGCGGCACCCAGGCCGTTCGAGGCGTCGAGGATCTCGTTGGTGAGACGCTCGGTCATCGTCTTCTCGCGACGAGCCTTGGCGTAGCTGGTGAGCCAGCGCAGTGCCAGGGTGTTGGCGCGGTGGGGCTTGACCTCGACGGGGACCTGGTAGGTCGAACCGCCGACGCGGCGCGAGCGCACCTCGAGGGTCGGGCGCACGTTGTCGAGCGCCTTCTTCAGGGTGGCGACGGCGTCCTGGCCGTTCTTCTCGGCGACGTTCGAGAGCGCTTCGTAG
Organism: Agromyces sp. NPDC056389; assembly: GCF_042262385.1. Lineage (NCBI taxonomy): Bacteria > Bacillati > Actinomycetota > Actinomycetes > Micrococcales > Microbacteriaceae > Agromyces > Agromyces sp. NPDC056389. Next base: position 1,371,291 of record NZ_JBHJPN010000001.1, read on the forward strand.
ACGATGCGCTGCGCGAGGTCCTTCTTGCCGTCCACGAGGATCTTGTTGACGAGCTGGCTGACGACGGGCGACCCGTAGACGGGGTCGGCGACGACGGGGCGCTTCGGAGCGGGTCCCTTACGAGGCATTACTTCTTCTCCATCTTCGCGCCGTACTTGCTGCGGCCCTGCTTGCGGTTCTTCACGGCCTGCGTGTCGAGCGCGCCGCGGACGATCTTGTAGCGCACACCGGGGAGGTCCTTGACACGACCACCACGGATGAGCACCATCGAGTGCTCCTGGAGGTTGTGGCCCTCACCGGGGATGTAGGCGGTGACCTCGGTGCCGTTGGAGAGCTTCACACGAGCGACCTTGCGGAGCGCGGAGTTCGGCTTCTTCGGGGTGGTGGTGTACACACGCGTGCACACGCCGCGCTGCTGGGGGTTCGCCTTCAGGGCGGGAGCCTTGGTCTTGGTGACCTTCGGCGAGCGGCCCTTGCGGACCAACTGCTGAATGGTTGGCACTGCTTCTCCTTGTTGGTGCTGCACGGTGACAGCGTTTGATGGAATTCACATCACGACCCACCGGCACCGCAGAGTTGCAGCGCCTTGGTTGGTGGGTATGCCGTGGGGGCGAATCGCCCGATGCGTGCGAATCATCTCGGCCCGTCTCGCACCGGTCTTGCAGGCACGATTCGAGCGCGCGACAACGCGCACACCCGATCAATGGTAATGCGCCGTAACCTCGCGGTCAAATGACGGCGGATGCAGCGGGTCGTCCGCTCCCCCATTCTCCGGTCAGGCCGGCCGGCCTGGGGCGCGAACAGGGATGTCGAGGCCGAGCTCGACGAACGGGGTGACCAGCACCGTGTACTGCTCAGGGGTCAGGCGGTGGCGTGTCAGGATCGCTCGCGCCGCCGTGGAGATCACCGTTTGGGCATCCGAGTGGAGCCCGAAGGGGAGTTCGTCGAGTTCGTCGGCGCGGGGAAGGAGCGCTCCTCGAATCCGATGATCGAGCTCGGAGTTCGCGCTCGCGGACGGCCCCGCCGCTTCGCTCGCCTCCTTGCCGCCCTCGGTCCACAGGTCGACCTGGCGATCGAACGCCGCTTCGAGATCCGTCGGCGACAGTGCCGTCGCCTCATCGACGAAGCGCATCGTCTCGGCACCCAGCATCAGTTGGTCGCCTCGCCGTGCGGCGGGAGCCCGCAGGCCTCCGCGATGAAGGTCCGGGTTGGTCTCTCGAGCACGATCTTCCTCATTCCGTCACGACGACGGGCGTCATGCTGCTGATCTTCACGATATTCGGAGTGCGGAACTCCTGACGAACCTCGCCTGTGCGCTTGTCGATGAAGATCGCGAGATTGTCCCAGCGGGCGAATGCCTCGACACCGTCGAGGTGGAACTGCCGCGAGCCCCAGACCGGCAGGTAGTCCTGCTCGTCCTCGAACCACTCATCGGCGATGAAGAGGTCGCCCGAGATCGCGGGCGGGTGCTCGACGAAGTACTGCGCGAGCGCCTGGCGTGCCTCATTCATCGTCGGATCCTCCCCTGACTCGATTCGGTTGTCGACGTCACTCAGATCGGAGTGCCTCGGTTCCGGCCCGGTTGCTGCAGCAGGAGGTCATCGTGTTCATGAGCACGGCACTCGTCGACGAACGCGAGCGCCTCGGTGGGGTTCGCGAGGAACGTCGCATACTGCTCACCCGTGAGCTCGTAGTACTCCGCATAGTCGACGACGCCGTTGCTCACCGGGAACGACGAGAAGTACCGACCGGATTCCTCTTCGAGGCCGAGGGAATACCGTTGCTCGCGCGAGAAGTACTCATCCCGGAACTTCATGGGATGCCCACTCTTCTGCCGCGATCGCGGTGGGTCGTCCACTCCCCCACCGTCGGTCAGCTCGGCCAGCCGGGCGAGTCGAGTTCGCGGTCGAGATCAGCGAGCAGGTCCTCGATCTGCGGCTCGACGAGACGCTCGACGGCGTTGCCGATGCGGTAGCGGTGCTGCGCCAGCTCGACGCAGATGCGGCGGCCGAGCTGCTTGGCGAAATCGTCGGCGAGGCGCACCTCCTCGCGGAGCGCCTCCTTCTCCTCAGGCGTGAACGGGCGCGGAGCCGGTTCGGCGGCTTCGGCCGCGGCATCCGCTTCCAGGCCTGAGAGGGTGAAGAGGAACGGCTGGTCGGGGACGGGCTCGGGGTCGACGTCGAGGCCCAGGAACTCGGGCTCGAGGCCCTCACCGGCGCGGTAGGGCCGGCGGGCCTTGCGTTCCTCGGCGAGCCGGATCTCGCGGTGCAGCATCGGCAGGTTGCGCGCCGTGTAGTCGTCGACCGCCAGGTCGATGACCCCCTTCATTCGCATCGAGAAGGCGTGCTGCACCGGGTGCGGCACATCGACGTCGAGCCCCGCAGCCGCGAGGATCGGCGAGCCGAAGCACCGCGTGCAGAGGCGCACGCGCGCGCGGTGCGTCCCGGGTCGCCACCGGGGCAGCCATGCCAGCCACCGGTCGACCTCGTGACTCACGCGCGCCTCGATCGAACCCTGCATCAGGTTCACGATACTGCCGCCGCGCAGTCCACGTCGCAGAACGGCGAGCGGATGGCGCGCCGACGAGCCTCTCACTCGTCTTCGTCGCGCTCCCACGGCCACCGCGGGCGCTCCATGCCGGAGTCGCGACCACGCGCCACGAGCACGGCGAAGGCGGCCGTCACCGCGGCGAGCGCGGGAATGAGGAGACCGAACCAGCCGATGCCGAAGCCGAGGCCGAACAGCAGCGCGGCGAGCAGGGTGCTGCCCTCGCTCGCGAGGGCGTAGCCGATGACCGAGACGACGACGAAGGCGAGCCACGTCCACAACGCCGAGAACAGCACGCTCGACCAGATGCGGTCTGGCCGCCGGAGTGTGACGGCGAGGGTGAGCAGCAGGGCGACGACGGATGCCCCGATCGCGGCCGGAGCCACGAAGAGCCCGGCCTCGGGGTCGACGACCACCTCGACACCCGTGAACAGGCTGACGAACCCGTACGCGCAGACGACGAGGGCGAGATCGAGCGCCGCGGCGAAGGCGGCCACGATCCAGGCCGTGCGACGCGGGTCCATGCGTTCGAGCGTACGCCGCACGCGGATGTTCCAGCCAATCCGCGTCACCCGTGCGCTGTCCGGGTCGCGGGAACGCGGAGCGGCATCTCGCCGTGTCGACGTTGAGTCGGCCCCCTCCACCGGGCCCGCGTCGCGCGCGAGCTGCTCGAAGAGCGCGGCGCCGTTGCGGCGAGGTCGCGCTGCTCGGACGAGAGCGCCTCGAAGGCGACGATCTCGGGCCGCCATTCCAACGGTTCCGGCGCCGGGGGTACGTGGAACCCGCTGCACGGGATCTCGCGACTACCCCCGGCAGTCTCGAAGATCTGGATTCCGTTGCCGTCATCGACGAGCTGCCGACCGGCGCCGGACAGGACGTCCGGGCGATAGGCTGTCCACGCTCGGAGCCGGCCGCCGGCCCGATCAGAATGCGAGAGGGCACCGATGGCCGAGCCGATCTTCGAGGCATCCGTCGACCGCGCCAAGGTCGACACCGTCGGCCGCTGGAATTCTGGCATCGTCCTCGTCAGCGTCGTACTCGGATGCCTCGTCACCGCCGGGCTCGTCTTCGCCATCGTCTCGGGCATGGGCTGGTTCACGCTCATCGTCGCCACGCTGGGCGCCGGCGCCTGTCTCATCTCGACCGTCATGGCACTGCGACGGCGACGCGCCCTCATGCTTCTCGTGACCGGCACCGACGTCGCGCTGACGATCACCGATGAGGGGGTCCGCATGGCCGGAGCCCCGCTCATCGCATGGCACGACATGGTCCTGGTCGGGGTTCTCGACGACCATGCGCGGTCGGCCCGGATGCAGCGGCTCCCCCTGTCGGGCCCGCTCGCCACCGCCGCGCTGAAGGCCGGCAACGGCACGCTGCTCTGCGAGATCGGCGTGCGCGACGGTGTCGCCCTCAAGCGCGCGTTCGGCGGCGATCGCGGCGCCGAACGGGTCACGCTCTTCGACGAGTTCGACGGCGCGCGACGCGGCCTGATCCCGTTGATGCTCGACTCCGTGATCGAGGATGCGGCCGCGCATCAGGCAGCCCGGGTCCTCGTCGACGAGGCCTCGCGACGAGGAGTGCCGACCGGCACATTCACCTCGGTCTTCGGCTACTTCGAGTGGAAGGGGCCGATGATCGACCGCAAATGGCCGGTCGACGAACCGAAGGATGCCCATGGAACACCTTGAACGGCCACTGACGACCATCCCCCAGGAGCTGCGCCGCGTGCGCTCCAGGGGCCTCATGATCACCGCGGCGATGTTCATCCTCGCCGGGATCATCGGACTCGTCGTCTCGCTGACGCAGTACGACGCCATCGTCGCGATGTCGTCGGACTACGACGGGCGGCGTTCGGGACTGCGCGGCCTCGTGGCACCCACGCTCGTGCTGTTCAGTGCCGCGGCGCTCATCGGCGGCATCGTCTGGCTGACGGCCTGGTCGTACCGATGGGAGCGCGTCGAGACCGGCTCGCGGGTGAAGCAGAGCGTGAACGCGTACGCGCACGTCGTCCCGCAGGATGCCGCCGCCCTGCTCGAGCAGTTCCGCACCGGCGACCCGCGCGTGTACCTCCCCGTGCCCGCGGCCAAGAGCGGACAGGTCACCTTCGGCATCTGGCTGGCGCCCAGGGACTCAGTGGCCTACGTGACCGTCGTCGCACGGTCGGGCAACGGATGGCAGCCGCTGCCGCCGGTCGTGCTGCGCGAGAACGCCTATGCGGCGATCAGCCAGGTCACGGTCGACAACTACGGCGCTCGCGCGAGCCAGACGATCGTCAACGGATTCCTCGACCCGTTCCTCCGCGGCTGACGCCCCGCCGCCCGGGCTCAGGTCGCCGACCACCCCGGGAAGCCGGCGCAACCGTCGGTGAGGCGGATGAAGCCATCTGCCTTGTCGGTGAGGATCGCGTACGACGTGGCGGCATCGCCGCCGGCGACCGCTTCGTCCATACGCTCGAGGTTGCGCAGCGCCGTCGGCAACCAGTCGAGGAATGCGCCCGCAGGGATGTCCGAGGCGTCTTCGCCGAGGATCGCGCGCACGTCGGCGATGGCCGCACGCAACTCGGGCAGGTCCTGGGGACGCAGGGTCGCCGAGATGCTCACCGCGACGAGCTCGGTCACGGGCTGGCGCAGCCGTTCGCAGCGCTGTTCGAGCACGGAGGTCACGAGGTCGCCCCGCCATCGCGGCGCTCGAACATGATGTGCGGCGTGCGCTCCCCCGAGCGGAAGGCCGCGAGTCCGGCGTCGAAGTCCATCGCAGAGGCGACGAACAGCACAGACTCATCGGGCGCGACGTAGATCTTGCCGCCGCCGCGCACGGCGTGCACGGCGCAGATGCCGAGTCCGTCGGGCAGGTCGATGATGTTCAGGTTCGGCCCCTCGGTGAGCTTGGCGAACAGGCCGCGGGCCACCTCGATGAGACGGTCGCGATCTACCGCGGCATCCGGAACCGCGCTCGGCGCGCCCGTCGTCGGAAGCGGGAGCGCACCGCGCACCCGCGGCTGACCGGCGAGTTGCGTGATGAGGGCGAGGTGCTCGTAGAGTCCGCCGAGCTGCAGGTTGGCCGCCTCGTTCGGGCCACCGAGGGCGAGCAGCGGCACGAACCCGAAGCACTGTTCGAACGCGGGAACGCCGTCACGGTCGCGCGCGGCCGGATACGGTTGCCACTGCCAGACGTCGTCGCGGTGACGTTCGTCTTCGATGAGCGAGACGAGCGCGTCGAAGGAGAGGCCCTGCGCCAGGTCGATCGCTCCGAATCGGAACTTCACGACGAAGTAGACGCCGCCCGCGTGGAAGACGACGTCGCCGAGCGCTGTCGTGAACAGCACGGTCGACCCGTCGGGCATCGCGAAGACGCCCTCGAGCATCTGCGCGGCGCGATCGGGATCGACGAAGCGGAAGAACCCGTCGGCGCCGACGAATCCGGCACCCTGACGACGCCACAGGTCGACGACCTCGGCGGGGACCTGTCCGGCGAACCGGTCGATGGTCTCCTCGCCGATCGGCGCCACCTGGGTGAACGTGTTGAACGTGGTCATTCCGGTCCTTCCTCAGCAGGCTTCACGCGACGTGCTCCACGCGGCGAAGGCTTCCACGACACCACAGATCGAGCCGTCGGGCGATGGGGAGCGCTCCCCATCCTGTCGCACATGCGCCACTCGCGGTGAACCGGCATGCCGCGGATGGGTCGGGTGCTCGGGCGTCGGTCGGATCAGGCGGGCTCGGCGTGCGACGGCACCTCGACACCGGCTGCGACGAACGGCGCGACCAGCACGTCGTAGTGCTCGACGGCGAGCGTCGCGCGGGTCTCGATGGCGCGGGCCGCGATCACGGTCGCACCCGTCGCATCGGAATGCAGGCCGGCCGCGTGCGCATCGAGCTCCGCGGCGCGGGGGCGCAGCATCGCCCGCACATCGTGATCGAGCTCGGAGTTCTTGGCGGCCGAGATCTTGATGGCTCCACTCGCCGCACGACCGGCGGGCACCCAAAGGTCCAATGATTGGTCGAAGACCGCGGCGAGCGCCTCAGCGGGCAATGCACCCACCTGTTCGATGAACCGTGTCGTGGCGACATCCAGCATCGCGTTCCTCCTCGAGTCGTGAACCGACAGGCTACCGTGCGCAGACGATGCCTTCACGAGCCCGGCTGCAGCCAGGCTAGAGCGAGGGTGTCGCCGGAAGATCTGCGACTTCGAGCATCGTGGTTCGGAGCCCCTCGAGCTGCGCCTCGAGAACGACGAGTTCGTAGACGCCTGCTTCGATCTTCACGAGCCCCAGGCCTTCGGCGATGTCGGCATCGTGGCCGAGGTACACGCAACGCGCGATCGGCTCTCCGGCGTTCGAGCCCTGTTCGACGAGGCGCAGCTCCAAGCCGTTCCATGAACCGAGCATCTGCAGCTCGAAGACCCGTTGGACGTCTCTGCGGGCGGACTCGACGCGATCGCCGGTCGCAGCGTCGAGCATCACGACGAGATCGCCGACCAGGTCGCAGGCACGGTACGCCCCGTCGACTTCGGCGAGCGTACCGACGAGGAGGGACGGGGTAACAGGCAACCGGGTCACTGCACCGGCGATCTCCCATCCCGTCGCCACGTCGACGTAGGTCGCCAGCACCTCGGTCGCACCGGTCTGGTGGTAGCGGACGAGCTCGGTACCGGGCGAGACCCTGGTCGGGGCGAGCCACCACACGGGCACCGCTCGGTCGACCGGGGCGAACCCCGTGCCGAGGAACGGAGGGCGGTCGAGGAACGCGCCGCCCGTCTTCGCGAGCTCGGATCGTTCGGTGCCACCGATCGCGTCCTCGAACTGCATGGTCGGTGCCACCGGCAGAATGAGCACATCGATCGCTCCGGCGGGGTCGAACGGCGAACCTGCGAATCCCAGCGCATGCAGTCGATACAGCTCGGCCGGGGTGTCCGCGTACTCCGCATCCGCACGCCGCACCACATACCCGGCGACGGTGTCGAGACCCCGCTCGAGGATCGCGGCCGATTGCGCCGGCGTCACGGCCTTCTGGATGCTCGACACTGCGTCGCCTCTTCTCGTCTCGTTCAACTGTTCACAACCCGCGCGCTTCGAGGTAGGCCTTCCGGGTCCGCACACGGGGCGCGGACTCCAGACCGACCGTCGACGAGGTATACCGATATGCCTCGATCGTATCCAACCGGATCTCTTCGAGGTCGGTGCCGAACACCCTCCACGAGTCTGCGTCGATGCGACCCACCGGGTTCCAGGCGCCGTCGACGCGAGCTTCGGTCACGACCAGCTCAGGTGCCTCGATCTCGCCTGACGGCACGAATCGCCGCCACTCCCGCTGCGGTCGCGGCACGAAATCAAGCCCATAGAGCGACATCAGCGGATCGGGCATGTCGACCACCGGCCGCACCACTGCCGCCAGATCGCTGCGGAGCACACCGTCGGCCTCGAGCAGACCCACCTGCTCGGCGCGCTCGCCCACACGGCCGACCGCGAGCGGGAAATGCGCCGGCACCAGCGGCGACGTCGAGCGAGTCGCCCGGGCCGGTTCGAGGTCGCCCACACGCACTCTCGCCGACCAACCCGCCTTCATGTCGTCGATGGCATCCATCTCGGCAGCCTCGAACGGCGCGTAGGCGTCCGTGTACACGATCCGTTCCGAGTACACGATCGCGGTGTCGCCGTCGACTCGCGCGACCCGGACCTTCGCCCCGCGCCACGACGCGAAGATGATCCTGCGCTCGACGGCCGTGATCGCCGAGCGCGGCACGTCGGCACTCCACCCACTCGCGTTGCGCGTCCACGCGAACCCGACCGGCGGTTCGACCTCATCGCACTCCACCCGCAGACGCGGTTCCCCTTGGAAGACGAAGCCGACCGTGTCTCCGAGCCGGACCGAAGTCGACCCGATGACCCCGAACACGCCGACGTCGTCCGCCGTCACCGCCGATGCCGCACGCTCTCGCGTCTCGGTGAGGACAAGATGCGACAGCGCCTCGACCGGCACCTCCGCAGACGCCCACGGCTCGCGCGAGTACCCGTATGTCACGTCAGCAGGCGTGGGGTCGAAGCCCTCGAGAACCTCGCGCTCCGCAGTCACCTTGAGCGAGGTCGATTCAGGCCAGCCCGAGACCGTCACCCGCTCTCCGCGCAACGTGGCCCACCCACGACCGTCGACCCGCTTGTCCTCCGTCACGGCGTTCCGGACGGCGCACCGAGTGGAGTGCGCGTCACCCAGATGCCCGGCTTCGTCGGATCAGTCCGCTGGAGGACCGCGACGAATTCCCGGGTTCCATCGGGCAATGTCTTCCAAAGCTCCGAACCGTCGGGAAGCGCAGTCCGACCTCGACCGTACGAGGCCTCCGGCAGGTAGTCGCGCCCGACACCGGAGAATCCACTTCCCCGGAACGGATTCGACGGGTCGAGCGCCTTCGGCAGCTGGTACCCGAGCGACGGATACTGCGCCTCGAAGTCGCCACGCTCGGTCGCGCTCAGCCCGTCCCAGAACGACTGGATCGCTGGCGCACGATCCGCTGGAGCCAAGGCCCAGACCGAGCTCGGAACCTCCCGCTGCAGGAACTTCGCGACAGCATCGGCGACCTGGGGCGACTGGGTGGGATCGGCCTGGTAGACCACATCGAAGAACGGGTCCCCGTTCGACAGGCTGCCGGGGAATGGGCTCCCGGGGTAGTCGAGACCCAGCGTCGTGTGGATCTGCAGGGTCGTCAGCCCATCCGTGTCCGCAGGGCGGGCGACGAATCCTCCCACGTCATGCATCGCGGGTCCGGATCCGGTGCCGCCGCTCGCCGACGCGAGGATATTCGCAGCATCGCCCGGCTGGATCGTCTTCTGCAGCACATCGGCCGTCGATGGAGACGGCATCCGGTCGCGGACGTCGATGACGATGTCGAGCTCGGTGCGGGAGAGCTCCGAGATCGGCGTGTCGACCAGATCGGTGAACTGCTCGGGCGTGATTCCGTGTGCGCCCACGATCGATGCGAGCGCATCGCGGAACCGAACGGCGTCGGCACCGGTGAGCGAGTCGGAGTCGAACCGCGTCGTGTGCACGGTGCCGTCGGACATCGCCACCGCTCCGGGCGCCGGTGACGCCGCGGGCGTCGAAGGTGCACCCGGGTCCGGCGAGGAGACCGTCGCCGTGGTCGGGGAGGTCGAAGCGTCGCCGGTCGATGACGACGGATTCGACGAGTCCGATCCGGGCGTCGACGGTGTCGTGGGCACGGCCCCCGCCCGTGTCGACGACGGTGGCGTGGCGGCCGTCGGAGTGCTGGAGGACGGTGCCGCCGTCGAGGCTGACGACGGGGTCCCGGAGGACGGCGCCGCCGTCGAGGCTGACGACGGGGTCCCGGAGGACGGTGCCGCCGGTGTGCCGGAGGACGGCGCCGTCGTCGATGGCGACGTCGTACCGCTCGGGCCGGACTTGACGGGCTGAGCAGACGTCAGCGTCGCTTGCGTCGCGGCTGGACCGCCATCGCGAACATTGGTCGCACCGAGGTGGACGTTCAGTCGGATGTGGGGCTGCAGCGCCGCAGGGATCGTGCGGGTGGCGATGCGCATGTCGTTCCGGAAGTCGAAGACACGACGTGACCACTGGCTGCCGAGGGAGCTGTTGACCCCCAGCGAGCCTGCGCCGTCGAAGCGGTCGGGACGACCGCCGGCGACCTGGTCGGGGCCGTGCAGGATCGCCTGGTTGGTCATGACCACGCCGTTGGTCTTCAACAACGCATGGCCGGCATCCTGTTCGGCCCTGGCGACACGGCCGTTCGCGTCGTAGTACGAGACGTTGTGCCGCCACTCGGAGATGCTGAGCGCGTTCAGCCCCTGCTGCTGCAGCCCGACCTGTCGCTGGAACTCGACCCAGTCGTGCTTCTTGTTCTTCATCTCGAAGCTCGTCACGTCCACCGGCGTGGCCATGGAGAACGTGCCATCCGGGTTCGCGACGATGGGCGACCCGTTCTGCGCGGCCAACGCCTCGAGCTGCTGCCGGATCTCGGGGGTGAGCTCAGGGATGTCGTACCCGTTGAACGTGGTTGCCGCGCCGGCGGAGCCGTCGGACGCGTGCTCGGGGGTCGTCGGCGTCTGGCTCGGTTGGTTCGAGCTGGCGGCGCGATCGCCATCCGGCGTCGAGCCGTCGGGCGTCGCACCATCCGGCGTCGAGCCATCCGGTGTCGAAACCGGAGCAACCGTCGTCGGCGTCGATCCGTCGGGAGCCGTAGCTGGTGTCGCCGGAGTCGTGGTCGAGGGCGTTGCAGGCGTCGCGGGAGCGACGTTCTCGGGTGTGATCGAGGCGTCCCAGTTGGTGGCCGTCGGCTCGTTCGGCGGCCACGGCGACATGTCGCCGGTCTGCGCGTCGAGCGTCCATACCTGGTCGCCGTCGAAGAAGGCGTTGAACCAGTGACCGTCGCCACTGGACCGGTCGATGCCGACCACGCAGTGCGATCCGGGACCCATCGCGGTGAGCGAGTCGGCGATCTGCTGCGGCGTCATCGAGGTCTGGGGCAGGCCGGTGCGCGCCTCCATCTCGGGCACGTCGAGGGTGCCGGTGGGCGCCTCCGACGTCGGGTTGCCATTCAGGAAGTCGTTGAGGATCGCCGAGGTGTTGCCGCAGTTCGTCGCGTACCCGTTCGCCGGGTTGTGCGGGTCGAAGTTCGGGTTGATCTCGGCGAGCGCCTGCCGGATCTCCGCTTCGGTCCTGGTGCTCTGCTGCGGGGTGGCATCGGCATCGGGCGTGCCGCCGTCGGCACCGGATCCCGTCGATCCTTCCGGCGCCGTGCCGTCGGGGGTCGAGCCGTCACCGGTCGACGATCCGTCGGAGGTCGAGCCATCGGGCGTCGATCCGATGGGTGCCGAACCGTCGGAACCAGCGGACTGCGGAGTGCTGCTCGTCGAGGTGGACGCACCGTTCCCCGCCTGGGATCCGGGAAGGGTCGGGCGCATCAGCACGACAGCGGCAGCGGCAGCACCTGTGCCCGCCATCGCGGTGGCGGCCTCGGGTGAGAGGTCGCCGAGGTCGACGCCGTTGGACGAGGATTCGGCAGCCGCATCGCCGGCCGGGTCGGGCGTGGTGCCGTCGACGTCGGCCCCGTCTGCATCGGATGCCGCGGAATCCGGCGCGTCGGGTGCATCGGCGTCTGCAGTCGAGGTGGTGGCGTGGTGCGCAGCAGCGCCCTGCGGAGCACCGTCGGAGTGCGCCTCGGGAGTTGCGCCGTCGGTGGAACCGCCATCGGGAGTGCTCGGCGCATCCGGGGTGCTCGGCGCCTCAGGAGTGGCGGCGTCCGGCGTCCCTACCTCGGGAGCGCTGGGCGCCTCAGGCGTACCGGCATCAGGAGCAGACGGTGCATCAGGCGTCCCGGCATCAGGAGCAGACGGCGCATCAGGCGTACTCGGCGCATCAGGCGTCCCGGCATGCGGCGTACCGGCATCAGGAGCAGACGGCGCATCAGGCGTACTCGGCGCATCAGGCGTACTCGGCGCATCAGGCGTCCCGGCATCCGGCGTACTCGGCGCATCAGGCGTACTCGGCGCATCAGGCATACTCGGCGCATCAGGCGTCCCGGCATCCGGCGTACTCGGCGCATCAGGAGCAGACGGCGCATCAGGCGTACTCGGCGCATCAGGCGTCCCGGCATCCGGCGTGCTCGGCGCATCAGGCGTCCCGGCATCCGGCGTGCTCGGCGCATCAGGCGTGCTCGGCGTACCCGCGTCAGGCGACCCGCCGTCGGCCGAACCGCCAGGAGTGGGCCCGCCATCACCGAGGTCGATCGGCGAGCCGTCGCCGGCACCGCTCGAGCCGCCGTCGCCGGAACCCGGCGTCGGAATGCCGGAGGAATCCGTGTCGACCGACGTGCCGCCGGTGCCGTTCGAGTTCGACGACGGTGTGCCCGAGCCCGGGGTCGGCGTTCCGTCGGCTGAGGTGTTGGCGCCGGGGTTCCCGACCCCTGGCCCGGCCGGCGAACCCGAGTCCCCGCCACGGACGGCGCTGATGCCTCGACCGACAGCCGTGAATCCGCCGCCCATGAGGGAGCCGAGCACCATCGCCGAGATCGGATTGAAGTCGTTGCCGGTGATACCCGACTCGACAGCGGAGCTCGCGAGACCGTCGATCGCGCCCGCACCCGCCTCGCCGGAGATCTGGCGCACGCCCGGCCGGAAACCGGGACCGCCGCTGCCGCCCAGAAGCCTCGACGCCGGCGACGCCACCGCACCACCTGCGAACGCGGAGATGAACGCCGTGCCGACGTCCTGCGCCTTGTAGTCCTTCTCGTCGGCTCGTGCCGCGTTGACACTCGTCGTCGCGATCGCGCTCGCCAGACCTGCCTGCAGGCCCTCCTTCGCGGCGCGAAGGCCGCCGCGCACGAGGGCGCCCTTGATACCGCGGATGCCCTTGAGGAAGTCCTTGAGCCGGTCGATGAGCTTGGCGATCTTGATGCACCAGCGCACGACCGTGGTGCCGACCTTCGCCGCGGTGGCGATGGCGCCGATTCCCGCTGTGACGACGGTGAGCAGTCCGCCGATCGCGAGCTCGGCGGCGATCTCGATCGCCATCTGCTTCAGGAACCATCCGAGCTCTTCACGCATGTTCCGCAGCTGGGTGCGGAAATCGGAGATCCAGTCGCGCATGCCGCGAGCGTTCGTCTCCATGCTCTGCAGGCCCGAACTGATGCTGTTGCGGCAGCTCAGCACCGATGCCGACTGCGGGAAGGTCATCGCGCCGACGCTCGTCAGACTCGACGAGACCTGGCTGCGGGCGGTCTGGATGCTCTGGGCGAAGTCGCCCCACGCGTCTGACGCACTCTGCAGCTTGTCTTCATCGCCGGTCGGGATCACGACACCGACCTGCTGCAGCCCCCACTCGATGAGCTCCTGGAACTCGCCGAGGGCGCCGGGCCATCCAGCACCGAGCGCGCTGGGCGGGTTCGCCTTCGATTCGTCGAATCGGGCGGTCTCCGCACTCGGCGAGGCGCTGTTCGGGTCGAGGCCCGCACCCGGCTTCTGCGCTGCGTCGTAGGCGCGTGCGGTGTTGTTGAGTGCGGCGTCGACGAGCCGCAGCGAGTTCGAGAAGGAACGAACGCCGTCGATCGTGGGCCCGGCGAGCGCGTCGTAGCCCTCGCTGCCCTGGCAGAACTCCTCGGCGGCGTTGTCGTCGCCGGCCATGCCGGCACTGCCGCCGAGGCTGTTCGACAGCATGGTGATCGCGGTGTCGAGCGACTTGGCGATGCCGTAGAGCTCTTGGCCGTCTTGCACCAGGCGTGCAGGATCGAGTTTCACGTTGTCCGACATGAGGTCCCTATCCGAGGTTTGCTTCGATGCTGGACCAGTCGGTCGTCAGCTTCTCGATCGTGGACGAGTACGAGTTGTGCGAGGTCTCCACCTGCTGGCGAAGCGACTCGGCGACGCCCTCGAGCGAGGTCGCGCCGACCGCCCAGGCCTCGAACGTGCCGAGGAACGCCTGCATTGCGGGGCCCTGCCACTCGTTGGGCAGCATGTAGGCGAACCCACTCGCTCCCTGCTTGAGCGCGGAGCAGTACGCCACGAGTTCGCCCATCGTCTGCACGAGAGCCTGCAGCTCCGAGACGTCTGCCTGCTGTTCAGCCACGGTCTTCTTCTCCGTCGGTCGTTGCCGCATCGCGCGTCGGGGCCGAGGCATCACCGGAATCGGGTGCGCCGAGGATCTGTTCGGGAACCACCGCGGGTTCGCCATCGGCGCCGAGGCGGAACACGCCCGTGCCGATCGAGTCGTCGTCGCCGTCGCCGTCGGTGTCGCCGGCTCCGCCGCCGGTGGCTTGGCCGCCGGACTTGCGAGGGCCGAGCATTCCGCCGCCGAACTGCTCGACCTCGTCGTCGCCGGCGTAGTCACGGCCGAAGAACTCGGCCATGTCCTCGGCCTTCTCTTCGCCGGAGGCGACGCGCGAGCTCAGCCCGCCGGACGCGTTCTTCACGGCCACCAGCCCCTGCCGACCGCCCTTGAAGCTGCCGCCGACACCGGATTCGGTGCGGGTGTAGGAGCCGTCTGCCGAGATGAGCCCCTGCTGCAGGCCGGTCAACGCGAGACGCACCTGACCGGAGAGGGCGACGAACGTCGCCCAGTTCTCGCCGAACTTCTCGGCGTCTTCACCGACCCAGGTGGCATCGACCGTTCGCGTGACCGTGCCGTCGACGGCCGCCAGGTTCGCGTCGAAGGCGACGATGACGTTTCCGATGAGTGCGGCCACCTCGCTGAGCGAGTCGGCGCGTACCTTGAAATAGACCATGCGAGCTCCTGAGGGGTGAACGACTCAAGCGCCGACGCGAGACCGCGTCGGCACCTGAGAAAGGGGTTCGTCAGCCGTTGAAGGTGCCGGCGATCGCGTTCTCGCTGTCTTCGTACGACAGCGCAGCCTGGTTCAGCAGGTCGCTGATGCCCTGGAGGGACTCCTTCAGCTGCAGGCCGGCCTGGTCCCACTGGGAGTAGAGCTCGTTGAAGCTCTGCGATGCAGTGCCCGACCAGTCGCCCGAGATCAGGCCCTCGACCAGCGACTTCAGGTTCGACAGCTGCGACTCGATCGACTGCGAGCCGCTCGAGAGCTGCCCGGCGACACCGGCCAGCGAGTCAGAAGTGACGCGGATTTCCGCCATGGTTTCC
Organism: Agromyces sp. NPDC056389; assembly: GCF_042262385.1. NCBI lineage: Bacteria > Bacillati > Actinomycetota > Actinomycetes > Micrococcales > Microbacteriaceae > Agromyces > Agromyces sp. NPDC056389. The sequence continues at coordinate 1,386,449 of NZ_JBHJPN010000001.1, forward strand.
TCCGTGGGATCAACAGGAACGTTCAGGTTCACCGCCGCGCCGAGGCATCCGCTGAATGGAACACCCTCGACCCGACACCTGTACGTTACTCGGCGATCGGCGCCCCGCCCATGGGGAGCACTCCCCATGCAGTACGGCGGACCTGTCAGGCCGAATGGATCACGAAGTTCACGTCGCCGACCCACACGGTGTCGCCCGGGATGACCTCGACCTTGGTGCCACCGCTCTCGAGCGGGGTGAGCACGCCGGCGCGCTCCACGCCCGAACCGTTGCTCGAACCGGCGTCGCCGGCGACGAGGATGCCGTCGCTCAGCTCGAGGAAGAGATGCACCCGCGACATGGAGCGGGTGTCGTCCTCGACCTCGATCGCCTGAGCGCCGGTCGCCTGCGCCGTCTGCGCGGGCTTTCGCCCGATGACGGCGTTGCCGGCGATCCTGACCCGCTGCCCGGTGGAGAACACGAGCTCGGCACGGCTCAGGGGCTGCCGGACCTCGACGGCTGCCGCGGGCGCGACCGCCGCCGCGTCGGGCTGCGCGGTCCCGCGTTGCTGCCACGGGAGCGTCCCGGGAAGCGGCACCGGGTCGACGGCCGACGTCGCACGCGGGGCGGCCTGCGGCTGAGCCGTCGGCGTCGCGGCGGCACCGGGCGAGAACTGCGCCGGCACCGGGGGCTTCTCCGACTGAGGAATCAACTGCCCGCATTCGAGACAGAACATGCTGTTCGGCTGCAGGGTCGCATCGCAGTAGACGCAACGCGTGGAGGCCACGGCGAACTTCCTTCCTCGGTGTTCGGGGCATCGGCCCCCGTTCCGGCATCCAGTGTACGGCGGCGCGAGACCGTCACCGTCACTGGCGGATGTCGGGCACTCGCACCGGCATCCAGCCCGCAGCGGTCGTGAGGACGCCGCCGCCGGCCGAGCCGCGACCCAGCATGAATTTCGGGATCGGGCTCCCGATCACCTGCGTGCCCATGACGGATGACTCGGGGCGGAGCACGAGCGCACGCCGTGCCTTCTTCGCCTCCACGAACGGCCCGCCGAACAGGGTCGACACCGACTCCGTATCCGCCGCGACGATGAACGCGGCACGATGCTTGACCCCGCTGAGCGCGTGTTCGATCGGCGCGTTCTTCCACAGCTCCGCGTCATCGACGAAGATCGTCACCCGCTCGCCGAGCGCGTTGAGGATCTCGTCGAGCTGCGCCGGAGCGGTATCCGCGGCGGACACGACCGTGACCGCGTGACCGGCCGCGACCTCGGTCAGCACCGACTGCCGCGCCGACACCACGAGGAGCGGCTCCTTGCGCCACGCGAGCTGGTGCAGCATGGCGGCGAGCGTCGAGGAGCGGCCCGACTTTCGGCCGCCGGTGACCACGAAGCCGCCTTCGGCCGGCCAGTCGAGCGTGAAACGCGAGAGGTGGTCGCCGCCGACCGCCACGACCGGGCCGTCTGCCGGACCGGAATCGCCGAGCGGCAGCTCGTAGGCCGCGGTGAGCGCCATGTAGCCGGGCAACGGGTCGACCCGGAACGGCTGGGCGAGATCGGCGAGCTGCGGGAACTGGTCGAAGTGGTCGCGCACCTGCTCGACGACGCGACGGAGCGCCGTGGTCTGGGCTTCGCCGCTCGTCTCCCGTACGAGCACGGCGAGTTGCGCCTCGGTGCCGGCTGCGCCGAAGAGCACTCGGCCGGGCGACAGGTCGAGCGGGATGTCCTTCGCCATGATCCCGGCCGTGCGGTAGTCGCTGATGTCCCGCAGCGGCAGCACGTACTGCTCGTCGATGAAGGAGCTCACCTTGTCTCCGGTGATCGACCGGTCGCCCGTGATGAGCACGCGCACGCCCACCGCGGGGCCCTCGCGGAGCACCCGCATGAACTGGTCGCGGAATGCGATGAGCGCGTCGGCGTTCATGGTCGAGAGCATCCGCTCCCAACCGTCGAGCGCGATGACGGCGTACGGGAGGGCGTCGCCGGGGGCAGCCTGAGCCCGTTGCTCGTTGATGTGCCCGACGCCCGCGGCCGAGAGGATCGACTGGCGGCTCGTGAGCTCCTCGAGCAGCCGCTGCACGAGACGCGGCAGCCGATCGGCATCGAGCTGCGTGACGACGGCGCCGCAGTGCGGGGCGTCGGCCAACGGAAGCAGGGCGCCGTTGCCGAAGTCGATCACGTAGAGATGCAGGTCGGCCGGCGAGAACTGCTGCACCGTCTGGGCGAGCATCGTTCGCAGCGCCGTCGTCCGGCCCGACATCGAGCCGCCGATGAACAGCACGTGCGAGCCGTTCGCGATGTCCCAGGTCAGACTGCGCTGCGACTGCTCGCCCGGCACGTCCTCGAGGCCGAGCACCAGGGAGGTGCGCGCGATCTGATGGTCGGCGAACCGCTCGAGGGGCAGCACGGCGGGCAACGGCAGCAACCAGGGCGATGGATTCTTCGCGATGCCCATCTGCTGCGTGGCGAGCGTGATTACGTCGACCAGTGCGCGCAGGTCGGTGTCGTCGTGATCGGTGTTCGCGGCATGGGTCGGGCCCGTGCTCGGATACCGCGCGGCGAAGCCGAGCGACTCCCATTCGAGCGGAGCCTTCGGCGGGAGCGACTTGACCGCACGCTGCACGCCCGGCCTGATGCCGGCGACGCGCGCGGTCTGGAATCCGGCCGGTGCCGCCGACGGCCCCAGTCGAACGAAGCCCCGGCCCGGTGTGGAGGAACTGATGAGCGCGGCTTCACCGGATCCGAGGATGTCGGAGGAATCGGCCCGATCGGTCACGCGGAGCGCGACGCGAAGGCTGATGTTCGACTGCATCTCGGGCGTCACGACTCCCGAGGGCCGCTGCGTGGCCAGCACGAGGTTCACCCCGAGTGAACGACCGACGCGAGCGATGCGCACGAGGCCGTCGATGAACTCGGGCAGCTCCGTCTTCAGCTCGGCGAACTCGTCGATGACGATCATGAGGCGCGCGAGGCCGCGCTTGGCCGCCGTGTCGGCGTCCTTCGCCCATGCGCCCTCGACATCCTTGGCGTTCATGTCGCGGAGCACGCGCTCACGGCGCTTGAGTTCGGCATCGAGCGACGCGAGCGCTCGTTCGGTCTCGCGCGCATCGAGGTTCGTGACCATGCCGACGGTGTGCGGCAGCCGCTCGCAGTCCGCGAAGGCCGAGCCGCCCTTGTAGTCGACGAGCACGAAGTTCAGCGCATCCGGTCGGTTCGCCATCGCGAGGCTCACGACGAGCGCCTGCAGGAACTCCGACTTGCCCGAACCCGTCGTTCCGGCGACCAGCGCGTGCGGGCCGTCGCGTGCGATGTCGAGTGCGAACTCGCCGTCGGCGTTCGCGCCGACCACGACGAAGGTGTTGCGCGGCTGCTTCGCCCAGCGCGCCATGATCGGCGCCGGGTCGTCGAGATCGATCTTCAGCAGGTCCACCATGCGCACGCTCGTCGGCAGCATCGCGTCGTCGCCCACGCCGCTCACATGCTGGATGGAGCAGAGACTCCGTGCGATGCGGTCGGCAGCGGCGATCGAGACGCCGTCGAGCAGCACCGTCGGGTAGTACTCCTTGCCCGTCTCGAACCGGCCGATCGACGGGTCGGCGGGGTCGACCACGACGACGCTCGCCGCCTCTTCCGGCAGTCGTGCTCGTTCGGAGTCGAGCGCGATGATGTGGATGCCGTGCGCGGCACCGTGCTCGAGCAGCGGCACCATGCCGGGCAGCATGCGGTAGTCACGGGCGCCGTCGACGACGATGAGGATGTCGGTGGGAATCACGGCGCCGCGCTGGCCAGCCATGCGCATGCGCGTCTCGAGCGTGACGGCCGCCTCGCGCAGCCGCTCGCGGCGGCTGTCGTCGGTGTTGCCGATCGTCACCGCGGACCCGCCGCCCTGCGCGTGCGGCAACCACTGAGTCCAGCCCCATTCCGCATCGTCGGCCGCGTCGCAGATCACGATGAGTTCGGAATCGCGCGGCGAGCGCATCGTCGCGAAGGCGGCGACCATCGATCGGGCGAGGTTGCGCACGGCATCGGCCGGGCCGGCGATGCCGACGACCCCCGAGCGCAGCTCGGCGGCGACCGGTTGCGGCGTGACCCCGACGCGAGCCGGCGCCGAGCGGTCCTTGCCCCCTCCCTCGAATCGGACGTCGAGGGCGACCTCGGTGACACCCACGCGCAGTTGCATGGCGTCGCCGTCGCTCTTGCGTCGCTCCCACAGCCGCGAGAGCGGGCGGAGTGCGATGTCGGCGATCATGACCGGGTCGGGCATGCGGTACCAGCCCTCGAGCCGCTGCACGCGCGCCAGGTCGCTGATGCGGCGCTCCGCGACCTTGACCTCCTCGATCCACTGCTTCTCGGTCTTCAGGCCCTTCTTCTTCGCGAGCTTGCGATTCGCGATGAACGAGCCGACGACCATGATGGGGCTCGCTGCGGCCATGAGCAGCATGATGGGGCGCTGGAACACGACGGCCATCGTGACGCCGAGCACGACCGGGATGATCGCGGAGAGCCACGGCATCGGCGACTGGTCGGGGTCTTCGGGCTTGTCGCCCGGCAGCTGAACGACGGGCTGCGCCTTCGTCGGCTCGATGCGCGATGGGCGGTTGAAGCCGCGACCGCCGAGAGCGTCGCGAGTGAGGTCGGCATCGGATCCGGGGGTGATGCCGATCCGGAACATGCTGCTGCCGATCTGGAAGAGGTCGGCGGGAACGAGCGCGACCTCGGCAGTGATCGGTTCACCGTTCACCCACATCGGCGCGGCGTCCACGGCGGGTGCGAGCGTCGCGGCGAGCGGGGCCGGCCGGCCGCTCTCGAGGGTCGTGGGGGCGTTCAGCGCCAGCACCGCGTGCTGCGGCGCCAAGGCGGGATCGGCGATCGTGAGGCCTGCGGATGCCGCGTTGCCGATCGTGATCGCATCGCCCCTGCTGATCGGCACGCTCTCACCGGCGAACGGTCCGCCGACGACCTCGAGTCGGAGCGTGCCCGGTGCGAGCAGCGGCGAGGCCCCCGCAGGAACCGTGGCGCCCGAGAGCACGGCCGATTCGGCGAGCGGCGTCGCCGTGCCCGCCTGAGGGTCGAGCACGCTGGGCACGACACCGAGCGACTCCGCGACCTCCCCGACCGTGGTCGCCTCGTCGACCTTCAGGAGCCACGACGCCGGCTTTCCCGCCGCGACCGGTTCGCCGACCGTCAATCGAACGCTCATGCTGCACACCTCTCTGTCGCGAACACCATCGCCGCCGTCATCGCACGCCCGCCCGGTCGAGCGTCTCGATCAGCGGAGCGAAGATCCCGGCCCGCCCACCTGCCGCATCGCCCTCGACCGGCACGAGCGGAACGATCTTCGACGGTACGCCATCATCGGCGCCGGCCGCCGATGCCGGCACGAGCGTCCGCTCCGCGGCATCCGGAACGAACGTCACCGACCCCGTCGCGTGCTCGCCGTCGGCCGAGACGACGTGGTAGCTGAACTGGTCGACGGATGCCCCGGACGGCGCGTAGACCGCCGTGCCGTCGGGCGAGCACACCACCGACCCGTGGATCGCCGAGCCGCAGCCGACGAGCGAGATCTCGGCGTCGCCGCTCCCGAACCGGAACACGAGCGGCAGCAGGTCGACCGTCTGCGCCCCCTCGCCGAGCGGAGTCGTGATGCTCGATGCCACGAGCGTCGCCTTCGGAGCGTAGACCGGCACGACGACCGACGCATCGGCCGACCAGGCGCCGTAATCGTCGGCGTAGCGCACGATGAGCTCGGCGTCGCCGGTGAAACTCGCCGACGGCCGGAAGACCAGGTGCGTGCCGTTCGATGCGGCGCTGCCCGCCCCCTCCGGACGCACTTCGACGACATCGAGTGCGCCGCCGTCGATGCAGACGGCGCAGGCGATCCCGAGGTCGCTGAGCGGGAGCAGCACGGCGGATCCCGCGGCGACGGGGTATCCGAATGCTCCACCGGCGATCGTCGGCGCCTCGGGCGGGGCCAGCGCCACGGAGTAGTCCACCGTGATCGAGGTGCGGCCGTTCGAGAGCGGCACCGGCACGATCGCGACGGGCGCTTCGGGATCGAAGCTCGGCGCACTCAGCAGGATCTTCGTCGGGTCGCACGCCACGACGAGCGAGCTCGCGGCGCTCGGGCCCGTGCAGTCGGTGATCTGCCAGCCCTCCCCCGGTTCGATCGAGGCTGAACCGAGATAGGGCACGGCGATCGAGGTCGGGCCGGTCGGCACACCGGATGCCGCGGCGTCCGCCCCGCCGTCGCCCTCGGCGTGCGCAGCCGCATGCGGCCCGGCGACTATCGCGCACGCGACGACGAGCGCGGCCGTCACGGCCCGGCGGACGCGCGCTGTGACCACTGCTCTCCTGTCGTCGCGCACGGATCGTGCCCTCGGGCGTTCGGGATACCATGGTACGCGGTCGGCCGGCGCCGTCCGTTTCGTTCGGCGCAGCCCCGGAAGGATCCGATGCAGAACCCATCGCTCGGCAGCGCGCCCGGTCAGACCGCCCTACCGCAGACCGCAGGAACCCGCCCGCTCGGCGCCGCTGGTTCGGTCCTCCCCGAACTGGCCGAAGCGCCGGCTCAGGAGCGCAAGTGGTGGCGGCATCCGGCGTTCATGGTCTCGATCGGGCTCACCTTCGTCGCGCTCGCGAGCGCCGTCACCTGGTTCATCATCACGGCCGTCAACGACGACTCGGTCGCCGTGAGCGGTCTCGGACTGAGCATCGACGGCGGCAACGCCCACCTCGACTGGAGCGGACCCGATGCGGCCTACAGCGTCTACGCCGTGCACGGCGACGGCGAAGCGATCGACCTGACCCAGTGGGTCACCGGCACCGAGGCCTGGCTGCCCTCGGCCCTCGGCCTGTACGAGAACGACACGTGCTTCGTCGTGCGCCCCACTGCGACGACGGGTGAGGTCTCGCTCGACGCTGCGACCCTCGGAGCGCAGCGTGCCCAGAGCGCGTGCGTCGCCGACGCGACATCGTGAGACGTGCCGCGCCGCTTGCGCTCGTCGCGGCGCTCGCGCTGGCCGGCTGCAGCCAGGCGCCTGCCGAGGCGCCGCCGACCCCGTCGCACGTCGATCCCGGCGACCTCGACCCGTCGCAGATCGATGGCAACGGGCTCTGGCTCCTGACCGGGACCGATGCGGCAGAGGAGGTCGTCGACGCCGTCGCGGCGGCAGGCTCCGTCGAGTACTCGGGCACGTTCACCGAGCTGACCGCAGCGACGCCCGAGGCCGACCCGGTGCCCGGTCGCACGATCGCCGTCGACTACCGCGGTCGGCCCGGAGACTTCGCGGCGAAGATCACCGCCGGCGGGCTGAGCTTCGATGTCGTCGTCGTCGAGGGGCGCACCTATCTGCGGGGCAATGACGCATTCGCCGCGCAACTCGGCATCCCCGAGCTGGAACAGGGGTACGTCTGCGCCGCGGCCGGCGACGGCCTCGTCGACCAGTGGTCGCCGCTCCTGCGCCCTGCCGACCTGGTGTCTGCGCTGCTCGGGGCGAGCGCATCGGTGAGTGTCACCCAGCCGTCGGCCGACGCCGAGCTCCTCGAACTGGTCGTGGGCGGCGAGACCGCACCCGCGGGAGTCATGCAGGTGCAACGCATCGGAGCACCGTTGCCGACGGGCTTCGCCGCCGGTGACACGAGCGGCGACGGCGCCTTCACCTTCAGCGCATGGAACGAAAATCTCCTCGTCGAGGCGCCCGCCGAACTCGTTCGCGACTGCGCGGCCTCGGAGTAGGCGTCAGTAGCGCTGCGCCTGCGGCCCCGCCGCGAGTTCGCGGTCGTACGCCTCGATCGCGAGTCGGTTGCGCTCGGTGACGGTGCGACCGCGTGCGGCGATCCAGCCGCCGAGCCAGATCGGGATCTCACGGGCGATGACCGCCGCGATGATCGCGAACGGGTCGAGCCAGCGCTCGGCGATGAAGTCGTTCGCCTGTTCGAGCGTGAGCGTCCACGCCTGCACCGCGAGCAGCGAACCGCCGATGTACGCGAAGTAGACGAGCGCGCCGACCAGCAGGCCGAACACCGCGTAGGTCCACCACGGGCCGCGGTTCACGATCGCCGCGAGCAGCGCGAACCCGACGAAGAACGCGACGACGGGAACCAGGAATCGCGGGCTCAGGAGGAACTCGGCGACGCCGATCGCCTCGCCGGCCGGCGCCCCGTAGCTCACGTAGAGCAGATAGCCGATGGCCCCGTAGAGCACCGCGAATGCGACCGTGCCGATGAGCGCGACGAGCACTCCGAACCCGCGATTGCCCTTCGCCTTCGGCGGCGTCGGCGCCTGCACGTAGATGGTCTGCGGTCCGGGCTGCGGGGCAACGTACACGGGTTCGGGTACGTCGGCGAGCGTGGCCGCACCGGCGGCGGTGCCTGCTGCCACGGTTGCGGCCGGCACGTACGTCTCACGGCGCACGGCGTCGGCGGCGACGGGCCCGGGGGTCGCCGAGGCGTCCAGGTCGTCGATGCCGTTGGTCTCTTCGGGAGCGGGGTGGGCGCTCGCCCGCTCGACGGCCTCGTCGAGTCGCGAGGTCGCGGCCAAGTCGTCGTCGGCGGGCTCGGGCTCGGGCTCGGGCTCGGACGCATCGGCGGCCGGAGGGGATGCCGGAACGGCCTGGTCGGCTGCGGGCTCGACCGGCGCGCCCTCATCGACGGGGCCGGTCTCGTTCACTACGGGAGCGGGCTCGGGCGCGGAATCGTCGACGGCGCCGCCGTCGACCGGACCGGTCTCCTCTTCGTGACGTTCCGGGTCGGCTCCGGGAGTCGTGCTGCTCATGATCGCGCTCCTTCCGGGCACCCCGCGCACCCGTGGTTGGCCAACTGTAGCAACGGATGCGGCCGGATTCCGGGAGCGCGCGCGGCGCTTCGTTCGGCCCGGCAACCGGGCGGATGTGCCGGTGTCCTGCCGATGCATCCGAGGTATCGAGGCCGTACGCCCGGGAAAACGAAGCAGGGCCCCGGATCGCTCCGGGGCCCTGCTGTCGTATCGGCTGACTAGCTGTAGTTGCCGGGGGTGAAGTCGTCGCTCGAGAACGCGTCGAAGTCGACGAAGCTCAGGTCGCCCTCGGTGAACGCTGCATCGTCGGTGAAGATGCGGTTCGGGTAACGCTCCGCCTTCGCCTCCTCGGTCGCCTCGACCGCGACGTTCCGGTACTTGCCGAGGCCGGTACCCGCCGGGATGAGCTTTCCGATGATGACGTTCTCCTTGAGCCCGACGAGCGGGTCGGACTTGCCCTCCATGGCGGCCTGCGTGAGCACGCGGGTCGTCTCCTGGAAGGACGCGGCCGACAGCCACGACTCGGTCGCGAGCGAGGCCTTGGTGATACCCATGACCTCCTGGCGGGCCGAGGCGGTCTTCTTGCCCTCGGTCAGCGCGGCGCGGTTGATGTCGTTGTACTTCAGGCGGTCGACGAGCTCACCGGGCAGCAGGTCGGTGTCGCCGTGGTCGACGACGGTGACCTTGCGCAGCATCTGGCGCACGATGACCTCGATGTGCTTGTCGTGGATCGGCACACCCTGCGAGCGGTAGACGTCCTGCACGCCGTTGACGAGGTGCTTCTGCACTTCGCGCACACCCTTGACCCGGAGGACCTCCTTCGGGTCGACGGTGCCGACGATCAGCTGCTGGCCGAGCTCGACGTGCTGTCCGTCCTCGACCAGGAGGGTCGAACGCTTGAGCACGTTGTACGCGATCGGCTCGTCGCCGTTGTCGGGCGTGAGGATGACCTTGCGCTGCTTGTCGGTCTCGTCGATCGTGATGCGACCCGGAGCCTCGACGATGGGCGACGCACCCTTGGGGGTACGCGCCTCGAAGAGCTCCTGCACGCGGGGAAGACCCTGCGTGATGTCGTCGGCCGAGGCCGAACCACCCGTGTGGAAGGTACGCATCGTCAGCTGCGTGCCGGGCTCACCGATCGACTGGGCCGCGATGATGCCGACGGCCTCGCCGATGTCGACGAGCTTGCCGGTCGCGAGCGAACGGCCGTAGCACTTCGCGCAGACACCGACGGCGGACTCGCACGTGAGCACCGAGCGCACCTTGATGGTCTCGACGGCAGCCGTGATGAGCTTGTCGATGAGCACGTCGCCGACGTCTTCACCGGCCTCCGCGACGACCTCGCCCTTGGCGTTGACCGCGTCGGCGGCCAGGCTGCGGGCGTAGACCGCGTTCTCGACGTTCGGGTCGCGGACGAGTTCGCCCGAGGCATCCGTCGTCGCGATCGGCAGTTCGAGGCCCTTGGTCGTGCCGCAGTCGTCTTCGCGGATGATGACATCCTGCGAGACGTCGACGAGACGACGCGTGAGGTACCCCGAGTCGGCCGTACGGAGGGCCGTGTCGGCCAGACCCTTGCGGGCACCGTGCGTCGCGATGAAGTACTCGGCGACCGAGAGTCCCTCGCGGTAGCTCGAGATGATCGGGCGAGGGATGATCTCACCCTTCGGGTTGTTCACGAGGCCTCGCATGCCGGCGATGTTGCGCACCTGCAGCCAGTTACCACGAGCACCCGACGTCACCATGCGGTTGATGGTGTTGTCGGTCGGGAAGTTCTCCTGCATGGCCTTGGCGACCTCGTCGGTCGCCTTGGTCCAGATCTGGATGAGCTCCTGGCGACGCTCGAGGTCGGTCGTCAGACCCTTCTCGAACTGGCCCTGGACCTTGGCGGCCTGCTTCTCGTACTTCGAGACGATCTCGCCCTTGTTGGGCGGCGTCAGGATGTCGGAGAGTGCGACGGTCACGCCCGAACGGGTCGCCCAGCGGAAGCCGGCGTCCTTGATCCGGTCGAGGGTCGCAGCGACCTCGGTCTTCGGGTAGCGCTCGGCGAGGTCGTTGACGATCTCCGAGATCTGCGTCTTGCCCGCCTGCGCGTTCACGTAGGGGTAGTCGACCGGGAGCGCCTCGTTGAAGAGGGCGCGACCGAGGGTCGTCTCGAGCAGGTACGGCTTGCCGGGAACGAAGTTCTCGGGGGTCTCGCCTTCGGCGAAGTGCAGGCCCTCGAGACGGATCTTGACCGTGGCGCCGAGGTCGAGCGCGAGCTCGCCCGGACGGTTCTGGTCGAACGCGAGGATGGCCTCGGAGATCGACGAGAACGCACGACCCTCACCTGCGGCGCCGGGCTTGCCGGTCGTCAGGTGGTGCAGGCCGATGATCATGTCCTGCGTGGGCAGGGTCACCGGACGGCCGTCGGACGGCTTCAGGATGTTGTTCGAGGCGAGCATCAGGATGCGGGCCTCGGCCTGCGCCTCCACCGAGAGGGGAAGGTGCACGGCCATCTGGTCGCCGTCGAAGTCCGCGTTGAACGCAGCACACACGAGCGGGTGGAGCTGGATGGCCTTGCCCTCGACGAGCTGCGGTTCGAAGGCCTGGATGCCGAGGCGGTGCAGCGTGGGTGCGCGGTTCAGCAGAACCGGGCGCTCACGGATGATCTCCTCGAGCACGTCCCAGACCTGGGGGCGCGAACGCTCGACCATGCGCTTGGCGGCCTTGATGTTCTGAGCGTGGCTCAGGTCGATCAGGCGCTTGATGACGAACGGCTTGAACAGCTCGAGCGCCATCTGCTTGGGCAGACCGCACTGGTGCAGCTTCAGCTGCGGGCCGACGACGATGACCGAACGGCCCGAGTAGTCGACGCGCTTGCCGAGCAGGTTCTGGCGGAAGCGACCCTGCTTTCCCTTGAGCATGTCGCTCAGGGACTTCAGGGCGCGGTTGCCGGTGCCGGTGACGGGGCGACCGCGGCGGCCGTTGTCGAACAGTGCGTCGACGGCCTCCTGCAGCATCCGCTTCTCGTTGTTGACGATGATCTCGGGGGCGCCGAGGTCGAGCAGACGACGAAGACGGTTGTTGCGGTTGATCACACGACGGTAGAGGTCGTTGAGGTCGGAGGTCGCGAAGCGGCCACCGTCGAGCTGCACCATCGGGCGGAGCTCCGGCGGGATCACCGGCACGACGTCGAGCACCATCGCGGCCGGCGAGTTGCCGGTCTGCAGGAAGGAGCTGACGACGCGCAGACGCTTGATCGCACGGATCTTCTTCTGGCCCTTGCCCTCGGCGATCTGCAGGCGCAGGTCGTCGGCCTCGGCGGCCAGGTCGAAGGCCTCGAGGCGCTTCTTGATGGCCTCGGCGCCCATGTAGGCGTCGAAGTACATGCCGAAGCGGTCCTGGAGCTCGTGGAAGACCGAGTCCTCGGGCTTGAGGTCGCCGACCTTGAGGGTGCGGAAGTCCTCCCACACGCGCTCGAGGTGCGCGATCTGCTCGTCGCCCGACTTGCGGACCTGCGTCATCTCCTTGTCGGCGGCCGCTTCGGCGCGCTTCTTCTGGTCGGACTTGGCGCCCTCCGCCTCGAGTGCGGCGAGCTCCTCCTCCTTGCGCGCCATGAGCGTCGCGATGCGGGCGTCGCGCTGGTCGCCGATGGTCTTGATCTCGAGCCGGAGCTCGTTCTCGAGGCCGGGCATGTCGGCGTGACGACCCTCGTCGTCGACGTCGATGACCATGTAGGCGGCGAAGTAGATGACCTTCTCGAGGTCCTTCGGCGCCATGTCGAGCAGGTAGCCGAGACGGCTGGGCACACCCTTGAAGTACCAGATGTGGGTGACCGGAGCGGCGAGCTCGATGTGGCCCATGCGCTCACGGCGCACGGAGGACTTGGTGACCTCCACGCCGCATCGCTCACAGACGATGCCCTTGAAGCGGACACGCTTGTACTTGCCGCAGGCGCACTCCCAGTCGCGGCTCGGGCCGAAGATCTGTTCGCCGAACAGACCGTCCTTCTCGGGCTTCAGGGTGCGGTAGTTGATGGTTTCAGGCTTCTTGACCTCACCGTAGGACCACTTGCGGATGTCCTCTGCGGTGGCCAGGCCGATGCGAAGCTCGTCAAAAGTCGTTGCGTCGAGCAATTTCTCTCCTTGGAAAGTCTCTGTAGTCGTCTACTGGCCAGGCTTAGATCTCGTCGATGTTCGACGACTCGAAGCGCGCGGAGATGTTGATGCCGAGCTCTTCCGCAGCACGGAAGGCCTCGTCGTCGGTGTCGCGGAGCGAGACCGCGGTGCCGTCGGCCGAGAGCACCTCGACGTTCAGGCAGAGCGACTGCATCTCCTTCATGAGCACCTTGAAGGACTCGGGGATGCCGGGCTCCTGGATGTTCTCGCCCTTGACGATCGCCTCGTACACCTTGACGCGGCCGAGGATGTCGTCGGACTTGATCGTGAGGAGCTCCTGCAGCGCGTATGCCGCGCCGTAGGCCTGGAGCGCCCAGACCTCCATCTCACCGAATCGCTGACCACCGAACTGCGCCTTACCACCGAGCGGCTGCTGGGTGATCATCGAGTACGGGCCCGTCGAACGCGCGTGGATCTTGTCGTCGACGAGGTGGTGCAGCTTGAGGATGTACATGTAGCCGACCGAGACCGGGTACGGGAACGGCTCGCCGGAACGGCCGTCGAGGAGCTGGGTCTTGCCGCTCGAGTCGATGAGTCGCTCGCCGTCGCGGTTGGGGAGCGTCGAGTCGAGCAGACCCGCGATCTCCTCCTCGAGGGCGCCGTCGAACACCGGGGTCGCGACCTTGGTGCCGGGCGCGGCCTCATGCGCTTCCTTCGGAAGCTTCTTGGCCCACGCCGGGCTGCCGTCGACCTTCCAGCCCTGCTTGGCGACCCAGCCGAGGTGGGTCTCCAGCACCTGGCCGAAGTTCATGCGGCCGGGGATGCCGAGCGGGTTCAGGATGACGTCGACCGGGGTTCCGTCGGCGAGGAACGGCATGTCCTCGACCGGGAGGATCTTCGAGATGACGCCCTTGTTGCCGTGACGGCCGGCGAGCTTGTCGCCCTCGGTGATCTTGCGCTTCTGGGCGATGTAGACGACCACGCGCTGGTTGACGCCCGAGCCGAGCTCGTCGTCGCCGTCCTGCGAGTCGAACACCTTGACGGCGATGATCGTGCCGCGCTCACCGTGGGGCACCTTCAGCGAGGTGTCGCGGACTTCACGGCTCTTCTCGTTGAAGATCGCGCGGAGCAGACGCTCTTCGGCCGACAGCTCGGTCTCGCCCTTCGGCGTGACCTTGCCGACGAGGATGTCTCCGGGGCGGACCTCTGCGCCGATGCGGATGATGCCGCGCTCGTCGAGGTCGGCCAGCAGGTCGGGGCTGACGTTCGGGAGATCACGGGTGATCTCCTCCTTGCCGAGCTTCGTGTCGCGGGCGTCGACCTCGTACTCCTCGATGTGGATCGACGAGAGCACGTCGTCCTTCACGAGGTTCTGGCTGAGGATGATCGCGTCCTCGAAGTTGTGACCCTCCCACGGCATGAACGCCACGAGGAGGTTCTTGCCGAGCGCGAGCTCGCCGTTGTCGGTCGCAGGACCATCGGCGATGACCTCGCCGACCTCGACGCGGTCGCCCGCGTTCACGAGGACGCGGTTGTTGTACGACGTGCCCTGGTTGGAGCGGTCGAACTTGCGCAGGAAGTAGGTCTGCGTGCCACCGGCGTCGAGCTGCACGGTGACTGAGTCGGCCGAGACCTCGGCGACGACACCGGCCTTGTCGGCGGTGATCACGTCACCGGCGTCGATGGCCGCGTAGCCCTCCATGCCGGTTCCGACGAACGGCGAGTCGCTGCGGAGCAGCGGCACAGCCTGACGCTGCATGTTGGCACCCATGAGGGCGCGGTTCGCGTCGTCGTGCTCGAGGAACGGGATGAGCGAGGTACCGACCGACACCATCTGGCGCGGCGAGACGTCCATGTAGCCGATCAGGTCGGCGGGAACGAGGTCGACCTCGCCGCCCTTCTGACGTGCCAGGACGCGGTCTTCGGAGAAGTGACCGTCGGCCTTCAGCGGCGCGTTGGCCTGGGCGACGATGTAGTCGTCTTCTTCGGACGCCGTGAGGTAGTCGATCTGGTCGGTGACCTTGCCGGCGACGACCTTGCGGTACGGCGTCTCGATGAAGCCGAACGAGTTGATGCGCGCGAACGATGCGAGCGAACCGATGAGGCCGATGTTCGGGCCTTCCGGGGTCTCGATCGGGCACATGCGGCCGTAGTGCGACGGGTGGACGTCTCGGACCTCGACGCCGGCGCGGTCGCGCGAGAGACCGCCGGGGCCGAGCGCCGAGAGGCGGCGCTTGTGGGTCAGACCTGCGAGCGGGTTGTTCTGGTCCATGAACTGCGACAGCTGCGAGGTGCCGAAGAACTCCTTGATCGCGGCGACGACGGGTCGCACGTTGATCAGGGTCTGCGGGGTGATCGCCTCGATGTCCTGCGTGGTCATTCGCTCGCGGACGACGCGCTCCATGCGGGACAGGCCGGTGCGGACCTGGTTCTGGATGAGCTCGCCCACCGCGCGGATGCGACGGTTGCCGAAGTTGTCGATGTCGTCGACGTCGAGGCGCAGGTCGACCGCCTTGCCGGCGCGGCGGCCGGGTAGGGTGGTGCGCTCGTCGTGCAGCGCGACGAGGTACTTGATCGTGGCGACGATGTCCTGCACCGTCAGCACCGAGTCGGTGAGGGGAGCCTCGAGGCCGAGCTTGTTGTTGATCTTGTACCGGCCGACCTTCGCGAGGTCGTAGCGCTTCGGGTTGAAGTAGAAGTTGTCGAGGAGCGCACGCGCGGCCTCGGCAGCGACCTGCTCGCCCGGACGGAGCTTGCGGTAGATGTCCTTGAGCGCCTCTTCCTTCGTGAGGATGTTGTCCTTCTCGAGGGTGAGGGCGATCGACTCGTAGCCGGCGAACTCCTCGAGGATCTCCTCGGAGGTGAGGCCGAGGGCCTTCAGGAAGACGGTCACGCTCTGCTTGCGCTTGCGGTCGATGCGGACGCCGACCTGGTCGCGCTTGTCGATCTCGAACTCGAGCCATGCGCCACGGCTCGGGATGACGCGAGCCGAGTAGATGTCCTTGTCGGAGGTCTTCTCGGGGGTGCGCTCGAAGTAGACGCCCGGCGAACGCACGAGCTGCGAGACGACGACGCGCTCGGTGCCGTTGATGACGAACGTGCCCTTGGGGGTCATGAGCGGGAAGTCGCCCATGAAGACGGTCTGCGTCTTGATCTCACCCGTGAGGTGGTTCATGAACTCCGCGTTCACGTACAGCGGTGCGGAGTAGGTCTTCGACTTCTCCTTGCACTCGTCGATCGTGTACTTCGGAGGCTCGAGCTCAGGGTTGGTGAACGAGAGCTGCATGGTCTCACCGAGGTCTTCGATCGGGGAGATCTCCTCGAAGATCTCCTCGAGACCGGTGGTCTCGGGCAGGTCCTGACGGCCTGCCGCCTTGCCCTCGGAGAGGCGTGTCTTCCACGCCTCGTTGCCGACGAGCCAGTCGAAGCTCTCCGTCTGGAGAGCGAGCAGGTCGGGTACCGTGAGGGTGTCGGTGACCTTGGCGAACGAGAGACGGCTTGCACCGCGTCCGTTCTTGGGGGTGGGCGTGGTCGCGTTGCGCGCAGCAGCCAAGTGAATAACCTCCATGGCCCCGTCGGGCCGGTTCACTGTCGGTAGCGGAGAGTGGAACCCCTCAGACGAGTGCGGATGCCGGAGACCTCAGGATCTCGACACGCACGGAAGCCGACCGCAATATGAAGGCATGGTGGGTCTGGGAGCGCAAAGGTTAACTATATGTCGCCAGACGCGCCGTGTCCAGTCGATTCTTGATTTGTCTGCGAATCTCCGGTATAACGACGATCTGGTGGCCCCCAGATGCGCACCGGCGCCCCGCTGCGGCTCACCATCGAGTCGGTGAGCGGATGCCTCGGGGCGCCGGTCGGGGGTTCGTTCAGGCCCGTGCGAGCACGCCTTCCGGGAGCCCGGAGCGCACCGACCGCTGCGCCGCGTCGACGATCGCGAGCGTGCGGACACCGACCGAGCCGTCGGGACGCGGGGCCCGCGATTCGCGGATCGCTCCGAGGAACTCGTCGACCATGAGCTGATCGAGATCGGTGCCGAAGGCGTCCCAGGTCGCGCCGCCCTCGCCGTAGCCCGAGACGTGCGCGGCGAAGGGATCGATCCGCATCGACCCGCGGGTGCCGTGCACCTCGAGCGTGAGCCCGCCCCAGGTCGAGGCCGTGTCGGGCTGGCTCCACGAGCAGTCGATCGTCGCGATGACGCCCGACGGGTAGGCGATCGACACGACTCCCCCGGTCTCGACCTCGACGCCGCGGTCGGCGTGCAGGATGCGGTTCGCCGTCGCGTAGACCTCCTGCGCCGGCTCGCCGAGGAGCTCGTCGAGGAGGTCCGCGCAGTGCACGACGTGATCGACGAGCGCGCCGCCGCCGGCGGCGGCCCCGCTCGTGAACCAACTGCGGTCGAGCGGGATCTTGCCGTTGTTCGTGCCGGAGACGGCGACGAGCTCGCCGAGCTGTCCTGCGCGGACGCGGGCGACGAGCTCGCGGAACGAGGGCGCGAAGCGCACCGGGTACGCGGTCATGAGCGAGACGCCCGCGGCCTCGGCCGCATCGACCATGGCGAGGGCGTCGCCGACCTCGGTCGCGATCGGCTTCTCGCACAGCACGTGGGCGCCGGCGCCGATCGCCGCGAGCACGAGCTCGCGATGCCGCACGTTCTCGGCGGTGACGATGACGCCGTGCGGCGCACGCGCGAGCACGGCGTCGACGTCGTCGAGGTACTCGATGCCGAGGCGCGCCGCGAGCTCTGCGCCGCGCTGCGTGCCCGCGTCGTACGGCGGGAGGTCGGTGCCGACGACCTCGATGCCGCGTGCGACGAGCGCGCGGGCGTACGCCTCGACGTGCGGGTGCGCGAACGACAGGATGCCGATGCGCAGCGGTTCGGTCGTGCGGCTCATGCGCGGGCTCCGATCATGGCGTCGTCGGTCGAGGCATCCGTCGCCTCGCCAGCTGGTTCGAGATCGACCGGCAGGCCGCTCTCGATCGACTCGAGCGCGGCCTCCGCGATCCGCACGGCGCGGACGCCGTCGGCGCCGTCGACCAGGGCGGCGCCTCCCGAGCTGATGGCGCGCACGAAGTCGGCGATCTCGGCGGAGTACGGGCTCTCGACCCCGCTCGTCTCGGGCAGGTATCCCCCGCCGTCGATCGGCGGCAGCGCAGCACGCATCGTGTCGTCGCGCATCGAGTCGAATCGCAGCACCCCGCCGTCGCCCGCGAGGTCGAACGAATAGGAGAAGGGCAGCGCCGGGCTCCCCCAGGTGCCGTGCACGTGGCTGATCAGCCCCGACTCGTGGTCGAGCACGACCTGGGCGGCGACCACCGGGGCCGCTGCATCGCCGCCGCGCTGCAGTCGCGCGAACACGCGGCGCACCGGACCGCCGAGCCACTCGGCCTGGTCGAGATCGTGGATCATCTGGTCCATCACGATGCCGCCCGAGACGGCGTCGTCGAAGAACCAGGGCGACTGCGGCGCAGCGCTCTGCCGCCGGAAGCGGAAGACCGCGGGCCGGCCGATGCGTCCGGCCGCGATCGCGCTGCGCGCCGCGAGGAACTCGGGGAAGTACCGCACGACGTGCGCCGGGAAGAGCCGCACGCCGGCCCGCTCGGCCGCGTCGACGACGGACTCCGCGTCGGCAGCGGTGCGCGCGAGCGGCTTCTCGCACACGACGTCGATGCCGTGTCCGATCGCGGCGAGCGCGAGTCCGGCGTGCGTCGCGGTCGGCGTGACGATGTCGACGACGTCGACGGCCGGCCACAGCTCGTCGAGCGAGCGGGCGACCTCGAGCCCGTACTGCTCGGCGAGCGCCTCGGCGCCGGCCTCGGAGTACACGGTGACCCGCGCGCCGAGCGCGAGCCATCCGGGCACGTGGGCGTGGGAGATCGCACCAGCCCCGATGAGGCCGACACGGAGGGATTCGTTGCGCTGCGTCATCCGCTCGCTCATTTCAGTCCGGAGAATGCGACGCCGTCGATGACCCGGCGCTGCATGATGAGGAAGAGGATCAGGACCGGCGCCATCGCCATCATCGCCGCGGCGAGCAGCATCGGGTAGTCCGTGATCGTACGACCGCTCGTGAGCGTCGCGATGCCGGCGGAGAGCGGCATGCTCTCGGCACTCGTCGCGACGATGAGCGGCCAGAGCAGGTCGTTCCACGACCAGAGCACCGTGATGATCGCGAGCGCCGAGAGCCCCGGCTTCGCGAGCGGCAGCATGATCTTCCAGAAGATCTGGAACTGGTTCGCGCCGTCGAGGCGGGCGGCCTCCTCGAGCTCGGGCGGGAGCCCCATGAAGAACTGGCGCATCATGAACGTGCCGAAGGCGCTGAAGATGCCGGGCGCTGCGATGCCGATGACGGTGTTGAGCCAGCCGAGACCCTGGATGATCTGGTACTGCGGCAGCAGGTAGACCTGCGGCGGCACCATGAGGATCGCGAGGATGAGGGCGAGCACGACTCCCTTGAAGGGGAAGTACATGCGCGCGAACGCGTAGCCGGCCATCGAGCACAGCACGAGCTGGCCGATCGTGCGGATCACGGTGATGCCGACCGACACCCAGAACTGGCTGAGGAACGGCACGCGGTCGAACACGTTGAGGTAGTTCTCGGGCTTGAACTCCGAGGGCCAGAACGACGGCGGGATCGAGATGACGTCGGCGTTCGTGCCGAGCGACATGATGAGCTGCCAGACGAACGGGAAGATCATCACGACCGCCCCGACCGTGAGCACGACGTAGGCGATCGTGTTCGACTCGCGCGCGCCGACGCGACGCTTAGACATAGGTGACCCATTTCTTCTGGAGTCGGAACTGGAGCATCGTGAAGATGCCGACGAGGAGGAGGATCACGACGCCGATCGCAGCCGCGTAGCCGTTGTCACCCGTCTTGATGTTCGTGAAGAAGTAGTAGACGACCGACTGGGTCTTGTCGATGGCGGGGTTCGTCGTGCCCATGAGGGCGTAGAGCAGGTCGAAGACCTGGAAGCCCGCGATGACCGTCATCACCGAGACGAAGAAGATCGAGGGGGTGAGCAGCGGCACGGTGATCGTCGTGAACTGCTTCCAGCGCGTCGCGCCGTCGAGCGATGCGGCCTCGTAGAGCTCGACGGGGATGCCCTTCATGCCCGCGGACAGGATGATGAGGTTGAAGCCGAGCGAGATCCAGATGCCGACGAGGGCGACGGCGACGAGCGCGACGCCCTTGGTCGAGAGCCAGCTCGGGCCGTCGATGCCGATGAGCGAGAGCGCGTAGTTCAGGATGCCGAAGTCGCCGTTGTAGATGATGCGCCAGACCATGGAGATGGCGGCGGGCATCGCGACGTACGGCAGGAAGAATGCGGTGCGGAACAGGTTCGCGAATCGCAGGCCGGGGCGGTTCAGCAGGCTCGCGAAGTAGACCGCGAGCGGCACGCCGCAGAGCAGCATCGCCGTGTACCCGAGGGTGTTCAGGATGGCGCGGCCCATCGTGGCGTCGCCGGCGAGCTCGATGTAGTTGTCGAGGCCGACCCACTCGGAGTCGCCGAAGGGCCCCCACTCGGTGAAGCTGAACCAGACGTTGCGAACGATCGGCCACAGGTAGAAGAGGGCGATGCCCGCGAACAACGGCAGGACGAAGACCAGCGCCCAGCCGAGGTCGCTGCGGCCCCGGCGTCTGCCGCGGCCGGCCGGCGGGGCCGACGCCGCAGCCGGAGCTGCGACGTCGGCCTCGCGTACTGCTGAGGAGGTCATTCGTTCTCTTCGGCCAGTGCTTCGTTCATCTTCTCGGCCAGTTCCTTCGCCACCTCGGCGACGGGGCGCTCGCCCGAGAAGGCGGCGGGGAGCAGTTCGTTCTCGAGCTGGTTCCACGCCGCGGTGTTCTTCGAGACGGGGTACGGGAACGAGGAGTTCTCGGCCTCGTCGAGGAAGACCTGCAGGTTGTACGGCGCCGACTCGATGAACGCGGTCTGCGTGCCCGAGAAGGCGGGCAGCGCTGCGCCGGCCTCGGCCTGGATGACGGCGGCGCGCTCGGACGCGAGGAACTCCTGGAACGCCTGCGCGGCGGCCTTGTTCTTCGAGGACTTCGCGACGACGTTCGCGAGGCCGTGGATGACCGTCGCCTCCTGCTCGTTCTTCGGCAGCGGCGCGACCTCGATGTCGTCGACGATGTCGGAATCACGGAGTTCGGCGTTCGACCAGGTGCCCGACCAGAACATGGCCGACTTGCCGTTGACGAACCACACGTTCTGCGGGGTGTCCGAGAGCTGCTGGAGCGTCGGCGCCGAGCCGTCGGCGATCAGGTCGGCGACGAACTGGATGCCCTCGATCGCCTCGGGGCTGTCGTAGCCCGACGTCGTGCTGTCGGCCGAGATGACCTCGCCACCGGCCTGGAGGATGGTGTTGTAGTAGACCTCCTGGCCGCCCGAGAGGCCGTTGACGGTGCCGTAGACGCCGTCGGCCTTCAGCGCGTCCGAGATGGCCTTCGCCTTCTCGTGGAACTCGTCCCACGTCCAGCCCTCGGTCGGGTACGCGACACCGGCCTGGTCGAAGAGCGCCTTGTTGTAGAAGACCGCGACGGTGTCGTAGTCCTTGGGCACGCCGTACTGGGTGCCGTCGAAGGAGTAGAGGTCGTTCAGCGCCTGCGGGTAGTTCGCAGGGTCGACCGCGTCGGTCACGGGCTCGAGCTTGTCGTTCGAGGCGTAGAGCTGGAAGTTCGGACCGTTCATCCAGAAGACGTCGGGCAGCGTGTCCGACGAGGCCTGGGTCTGGAGCTTGCCGAAGAACTCCGAGTACGGCGTGACGTCCTTCTTCACCGTGATGTTCGGGTATTCCTCGTTGAACTCCTCGATGATCGTGTCGATCGCCGCTTCCTGAGTGGCATCCCAGAAGGCGTAGTTGATCTCCGCCGTCATGTCCTTGTCGGCGGTCGACGTCGACCCGCCGTCGTTGGACGAGCAGGCGGTGAGCAGGAGTGCCGTGGCGGCGACTCCGGCCAGTAGCGCTGTGCGGCGCATGGGTGTTCTCCTCCGGTTAGAGTGGGCGGGATCGCCCGATGTGCAGGTGATTACGGGTGACTCGTCACCCACCGGTCGGCGCGGTGTGCGCCGCGCCGACCGGGTCCCCGGCCCCTTCGAAGTAGCCGACGGCGCCCGAGGGCAGCGCCGGCACATCACGGGGGGCCGATGAGTTTCGAAGCGAGTCCGTCGCCGCGGCCGCGGTCGCGACCGCGTGGCGGGCCGCGATGGGCGAGGTCTCGGTGGGGATGCCCTCGCGCACGAAGCGGAGGAACTCGGTGACCGTGCGGAAGTCGGCATCGCCGTGTCCGCCCTCGTCGCCGACGATGGGGTGCTCGAGGTCGCCCTCGGGTCGGTAGACGTGGCGCTCGTTCCAGACCCGCACGACGCCGCCGTCGGTGTCGCCGAAGTTCTCGAGGCGTCCCTTCGTGCCGATGACGGTGTAGTTGCGCCAGTAGTCGGGCGTGTAGTGGCACTGCTCGTACGAGGCGTAGACCCCGTTGTCGAGGCTCATGAGCACCATCGACAGGTCTTCGACGTCGATCACCGGGTTGAGCTCGCGCTGCGCGAGGGGCGGCCAGTTCTCGAGGCTGAACCACTCGGGCATCGTGCGATCGGAGTTGTCGCGCCGATCGGCGATGCCGCCGTAGAGCGTGTCGCCGCCCATGCCCACCACTCGGGTCGTGTAGCCGCCCGCGAGCCAGTGGATGACGTCGATGTCGTGCGCGCCCTTCTGCAGGAGCAGGCCGTTCGACCTCGCCCGCTCGGCGTGCCAGTCCTTGAAGTAGTAGTCGCCGCCGTTGCCGACGAAGTGACGGCACCAGACCGCCTTGACCTCGCCGATCTCGCCGCGCGCGATCGCGTCGCGCATCGTGCGGATGACGGCCATGTGGCGCATGTTGTGGCCCACGTAGAGCTTCGCACCGGCGTCGATCGCGGCCTCGAGCACGGCATCGGCGTCTTCGGTGGTGGTGGCGAGCGGCTTCTCGACGTAGACCGCGACACCCGCGCGGAGCAGGTCGATGGCGACCTCGGCGTGCGTGTCGTCGGGCGTGAGCACGAAGGCGCCGTCGATGTCGAGCCCGGATGCGAGCAGCTCGCCGGTGCTCGCGAAGGCCTCGGCGGTCGCCGACAGCGCTTCACGGCTACGAGCGATCGCGGCCGCATCGGGGTCGACCAGCGCGACGATCTCGCCGAGGCCCGAGGCCGAGGCGTGCTGCGCGAGGGTCGACCTCGCCCCGCATCCGATCACGGCAAGTCGGAGCGGACGCTCCGGCCCGTCGATGTTCACCATTCGAAGTCCTTTCCGTTGGAATCGAGAGCGTCGCCGCCGTCGGGCCGACGGAGTGCCGGCATGGGCACCTCGTGGACTCCGTAGACGAGCTCCGAGCTGAGGTCGAACGCCCGCGACAGCGCGCCGAAGGCGATCGAGTCGATGCCGAGTCGCGAGGCGACGATCGTCGGGGCGAACGGCAGCGACACGAGCCCGGCGACCGCCGCGTTGAGCGGCGCGACGAGCCGGTCGCCGGCGCGTGACATCGGGCCGCCGATGACGACGAGATCGGGGTCGATCGTCTGGGCGAGCACGACGACCGTGTCGGCGATGCCCGCGATGAACCCGTCGACCTCGGCACGGGCGTCGGCATCGCCCGCGTCGGCGAGCTCGAAGACCCCACGTGCGGTCGGAGCCGACCGCCAGAGGAGGTGTCCGCGTTCGTCGAGGGGAACCCGCAGGCTCGCATCGCCGAGTTCGCCGGCGGCGTTGTGGCTGCCCCGCCGGAGCCGGCCGTCGAGCACGAGCCCCGCGGAGATCTGGCTGCCGATGAGGAGGAAGATCATGTCGTCGGCGAGCCGAGCCGAGCCGAGCCGCTGCTCGGCGAGCGCTGCGAGGTTCACGTCGTTGTCGAGCGTGACGGGGCAGCCGAGGAGGGCCGCGAGCTTGCCGCCGACGTCGACGCCCTCCCAGTCGGCGAAGCCGTGCGAGATCCAGATGCGGCCGTCGGCGCGCACCAGACCGGTGACGCCGATGTGGGCGAAGATGAGGCGATGGGCCGGTGCATCGGCGAGCCGCAGCGCATCGGCGACGAGCACGCGCACGGCCTCGATTCGCGCCTTGCCGTCCTTCGGCACCGGCCCCCGGTGCTCGACCCGTGCCACCACGGTGCCCGCGAGGTCGGCGAGGATGACGCGCATGCCGGCGATGCCCACGTCGACGCCGGCGACGTAGCCCGAGCCGCCGACGAAGCGCGAGACCCTGGCAGGCCTGCCTGCGCCGCGGTGCCCGTTCGTCTCGTCGGTCGCGACGAGTCCGCGGGCGACGAGGTCGGCGAGCGCCGCTTCGACGGTGGGCCGCGAGAGCCCGGTGGCACGGGCGAGCTCGGAGACGGCGGCGGGGCCCTGGTCGCGCAGGTGAAGGGCGCAGCGTGCGGTGTTCGATCGGCGCAGCGCGCTGATGCGGTGCTCGTGCGTGCCGGGCTCCATCGCTGCTCCTTCGGGTTCGCCGATGGTGCATGCAACGGCGCATTTTCTATTTCGCAAGTGGCTTGCGTAATAGCTTGGGGTTGAGTGAAGCACAGTGATCGGATGTCTGTCAAACACTTTCTCCGCCAGAAGTCGCCGGCGCCCCGAGGAGTCGCGGAAAAAACGCAAGGTGGTTTCAGATTTGCGTACTTCGACCGCCACCGGTTCGATGCGTGACACGATGCAGGCATGGCGCTGCACATCGAGTTCGAGGCGGACGTCTTCTCGAAGCACGGCCTGACCCTGCTCGTCGACGGAACGGCGCAGTCGCACGTCGACCCGCTCGACCCGACGCACCTGTTCTTCGAGTACACGCGGCGCATCGGGCACGTCATCGATGCCGCAGCCTCACCGGGTGCGCCCCTGCGGGTGCTGCATCTCGGCGGCGGCGCCCTCACGCTGGCACGGTACGTCGCTGCGACCCGCCCCGGTGCGAGGCAGCTCGTCGTCGAGCTCGATCGCGAACTGCTCGACACCGTGCTCGAACGGCTGCCGCTGCCGGAGGGGGCGCCCATCGAGATCGTCGTCGGCGACGCGGCATCCGTCATCGAGACGGTCGCGGGCCCGTTCGACGTCGTCATCGTCGATCTGTACTCCCGCCTGCAGGCGCCGGCGTTCGTCGATACCGTCGACTTCATGAGCGGATGCCTCGGGCTCGTGGCGCCCGACGGCGTGCTCGCCGTCAACGTGGCCGACGCCGCGGGGCTCGGCCGGCTCGGCAGGCAGGCGCGTGCGATCGCCCGAGCCGCCCCTGCCGCGGCGCTCCTCGTCGCGGGCGACCCGAGCGTGCTCTCGGGCGCTGAGGAGGGCAACGCCGTGCTCGTCGCGGCACCGGGCGGCCTGCCGTCTCGCCTGCGCGAGCGACTGCTCGCCCACGGCCCGCATCCGGCGGAGGTGCTCGACGGCGACCGCCTCGACTTCGTGCTGTGGGGCGCCTGCTGAGCGGAGCCGTCCTCCCGGCGGGCGCAGCGCGAGCGGGACCGCGCGGTAGCGTGGCATCCGTGTCAGAGCTCGAACGTCGCCTCGCCGTCAGCGGCCACCTCGCCCGGCTCGAGGAGTCGCGCCAATCGCCGGGCTCGTGGACCCTCTACGTCGACGGCACCCCGCAGTCGCACGTCGAGATCGAGCGCCCCGACTGGCTCGGCTTCGAGTACGTGCGGCGCATCGGGCACGCGGTCGACCTCGTGCGGCCCGAGGGGCAGGCCATCACGGCCGTGCACCTCGGCGGCGGCGCGCTCACGCTCCCCCGCTACGTCGCGGCCACCCGGCCGGGTTCGCGGCAGCAGGTCGTCGAGCTCGAATCCGATCTCGTTGAGTTCGTGCGCGAGCACCTGCCGCTCCCCCGCGGTGCGCAGGTTCGCGTGCGGCACGGCGACGCCCGCGAGGTGCTCGCGAAGCTGCCGGCCGGACTCGACGGCGCCGTCGACATCGCGATCGTCGACATCTTCTCCGGGGCTCGCACTCCCGCGCACGTGACGAGCGCCGAGTTCTACGGGCTCGTCTCGCCGCGGCTCGCGCCCGGCGGCATCGTCGCCGTCAACGTCGCCGACGGCGCGGGCCTCGCGTTCGCCCGATCGCAGGCCGCAACCCTCTCGCACGTCTTCGAGCACCTCGCGATCGCCGCGGACACGTCGATGCTGAAGGGCCGTCGATTCGGCAACGTCGTGATGTACGCGTCGCACGACGAACTGCCGTTCGCGGGCCTGCCCCGCCGCCTCGCGAGCGACCCGTCGCCGGCCAAGCTCGTCGACGGCGAGGAGCTCCGCCGGTTCATCGCGGGCGCTCCCGTCGTGACGGACGCCACGGCCGTGCCGTCGCCCCCGCCCGCACGCTCGGTGTTCCTCTCGAAGCCCTGACTTCTGCGCCTGCCCGCCACGGCCTCGGAGATCGACGCGGACTCGGAGCGGGAGCAGTCGATCGATCCGATCCCGTGCCGATCGCCGATCAGGCCCGACCGGCGCGCGCGTGCCGGAACCGCACCTCCTGGCCGGGGCGGAGCTGGGCGACCGCGTCGAGCGAGGCCGGCGCGACGATCGCGATGACGGGGTAGCCGCCGGTGACCGGGCGGTCGGCGAGGAGGACGGTCGGCCGCCCGTCGCCCGCGACCTGGATCGACCCGGGCACGGTCGCCTCGCTCGCGAGCTCGCCGGTCACGCGCCGCTCGAGCGCCGGGCCGACGAGCCGCGCGCCGACGCGGTCGGCCTGCTCCGAGAGGCGCCAGTCGGCGTCGAAGAGCGCGGCGCGCGCGGCATCCGTGAACCAGTCGGCACGCGGCCCGGGAAGGAGCGCGAGCGTCACCGCACCGGCCGGCGGCGGGAAGGCGGCCTCGCGATCGAGCAGCGGCACGGATGCCGTGGGCACCGGGCCGAGCTCGAACACCCGTCCCGCGGCCACCGGTACCGGGCCGATCGCCGAGAGCGTGTCGCGCGAGCGGGAGCCGAGCTCCATCGGCTCGTCGATGCCCCCGCGCACCGCCAGCATGTAGCGGGCACCGCGTTCGGCCGGCCCGATCTCGAGCACCGACCCGGCGATGGCGCGAGCCGCGCTGTACGGCGCGACCCGGTGGCCGTCGAGCGTGACGCGCCCCCACGCGCCGGTCACGGCGATCCAGGCCTCCGCGTCGAATCGCGCGCGGAACCCGCCCATCAGGAGCTCGAGGCCCGCAGCGCCGTCGGGGTTGCCGACGAGTCGGTTCGCGAGGGCGAGGGCTCCGCGATCGAGCGCGCCCGACCCCGCCACCCCGAGGTGTGCGAGCCCCGGCCTGCCCAGGTCCTCGACGAGCGCGAGCGGGCCGGTCGCCTCGACCGTGAAGCTCATGGCCGGCCGACGTCCCTGAACCGCACCCGGCGTCCGGGCACGAAGAGCGCGGGCGACGGAGCGGCCGGATCCCAGAGCCCCGCGTCGGTGCGCCCGATCAGTCGCCAGCCTCCTGGGCTCTGGCGCGGATAGGCCCCGGCGAAGGCACCGGCGAGCGCGACGGCACCGGCGGGCACGCGAGGTCGCGGCGCATCGAGCCGCGGCACCTCGAACGGCCAGTCGTCGCTCACGAGGTAGCCGAACCCGGGCGCGAAGCCGATGAACGCGACCCGCCACTCGATCGCCTGGTGCCGAGCGACGAGCGCCTCTACCGAGACGCCGAGGAGTGCTGCGGCGCTCCGGAGGTCGTCGCCGTCGTACACGACGTCGACGGTCACCTCGTCGGCCGCATGGCCCGTCCGTCGTGCTGCGGCTTCGGCCGGGATGCGCCGCACCCACGTGGCCGCCGACTCGAGCGGCAGCCGTTCGGGGTCGACGGCGACGAGGATCGTGCGCGCCGCCGGCACGAGTTCGACGAGCCCGGCCGGTGGTTCCGCCGCGAGCGCATCGTGCAGGGCGAGCACCTCGTCGAGGCTGTCGCACTCGACGAGCAGCGCCGAGTCGCCGCTCGGCAGCAGCCGCCGGCTCACGCGAACGCCTCGATCTCGAACCCGGCGCCCTCGAGCGCCGTGCGCACGGCACGTGCGATCGCGACGGCACCGGGCGTGTCGCCGTGCAGGCAGAGCGAATCGGCGCCGAGCTCGACCCGGCTGCCGTCATCGGCGGTGATGCCTCCGGTCTCGGCGATCTCGAGCGCCCGATCGGATGCCGCGGCGGGATCGGCGACCAGGGCGCCCGGTTCTCCGCGGGGCACGAGCGAGCCGTCGGCCACGTAGCCCCGATCGACGAAGGCCTCGCGGGCGTAGCGGAGGCCCGCGGCATCCGCTGCCCTGACGATCGCGCCCGATGGCTGGCCGAGCACGGTGAGCGCGGGGTCGAAGGCCGCGACGGCCTCGGCGAAGGCATGGGCGGCGGAGTCGTCGGCCGCGAGTCGGTGGTAGAGGGCGCCGTGCGCCTTCACGTACCGCACGCGGGTGCCGGCGGCGCGGGCGACGCCGTCGAGGGCGCCGAGCTGCGCGAGGAGCTCGGCGGCGATCTCGACCGGACTCGTGTCGAGTGCGCGCCGCCCGAACCCGGCGAGGTCGCGGTAGCCGGGGTGCGCGCCGAGTGCGACGCCGTGCTGCGCTGCGAGGCGCGCGCTCGCGAGCATCGTCACCGCGTCGCCCGCGTGGAACCCGCACGCGACGTTGGCGCTCGACACGAGGGCGAACATCGCCGCGTCGTCGCCGAGGCGCCATGCCCCGAAGGACTCTCCGAGGTCGCTGTTCAGGTCGATGCTGTTCGCATCGTTCTCGGCGGGCATGCTCCCATTCTGGCGCGGACTCGGGGCACACTGGGGTGAGGAGGACGGGATGGCGCGCACTCGGGTTCCGCACGGCGGCGACGCCGTCGACGACAACGGCACTCCACGACGGCGATGGTCGCGGCCCGTCGGGCGCGCGGCATCCGCTGCCGGCGCGGTGCTCGCGGTCGCCCTCATCGCACTTGCGGCGTGCACGGCAGATCCCCCGCTGCCGACTCCGACGCCGCTGCCGAGCTCCCCGCCGCCCTCCACCGCCCCGCCCGCGACCCCCGTGCCCCCGCCGCCGGTGCTGCAGCCGTCGGGCGCACCCGAGCCGATCGCCGCGGAGCTCGACGCGCCGTGGTCGATCCTCGTGCTGCCGAACGGCGGCGTGCTCGTCAGCGAACGCGATCGCGGCGACATCGTCGAGGTGCTGGCCGACGGTTCGCATCGTGGGGCAGGCACCGTGCCCGGCGTCGCGGCAGGCGGCGAGGGCGGGCTGCTCGGGCTCGCGTTCCTGCCCGGCGACGGCGAGCGCCCAGACCGCGTCTACGCCTATCACACGGCCGACTCCGACAACCGGGTCGTGCGGATGCCCCTGACGGGTGCACCGGGCTCGCTCACGCTGGGCGCCCCCGAACCCGTGCTCACCGGCATCCCCCGCGGCGGCGCGAACCACAACGGCGGCCGCATCGCCTTCGGTCCCGACGGCCTGCTCTACGTCACGAGCGGCGACGCCGGCAACCGGGACGCAGCGCAGGATCCGGGCTCGCTGTCGGGGAAGATCCTGCGGGTGACGCCCGACGGCGCCGCAGCACCGGGCAACCCGTACGGCAATGCGGTGTGGTCGCTCGGGCACCGCAATCCGCAGGGCATCGCGTGGGATGCGAACGGAGAGCTCTGGGCCGCCGAGTTCGGGCAGAACTCGTGGGACGAGCTGAACCGCATCTCGCGCGGCGCAAACTACGGCTGGCCGATCGTCGAGGGCGTCGCGGGCGATCCGCGATTCGTCGACCCCGTGACGCAGTGGTCGACGTCGGAGGCGAGCCCGAGCGGACTCGCGGTGATCGGCGACACCCTCTTCCTCGCGGCGCTGCGCGGCGAACGGCTCTGGACGATCGCCCCGGCGACCTCCGGCGGCGCCCTCGCCGCGATGCCGTGGTTCGCCGACGAGCTCGGCCGCATCCGCGATGTCGCCGCGGCCCCCGACGGTTCGCTCTGGCTCATCACGAACAACACCGACGGCCGCGGCTCCCCCCGCGACGGCGACGACCGGCTCTATCGGGTGCCGCTCGCCGCCGGCGGCTGACGCAGGCGCCGCGAATTCCTGCACCCGATCGGGGGTCGCCGCCTCTTCGCCGGTGACACCCGTCGGGTCTATTCTCGGTTCCATGGCGGATCTCGAGCGGGTGCGACGATGGGCCGAAGCCCTCATCGTGCTGCACCTCGACGCCGCGACGTGGACGTTCGCGTTCGACAACGCGAAGAAGCGCGCCGGCCTCTGCAACTACACCGAGAAGCGCATCTCGGTGTCGCGCTACCTCGCGGCGCGCTACGACGACGACGAGATCCACCAGATCCTGCTGCACGAGGTCGCCCACGCACTCGCAGGCCCCCGCGCCGGGCACGGGCCGAAGTGGGCGTCGGTCGCAGCGGGCCTCGGCTACGTCGGCCAGCGCACCCACGACGGCGAGGTCGCACACGAGCTCGCACCGTGGATCGGACGCTGCCCCGCCGGCCACGAGCACTTCCGGTACCGCGAGCCGCAACGGCAGTTGAGCTGCGGCCTGTGCCGACGGGGTTTCGACCGGGCCAACCTCATCGTGTGGCGACGCCGTGAGATCACCGCCGCGGTGCGCCGCAGGGCAGCGAGCGCCGCGACCGGCTGAGGATATGCCGGCGCGCGCATGCACACGTCGCACCCTGTCGCACCGTCGGACGGCACCTCCGTCACCGGCTAGATTGGTGGCGTGCCCGTCTCAACCGTCTCGATTCCCGTCGGGCAGTGGATCACCACCGCCGAGGGCGTTCGCTGGTGGTTCGATTCGGGTTCGTTCGCCCTCGATTTCGCCTACACCGGCCAGATCGGGGGGCTGCGCACCGACGAGCAGCTGCATGCGCCCGACGACCTCACGCGTTGGCTTCACGAGCGCTTCCCCGTCGCGGTCGGTGCCGCGCGCTCACGCGATCTCTTCGACGCGATCGCCCTGCGCGACGCGATCAGCCGCATGGCGGTCGCGGTGAGCGACGCCCAGCCGGCGCGCCCTGCCGACATCGACCTCGTGAACCTCTACGCGGCGACGCCCGACGTTCCCCCGTCGCTCGCAGGCGGTACCCGCCAGGCGGGGCGCTCGGTGCAGACGGTGGCGCAGGCGCTCTCGACCATCGCTCGCGACGCCGTCGACCTCTTCTCGCCGGGCAACACCGAACGCGTTCGCTGCTGCTCCAGTGCCGACTGCGAGGTCGTCTATCTCGACACCTCGCGCGCCGCCAGCCGCCGCTGGTGCTCGATGCAGCGCTGCGGCAACCGTGCGAAGGTGCGCGCGCACCGCGCCCGCAAGGCGGAGCGCGCGGCCGCCTGAGCCGAGCCCCGGCACGGCGAGCCGCGAGACCGCTCGGCCTCAGTCGACGGATGCCTCGGCGCCGGCCCTCAGCACCCGCGCCGTGTCGTTCGCATCGAGCGCAGCCGCATCATGCAGTTCACCGGCGCTCATGCCGACCGCCACCGCACCACGACCCGAGGCCGACGCCGACGTCAGGTGACGCACCGCGCGGCGAAGGCCGCCGAACGCAGCGGCAGCGACCGCCGCCTCGGGCGAGGTGTCGTCGATGCCGAGCGCGGCGAGTGCGTCGATCACGGCACCGGCTCCGAGCAGGTCGTCGGCGGCGTAGCCCGTCTCGGCGTCGCCCGCCGCGACGATCGCGATGTAGGCCCGCTCGCCCAGGCGCTCCTGCTCGGCGAGGATCCACCGCGCGGTCGCCGACGCGTCGACGAGGCCCGCCTCGAGCACCGCGGCCCGCTGCGGCGCCAGGCCGACGACCGTCGCGTGCGGCAACGACCCGGTACCGGGCAGCACGTCGACCCACACGACGAGGTGCACGCCCTCGGTGATGCGCTCCGCGCCGCCGCGGCCCCAGTCGAACCGCACCTGGTACTTGGATTGCGCGGCGGGATCGGGGCTCTGCTCGTTCACCCGCACAGGCTACCCGGTGCGCGCGTCGCGCTGCGCCGTGTGACATCGCGTCGCCAGGGGCCCCGAACGGTCGCCGTGGAGCGCCGGGCTCGACGCGTGCCCGCGCGTCGAGCCGCCTCAGAGCCCGCGATAGAGGGCGAGCGCCTCGGCATCGCTCGCGCGCGAGGTCGCTCGCCGTGCCGCGTCGAGTGCGGCGACGGGGTCGGGCTCCTGGTGCGCGATCACGAGCTGGCGCTCGGCCTCGGCGAGCCGGGTACGGGCATCGGCGCCGACGGGATGACCGCCGCGCTCGATCGCCGCCCGCGCCACCCGCAGCTGGCTCTCGGCGATCGCGATGGCGCCGCCGAGCGCGCCCCGGGCGCCGTCGAGCCTGCCCTGGGCGTTGCGTGCCGCTGCACGGGCCACTTCGAGCCGGTCGCGGCACGCGCGCAACCGATCCCGGTCGCGGAACGGGTCCCCGGCGAGCGCGGCGCGATCGGCCATCGCGCCCGATCCGGTGCCGATCGCCGTGCCGAGTGCCTCGGCTGCGTCGGCATCCTCCTGGGCGTCGCGTTCCCGTCTCGCGGCCACGAGTTCGCCGTCGAGTGCGGCCGCCTCCTCCGAGGCGTCCGACTGCGCCTTCGCGAGCGCCAGCTCGAGCGCGTCGATCTCGTCGAGGTCGCGGCCCGCTCGCGCCAGACCGTCGCCGGCCGCACCGAGCAGCTCGGCCGCCGGCTCGGCGCGAGCGAGCTTCGCCTCGGCCTCGTCGAGCGAGACCCTTGCGGCGGCGAGCGCCGCGACGACCCGGGTCTCAGCGCCTCGCCCCGTGGCGAGCGCCGACTCCGCGAAGCGGGTGGCGAGTCGGCCGAGGGTCGACTCCGCCTCGACGCGTCGTCGGGCGAGCCGGTCGGCCTGTGCGCGGAGCGCCGGCAGCTCGGCATGGGCGCCCCGTTCGATGCGGCGGCGGCCGGCGAGAGCGGATTCGGCGTCGTCGAGCGCGCCGATCGCCGAGGTGCAGAGCCCTTCGATGCGCGCCGTCCAGTTGCGGCGCTCCGCAGCGGTGTCGACCTCGGCGTCGTCGAGCCGCTGCTGCAGGATGAACGCCTCGCGCATCCATGCGCGCGCCGAGTCGATCGCCCTGCGCAACGCGCGCGACTCGTCGACGCCGAACTGCGCCTCGGCGAAGGCGAGCTCGCGTTCGGCGTCGCGCACGGCGTTGTCGGCGCGCACGATGAGCCCCTTGGCGCGCACCTCGGCCTCGGCCCCTGCGGCGAGCGCGGTGCGTTCGCGACGGGCGCCTCCCCTCCGCAGCGCCACGACCCCGCCGACGAGCGCCACCGCTGCAGCGGCGAAGACGAGGAGGGAGGGCAACCACCAGAGACCGTCGGGCATGTGCCGGAGTCTAGGCGTTCGGGGTTCGCCCACGCCGAGTACCGGCTCCGAATCCGGCGCGGCGCTTGGCAGCGGCATCCGACCGCACTACCGTCGGCTCATGCGGGTGCTCCTGAAACTCACGCTCGATTGCACTCCGGATGCCGCGTGGCGGGCGCTCCGGAGCCCTGCTGTGCTGCGCGAGGTCGTCGCCCCCTGGCTCGACTTCGAGTCGCTCGAGCCGGGCGGCCTGCCGACGACGTGGCCCGACGGCGAGCACCGGCTGCGCGTGCTCGCGTTCCGCCGGTTCCCGGCAGGTGAGGAGCGCGTCGATCTGACGAGCCCCGCGGGCCTGCCCGACGGGGTGCGAATGCTCCGAGACGGCGGCGGCGCCGACACGGGCGTGTTCGCCGCCTTCGACGAGTGGGACCATCGCATGGCCGTCTCGGCGCTGCCCGACGGACGCACCCTCTACCGCGACCAGCTGCGCGCGAAGGCCGGCGCGCTCGACGCACTCGCCTGGTATCCGACATGGGCCTTCTGGCAGTGGCGCGGCATGCGACTGCGACAGCTTGCGCCGACGTGGAGTTTCGATCCGCCCGGCACCGCCGATGCCGCGGCGACGGAGACGGCCGGAAGCACCGGCGGAGCGGAGGCCGCAGCATGACCGACTCGATCGCCGCCCTCCAGCTGGCCGATTGGCGCCGACGCGTCTTCGGCCTCTACTCGGGCGTGCGCCAGCTCAGCGTGCACTCTCCTGCGGCCGGTCACGAGCTCTGGAAGTCGGCACGCGACGAGCTCTTCGCGGGGCATCCGCAATCGCCGCTGCTGCCCGACGACCGCGCCCGCTTCACCGGGCTCACCGTCGCGAGGTACGACCCCGACTGGCGGTTCGAGCTCGAGGTGCGCCGGCCCGCCGAGCCGATGCGGCTCGTCGTCGACAGCGCGACCGACGGGGCGATCCCGTTCTCGCTCGTCGGCGAGGTGCGCGTGCCCTCCCTCGGCTCGCTCGACGTGTGGCGCCTCACGAGCTACGGCGGCGGGCTCTTCGTGCCCGTGAAGGACTCGCTCGCCGGTGCGCCAGGCGGCACGTACGGCGGCGGCCGCTACCTGCTCGACACCGTCAAGGGGGCCGATCTCGGCCCCGGCGCGGAGCCCGATTCACTCATCCTCGACTTCAACTTCGCCTACAACCCGTCGTGCGCCTACGACCCGTCG
Organism: Agromyces sp. NPDC056389; assembly: GCF_042262385.1. Lineage (NCBI taxonomy): Bacteria > Bacillati > Actinomycetota > Actinomycetes > Micrococcales > Microbacteriaceae > Agromyces > Agromyces sp. NPDC056389. The sequence continues at coordinate 1,420,767 of NZ_JBHJPN010000001.1, forward strand.
TGGTCGTGCCCGCTGGCCCAGCCGGGTAACACGCTGCGCCACGAGGTGCCGGTCGGCGAGCGGATGCCGCGCTGACGCGATCGCCCCGGGAATGCGCCGTCTCCGAGCCCTCCGAGGGGCGGGTTCCGGCATGCACAGGCGGCGCACAGCGGGTCATCCGCTAGACTGTCCCTCGGTGTGCGCAGACCTGCGCCGCCTGCGTCGTAGAAACGCTTTCCGGACACTGTGCGCTCTGTAATGAAATCGCTCAGGGGTCCGTGACTCTCATACGGCGAACGGATGCGCCGACCGGCGCCTTCGCCAATACCCACCGCCGGGTCTCACCTTCCGTTCATGGAAACCTCGATCCTGCGGTGTGCTCTGCCCTGAAAGGCACCAGTGACCGACATCACCTTCAGCACGCTCGGCGTGCCCGCCCCCCTCGTCGCGGCCCTCGCCGCCGACGGGAAGACCACCGCGTTCCCGATCCAGGTCGACACGCTGCCCGACACGCTCGCCGGACGCGACGTGCTCGGCCGCGGCAAGACCGGCTCGGGCAAGACCATCGCCTTCGCGCTGCCCATGGTGGCGCGCCTCGGCACCACGCTCGCCGGCGGCCGTCGCCGCCCGGGCCGCCCCCTCGCCCTCGTGCTCGCCCCGACGCGCGAGCTCGCCACGCAGATCGACGCGGTGCTCGCACCGCTCGCCGCCGCCTACGACCTGAAGACCACGACGATCTTCGGCGGCATCAACCAGAAGCGCCAGGTCGACGCGCTGCGCGCCGGCGTCGACATCGTCGTCGCCTGCCCCGGCCGCCTCGAAGACCTCATGAAGCAGGGCTTCGTCTCGCTCGACGCGATCGAGATCACCGTGCTCGACGAGGCCGACCACATGGCCGACCTCGGGTTCCTCCCCGTCGTCACGCGCATCATGGACAAGACCCCCTCCGGCGGCCAGCGCCTGCTGTTCTCGGCGACGCTCGACAACGGCGTGGACAAGCTCGTCAAGCGCTTCCTCCACAACGAGGTGCTGCACTCGGTCGACGAGGCCACCTCGCACGTCGCCGCGATGACCCACCACGTGTTCGAGGTCTCCGACGTCGATGCGAAGAACGACCTCGTGAAGGCCCTCGCGTCGGGCACCGGCCGCCGCATCCTCTTCATGCGCACCAAGCACCACGCCAAGAAGCTCGCGAAGAAGCTCACCGAGCAGGGCATCCCCGCGGTCGACCTGCACGGCAACCTGTCGCAGCCGCAGCGCGACCGCAACCTCGCCGCGTTCTCCGACGGCTCGGCCAACGTCATGGTCGCCACGGATGTCGCGGCGCGCGGCGTGCACGTCGACGCCATCGAGCTCGTGATCCACGTCGACCCGCCCATGGAGCACAAGGCGTACCTGCACCGCTCCGGCCGCACCGCGCGCGCCGGCAGCGAGGGCGACGTCGTCACGATCAGCCTGCCCGCGCAGAAGCAGGACCTGAAGACCCTGCTCCGCAAGGCCGCGATCACCGTCACGCCGCAGCAGGTCACCGCGACCTCGCCGGCCGTCACCGCCCTCGTCGGCGATGTCGCACCGTACGTGAAGCCTGCTCCCCGCGCCGCGGCCCAGCCGCAGGGCGGTGGCGGTCGTTCGCAGGGTGCCAACGCACAGCGCAAGCGCGCCGCTCGCGACGAGCGCGGCGGCGAGCGGAGCGGCGAGGCACGCACGGGCTCCGGTCAGGGCCGCGGTCGCGGCCGGGGCGGCAACGCCGGCCAGGCGGATGTCGCCGGCGCACCCCGTCGCGACCGCTCGGGTCGCCCGGCCGAGGCGCGCGCGAACGCGCCCAAGCAGGGCGGCGGCCAGGGCCGCGGCGCCCAGACGACGGGTGCTCAGCGCTCGACGAACGCGCGCTCGGGCGGCAAGGCCCCGCTGCGCGTCGGGAGCCTCGTCTCGCCCTCGGGCAACTCGCGCGGCAACCGTCGCGCACAGGGCTGACCCCCAGACGCTGAACGGCCCCGACGAGCTCTCGCTCGTCGGGGCCGTTCGCGTTCGCGCCGCCATCCCGGCGATGCCGGCCAGAGTCCCCCGACGGGCCGGCACCGGCGACATGGCGGCGCGAACCTCAGATGCTCGACAACATCGCCCTCCCGATGTCGCCGCCGACCGTGAGCGCGATGACGATCGTCGTTGCCATGGCTCCGGCGATCATCGTGGTCGTCAGCATCGTCATCCGTTGCATCCTCAGCCCCCTTCGCTCATACGGGTATGTCCGCCTCGCAGGAGCCGGTTCCATCGGATTCGAGGGAACTCGACGGCCGATGGCGGACATATCCGTGCAGGCCGCCGCCCGGGCGCCCATGAAGAGGAGACCCGATGCCTCGCATCACCGTCATCAGCGCCGCGCTCGCGGCCGCACTGTTCGCAGGTCTCGGAGCGGTCTCGCCCGCTGCCGCGGCCGAGACGCTCGACACCGGCTCGAAGGCGACCGCCGCCGAGCACTGCGCCGTGGAGGTGCAGGCCGTCGGCAAGCGAACCGCGCCGCCCACCCCCGTGTGCTTCACCGAGCCCGAGGGCGTTGAACGGTACCTCGACGCGATCGGCACCGCCGATGCGTCAGGGCGCGCCGTCGCCGCAGCCTCGACCTCGCTCGGGACCGTCTACTCCAACAGCAACGGCGGCGGTTCCAGCCTCACGTTCTGGGGATCGAGCGGATGCTACGGCGTCGTGTTCGGCTTCTCGAGCATGCCCTCGGGCTGGAGCAACAACGTCAGTTCGGCCGGCGGCTCGCACGGGTGCTGGGTGACCCTCTACGGCGCGACCGGGTACGGCGGGTCGCGCCTGAACTGCACGCCGTGGTGCGGCGGCATCGGCGGTCTCAACGATCAGGTCAAGTCGATCGTGTTCCGCCCGACCGGCACCTTCGGCTAGTCGGCGACGCTCGGCGAGCGGGCGAGTCGGCGACGCTCGACTAGTCGGCGAGGGGGGCGAGTCCGAGTGCTGCGCAGATCGACGCGTTCGACGACGGCACCACGGCCGCGCTCCCGTCGGCCATGACGCAGGCCTGCAGCTCGTCGGGCACACGGCCCGGCGGGTTGCTCGCCGACGTCGGGTCGAATGACTCGTCGAGCACGCCCTGCTCCCACATGAGCGTGCAGAGTCCGACCGCGTCGGCGACGCGACCCGCGCCGCTCGGCGAGGCGATCGTCGCCGACGAGCCGGGGTAGCCCCCGTCGGCACCCCGCTCGGCCCCCGTCATGCAGAGCACCGTCTCCGTGTTCGACACGGCCGTCGGCTGCAGCAGCACCGCACCCGCGGTCGCCGCGACGCCGAGCGCGAGCACGCCGAGCCCGCTCCACCCGAGCACTCGGTGTCGGCGACGCTTCGCCTGCGCGACGGGCTCGGTGCGCGCGTGCTCCACGAGCATCGCGCGGATCGCGGCGTCCCGCTCGGGGTGCATCTCGGGCCGGGTCATCGCGTCACCTCCGTGTCGAGTCCGGTGGTCGCGGCCGTCGCCGGCGCCGGTGACTCGCCGGGCTCACGGAGCGCACCGAGCTCGGCCTGGAGTTTCGCGCGCGCCCTCGAGAGCCGCGACTTCACCGTGCCGACCGGCAGGTCGAGCACGCTCGCCACGGCGGCCATGGGCAGTTGGTCGACGAGGCAGAGATCGACGATGCGACGGTCGCTCGCGCCGAGTCGCTGCAGTGCGGCGGTGATCTGCTGCGACATCCGCTCGCTGTCGAGACGATCGCCGACCTCGGCGCTCGGGTCGACCGCATGCTCGGCGGCCGGCAGCTTCGCGAGCAGGCGCCGGTAGCGCCGCCCGGAGCGCTCGCTGTTGAGCGAGACGTTCGTGGTCACGACGAGCAGCCAGGGCAGGAGCGAGCCGTCGACGAAACGCACGTCGCCACGGCGGCGCCAGGCCTCGAGGAAGACCACGGCGACGATGTCCTCGGCATCGGTGCGATCCCGAACGCGCGAATACGCCTTGCGGAAGATGCGAGCGCGATAGCGGTCGTAGACGACGCCGAACGACGCCTCTGTGCCTGAGGTGGCCTCGAGCCACAGCACCGCGTCGGATCGGGCGTCGTCAACCATGGTCGGGCCAGCCTAACCGGGCTTCGTCCGGCCACCGCGCACTTCACGTCGCGCACGCGGAGACCGGGATCTCGCGATGCATGGCCGTCTCCCATTCGGTGCTCCCCCTCTGCGGCCGGTCAGGCGTGACCGTCTCGCTCAGAGGGGAATGTCCGGATGGCCCCGCCGGGTTCCGCCGAACGGCACTCGGGGCAGTCAGGAGGCTGCGACCTGCGAGATGCGCACCGTGTTGCCCGAGGGGTCGCGGAAGGCGCAGTCGCGCGGCCCCCACGCCTGGTCGATCGGCTCCTGGAGTACCTCGGCGCCCGAAGCGCTCACGGTCTCGAAGAGTGCGTCGACGTCGTCGGAGCGGAACACGAGCATCGGCAGGACGCCCTTCGTCAGGAGTTCCTGCATCGCATCGCCGTCGGCCTGCGAACGGCCGGCGTGCGGGTCGGAGAGCACGATGCCGAGGCCCGGCTGCGCGGCGCTGCCGAGCGTGACCCAGCGTTGACTGCCGGATCCCACGTCGTTCTGCACCTCGAGGCCGAGCGCGTCGCGGTAGAAGCCGAGCGCTTCGTCGACATCGTTGACGGTGACGTTGGTGTACTGGAGTGCGATGGTCATGTCAGCGACGCTACGCCGCGGCGTCGCTGCTCGCTTCTCCGTTCCTGCTCGAAGCGTTCCGCACCGGGCGGGTATAGGTCTTCGCGACGCACGCGGGCATGGCGTTGACGGCGTCGTGCTCGCGGCTGCGGTACGACGTCGGCGTCTCACCGACGATCTCCGTGAACCGGGAACTGAACGAACCGAGCGAGGTACAGCCGACGGCCATGCACGCGTCGGTGACGCTGGCGCCCGCTCGCAGCAGCGCCATCGCGCGTTCGATGCGGCGCGTCATCAGGTAGCTGTAGGGCGTCTCGCCGTAGGCGGCGCGGAATCGGCGTGAGAAGTGCGCCGGCGACATGAGCGCCCGCGCGGCCATGGTCGGCACGTCGAGCGGCCTGGCGTACTCGCGATCGATCAGGTCGCGAGCGCGGCGCAGATGAACGAAGTTCTCGAGCTCCTGCGGAGTCATGCTGCCACGCTAGCACCGGGGCATCCGTGGCTCGATTTCGCGCGGTGCGCGTGCTGGCTTATCCTCAGGGCATGAGCACCGAAGTCGTTGCCGAAGTCGTCGTCCGCCCCATCCGGGACTCCGATGTGGAGGCCCTGGGCCGCGTTCACGCGACCTGCTGGCACGAGACCTACGACCACCTGATCAGCGCAGCCGCGTTCGAGCACCTCTCGCCCCGCCGCATGGCCGAGCTCTGGACCCACATGGCCGCTCGCGGCGAGGAGTACAACCAGTTCGCCGCCCTCGTCGACGGCGAGATCGTCGGCTTCGTCGGCTCCGGCCCCGCTCGCGACGAGAATCCGCCGCGTGAGCGCGAGCTCTACTTCATCTACCTGCTCGACGCCTACCACGGCACCGGCATCGGCCAGAAGCTCTTCGACGCCGCATGCGGCGACCGGCCCGGCTACCTCTGGGTCGCCGAGGACAACCCGCGTGCCCACCGGTTCTACGCCCGCAACGGCTTCACGCCCGACGGCGCGGCACAGGACGTGCCGTTCCTCGGCGAGGAGATCCACGAGGTGCGTCTGGTCCGCTGAGGCCCGGCCGCGGCGGAGCACGTCTCGACCGGGAGCAGCGCGACCGGCAGCGCCTCTCCCGGCAGCGCCTCAGCGCAGGGCGCCGACCGAAGCGAGCGCCTGCTTGACGAGCGTGCCACGTCCGCCCTCCATCTCGGCGGCGATGCTGGGGCTGATCGCCTCGGCCGGAGTCATCCAGGTCACCTCGAGCGCGTCCTGCCGCGGCTCGCAGGTGCCGGTGACCGGTACGACGAACGCGAGCGACACGGCGTGCTGCCGTTCGTCGCTGAACGGCGTGATGCCGGGCATCGGGAAGTACTCGGCGACGCTGAACGGCACCGAACTCGCGGGCAGCAGCGGGAACGCCATCGGCCCGAGGTCCTTCTCGAGGTGGCGGAACAACGCGTCGCGAATCGTCTCGCCGTACATGACGCGGCCCGACACGAGCGTGCGGGTCATCTCGCCCACGGCGTTCGCCCGCAGCAGCACGCCGACCTCGGTCACCTGCCCGAGCCCGTCGACGCGCACGGGCACCGCCTCGACGTAGAGCAGCGGCAGCCTGCCCCGCACTTCGGCGAGCTCGAGGTCGGTCAGCCACCCCGGATTCGCCGGCGGCCTGACGACGGGTTCGTCGTCGGGGTTCCAGTCCGGGTCGGGGGTGCGTACGCTCATGCCTCGATTCTGCCCCACACCGCTAGCGTTGACCCCATGACGAGCGTGCAGATCGATGACGAGGCGGTGCTGTGGTCGGCCTCCGCGGCCGACCGGGAGGGCCGCCCGCTCCTCCTGCTCCTGCACGGATACAACTCGAACGAGGGCGATCTGTTCGGCCTCGCGCCCTATCTGCCGCTCTCGCCGGCGGTCGCCTCGCTGCGCGCCCCGACCTTCACCGGGTACGGGCACGCCTGGTTCCCGCTCATGAACGAGGGCGTCGAGTTCTCGATCGAGGGAGCGGATGCCGCGGTCACCGCGATCATCGAGTGGCTCGACCGGGTCGCGCCCGATGCCGAATCGGTGGGCCTCCTCGGCTTCTCGCAAGGCGGCGCGATGGCGCTCGAGCTCTTGCGGCGAGCCCCCGAGCGCTTCACGTTCGCCGTGAGCCTCGCCGGGTTCGCGCTTCCGGGCGACCGCGCGGGCGACGAGCGGATGTCGCAGCTCCTGCCGCCGGTCTTCTGGGGTCGCGGCACGGTCGACCAGGTGATCCCCGAAGCATCCGTCGCCCGGACGCAGGCCTGGCTGCCCGCGCACTCATCGCTCGACGAACGCATCTACGAGGGCCTCGGCCACTCGGTGTCCGAGCTCGAACTCGCCGACGCCGCAGCGTTCCTCGCCGCGCGCTACGCCTGACGCGGAGCGGTTCGGATCAGACTCCCGAGCCGCCGCTGCGACGAGCGGCGCGCTCCTTGTCGCGCTCGGAGACGCGGATCTTCTCGGCACGCACGGCCGCCTGCGTCGCGCGCTCGGTGACGAGCCAGGCCGGGGGCGCTTCGAGCAGCGCCTTGATCTCGGCAGAGGTGAGCGGCTCGGTCACGCCACCGCGGGCGAGACCCGAGTTCGAGACGCCGAGCTTCGCCGCCACGACGGTGCGCGGGTGCGGGCCCTCGCGGCGCAGCACCTCGAGCCACTCGGGCGGCTCCGCCATGAGCTTCGCGAGCTCGTCGCGCGTGATGAGCCCCTCGCGGAACTCCTCGGGTGCGGCCTCGAGGAGGATGCCGAGCTTCTTGGCTGCGGTCTCCGCCTTCATGGTCTGGGAGTTCTTCGACTGGCTCACTCCCTCACCGTATCCCGTCTCGGCCCTTCCTCCCACCGGGAGCCCCATCGGCCATCGTCTACGCTGGGAGCAGGCTGAACACGGCTGCAGGGGAACGGGGGCCGAGGTGACACTGCGACTCCGCTACGTCGCCGGGGTGAGCCCGTCGAAATGGCTTCGGGTGTGGAACGATCTGCGCCCCGACCTGCCCCTCGAGGCGATCGTCGTCGACGAGTCCGAACAGACCGAGGCGCTCGTCGCGGGCGACGCCGACATCGCCTTCGTGCGCCTGCCCGTGGGCACCGAGGGCATGCACGCCGTCGCACTCTGGGAGGAGCTCGCGGTCGTCGTGCTGCCGAAGGAGCATCCGCTCGCCGAGGCCGAGTCGCTGACGCTCGCCGACCTCGAGGGCGAGACCCTCGCCCCCGTGCAGGTCGACCCCGCCATGACGATCGAACTCGTCGCCGCCGGCACCGGGCACGCGATCCTGCCGCACTCGGTCGCGCGACTGCACCGACGCAAGGACGTCGTGGCGATCCCGGTGACGGATGCCGCTCCCACGCAGATCTCACTCCTGTGGCCGCGCGAGCGCGACGACGCCGACATCCAGCAGTTCGTCGCCGTCGTGCGCGGTCGTGGGGCCAAGAGCTCGCGCGGTTCCGCCGACGACCCGCCCCCGATGAAGCCCGCGAAGGCGGCGAAGCTCGCCGCTGCCGAGCGCCGGGCCGCCGCGGCGAAATCGGGCGACGGCAAGGGCAAGGGCAAGAAGGGCGGCGCGAAGGGCGGTCGCCCCGCCCCGCGCACGGGAGCGGGAGCGAAGCAGCGCAGCCGCAGGAGAGGTCGATGAGCGGCAAGCCCTTCCTCTTCCTCTCTGCACGCCCCGAGGTCGAGGCCGTCGGCCCCGAGTACGAGTCCGTGCGACGCGCAATGGACGTCGACGCCGACCGGCTCGAGCACGTGCGACTCGACGTCGATGCGCTCGGCGACCTCTCGCTCGACGAGTACGCCGGCATCGTCGTCGGCGGCAGCCCGTTCAACGTGACGACTCCCGAGTCGGGCAAGCACGAGGTGCAGCGCCGGGTCGAGGCCGATCTCACCCGTCTCGCCGAGCAGGCGCTCGCGACCGACTTCCCGCTCCTCTTCACGTGCTACGGCATCGGCGTGCTCACCCGCCTGCTCGGGGGCGAGGTCGGCACGAGGTACGGCGAGGATGCCCAGGCGGTCGAGATCCGCCTCACCGCAGATGGCATGATCGACCCCCTGGTCGGGGCGCTGCCCGAACGGTTCGACGCGCTCGTCGGGCACAAGGAGGCCACCGACCGGCTGCCGGCCGACGCCGTGCTGCTCGCGTCATCCGCAGGGTGCCCCGTGCAGATCTACCGCGTGGGTACCCGCGTCTACGCGACCCAGTTCCATCCCGAGGTCTCGACGAGCGACTTCATCGCCCGCGCACAGGTGTACCGCCACCACGGCTACTTCCCCGCGAGCGAACTGCGCGAGGTCGGCGAGCGGCTGGCCGCGGCATCCGTCACCGAACCGCAGCGGATGCTCCGGCGCTTCGCCGAACTCGCGGACTCCGGCCCCCGCGGCTGACGCACGACCGAGCCGCGTGCCGGCGGAGTGCGACGGCGTCGCACTCCGCCGGCACGCGGCGGTCGATCGTGCGCGACGAGCTATGCGGCCGTGCTCTTGCTGCGGCCCCGGGTGATGAGCCCCCAGATGAGCAGCACGATGATCGATCCGGCGATGGCGAGGAGCCACGTGCCGAGGTCCCAGAACTGGTCCATGCCGATGCCGAAGATGGCACTGCCGATCCATCCGCCGAGGAGGGCCCCGACGACACCGAGCAGCAGGGTGACGAACCATCCGCCGCCCTGGTTGCCCGGCAGGATCAGCTTGGCGATCGCCCCGGCGATGAGGCCGAGGATCAGAAACGCGAGGAAACTCATGGTGTGCTCCTTCGTTCGATAGCTCAACGAAACCACCGCGGATCGGCCGGTGCAAGCCCCTTGCCCCGCGTGGCGCCGATGCGATATCGCCCTCGCAACGGCGTGCGGGGTCGAGATCTCGACGAGATCACGACCCCGCATGACGGGCGCTACGCCTGCGACCGGCGGCGTCGGCGCAGCACGAGCACGACGCCCGCCGCGGCTGAGAGCACCGCGATGAGGGCCGCGATCGCCATCGCGCCGCCGTTCACGCCCGTGTTCGAGAGGCTTGCGATGACCGAGGGATCGGTCGGTCCGCCCACGCCCGAGCTGCCGTCGCCGGGAACCGAGGGCGGCAGCACCTCGAAGGCGAACTCCGCCGGCACGGCCGAGGTCTCACCGGTGACCACGATGCGGTGCTCGCCGACGGGCAGGCCGTCGGGGACCGCGAACTCGAACTGGAGCGCGCCGAGTCGATCGACCTCGACGGTGCCGACCGTGATCGGGTCGGAGTGGATCTCGACCGTCACCGTCTCGCCCGGTGCGAAGCCCTCGCCCGTGAGGGTGACCATGTCGCCGGGCCGGCCGGTCGTCGCGTTCGAGTGGAGCACCGGGGTGTAGACCGGTTCGATGACGGGCGGCAGCACCTGCACCGTGTCGGTCGCCGGCATCGCCGACTCCGCTCCCGTCGCGACGATCGCGTACAGGCCCGGTTCGGTGCCCTCCGGCACGGTGAGCGTCTCTGACACCCGCCCGTCGCCATCGGCGTCGACGGTGCGCTCGACGGCCGTCGGCGTCTGCAGCGCGATCGTCACGGACTCGCCGGGGGCGAACCCGTCACCCTCCACCGCGACGTCCTCGCCCGCGAGGACGCCGTCTTCGGGCGTCGCCGACAGGCGCGTCTCGTAGACGGGCTCGGGCTCGACGACGGTCGCCGTGAGCTCGAGGTGCTCGGTGCGTGCGCCGGTCGCGACGGTGACCGACACGGTGAACGTGCCCGCCGCCTCGTAGACGTGGCTGCCGGATGCCAGCACCTGGTCGGCGTCGCCGTCGGCGAGGGTCGCGTCCTCGGTCGTCGAGGCGTCACCCCACTGAACGCGCACGATCGGAGCGGGGGCGGCGGCATCGGCCGGGACGATCGAGGCGAGGTCGACCGCGAGCTCCTCGCCCGCGATGCCCGTCACATCCGCTCCGGCCGTCGCCTCGAAGTCGAGGCTGGGCGGGGTGGCGCCGTCGCTCGCGATCGCGAACACGTGCACGCGGCCCTCGACGCCGGGTTCGCCCGGCTGCACGGGCATCGTGATGCTCTCGATCGACTTGCCCTCGGGGATCGTGTACGGCACCGTCGAGAAGAAGAACGACGCTGTGTTGCTCGGCGACGCGCCCACGAGCCGGTAGCTCGACTTCACGACCTCGATGTTGCCGTACAGCGGGGTGGCGTTCGCGTTCCCGCCCTTCGTCCAGTCCGAGAACTGCAGCGGCGTGGTCGCGGTGCTGCCGTCGGTGAAGTTCACGGTGACGCTCGTGTCCTGGTTCCGCTCGGTCGCGGCGCCGATGAACGAGAGCTGCGTGGCGTCGGCGCCGAGGTCGAGCGCGATCGTCTGGCCGCGGCCGGTGGCGTTGTCGGGCTGGCCCGTCGGGATCACCGGCAGCGTGAAGCGCAGCTCGGTGCCGGGCACGCCGTGCTCGACGCCGGCCTCGAGCCCGCCGGCCTTCAGGCCGGCGCGGGGGAACGAGATGCCCTTGGCGTCGCAGTCTCCGCCGACGCCGTCATCGGCGATGCAGGTGCTGTCGAAAGCGGCTCGGAGGCTCAGCGGTTCGATGTAGGCGACCGTGAAGACCACGGGCGCCGTCGAGGTCGCGGCGCCGTCGGTGACGGTCACCGCACCGCGGTAGACGCCGGGCTCCGCGAAGGAGTGCTCCGCCGAGACCGGGAAGTTCCCGACCTTCGGTGCGCCGATCGCTGCGGGGCCGGGCTCGCTGCCATCGCCCCAGTCGATCGTCGCCGCGTACGCTTCCGCCGATCCTCCCGACAGGATGCCGAGCGCGAAGTCGCGCTCGACGCCCGAGTCGGCGGCCAGGTCTGCGGCCGGGCTGAACGTGAGGTCGGATGCCTCGGCGCCCGTGCCGTCGGTGAGGAGCTCGAGCTCGCTCAGCGAGATCGTCGGAGCGCCCTCCGTGACGGAGAGCCGGAACTGCCGGTACGACCCGGGGTTCGCCACCTTGAAGGGCGTCGTCTGGCCTCGGTTCGCGAACACGACATCGGATCGAGTGTCGACGGTGGTCCACGTCGTGCCGTCGTCACTGCCCTCGAGCGTCCATGCCGACGGGTCGCCCGCTGCGGCTCCCGTGGTGAGGGTGTAGAAGGTCGGCCGCTGCTTGGCTCCTGCATACGAGAAGGTCAGCTGCGGTGTCGGCGTGGCGAAGGTGACGACGGACGACGAGGTGTTGTCGACGAGCGCGGCGAGGTTCTCCCCGCCCGAGCTCGAGGCGGCCGCGATCACCGGGTCGGTCGTGTCGACGAGCGGCTGTGCGATCTCGGTACCGGTCGTGAGCGACGGCGGTGCGTCGTCCGCGTTCGTGCCCCAGGTGGAGGGCTCCGCCCCCATCACGAAGTCGAGGGTCGCGCCGTCGGTGAGCACGTTCGAGTCGATCGAGGTGCTCGTCCATGGCTCGCCGTCGATCGTGAGCGACTGCACGTAGACGTTCTCGGAGCTGTTGTTCTGCGCGTTGATCACGAGGTCGGCGCCGCCGTCGAGGTGCACGGTCGCCTTGTCGAAGAGGGGCGAGCCGATCACGAGGTCGGTCGACCCGACCTGGAGCGGGTAGAGCCCGAGCGAGTTCAGGATGTACCAGGCGCTCATCTCGCCGTTGTCCTCGTCGCCCGCGTACCCCTGGCCGATCGAGGAACCCGCGTAGGAACGCTGCAGCGCCTCGCGCACGATCTGCTGCGCCTTCGCCGGGGCGCCCGCCGCGTTGTACATGAACGGGATGTGGTGGCTCACCTGGTTGCTGACGCCCCACTGACCGTACCGGCCGTCGCGCGCCTCGGCCTCCTCGTGGATCGAGCCCAGCGAGGTCTCGGGCGTCGCGAAGAAGTCGTCGAGCTTCTGCTCGAGGCCGTCGGTGCCGCCGTAGAGGTTCGCGAGACCGTTCGGGTCCTGCGGTGCGTGGAACGCGAAGTTCCAGCCGTTCGTCTCCGTGTATGGGCCCCACCACGCCTTCGGGTTGTACTGGTCGGCCGGCGTCGCGAACGAGCCGTCGGCGTTGCGGGCTTGGAAGAAGCCGATTGCGGGGTCGAACATGTTGACGTAGTTCGTGGCCCGGTCGAGGTAGTACTCGGCCTCTTCGCGCAGGGTGGCGCGGCGGGCTTCGGGGGTTTCGGGCGCCTCTGCGAGCGCGGCGGCCATGTTGCCGATGCCGTAGTCGTTGATGTATCCCTCGGTGGCCCACGAGACGCTCTCGCCCTGCGTGGCCGGAGTGTAGCCGAGGAAGGTCGAGGTGCGCAGGCTCTTGCGTCCGACGTTGTCGTTGCTCGACGGCGTCGACGCGTTCTTCACGGCGGCGTCGTACGTCGCGAGCGCGTCGGTGAGGTCGACGTCTCGGAGGAACGCGTCGGCGAACGAGACATCCGAACTGGTCCCGGTCATGATGTTGGCGTACCCGGGCGATGACCAGCGCGCGATCCAGCCGCCCTCGCGGTACTGCTCCGTGAATCCGTCGATGAGCTCGGCGGCCACGTCGGGGTAGAGGAGCGAGTAGGCGGGCCACGTCGTGCGGTAGGTGTCCCAGAAGCCGTTGTTGACGTACATCTTGCCCGCGACGATCTTCGCGGCCGTCGTCGTGGGGGTGTCGGTTCCGGTCTCGGCGGAGACGGCGCTCGCGTACTTGTAGACGGGCGCCTCGAGCGTGCCCGTGTTCTCGAACTGGGCGTTGGGGTACACGTTCAGGCGATAGAGGTTGCTGTAGAGGGAGCGGAGCTCGGTCTCGGACGCGCCCTCGACCTCGATGACGTCGAGGCGGTCGTTCCAGAGGTCTCGCGCCTCGGCGCGGACGGCGTCGAATGAACGGTCGCCGACCTCCTGGCCGAAGTTCTTCCCGGCCTGATCGAGGCTGATGAGCGACGTCGCGAGACGCAGGGTGACGGTCTTGTCGTCGCCGAGCGCGAAGCGCGCGTACTCGGTGAGCGAGCGTCCGCCCGCTGCGGTGCCCGTCGCGGCGGGGGTCTCATCGAAGCGGCCCGACACGAACATCCGGCTCTGGCCGGCGAGGAATCCCGATCCCTTGTCGATCCAGCCGGAGACCTGGCCCGTCGCCGCGTCGATCGTGAAGTCGCCGTCGCCCGTGGGCGAATCGAGCACGACGCTGCCCGCGGCATCCGAGTCGCGGAAGGTGAAGCGCATGACCATGCCGCGGTTCGTCGGGGTCATCTCGGCCCGCACCCCGCTGTCGGTCGTCACGCCGTAGTAGTCGGGCTGCGCGGTCTCGTTGTCGTGGCTGAACGTCAGGGCACGCGTGTGCGGATTGCCGCTCGGAGCGCCGGACCCCGCGACCGGCATGGCCGAGAACTGGTTGCGGTCGCCCATCCACGGGCTCGGCTGGTGCGAGATGCCGAGGCCTTCGAAGCGCGTGCGGTTCTGCGCGTCGTTGTCCTGCTGGTAGGAGTACTCGCGAGAGGTCGCGAGGGCGTTGGTCACCGGGACGAGGAAGTTGAAGCCGTTCGGCACGGAGGTGATGGCCTCGTTCGAGCCGCGCGAGAATGCGCTCGACGAGTTCGTGCCGCGTCTGGTGTCGACGAAGTTCGTGAGGCTGGAGTCGTCGATCCGCGCGGGCTGGGCCACCACGGAGATGTCGTCGAGCCAGCCCTGGAACGCCGTCGCGTCGCTGCCGCCGGGGTTGTCGTAGGAGACGAGGATGCCCTCGATCGTCTTGCCCGCGGCCACGGGGCCGAGGTCGATCTCGACGTGGTTCCACTGGTTCGGGTAGAGGATCTTGCCTGCGCCTTGACCCTCGGCCGTCGCGGCGACGTCGTAGACGTCGCGCGGTGCCAGGTCGGAGAGGAAGCTGCCGTCGGTGAATCGGAGGTCGACGGCCGAATACGTCGACGGGTACTGCAGGTCGTTGGCCGTGAGCTCGGGGAAGAGCAGGTACGACAGGCGCGTGTCGGCGCCGACCGGGATGTCGACGTCGAACAGGCGGTTGGTGGCGAAGGCCTCGCCGTCGGCGGAGTGCTCGCCGCCGAATCGGAGCGAGTGGGTTCCCGTGAACCCGACCCTGGCCTTCATGTTGTAGCCGCGGGAGGGGCCCGAACCGACGAGCGAGGTCATCGGCGCGTCACCGGCCTCGGGGTCGACCGCCTTCAGCAGGTCGAAGTCCGCGAGCTGGATGATGCCACCCGAGTGGTTCGCCTGGATCTCGAGCCGGTAGCGCGAGTAGGAGGCCGCGCCGGCCAGCTCGAAGGTCTTCTTCGTGCCCCGCTCGGCCGCCGTCCAGTCCTGGTTCGAGCGCGAGTCGATCGTCGTCCACGTCGTGCCGTCGTTCGACCCCTGCACGATCCAGTTCTTCGGGTCGCGCTCGGGGGCGTCGTCGCCCGAGGTGATGGTGTACGACGCGAGCTGCACCGACTGCGAGAGGTCGTAGCGGAGCCATGCCGTCGACGAGAAGACCAGCCACTTGGTGCCCGAGTCGCCGTCGGCGGCGCGGATGGCCGCTTCTCCGGGGGCGTTTTCGCCGCTTGCGGTCACGGTCGTGACCGATGGGAGCACGCTGCCGCCCGATGGCCCTTCCACGTTCTGCTGGACGGCGGTGCCGTCTCGCTCCTCCACGAGGTCGGCATAGGGCTTCACCGTCTCGGCGGACTCGAACGACGTCGTGAAGTCGGTCGCCTCGGCGGCGTTCGCGGCCGAGGCGATGCCGAGCGGCAGCAGGCTGCCGGCGACGAGCGCGACCCCGGCGAGCGCGGCGACCGGACGGCTGCGTCGCGCAGTGCCGGAGGGACGGTGAGAGGGGTGCACGGACATGCGGGCCTTTCGACGGTGAACGGCGAGAGCGACACAGCTCTGCATCGGCGACGACCGATGCCGAACGCGACGCTACTGGGCTCCGTCCCGTATGTCAACGATGACATATCGAAGACCGACGCGAGATGTCTGGAATTGCAGCGAATCAGGCCCGAACGTGGCCCAGCAGTACCGCGAAGTGGGCGAGATTTCAGACAACGCTGACATAGCGGCATCTCAAGCTCTGATTCGCCCGCTATCGTGTGAGCCATGACCACCCGCACAGCGCATCGCGCCCGCCCGACGATGCACGACGTCGCCCTGGCGGCGGGCGTCAGCGTCAAGACGGTGTCGCGCGTCGTCAACGGCGTCGACTACGTGAGCGCCGAGACGCTGCAGGTCGTGAACGCGGCGATCGACGAGCTCGGATTCCGCCGCAACGAGTTCGCCCGCCAGTTGCGCCAGGGCACGACGGCGACGATCGGCCTGGTCATCGAGGACATCGGCGACCCGTTCTACTCGGTGCTCATCCGCGCGGTCGAAGACGTCGCCCTCGCCCGCGGGTACACGCTGCTCGCGGCGTCGTCCGCCGAGAGCGCCGAGCGGTCGCGCCGGCTGATCGAGTCGTTCACCTCGCGCGGCGTCGACGGCCTCATCGTCGTGCCGGCGAGCGGCACCGATGTCGGCCTCCTCCGCTCCGAGATCGAGACCGGGTGCACCATGGTGTTCGTCGACCGCCCGGCCCCGGGCCTCCCCGCCGACACCGTGCTCGTCGACAACCGCGGGGGCGCGATGCAGGGCGCCGCGCACCTCATCGCCCACGGTCATCACCGCATCGCCTACTTCGGCGACGACGAGGCGCTGTTCACCGCGGCCGAACGCCGTGACGGGTTCCTCGACGCCTTCGCCGCTGCCGGGCTCGACGTCGATCCCGCGCTGACGATCATGACGAATCCGCACCCCGAGTCGTCGCAGCACGAGGTCGACCGCGTCCTCGACGCGGCCGAGCCGCCGACCGCCGTGATGACCGGCAACAACCGCTGGAGCGTGCGAGCCCTCCGCACGCTCCGCGCCCGCGGGCTCTCCGCCGACATGGCGTTCCTCGGATTCGACGACTTCGAGCTCGGCGACCTGCTGACGCCCGGAGCGACGGTCATCGCCCAGGACCCGGCCGCGATGGGCCGCACCGCCGCGGAACTGCTGCTGCGCCGCATCGAGGGCCTCGACGATGGACCCCACCAGCACATCCGCTTGAGCACCTCGCTCATCGAGCGCGGGTCGGGCGAGCTGCCCGGTCCGTTCGCGACGCGCTGACCGCACACCCGGGCGCTATGCGGTCAGCGGCGCCTGCAACGGGTATCGCCGGCGCAGCAGCATGCGCTGCACGAGCGTCCACGCGACCGTGACGAACAGGTAGAGCGCTGCGGCGAGCGGCACGAAGATCGCGATCACGGCGGTGATGAACTGCAGGGCGCCGAGCGCGCGGGCCATGCCCGGTCCGGCGAGCAGTGCAGCGGATGCCGCGGCGGCATCGCCCGGCGCCGAGGCATCCGCTCGGCTCGTGGCGACGGCCCCGCCGGCGGGCGGCTTCGGCTGGAAGACGCGGCGTGTGAGCTCGCCGACCACGGCGATGCCCGCGATCACGACGCCGAAGACCGCGAGCGCGCTCGGGGTCAGCGTGCCGGCGGCGATCTGGCCGGCGAGGCTCGACCCGAGCGGCACGCCGAAGAACGTCTGCTCGAGCAGGGCGTTCGGGTGCCCGGCGATCGTCGGCAGGATGAAGAGCGCGTAGATCACGCCGACGATCGGGGCCTGCACGAGCATCGGCAGGCAGCCGGCGAAGGGCGTCGTGCCCTCGTCGCCGTAGAGCTTCATCGTCTCGCGCTGCAGGCGTTCGGGATTGTTCTTGTGCTGCTTCTGCAGCGCGGCGAGCTTCGGGGCGAGGCGAGAGCGGGTCTGCTCGGCCTTGGCCTGCGAGAAGCCGACGGGAATCAGCGCTGCGCGCACGAGCAGCGTCACGAGCACGACGGCCGCCGCGGCGCTCGCGATGCCGATGACGGGTTCGAGCAGGGCGGCGAGGGCCATGAGCACGGCATGCGCGCCGTCGAGGAGGCCCGCGATGGGCGGAAAGGCGTAGAGGTCCAAGAGATGTTCCTTGCGGTCGAGAGGGATGGCTGGATCCGTCTGGCCGCGAGGAGTCTCCGAAGGCGCGCCCGAGCGGGCGGTGCACGGGCCCGGATGGGTGCCGTGCTGATCGGTCGAGTGTCGCTACGCGGCCGCGAGGCCGCGTGTCGGCGCCCGGGGGCGCGCACGCCCGGGGGCGTCGGGGTCGCTCTGGGCGAGGAGGCGCCACGGGTCGGCAGTCTGCCGGAACCGGGTGGCGGCACCGCTCGCGTCCGCTGCGACCATCGCGGGCAGCGACTGCCAGGCGACGACCACCACGGCGACGGCGGCAGCGCCGACGACGCCGACGAGCACGACCGACATCTGCGCGTTCGAGGCGAGCGCGATCTCGAGCGAGGCCTGCGCGACGCGGAAGAGCGCGACGAGGAGTTCGATCATGTCGACGGCTCCTCCCTGCGTCTCGACCGTCTCGGCTCACGGCGTCTCGCGAGGTGCTCGCGCGCCGTGTGCATCAACGCTAACACCCGTGCTCGGCTACTCGTCGAGCAACCGCTCGAAGAGCACGTGGTCCTGCCACTCCCCCGCGATGCGCAGGTATCGGCGGGCGAGGCCGAATCGTTCGAAGCCGTTGTGGGCCAGCACCGCCTGCGACGCTGCATTGTGCACGAGCGTGCCGGCCTGCACCCGGTGCAGGCCGATTCCCTTCGCGGCGTGCACGGCGAGGCCGACCGCCATCGTCGCGAGTCCGCGCCCGTTGTACCGTGCGTCGATCCAGTAACCGAGATGGGCGTTCTGGAACGCCCCGCGGACGATGTCGGAGAGGTTCATGCGACCCACGATCTCGTCGCCGTCGACGATGACGAAGGGCACCGTGAGGCCTGCCTCGAAGCGGAGGATCGTGGCCTCGACATCTCGGCGGTGCGTCTCGACGTCGAAGAACTCCTCGCTGCGGGCCGGCTCCCACGGCGCCAGGTGCTCGCGATTGCGCGAATAGGCCGCGGCGAGCGCTGGACCGTCGCCGGGAGCGAGTTCTCGGAACACGAGGCCGTCGCCGAGTTCGACCGGTTGCTGCACGCGAGCTCGCTTTCGTTCCTGCCGGGCTCGGATGCCGCGGGCCGGTCAACCACGCTAACACCGTGCCATGCGGTGCAGACTGGTGGGGTGACCCGCACGTCATGGGTGCTGCACGTCGACCTCGACCAGTTCGTCGCGGCCGTCGAGGTGCTGCGCCGCCCCGAGCTCGCAGGCCGGCCGGTCATCGTCGGCGGTCGCGGTGATCCGAGCGAGCGCGCGGTCGTCTCGACCGCCTCGTACGAGGCGCGCGAGTTCGGCGTCGGCTCCGGGATGCCGCTGCGGATCGCCGCCCGCAAGGCGCCCGATGCCGTGATCCTGCCGGTCGACGCCGAGGCGTATGCCGAGGCATCCGCCGCCGTGATGGCGACCCTGCGCGTGCAGCCGGGCGCGATCGTGCAGGTGCTCGGCTGGGACGAGGCATTCGTCGGCGTGGAGACGGCAGACCCCGAGGCGTACGCCCGGCGGATCCAGCGCGCGGTGCTCGACCGCACCCGCCTGCACTGCAGTGTCGGCATCGGCGACACGCTCGTGCGCGCCAAGGTCGCGACGGGGTTCGGCAAGCCGCGCGGGATGTACCGGCTCACTGCGGGCAACTGGCTCGACGTGATGGGCGGTCGGCCGACCATCGATCTCTGGGGCGTCGGCACGAAGATCTCCCGGCGGCTGGCCGGGCTCGGCATCACGACGGTCGCCGAACTCGCCGCGGCCGATCTCGATGCGCTGGCCGCCGAGTTCGGCCCGCGCATGGGTCCCTGGTACGCAGAGCTCGGCCGCGGCGCCGGCTCCGATGTCGTCGACGACACGCCGTGGGTCGCGCGCGGCCACAGCCGGGAGACGACCTACCAGCAGGACCTCACGGAGCCCGACCAGGTCGAGGATGCCGTGCGCGAGCTCGTCGCACACGTGCTCGACGACGTCGCCGCCGAGGGCCGGCCGGTGATCGGCCTGACGCTCAAGGTCCGGTACGCGCCGTTCATCACCAAGGTATTCACGAAGAAGATCCCGTCGACGCGCGACCGCGCGACGGTGCTCGCACGTGCGCTCGACCTCGTCGCCCGCATCGAACCCGACCGTCCGATCCGCCTGCTCGGGCTTCGCGCCGAGATGCCGATGCCCGATGACGCGCGCGACGGCCACACGCCGACCCGCAGCGGGTGGTGACTCGGCGCCATCGGGTCCGCAACTGGGTCTTGCTGCACCGCGCTGCGGAAGTGAGACTTGCGACATGGACCACACGGAGGAAGCACGCGCCGTCGGTGAAGTGATCGACCGACTCGTCGGCCGGTTCCCCGATCTGCCCCGCGACCACGTCGCCGCGGTCGTCGAAGCCGCCCACCTCGAACTCGAGGGCAACCCCGTGCGCGACTTCGTGCCCGTGCTCGTCGAGCGCACCGCGAAGCAGCGCCTGAAGCAGGAGGCGACGGCCGTGCCGGTGATCGCCGACGCGCCGGCGTCGGAGTCGGGGTCGGCCGCCGGCGACGACGCCGACGTCGAGCTCGACCCGATGGAGATCGAACGCCGAGCGCGCGAGCGCGAGTCGGGGTTCCTCTTCGGCGACCTCGGCGGCGGGGCGAATTGAACCTGCTGACCGAACGGACGGGGGCGCGCAGATGGACTGGGTGATCCTCATCGCGTCGGGCGTGCTCGAAGCCGTGTGGGCGACGGCACTCGGTGCGTCGAAGAACTTCCGCCGTCCCTGGCCGACGGCGCTCTTCGTCGTCGCACTCGTGCTCAGCATGGCGGGCCTCGCGTTCGCGATGACGACCATCCCCGTCGGCACCGCCTACGCCGTCTGGGTCGGCATCGGAGCCGTGCTCACCGTCGCCTACGCGATGATCTTCGGCGGCGAGCGAGCGAGCGTCGTGAAGGTGCTGCTGCTGCTCGGCATCATCGGATGCGTCATCGGTCTGAAGCTCGTCGGGGAGGCCTGACATGTACTGGCCGATCCTCATCGTGAGCGCCGTGCTCGAAGCCGTCTGGGCGACCGCCCTCGGCTACTCCGACGGATTCTCGAAGCTCGTTCCGACCATCGTGTTCTTCGTCGCCCTCGTCGGCAGCATGGCCGGGCTCGCCTTCGCGATGCGCGGCATCCCGATCGGCACGGCCTACGCCGTCTGGACGGGGCTCGGGGCGGCGCTCACCGTGACCTATGCGATCACCTTCGGCGGCGAGTCGGCGAGCGTGCTGAAGGTGCTCTTCCTCGCCGGCATCATCGCATGCGTGATCGGGCTGAAGCTCGTGCACTCACGCGAGGAGCGCGAGGTCGAGGCGTCGGGCGCGCCGCCGACGCCCGAGGCGTGACGATCGACGCGAGCGACGCTCAGTACCCGCCGCCGGAATCGTTGGGCTCGACGCAGACCGCCTTCACCTTGTCGGCCGCTTCCTGGATCGCGGCCTGCTGCTCGGCGAGCGCGTCGGGGTCGGGCGCGATCTCCCCGTCGGCATCGGTGGGAATCGTCGCCGCGAACGAAGCGGCCTCGCTCAGCTTCTCGTCCACCGCGGCGAGCGCGTCGGCCACCTCGGGACTGTCCGCCTTCTCAGCAAGTTCAGCGGCACGCGACGCATAGTCCTCGAGGTCGGCCTGGATCTCGTCGGGGCTGCCGACCCCGTTGAGGGCGTTCTGCGCTCCGTTCGAGACATCCCGCAGCGCGTCCTGCAGGGTCTCGCACGCTCCGGCGGCGCCCGACGAGGACCTGCCCCCGCCCGCGCCGCAGCCGGAGAGGAGCAGTGCACTCGCGACGACGAGCACGGCGAACGACGTCTTGGTTCCTCGCATGATGGATCCCCGATCGTGATGCTCTCGCGTCGGGAGCACCACTTCGACTGTGGCACGTCCCCGCGCCGGAGTAAATAGCGAGCTTCGCTCACGACCCTGATGACCCCCGCGTCATTTCCTCGTATTCCCAGATGAAGCGGGCAAGAAGGGGAAACGCCGCATCCATGAGGCTGCTCAACGCCGACCTTCGTCCAATTCGACGTCGCACGCAGACCCGTTGACACCAAACCGGACATACACACCAGGGAGGGTGCCCGCACCGCGACGAGTAGGGGTCGTCGCGGTGCGTGGAACCAAGGGATGGCTCGCAGACATTCTGGCTGCCGGGCGACCACTGCGCCGCCTCATGACGCCAAGCGACGGGAGCCGGAGGAACCCCTCCGGATGAGGTCTAAACTCCGGGCTCTCGAATGGATCACCGCGGCGTTGCAGTCCATGTTCAAGCCGGCACAGATTCAGGCACCGGGAATGCAAGGACGCCCCGCTGAAGGCTTCAGCGGGGCGTCCGAAGGCGGCGTGGCGCGGGCGAGTTGTCTACGCGGCGACGAAGGCGAGACTGCGGAAGGCTTGTTCGACCTTCGTCCACGGGATGTTGTTCGCGTCGAGCACCCGCGAGAACGCGTTGTCGCCCATCACCCTCAGCCCGCCGTATGCAGCGGCGAGCTCCGCGCCGCCGGCGTTCCACGCGGTCGAGGTGAGCATCCGGAGGCCCTTGCCCGAGATGGCCCAGACCGAGTAGTCGAGCGACTTTCCGTCGACCTGCAGGCCGGTGCGGAACTGGATGATGAGCATGTCGATTTCCTCTTTCGGTTGCGGGTGTTCGGTGGAAGGCCCTGTGGGGGCCCCCGTGTAGTTGAAGTGCATCCAGTCGAATTCTTGGAAGACGCCGGAGCCGAGATAGTCGTACCCAAACCGGGCCCGGTTGGCCATGACCCAACTGTGCTGCGATCGAGTGAGCAGTCCGGGATCAAAGTCGAACGCTTGACCCCACCCATGGTTGGAATACCCAGGCGCAGCGGTTCCTTCTGAATGCTTCGACCAGTACTGCTGGCCGGCGAAGCTGCGGTATCCCTCGTTGACGTTGAGGTAGCCGCCGACCTCGTTGTGGTAAGCCGTGAGCATTGCGACGAGCGCCGCACCGGCCGCGGGTTCCATGTACACCCCACCGACTGCGCCGTCGGCTGGATTGGAAGACCATGACCAGTAGCTGACTCCTGGGTAGTTCACGTTGGTCATCGCACTTAGCGGGATGTATCCGTTGGAGTAGCCGCCCCATGCATATGAGATGTCAGCGATCTGCGACACAGCAAGCCCGAGAGCCCCTGCGCCGACAGCTCCTAGGAGCGTCCGTCTGGATAGATGAGGTTTCGATGCTTCGTCCTGCACACTGCCCTCCTTTGGGGGTAAAACGTGAACCGATTCTCACCTCGCCCCAACCGCCAGCGCATCAGGGGGTTCACTCTTGCGGCAGGCCGAATCAAGCTGATACGAACGAAGGCCCCTCCCGCCCGAAGGCGAGAGGGGCCTTCTCAGGCGTTGGGCCGTCTATTCGGCTACCAGCTCGATCCGATGAGGACCCGGGAATCCAGCCGCCGGCACCATTTCCGCGATAGAGGTATATGAGACCCGTGGGAGTCGCGCCGATCATGTCGACGTTTCCGTCACCATTGAAGTCGCCCGGCCCTGTCAGCGTCTGGAAGCATTGGAAGCCGGAGCCGACGAATCCGCCGTTCGCGTTCGCCCACTGCCCCCACTCCGTTCCCGGTGTAGAGGTTGAGGCGAGCCGTGCAGACCAAGGGATGTGTGCAAGGCCCAAAGGGTTCCATCGCTGCGGTACAGACCGGAAGCCCACGGCGCCATCGATGCCAATGCGGCGGCATCGATGTTCCCGCCTGTGACGCACGAGCGGTCAGCGTCCAGAATGTGGCCAGAGCCAGTGCCGGCTTAAAGCAGAAACGCCCCGGACCCTTGCTATTGCTCGGATCACGGGGCGTTTCTCGTGGCGGTACCGGTGGGATTTGAACCCACGGTGGGCTTTCACCCACACAACTTTTCGAGAGTTGCACCTTCGGCCGCTCGGACACGGTACCGAGAGCAATCGTAGACGACGAAGTCGCAAGAACAAAAACGAGCGGGTGCCTCAGCCGACGCTCAGCCGACATGCAGCTCACGCGAAGCGTGCAGGAATACGTTCTGCTCGTGACCGTCTCCCCCATCTCCCGTGCCGACGCCCCGCGTCAGAGCCTCACCGCCGGCGCCCGGCTCGCGGCGTCGACCGTGCTCGGCAGCTTCGGCGTGCGGCCGTTCCGTGAACGGGTGCGCGAGAACCGGTCGACCCTGAACGAGACGCTGCCCATCCACTCGAAGTGGTGGCGCGACCACGCGAAGGCCGAGGGCGAGCTGCTCTACGTCGCGATCGGCGACAGCGCGGCCCAGGGCATCGGCGCCTCCCGGCCCGACCGCAGCTACGTCGGCCAGATCGCCGACGAACTGCGCGAGACGACGGGCCGGAGCGTGCGCGTCGTGAACCTCAGCGTGTCGGGCGCGACGACGTCGCTCGCGGTGCGCGACCAGCTGCCGCGGTTCCGCGACCTCCGCGCTCTTCGGCCCGATGTCGTCACGGTCTCGATCGGCGCGAACGACATCGCCGACTGGGATCCGGTGCGATTCGACCGCAACATCCGCTCGATCTTCGCCGAGCTGCCGATGGATGCCGTCGTGGCCGACCTGCCGTGCTTCTACTTTCCGCAGAACGAGCGCAAGGTCGCCGAGGCGAACCGGATGCTGCGCGCCGCCGCCCGCGAGCACGGCCTCGTCGTGGCGCCGCTGCACGACGCCACTCGGCGCCAGGGTCTCCGCGGCATCCTGACGCACTTCGCGCGCGACATGTTCCACCCGAACGATCACGGCTACGCGGTGTGGGCCGGGGCCTTCCGTCCGGCGCTCTCGGCGGTGCTGCGGTCGCGTCACCGAGCGGCGATGAGCTCGCTCAGCGGCATCACCGAGCGGCGAGCCGCCTGACGACGAGCTCGGCGTCCTCGCCGACGCCGAGCAGCAGCGGCGACCGGCGCGTCCGCATCCACGGCACGCCGACGAAGAACAGCCCCTGCACGCGAGTGCTCGCCCCGTCCTCCTGCAGCGGAAAGCCCATGTCGTCGACGATCCCCTGCATCGCGATCCAGCCGTAGTCGGGTCGGAACCCCACGGCGTTGACGACGACCCCGAGATCGTCGAGGAGCGGCGGCGGCGCGGCGGCGAGTTCGGTCGCAGGCGGCTCCGGCAGCTCGGGCACCGGCAGGCCGCGAGAGTCGCACAGGCGCCCGATCCCCGCGCAGACCTCGGTGAACGCACCGTCGCCGACGGCGACCGATTCGGCGAGGTCGTCGGCCGCTCGCACACGTGCGCCGTCGACGCCGATGACGTGGCCGATCAGCCCGACCCCGATCGCGGCGAGCGCCCGGAGGTTGACCTCGTGCCCGCCGTTCGCCCCGGAGATGAGCGGGTTCGATGCCAGCCGCACGGTCGGTGACGGCATGTCCGCGAGCGTGTGCTCGAAGAAGCCGAGGTCGCTGAGCCAGTCGATGATGTCGCGTCCGTCGACGCGACGCGGCATCGCCGGTGCCCGACTCGCAGCCAGCACGACTTCGCGACCGGACTGCACGAGCTCGTGTGCGATCTGGCAGCCCGACTGACCGCCACCGATGACGAGCACCGTTCCGCCCGGCAGCGAGGCGGGCGCGCGGTACTCGGTGGCCCCGACGACGGGCACCTCGCGCGCGATCTCGTCGATGAACGCCGGGCGATGCTCGCGCTGGTAGGCGCCGGTGCACGCCACGACGCGACGGGCACGGATGCCGCCCGCCGACGTCTCGGCGACGAAGGCGCCGCCCTCGCCGCGAAGCGACGCGACGTCGGCCTCTTCCACGAGCGGTGCGCCGAACGAGCGCGCGTAGTCGCGCAGGTGCGCGCCGATCTCCTCGCGATCGAGGGTAGCCGTCGGGGTCCTCCCCGCGATACTCGCCGCCCGGCAGGCCGATGACGTGATTCGGTGTCACGAGCCGGAAGCTGTCCCACCGCGCGGCCCAGGCGGCGCCGGCACGCTCGCGCTCGAGCACGACGTGGTCGACGCCCGAGCCCGTGAGCCCGTGGCTGACCGCGAGCCCGGCCTGCCCGGCTCCGATCACGAGCACGTCGACATCCGCTCGCACGCCGCTCAGGCTACGCCGACGGCCAGCGGGCGGCCAGCGTGTGGATCCCGGTCGCCGCGCCGAGCGCCCACTGTCGGCGGCCGCGGCTAGTCTCGGGGCATGGCCCGCTCCACCTCCACGTTCCGTTGCTCAGAATGCGGCTGGAGCACCCTCAAGTGGGCCGGTCGATGCGGCGAGTGCCAGCAGTGGGGCACCGTCGTCGACGTGGCCGAGGCCACCGGCATCGTGCGCGCCGTGCAGGCCGTGCAGCTCGGCGAGGCTCGCACCGCGAAGTCGATCGTCGACGTGCAGACCGAAGACGCCGCGCACCGCCCGAGCGGCATCGGCGAGTTCGACCGGGTGCTCGGCGGCGGCATCGTCGCCGGCGCGGCGATCCTGCTCTCCGGCGAGCCCGGCGTGGGCAAGTCGACGCTCCTCCTCGAAGTGGCGGCACGCGTCGCCGGCACCGGTCGCCGCGTGCTCTACGTCACGGCAGAGGAGTCGGTCGCCCAGGTGCGACTCCGTGCCGGGCGCACCGGAGCACTGCACGACGAGCTCTACCTCGCCGCAGAGACCGACCTCGCGACGATCCTCGGCCAGGTCGACGCCGTCTCCCCCGCTCTACTCATCGTCGACTCGGTGCAGACGGTCTCGTCATCGCTCTCCGACGGCCTGCCCGGGCAGCCGAGCCAGGTGCGCGAGGTCGCATCGACGCTCATCCGCGTCGCGAAAGAGCGGCAACTGCCCGTGCTGCTCGTCGGCCACGTCACGAAAGACGGCTCGATCGCCGGCCCTCGCCTGCTCGAGCACCTCGTCGACGTCGTGTGCCAGTTCGAGGGCGACCGGCAGACGTCGCTTCGCTTCGTACGGGCCCTCAAGAACCGGTTCGGCCCCACCGACGAGGTCGGCTGCTTCGAGATGACGGGTGACGGCATCGCCGAGGTGCCCGACCCATCGGGCCTCTTCCTCTCGAGCGGTCGCAGCGCCGTGAGCGGCACGTGCGTCACCGTCGCCCTCGAGGGGCGGCGGGCGCTCCCGGTCGAGGTGCAGGCGCTCGTGGTCTCCACGAAGGCCCCGCAGCCGCGCCGCGTCGTCAACGGGGTCGACCCCTCGCGCGTCGCCATGATCATCGCCGTGCTCGAGCGCCGTGCTGGGCTCAAGTCGCTCGGCGAACACGACGTCTACGTCTCGACCGTCGGCGGCGTGCGACTCGCAGAACCCGGCGCCGACCTGGCCATCGCCGTGGCCATCGCCTCCGCCATGCGCGACCGCGCGGTGCCCCACGAGCTCGCGGCGTTCGGCGAGATCAGCCTCGCCGGCGAGGTGCGGCCGGTCACCGCGGCCAAGCAGCGCGGCGCAGAGGCCAAGCGGCTCGGCTACACGACGATCCTCGACGTCGAGGCGGGCAGCGTGCACGCGGCCGTGCAGCGAGCCATGATGGCCTCGACCGGCCCGCGGGAGCGCGAGCTCGACGCCGCCTTCTAGGCAGCGACCCGGCTCACCGAGCCGCCACCGGCTCGCCGAAGCATCCGCTCAGACGATGGCGTCGATCACCGGGCACGTCGGATGCACCGGACCCGACTCGACGAGGAGGGCCAGCGCCGCCCGCACGCCGCGCAGGTCGGCGATGCGCTGATCGAGTTCGGCGAGTTTGTCGGCGACCTGTTCCGCGACGTCGTCCAGCACGATGCGCTCGGGCTCGTCCGAGAGCGCCAGCACGTCTCGCACCTCACGCAGGGTGAACCCGAGCTCCTGGGCGCGACGGATGAACCGCACCCGCCGCACCGCGTCGGGCGAGTACTGCCGGTAGCCACCGCTGGAGCGCCCCTCGGGCGCGAGCAGCCCCTGCCGCTCGTAGAACCGGAGCGTGCTCACTGCGACGCCCGACGCACCGGCGAGCGGGCCGGTCGTCAGCGGCGACGCAGTCGGAGCAGTCCGCTGAGCTGCAGGATCAGCCATGTCACCTCCCCGATCAGGAACACGACGATCGTCGCGCTCTGCCCATTCAACAGCGCCCAGATCATCCAAAGCGAGAACACCGCTCGCCCGGCCGTGTCGATCGCGATGAATCGCCACTCAGGGCGGAGGATCCGTGCGAACGCCCACATGGTCACCGCGGTGCCGAACATGCTCGTGAACATGAGCGCGGTGGGGTCGAGCTCGGGCAGCAGCGCACCCGGCAGGTCCAGGGCGTCGTGGAGCGACCGGGTCAGGGCGAGCAGGAGCGGCGCAGTGAAGGGCGTGGCGAACCCGACGGTCACGATGAGGTCGTAGACGGCGCCGGCGCGCCCCCATCGAACGCGCTGGAAGGAGCCGTCGGACGGGAGCAGGGCTGAGGGCGTTGCGGTTGCGGTCATGCCGCCAGTGTCGACCGTGAACCACGGTGCAGGGTCAAGCGGTCAGGCGGCCGAGTGTTCGACGTGCCGATACCGTTGGGCATGCAACGCGAAGGAGCGCCATGAACACCACGCCGAACGCACCAGCGGCCATCCGCGGAGCGACCCGATGAGCACGCTGCTCGAACCGAGCCTCGTCTTCGTCTTCGAGTTGCGGGTCGAGGTCGATCTCGAACGTCGGATCGGCCACGGTGCATCCGAAGCCCTGGGCTTCACGCCGATCACGGGCGGAACCGTCACCGGCCCCCGACTGAACGGCCGCGTGCTGCCCGGCGGCGGCGATTGGTGGGTCGCGCGTGGCGACGTCACGCAGCTCGATGCGCGGTACCTCCTCGAGGCCGATGACGGCACGGTGATCGACGTCGTGAACCGCGGCTACTACGTTGCCTCAGACGAGCTCGAGCAGCGAATGGCGGCCGGGCAGCAGGTCCCCGAGGAGGAGCTCTACTACCGGACCGCACCGGTCTTCCAGACGGATGCCGCGGCCCACCGGTGGCTCGCCGAGCGGCAGTTCATCGGCATGGCGAGGCCCGAGCCCGGATTCGTCTGCATCCGGGTCTTCGAGCTGCGCTGACCGGGGGCTCACTCGACGCGCCTCGGCCGAGGCCTAGGCCTCGAGGGCCTTCAGCAGCTCGGCGGGCGGCGCCTGCATCGGGTGCGGCCCCGCGATGTCGAGGAACACCGTGGTGATCGTCGACTCGTGCCGCTTCAGGAAGGTGCGCAACCACGCCGGACTCTGCAGGCCCACCGCGGGCGGCAGGTTCTCGGGCTTGTTCGCGGCATCGCTGAAGAGCAGCAGTGCGACATCGCCCGTCTTCGGGTCGCGGTAGGTCCACACCTCGCCGCCGTCGAGCGGCTTGTCGCGCGGCCCCGGCTTCACGAGGGGCACCACCGTGTTGCCGTGGCGCAGCGCCAGTGCGACCGCCGCGATGTCTTGCCGTTCGAGTGCCTCTGCGAGCGCCTGCGAACGGAACTCCACGGGTTCAGCCGCCTGCTTCCGTCGTGCCTTTCCTGCCATTCCACAAGGGTACCGAGCGGATGCCGCGGGGCCCGCCTCCGTCCGCCGACGGCGCACTCCGAGGCATCCGATCGCCGGCTTCCGGGCATGGCCGGAATCGGATGTGGACTTCCGAGGAAAGCGACCTAAGATGTCTGTGCCGGACCGTGAGGGTCCGAGGTGTCGACGAAGACGACGGCGTTCTCGTTGACCCCACGGCGCCGGCGCATTCACCGATTCCTGCCCCGCGACCATGTCGCCGGGCACTCGTACCATCGAAGCAATCTCGCCCTGTGATCCTGTCGCGGGGCGCTCGTACCATCGAAGCAATCTCGCCCTGTGATCCTGTCGCGGGGCGCTCGTACCATCGAATTAACTCGCGCGGGCCGGCGCGCTCCTCTCAGAAGGAGCCCAGTGCCCAGCAGCCTCCCGAAACCGATCCGATTCGACGGTGACACCTGGTTGTGCGTGCGCAACGACCCGGCCCTGCCGAAGGCGATCATCCGTCGCTATCGCGATGTGAAGCGCGGCGACGTCTACCTCGTCGTCAAGTGGGCGCTCGACCCGGCCGAGCAGCGACTCATGTCATCGGCGCCGTCACTCGAGGCGGCCAACGCACTCGTGCACTTCGACCCTCCGGCGGGGTCGACTCCGGCGTTCGCGGGTTACCCGCACGGTACGCAGGGCGGGCACCCGAGTCGCGCCGCTCAGTAGAGCAGGAACTGCCTCTGCTCTGCCGACGCGAAGCCGTCGACCGTCACCGCGAGGTGATACGACGCGCCGCCCGCCGGCACCGTTTCGCGCGCGCCGCTGCAGGTCTCGGGCGTCGAGTACGTGCGGTCCCAGATGATCGGCACGCTCGAGCTGACCGGAGTGCCCGGCGTCAGGGAGACCTCGGCGTCGATGGCGTCGACCTGGCAGTCGGTCGACGTCCAGTACTGCTCGGATCCGCTCGTGACGGTGAAGACCTGCGCGTTCGTCCCGGCATTCAGCACGCAGACGTTCTTGCCGGTGTTCGTGATCGTGACCGAGAGCTGCGGCTGCTCCCCCGGCTCGTACGAGGACTTGTCGGTGACCGCCTCGACCAGGATCTTCTCTGGAGCGCACGGGTCGCCGTCGGCCGCAGTGGGTTCCGTCGGGATCGAGGTCGTCTCGGGCACCGCCGACGGCTCCGCGCTCGGCGAGGCGACGGGCTCCTCGCCCTGGCTCGCCCCCGGGCGCACGATGACGAGCACGATCGCGATGATCACCGCGAGCAGGCCGATCAGCACGACGATGCGGCGACGACGGTACACCTGCGGTGACTGCCGCCCGGTCGGTGTGTTCGTCGACATGCACACAGGGTACGGCCGGGATGCGCGTGCCCGCGGCACCCGCTCGGCGTGCCGTTTCTCGTCTCAGCGAGGTCTCAGCGGCGTCTCAGCTCGCACGAGCGGCCGAGTACGTGCATACGACGGCACCGAGCGTCAGAGCAGCTTCAGCATGCGCGTGTTGCCGAGCGTGTTCTGCTTCACCCGCGCGAGATCGAGGAACTCGGCGACGCCCTCGTCGTTCGAGCGCACCAGTTCGGCGTACACCGTGGGATCGACGGTCTCGGCCCCCATGTCGACGAAGCCGTGGCGGCCGAAGAACCCGGTCTCGAAGGTCAGGCAGAAGAGCCTCGAGAGACCGAGCTCGCGGGCCTCCTCCTCGAGCGCAGCGAGCAGCGCATGGCCGACTCCGTGGCCGAGCCACGCGTCGTCGACGGCGAGGGTGCGCACCTCGCCGAGGTCCTCCCACATGACGTGCAGCGCGCCGGCGCCGACCAGGCTGCCGTCGTCGGTCTCGGCGACGCGGAACTCCTGCACCGCACCGTAGAGGTCGACGCGCTCCTTGCCGAGCAGGATGCGTCGCTGCACGAGTGGCTCCACGAGCTCGATGATCTTCGGCACATCGCTCGTGCGCGCCCGGCGCACGTGGAACTCGGTCATCCTGACATCGTATTCCCGCACGACATCGTTCCCGCGCGACGGCGGGAACGCCGAAGGGGCGGATGCCGCAGCATCCGCCCCTTCGTGTCGTTCTCGGCTACTCGCCCGACGCGGCCGCCAGGTCGGGCGTCGCCGGACCGGTGCCGATCGCGGCGGCGGTGTTCACGCCGACCGCGACGGGCAGCTCGCGCTGCGTCGTGGTGAAGAGGAACTCGCCGTCCTTGAAGTCGACGTGCACGTGGTCGCCCGCGTTGAGCTCGCCGTGCAGGATCTTCTCGGAGAGGCGGTCTTCGACCTCGTGCTGCACCGCGCGGCGCAGCGGACGGGCACCGAGCGACGGATCGAAGCCGACCTCGATGAGCCGCTCCTTGGCGGACTGCGTCAGCTCGATCGTCATGTCGCGGTCGAGCATGCGCTCGCTGAGCCGCTTGATGAACAGGTCGACGATCTGCAGCAGTTCAGGCTTGGAGAGCTGCGGGAAGACGATGATCTCGTCGACGCGGTTCAGGAACTCGGGCTTGAAGTGCTTCTTCAGCTCCTCCTTCACCTTGCCGCTCATGAGGTCGTAGCCCGTGCGCGAGTCGCCCTCGAGCTGGAAGCCGACGGGGCCGCCAGAGATGTCCTTCGTGCCGAGGTTGGTCGTCATGATGATAACCGTGTTCTTGAAGTCGACGACACGACCCTGGCCATCGGTCAACCGGCCCTCTTCGAGGATCTGGAGGAGCGAGTTGAAGATGTCGGGGTGCGCCTTCTCGATCTCGTCGAAGAGCACGACGCTGAACGGCTTGCGGCGCACCTTCTCGGTGAGCTGGCCGCCCTCTTCGAACCCGACGAATCCGGGAGGGGCGCCGAAGAGGCGCGAGACCGTGTGCTTCTCGCCGTACTCCGACATGTCGAGCGAGATCATCGCCGCCTCGTCGTCGAAGAGGAACTCGGCGAGGGCCTTGGCGAGCTCGGTCTTTCCGACGCCCGTGGGGCCGGCGAAGATGAATGAGCCCGACGGGCGCTTCGGGTCCTTGAGACCGGCACGGGTGCGGCGGATGGTCTTGGCGAGGGCCGAGATGGCCTCCTCCTGGCCGATGACGCGCTCGTGCAGCGCCTTCTCCATGAAGACGAGTCGCGAGGACTCCTCTTCGGTGAGCTTGAAGACGGGGATGCCGGTGGCCTGCGCGAGCACCTCGGCGATCAGGCCCTCGTCGACGACCGCGGTGGTCTTGACGTCGCCCGACTTCCACTGCTTCTCGAGGCGCAGACGCTCGCC
The DNA here is from genome assembly GCF_042262385.1 of Agromyces sp. NPDC056389. Taxonomy (NCBI): domain Bacteria; kingdom Bacillati; phylum Actinomycetota; class Actinomycetes; order Micrococcales; family Microbacteriaceae; genus Agromyces; species Agromyces sp. NPDC056389. The sequence goes on from NZ_JBHJPN010000001.1 coordinate 1,452,893, forward strand.
GAGGAGGTTCTTCTCCTCGTCGCGGAGCGAGGCGGCCTTCTCGAAGTCCTGTTCCTCGATCGCGGTCTCCTTGGCGGCGCGCACGACGGCGATCTTCTCGTCGAACTCGCGCAGCTCGGGCGGGCTCGAGAGGATCGAGAGGCGGAGGCGCGCTCCGGCCTCGTCGATCAGGTCGATCGCCTTGTCGGGGAGGAACCGGTCGGAGATGTAGCGGTCGGCGAGGTTCGCCGCTGCCACGATGGCACCGTCGGTGATCGAGACCTTGTGGTGGGCCTCGTAGCGGTCGCGCAGCCCCTTGAGGATGTTGATCGCGTGGGGCAGCGAGGGCTCGGCGACCTGGATCGGCTGGAAGCGGCGCTCGAGCGCGGCATCCTTCTCGAAGTGCTTGCGGTACTCGTCGAGCGTCGTCGCACCGATGGTCTGCAGTTCACCGCGGGCGAGCAGCGGCTTCAGGATCGAGGCGGCGTCTATTGCACCCTCGGCGGCACCGGCCCCGACGAGCGTGTGGATCTCGTCGATGAAGACGATGATGTCGCCGCGCGTGCGGATCTCCTTCGTGACCTTCTTCAGGCGCTCCTCGAAGTCACCGCGGTAGCGGGAACCGGCGATGAGCGAGCCGAGGTCGAGCGAGTAGAGCTGCTTGTCTTTGAGCGTCTCGGGCACCTCGCCCTTGACGATGGCCTGCGCGAGGCCCTCGACGACGGCGGTCTTGCCGACGCCGGGCTCGCCGATGAGCACGGGGTTGTTCTTCGAGCGACGCGAGAGGATCTGCATGACCCGCTCGATCTCCTTCTCGCGCCCGATCACGGGGTCGAGCTTCGACTCGCGAGCGGCCTGCGTGAGGTTGCGGCCGAACTGGTCGAGGATCTGCGAGCCGCCCTGCGGAGTCTGCTGCTCGTTCGCGCCGACTTGCACCTGCTCCTTGCCCTGGTAGCCCGAGAGCAGCTGGATGACCTGCTGGCGCACGCGGTTGAGGTCGGCGCCCAGCTTCACGAGGACCTGGGCGGCGACGCCCTCGCCCTCGCGGATGAGCCCGAGCAGGATGTGCTCGGTGCCGATGTAGTTGTGGCCGAGCTGCAGCGCCTCGCGGAGCGAGAGCTCGAGCACCTTCTTGGCGCGCGGCGTGAACGGGATGTGCCCCGTCGGCTGCTGCTGGCCCTGGCCGATGATGTCCTGGACCTGCTCGCGCACCGCATCGAGCGAGATGCCGAGCGACTCGAGCGCCTTGGCGGCGACGCCCTCACCCTCGTGGATGAGGCCGAGCAGGATGTGCTCGGTGCCGATGTAGTTGTGGTTGAGCATCTTGGCCTCTTCTTGGGCCAGGACGACGACACGACGGGCTCGGTCGGTGAATCTCTCGAACATCTCTACTCCTCACGACCCCGCTGGGTAGGGGCGCCGATACAACGAGCGTAAACAAGGCGGATGCCCCGTGGGGCCCTGTTCGCCGTGGGCGCATCACGTTCGAGCATTGACGAGGCCGTGCGATCGCCCTAACATAACGTTTATCGTTAGTATCGATAAACGTTAGGAACACGATGCAATCAACCACCGCCCCCTCGATCAGTCGCTCCGACACGGTCGCCCTCTGGCTGTTCATGGCCGCGGGCGTGGTCATCGCGCTGTGGGGTGTCGCGGCAGCCGTGCTGCGCATCCTCGAGGTCGCGCCGAACCGAGACGTCGCCGTGGCCGCCGAGTTCGCCGGAACAACCGCTGAAGCGCCGATCGGGCCCGACGGCGCCCTGGTGACGGTCGAGCTCGACCGGGCGATCGTGACCGTGCCCGCGCTCCCCGGCGCATCGTGGGCGTCGCTCATCATCCAGCAGGTGATCGCCGCGGCGACGATCGGGATCGTCGTCGCCTGCCTCCTGCTGCTCTGCTGGTCGGTCATGCGGAATCAGGTCTTCAGCCGGCGCAACACCGCGTTGGTGGCCGTGGCCGGCATCACCGGCACCATCGGCTTCGCCGCCGTGCCGTTCTTCGGCAACATGGCCGCCAACGGCGCCTTCGCCCGCCTCAGCGACGGCGACTTCGACAACGTCGTCATGTCGGTCGACGTGATGCCCCTCTTCTTCCTCGCCTTCATCGCGGCCATGGCCGCGACCGTCTTCACCGTCGGCGATCGGCTGCGCCGCGACACCGAGGGGCTCGTCTGATGGCGCCGGCCGAGCCCGATGAGGCATCCGATGTGCACTGCCGGCTCGACGAGCTGCTCGCCGCCCGTGGCATGACGCTGGCGCGCCTCGCCGAACTCGTCGGCGTGAGCGTCGTGAACCTCAGCGTGCTGAAGAACGACCGGGCCCGCGCCATCCGCTTCTCGACGTTGCAGGCCGTCTGCGAGGTGCTCGACTGCGAGATCGGAGAGCTGCTCGTGCTCCGGCGCTCGGTCGATCAGGCGTAGCTGACGGCGATCATCGCGGCCCCCGCCACGATCTTCAGCACACCGTCGATCGCCCAGAAGACCCGGAAGTCGACCGATCGCATGCGCAGGCCGACGAGGGCGTTCGCCACGCAGGCGAGCGCCAGCAGGGCGCAGATCGGGCCATGCGAGAAGCCGAGGATGAGGAAGTGCGCTCCGACGATGACGAGCATCCACATCCAGAACTCGCGGGAGTCGAGATCGGGGAACCTGCGCACGACGACGCTGACGAGATAGCCCTCGACGAGGAATGCGATGCCGAGAACGACCCACTGCCAGATCGCCGGCGACGGGAGCCCGGCGAAGATGAGCTTCGTGGCCCCGCCGACCGCCATGATCACGACGCCGGTCGCGGCACCCGCGATCAGCCAGACGATGCGCCATCGGCGCGAGCCGAATGCCCCGATCAGGATGCCGAGTCCGATCGCAACCAAGAAGGCGCCACCGCCTCGCATCAGCGGGAACACCTCGGCCATGCCGCCGAGAAGCGTCACGCCGACATGCCCGTCAGCGGCCCGCAGCCGACGTCACGGTCGTCACTTGACGGGAATCGTGATCTCGGTGTCGGCGACCTCGACGACGAGCGGCTCGGTCGTCGTGACGGTCACCGGGGTCCAGAAGAGCGTGGTGTGCGGTACGAAGTCCATCGTGCAGATCTCGTCTTCGGGCCGCTCGACGAGGTCGATCGCGACGCGGTTGCCCTCGCCGGCCTTCTCGAGCACGCGGATCTGCTCGCCCACCACCGGGCACGTCGAGCTGCCCGACACGATGAGGGCGATCTGGCCGCCATCGGCCCACCACACGGCCACGGGGCCGTCTTCGGACGAGGGGATCTCGTGGGTGTCGCCCGCCGGGTCGGTGCCCGAATCGACGTCGACCGTGTCGGCCTCGGCCTCGGTCGGTACGCCGGGGAAGTTCTCGGCTGCCCCGGACGGCGGGTTGCACGCCGACAACAGGAACACCGACGAGAGCGCCAGGGCGAGGAGACCAGCACGACGAAGACGCAGCGAAGGAGCCATACCGTCATGCTAACGGTCGGCTCCACGCCGCGCGCGGGTGCCCCGCGTAGAATTTTCGGCATGAGCAACCTCGAGCGGAACCCGGCTGAACTGCTCTGTCCGCCCGAGGCCGCGGCCGATCCCGCGATCGCCGTGCTGCAGCCGCGAGACGTTCCCCTCGGCGGCCCGCGGGCGATGAACGTGCGCCGCACGCTCCCCCAGCGCGGCCGCACGACGATCGGCGCCTGGTGCTTCGCCGACCACTACGGCCCCGACGACGTCGCGACCTCCGGCGGCATGGTCGTGCCGCCGCACCCGCACACGGGCCTCCAGACCGTCAGCTGGCTCTTCGAGGGCGAGATCGAGCACCGCGACAGCACCGGCAGCCACGAGATGGTGCGCCCCGGCGCGGTGAACCTGATGACCGCCGGTCGCGGGATCTCGCACTCCGAGGTCTCGACTCCGCAGACGACCCGCTTGCACGGAGTGCAGCTCTGGGTGGCGCTGCCCGACGACTCCCGTCATGTGGCGCCGTTCTTCGAGCACGCCGAGATCGACGAGGTGCCGGTCGACGACGCGGTCGTGCGGGTGTTCGCCGGGACGCTGCCCGGAGTCGCGGCCGAGGCATCCGTCTCGCTGTTCTCACCGCTCGTCGGCGCCCAGATCGAGCTGCCGGCCGGTGGCGAGGCCTGGATCGAGCTCGACCCCTCGTTCGAGCACGGGCTGCTCGTCGACCTCGGCCCGGTCGGGGTGACGATCGCAGCCCTCGACGGCGAGGCCGACGACCCCGAGCGACTCGTGCCGCTCGCGGAGACCGGCCGCACCGCCACGCTCGCGCGAAGCGAGCTCGGCTACCTGCCGGTCGGCCATGAGGGTGTGCGACTTCGGGCGACGGATGCCCCGGTGCGCGTTATCCTCCTCGGCGGCGTGCCGTTCGACGAAGCACTCGTGATGTGGTGGAACTTCATCGGTCGCGACCACGACGAGATCGTGGAGTTCCGTCGGCAGTGGCAGGCCGACGTGGTCGGCCGCGACAACCCCGACGGACGGTTCGGCGACGTGGCCGGCTACGACGGCGCTCCGCTGCCTGCACCCGAGCTGCCGACCGTGCACCTGAAGCCGCGCACCTAGCGTGCCGCCGGCTACTGCAACGCGGAGGAGAGCCGGGCGAGGTTGTCGAGCACGGTCGAGCGGAGCGGTTGCCGCATCCATTCGTCGAGGGTCAGTTCGCGGCTGTCGCGACGGTACCCGTCTTCGACGGCGCGCATCTCGCGCACGAACGACGCCCCGCGCACGAGCAGCGAGATCTCCATGTTGAGCTCGAACGAGCGGATGTCCATGTTGCTCGAGCCGATCACTGCGACGTCGTCGTCGATCGTGAAGTGCTTGGAGTGCAGGATGTACGGCGCCTTGTACATGTAGATCTTCACTCCGGCGCGGAGCAGCGCCTCGTAGTACGAACGCTGCGCGTGGTAGACGAGCGCCTGGTCGCCGATCTCCGAGACGAAGAGCTCGACGTGGATGCCGCGCTGGGTCGCGCCGCTGATGGCGCGCAGCATCGCCTCGTCGGGCACGAAGTACGGGCTCGTGAGGATGATCCGCTCCTCAGCCGCGTAGAGCAGCGCGAGGAAGAGCTTGAGGTTGTTCTCGTTCGGATACCCGGGGCCGCTCGGCACGACCTGGCAGTCGAGGTCCTGGGCCTCTCCGGGCTGGTCGAGCGACTCGGAGAGGTCGCGCACGGGCTCCTCGCCGGTCTCGAGGTACCAGTCGGTGGCGAAGATGGCGTCGAGGCCCGCCACGATCGGCCCCTCGACGCGCGCCACGAGCTCCTTCCACTTCAGTCCGCGACGGATGTTGCTGCTCTTGTTGTAGCTGCGGTCGATGATGTTCTGCGAGCCCATGAACCCGACCTCGCCGTCGACGACGAGGATCTTGCGGTGGTTGCGGAGGTCGGGGCGCTGGTACTTGCCCTTGAGCGGCTGCACGGGGAGCATGAGCTGCCACCGCACGCCCATTGCGGTGAGTCGCTTGAGGGTCTTGCGGTAGCCCTTCACCCGGAGCGACGCGACGTGGTCGAGCATGAGGCGCACGTCGACCCCGCGTGCGACCGCCTCACCGAGCGCGTCGAAGAACGGCGCCGTCGTGGCGTCGAGGGCGAGGATGTAGAACTCGACGTGCACGTAGCGCTTCGCATCGCGCACCGCGTCGGTCATCGCATCGAGTGAGCCCTGGTAATCGCCGATGAGGCTCGCGCTGTTCGAGCCGATGAGCGGCATCGAGCCGAGGTTGCGGTTCAGGCGCACGACGCCCTCGAACCATCCGGGCCAATGGCCGGGGTCGCTGACCCGCTCGACACCGTGCGTCGATTCGCGGATGTAGCGGTCGACCTCGGCCTGCTTCTCGCGCCGGTGCTTCGGCAGCTTCGGGTTTCCGATCAGCAGGAAGAAGAACACGCCGATGAACGGGAGGAAGAAGATCGCGAGGAGCCACGCCATGCCTGCGGTGGGCCGGCGGTTGCGGGGCACCACGATGATCGCAGTGACACGGATGACCAGGTCGATCACGACGACGACGCCGGCGAAGAGGAGCGCCGTCTGCTCCGACGTCATGCCGTCAGGCTGCCGGTCGCTGCTTGGCGAGCTTGGCTCGTTCCTCCGCCTCGACCCGGGCATACGCCTTGCGCTCGTTGCGGTCGGCGTGGATGACGGCGCGCATCACGAACCAGAAGATGAGCCCGATGAGCACGGTCGGCGCGAGCGACCAGATCGCGTTCGCCCAGAATTCGTCCATAGGACCACCAGACTACCCGGCATTCCTCGAAACCTGCCCAGAGCGCGGCGTGTGCGACGGTTCGCACGTCGGCCCCGTCGTCCGGGTGACGAACCGTGACCACTTCGTGATCCTGCCGAAACGAGTATCGCCATAACATCTCGTTATGGAAAGGCGTGAAGCGGTCCTCCCCTCGACACTCGCCCGCGCGCTCGACCTCCACTCCCTCCGGATCCTCCGGGCCATCGAGCAGACCGGATCGATCAGCGCCGCCGCCCGTGCGCTCGGCGTCACGCAGCCGGCCATCACGCAGCACCTGCACCGGCTCGAAGCTCGCATCGGCACCCTGGTCGTCACACGCCTCGCCCGGTCGGCTCAGCTGACCGAGGCGGGGGCGCTGCTCGCACGACACGCGCCGGCGATCGAGGCGAGCGTCGGGGTGGCGGCGGCCGATCTCGCCGAGCTCCTCGGGCTCCGAGCGGGCTCCGTTCGCCTCGCGAGCTATCCAGGGGGATTCCGCACCGTCGTGGAGCCGCTCCTCGCTCGACTCGAGCTCGACCTGCCCGGTCTCGAGATCCACGTGGTCGAGGCCGAGCGGCACGCCGCGCTCGACCTCGTTCGCACGGGCGGGGCCGAGATCGCGATCACGCACCGAATCCAAGGACCCGGCGGCACCGCGGTGCGAAACCGACGCGACGGCACCCGCTCCCGGTTCCTCTTCGCCGACGACGTCGTCGTGCTCGTTCCGCACGGGTCGTCGGCACCTGGTTCGATCGTCGCACTCTCCGCGCTGCCCGCGCACGGCTGGATCGGCGGGGCGGCCACCTGCACTGCGGAGATCGCGTCGATCGCCGCCCTCCCGGCGTCGCCGATCCGGCACGAGGTCACGACCGCCGGTGCCGCAGTCTCGCTCGTCGCGCGCGGTAGCGGAATCACCTTCCTCGCGGCGAGCGCGCTCGAAGCGGTCACCCTGCCCCCGACGGTCGAGGTGCACGCCCTCAGTCCACGCCTCACCCGACGAGTGCACGCGACGACCCTGCCGGAGGCGGCCGCCATCCCCGCGGTCCACGCCGTGCTGCGAGAACTCGCGCGCAGCGAGGCATCCGACGCCGTCGACCGCATTCTGGGCACGCGCACCCGCCTGCACCAGCGCGGGCAGCGGGCACCCTTCCAGGCCGCGCCGTTCCGCATCACCTATTCGAGCCAGCTCCCTTCGTCCCCAACCAGTCAGGAGTCTTCGCAGATGGTCAGTTCCTCTCTCACGAGAACGGCGCGTGCAAGCGCAGCCGCGGCCGGTGTGCTGCTGCTCGCCGCGTGCGCCGCAGGCAGCCCCGAATCCGGCGGCGGCACCGACACCGGGGAGGAGATCGACAGCATCACCGTGGCGCTGCCCGGTTCGCTCTCGAGTCTCTACGTCGGCCAGGAGGCCGGCATCCTGAACTACTACATCGCCTCGATCACGCAGGAGGGCCTCGTCTCGGTCGACGCCCAGGGCCGGATCCAGCCCGGGCTCGCCGAATCGTGGGAGCAGACCGACGACGTCACCTACACCTATGAGCTGCGCGACGACGCATCGTTCCAGGACGGCACCCCGGTGACGGCCGACGACGTCGTCTTCAGTCTCGAGCAGGCCCGCGATGAGACCGCGTCACCGGGATTGGCCTACTACCTCACCAACGTCGACTCGATCGAGAAGACCGGTGAGCAGGAGGTCACGATCACCCTCGCGACGCCCGATGCCGCATTCGCTGCGAACATGTCGACCGGCGGGGCAGCGTTCATCACCTCGAAGGCGTTCTGGGAGGCCAACGGCGGAGAGGTCGGCACCTCCGACTCGCTGCTGCTCGGCTCCGGCCCGTACCGGGTCACCGAGTTCGTGCCGGATTCGCATGTGAACTTCGAACGCGTCGACACCTGGTGGGGCGAGGCCCCCACCGTGAAGAACATCTCCGTCGAGTTCATCCCCGATGAGTCGACCCGTCTCCTCGCCGCCCAGTCCGGCGATGTCGACGTCGCCTTCAACGTGCCGCTCGCCCAGTCGAGCCAGTGGGAGAAGCTCGACACGATGCGGGTCGAGTACGTCAACGACCTCTCATACGTCGGCCTCTACTTCAACACGACACTCGCGCCCTTCGACGACCCCAAGGTGCGCGAGGCCTTCGCGCACGCCGTCGACCGCGATGCCGTGGTCGACAAGCTCCTCCGCGGCCACGGTGAAGCCGCGACGGCCATCATGACCCCCGAGTCGCTCGGGAGCGCCTACTCGGCCGAAGAGGCACGCGACGTGCTCGCCGGCATCCCGCAGTACGACTTCGACCTCGAAGCCGCTGAGAAGGCCCTCAAGGCCTCGAGCCACCCCGACGGCTTCGAGACCGACCTCCTCACCCCCTCGACGGGTCCCCAGCTCGGCACCGCCGCGCAGTCGCTCGCCGAGAACCTCGCCACGATCGGCGTCACGCTGAACGTGCGCGAGGTGCCGATCGAGGAGTGGCTCGCGAGCCTCGACGTGTCGTCGAGTTACGGCGTCGGCATGATGTGGTACTTCTCGACGCTCGGCGACCCGGCCGAGGTGCCGAGCTACCTGCTCGGCCCCGGCAACCCCGCTGCGTACGACAACGCCGAGGTCAACGACCTCCTGGCGCAGGCCGGCGCCGAGTCCGACCCGGCGGCGCGCATCGACCTGCTCGTGCAGGCCGAGACGCTGCAGGCCGACGACGCCGTGAACGTTCCGCTGTGGTGGGGACAGTCGGCGACGGCGTTCTCGAAGGACCTCGGGTTCGACGACTACAGCTCCTTCGCCTTCATCTCCGCATGGCCGACGCAGCTGTACCGCACCGCGCCGTGACGAACGACACCCGCGGGGCACGCGCATCGCGACTCCGGCCACTCGGCCGGATGCTCGCGGTGCGCGTGCTCGGCACCCTCGCGATCCTCTTCGTCCTGTCCATCGTGGTCTTCTCGATGCTGCACCTCGCACCCGGCGACCTGGTGAAGACGCTGCTCGGCACGCGCCCGGCATCACCCGAAGCGGTCGCAGCGATCCGTGAGCAGTACCACCTCGACGACCCACTGCCGCTGCAGTACCTCACCTGGCTCGGCGGCGTGCTCACGGGCGACCTCGGCGAGTCGATCCGCCTGCAGACCCCGGTCGCCGACGCCATCGGCTCGCGGCTCGGCATCACCCTCGCGCTCTGCGGGCTGGCGTTCGTGATCGCGCTCGTCGTGGCGATTCCGATCGGCATCCGGAGCGCGGTGCACGCGGGCGGTTGGATCGACCGGGCCGGCAGTGCGCTGGGCATCGTGGGACTCAGTGCGCCGACCTTCGCCGTCGGCCTCCTGCTGCTCTACGTCTTCGCGTTCTACCTGCCGATCTTCCCCGTGTACGGCGGCGGACGTGGCCCCATCGACATGCTGTACCACCTGGTGCTGCCCGCGATCACCCTCGCCCTCGGTCTCGGAGCGATCATCCTGAAGCTCACCCGCACCGCCATGCTGCGCGAACTCGACGCCGACTACGTCGTCTCGGCGCGCGCCCGCGGGCTCTCCGAGCGCACGACCCGCTCGATCGCCCTGCGCAACGCGGCGATCCCGATCGTGACGGGGGCGAGCCTCGTGCTCACCTTCCTGGTCGGCGGCACCGTGCTCGCCGAGACCACCTACGCGTTGCCGGGTCTCGGCACGCTCCTGCAGGACTCCGTGCTCTTCAAGGACCTCGCCGTGGTGCAGGCGCTGACGCTCCTGGTCGCGCTCGTCATCGCCGTGATCGCCCTCCTCGCCGATCTGGCCTACCTGGCGCTCGATCCCCGCGTTCGCGCGAAGGGAGTGCCGGCATGACGACCATGCTCGGCCCGGTCGGCGTGGAGTTCCGATCCCGCCGCCGCGTTCCGGTCGCCGTGGCCATCTCGCTCGGCGTGCTCGCGCTGGCGCTCGTCGCCGTGCTCGCCGGTCCCGTCCTCTTCCCCGACGCCACGAAGCAGGACATCCTCGGAAGCCTCATGCCCGCCGGCAGCGACGGCCACCCGCTCGGCACCGACGAACTCGGTCGCGACATCCTCGCACTCACGGTCGCGGGCGCCGCCTCCGCGCTCGTCGGCCCGATCTGCGTCGCCGTCGGCTCGATGCTGCTCGGCATCCTGCTCGGCACCCTCGCCGGCTTCGAACGCGGCTGGCTCGACTTCGTCATCAGCCGATGGACCGACCTCCTGCTCGCGCTGCCGGTGCTGCTCGCGGCGATCGTCGTGTCGGGCGTGTTCGGTGGCGGCTACTGGACGACGGTGCTGCTGCTCATCGTGCTCTTCTCTCCCTCCGACATCCGCATCGTGCGCGCAGGCGTGCTCGAGCAGTCCGCCCGTCCGTACATCGAAGCGGCGCAGATGCTCTCGCTGTCGCGGTGGCGCATCATGTACCGGCACATCCTGCCGAACGTCTCGTCGCTCGTCATCACGAACGCCATGCTGAACGTCGCCTTCGCACTGGTGGCCTTCTCGTCGCTGTCGTTCCTCGGTGTCGGGGTGCCGCCCGGCACCGCCGATTGGGGCCGCCAGCTCACCGACAGCAGGGCGATCATGTTCGACAACCCCGCCGCGGTGATCGTGCCCGCGACGCTGATCATCGCCGTGGCATGCGCCGCGAACCTCGTGGGCGATTGGCTCGGTCAACGTCTCACCCGGGCGGGAGGCGCCTCATGAGCGGCATCGCAGTCCGGGCGCTGCAGGTGATCGGGCCGGCGGGAACGATGGTGCACCCGCTCGCATTCGAGATCGAGCCGGGCTCGACCCTCGCCGTCATCGGCGAGTCGGGCTCCGGCAAGACGCTCACGGCGAAGAGCCTCATCGGACTGCTGCCGGCGGGCTTCCGCGCCGAGGGCGAGCTGCGGCTCGGCGAACGCGTGCACGAGCTGTCGGCACCGGATGCCGCGTGGCGCCCACTCCGCGGCCGCGACGTGTCGCTCCTGTTGCAGGATCCGTTCACGAGCCTCTCGCCGGTGCACCGCTGCGGTCCGCAGATCGAGTGGACCATCGAGTCCGCGGCGGGGCGACGCATGCAGCGGCGAGAACTCGCCGCGGCGGTCGCAGCCCGCCTCGCCGAGGTGAACCTGCCCGACCGGGTGGCCCGCGCCTTCCCGCACGAGCTCTCTGGCGGGATGCGCCAGCGCGTCGCGATCGCCGCGGCGCTCGCGAGCGACCCGCAGCTGCTCATCGCCGACGAGCCCACGACCGCGCTCGACGCATCGAACCAGGCCGAGATCCTCGACCTGCTGCGCTCGCTGCAGGCAGCGCGCGGCATGTCGTTGCTGCTGATCTCCCACGACCTCGGCCTCGTGCGCGGGCGCACCGATGAGGTGCTCGTGATGCGGCACGGCGAGGTCGTCGAGCGTGGTGTCACGGCCCGGGTGCTGTCCGCGCCGGATCATCCGTACACCCGGGCCCTCATCGCGGCCGACCCTGCGCTCGCGGCGGTGCAGCGAATCGACGCCGACAGCGTCGACCACGACGGCTCCTCCCCCGTACCTCCGCTCGTGGCCGCGTTCGGGATCGTGAAGCGATTCGGCGAGCGCGTCGTGCTCGACGAGGTCGACCTCTCCATCCGCCCGGGCGAGATCGCCGGGATCGTCGGGGAGTCGGGCTCGGGCAAGTCCACGCTCGCCCGCTGCATCGCGGGCCTCGAGCGCGAGGACGGCGGCCGCGTCTCCTTCGACGGCGCCGACCTCGCGCCCGGGCGCCGCTCGCGCACGCCGCAGCAGATGCAGATCGTCTTCCAGGATCCGTATTCGTCGCTCAACCCGATGATGTCGGTCGGGTCGATCCTGCGCGAAGCGCTGCACGTCGCCCACCGCGGTGCCGACGAGGTGCCGGCCCTGCTCGCCACCGTCGGCCTCCCGGCGGAGCACGCGCAGAAGCGTCCTGCCGAGCTTTCAGGCGGCCAACGGCAGCGGGTCGCGATCGCACGCGCGCTCGCCCCGCGCCCGAGGCTGCTGATCTGCGACGAGTCGGTCTCCGCGCTCGACGTCTCGGTGCAGTCGCAGATCCTCGAACTGCTCGGCACGCTCCGCGACGAGCTCGGGCTCGCCATCCTGTTCATCTCCCACGACCTCGCCGTGGTGCGCCAGATCGCCGACTCCGTGACGGTGCTGTGGCAGGGGCGGGTCGTCGAGCACGGACCGAGCGCACAGGTGCTCGGCAATCCCGCCGAGGAGTACACGAAGCTCCTCGTCGCCGCCGCGAACCGCGAGAACCCGCGTGCATGACCCGGCGCACCCACCGATCCCGGCTTCGCAGCCCGAGAGGACGACCATGACCGACACCGCTTCCACCGCAGTGCGGGGGCCTCTGCTCGAGGGCGCCCTTCGCGACGCGATCGGCGCCGACGCCGCAGCAGCATGGGAGAGACCGCGCCATCCCTACGACCCGACCGTCCGGGTGCTGCGCGACGGGGAGCGCCCGATCGCGGCGGCGCTCACGACACGGCGGCCCTCCACCGCGGCCACGAAGATCGTCGACCTGTGGGCGATCGACGACGCCGCTGCCGCCACGCTGCTCGATGAGCTGATCGCTGCGTCGGAGGCGCGCGGCGACGCCGCACTGAAGTGGGAACTGCCCGGGCACGCCGAGGCACCCGAGCCCGCGCGCAGGCGAGGATTCATCGATCTGCGCGCTCCCCACCCATCGGCGCCCGGCACGATCGGCACACGGGGCCTCGTGCACTGGCACCGCGCCTTCCCCCATGTCGAACCGTCGTACTACGGGCAGACCACCCTCTTCACCTGCGGTGCGGTGACCGGCCTGCTCGCTGCCGAGGCGGTCGGCGCCGAGGGCTTCGTCGCCGACCGTGCCACCGACCACGACCTCGAGCTCGCCTTCTGGCGGCAGGCGAGCAACTACCCGGCGATCGAGCCGATCGGCCTCGCGGTGGTGATGCGCGAGACCCTCCCCGACTCGATCGGGGTCGAGGTGTTCCTCGACTCCGAGGGGCCGGTGCTGATCGAGGGCTACGAGGGGTTCGAACGCGCCTTCCGCGCCGAGCTGCAGGGAGACTCGCGCCGTCAGGCCGGCGAACTGGGCGTGACGGTGAGCGGTGAGCGGCTTTCGATCGACGAGATCGGGCGCCGGGTCGCGAGCGGCCGACTCGCGCTGCTCCTCATCGACGAACAGCCCATGCACGGCGAGACCGGCCCGCACTGGGTGCTGGCACATGCGTTCCAGGACGGCGTCTTCCTGATCCAGGACCCCTGGATCAGCTCCGACGACGGAGAGACGTGGGTCGACACCCACGACCTTCCCGTCGCGGCGTCCGATCTCGACCGCATGGTCGCCTGGGGCGAGGCGGGCTACCGCGGAGTGGTCTTCGTCACCCGCCGGTGACGAGGCCCCAGATGCCCGAGACCACGAGGTAGAGGCCGATCGCGCCGACGACGAGCCAGATGCCGAGCCGCGTGTTCGACGGGCGCTTCGGGTCCTTCTCGGGTTCGAGCTCGTCTTTCGGCAGGTAGTCGTTCATCGCGGTATCCGCTCTCTCGTCGACCTACTTGACCAGCGGGAACAGGATCGTCTCGCGGATGCCGAGGCCGGTGAGGGCCATCAGCAGGCGATCGATGCCCATGCCCATGCCGCCCGACGGCGGCATGCCGAACTCGAGCGCCCGCAGGAACTCCTCGTCGAGGCGCATCGCCTCGGGGTCGCCGCCGGCGGCGAGCTTCGCCTGCTCGACGAAGCGCTCCCGCTGCACGACGGGGTCGACGAGCTCGGAGTAGCCGGTCGCGAGCTCGAAGCCGCGGATGTAGAGGTCCCACTTCTCGACGACGCCGGGGATGGAGCGATGCTCGCGCACGAGGGGCGAGGTGTCGAGCGGGAAGTCCATGACGAACGTGGGCCGCACGAGGCCCGACTTCACATGGTGCTCCCACAGCTCTTCGACGTACTTGCCGGGCAGCGGGTGGTCGACCTCGACGCCGGCGTCGTCGGCGAGCTGCTTCAGCCGCTCGACCGGGGTCGACGAGGTGATCGTCTCGCCGATCGCCTCGGAGAGCGAGTCGTACATCGAGATCCGGGCCCAGTCGCCGCCGAGGTCGAAGTCGGTGCCGTCGGCCCAGGTGACGACATGCGAGCCCGACGTGGCGAGCGCGGCGTCTTGGATGAGCTGCTGCGTGAGGTCGGCGATGGTGTTGTAGTCGCCATACGCCTCGTACGCCTCGAGCATCGCGAACTCGGGCGAGTGCGTCGAGTCGGCGCCCTCGTTGCGGAAGTTGCGGTTGATCTCGTAGACGCGCTCGATGCCGCCGACGACGGCGCGCTTGAGGTAGAGCTCGGGAGCGATGCGCAGGTAGAGCTCGGTGTCGAACGCGTTCGACTGCGTGACGAACGGGCGAGCCGAGGCGCCGCCGTGCATGACCTGCAGCATCGGCGTCTCGACCTCGATGAAGCCGAGCGAGTCGAAGGTGCGCCGCAGGCTCGCGTTGACCTTCGCACGGTCGATCACGTTCTTGCGGGCCTGCTCGCGCGAGATCAGGTCGAGGTAGCGGCTGCGCACGCGCATCTCCTCGGAGAGCTCGTTGTGCAGGTTCGGCAGCGGCAGGATCGCCTTCGAGGCGATGCGCCACTCCTTCACCATGATCGAGAGCTCGCCGCGGCGGCTCGTGATGACCTCGCCGGCCACGAAGACGTGGTCGCCCAGGTCGACGAGCTCCTTCCACTCCGCGAGCGACTCCTCGCCGACCTCGGCGAGCGAGACCATGGCCTGGATGCGGCTGCCGTCGCCCGCCTGCAGCGTGGCGAAGCAGAGCTTGCCGGTGTTGCGCGAGTGCACGACTCGACCGGCGACGCCGACCTGCTCGCCGCTCGCCTCGTCGACGCCGAGCCCGACGAAGCGGTCGCGCACCTCGGGGATGGTCGCCGTGATCGGCAGGCGCACGGGGTAGGCGCCGAAGGCACGGTCGTCGGATGCCGCGTTCAGCCGCTCACGCTTGGCGAGCCGCACGGCCTTCTGCTCGGAGATCTCCTCGGCAGTGGGCTCGGGCGTGGCATCCGTCTGGTTCTCGGCCATCGTTCTCTCTCGTCGTGCGGCAGTACCGTCTGTACTGCGTGGGTGCGTGCACCAGCCTACTTGGGCGCACCTGACGAGTCAGCCGAGCGTGATGGCGGCGTTGTCGATGAGGCGGGTCTCGCCGACTCGGGCGGCGACGAGCACGACGGCCGGGCCGCGCGCCTCGTCGGCGACCGGGAGGAACGTCTCGGGGTCGACGACCACGAGGTAGTCGAGGGTCACGTCGTCGTGGTCGCCGAAGGCGGCGGCACCCTCGGCGAGCACCTCGGCGAGGCCGTCGGACGCCGCGGCATCCGCTGCCCTGAGTGCTTCGCTCAACGTGAGCGCCGCTGCGCGGTGGTCGGGGGCGAGGAATCGATTGCGGCTCGAGAGCGCGAGACCGTCGGCCTCGCGCACGGTCGGCACGACCTCGATCGAGGTGGGCACGTCGAGGTCGTCGACCATGCGGCGCACGAGGAAGACCTGCTGCGCGTCCTTCTGGCCGAAGACCGCGACGTCGGGGCGCACGATGTTGAGGAGCTTGCCGACGACGGTCAGCATGCCGTCGAAGTGTCCGGGACGGGAGGCGCCCTCGTAGAGGGAGCCGACCCGACCGGCCGCGAGCGTCGTGCCGATGGCGCCGTGCGGGTACATCTCGGCGACCGTCGGGGCGAAGACGAACTCGACTCCGAGGCCGTCGAGCGCCTCGACGTCGGCGTCGAGGGTGCGCGGGTAGCGGTCGAGGTCTTCGCCGGGGCCGAACTGCAGCGGGTTCACGAAGATCGACACGACGACGACGTCGGCGAGTTCGCGGGCGTGCGCGACGAGTGCCAGGTGACCGGCGTGCAGGGCGCCCATGGTGGGCACGAGGGCGACGGATGCCCCGGCCGCGCGCCGCTCGGCGAGCCGCGCGCGCAGTTCGGCGATGGTGGGCACGACATGCACGCCCGATGCGGACCCGGTCACGCGCCACCCCCCAGCGGCCAGTCGGAATCGGCCTCGTCGATCGTATCGGCACCCTCGACGTACGCACCGCGGTCATGCCGCGCGAGCGCGTTCTCGACGGCGCTGCGCACCAGCGGGGCGAGCACCGCACCGGGCCGGCCCACCCCGATGCCGTCGAGGATGTCGCTGGCCTGGTCGACGATCGCGCTCGAGAACGAGACGGCCGTGTCGATCGCCTCGCCGTAGGCGGCGCGATCGCGCTCCGCCACGATGACGGGCTCGCCGCCCATCTCGACGACGAGCGCCTGGCCGATCGGCAGCACGGGTGCCGGCGCCGTGACGGCGAACCACGTGCCCGGCAGCCGGGCGAGGTCGATGCTCGTGCCGGTGAAGCTCATCGCGGGATGCACCGCGAGCGGGATGGCTCCCGCTCGGCGTGCGGGCTCGAGGACGCCGGTGCCGAACCGGGCGACGGTGTGCAGCACGAGCTGGCCCGGCTGCCACGCGCCGGCCTCGGCGAGCCCGGCGACGAGCGGGCCGAGTTCGGCCTCGGGCACGGCGAGCAGCACGAGCTCGCTGCGCTCGATGATCTCGGGGATCGGCAGCACCGGCACCGACGGCAGCATCGTCGCCGCGCGCTCACGGCTCGCGTCGGAGACCGCCGAGATGCCGGTGAGGGCGTGCCCGGCGCCGGCGAGGGCCGAGGCGAGCACGGCGCCGACGCGGCCGGCGCCGATGGTGCCGACGCCGAGCCGGCCCGGGCGATCAGTCGACATGTCGGGCCTCCGTCTCGGCGGCCGGTGGTGCGGGCGATTCCGCGGGCGCTTCCGCAGGCGCCGTGAGCGGGCCGGCGTACGCGTCGGCCGCGACTCGGCTGGCGCCCCAGTGATGCGAGGTGTCGCTCGCCGCGCGTTCGATCGCCTCGTGGGCGAGTCGCTCGAAGAGCGCCGTCGCGACCGGCCGGTCGGCGACGGGCAGCAGGGCGCTGACCGGGCCGGTCACGGTGTGCAGCCGGAGTGTCGCGAGGTCGAGTGCTCGCTCGATCGGGCCGACCGACAGGGCGACCGACTGCATGCGCGCGAGCGGCACGAGGCTGAGGCTGCGAATGAGCGCGCCACGACGGATGACGGCGACGCCCGCCGTCTCGGCGAGGCCGATGCGCCGCCAGGAGAACGGTCGCAACCACGCTGCGCGCTTCGGGGTGACGGAGAAGCCGCCGGCGTCGCCACGGCCCACGAGACCGGCGTCGACGAGCGCCTCGACCTCGGCCGCGGCATCGGGCAGCAGCAGGGCGAGCACCCGATGCACGTCGGCCGTGGTGCCGACCGGGAGCACGATGGTGCGCTGCGCGGCATCGCCCGAGGCGGAGACCGACTGCCCGGCGACGTTGATGCGCACCGACCACCAGCCGAACGGCCGCCAGAACACCCACTGGGTGGCCTCGACGGCGTGCACGCGCCCGGGCGGGATCGTCTGGTTGCCCGTCGAGAGCAGGCCGTGCCCGATGCGCACGCCGTCGGGCGTGCCCGCGATCGAGTAGCGCAGCGACTTCGTGATGCGCGACCACATGTAGCTGATGAGACCGATCGCCGCGGGCACGAAGCTGAAGAGCACCCACATCTGGCCGCTCGTGACGCCGACCACGATGATCGCGACGAGGATGATCGCCCAGATCGTCGACCCGCCGAGCACGGTCGAGCCGATCACGCGGCCGATCGGCAGGTGCACGACCGACTCGGGCGGCGCGAGGTCGGGATCGAGCTCGGGAGCGAGGAACTCGTCGACGCGTTGCGTGACGAGCGCGCCGGCGCGGGCCGTCACCGGGGTGCGCTGGCCCGCCGCGACCTCGGTGCCTGCCGTGGCATCGGCCGCGGCGCCGTCGACGCCGGCGTCGGCGTCGGCGATCGCGAGGCCGGGTTCGGGCACGGTGCCGGGCGTCGCCACGAGTCCGGGAGCGACGATCGCCGAGGCATCCGCTCGCCCGTCGGTCGCAGCAGGAGCGGCCGCTCCCTGCGCCCGCTCGGCCCGCGCGCCCGACGCGAGGCGCAGCACATCGGCGCGCAGTGCGTCGGCGAGGGTGGAGCCGAGGTAGGCGAGCTGTACGTTCGCCGACTGCCCGGCGACCGAGATCTCGAGCTTCGCGGTGCCGAAGAGGCGTGCGAAGAGCGGCCGGTTGACGTTGATGCCCTGGATGCGATCGAGCCTGGCGCTCCGATGCGATCGGAAGAGGATGCCGCTGCGCACCTCCACCGCCTCGCGCGTGACCCGGAACGTGTGCATGCGCCACGACAGCCAGAATCCGATCACGACCGCGACGATGATCGCCGCGAGCGCGAGCAGGGCCCAGCCCACGAGGCCGTTCGACACGATGCCGCCGACCGGGTCGTTCGCCCAGTCCTGCTGCCATTCGCCGTACTCGGCGTCGATCGGTCCGTTCGACTCGGGAGCGAAGATCGCGAGGAAGATCTCGATGACCCGCTCGCGCAGGTTCGCGATGATGAACCCCAGCACGGCGATGAACACGAGCCCCCCGCGCAGCAGCGGGCTCGCCGGGTGGAGCCGGTGCCACTCGCCGTCGGCGAGGTTCACCACTCCCTGCGGGCGGGCGACTCCGCTCACAGCCCCGCCCGACGCGACTCGGCGAGGGCGACGAGCTCGTCGCGGAGCCGATCGGCCTCCGCCATGGGCAGACCGGGCACGGTGACGGCGCTCGACGCCGCTGCGGTCACGAACTTGAGGTCGGCGAGGCCGAGGGCGCGTGCGACCGGCCCGCGCGTGATGTCGACGAGCTGCATGCGCCCGTAGGGCACCGCGACCTGCCGCTGGAACATGATGCCGCGGCGGAACAGCAGGTCGTCGGCGCGCAGGCGGTACTGGATCGACCGCACACGGCGCGGCTCGAACGCGATGCCGACGAGCGACACCACGGCGATCGCACCCGCGACCCAGAGCGCCCACTGCCAGTCGAGCAGGAAGTAGGCGCCGAGCGCGACGCCGACGAAGATGAGCATTCCGATGATCGAGCCCACGACCTCGACGAGCACGTACTTCGGCGAGACCCGCAGCCAGCCGGTGTCGGATGCCTCGGGCTGCTGCGGCTCGTCGTGCACGCTCTCTTCGGGGTGGAGGCCGGGCGCCTCAGGCATGCGCGTGCTCTTTCTTCTCGGTGTCGGTGTCGTCGGGCGGCAGCGTGCAGAAGAACTCCGCGACGAGGCCGCCGGCCATGAGGAGTGCGGCGCCGATCGCGGTGGCGACGGCGAGCCAGATGGTGGCCGGCGACGGCACGACGCTGCGGGTCACGAGGAACAGGGTGATGCCGAGACCGAAGCCGAGCATGAGCGCCCCGCTCAGGCTGCACGCCTTTGCGAGCACCGCGGTGCGCATGGCCCGGAACGGGTCGAGATGCTTGGTCGCCTTGCCCTTCACGGCACGCCGGATCGGCCAGGCGAACGCCACGACGAGCGCCGCGACCCCCGCGAGGGTGATCGGGAGCGAGAGCGGGGGCACGATCGCCTTGGATCCGTTCGAGACGATCGCGAGGTCGATGAGGTATCCGGCGACGATGCCCGCGAGCACGAAGGCGATGATGGTCGAGGGGTGCGTGCGCTTCATCGGCGAACCACCTCATCGGCGGCAGCATCGCGCAGCGCGGCGATGGGCCCGTGCCCGGGGAGTTCGGCATCGGGTTCGAGGTCGAGCCATGGCGCCAACACGAACGCCCGCTGCCAGGCGCGGGGGTGCGGCAGCGTGAGCCGCTCGTCGTCGAGCACGAGGCCCTCGACGTCGATGAGGTCGAGGTCGAGCGTGCGGTCGCCCCAGTGCTCGGTGCGGACTCGGCCGTGCTCGAGCTCGATGCGCTGCAGCAGCTCGAGGATCGCATGCGGCTCGAGCACCGTCTCGACGACGACGACGCCGTTCAGGTAACGAGGCGCGTCGACGTCGACGCCGGAATCCTTGACGGCCGCCGTCTCGTAGATCGGCGACACCGCGACGAGATCGACACCGGATGCATCGGCGAGCTCGCGCACGGCCGCGGCGATCGTCGCCTCGCGGTCGCCGAGGTTCGCCCCGAACGCGACGACGGCGCGCGTCATGCCCGGCCCCGCACGATCGTGACGGCGACGTCGCCGAACGGCACGGTGATGGGCGCCTGGGGCTTGTGCACGGTGACCTCGACCTCGTCGACGGCGGCGAAGCCGAGCGCAACGGCGGCGACCCGCTCGGCGACGGTCTCGATGAGGTCGACCGGGTCGCGCTCGACCGCGGCGACGACGGCTTCGGCGAGCTCGCCGTAGTGCACGGTGCGGTCGAGTTCGTCGGATGCCGCTGCGGCCGCGAGGTCGACGGCGACCGACACGTCGATCACGAACTCCTGCCCCTCGGTGCGCTCGAAGTCGAACACGCCGTGGTGCGCGCGGACGCGAAGCCCCGTGAGGGTGATCCGGTCGCCTCGCCCACGACCCCGCTGTTCAGTCACGTCGTCCACTCTGCCATGCGTCGAGGACGTCGAGGGCGCGGCGCGTGCCCTGCACGTCGTGCACGCGCACCGCCCAGGCACCGGCCTGTGCGGAGAGCACGCTCACGACGGCCGTCGGCAGGTCGCGGTCGGTGACGGAGGCGTCTTCGGGGAGCATCGCGCCGAGGAACCGCTTTCGCGACGCACCGACGAGGATCGGCAGCCCGAGCCCTTCGAGCACCTCGAGGCGGCCGAGCAGCTGCCAGTTCTGATCACCGCGCTTCGCGAAGCCGAGACCGGGGTCGAGGATGAGCCGTTCGGGGGCGACACCCGCGGCGACGAGCGCGTCGACCCGCTGGGCGAGCTCGTCGCGCACCTCGACGGCGACGTCGGCGTAGTCGGCGAGCGAGTCCATGCGGTCGGAGTGACCGCGCCAGTGCATGGCGACATAGCGCGCACCGGTCTCGGCGGCGATCGGTCCCATCGCCGCATCGGCGAGGCCGGCCGAGACGTCGTTGATGATCTCGGCCCCCGCTTCGACCGCTGCCTGGGCCGTGGCGGCGCGCATGGTGTCGACGCTCACCCGGATGCCGCGGCCGGCGAGCTCCCTGATGACGGGTACCACGCGGCGAAGCTCCTCGTCGGGCGCCACCCTGGCGGCCCCGGGCCGGGTGGACTCGCCCCCGACGTCGAGGATGTCGGCGCCGTCGGCGACGAGCTCGAGCCCGTGCGCGATCGCCGCCTCGGCGTCGAACCAACGGCCGCCGTCGCTGAACGAGTCGGGCGTGACGTTCACCACACCCATGACGAGCGTGCGATCAGGCATTCGTCTGAGCCCCGATGAGCGTGATGATCTCGCTCCGGGCTGCGGGCTCCGAGAGCGCGCCGCGGCTCGCGATCGTCACGGTCGAGCTGCGCTCCTGTCGTGAGCCGCGCGTCGTCACGCAGCGGTGCTGGGCGTCGAGCACGACGAGCACGCCCTTCGGGGCGAGCCCGGCCACGAGGGCGTCGGCGATCTCCTCGGTGAGCCGCTCCTGCAGCTGCGGCCGGCGGGCGAGCGTGTCGACCACGGCGGGGATGCGGCCGAGCCCGACGACCCGGTCGCCCGGGAGGTAGGCCACGTGCGCGGTGCCGACGAACGGCAGCAGGTGGTGCTCGCAGACCGAGCGGAACGCGAGATCCCGGAGCACGACCGCGTCGGACGTCGCGGGAACACCGGCATCCGTCGCCCCGATCGGAACCGTGTCGGCGAGGTGACTGAGCGGATCGACGTCGAGGCCGCCGAAGAAGTCGGCGTAGGCCTCGGCGACCCGTTGCGGCGTACGCTCGAGTCCGGGTCGCGACGGGTCTTCACCGATCGCGAGCAGGATCTCGTGCACGGCGCGCTGGATGCGCTCGGCGTCCACTCCGGCCATGGCTCCCCCTCTTCGGGTCGACGGACTCGCTGCGACCGCGACTAGGCCGTCGCGGGCCGCGGGTTCGACTGCGGTGCGCGCGCCGGCGCCTCGTCTTCGACCGGCAGCTGGCCGGAGTCGACACCGCCGTCGACGGCGCCCTGGTCGATCGGCATCTTCTCGGTCGGGAACGCGATCGGCGGACGGTCGGAGACCGGGCGCTTGTCGCTCGAGAGCCAGAGCGGGCGCTCGGGCAGCTTCTTCACGTCCTTGAAGATCTCGGCGATCTGCTTGTGGTCGAGCGTCTCCTGCTCGAGCAGTTCGGCGGCCAGCTTGTCGAGGATGTCGCGGTTGTCGTTGAGCACCTGCCAGGCCTCGTCGTGCGCCTGCTCGATGAGCGCGCGCACCTCGAGGTCGACGGTCTCAGCGACCTCTTCGGAGTAGTCGCGCTGGTGGCCCATGTCGCGGCCGAGGAAGACCTCGCCCTGCGACTGACCGAGCTTGACGGCGCCGACGTTCGCACTCATGCCGTACTCGGTGACCATCTTGCGTGCCGTCGAGGTGGCCTTCTCGATGTCGTTCGAGGCGCCGGTCGACGGGTCGTGGAAGACGATCTCCTCCGCGACGCGGCCGCCCATCGCATAGGCGAGCTGGTCGAGCAGTTCGTTGCGGCTCACCGAGTACTTGTCTTCGAGCGGCATCACCATCGTGTAGCCGAGGGCACGGCCGCGCGGCAGGATCGTGATCTTGGTGACCGGGTCGGTGTAGTTCATCGCCGCCGCTGCGAGGGCGTGGCCGCCCTCGTGGTAGGCCGTGATGAGCTTCTCCTTGTCCTTCATGACGCGGGAGCGGCGCTGCGGTCCGGCGATCACGCGGTCGACGGCCTCGTCGAGGGCACGGTTGTCGATCAACTGCGCGTTGGAGCGGGCCGTGAGCAGCGCGGCCTCGTTGAGCACGTTCGCGAGGTCGGCACCGGTGAAGCCCGGGGTCTTGCGTGCGAGCACCTCGAGGTCGACGCCGTTGGCGAGCGGCTTGCCCTTCGAGTGCACCTCGAGGATCTTCTGACGGCCCTTGAGGTCGGGCGCGTCGACGCCGATCTGGCGGTCGAAGCGGCCAGGGCGCAGCAGCGCGGGGTCGAGGATGTCGGGGCGGTTCGTCGCCGCGATGAGGATGACGTTGGTCTTCGGGTCGAAGCCGTCCATCTCGACGAGCAGCTGGTTGAGGGTCTGCTCGCGCTCGTCGTGCCCGCCGCCGAGGCCGGCGCCGCGGTGGCGGCCGACCGCGTCGATCTCGTCGACGAAGATGATGGCGGGTGCGTTCTGCTTCGCTTGGTCGAAGAGGTCGCGCACACGGGATGCGCCGACGCCCACGAACATCTCGACGAAGTCGGAGCCCGAGATCGAGTAGAAGGGCACGCCCGCCTCACCCGCGACCGCGCGGGCGAGCAGCGTCTTGCCGGTGCCGGGAGGGCCGTACAGCAGCACGCCCTTCGGGATGCGCGCGCCGACGGCCTGGAACTTCGCCGGCTCCTTCAGGAACTCCTTGATCTCGTGGAGCTCCTCGATCGCCTCGTCGGCGCCTGCGACGTCATCGAAGGTGACCTTCGGGCTCTCCTTCGAGACGAGCTTCGCCTTGGACTTGCCGAACTGCATGACCTTGTTGCCGCCGCCCTGCATGCCCGACAGCATGATCCAGAAGAACAGGCCGATGAGCACGAGCGGCAGCAGGATGCCGAGCATCGAGAGGAACCAGTTCGGCTGCGGAACCTCATCGTTGAAGCCGTCGGACGGGTCGGCCGCGTCGACCGCGGCGACGACGTCGGCGCCGCGCGGGGTGACGTAGTAGAACTGCACCTGCGTGCCGAGCTTCTCGTCTTCCTTCGCGAGCGTCAGATCGACGCGGTTCTCGCCGTCGACGATCTTGACCGCGGAGACCTTTCCGTCCTTCAGCAGTTCGAGGCCCTCTTGCGTCGACACCTCTTTGAAACCCGACGCGGTGATGAGGCTCGACCCGATCCATACGGCGACGATGGCGAGCAGAATGTAGATGATCGGCCCGCGCAGGATCTTCTTGATGTTCATGGTGCTCACAGGCTACATTGCAGTCGCCGTATGGCGGCCGAGTGTTCGCTGAGGGCGGTTCGCAGCGGCGCCTCGTGCTGCGCGGCGACGGTCGGACTCACCGAGGGGATACCGCACGGCGGGTGTCGCGCATACCGAGCATGTACGGCAGCCCCGGGCCCACCGCGGCGAACGTCTGCCCGATGCGCTTCGGCCACGACGGCGTCGGCAGCGGCTCGGGCGACGCCTCGAGGTCGCCCACGTCGACGAAGTACGCACGCACCCTGCCGAAGCCCTCGAGCTCGGGCGACACCTCGCGCACGGGAGCCGTCACGGAGTCGTCACCGGTGCGGTAGAGCTCCTCGGAGAAGAGCACGTACTCGGGGATGTCGACGGGGTTCTTGAGCATGCGATGCACCTGGATGACGTCGATGCCCACGAGCTTGATGCGGTCGCGGATCGTCTGGGTCGCCACTTCGCCCACGTGCGCCACGAACTTCAGCTTGAGGTCGGCCGCGCCCTTGCACCCCTTGCACGGGCACAGGTTCGCGGTGACGTACTGGCGTTCGAGATGGAAGGCGCGGTGCATCGCGACCGCGGCGTCGAGGATCTCGGGGATCGAGGCATCCGAATCGCCGTCGTCGACCTGCAGGGAGAGGAAGGCGGCGTCGCCCTCGATCTCGATGAGGTCGAATCCGGGAGCGGCGTCGATCATGCGCTCGAGCATGCGACCGGTGTTGACCTCGGCGTGCGCGAGGCTCATCCGGTGGGAGCTCATGTAGTCGGTGTATCCGCCGATGTCTGCGATCAGCAGCACGGCACGGCCGGAGTCCATGCCTCACGATCCCACTGACATGAGTTCTCCTCAACACCCCTGTTCAGGAGGGTGCGTCGTCCAACGGCTCGTTCGGCGAGTACCGCTCGAGCTGGTCTTCGACGACGATCGCCGCCTCTTGCGCGCTCGCGGTGTATCCGAGCACGACGGGCAGGAACCGCTCGGAGCCGAGTGCCCGCAGTGCAAGGGCGCTCTTCGCGACGACCGAGGCCGTGCGGCGGGTGCGGCGCAGCAGCGCGATCTCGCCGAAGCCCTCCCCCGGACCGAGCGTCGCGACGACCCGGCCGTCGCCGACGACGTCGGCCTCACCCGCCTCGATCACGAAATAGCGATCGCCGACGTCGCCCTGCGCGAACACGGCCGCGCCGGCGGGAACCGCGACCGGCTCGAGTCCTCGCGCGAGCTGCTCGATCGAGGGCAGCGGGAGGCTCCGGAACATGGGCACCTGCTGGAGCAGCCCGATGTCCTCGTCGAGCACGTCGACGGTGCGGTCCATGCCGCGGAGCCGTCGCAACGACGCGAGCGCGAGCACCGGGCACACGAGGCCGATCGCGATGAGCGCCGTCTGCACGCCGAACCACTCGACGAGCACCGAGGCGACGACGGCGCCGATGCCGATGAAGACCGCCACGAGGCTCTCGAGCACACCGAAGACGCGGGCGAGCACCTCGTCGGGCGCCATCCGGGCGATGAGCGTGAACCCCGCGACATCGATCAGGGCGTTGCCGACACCGACGAACGCGAGCAGCCCGAGGGCCGGCACCTCGGCTGGCGCGAGCCCGACGAGGGTGAACGGCAGCCCCCAGAGTCCCACCCCGGCGGCGAACCAGATGCCCAGCCTGCCGGTGCCGACGAGCAGGGATGCCGCGAGCGAACCGAGCACGGCACCGACGCCGACCGCCGTCATCAGGGCGCCCACCCCGGGCTCCCCGGTGCCGAGGAGCTCGATCGCGACGACCACCGAGAGCACCGTGAGGGCTCCCCGGGTCAGCGCCTGCGCCGCGGCGAGACCGAGGATGAGCATCAGGTCGCGGTTCGCCGTGACGGCCCGCACGCCGTCGGCCGCCTCCCTGGCGAGGTTCGGGCGCCTGGGCGCAGACGGGCGCGGCGGCGCGTCGTACTTCAGGCGTGCGAGCAGCGCCGCAGCCCAGAACGAGGCGGCCGCGGCGACGGCGAACACGACGTCGACGCCGGTGAACTGCAGCAGCACGGCCGCGAGCAGCGGACCGATGAGGGTGGCCGCAGAGTCGAGCAGCCCCCGCACGACATTGGCGCTCGCGAGCTCGTGCCCCGTGCGGCAGAGCGACGGGAGCAGGGCCGAATGCGCCGGGCGGTAGAGCGTCGCGGCGATCGTCGACAGGATGGCGAGCGCGTAGATGACGGCCGGGGGCCCTGCCACCGCCGCGACCACGGCGGCTGCCGCCGTCGCGAGCCCGCGCACGATCGACACCAGGATGAGCACCCGCTCGCGTCGCCCCCGATCGGCGATGGGCGAGAGCAAGGGCGCGAGGATCGCCGACGGCACCATGCGGAGCAGCCCGACGAGGCCGAGCGCCGCGGCGCCGCCATCACGGTAGGCGACGATGCCGAGCGCGACCGTGAAGGCCCACTCGGCCGTCCATGCGCCGAGGAAGCTCAACTGCGCGCGGCGCAGGTTGGGATTGCGCCAGTTGCTCGCGAACGCTGCGGCAGCGTCGCGCACCCGGCCGCGGCGCCGACCATCGCCCATGCGATGACTCTAGGGCTTCTCCCCGGTCACCGCGCGAAAACGTCAGCTGTAGACGTGCGGCGCGAGGATCGCGACATCCCGGAGGTTGCGGTAGTTCTCCGCGAAGTCGAGGCCGTAGCCGACGACGAACTGGTTGGGGATGTCGAAGCCGAGGTACTTGACGTCGACCTCGACCTTCGCCGCGTCGGGCTTGCGGAGCAGCGCGCAGATCTCGACCGACTTCGCTCCGCGCGATTCGAGGTTGCCGAGCAGCCAGCTGAGCGTGAGGCCCGAGTCGATGATGTCCTCGACGATCAGCACGTGACGCCCGGTGAGGTCGGTGTCGAGGTCCTTCACGATGCGCACGACGCCCGACGACTGCGTGCCGGCGCCGTATGAGGAGACCGCCATCCAGTCCATGTTGATGTGCGGACGCAGCTCGCGCGCGAGGTCGGCCATGACCATGACCGCACCCTTCAGCACGCCGACGAGCAGCAGGTCTTCACCGTCGTAGTCGGCTTCGATGCGGCGGGCGAGCTCGGCGAGCTTCGCGTGGATCTCGGCTTCGGTGACGAGCACCTCGGTCAGGTCGGCTTCGATCTCGTTCGCGTACATGGCTGCTCTCCTGTGGGGGGCGATCGGGGCGCGTCGCCGTGGGTGCGCGGCGAACGGTTGCAAACGAGCCTACGCCGCGCCGCTCGACGTTCGCGTTCGGCCGCGTTCGTGTTCGTGCACGCGGTCGCTCAGTGATCGTGGGGAAGGATCTCGGTCGACCCGGTCGTGCTGAGTACGACGTGCCGTCCGGCGCGCGTCGCGAGCACGCCGCCCGGCAGGTCGATCGGGCCCTGTCCGTGCCAGTCGGTCACGAGACGCGCGACCTCGAGCGTCTGCGCGCGTGAGAGGGAGACCCCGAACTCGCTGCCGACGACGTGCCGGATGATGCGCTGTCGCAGCGCAGCGGGGTTCGCCGCGAGCGCGCCGACCGAGATCGCGATGCCGGCCTCGGCCGGTTCGCAGATCTCCTCGATGAACTCCTCGATCTGCTCCGAGAACGCCGCCTCGTCTTCGCGGAGCTGCTCGGCCGTGCGAGCGAGCGCCTCGGCGACGCCCGGCCCGAGTTCCGCCTCGAGCACGGGCAGCACCTGCTCGCGCACACGCACGCGGGCGTACGCGGGGTCGAGGTTGTGCGGGTCGTCCCACGGGGTGAGTCCGGCGTCGAGGCACGCCTGCCGCGTCGACGTCCGGCGGATGCCGAGGAGCGGACGGGCGTAGCGACCGGCACGAGCGGGCATCCCCGAGAGGCTCGCGGCACCCGAGCCCCGAGCGAGCCCGAGCAGCACGGTCTCGGCCTGGTCGTCGAGCGTGTGGCCGAGCAGCACGAGTGCCGCACCGGTCTCGGCGGCGGCCGCGTCGAGCGCGGCATAGCGAGCGTCGCGAGCGGATGCCTCGGGCCCGCCCTCGCCCGCCACCTCGACGCGCCGCACCAGCACGGGGTCGAGTCCGAGCTCGCGCGCGGTCGCCGCGGCCGCAGCCGCGACCTCCGCCGACCCCGGCTGCAGCCCGTGGTCGACGATGACAGCGCCGGCGCGAAGTTCGAGACGAGGCGCCTCGAACGCCGTGGCCGCGGCGAGCGCGAGCGAGTCGGCGCCGCCCGAGAGCGCGACGAGCACGAGTGCACTGCCTGCGGTATCGGAACCGGCAGGAAGCACCGCCCGCACGGCCCGCCGCACGTCGGCGATCGGCGGGGTCAGGCGCGGGCGGCGGGGAGCCGGGGCATCCGTCTGCTGGTCAGGAGGCATCAAGTAACCTTATTCCGCCGATCGCGCCCGACCCCGAACGGGTCGGCCGCGGGCCAAGCTTCGAGAAGCGCCTTCCAACACAAGGAGAACCAGCATGGGCGAGTACGCCGCCATCATCGAGATCCCCAAGGGGAGCCGCAACAAGTACGAGGTCGACCACGAGACCGGCCGGGTCTTCCTCGACCGCGTGCTCTACACGACGTTCGTCTACCCGACCGACTACGGCTTCTTCGAGAACACCCTCGGCGACGACGGCGACCCGCTGGACGTGCTCGTGCTCCTCGACTTCCCGCTCTTCCCCGGCGTGGGCGTGAAGGTGCGCCCCGTCGGCGTCTTCCACATGACCGACGACGGCGGCGGCGACGCCAAGGTCATCGCGGTGCCCGCCGGCGACCCGCGCTGGAACCACATCCAGGACGTGAACGACATCCCCGAGTTCACGCGCAAGGAGATCGAGCACTTCTTCGAGCACTACAAGGACCTCGAGCCCGGCAAGTGGGTCAAGACCGAGGGCTGGGCGAACGCGGCCGAGGCCGAGGCGCTCATCCAGAAGGCGATCGAGGCGTTCCCCGGCCACTGAGCCGGCATGAACCGATCGGATGCCGCGAGCTCGCGGCATCCACGCAGAAGGGGCGGGCCGTTCGGCCCGCCCCTTCCGTGCGTCTGAACCGGCTCAGCCGGCTGGGCGCGCCGCAGCAGAGGGGCTGCCCCAGACCGGCCATTCGCGCACCGGCTTGCCGTAGTCGGAGGCCTCGAGGATGCGGCCCCCGCCGAGGTAGATGGCGACGTGGTAGTAGTCGCCGCCCGAGCCCCAGAACAGCAGGTCGCCGCGCTGCACGTTGCCGAGCGAGACCGCCTTGCCGCGGCCCGCGAGCGTGTAGTACTGGTTCGTCGCCGAGTGCGTGCCGATGCCGATGCCGGCCGCGGCGTAGGCCGCTCGCGTCAGGCCAGAGCAGTCCCACGCGTCGGGGCCGGCACCGCCGAGCTCGTACCGTTCGCCGAGCTGCTGGCTCGCGAACCAGATCGCCGTCTCGACGGCGCTCGCGTTCGGCGGTGCCGGATCGGGATTGGGGGCGGGCGTTCCGCCGCCGCTGTTCCCGCCGCCGCCGCCACCGCCACCGGACGGCGGTGTCGGGGTGGTCGGCCGGCTCGCCTCGAGCGCCGCCTCGGCGGCCTCACGAGCCTGGCCCTCGACCCGCTCGCGCTCGAGCTCGGCCGTCGTGTCCTTCAGCGTCGCGAGCTGCGCGTAGAGCTCGGCGGAACGCTGCTCCTGCGCGGTGACGGCCGCCATCGCGGCCTCGGCAGCTGTCGCCGCCTCCTTCGCCTTCGTCTCGGCGAGCGCTGCGAGACGGGTGCGCTCCGCAGCGGCCGCTGCGGCCTGTGCGCGGAGCGAGTCGGCGGTGTTCCGGTCGGCGACCGCCTGCTCGTAGACGGCCTGCGACTGCTCGCCGAGCTTCGACGCCATGCCGAGCTGCTTCAGGAGGCCGTCGGTGTCATCGCCCGAGAAGACGAGTTCGGAGGTGAGGTCGTTGCCCGCGGTCTTCGCGAGATGAGCGGCGAGCAGCCCGGCCCGCATCTTGGAGATCTCCGCGACGGCATCGGCCTCGTCGGCCTGCTGGGCAAGGGCGGCCTCCCGTTCGGCGGCACGATCGCGCTGGTCGACGGCGACGCGATACGACTCCGCCGCCATCTGCGACGACTGGATCGCGGCATCCGCCACCTGCTGCAGCCCGGCCAGCAACTGGCCGACACGATCGATCTCGGCCTGCTTCGTGGCCTCGTTGCCCTTCGCCTGCTCGATCTCGCTCCACGACGGGTAGTCGGGCTCGGCCATGGCTGGCCCGCCGCCGGCGACGACCGATGCGGTGACGGCGCCGACGGCGACCGCTGAGAAGACGGTCACGGGCTTCACGCGCGACACGGGCCTGGTGCGATTCTCAGCCAAAGTAGATCCCCCGATCGGCCATGAACGGCTGCGGGTCGATGCGGCTGCCGCCGCTGTAGACCTCGAAGTGGAGGTGGCATCCGTCGGATGCGCCGGTCGTGCCGCTCGAGGCGATGTTCTGCCCGGCGTCGACCCACGCGCCGACGCCGACGAACCGCCCGCCGTCGCGGATGTGCGCGTAGCCGGTCGAGATGCCGCCGCCGTGGTCGATCTTGATGAAGTTGCCGTAGGTGCCCGAGTAACCCGAGAACGTCACCACACCGCTGTTCGCGGCATAGATCGGAGACGAGCACCCGGTGCCGAGGTCGACGGCGTAGTGGAAGGAACCGGAGCATCCGCTGCCCGCGCAGATCGGCGATCGCGGACCGAAGTCGCCCGTGATGCGGCCGGCGGCGGGCTTCGCCCATCCGGAGGTCGCGACACCGCCCGGCGATCCGGAGCGGGCCGCCTCCTCGCGGCGCTTCCGCTCCTCCTCCGCCTTGATCCGCTCACCCTCTTGGTAGGCCGCCGCGGTCTTCGCCTCGGTGTCCTTGAGGAAGGCGAGCTGGGCGTCGAGCTCGATCTTCTTCGCCTGCGATTCGGCGAGCGCCGCCTCGGCGGCGGCCTGCGCCTCCTGCGCCGCGACGAGCGCCGCCTCGGCCGCGAGCCGCAGCTTCTCGCGCTCGGCCTGTGCGACCTCGGCCTGCCCACTGAGCGCCTCGGCGGTGTTCTTCTTCTCCTGCGCGCGGTCGTAGATGCTCGAGGTGCGCTCGACCATCTTCTCCATGTTGCCGAGCTTGGAGAGCAGCGCGTCGGTCGCCTTCGCGTCACCGGCGTCGAGGAAGAGGTTGACGCCGACGTCGCTGCCACCAGAGCGGTAGAGCTGGGCGGCGACCTGACCGGCGTTCGTCTCGGCGGTCTGCGCCTCGGCGGCGGACGCGTCGGCCTGCGCCTGGATCTGATCGGCCCGGATCACGGCCTCGTCGTACTTCTGCTGCGCCACGAAGAGCTCGTCGGTGCGGCGCTCGGCTTCGGCCCGCGTGAACTCGACGTTCGCCTCGAGCTCGACGATGAGCGCGGTGACCTGCTCGACCGCTGCGGCGCCGGCGGCGGTGTTCGCCTTCGCCGCCTGCAGCTCGTCCCAACTCGGATAGGTCGCCGCGAACGCCGACTGGGGCGGCGCGACGATCGGCACGACGAGCGCCGCGGCGAGGATCGCGACGACGGCGATGAGACGCCGCACCGTTCGCGGTCGGCCGGCGACCCGGGCTCCCCCGGGGACCGGGCTCGTTCGAGCACGCTCGGCGGGTGTTCGGTCTGTGGTGCGGTACATCATTCCCCGTCCACGCGGGCTCGGGTCCCCGCGCTCCTCAACTCTCGGTTCGGGCACTGGCAGCCCCACGATAGGCGGGAGTTCGGCGCATTCCGGGCATTTCGAGCGCATGTCCGCGGATGCCGCGTGGCGGGCCACGAGGCATCCGCGACCCTCGTTTTGCCATCTGCGCCGACTGCACGTATGCTTGGCTGTCGGCGGGCGTGACCCAGGGAACGCCCTCCGGCCCCATCGTTTAGTGGCCTAGGACACCGCCCTTTCACGGCGGCAGCACGGGTTCGAATCCCGTTGGGGTCACTGCACGACCAGTACGTATAATTGAATAGCTCCGGTGCCGAAAGGCACCACGAGGCCCTGTAGCGCAGTTGGTTAGCGTGCCGCCCTGTCACGGCGGAGGTCGCGGGTTCAAGTCCCGTCAGGGTCGCTCAGGCGACAAGCCCTTTCCCTTACGAGAGAAGGGGCTTTCTCCTTATTCGGGGTGATTCTTCACTTCGAGGCTCTGTAGCTCAGTTGGTAGAGCGCACGACTGAAAATCGTGAGGTCACGGGATCGACGCCCGTCGGAGCCACACTCAAGAAGCCCCCGGTTCGCCGGGGGCTTTCTGGCTTCAGCGGGTGATCTCGCGTGGGCGCCGGTGAGGCTGTGCCATTAATGTGCCATTAAGGTCGGCGTGGGCCTGCCGT
The DNA here is from genome assembly GCF_042262385.1 of Agromyces sp. NPDC056389. NCBI lineage: Bacteria > Bacillati > Actinomycetota > Actinomycetes > Micrococcales > Microbacteriaceae > Agromyces > Agromyces sp. NPDC056389. The sequence goes on from NZ_JBHJPN010000001.1 coordinate 1,485,234, forward strand.
GTGGTTCGTTTCGATGGTTCGCCTGCTGCGTTCTTGAGCGCGTCATTCAGCACCGCGCCGGCGCGAAGCGCGACGCCCTCTCGGGCGCGCGAGTAGCGCTCGGTGACCTGCAGACGCCAGGAGCACTGCCGTCGACGTCGAACAGGACCGTCGCGAAGGTGTGCCGGAGGTCGTGGATGCGCAGATCGGGCCGGCCGATCGCCTGCCGAAGCGTCTCCCAGTCGACTCCTCGTCGCGCGTTGCGCTTGGTGAGTCGGCCGCCGTCGGGTCAGGCGAACACCAGGTCGTTCGCCTGCTTGCCTCTCGCGGCGGTCTCAGCGTACGGGAGCAGCGCGTCGATCAGCGGGACATCGCGTGGCTCACGCAGCAGGGCGACGCGAAGCCGAGCGCGACGATGGCGGAGGTCAATGGGGTCGCCCTGTCGACGGCGCAGGGGGGTGACGAAGACCCGCGAGCGCGGCCTGCTCCCGCCTGGGCGGCGGGCCAGGCGGGGTAACGCCCAGAGCTCGATACGTTGCTCCCGCAGCCGGCAATGACTCACGCTCGATGGGCTTCAATCACCCCGCGAGCTCAACGTCGTTGCGCGAGGTACGCCCAGCGGCTAGAACTGATTGGCGTTACTCGAACGACCGGGCGAGGATGGCCGACCGCACGCGGTACGCATCAGGCGGATCCAACCTGCTGATCAGCTCGAACACCGCAAGAGCGGCCTGCTGTTCATCAATGGCAGCGGCAAGCTGCTCGAATCTGCGATACACCTCCTGCAGCATCACGGTTGCTCCGTCGAACGGCGCATCGGTGGCGCGGACAGCATTGACGAAGTAGGGGAGGGCGGACGAGTTCATCCAGCGACGACTAAGGAGATCTTGCACAAGTAGTTGGATGTTGTGCGTCGCTGCCGCAGGTTCGGGCGCGATCCTTACCAACCATTGCGCGAGCGCGTGGACGTAACCGGCCATCAGGTGTGGGTCGTCGATGTTGCTCTCGATCTGGGACATCGCCCACTGAGCACGATCCTTGGCCTGCTCATTCCCGCCGAACTTGAACGCATTGATAACGCCCTGGGGCACCACGGCGAGGGTGACCGCCAGGTCCCAGACGTCACGACGGAATCGCAGCCCGGTGTACCCGGAGTTCAGCAGAGTCGCTTCGGCGAGGTCGATGAGGGCAGCATCGACGACGCCTTCATCGCGCAGATGGTGAAGCAATTCCGGGGTGCCGAACGCGCAGCCCCCTTGCTGGCGGACGAGGTCCTTCAACGCGTGGTCGTCTGCCCAGAGCGGCAGCTCGGACGACACGGAGTGGTCGGCCGCCAGCAAGAAGATCGCATCGACCGACTCCGCGCCTCCAATAGGGAACGCGGTGAGGACTGGATGCGTGTCTGTGACGAACTGACTAAAGGAGCTCACGACCCGATCGGCGAGCTCGTTCGTGGCCTTGACTGCGTCAGGACTTCGATGCTGAATGATACCCGGCTTACCGCCCGACCCAGGCTGAAAGCTCAGCCCGCTGTCCCGGCTCCGGATGCGCGCGCCGGAGGCGGCGTCGCGATGCTGGTCGGCGAGTACGCGGGCATTCGCGAAGTGGCCAATGAGCTGCGTCCGGAGTGGTTCGGGAAGGCGAGCCAGAGAAACCAGCGCAGAGAGGTCAAGGACGACTCCAGATTCATGAGCGACCTGGATCGCCGCAGGCTCGCTTTCGAGATCTCTCGAACCACTGAACACCGGGCCGTGCTCGCGTGCGAGCAAGACGTCGAGATATCCCTTGCCGAACATCAGTCCGGCCATACCCACCGGCATTTGACCATTGAGGATCTGGCTCTCAATTTCCGGATTGCTCGCCCGTTCCCCGCTCAGGTCCTGCATTGCCTGGAGCGGGTTCTCCATGTCGATCTGAACTTGCCGGATTCCACCATCAGGGAAGTCGCGCAGGTAGTCACTGAGGAGTTCCCGGAATGCGTCGCGACCCGGATCGGGAGCCTCGGTCTCATCGGCCTCCGTCGTGTCTTCGTCGATGTCATCCGGTTCGTCGGCGGGTCGGCGCCCCGCCATGAAGGCTCCCAGGAGGCCGCGCCGGATCGGTTCATCCGTTGGGTAGCGCGCGGCGATCTTGAGCGCATCCTGCGGATTCCCGATCTCGTCGCCGAATTCGCTGACCAGCTCCATCCACGCGGCGATCTCCAACTGACTTTGCGGCTCCGGTGAGCCGTTCTGAAGCCAGGTCTGCTTGGCACCGGCAACGTCCTGCGTCCTGGCCTGGCAGATGGCCACCGCCCAAGCGGCACTGGGATCAGTGGGTTCTTCCGCAAGGAGCCGGGCCGCGGCGTTAAGCGCTTCTTGCCAATCTCCGGCGGCAGAGTGCGCTTCAGTAAGCAGCCGGTAGGCGGTGGATCGTCGACCCCAGCTGTCCGGTGCAGCCGCGAGCGCCGACTGAAGGTCCGAGATCGCGTCCGCGAACCGCCCCTGGTTCAGGCGGAACCGTCCCGACTGGACCCACAGGTCTGGGTCGTTCCAACGGACGGCACCGGCCCGCGCTACCGCTGCCGCCGAATCAAGGTCGCCGTCGCGATCGTAGTAGGTGTAGAGAATCATCGTTCCGCGGTGATTACCGTTCGCGAACCCGCGGAATTCTTCAAGGGCCCCGTGCTGATGGCCGAAGAGACCAGCGATCAATCCGATCTCCGATGCCACCTGCGCATTGTCCGGTCCGAGCTCGTCGAGGAAGTCCGACCGCACGCCATGGAACGCGAGCTGGAGCGCGAGATCTGCCTTCTCGCCCCAATCGCCGGTTGCGTCGAGCGAGGCCTCCCAGTGCCTGATCGCGTCGTCCGCCCGCTCATCGCGCTCTGCGAGAAGTGCAGCGATGTGCTCCCGTTTGCTCGGAGATGCGCTGCTCTGGAGCCGCTTGGCGATGTCGGCGTCGCCGAATTCGGCCTGGAGGATTGCAGCTTCGGCAATCAGTTCCGGATTCTGGAATTCTTCGCTGGAGGCAGGGATCTCGCCGACGCCGTTGATTGCGTCAAGAGCTCCCTGGTGATCGGACAGCATTCGCCGCGTGCGGATCTCCATCGCAAGGGCCAGCCCGGAGTCGAGTCCCCATTGCCTGCGCTTGGCGCGGGCTTCCATGGTGAGACGCAGTGCGATAGACAGGTCGGCTCGGTGCACTGCGGTCGGCTCGATCATATGGCGCGCGATGAGCCCCCGTGCTGCAAGTAGAAGGGCGACGGTGGAGTCGAACTCTGCGGCAGTTTGTCGGGCAAGCGTCACCGCTTCGTCAAGACGCCGTGTCATGAGGTAGTACTCGGCGAGAGTCATCCGCCGCTGCAGCTCATCGCGGTGGTTATCGGTTTGCCACCCCTCAAGGGCCTCGATCGCAGCCGCTGGGCCTTCAGTGTGAAGCGCCGCCTCGACGAGGGGGTGGCCTCGGTGGTCTCGGAGGTACTCGGCCGCGTCATCGATGGCGGTGATACCACGAGAGGAGAGGATCCGCAGCCGCCAGTAAGGCCGCGGTTCGAGGCCGCGCTCAAGGCCACGCTCGATGAACTGCTCCGCGACGCGTTGGTCCTCGGGTGAAGGCAGGTCGGCAGAGACATCGGCAAGAGCCCCGAATATCTCGGGCGGGGCGTCGGAAAGGAAGGTTGGCGTATACCGCGCCCACCGCCGAAGTAGGGCAGCGCGGTCAGCGCTCGATGCGATGTCTGCGACCACCCGGGTCACGACCGGCCACTCGGTTCGCAGGTCGCGGAATTGCGTCGCTCGAAGGGGCGGCATCGCCGCGAGCCGCGCCTCCCATGCCATGTCCTCGGCTTCGATAACGACAGTCAGGACCTCCTCATGTCGCGCGGCCATCTGCCCTTCTGTGAATTCAGACGCTGCGGTGCTGCCCTCAAGGCGGGAACGGAACGCACGAATGAGAGCGCTTCGCAGCAGCGTGACCCCATCGGGCGTGCTGGGCGAGATGACGCGAGCGAGCGCTCTCGTGAGTTCGTCGTCGTCGCGCGGGAGACGTGCGAGCCGGTCGGCAAAGCCAGGTTTGTACATGACCAGTCGAAGAGCCTTGCTGTCAATGGTGTACCCGTCGCGTCGCATGATGCGGCGAACTGAGATTGCGACCCGGATTTCGCGCGTGAGCCGTTTGATGCCGCGCACGATCGGTCCACCGGCGAATTCGGCGCCGGTCAGCAAAGGTTCCGTCATAGGCCGACCTTTCGTGATTGTCGCGGGTAGGGCGGTGCCACGCTTGCCCTACCATCCTTGTCCGCGCTGTGAAGTCCTTCTCGTCACCACGCCATCGCACTCGGTCTCAGTACGAGAGATGACGCCGATCGACTTTGGACCATGAACAAAGCCTGATTGAACCGAATGCACGTATGCATTCGTAGATAGTTGCAAGAACCTGAACTAGCTCGGAGATCGGCGATGAAAGGCGGCGTAGTCCTGTTCCGGGGTCCGGGGCAGACGCGCGCCGCTACCTCGAGTCCGATCGGTCGCGCTCGCCTTGGAACGCGGTCGCGCTGATCGTGGACTCGCGAACGCGACGGCCGCTGCGGAGAGGCCGTGCGCGGCCTCTCGAGCGGCACGGACAAGCGACGACGCGAAGTACGTCCGCCGGACGGGACCAGCTTCAATCGGGGCACCACAACCCGGAGCACGCCGGAAGTCGGCCTGAGCCGATGAGGTGGTTCCGCAGTGACATGGAATCTGCGGCAGACACGCGGCTGTGGCCGGAAAGCGGATCCGACAACGGGCGCTGAGCTGACCGCCCGATGTCGGATCCTGTTTCGGGCCATCGCTTGGTGTCCGCGGCCGATTCGCACGTTCGGATACCGTTGGTCAGGGTCCCGACCCGTAGGAGCAACTGATGACGACCGGCCTCAAGGCGATCATCATCGTGGCAGGGGCTCTCGCTGTTCTCGGGCTCGTTCTCGTACTGCTCCCGGGACCGACCGCCACTTTCGGATGGTTCGCATACCAACCTGTGGGTGACTTCGGTTTCGTTGGCGGTGCGCCGCTCCAAGAGTCCGGGCCGGGCTCGGTCGACCGCGCACCTGACAATTTGGCGTGATCAGGGTGGCGCCCGTGCCCGATCCGTCTGCGGGATCCGGATGCGGGTTGCCTGAGGGGGACCGTCTACCAGTCCGTATCTTTGCTGACCTCATCGCGGGCGCGGGCGATCCGTTCCTCCGTGAGGTCGGCGAAGTAGGGTACTGACTCCTCGAGGCGGGAGGCCAGATCCGTAAGCGCTTGCTTCACCGCCTGGTGTTCCGCAGGTACTGCATCGAGGTCGACCGTGTTCAGCCAATCGAAGAGGACGATGGCGTCCTCGGTCCACAGATGGATCGGAACCGTCGGATGGGTGGTCATTCAATGAGGGTATTCGAGAGCGCCGCTGGCGGATTAGAACACGTGGCTGGTCGCGAGATGAACCTATCTGCCGAACTTCGAACGCCCGCACGTGGATCGGCTAGCGGGGCTCATGAAGCTAGATCCACCGTGGCTGGCCAGAACCCGCCCGCAGTACGGTGCTCACCTTTCGGAGTAGGTGACTCGCTCGGAGCGGAGCCGTGAATGCGGCGACTCGTGACGGACCCACCCCACGCTGTCCCAGAACCCCCGCGACCCGGCATTGTCGTTGAGCGCCGCTAGCCTGACGCACGGGTACATCTCTCGAATCGCGCGAAGCGCTTCTCGACCAATGCCGCATCCTCGCGCCGACATTGCCCCCGGTTCGCCGGGGGCAATGTCATTTCACGCCCACGGCGACCCTGGCCAGTCCGACGACAACGGGCGGGGTCGGGAACCGGCGGCCCTGAGTCATCCGGTCAGCCTAGCCATCACCCACCGAGGCGGATCGCGACGATTCCCGAGACCGCGCAGACGGTCGCCGTGAGCCGCCACTTGCTGAACGGTTCGCGGAAGACGAAGTAGCCGATCACCCCTGCGGCGAGCACCCCGGTCTCGCGAAGCGCCGAGACCACTGCGAGCGGCGCGAGCGACTGCGCCCACACGACGATCGTGTACGCGGCGAGCGAGAGGATGCCGCCGACCAGGCCCATCGGCGCATGGATCCGCATCCCGCGGAGCATCTCCCTCCGATCGCGCGAGAGCAGGAAGCAGACGAGCGGGATCGAGATGCCCTGCAGGAGGAACAGCCACGACGCGTACCCGAACGGCTCCCCCGAGAGACGCACGCCGATGCCGTCGATCACCGAGTAGGCCGTGATCGTGATGCCGACGGCGACGGCCAGGAGGGTTCCGGCCGGGCCGCTCCGTCCTTTCGGCGACCACGACAGCGCGAACAGCGCGACGGCGACGACGGCGACACCGGCCATCTGGGCCGGCGTCATGAACTCTCCGAGGAAGGTCGTGGAGATCAGCGTGATGCCGAGCACGGCGATCCCGCGCGTGAGCGGGTAGGTGCGACCGAACTCGGTCTTCGCGTAGGCCGCGGTCAGCAGCACGAGGTAGGCGGTCTGCACGGCGGCCGAGATCAGGAGGTACGGCCAGACCTCCTGCGGTGGGAGCGGGAAGACGACGCATCCGATCGCCCCCACGAACAGGTAGACCGTGCCGATCAGTGCCGAGGAGACGAGCCGAGCGGGGATCGCCTTGGCGATGGCGTTCCAGCTGCCGTGCAGCAGCGCAGCGCCGAGAACGGCGAGGAGGACGCCGGTGCTCACGCGGTGCGGCTGCCTGTGGTGCCCCCGTCGATCCCGCCGACGCGCTCGACGCGCAGCAGCACCGCCTGCTCGGGTCGGAGCGACGGCATGACGACGCCGATCGACGCGAGCGCCGCACCGTTCAGCTCGAGCGGGCCGGCCTCCCACCACGGCGCCGGGTCGGCGCCGTGCGGCACGCCACCGACGAGCGCGGGCTCCACCCGGTAGCGCGTCGTCGGCAGCAGACCTGGCAGGCGGATGCGTCCAGGGCTCGCCACCGACGCCCGTGTGAGCGACACGTACGCGAACAGTGCGGCCGAGCCATCCGCTGCGACGACGCCGTTGACGCTGATGGTCGCATCGGGGTGGTCGAGTCGCACGAGCTCGCCGCCGTGCAGCAGCTCGCGGTTCGCCTTGTGCAGCCGGATCCATTCCTCGAGCTCGGCGAGCTCTGCCGCGGTCGACTTGCGCAGGTCCCACTCCACCCCGAGATGCCCGAACAGCGCGGTGATCGCGCGGAACGAGAGCGCGTGGAGCCGGTTGGTGATGTGCGAGGCACCCGAGGCGATGTGAGCGCCCATCAGCTCGGGCGGCACGAGCTGGGTCGTCCAGCGGTTCGCCTGCTGCCGGTCGATCGGGTCGTTGTTGTCGGAGACCCAGATGCGGTCGGTGCGGTCGAGGGCCCCGAGGTCGACCCGGCCGCCGCCCGACGAGCACGACTCGATCTCGAGTGCGGGGTAGCGCGACTTGAGCTCGTCGACGAGCCGGTAGTACGCGAGGGTCTGCTCATGCACGCCCGCCAGCCCGGTCGAGCTGGTGCCCGCGTCGACGAGATCCCGGTTGTGATCCCACTTGATGTACGCGATGTCGTACTCGTCGAGGATCGCGCACATGGCGTCCCTGACGTGCGCGTACGCCTCGGGGATGCCGAGGTTCAGCACCTGCTGGTGGCGCGATTCGACCGGCAGGCGATCGCCGGTCGCCATGATCCACTCGGGGTGGCTCCGCGCGAGGTCGGAGTCCATGTTCACCATCTCGGGCTCGAACCAGAGGCCGAACTGCATGCCGTGGCCGCGCACGCGATCGACGAGCGGATGCAGCCCATCGGGCCAGACCTCGCTCGAGACGGTCCAGTCGCCGAGGCCGGCACGGTCGTTGCGGCGGGCGCCGAACCACCCGTCGTCGAGCACGAAGCGCTCGATGCCGATCTCGGCGGCACGGTCGGCGAGCTCGACGAGCGTGTCGACGTCGTGGTCGAAGTACACCGCCTCCCATACGTTCAGCGTGACCGGCCGAGTCGACCGCGGGTGCTGCGGGCGAGCGCGCAGGTGGCGATGCATCCGTCGTGCCGAATCGTCGAGACCGGCACCGTAGATGCCGTAGACCCAGGGGCTCTCGTAGCGTTCGCCCTGCGCGAGGCGCACCTCGCCGGGCAGCAGCAGTTCGCCGCCGCCGAGCAGCTGCTCGCCGGTCAGCACGCGCTCGACCTGGTGCACGTGGTTGCCCGACCACGCGGTGTGGACGCCCCAGACCTCGCCCTGGTCGAAGCCGAAGCCGGGCGTGCCCACCGTGAGGATCATCGCCGAGTCGAGGCCGGTGCGGCCGCGACGCCCTTCGCGCCGGTGGGCGCCGACGGTCATCGCGCGGCGCTGCGGCGCTCGCTCCCCCGACCAGCGGCCGGCGAAGTCGAGCACCTCGCTCGCGATGGCGGGGGTCGGCAGGCAGAGCAGCAGCTCGTCGACCTGGTACGGCAGCTCACCGAGGTTCTCGACTTCGGCGCGGGTGCGCACGACGCCGGCTTCGCTGAGCTCGACCGTGAGCGTGAGGGCGAGCTCGGCCGCGTCGTCGGTCGCCGTGACGACGAGCGAACCCGCTCCATGGTTCACCACGCGGGCTCCGGATGCCGCGGCGAGCACGGCGCCGTCGAGGCTCGCCGACGTCACGCGCCAGAGCGGCGACCACGCCGAACCCGCACGGGAGCCGCTCAGCCCGGGCCGGCCCATCCACCCTCGAGCATGCTCGGGCAGGAGGGAGAGGCGAACGGGAACGTCGACCTCGCTCGCGGCGACCGGCAGCACACCGGCCGCGACGAGTGCCGCGTACCCCGCGGAGCCGAGCTCGCCGCAGTCGGCGCCCCAGTGCACCACAGAGGGCAGCGCGCCCTCGGCGAGGTCGAGCACGAGTGCGACGCCGCCGGCGCGGAGCACCAGGCCAGAAGTGGAGGTTTCGGTCATTTTCGGATTCCTCTCGAGGTTGCCTTCAGAGTAGTGTTTACGTCACCATGACGATTGCATCGAACAGTTCGTCCGAGTACGCGCCCAGAGCGCGCGCGTCGATCAACGACGTCGCCGTGCACGCCGGAGTCTCCGCCCAGACCGTCTCGCGCGTTGCCAACGCGCAGAACAACGTGCGACCGGCGACCCGCGACCGCGTGCTCGCCTCGATGCGAGAACTCGGGTACCGGCCGAACAGCGCCGCCCGCAACCTCAAGTCGGGCAGGTTCCGCAGCATCGGCGTCGTCACCTTCAATCTCGAGACCCTCGGAAACGAACGCACGCTCGACGCCATCGCCGAGGCCGCGGCCGCTGCCGGCTACACGACGACGCTGCTGCCCGTCGCCGACCCGACCCAGCTCGAGGTCGCCGGCGCATTCGGCCGGCTCGAGGAGCAGGCCGTCGACGGCATCATCCTCATCATGTCCGCCGAGATCGGCTCGCCCGATGAGCTGAAGCTCACGGCCGGCCTGCCGCTCGTCATCGTCGACTCCGACGCGACTCAGCCGTACACGATCGTCGACACCGACCAGGAGCAGGGCGCGCGACTCGCGGTCGAGCACCTGCTCGGGCTCGGCCACCGCGACATCCTGCACGTCGCAGGGCCCGCGTCCTCGTTCTCGGCCCGCCGACGAGCCGACACCTACCGGCGCACCATGGAGGCGGCGGAGCTCCCCACGCAGCCCGTGCTCGTCGGCAACTGGACGGCAACGTCTGGTCTTGCGCTCGGGCGCGAGATCGCGGCATCCGACCGACCGCCGACCGCCGTCTTCGCGGCCAACGACCAGATGGCCCTCGGCGTCATGCACGCCTTCCACGAGCGCGGCTGGAGCATTCCCGGGCACATCAGCGTCGTCGGATTCGACGACGCCGACGACAGCATCGCCTACTGGCCGTCGCTGACCACCGTGCATCAGAACTTCGACGAGGTCGGCCAGCGGGCGACGACCCTGCTCGTCTCGCTCATCGACGGCGAGCCGGTGCCGAAGAACAAGCTGATCCCGACTCACCTCGTGGTGCGGGACAGCACCGGCCCGGCGCGCGGCGCGTAGCGCCGACCGCGCCGGGGTGCACTGCGTGCGGGCCGTCACGCCTCGGTCGGACCGAGATCGGGCCGTGCTGCGAAGCGCACCGCGGCCGCGGCCGCGCCGACGGTCTCGAAGACGAGGATCTCGTTCTCACCCGCTCGCACGACGGGCGCTGGCACGTAGTGCGTGCGCTGCGGACCGCGACTGCGGTAGCGGCCGAGGTTGACGCCGTTCACCCGGACGATCCCGGTGTTCCAGCCCGGCAGCTCGATGTGGAGGTCGGTCGGCTCGTCGAGCGTGAACACCCCGCTGGCGAAGACCGGACCCGACAGCGGCGCTGCCGCGTCCGTGCCGGTCTCGCTGGTCTCGATGCGCGGCCCAGCCGCGAGAACCGCGCGGACGGGGTCGAGGTCGTCGAGCATGACCGCTCCGGCGGTCCAGTCGGTCAGCGGCACCCCGTCGAGCGTCGCAGGGGCGATGAGCCCCTTCGCCTCGCCGAGGCGCGAGCCGTAGTTCACTCCCCCGAGGTTCTCGACGAGCACCGTGAGCTCGCCGCCGTCGCCCTCGGGCAGCGGCAGCACCCGCTCGTGGAGTTCCCGGTCGAGCACGCCGACGAGCGCACCGTCGAGGAAGACCTGGGCCCGGTCGCGCACCTCCCCGAAGCTGAGCAGGCCGCCGTGCTCGATGCGCGTCGAATAGCACATGAACCCGCGGGTCGAGCCGAACTCGGCCGCGACCGGCAGGTGGTCGAACCGCTGTGCGGCGATGATCGGCATCTGCCACAGCGACGCGTTCCGGTCGAGATCGACCTCGAGCACCGGGGCATCCGTTCGCTCGGCCGGCACCTCGTCGGGCACCGGCGCGTACTTCGCGATGACCTCGCGGAACCTCCAGAACTTCTCGGTCGGCGTGCCGTCCTCGGCGAGGGGGGCGTCGTAGTCGTACGACGTCGAGATCGAACGATAGGTGCCCTTGTCGTTCGCGCCCGAGGTGAAGGCGAAGTTCGTGCCGCCGTGGAACATGTAGACGTTGACGGATGCCCCGGCCGCGAGCATCTCGTCGAGCTCGCGTGCGGAGTCCTCGGCCGAGGTGACGTGGTGGATCTCGCCCCAGCTGTCGAACCATCCGCACCAGAACTCGGAGCACATGAGCGGGCCGGTCGGCTGGAAGCGGCGCAGCGTCGCGAGTCGCTCGGCGGCGCGCGAACCGAACGAGCCGGTGCGGTGCAGCTCGTCGAGGCTGCCGTGCTCGAGCATCTCGTCGATCGGCTGGTCGACGGTGGTCAGCGGCACGTCGATGCCGTGCTCGCGCGTCAGCTCGGTGAGCCGACGCAGGTAGTCCTTGTCGGCGCCGTACGCGCCGTACTCGTTCTCGATCTGCACGAGGATCACCGGTCCGCCGTGCTGGATCTGGCGTGGCCGCACGATCTCGTAGACCTCGTCGAGGTATTCGCCGACGGCCTCGAGGTAGGCGGGGTCGTGCGATCGCAGCACGATGGACTGGTCGGAGACGAGCCATGAGGGCAGCCCGCCGTCGTGCCATTCGGCGCAGATGTAGGGGCCGGGGCGCACGATCGCGTGCATGCCCTCGGCGTGGACCAGGTCGAGGAATCGTGCCAGGTCGAGGTTGCCCGAGGTGCGGAACTCGCCGCGCGTCGGGGAGTGCTCGTTCCACGGTACGTACGTCTCGATGGTGTTCAGGCCCATGAGCCGGGCCTTGCGGATGCGATCGCTCCACTGGTCGGGGTGGACCCGGAAGTAGTGCAGCGCGCCGGAGAGCACGCGGTACGGCGAGCCGTCGAGGAGGAAGTCGGTGTCACCGATGGAGAAACTGGGCATTCGCTGTCCTGTGTCGAGAAATGGACCGCGGGGCAGCCGCCGTGACGGCGACTGCCCCGCGGAGTGGTGCATGTGCTGTTACTTGTTGACCGTGAAGCCCTGCTCGTTGCCGAACTCGACGAGGGTGTCCTGCCACTCGAGGAGCGCGGCGTTCAGGTCGCCGTCGGAGCCGAGCGCCTTGCCGACCGAGTCGGTGAAGACGTTGTTGGCGTAGCCCTGGTAGGGAAGGTACTGCCATCCGGGGACGACCGACTTCGAGGACAGCGCGCCCTCCTGGTTGGCGGGCTGGCCGGCGTACGACTCGAACGGGAAGTCGAGGAACTCGGGGTTCTCAAGGTCCGCGATGGTCGACGGGAAGCCGCCCTGGTTGATCAGCTCGCGCCCGTCGCCCTCGGCGAGGTACTTGAGGATGCCGGCCGCTGCGGCCTTGTTGGCGCTCTGCGAGCTGACGGCGAGCGCGCTGCCGCCGTTCTCGGCCGAAGCCGGCTGGCCGTCCCACGACGGGATCTGCGCGACGCGCCACTTGCCGAGCGTGCCGTAGTCGTCCATGCCGCTGATCATCCAGGAGCCCATCATGAGGGTGCCCAGCTTGTCCTGCGTGAGCGCCTTCGACCACTCGTCCGACCAGGTCGGAACGCCCGAGAGCTCACCGGCGTGGAGGCGGTCGCCCCAGAAGTCGGCGAACTTCGTGGTGCCCTCGTCCTCGAGGTCGATGGTGATGTTGTCACCGTCGGTCGTGAAGGGCTTGCCGCCCGATGCCCAGATCATGCTGGTGAAGAAGCCCGCGTCGCCGCTGTTCGCGATGTAGGCCTCGGGGTCGTAGGCGTGGATGGCGGCCGATGCCGTCGCGAACTCGTCCCACGTCGCGGGCGCCTCGGTGATGCCGGCCTTGTCGTAGAGGTCCTTGTTGTAGATCATGACCATGGGGCCGGAGTCGAGCGGCAGGCCGACGAGCTGGTCCTGCACGTTCACGGCGTTCCACGTCGACGCGGTGAACGAGTCCGCGTAGTCGCCGAGGCCGTAGGGGGTCAGGTCGGCGAGCGCGTCGCCGAGGGCGAGCTGCGGCAGCGTCTGGTACTCGACCGGCACGAGGTCGGGGGCGCCCTTGCCGGCCTTGATCGCGTTCTGCAGCTTGGTGACCGCAGCGTCGGGGTTCTCGAGCTTGACGACGTCGAACGTGACGTTCGGGTACGCCTTCGAGATGGCGTCGGCCTGCTCCTGGGTGCTGTCGCTCCAGGTCCACCAGGTGAGCGTGACGTCTTCCTTCAGCGCTGCGTCGGTGTCGGTCGAACCGGCGTCGGCGCCCGGCGCTGCAGCACTGCAGCCCGCGAGCACTCCGACGAGCAGCGCACCGGTGCCGACGACGGCCCCGAGTCGCGCCCATCGGCGGGAGGTGATTCGTTCCATGGTTGTGATTCCCTTTCTTGGTGTGGGTCTTGTGCAGGTCGTGGTGCAGGTTCGAGGGCCGGCCCGGCCGGCCTACTTGACGCTTCCGGCGGTCAGGCCCGACTGCCAGTAGCGCTGCAGGTAGAGGAAGGCTGCGGAGATCGGGATGACCGTGAGCAGCGAACCCGTGATGACGAGGTTCGGGATGGGATCGGTGCCGACGCCGCTCGCCTGCGCCGACCACTGGGCGAGACCGACGGGAAGCGGATACCAGCGCTCGTCGCTCAGCATGATCAGGGGCAGGAAGTAGTTGTTCCAGGTCGCGACGACCGCGAACATCAGCACCGTGATGAGCGCGGGTGCGAGCTGTCGCAGCGAGATCTGGAAGAAGATGCGGAGCTCGCCCGCACCGTCGAGGCGAGCGGCCTCCATGAGCTCATCGGGGATCGCCTCGCGGGCGTACACCCAGACCAGGTAGAGGCCGAAGGCGCTCACCATCGACGGGATGACCACCGACCACGGCGTGTTCGTGAGGCCGAGGTTGCTGAACAGCAGGAACTGCGGCACGGCGAGCACGGAGGCCGGGATCGCCATGGCACCGAGGATGACGGCGAACACCCACTTGCGACCTGGGAAGTTGTACTTCGCGAGCCCGTAGCCGGCGAGGGTCGCGAGCATGGTCGCGCCGCCGGCCCCGACGACCACGTACAGCACGGTGTTGCCGAGCCAGCGCAGGAAGATGCCGTCGGCGTACGTGAAGGTCTCTGCGATGTTCTGGAAGAGGGCGAACTCCCCGCTGAACCAGAAGGCGAAGGAGTCGTAGAGCGAGTCCATCGTCTTGGTCGAGTTCACCACGAGCCACCACAGCGGGACGAGGCAGTAGAGCAGCATCGCCGTCATGAGGATGCCGAGGGTGATGGAGGCGCGCTTGTGCCGGGGCGTGGCGGTCCGCCGCTTGACGACCGCGGGTGCCGGCAGGCTGCCGCTCGCGAGCTTGCTGGGCGCGCGGCCCGAGCGGACGCCCGATTCAACGGCGCTCATGCGTTCTTCTCCTTCTTCTCGCCGCCGAGTTGCACGAGGTAGGCGACGACCATGGTGATGATGCCCGAGACGATGGCGATCGCCGCGGCGTAGTTGAACTGCGAACCCGTGAACGACAGGTTGAACGCGTACAGGTTCGGCGTGAAGTACGAGGTGATCGAGTTCGGCGCGATGGTCTGCAGGATGGACGGCTCGTTGAAGAGCTGGAAGCTGCCGATCACCGAGAAGATCGTCGCGATCACGATGGCGCCCCTGATCGACGGGAGCTTGATCGAGAAGATGGTGCGGAAGGCTCCTGCACCGTCGATCTCGGCCGCCTCGTAGAGCTCCTGCGGCACGGCCTTCAGTGCGGAGAAGAAGATGAGCATGTTGTAGCCCACGAACTCCCACGTCACGATGTTGCCGATCGACATCATGATCAGGTTCTCGGCGAGCGGGGAGGGCAGCTCGACGCCGAAGAACCGGTTGATGTCGGCCACGAGCCCGAACTGCGAGCCGTACATGTAGCCCCAGATCATGACCGCGACGACGCCGGGAACGGCGTACGGCAGGAAGATCGAGAGGCGGTAGAAGGGCACCCAGCGCAGTCGCGCGCTGTCGAGGGCGAGTGCGGCGAAGAGCGCGAGGCCGAGCATGATCGGCACCTGCACGAGGAGGAAGATCGTGACGCGCAACATGGCGTCCCAGAACTTCGGGTCGACGAGGGCCTTGGCGTAGTTCTCGAGTCCGACGAAGGAGTTGCCGCCGATGAGGGTCTCGCGGAAGAGACTCAGGTAGATCGCGTAGACGAGGGGCGCGATGAAGACGAGCGCGAAGATGAGCATGAAGGGGCCGACGAACCACCAACCCGACCAGTTGCGGCGGACCTTCTTCCGGCGGCGGCCGGGCGCCTCGGCGGCCGTGGCCGTCGAGTATGCGTACGTCTCGGTCGAGACACCGACCGGTGGTTCTGCGTGCACGTGGGCCACGGTCATCTGCGGCCTGCTTCCGCGCCTCGGGTGGGCGACTTCTTCGTCATGCGCGTACGCACTCCTTCGTGAATGTTTGCGTTCCCATCGAAGTATAGGCGAGGATGATGTTTGCGCAAACAGAAATGCACGATCGAAGGTCACAATGCAGTCACGCCGGCCATCGCGGCCGGAGAACGTCTCGTGATCCAGCGGACCTGCAGACCACAATTGACCATCCCTCCCCGACACCGCCGTTTGGATCCACGCATGATCTCCACCATCCACGTCGTCTTCAAGACCCACCTCGACCTCGGCTTCACCGACACCGCGGCGAACGTCACCGACCGCTACGTGCACGAATACCTGCCGCGCGCGATCGCGCTCGCGGAGGAGCTCGAGCGACGCGGCGGCCCCGCCCGCTTCATCTGGACGACGGGATCCTGGATGATCCACGAGGCGCTCCGCCTCGGCAGTCCCGAAGAACGCGCGGCACTCGAGCGGGCGATCGGCGCCGGGCACGTCACCTGGCACGGCCTGCCGTTGACGACGCACACCGAGCTCATGGACGCCGGGCTCGTCGAGCACGGCATCGCGATCGGCCGCAAGCTCGACGCGCGATTCGGCCGTCGCACGCAGGCGGCGAAGATGACGGATGTCCCCGGCCACACGATCGGCCTCGTCCCCTTCCTCGCCCGCGGCGGCCTCGACTTCCTGCACCTCGGCGTCAACGGGGCATCCGCTGTGCCCGACGTACCGGAGTTCTTCGTCTGGCGCGCACCCGACGGCAGCGAGGTCGTCGTGAACTACGCGCAGAGCTACGGCGCGACCGAGCTCGGCGTCGCGGTCGTCCCCGGCGGGTCCGACGCGCTCCACCTCGCGCACACGGGCGACAACTTCGGCCCGCCCCCGGTGGAAGAGGTCGAGGAGCTGTTCGCCCAGCTCCAGGCCGAGTACCCCGACGCCCGGGTCATCGCCTCGACGCTCGACGCGTTCAGTCGCGAGGCGGTCGCCGCGCGGGCGAGCCTCCCGGTGCTCGAACAGGAGATCGGCGACTCGTGGATCCACGGCGTCGCGAGCGATCCCGTGCAGACCGCTCGGCTTCGCGCACTGCTCCGCCTGCGCACCGAGTGGGTCGCGTCGGGCGCACTCGTGCCCGGCACCGAGGAGTGCGACGCCTTCGGCGATGGTCTGCTCCTCGTCGTCGAGCACACGTGGGGCGAAGACCTCAAGACCTACCTGCCCGACTACGTGAACTACGAGAAGGCCGACTTCCAGCGCGCCCGCGCCGCCGATGAGATCGACCCGGCCGCGAACCCCGCCGAGTTCGATGTGTACGCCTGGGCGTACACCGAGCACCCGAGCGCGCAGGGCCTGCGCTACTCGGCGTTCGAGCGCTCGTGGGCCGAGCAGCGCGCGCACATCGACCGCGCGCTCGCGGCGCTCTCGCCCGAACGTCGCGCCGCGGCGGAAGCGGCGATCGCCGAGACCCGACCGGCCGAAGAGGGCGCCCCCGCCGCCGCTCCGCTCGACCTCGAGGCCGAGCACGAGGTCGGCGCCTACCGCGTGCGCTTCGGCGCCGATGGCGCCCTCGTCTCCCTGGTCGACGCCGAGGGAACGGAGTGGGCGGGACCGGAGCACCCGCTCGCCGCGTACCGCTACGAGACGTTCGACGAGCGCGACGAGGCCCGCTGGATCGAGGAGTACTGCCGCGACATCGAGGTGACCGGTTTCTGGGCGGTGCCCGATCAGTCGAAGCCCGGACTCGCGATCGCCGAGAAGCTGCCGGCGACGACGTTCGCGCCGCGCGCGGTCTCCGCCGTGCGCTGGACCGACGGCGGCGACACGGTCGTCTCACTGCGACTCGAGCTGCCCGAGGCGGCGTGCGAGCTGTGGGGCGGAGCCCGGGACATCCGTCTCGCCTATCGCTTCCCCGCGGCGTCGGGGCCGATCGGGGTCACCCTCGACCTGCGCGACAAGGACGCCTCCCGGCTGCCCGAGGCGAGTTGGCTCGGATTCCGCCCGCGCACCGAGCCCGGCGACTGGCGGCTCACGAAACTCGACACCCCGGTCGACCCGCAGTCGGTCGTGCGGAACGGCAACCGCAGCCTGCACGCGGTCGCCGAGGCGACCCACACCGCCGAGCGCACCTTCTCACTTCGCCCGGTCGACGCCGCCCTGGTCGCGGTCGGCCGCCCCGCGCTGTATCGCTTCGACAACACGGTGCCCGACCCGAGCGACGGCCTCCACGTGAACCTGCACAACAACATGTGGGGCACGAACTTCACGATGTGGTTCGACGACGACCTGCGATTCCGCTTCACCATCGACCTCGGAATCGCTCGATGAACCAGCCGCTCGTGACGAGTCCGCCCGTCGTGATGGCGCCCCGCCCCGACGGCTTCGAGGTCGTCTGGGGCGTGGGCCGCCTGAGCCGCGGATGGCTCGAATGGGAGGCGGCCGACGGCACGCGCGGCACCGCGACCGCCGACGCCTTCGGCATGGTGCCCCAGAGCGACCGTGTGCTGCGCGTCCGTACCGCAGGGTGGCCCGCGGGCACGTCGCTGCGCGTGCGCTCGGTCACCGAGGCGGTCGAGGCGCCGAACGAGCGCCACGAGAGCGAGTGGAAGTCGGTGCGCACGCTCGACGCGGCATCCGACCGCGCGCACTTCGCGGTCTGGAACGACACCCACCAGCGCGACGACACCATGCGCGCGCTGCACGAGGCGACGCCCGACGTCGACGTGCTCCTCTGGAACGGCGACCTCTGCAACGACTGGAAGGACCCGTCGTGGTTCACCTCGACGGTGCTGAACCCGGCGGGCCTCGACGTCAGCGCGGGCCGCCCGCTCGCGATCGTGGTGGGCAACCACGACGTGCGCGGCACCTGGGCGTACCAGCTCGAGGACTTCGTGGCCACGCCCGAGGGGCGGCCGTTCACGGCCTTCCGCATCGGGCCGGTCGCATGCATCGTGCTGCACACTGGCGAGGACAAGCCCGACGCGCACCCGACGTTCGAGGGCCGCGTCGCCTTCGAACCGCTGCGTGCCGAGCAGGCGGAGTGGCTGCGCGAGGTCACCGCGCGGCCAGAGTTCGCGGACGCCCCGTACCGGGTCGTGTTCTGCCACATCCCGTTGCGCTGGATCGACGAGACGGTCGTCGACTACGACGCCGACGGCTACGACTGGTTCAGCCGCATGAGCCGCGACGCCTGGCACGACGCACTCGTCGAGTGGGGCGCGCAGATCATCGTGTCGGGGCACACGCACTACCGCACCTGGATGCCTGCGACCGAGGAGTTCCCGTACGCGCAGCTCATCAGCGGCGGGCCCGACTTCGACGTGGCCTCCGATGAGGCGGCCGCCTGGATCGAGGGCACCGCGAATGACGACGGACTCGTGCTGACGCTGCGCGACCTCGCCGGCACGGTGCACCACGAGGTGCGGCTTCCGCCGCTCGCCTGACGGATGAACGAGCAAGGGCCGAGTCGCAGTCGCGACCCGGCCCCTTCGTCATCCGCCGATCAGCTGAGCGGCTTGCAGAGCAGCGCGTCGGGCACGCCGCCGTGGTTCCATCGGTACGTGTAGGCCACGCCCGCGATGTACTCGTTGTCCTTGCACTGGCCCTTGTAGTAGCCGGGGGCCCAGTCGCTCGCCGTCGATCCGCCGCCGGCCGGGCGGTTGTCGCCCTTGTCGAACCAGATCAGGCGGCCCTGGCTCGCCGGGAGCGCCGTGGTGCTCGTCGCGCAGGCGAGGTTCCACATCGCGGCCTTGGTGCCGCCGCCCGTGCCCAGGCTGTAGCCGACTGCGACCTCGCCGGGGTTGCACTGCAGCTTGTCGTAGCCCGAGGCCCAGTCGTTCGTGATGTTGCCCTGCCCGCTCTGCACCCGCGGGTTCGAGGTCGTGACGCCGCCGACATCCGTGCAGAGCGCTCGGTTGGTGCCCCGCGCGATGCCCTGCAGACGCTGGCTGTCGGGGCAGGTGCCCTTCCACTGACCCGGTGACCAGTCGCCCGCCGCCAGCATGCGCAGCGACGACTGGCTGTCGACGAAGCTGCCGCTGCCGAGCATGTTCCAGCGCGGCACGGATGCCACGGGGCCGGTCTTGCCGTTCGCGGTCACGAGCTTCTTCCACTGCGGGTAGCGCCAGTCGTCGGCGATGCTCAGCTTGGTGCCGTCGGGCTTGTAGGCGAGCAGCGAGTAGCCGTCGGCGAAGGTGCCGTCGGCGTTCGCCTGCGTCACGAGCGGCCACGCGGCGAAGTCGCTGTCGTTGGCGATGAGGATGTCGGTGAAGTTCACCCACCAGGCCTTGTCGAGGGCGCCGGTGTCGCTGGCATGCCCGATGCCGAACTCGCTGAACCACACGGGGGCCGTGTAGTGCTGGCCGGCCGTGTTGACGTACGCCGCGGCCCGGTTCACCTCGGCCGTGAGCTCACTCCGGCTGAGGTCGCGGTAGCGGGCGTCGTGCGTCTCGCCGAGTCCGGTGGCCCCGGTGTGCTGGGGTCCGGTGTAGGCGTAGATGTGCGCCGCGTAGACGAGCTTGTTCGGATACGGGAGGGCGTTCGAGAGGTTCGCGACGGGCTTGAGGGTCGGCCGGTCGTGGAAGAAGCCGTCGAGCGGGATGCCCTGCCAGTTGATGCCCTCCATGATGACGAGCACGTCGGGGTTCGCCTGCTGGATGGCGATGCCGGCCCGCTGGAAGGCCTGGTAGAGGTCGTTGCCGTCGCCCATGCCCCAGTTCGGGTCGTTCCAGATGTCGCGGCGGACCTCATTGCGGAGGTCCATGCCGACGACCCGGGGGTTGTCCTCGTAGCGCTCGGTCAGCATCACCCAGTCGCTGATCCACTTCTCGGTGGTCTGACTGCTGTACCACTTCGAGTTGCCGTCGTCGGCGCCGCAGCACCAGCGCGACGTCGTGGTGTGGTTGTTGAGGATCACCGCGAAGCCGTCGGCCGTGAGTGCTTCGACGACGGCGTCGAAGACCTGCAGCGGAGTCTTGCCCGCAAGTGACGGGTTGGCGGCCACCGCGGCATCGGGCACCGGTGCCGTCATGCCGAGCATCTCGTTCGAGTACGAGAGCCGGATGCTGTTGATCCCGAGTCCGTGGAAGTCGCTCATGAGGGTCGCCATCGGCGCGCGGTCGAGCCCCATGGGGATGTCGTAGCTCATGCCGCTGTTGTGGTTGGCGGCGTCGTTCTTGTCGCCGCTCCCACTCCAGTGCCCCTGCGCGCCGTCCCAGTTGGCCGACTCGAGCTTGAAGCGGTCGCCGTCGGCGTCGACGACGTACCGGCCGACGGTGCTGAGCGGCGCCGTCCACGATGCCGCGAGTTCCGGGCCCGTGAGCACGGGGATCGGATCCTCTGGTGTTGCTGCGTACACGGGACTCGCGACCGATATCGCGAGGGCTGCTGCCGTGAGTCCGACCGCGACCCGTAGGGTACGACGATGCATTCTGCGAACCTCTCTGTTCTGCCTTGCGCGGCACACCCCGCCATGTTGCGAGGACTCCGCCCAGGCTCCTGACTTGGTCAGGGTATTGGCGGGATCATCGCGATGTCAACGTAAACATGCCGAGTTAAGGCAACGTAAACATTCGGGATGCCGTCGCTGCGCGAGTTTCCGGCAGCTTCGCCGTCGACCGGCGCGCGTCACGAGCTCTGCGTCGACTCGTTGACGGGAAATCGAGCGGCGAGGATGATCGATGCATGGGCACGAGGACCGCTGCGCACCGCCCGCCCCGGCGGCCGGAATCGAGTCTGGCCGAGCGATGGACCACGGTCGACGGCGTCGAGATGTTCTACCGCGAGTCCCCGTCGCCACCCGACGCGCCGGCCATGATGCACCTGCACGGCTTCGGCCTCTCGGGCCGGTACCTGCTTCCGACGGCCGAACGACTCGCCGACCAGTTCCACACCCTCGTGCCCGACCTGCCCGGATTCGGTCGCAGCGGACGGGCTGCCGATGCGCTCGACGTGCCCGACCTCGCGCATGCCGCCGTCCGGTTCCTCGACGACCGCGGCATCGAGAAGGTCACGCTCGTCGGCAACTCGATGGGATGCCCCGTCATCCTCGAGTTCGCGCACCACTACCCCGAGCGCATCGAGCGCGCCGTGCTCGTCTCCCCGGCAGGAGGCCTCTTCAACCAGCCGCTCCGTCGCGCCGTCGGCCAGCTCACTCGCGACGGCGGGCGGGAGCCCCCTCGCATGATGAAGGTGGCCGTGCCCGACTACCTCCGCTTCGGCGTGCCGAGCACGTTCAAGATGTTCCGGTCACTCACCCAGTACCCGACCCTCGATCGTCTGCTCGAACTCCACATCCCGACACTCGTCGTGATCGGCGACCGCGATCCGCTGATGCCGGGTCCGTCACGCGTGCAGGAGGTCGCCGCCGCGACCGACAACCACGTGCTGCTCGTCAGGATCGAGGGCGCGGCGCACGCCATCAACTTCAGCCACTCGGGCGAGCTCGCCCACCTGATCCGGCTGTTCATGGCCGACAAGCCGATCGTCGACGACCCCGCATCCCCGGGGCACGCGAGCCTGACCGAGATCCATCGCGGCACGCACCTGCCGCCGCATCGCGAGACGTAGCGTCCCGAGTCGACGGACGGCGCGACTCAGTCGGCGACGGGCTCCAGCCGGAGCGTCGTCGCGACGACCTCCGGTCCGACGACGGTGCCGACGATCCTCGGGCCGTGCCGGTCGTACTTCGCGTGGTACGCGGCGTCGACGGCCCCGTGCACGTCGGCGGGCGGCTCGGCGAACACGACGTCGCGCTCGACGCCGCCGGCGCGGATGCGGCCGGTGCCGCTCGCCTGTGCTCGGCGGAACCATGGGTTGCCCGGCCCGTATGCGGAGCGGACGAACAGCTCGTCGCCGACGCGCGCGACCCAGATGGTGACGTACGGCCGGAGCGAGCCGTCGCCGCGGCAGGAGGCGATCTGCAGCTCCTCGGCTCGGCCGATGCGGTCGAGCTCCTCGGTGGTCCAGGCGGTCATGGGCGTCCTTCCGGTGGTCGACGTGATCCGTTCGTGCAGCTCGGAGCCCCGCGCCTCACGGGCGGGCCCACTCGAGCAGTCGCTCCACCGGCCACGTCGTGACGATGCGCTCGGCGGGCACGCCGTTCGCCGTCGCGCGCGCGGCGCCGAGCTCGAGGAACGTCAAGTGCCCCGGCGCGTGGGCGTCGCTGTCGATCGAGAACAGGCACCCGGCCTCGAGCGCGATCGCGATGAGCTCGTCGGGTGGGTCCTGTCGTTCGGGCCGCGAGTTGATCTCGACGGCGACCCCATGCTCGGCGCACGCCTCGAACACCGCGAGTGCGTCGAACGTCGACTGCGGGCGGGTGCCGCGAGCGCCCTCGACGAGCCGGCCGGTGCAGTGCCCGAGCACGTTCGTGTGCGGGTCGGCGATGGCGCGGAGCATCCGCTTCGTCATCTCGGGCGCCTCGGTGCGGAGCTTGGAATGCGCACTCGCGACCACGACGTCAAGGCGGCCCAGCATTTCGGGCGTCTGGTCGAGAGTGCCGTCGAGCAGGATGTCGACCTCGATGCCGCGAAGCAGACGGATGCCGCCGACCTCCGCCTGCACGTCCGCGATCGCCTGCTGCTGCGCCGTGAGTCGCTCGACGCTGAGACCGTTGGCCACCCGGAGGTTCGGCGAGTGGTCGGTGATCGCGAGGTATTCGAGGCCGAGCGCCTCTGCGGCGCGGGCCATCGTCTCGAAGCTCGTCGTGCCGTCGGACCAGTCGGTGTGGCTGTGCAGGTCGCCGCGCAGTTGGGCCCGGAGCCCGGAGCGCGCACCGTTCGGCGCGAGGCCGGCGCGAGCGCGGAGGTCGGCGAGGTAGTCGGGTACCGCGCCGTCAGCCGCCTGGGCGATGACGGTGAACGTCGTGTCGCCGATGCCCTTCGTGCGCTGCAGGCGACCGTCGCCGACACGAACCGCGATCTCGTCGAGGTCGAGCGGGCGGATCACTTCGGCCGCGCGCCGGAACGCCTTCGACTTGAACGCCGAGGCGCGATCGCGCTCGAGCAGGAACGCGATCTCCTCGAGCGCCGCCACCGGGTCCATCGCCCCATTGTGGCGCGTCGTGCAGGCGGTGGCCAGCGCCGGGCGTCGGGCCCCTCCCGTCACGCGAGGCGACGCCGCTTGACAAGCCCGCGCCGGGATGGATATATCTGGACCTATACCCCCTAGGGGTATTCAGAGAAGGAGTACTTCCATGTCAGCATCCACTCCGCCGGCGAGACGTCGGTGGCTCGGCCTCGCGCTCATCGCGGCGGCACAGTTCGTCGTCATCATGGACACGTCGATCATCGGCGTCGCCCTGCCCGACATCCAGGCAGAGCTCGGGTTCACCCCCGAGTCCCTGTCGTGGGTGTTCAACGCCTACGTCATCGCCTTCGGCGGCCTCCTGCTGCTGGGAGGCCGCCTCTCCGACGTCTTCGGAGCGCGCCGGGTGTTCATCGCCGGCTGGCTCACGCTGATCATCGGCAGCGTGCTCGCCGGAGCCGCGAGCAACGTCGGCCTCGAGATCGCCGGCCGCGCCGTGCAGGGCGCTGGTGCGGCACTCATCGCCCCGGCCGCACTCACGCTGCTCATGACGCTGTTCGGCGGAACCGCCGACCTGCCCCGCGCGTTCGCGGTGTACGGCGCCGCCGCGCCGATCGGCGGCACCGCCGGGGTCTTCCTCGGCGGCGTGCTCACGGAGTACGCGAGCTGGCCCTGGGTCTTCTACGTGACCGTGCCGATCGCCGTGCTCGTCATGGTGCTGACGCCGTTCGCACTCCCCCGGGTCGACGGCGGACGCGGGCGCGTCGACCTCGCCGGCGCGCTCACCGCCACCGCCGGACTCGCCGCGATCGTCTACGGGGTCGTGCGCGCCCCCGAGGCCGGCTGGGTTTCGGCGGAGACGATCATCGCCCTCTCCGCAGGCGCCGCACTGCTCATCGCGTTCTTCGCGATCCAGGCCCGGCGCCGCACGCCGCTGCTGCGGCTCGGCATCTTCCGGGCCCCGCAGCTCGGCGCGGCGAACCTCGCCCAGCTCCTCCTGGGCGGCGCGTGGGTGTCCATGTGGTTCTTCCTGAACCTCTACCTGCAGCAGGTGCTCGGCGCCGGCGCATTCGCCTCGGGCGCGGCGCTCCTGCCGATGACCGCGCTCATCGTGGTCGGCATGGTCGCGCTGGCTCCGCGGCTGCAGGCCCGGTTCGGGGCGAAGCCGCTCATCGTCGGCGGGTTCGCACTGCTCGCGGTCGGCCTCGGCTGGCTCGCGCTCGCGCGCCCCGACGGCAGCTACGCGATCGACGTGCTGCCCGCCTCGCTCGTCGCGGCACTCGGCATGGCGCTCGCATTCGTGCCGTCGCTCGGCACCGCGATCGGCGCCGCGCGCCCCGAGGAGACGGGCGTGGCGTCGGGCCTCGTGAACACGAGCTACCAGATCGGCTCGGCGGTCGGCCTCGCAGCGCTGACCGCCGTCGGCGCCGCCGTCACCGCCGGCGCGGTGACCGCGGGGGCTGCGGATGCCGCCGCGCTCACGGCCGGGTACTCGTCGGCGTTCATCGGCGCCGCCGTGCTGGCGGTCGCGGGGCTCGTGGCATCCGCCCTGCTCCTGCGCCCGGCACCGCGACGCGCGAGCGCGCCGACGGAGGAGATGGTCGACGCGTGAACCGCGTGCTCGTGGAGGCCGGCATCGGCTTCCGCGAGCACGGCTCGGGCTCAGTAGGCGGGGTACATCTCCATCGAAGTGTTGATGACGCCCACCACGATCACGACGAACCACACGATCACGCCGATCGTGGTCACGACGGTGAGCGCGATCGCCACGGCCATCGGCAGGTACCCGCGACCGGACTGACGCCGCACCACGACCGAGCGGCCGATGACGTACACGAGCGACCAGAGGAACGCCCAGGCCCAGTGGAACCGGCGCTGGTAGCCGAGCCTCGCGAGGGCCGCGCTGTCGAGCGCGGCGAACCAGACGGCGAGGCCGTAGAAGATCCATCCACCGAACGTCGCGGCGAGGTACCACGGGTCGGTGTACGGCCCGAGTGCGTTGGCCATCGGGTTCGTCGACGCCGACATCGACATCGACTGCTCCATGTACGACTGGACGTCCCAGAAGAAGAGCGGCAGCATCGAGAGCACGGGCAGCGCCACGATCAGCCAGATCCAGATCGTGTCGACCGGGGTGCCCTCGGGCACGCGGGCCGTTGCCGCGACACCGCCGTACGGCGCGGGCTGCCCGTATGCGGGCGCCGTCGCGACGTACGGGGGCGCTGAGGCGTAGGCGGGCGCGTACGCGGGGGTCACCGGAGGGACGTACGCGGGGGCGACGACCGCGGGCGCGACGACGGGCGGCACCGACGCCGCGGGAACGGCCTGCGCGACCGGAACCACGGGGGCAGCCGGCGCGACATGCTCCGTCCACTGCGCTCCGTCCCACCAGCGCTGCGCCGAGGCGTCGCTCGGGTCGGGATACCAGCCGGCGGGTGCCGCACGACCATCGCTCATCGATTCCTCCTGTGGGTTCTCGGACATGCTACGGGCACGACCATCGCTGCACCGAGGAGCACGAGCGAGCGGATGCCGCTACAGCTCGACGACCGTCATGCCCGAGCCGCCGCCGCCGGCCGTGCTCATCGCCGCGAGCGCCTCGGGCACCTCGTCGAGCGTGATGCGCCGACCGACGAGCTCGATCGGCCGGAAGTCGCCCGACGCGACCGCACCGAGCATCGAGGGGTACTCGTGGGCGGCCATGCCGTGGCTGCCGAGGATCTCGAGCTCGCCGGCGATCACGGCGTCCATCGGCATCGCGGCGAGCGCGGAGTCGCCGACCATGAGCCCGATCTGCACGTGGCGGCCGCGCTTCTTGAGGCTCCGCACGGAGGCGAACGAGGTCTCGGTCGAGCCGAACGCGTCGACCGAGACGTCCACTCCCCCGCCCGAGGCCTCGAGGATGCGCTCGGCCGCGCCCTCGCCGCCCTGCAACGGCACGGCGCCGAGCCCCTCGGCCGCGGCGAGCGCGGCATCCGACACGTCGACGCCGTAGACCTTCACGCCGGCCGCGACGGCGATCATGATCGCCGAGAGGCCGACCCCGCCGCATCCGTGCACCGCGATCTGTTCGCCCGGGGCGAGGCGCGAGCGCGAGACGATCGCCCGGTAGGCGGTCGCGAAGCGGCAGCCGAGCGACGCGGCCTCGACGAAGCCGAGCGACTCGGGCAGGCGGATGAGGTTCAGCTCGGCCTCGTCGATCGCGACGAACTCGGCGAACGAGCCCCAGTGCGTGAATCCGGGCTGCGACTGCTGGTCGCAGACCTGTTCGTTGCCGGTCAGGCACTCGGAGCAGCGCCCGCATGCGCAGATGAAGGGGGCGGTGACCCGGTCGCCGACCGCCCAACCCGCTTCGGGGTCGACTTCGGAACCGAGCACCGCGATCTCGCCGGCGAACTCGTGACCGGGCACGTGCGGCAGCGAGACGGTGTCGTCGTGGCCCATCCAGGCGTGCCAGTCACTGCGGCAGACGCCGGTCGCGCGAACCCGGATGACGGCGCCCCGCGGCGGGCACTCCGGCTCCGGCACGTCGACGAGTTCGGGGTTCTCACCGAAGGCGTTGAAGAGCACGGCGCGCACAGGAGTCCTTTCCGTTTCGGGTCACGGATGTCGGCGGCGCTCGGGCATCGTCGCCGGATCGCGCGCGCGACATCCGCGAGCTTATCGGCCTGCGGGACGGTGCCCGAACGGGCGCTCCGGCGGACAGCTCCAGATTGTGTAACAATATGCCATGCGATTCGTGACCGCCGTGCTGCTCGCGGCCGTCTGCTTCGGCACCACGGGCACCGCGCAGGCGCTCGGACCCGACGCGAGCGCGGCCTCGGTCGGGGCGGCGCGAATCCTGATCGGCGGTGGCGCCCTCGGGCTCATCGCCCTGATTCCGATCTTCGCCGGGCGCCGGCGCGGTGCGGCCGGGACACCCGCCGCGCCGGCGCCCGGCGTCGGCACGCGGCATCCGCTGCCCGCGTGGCTGCTCGTCGCGACCGGCGCCGCCGGGGTGCTCGCCTACCAGCCCGCGTTCTTCGCAGGCACCGCCGCGAACGGCGTCGCGGTCGGCACGGTCGTCGCGCTCGGTTCGGCTCCCGTCATCACGGGCGGCCTCGACTGGGCGCTGCGCCGCCGGTACCCCGGCCACCGATGGGCCGTCGCGACCGCCATCGCGACGCTCGGGGTCGGCATCCTCGCCGCCGCGACCGGCGGCGGAGGGGCCGCCGGCGCCGACCCGCTCGGCCTCGCGGCCTCGCTCGGCGCGGGCGCCTCCTACGCGGTCTACACGCTCGCCGCGAAGGCCCTGCTCGACCGCGGCTGGCGGGGATCGTCGAGCATGGGCGCACTGTTCGGCGTCGCGGCCGTCTTCAGCATCCCCCTGCTGGCGACGACGGATGCCTCATGGCTCGCGACCGGACCGGGGCTGGCGATGGCCCTGTGGTTCGGCCTCGTCACGACGACCGTCGCCTACCTGCTCTTCGGCTACGGGCTCGGCGGCCTCACCCCGGCGACGGTCTCCACCCTGACCCTCGCCGAGCCGTTGACCGCCGGCGTCCTCGGCGTCGCGCTCCTCGGCGAAGACCTCACCGCCGGCGCACTGCTCGGCCTCCTCGTGCTCGCCGCCGGCATCGTCGTGCTCGCGACGGCGGGGACCGGCAGGCGGCCCCGGGTCGCCGTCGGCTGATCGCGCATTCCGTCGCGGCGCGGCCCCTCGGCGACGAGCGCCGGTCCGAGGTGCTGGTCACGAGGATCGTGTGCCCTGTTTTGGGTAAGGTGCGCACCCTAGCAGCCGAGTAGCGTCAGGGGCAACTTCCTCCTCGAGGAACTGTCACCGACTCGTCGACGTTTGGTTCAGTCGCGAGTCGGAACCGATGCCGGGGTGACCCGGCATCACCCCCGCTCGCCCGTACCCGAAACGAACCTGCCATGCCTGCAACCCGCCGGCGTTCTCGTCGACCCCGTAGTGGCCTCTCCGCCAGCAGAGAAGCGCGCTCATGACCGGCTTCCCCGCGCCGATGGAACCGCCCGCGAACAACGTCGCGCGGTTCCACGGTTCCGGTGCGCCCATCGCCGTCGATGCCGACGAGGGCGCGACCTCGGGCGCCCGGTGGGCCCGGCGGTATCGCGATCGGCTGCGGGTCACCGACGCGGTGATCGTCGCCGTCGCCATGCTCACCGCCGTCGCCGCGAGATCCGCGATCATGGGTCCGAACATCCTCGACGAGATGGCCACCGAGCGGATCGGCGCGCCCGTCGCCATCGCAGCTGCATGGCTGTTCGCCCTCGTCGCCTTCCGCACTCGCGAACCGCACATCCTCGGCGGCGGCGCACTCGAGTACAAGCGGGTGCTCAACGCCAGCGCGACCACCGTCGGTGTCGTGGCCATCGTCTTCCTCGTCGCGCAGCCCCCGAACGTGCGGTGGTATCTCGGAATCGGGGCTCCCGTCGGCGTGGCCGGCCTGCTGGCCGGTAGATGGCTCTGGCGCAGATGGCTCTACACCGAACGCCGCCGCGGTCGCTTCCTCTCGCGCGCGATCGTGGTCGGTTCGCGCATCGACGCGGAGTACGTCGCCTGTCAGATCGCGCACGACACCGGCGCCGGATTCGTCGTCGTCGGTGCGGCGATCGACGAAGGCGACAGTTCGGAGTTCACCGCCGACGGCAGGTCGATTCCCGTCTTCGACGGCATCGCCGCTGCCGCGGCCGCGGCAGCGGCGCTTCATGCGGACGCGGTCATCGTCACCGGGCAGTACAACTCGGCGGGCGATGCCATCCGACAGCTCAGCTGGGCGCTCGAGGGCACGGCGACCGAACTCGTGCTCTCGTCGCGGTTGACCGACGTCGCCGGCCCCCGAATCCACTTCCGCCCGGTCGCCGGGCTCCCCCTCATCCAGGTCGAGATCCCCCAGTTCGACGGCGGCAAGCACGCCCTCAAACGAGGCTTCGACGTGATCGCGGCCTTGCTCGGTCTCATCGCGATCGCACCGATACTGATCGCGATCGCGGTCGCGATCAAGCTCGACGGTCCCGGCCCGATCCTCTACATGCAGGAGCGCATCGGCCGCGACGGCAAGACGTTCAGGCTGTTGAAGTTCCGATCGATGGTTCCGGGCGCCGATCAGGTGCGCACGGAACTCCTCGAACGGAACGAGGCCGCCGGCCTGCTCTTCAAGCTCAAGGACGACCCCCGGGTCACTCGCATCGGCCGGTTCCTTCGGCAGCACTCCCTCGACGAACTCCCGCAACTCTGGAACGTGCTCCGCGGTGAGATGAGCATGGTGGGCCCCCGGCCGCCGCTCGCGGAGGAGGTCGACCGGTATTCCGAGCAGGTGCACCGCAGGCTCCTCATCAAGCCGGGACTCACGGGCCTCTGGCAGGTCAGCGGGCGATCCGACCTGAGCTGGGAGGAGAGCGTGCGCCTGGATCTGTACTACGTCGAGAACTGGTCGCTCACGGGCGACCTCATGCTCATCTGGCGCACGGTGCGTGTCGTCGTACGGTCGGTCGGCGCGTACTGATCGTCAGCGGGTTCCGGCGGCGAACTGCTCGGCGATGAGCCGACCGATCGGGATCGCCGACGTCGCCGCGGGCGACGGCGCGTTGCACACGTGCAGCTGCCTGGCCGTGCGCTCGAAGAGGAAGTCCTCGACGAGCGAGCCGTCGCGACGGACGGCCTGCGCCCGAACGCCGGCGAATCTCCTGCCGAGATCGTCGAGCCGCAGACCGGGCGCATACCGACGGCACGCTGCGAGGTAGCTGCGGCGGAACAGCGAGTTCCGCGCCTCGATCGCGGCGGCGCGGCGATGCCGGACCGCCATCCGCCAGAACCCCGGATATCGCAGGTAGTCGAACATGTCGGGGGCGGACATCGCCCCCCGGGGGTAGCCTTCGCGGGCGAGCCCGAGCACCGCGTTGGGGCCGACGGTGATGCGACCGTCGATCGTCGGACTCAGGTGCACGCCGAGGAAGGGCATCGACGGATCCGGCACGGGATAGATGAGGTGCCGCACCAAACCCGCCTGCCCGTCGAGCTCGAAGTACTCGCCGCGGAACGGGACGATCCGGAAGTCGACCGGAAGCCCGCCGAGTCGGGCGATCCGGTCGGCCTGGAGCCCGGCGCACGCGACGAGCCGCTTCGCACGATGCTCGGCGCCGTCGGCTGTGCGCACGCGCACCTCGCCTGGGCCTGCGCCTGCGCCTGCCGAGCCGTGCTCGGTGATCGACGTCACCTCGGCGCCGAAGACCAGACGCACCCCTGCGGCCTCGAGTCGCGCCTGCATGGTGCGCGCCACGAGGCCGAAGTCGACGATGCTCGTCCCGGGCGAGAAGACGGCCTGGACGCCGCGGATGTTCGGTTCGCGCCTGCCGATCTCGGCCGCGTCGATCCGTTCGACTTCGATTCCGTTCGCCGCCGAGCGCTCTGCCAGGGCATCGAGGCGCTCCCGCTCCCGCTCATCGGTCGCGACGACGAGCTTGCCGATCCGGCCGATCGGCACTGCGTTCTCCTCGCAGAACTCGATGGTCGCGAGCCTGCCGGCTCGGCAGAGCTCGGACTTCAACGACCCGGGTTCGTAGTAGATGCCCGCGTGGATGACCCCCGAATTGTGCCCGGTCTGCCCCGTCGCGACGGCGTCGGCCTTCTCGACGATCGTGATGCGGGCCTCGGGCTCGCGCTCGAGGACGGCGCGCGCCGTCGCCAGGCCCACGATGCCCGCCCCGATGATGATGATGTCGTCCATGCGCCTCATCCCGACGGCGTCGCCGACCGCGACCGGCCGGCACTGATCGCCGTCGCACGCTTCCGGCGGGATCTCGAATGCAGGATCACGAGGGCGATGAGGCTGCCGATGGCCGCCCCGAGCACGTTCGCGAGCACGTCCCGCAGGCTCGCCACTCGGGAAGGGAGGACGAGCTGCACCAGCTCGACCGACGCCGACAACACCACGGCAGATGTCAGGCCGAGCCAGAATCGTCGCGTCGAGAGGGTCAGCAGCAGTCCGAACGGAACGAAGAATGCGATGTTCGCAGCGAACTCGACCATTCCGTCGCGGACCCCGGGGATCCCGAGCTCATCGTTCGCCCACGTTGCGATCGCCTGGGTGATCGCTCCGAACGACAGTGGCGCCATCAGCACGACCGCAGCGAGCAGCAGGTAGACCGCCGACACCCAGAGGGCCCACTGGTGACGCATCCGCTCCACAACCCGCCTCGCTTCGAACCTGGTCGCGCGCAAGCCTCGGAACGCTGCGGCTTCCGCGATCCTGCCCGGCCCGGCCAGCGTATCGCGACCATTCCCACCCTCGACTCCCCCTGACTGGGGGAGGCGGGCATGGGTTCCGCACGAGTAGTTTCTCGATTGGGCGAGTGGTCGGCGATGCCGATCGCTCGACCCGTCGAAGGGGAACCGCGACTCGGTGATCATCCGACGCTCCATGATCCCGAACCGATCACGATCGTCACCGTCACCGTCTCCGTCGCTGTCGCCGAAGGAGCGTGCTGAGTTGACTGTCGCCTCGTCGCCATCTGACGCCGAACCGCTCGTCTCCGTCGCCGCGAGTGCTCAGATCGACCCCTCGTCGACGATCGGCGACGGCACGCGGATCTGGCACCTGTCCCAGCTCCGGGAGCATGCCGTCGTCGGGTCGGACTGCACCATCGGGCGGGGCGTCTACATCGGTCCCGGGGTGGTCATCGGCGACCGGTGCAAGATCCAGAACTCCGCTCTCGTCTACGAGCCGGCAGTGCTCGAGGACGGCGTCTTCATCGGACCGGCCGTCGTATTCACGAACGACGAGTACCCGCGCGCCGTGAACCCCGACGGCACGGTGAAGTCGGCCGATGACTGGCACGCCGTCGGCGTCACCGTGCGCGAGGGTGCATCGATCGGCGCTCGCGCGGTGTGCATCGCACCCGTGACGATCGGGGCGTGGTCACTCGTCGCGGCGGGGGCGGTCGTCACGAAGGACGTCCCGGCGCACGCACTCGTGGTCGGCACGCCGGCCCGGCAGGTGGGCTGGGTCGGGAGGGCGGGCGTACCGCTCACCCTGGAGCCCGATGGGCGCTGGACCTGTCCGCGCACCGGAGCGCGCTACACCGAGGTCGATGGCGTGCTTTCGGAGCAGGCCCGCTGAGTGGGACATGGTGCGACGATCGATCTCCACACCCGACACGAGTCGCAGACGTCTCCTCGCCGTGGCCGTGGTTCTCGTCGCGGCCGTCACCGTCGTCGTGAGTCTCACCGTCCTGGTGACGACTGGGGCCGCGGCCGCCCCGACCACGATCTGGGGTACCGAGCGGCCGCCCGGCGTGGAGTTCTCCTCCGATCCGCAATCGGTGGAGCTCGGCACCGTGTTCATTCCGACCGTCGGCGGAGTCGCCACGGGCATCCGCTTCTACAAGGCCGAGGGGGCCACGGGGAAGCACACGGGAACCCTGTGGTCGGAGGACGGCGGGAAGCTCGCTGATGCCGCCTTCACGTCCGAGACCTCATCGGGCTGGCAGAGCGCCGAGTTCGCGCACCCCGTCGAACTCGAGGCCGACCAGACCTACATCGTCTCGTACCGAGTGCCGCAGGGCGGCGGCTACGGTGTGACGGTGGACCACTCGGGCGGGTCGCACAGCGATGCGCTCGATGTCGGCATCACGGATTCCGGGGTCTTCTCCTACGAGTCGCGCGACGCCGTTCCTCGCGCGAGCTGGCGCTCCAGCCAGTACTGGGTGGATGTCACCTTCGTCACCGACGCGACACCCACGCCGCTGACCGCGCAGGGCGTCTTCCCGACCCGTGAGACCGTCGGCCTGCCCGATGGCTGGGAGCCGGAGCGCGAGGAGACGGGCGAGGTCTGGATCCGCGAGGCGGGCGCCGTGATCGAGGATGTCCGGTACACCGACAGCACGATCTACGTCGAGGCCCCGAACGTGACCTTCCGCCGCATTCAAGCCGTCGATGCCCGGATCGTCAACGACTACGGCAACGTGTGCAAGAACGGCCTTCTCGTCGAGGACTCCGAGTTCACCTCGAGCGGCACCAACGGCTTCGAGGTGATCGGCCCCGGTGGCTACACCGTTCGGAACACCGCCATCGACGGCGTCCCGGAAGGACTCCGCGCGGGAGGCAAGGGCGTCGGATGCGAGACCGTGACCGTCGAGTTCACCTTCATCCGCATCACTCCCCCGGAGGTCTGCGGCGACTGGCACGGTGACGGCATCCAAGGCTATGACGGACCGCATCTCGAAGTCCGACAGTCCACGATCCTGATGGAGGAGACGGGCGGATGCCACGGAACCGCCCCGTTCTTCTACCCGAGCGGTCAGGAGAACACCTCGGTCGACATCGACGGATTGATCGTCAGCGGCGGCGGCTACTCGTTCCGCAACGGCATGCCGGGATCGATCCGGAACCTCAATGTCGTCGACGGCAGTTGGGGCTTCGCACCGGTCGACGTCCATTGCTCGGTCGTCGAGACCTGGCAGGCACGCGTGGTGACGCTCGACGCGGCCGGACAGCCCGTCCCGCTCAGTCGTCTGCGGTGCTCGGGAGACGGCGGCTGACAGCGGCGTAGAGCGCAGTCATCCGCTCGAGACGATGCGCCCAGAGGTGGGTCGACGCTGCGCGCGTTCGGGCTGCCGCCCCCATGCGGTGGCGAAGCTCGGGATCCGAAGCGAGCGCTCGCAGCGCGGACGCGCAGTCCGATGACATCTGTCCGGGCGAGACCGCCGGTATCCGGAACGCGCACGACTCATCGACGTTGGCCGCAGGGCCTCCGCGGTCGCAGACCACGAGTGGCAGGCCGAACGACATCGCCTCCAGCACGACACTGCCGCCGGGCTCGCGATAGCTCGGGAAGACGAACACGTCGGCCCGCTCGTAGAACCCGTCGACGACGGCGCGTGGCACCTGTCCATGGAACGTGACGCGGTCGTCGAGGCCCAGGTCGCGGACGAGTTCCTCGCAGGCTTCGCGGTCGTTGCCCTCGCCGAGGACGTCGAGGGCGAGGTCCTGATCGCGCAGGAGGTGCACGGCCCGGATGACATCGCGCAGCCCCTTCGTCCTGACGATGCGTCCGACGTGGAGGAGCCGCACGGGTCCGCTGCGTCCCGAGCGGTCCACCGGCGGACGCACCTCGTGCATCGCGACATCGCTCATCGCCTCGAAGCGTCGGATCGACAGGCCGGCGAGCAGCTCCCGAACGTAGGGCGCGATCCCGACGACGCAGTCGGCCGATTCGAACGACCGGCGGAGCAGTGGATCATGTCGCAGGCGGAACGCGTCGATGCTCCGCAGCCGCTGGTACCACGGGATCGCGCCTTCCTCGGAGACGAAGGCGGGCGGCGAGTCGAGGCTGCCGCCGAGCGGTCCGAGGATGAGCGGGATCCCGAGACCCGCCGCAGGAGAGGGGTAGCGCATCGACGCCGGGATGACCTGGTGCGCGATGTCGAACTGCTCCCCTTCGGCGAGCCGGGCGCGGATCCATCGTCGTGCCTTCACGTAGAACGGCAGGTACCCGGGCTCCATCAGGCTGTTGAGGCGCTCGAAGCGACCGACGCCGATCGGCTCGGGCCACTCGACCACGCGGATGCCGGGCAGTTGCCGGGAGGGCGGCACATGGCCTCGCTTGAAGGTCGTCACGAGGGTCAGGTCGAGGCCCTGCGACAGGAGGCTCGCCCATTGGTGCGCCAGCCAGGACTCGCCGACGTCCGAACCATCGCAGGTCGGCGCGATCATCAGGACCCTCGTCACGGCGGACCGCTCGCTCCCCGACACGCCTGCACCGCTCATCCCGGCAGGAACGTGTCACTCGCGCCGAGCGCGGCCGGCCGCTCCGTGGGGCGCAGCAGGGCGCGAACGGTCGGCCAGGAGGCGCCATGCCAGCGGATGGCGCGACGCACCTCGATGAGCACGGTCATCGAGAAGTACAGCCAGGCGCGCACGGGCCCCGTCTGCCGGCGGTAGACGCGCACCCGGTTCACGGCCTTCATCGTGTGGGTCGTGACGCTCTCGCCCGACCCGCCGCCGATGTGCATGGCACCCGCGACGGGCGTGTAGACCGTCACTCCGCCGGCGCCCCGCGCGCGCAGGCAGAAATCCGTCTCCTCCGAGTAGAGGAAGTACGACTCGTCGAGCCCTCCGACGGCTTCGTAGCACTGCCGGCCGACGAGCAGGATCGCGCCGACCGCCCAGTCGACCTCCTGCTCGTGCTCGTACGCTCGGGCATCCTCGATCCGCTCGGCGAACGATGCGAGGCCGGTGAAGCTCAATCCGCCGACGCGACGGAGCGTCGGTGCCCGGCGGAGGGTGCGGGAGAGGCTGCCGTCCTGCTCCCGGATGCGCGGCGCGACGATGCCGACCCCCGGTCTGCGGAGCACCGCGAGCATGCGAGGCACGGCATCGGCGTCGAGCTTCGTGTCGGGGTTCAGGATGAGGATTGCCTCGGCCTCGGGAGACGACCGGACGGCGAGGTTGATCCCCGCCGCGTATCCGTCGTTCGTCGAGGGCACGACCGTGCAGTCGGTGCGACGGCTGAGCAGCTCGATGGTTCCGTCGGTCGAACCGTTGTCGACGACCACGACCGAGTACGACGTCGTCGCGAATGCGGCAGGGAGAGTATCGAGCAGGTCCGAGATGTGCTGCTCGCTGTTGTAGGTTACGACGACCGCGGCGACATCGACTGTCACGCCGTTCATCCTAGGCGGGTGGGTCCGCGGCGGTCTCGCCCCAGAACGTGGGGCGAGATGGGGTGTCGACGCGCGCCGTTGTGCCCTACTTTGAAGTTGTGGACCCGGCCTTTGGGGATGTGGATCCGACCCGACTCCGCGCGACGCCGCCGGGGGGTTCCGCGCGGCCCCTGGTCGTCGTGCTGTACGACGATCGGCCCGATGCCCTGACGGGTCTGAAGCTCGCCGCCCTCAGCCTCCGGGCCACGAGTCCCGGCCTCGATGTCCGCGCGATGGTGCCCGATGCATCCGATCGCTTCCGGACCTGGGCGACGGCTCACGGCGTCACGGTGATCGACGTGCCGGACTCGCTGCGTGCGACGGGCTGGGACGTCAAGCCGACCGTGCTGCTGCACCTGCTCGACGAGGGAGCCGATCCCGTGCTCTGGTTCGACACCGACATCATCGCCACTCGCGACATCCGCCCCCTGCTCGACCCGCACCCCGACGACGTGCTCATCGCCGCAGAGGAGTACTACTGGGGCTACCACCAGTGCTCGCCGGTGCGAACGACGACGCTCGGCCTCGAGGTGGGCCGGGTGCTGCCGAGGTCGATCAATTCCGGCGTCCTCCGCGTCTCGGCGGCGCATCGACCGCTTCTCGAGCACTGGGCCGCGGTGCTCGGGACCCCGGAGTATGCAGCGGCACAGGATGCCCCGATCCCGCGTCGCCCGGTCGCCTACCTCGGCGATCAGGAGGTGCTCGGCGGGCTGCTCGGCTCGAGCGGGTATACGAGCGTGCCGCTCGTGCAGCTCCGCCGCGGGGTCGACATCGCGCAGTGCTTCGGGCCATCCGGATTCACCGTGAGGGAGCGCTGGGCCGCCCGGCGCCGGCTGCCGACCCTCGTGCACGCCATGGGCCGGAAGCCCTGGTCGCGTCCCGAGCGGAGCGCGGGGAGCCTCCGTCGACGCCTCGGAACCGAATGGGAGCAGCTGCACCTCGACCTCACCCCGTTCGTCTCCGCCGCGGGGCCGCATCTCGCCGAACTGGACGAACCCGTCGAGTGGGCGGTCCCCGTCACCGGCTTCGGGCGGCTGCTCGCGAGCATCGGATCACCGGCGCTGCGGGAAGTGCCGCTCGCGCTCCTCGACACGACGCAGCGCGGTGTGCGCCGTGCGCTCCGCATCCGCCAGGTACCCGTCTGAGCTCCTCGACGCCGAACACGCGGCTCAGCCGAGCAGTCGCGAGGTCAACCGAGGTAGCGGAACCTGCGCCACCGATGCCATCGTGTCCAGGCGGCGAGTTCACGGCCGGCGGAGCGCATGGCCGGTGAGATGCCGCGCGGCCGACCGCCCAGGCGCCGTACCCGCACATCCGTCCATGGCCCGCGGCCCACGACCTCGGGGTCGATGCGGTTCGCGAGCTCCAGAATCCAGTCCACGCGGTCGGCGGGCACCTCGGCGCGATCGAGATCTCGCTGCAGGTCGAACAGCACCTCGTCCGAGAGGCGCCGGCGCATCACCGCGCCCAGGCGGGCGGCGTCGTTCGTCCGCGACCACTGGGAGAGGAACCCCTCGTAGGCCTTCCATCGTTCCTCGATGTCCCGATAACCGCTGTAGCCCGTCGAGAGGTTCGAGGCGTGCCGACGGTAGTACGCCTGGTCGACGCCGTTGACATGGCCGACGTCGGCGACGGCAGCGATGCGCAGCCACATCTCGACGTCACCCGAGTGCGGGAGATCGGGGTTGTAGTAGCCCACCGCATGCTGCACCGTCGTGCGCACGACCGCCTCGGGAGAGGAGATGTTGTTCCAGCCTCGTCGCATCTGCAGTCCGATCCACTCCGCTCCACGCCAGGTCGCCCAGGTCACAGTCGGCATCGGTGTGCGAGGCGAGGGCTCGGTGACGAACTTCTGCGCGTGACCGAACGTGAAGCCGACGGTCGGGTTCGCCTCCATGAGCGCTGCCGCTCGCCAGAGTGCCCCGGGAGCGAGCATGTCGTCGGCGGAGAGCAGCACGACGTAGTCGGAGTCCGCCTCGCGCAGACCGACGTTGTAGGTCCGGATGTGGCCGAGGTTCGCCTCGTTCCGGATGAGGCGAACACCCTGGTGCGCACCGGCGAGCCGTTCCGCCACGAGCGCCGAGTCGTCGGTCGACGCGTCGTCGACGATCGTCACCGTCGTGCGCACGCCCGCCTGGCTCAGGATGCTCTCGACGCACTGGGGCAGGTAGTGGCCGTAGTTGTAGCACGGCACGACCACCTCCACGTGCGGTGTCGCACCGACGGGGAGCTGGATGAACCGGCTCAACTTCATCATGACCCCCGAACCGCGTGAATTCGATCGAACCTCGGCGATGCGCGGTCGAGGCTAGCCGAGCCGACGTTGCTCTCGCGACTCCCCGTCCGGGGGACTCGCCCGCTGCACTCAGCCGAACCGTGCTGTGCCGCCGTCGTGCTCGAGGCGGTACAGGGCCCCGCACACTCCGAGGAGCAGGAAGAGCGAGCCCATCGTCATCGGGAAGGCGAAGGCGTCGAAGAAGGAGAGGCTGATGAACCCGACGGAGATCGCCGCGACGAGGGTCAGCGCCAGGTCCCGAGTGCGATCATCCGAACTGGCGCGTCGGAGTCGCAGCATCGTGATCGCCGCGACGACGCCGAGCGCGACGAACGCCAGGGTGCCGATGATGCCGATGGTGACGAGAAGGCCCAGGTACTGGTTGTCGAAGATCCGGTACTTGGGCAGGAACGTCCCGAGTCCTCGACCGAAGAGCGGAAGCTCGGCGATGAACTGGAACGCGACGTCGAAACTCCCGGTGCGCGATCCGACGCTCGGATCCTCGGGGGCGCCGACGAACAGGTTGACGATGGAGTTGAGCAGGTTGGGGGTCACGACCGACATCGCCGCGATGCCCCCCACGGCGATCAGCGCGATCACCCGTCGGCGCATCTTCGGCCACCCGAGCATGACGATCGCCAAGCCGATGACGGCCCCGATGTAGGCCGATCGCGACGACGTCAACGGGATGACGGCCGCGAGCGCCGCGGCCGGGAGCCACCGGATCCAGCCTCGCTCGACCTGGTTGAACGCCACGTAGAGTGCGAGCGGGAGGAGCATCGTCACGAGCACCCCGTACTCGATCGGGTGCACCGCCGTGCCCGACGGACGGGGGAAGGCGCCGCGGGTGAACAGCGTGGGCACCTCCGTCACCGTCAGGCCCGGGATGGAGATGCGGTCGACCCATGCCTGCCCGGTGAGCACCTGGACGATGCCGAGTCCTGCGAGGAGCGCACCGCAGACGGCCAGGCGCCACAGGAAGGACTCCAGCCGATCGCGACTGGGAATCCCGTCGTGGGCGATCAGCAGCGTTCCGGTCCACGACGCAGCCGCGAGCAGCGCGACGTCGGCCGGGCTGACCTCATCGGGACTGATCGGGCGCGACATCGCCATCGCGTAGGTGATCCCGACGCAGAAGAGGAAGATCCAGAGCGCGGTGCGGATCGGCTCGTGGCGCGCCGGAGCCCGTCGTCGCGGGTTCTCGAAGCGGAGGAGGGTCCAGAGCCGGAACAGGAACCACAGCACCAGGCTCACGAGACCGAAGATCATCGAGGGCGCGCCGGCGCTGCCGAGGGCGCCGACGACGAGTTTCGACGGGATGAAGAAGAGGAGCAGCACGTAGACGCTGAGCCACGTGACGGCATCTCCGCTCGTACGCGACCTGCGCTCGATGCCGACTCGGGATGTCACCGAGATTGCTCGAGATTCTCCGGGGCTTGCAGCACGAGATCGGCTGCGGGTTCCTTCACCACGACGGGCGGCCGGACTTCGGCGACGTCGGCGTCTTCGGCGACGTCGCCGTCCGCGACGTCGGTGCCGGCGTCACCCTCCGCCGCCTCGGAACCCTCCGCGACGTCGCCGTCGTCGGTGCTCTCGCCGAGGTCGGCCGCGTCGGCAGGCTCCGCGTCGTCGCCGCCTCGCCGTTGCGCCCGCCTGAGGATCAGACGATCGATCGTGAAGGTCAGGGTCACGGTTGCGAGGAGTCCGACGGCGACCGCGACGATCAGGATGCGGACCGTGCCGTCGGTGTGCTCCGTCGCCTCCGAGTCCATGGTCAATGGCATCGAGGTCACCGTCGACTCCGGCGGGGCCCCGACCTCTTGCTGCAGTCTGGCCAGGTTCGACGGGATCGCCGCAGCCAGGTAGTCGAGCGTGGTGAGGGCGCCGTCGGCCGACATGTCCGTGACGTCGATCGACATCAACGGGCCGCGCGTGGAGGCTTCGATGGCGACCGAGTACTTCGCATCGGGAGACACTTCGGCCACTTCCGCCTGGACCGAGGAACTCTGGAAGTACGCGGCCAGGATCGAAGCGGGCAGTCCCAGATCACCCATCGCGAGGAACGGGTTCCCGCCCTGTCCCACGACGTCCTGGGACGGAAGGAGCAGCACCAGCCCTCGCGCCGTGTACTCGGGCGGGGTCATGTCGACCGCGACATATCCGAGCCACGCCGTGGCGATGAGCCCGACGATCAGCACGTACCATCGGCGCCCGAGTGCGCGGAGGAAGTCGGTCACCACCATACGGACAGAGTGTACCCGTCAGAAGCCGGCCCGACCCCTCCCCCTATATCATGTTCCTGCAACCCTCCGAACCACGCACGAAGAGATCCCGCCGGAAGCAGCCGTGACACTGCCAGACCTCGTCCGCTCGATGATCCGCCGCTGGCCGATCGTGCTGGCGGGCGCCGTCTGCACGGTTGCGCTCGGGTATCTCGCGATGAGCGGCGACGGCGTCGCCTATGCACGCACCGAAGTGGTGTTCCTCGCTCCGTCGAGCGAGATGAATCCGAACTCGCTCAAGACGACCTCCGAAGACCTCATCATCACCGCGGGCGTCGTCTCGAAGGCGATCTCCGGGCCGGGGAAGGTCACGAAGTTCGCGGACCCGAGCGTCACGCTCATCGGGCTCGGAGTTCGAGACGGCTGGGCGGTGCGCCTCCCGGACACGGGGGGACAGTGGGCATCGAACTTCTCGAGCCAGTCGCTGATCGTGGAGGTCGTTGCGGCCGACCGTGAGGCGGCGCTGGCGAAACAGCGGGAACTCGTCGATCGCATCCGGCTCGAGATGGACGCGCTGCAGCGTGATGCGGGCGTCGATCCGGTGAACGACATCACCGTGTCCGTGGTTCCCGAGACGGGCGTGATCCGCGACGTCGGCGGAAGCACGATCAGGGCGCTGGCCGTCGTCGGCGTGCTCGGCGTCAGCGCGACGATCGCCTGCGTCGTCCTCGCCGAGAACCTTGCGCGTCGACGAGCCGGCACAGCAGGAGCGAAGGGCGCAGAACCCGCCACCGCGGGCGCCGCGCGGATCTCCGCAGCGCAATGACCGCGTCGAGCGTTCAGCGAATGCGCTTCGCGAGGGATGCCACGCGATTGCGCGTCTCATCGAACCCGTGCGAACGCGCGACCATCGAGCGGACCGATTCGAGCGTGTCGCCCGCCGTCACGCTGTAGCGCGCCTGGAGCCACGCCGTGGGGCGAGCTGGGAACCGATCGCTCGTGTACACGGAACGGTAGCCGTGCCGACGCAGCCGCGTGAGCAGCTGACGGTCGTAGCGACCGAGCGGGAGCGCGGCCTCGTCGATCGGGCCGCGGCTGGCCTCAGCGAGCACGGCCCGGGCCTCCACGAGTTCCCGGCGTTCGTCGTCGGGGTCCATCCCGCGCCACGGCGAATGCGACCAGCCGTGGCTGCCGATCCCCATTCCCGCTGCCCGCAATTGCGAAAGCTCCGAAGCGCTCAGGCTCGCGGGGTCATCGAGACGGCCGGCGAGGGCGAAGAAGGTGGCGCGCAACCCCCGCTCCTGCAGCGCGGGAAGCGCCACCGCGACATCTGAACGGTTGCCGTCATCGAAGCTCATGCGGACCCGGGGATGCGAACCGAACTCGTCGAGGATGCGGAGGAAGAGCTCGTTTCCCACCCAGTATCCGGCCTCGCCCGGCTCACGCTCTCGAGCGCAGGTTCCGACGCCGTGGAAGCAGAGGTTGATGATCACGTGCTGCCGCCCTCCGGCTCCGGCCGACGCCCGCGGGTGCTCTCGTCACGGCCCCACTCGCGGCCTTCCTTGGCAGGGCGGCGGGCGAGTACGGCCGCGGTGACGGTGATGATCAGGTACGGAACGGCGGCGAACACCAGCCGGGGTTCGGGCACCACCGCGTCGCGGAGCCACGCCCAGCGATCGACCGGTCGCACCTGCGCGACGACGCGCCCGGTCTCGGCCGAAGCACGCAACTGCCGGTTGCCGCGGCGCACGCGCACCAGGCGATGCAACAGGTCCGAGGTCGTGAACGGAGTCTCGACGACGACCTCGACCTCGCTCGCCTCGGCCTTCTCGGCGTCCGAGAACTGCGAGTCGAGGAACAGGTCGTCGGCGATCACACCGGGGAAGACATCGAACCGAGCACGACCCTCTTCGGAGACGGCGATCATGCCGCGTCCGAACAGCCCGTGCCGGAAGGGCGACATCCGCTCGTTGATCGAGAAGTACGCCCTGACCGGCCACGGTCGGCCCGCGGTGTTCAGACGGCGCCGGGGCACGACCGCCAGCGGCCTGGGCGACGCCTCGAAGCGCTCTGCGATCGCGGCGATGCCGCCCGGCGGCACGACGATGTCGGCATCCAGATAGATCCTCGGGAAGCCGGTCGCAACCAGCTCTGCGGCGTTGAGCGCTGCGGTCTTGCCGGGCTCGGCTCGATCGATGACCGTCACACCCGAGCGGGCCGCCACGGCCGCGGTGCGATCGGTGCAGCCGTTGGCGCTCACCACGATCTCGGTCGCCTCGGGGCCGCGCTGGCCGAGCAGCGCGTCGAGGCACGCACCGATCACGTGCTCCTCGTTGTGCGCCGCGATCACCACGCTGGTCATCGTGCGCCTCGATCGCCGTCGCCGCCCTCGACCCGAGCTGACATCGCGGTTCCTCCCCTGCCGAGCAGGATAGTCCGCTTCATCGCGGACGGGGAGCGGCCGACGACCCCCCGATATGGGCTGCCCACGCGGGGAATCCGCCGCGTAGGCTGAGCGGCATGGCAGGATCGGCCGTCGAACTCCGTCCCATCCTGACCGCCGATCTCGCGCCGGTCGGCACCTTCCTCCATGAGCACCTCAACCGGAACGTCTCGGCAGAGGCCTGGGCGAGCATCGTCGCGCCTCCGTGGGACGACTCGGCCCCCAATCACGGGTTCCAGCTCGTGGGCGACGAGGGCGTCGTCGGCGTCTATGCCGCCGTGTACTCGCTGCGGGACCTCGGTGGCGAGCAGGTGCGGGTCTGCAACCTGGCGGCGTTCTGCGTGCTGGAGGACCACCGCGTGCACGGCCTCAGGCTCGTGCGCGCGCTCCTCTCGCAGAAGGGCTACGAGTTCACCGACCTCTCCCCCAGCGGGAACGTGGTCGCGCTGAACGAACGCCTCGGATTCAGGCGACTGGACACCAGCACGAAGCTGGTGCCGAACCTGCCGTGGGTCCCGCGGCGCGGAACCCGCGTCACGAGCGATCCGGAGGCGATCGACCGCATGCTCCGCGGGAGGGACGCCGAGATCTACCGCGACCATCGGCGCGCGCCCGCGGCCCACCACTTGCTCGTGACGCACGCCGATGCGCACGGGTACCTCATGTTCCGGCGGGATGCCAGGAAGGGGATCCGCACGTTCGCCTCGCCGTTGTACGCGGGCGGGGACTCCGGATGTCTCGAAGCCGCCTGGGCGAGCGTCGCCGCCCACCTGCTTCGTCAGGGGCTCGTCGCGACCCTGGCCGAACGACGGGTCCTCGGGTTCGCACCGCGCCTCGGAATGGATCTCGCGCGACCACGGCCGAAGATGTTCCGCGGCAGCCGGCTCGAAGCCGACACCGTCGACTACCTGTACAGCGAACTGACCCTCGTCCCCTGGTAGCCGGTGCGCAGGGCGGCGGCCGGAGCAGCATCACGCGGCGGCGAGCTTCGCGTCGACGAATTCGGTCAGGCTGCCCACCGTCTCGAAGAGCTCGGCCCCGAACTCGTCGTCGTCGACGGTGATGTCGAACCGCTGCTCGAGCGCGGCCACGAGCTGCACCACTCCGAACGAGTCCAGCTCCGGCAGCGACCCGAAGAGTGCCGTGTCGGCGTGCAGGTCGTCGGGACGCTGCTGCAGCTCGAGCGTCTCGACCAGCACCTCGCGAACCGCGGCGAACGTGTCATCCATGCTTGCTCCTTGTCATCCGGTCAGACGAGGACCTCGACCGGGGCCGGATGCCCCAGGAACGCGGTCGGGCTCGCGGTCAGGCCATACGCTCCCGCCTGGAAGATCACGATGAGATCGTCGATCTCGGCCGGGGGCAGCTCCACGTCGTCGCCGAGCAGGTCGAGCGGCGTGCAGAGGCACCCCACCACGGTGACGCCGTGCCCGGCCGCGGCATCGGCACGGTTGCCGACCGCGAGCGGGTAGTTGCGCCGGATCGCCTGCCCGAAATTCCCGGACGCGGCGAGCTGATGGTGCATCCCGCCGTCGACCACCAGGTAGGTCGTGCCGCGCGACACCTTGCGATCGAGCACCCGGGTGACGTACACGCCGCATTCCCCGACGAGGTAGCGTCCGAGCTCGATCACCGGCGTGGCATCCGGGAGCCGTTCCGCGATGACGCCGTCGACGAGCTCGTGCAGCCCTGCCGCGACCTCGTCGAGGTCGAGTGGGCGGTCCCGATCGACGTACGGGATGCCGAACCCGCCACCGAGGTTCAGATACCGCAACGGCGCCGGCAGATGCGCGGCGAGCTCGGTCGCGA
Organism: Agromyces sp. NPDC056389; assembly: GCF_042262385.1. Classification (NCBI taxonomy): domain Bacteria; kingdom Bacillati; phylum Actinomycetota; class Actinomycetes; order Micrococcales; family Microbacteriaceae; genus Agromyces; species Agromyces sp. NPDC056389. Next base: position 1,529,902 of record NZ_JBHJPN010000001.1, read on the forward strand.
GGTCGACCGTGCGTCGCTGCGCCTCGCTGATGACCGCCGCATTCAGGTTCTGCGAACCGGCGAAGACGTGGAAGCCGATGACGTCCACCCCCGCCGCTGCGAAGTCGCGCAGCACCGCGGGGACCTGCTCGGCGTCGATGCCGAACTGCTGCGGGCCTCCGCCCATCCGCATGCCCGACCCCTTCACGGCGAAGTCCGGATTGACGCGAACGGCGACGGTCGGCACGATGCCGAGCTCATCGCCTGCGGCGACGACGCGGCCGAACTCGGTCGCGGACTCGATCTCCACGATGACTCCGGCGGCGACCGCGCGGCGAATCTCGGCCGAGGTCTTGCCCGGCCCGGCGAAGCTGACCCGGTCCGCCGGGATCGGGGTGTCGAGCGCGGTCAGCATCTCCGATGACGACGCCACGTCGATCCGATCGACCCGATGCGCCAGGTGCTGCACGACCGCGGGCATGGGGTTCGCCTTCATGGCGTAGCTGAGTTCGACCTGCGCCGGAAGCACCGAGCGCAACCGATCGACGCGCTGGTCCAACAGCGCGCGGTCGTAGGCGAAGAACGGAGTGGAGCCGACACGGGCGGCCAGCCTGCTGAGTGGCAGTCCGCCGACCTCGAGCTCGCCGCCGATCGTGCCGAACCCGGCGATGTGCTCGTTCGGATTCATCCGGCCACCTCGGCCCTGATCAGATTGCGGTCGAACTTGCCGTTCGGGGATCGGGGCAGCTCCGCGCGGAGGTCCACCGTGGACGGAACCATGTACAGCGGGAGGACCTGTCGGAGGGCGGCGATGAGCACGGGTGCTCCCCCGTCGAGTCCGGCGCCCGCCGGTGCGGCGACGAGGACGACCCGTTGTCCGAGCACGGCGTCATCGACGCCGAACGCCACCGCGTCGCGAACCAGCCCGGTGGCGTAGGCGGCCTCCTCGATCTCGGTCGGGCTCACCCGATACCCCGAGGTCTTGATCATCTCGTCCTTGCGGCCGACGAAGTACAAGAAGCCCTCCTCATCGGCCACCACTGTATCTCCTGACCACACTGCCATTTCGGGGGCGCGCCAATCGGCGTGGTCCACCGGGCGGAACCGTTCAGCCGTCCGAACCGGGTCGTTCCAGTAGCCGAGTGCGACGAGGGCGCCGCGGTGCACCAGCTCCCCCTCCTCTCCGAGGTTGCTCGGCGTGCCATCGGGCCGCATCACGACGATCTGCGCGTTCGGGACGGCCTTCCCGATCGAGTCGGGGCGACGATCCACTTCCGCCGGGTCGAGGTAGGTCGAACGGAACGCCTCCGTGAGTCCGTACATGAGGTACGGCTTCGCTTCGGTGAAGGTCTCGCGGAGTCGGGCGAGCAACGTCCGCGGCATCCGTCCGCCCGTGTTCGCCCAGTACCGGAGTCGCCGCGCGGCCGCCTCCGGCCACGGGACATCCGCGAGCTGCTGCCAGAGCGGCGGGACGCCGGTCAGGCCGGTGACGCCGTACTGCTCGCACAGCTTCGGGACGTCCCGCGGCAGCAGGTAGTTCATGAGCACGCAGTGGGCGCCGACCGAGAACGCCGTCGTCACCTGGCTCAGACCGGCATCGAAGCTCAGCGGCAGGGCGCCCAGGATGACGTCGTCACTGACGTTGCCCAGGTAGGAGCTCACGCTCTCGGCGCCGGCGATCAGGTTCCGGTGGCTCACGACGACGCCCTTCGGACCACCGGTGCTGCCCGAGGTGTAGAGGATCGCGGCCGGATCGATGTCGATGCAGGCGGATCGGCGGACCTCGCCGCCCGCCTGCTGCCCGTCGCGCCAGCGATGCATCCGGAAGGGCGTGTCCTGGTCGGCCCCATCGTGATCAGCGCCGTCAGCGCCGATCAGGATCACGTGGGCGACCTCGGTGCCCGGCAGGATCGAGGCCAGCTGGGTGAGCCGTTCGGCCGACGTGATGAGCACTCGCGCACCGCTGTCGACGAGGATGTGACCGACCTGCGCCGGCTTGAGCACATGGTTGATCGGCACGAACAGGCCGTCTGCGGCGGAGGCGGCGAAGATCGCGACGACGGTCTCGATCCGCTTCTCGAGGTAGATCGCCACGCGATCGCCGTGCCCGAGGCCGAGGGCCCGCAGTTGCTCGGCGATGGCGCAGACACTCCCCCAAGTCTCGGCGTAGGAGACCGTGCGGTTCCGATAGCTCAGCGCTGGCGCATCGGGAGTGCTGGCGGCCGCGTGCGCCAGCAGGTCGTGGACGGCCGTCCTGACCGGGGTCATCGTGCTCTCCGTTCGACGAGATACCGCCGGAACTCCTCGTGATCGTCGAGGTCGACGTAGCTCCGGCCCTGCTGGTCGGTGGCGTCGGGGGCGTCCCCGGACTCGGGAACGGCCGCGACCGGGCCCCCGAATCCCGTGAGGCTGTCGTAGACGGACACGTACGCCGCCGCCTGCGGGCGCCAATCGAGGACTGCGGCGACGCGGGCGCGCGCCTGCGCTCCGAGTTCTGCGCGCCGATCGGGGTCGTCGATGAGCTCCTCGACCACATCCGCCAGCGCCCCGAGGTCGCCCGACGCGACGTACAGCACCGTGTCGGCACCGGACACTCGTGTCTCCCTGAGGTCGAACGAGACCGCGGGCAGACCGTACGACATGTACTCCATCGTCTTGTTCATCGTGGACAGGTCGTTGAGCGGCGTCTTCAGGTCGGGGCAGATCCCGATGTCGGCACGGCTGAGGTACTCGGCGATGGCGACTCGGTCGACCCTCCCCGTGAAGGTCACGTGACCGTCAAGCCCGAGGGAGACGGCCTGGGCCCTGAGCTGCGCGAGACAGTCGCCGAACCCGAGGAGCGTCGCGGTCACGTTCGCCCGACCGCGCCGATGCACGAGCTCGTCGACCAGCAGCAGTACCTGGTCGACCCCGTCCTGCGGCCCCATGATGCCGAGGTACACCAGGTTGATCCCGTCGAGCGGCCGCGGGTCGTCGGGGTAGATGGGGCGCATCTGCCGGGTGTCCGGCCCGCTGCGGACGACCGTCACGTCCGCCGGGCGCCGGCGCCCCCGCTCGACCGCGATCGCCTTGTACGAGTCGTTCGTCGAGATGACGCGATCCGCCGCACGGAACGTCCGCCGCTCGAGCCAGCGCAGCACTCGGTACTCGAGTCGCTTGAGCCCGCCGCGCGGCGCACCGAAGCGGGAGAGGAAGAGCTCGGGGTTCAGGTCGTGGTGGTCGAAGACGAAGCGCACTCCGAACGGCCGCCACAGCAACGCCAGCAGCCAGTACGTGTCCGGCGGATTGCACGCCTGGATGATGTCGAATCGGCGATTGCGTCGCACTCGAAGCGACAGCCAGGCGGTGCGAACCCAGCTGTAGGCGAACTCCCACGCGAACCCGGCGAGCCCGTCCGCCTCGGGCGCCGGTGCGTACTTGTAGATCTCGACGCCCGCGAGGCGCTGGCGAGCCGGGTCGCCCGGTCCCTTCGGACAGATCACGCTGACCCGGTACCCGCGAGCGACCAGGGCCTGGCACTCCAGCCACACGCGACGATCCAACGGGACCGGCAGGTTCTGCACGATGATCAGGACGTGCGGGGGCGGGGTGGCTGCACCGGTCATCGTCGTCCTTCCTGCTGCGGGGAGGGGATCCGGCTGCCCCGGCCGAACCGGGACAGTGCTTCGACCGCGTCGTCGAAGACGGGGCGGGCGAGCAGTCGCACCAGCACGAGGTCCGCCACCAGCACCGCGAAGCCCACGATGAGGATCCTGACGATCGGGAGGAGTCCGTCGGACAACGCGAGCGCCGCCCATCCGGCTCCGAACCCCACCACGACCGAGGCGACGAGGAAGCCGAACGGACCGGCCGGCGTCCGCGGCGACGCCTCGAGCAGCCTGGCGACCAGGAACCAGCGGCTCACCGTGGCGAGCACGGCGATCACGAGGAAGCCGAGCGCGACGGCCACGAGCCCCCACTGGGCCGTGACCGCCGTCGTGGCGACGGTGCACGCATCGACGACGACGGCGTAGACGAACCACTTGCCGGGCTTGCCGAGTCCGTAGAAGAGGCCGTGATCGAGCGTCGCGCCGACGACGACGATCCCGGCGAGTGCGAGGATCTGGGCGACGGGCGCGCTCTCCGCCCATCCCTTGCCGAAGACGATCGGGATGATCAGCGGCGAGGCCACCGCCACGACCGTGAGCGGAGGGGTCATCAGGGCGTACGTCATGCGAAGGGCGCGCACGTACGCCCGGCGCAGACGCTCGGTGGAGTCGCGGATCTTGGCGAACGCGACCGACGACACCGGCAGGAGCGCCGAGCCGGTCAGGTCCTGGACGATCTGCACGAGCCGCTGCGCGATGTTCAAGTACCCGAGCGCCGCCATGCCGAGCGCGCCCGAGATGATGGCGGTCTCGGCGAACACGCGGCACATGCCGACGAACTCGACGCCGAGCACCTGGCTGCCGAACCGGGCCATGGTCGTGAACTCCGTGCGCGAGAACGCGAACGAGGGCCGCCAGCCGGCCGTCATCCACGCGAGCACGGCGGTCACCGCTGCGGTGCCCAGCACCTGGCCGACCAGGGCCCAGACGCCGAAGCCGGTGAATGCCATGGTCACGGCGACCACCTGGGCGACGAACGCGGCGATCGTCCCCTGCACCGCCAACGCGCGGAACCGCATCGCTCGCCGGAGCAGCGCGATCGGCACCGAGGCGACGGCGACGAGCACCACTGCGAGCGCCATGACCTGCAGCACGGGAACGACCTCGTCGGAACCGAACACGGACCCGAAGACCGGCGCGAGCCCGGCGACCAGGCCGCACAGCAGGAGGCCGGCGATGGTCGAGAACCAGAAGCCGGTGCTCAGCATGCGACGGTCGGCGGTGTCGGCCTGCACGATGTACGCGGAGAACCCCAGATCCGCGAGCAGGTAGAAGAACGGCAGCACGCTCGACGCGGCCGCGACGACACCGAAGTCCTCCGGCGTCAGCAGCCTGGTGAGGATCGCGATCATGACGAACCCGAAGAGCCTGATCACCCACTTCTGGACCGTCAGCCAGAACACGCCCGACGCCGCCTGCCGGCCGACGGACAGCTCTGCGGAGTCGTGCGCCCGGGGTTCGCGCTCTGCGGGCGTCATGATCCGTACACCTCGTCCTCGAGGATCCGCACGACGTCGGCCTGCGCCTTCGTCCAGCCGAACCGGCGAACCGACTCCGACGCGGTCCGCGCTGCCGCATCCCGATCCGTGCGCGCCACGACGTCGCCGAGCGCCGCGGCGATCCCGCGCGGCGTCGGGGTCGCCCACGCGACGTGCCCGTTCACGAGGTCCGCGCGTGAATGCGAGGAGTCGTTCACGACCGGGATCGCGCCCGCCGCCAGCATCTCCTCGGCGACCAGGGAGATGTTCGTGAACGACATCGCGAGCCCGGCGATGCTGCGGTTGTAGAGCTCGTTGAGTTCCGTCGGGGTGAGCCTGCCGTGCTGAGCGGCCGGGAACGACAGCCCGGTGATCTCCGCTCCGTACATGTGGATGTCGATCTCGGGATGGAGCTCGTGGAACTGCTCCAGCGCGAGCCTCGCGAGCCAGTAGCCGCGACGTGGCACGTCTGGGCGCGCGTACACCACCACGCCCGTGCGTTCATGACCGGGGAGCAGTCGATACACCGAGGTGTCGCACCCGAACTCGGTCACGTCCGGAGCGATGCCGACCTCCGATCGGAGGAGCTCGGCCACCATCTCGCCGAGCGCGATGCAGCGGAACCCGAACCGATACGTGTCCTCCGCCAGGGCGTACATCGACCCGCGTGCGTAGAAGAACGGCTCGAAGTCCTGGATGAAGTAGAGACGCCGCATCGGCGCGGTACCGCGTCGGGCGAGCACATGCGCGGTATCCCACGACGAGGCGACGCACGCGTCGACCCCCGCGATCCCGGCGGACGCGTCGTGCACGCCGGCAGCGATGCCCGGCCACCAGCCCCGGATGACGCGCTCGTGCTCGCGGACGTCGCCGCCGTAGCGGTCGTAGAGGAAGAGCTCGCAGCGATGACCGGCGCGCTCGACCGCCTCCACCATCCGGAACAGCGTCGTGTGGCCCCCCGATCCCGCCCGCGGGGGCGTCGTCACCCACCCGATGCGGAGCTGCTGCGATCGCGATGGGCGACGGTCGGGACTCGCCAGGTCCAACTGCGTCGAATCGGCGATGTCGCCATCCAGCAGCGGCTCGTCGAGGCTCGGGTCGTGCAGCCGGTTGAACGCGTGCCGAACCACTCGCTGGGCGAGTGCGCGCGGGCCGCCGTCGCGGAGGATGCCGGCCGCCTTCGCCGCCCTCGCCCCGGTTCGACGAGATGCGTTTCCCCGCGTCTCCTCGGCGCTCATCGCGTGGTCCGCTCGACGACCTGCAGCGTTCCGTCCGGACCGTGTCGATTCCAGGCGAGCGACGCCGACACCCGCCCGCTCGAGAACCGGCCGCCGGTGATCCGGCCGGCCGTCCGCTCCGCCTTGGCTGCGAGTATCCGGCCCTCCATCCGCAGGTCCCCGAGCCATGCGGAGGCGGACCTCGACTCCAGCGCGGCCTCATAGACGTCGGCCAGGCGCAGCGCCATCGTCGACAGCCCGAAGTGCTCCTCTGCGAACTGCCGTGACGTTCGTCCGAGCGCGGCGCGGTACTCCGGGTGGTCGACGAGTTCGCGAATGTGCTCGAGGAGCAGGCCCGCACCGTCGGTCACGCTCTGCGGGCTCCAGAAGTTGTTGTGGAGGATCGCCTCGGTGTCGGGCGGACGGAAGACCGCACTCCAGCCGCGCTCGCCCAGCACGACGAGCGGCTTGCCGAAGGCGAGCCCCCGTGCGGCGGAGCTGCCCATTCCGAGCACGACGTCTGCGGCGTCGTACGCGGGCCGGGGGTCCGACATCGGCCCCGGGAACGCGATCGCGGACCGTCCGAGGCGTTCGTTGACCGCGACGGCACGACCGCGCAGCCGCTCCTCGGCATCACCGGTGCCCACGACGATCAGGTGAATCCGGGGGTCGTTCGCGCGCTCGACGGCGCTGATCGCGTCCTCGATCCCCCGGCTCTTCAGCTCCGTGGCGAGTCGGCTGACGATGACGAGCGCCACCGCGTCGCCGCCCAGTCCCATCCTGCGCCGGAACGAGTCGCGATCAGTGACTCCGGATGCATCGCGCGACGTGTCGACCGGAGGGCTGATGAGGACCGCACCGCCCGGCCGGCCCGCCAACTGGTCCCGCAGATAGCCCGTCCCGATCACCACCGGCACGGAGTGATGCGTCCTCGGGTCGAACGAGTTCTCGTAGATCGTGCGGACCAGCGCGCGTCGTCCGAGCAGTCCCGCCCCCCAATACGCGGCCCGCTCCGAAGAGCTGAACGCGTGCACGAGGTCGGCCTCCCAGCGATCGGCGAGTCGCGAGATCGCGCGCGCATGGGCCATGAGCGGCGCCGGTCGCCGATACACCTCGATCTGCACCCCGTACTCGCGCCCGACGTCCAGCAACGAGGGCCCCTCGACGGGAAGGGTGTCCTCCGGGCCGACCAGGAGGCTGTCGTAGCCGTGCGCCGCCACTCCGGCGGAGAGCTGCACGGCGTTGATCTGCGCCCCGCCGAGCTCGAGGTTGTCGAGCTGCACGAGGACACGGGGTCGGGCGTTCATGGCCGTCGCGCCATCGCGGGACGAGGGGTGGCGATCCGGCTGAGCGCGGCGACCACGGTCTCCTGCTGCGCTGCCGTGAGGTGCGGGAACATCGGCAGCGAGAGGATCTGCGCAGCAGCCGCTTCCGCCACTGGGAACTCGCCCTCGCGGTACCCGAGACCGGCGTACGCGGCCGTGAGGTGCAAGGGCGTGGGGTAATGGACGCCGACCCCGACGCCCGAGGCGCCGAGCTCGGCGAAGACGCGGTCCCGTTCGTCGACGCGCACGACATAGAGGTGCCAGACATCGTCGTTTCCCGGTCGGACCGCCGGCGCACGCACACCCGACACGTCGGCGAGCAGTTCGCCGTAGCGCGCCGCGGCCGCGCGACGCGCGGCATTCCAGGCGTCGAGCCGGCGCAGCTTCGCGCGCAGCAGCGGCGCCTGGACGGCGTCGAGGCGTGAGTTCGCCCCAGCGCGGTCGTGCACGTACTTCACGACGCTGCCGTGCGCCGCGAAATTGCGCACGAAGTCCGCAAGGTCCGGATCGTCCGTCAGCACCGCGCCGGCGTCGCCACCGGCACCGAGGTTCTTGCCCGGATAGAAGCTCGTCGCCGCGGCCCTCCCGAGCGCGCCGGCTCGTCCGAACGCCGACGAGGCGCCCTGCGATTGCGCAGCATCCTCGACGATGGCGAGGCCGTGGCGCTCGGCGATGGGATGCAGCGCCTCGACGGGTGCGGTCTGCCCGTACAGGTGCACGGGAATGATCGCACGCGTCCGCGGGGTGATCGCCGCCTCCACGGCGGACGGGTCGATGAGCAGGTGGTCGTCGTCGACATCGACGAACACCGGCGTCGCGCCGATCCGCGACGCCGCCTCGGCCGTGGCGATGAACGTGTTGACGGGAATGACCACTTCGTCGCCCGGCCCGATGCCCACGGCGCGCAGCGCCAGCTCGACGGCGTCCGTTCCGTTGCCGACGCCGATGCAGTGCTCGACGCCGATGTAGTCGGCGTAGTCGCGCTCGAACGCGGCGACCTCGGGACCACCGATGAACGACGCGGATTCGAACTGGGCACGCCACACCGGCAGCACCTCGTCGGCGACCTCGAACTGCTGCGCCGCGAGATCGAGGAACGGCACGCTCGTGCTCGGGACGATGCTCATGCCAGGCCTCCCAGTCGCCGTGCCGGCACGCCGGCCCAGGTCTCCTCGTCGGGCACATCGGCGAGCACGACCGCGCCCATGCCGACGGTCGCACCCGCCCCGACGGCACGGCCCGGCAGCACCGATGCGTTCATGCCGAGGTACGCTCCCCGACCGATGCGAACCCGGCCCCCGAGCGACACGCCCGCTGCCAGGGTCGCGAAATCATCGACGCGGCAGTCGTGGGTGACGGTGACTCCCGGCATGACGACGACGTGCCCGCCGAGCACGGCGTCGGCGGTGATCGTCACGTTCGCGAGCAGGATGGACCCTGCGCCGATCACGCAGCCTCCGGGATTGCGCACCGACGGGTCGGTCAGGGTGGCGTAGCGGGCCGAATCGACTCCGGCGCGAGACATCCGCTCGACGATCTCAGCACGCACGAGGCCCGAGCCGATGCAGACGAGCACGTCGGCATCGGGATATCGGACGACGTCGTCGACACCGCCGAGCACGGGTACGCCGCCGATCGTGCTGGCGAGCCCGGCGTGGCGGTCGTCGAGCACGCCGACGATCTCCCGTCCGGCTTCGCGCAGCACGGGCACGACCTCACGGGAGAGGCCGCTCGACCCGATGAGCACCAGGCTCCTCACGGTCGGGAGCGTCCTGCCTCGAGCACGACGGCCGTGACGCGCTCGAGTTCGTCATCGGTCATCTGGTGGAAGAGCGGCAGCACGATCGTGCCGTCGGTGAGGCGTTCGGTGACGGGCAGCGCTGCATCGCCGGTGTCGCGGTCGGCGTAGGCGGGCTGCCGGTGCGCCGCCATGATGCCGCGCCGTGCAGAGACGCCCGCCTCGGCGAGCGCGACCAGCAGGCCCTCCCGATCGATCGGGTACTCGGGCAGCACCTCGATCCAGAGCGACTGGAAGTTGCTCGTGCCCCATGAGGGGTCGCCGACGAGTCGCACGCCCGAAGCATCGGCGAGTGCCGAGCGGTACCGCGCCGCGATGGCGCGCCGCCGCTCGACGACCTCGGCGAGCCTGCCGAGCTGCACGAGGCCCACGGCGGCCTGCAGGTCGGTCATGCGGTAGTTGAAGCCGATCTCGCCGTACTCCTCGGGCGGCGAGACGAGACTCGCGTGCCGCTCGGCCGCCGAGAGGCTCATCGAGTGCTCGCGGAGCCGGCGCGCACGCGCGGCCCAGTCGGGACGACTCGTGGTGATCATGCCGCCTTCACCGGTCGTCAGGATCTTGCGGGGGTGGAACGACCATGCGGCGATCTCGGCGCCGGCCCCGACGGGGCGGCCGCGGAACGTCGACCCGGCGCCGCACGCGGCATCCTCGATCACGACGATGCCGAGCGGATCGCACAACGCCCTGATCGAGTCGAGGTCGATCGGAACGCCGCCCTGATCGACGACGATCACCGCGGTCGTCCGCGGAGTCAGGGCGGCTGCGACGGTCTCCGCGGTGAGATCGCCCGTCTCGGCGTCGACATCGGCGAAGACGGGGCGCGCGCCCACGTACGTCGGCGCGTTCGCGGTGGCGATGAACGAGAAGGACGGGACGACGACGTCATCTCCGGGGACGACGCCGGCGACGATGAGCGCGAGGTGCAGCGCGGTCGTGCAGTTCGAGGTCGCGACGGCCTCGGACGCCTGCATCGCGGCGGCGAAGCCGTGCTCGAACTCGGCGACCCTCGGCCCCTGGGCGACCCAGCCGGACTCGATGACGTCGGCGAGCGCGGCGACCTCCTCGGCGCCGAACCACGGCTTCATCACGTTGATGCGCGCGAGCGCTCCGGTGTTCATGCGACTGCCGTCGACCGCCCTGCGGCGATCGCCTCACGCTGCGGTCGCCACCATTCGACGAGCTCGGCGAGCCCCTCCTCCAGCCCGACCTCGGCGACGAAGCCGAGATCTCGGCGCGCCGCCGACGTGTCGGCGAGCCGCCGCACGACTCCGTTCACCGGGCGGTCGGGCCCGTGCTCGACCGCGAGATCGGAACCCATCACGCGCAGCAGCGCCTGCGCGAGCTCGAGCAGGCTCGTCTCGCTGCCGCTCGCGACGTTGTAGACGCCCTCGCGGAGGTCGCTCGCGGCGGCCAGCACGTTCGCCCGGGCGACGTCGCGGGTGAACACGAAGTCCATCGTCTGCAGGCCATCGCCGAAGATGAGCGGCGGCTCGCCGTCGGCGATCCGCTCCATCCAGCGCACGAGCACCTCGGTGTAGAGGCCGTGCACGTCCATGCGCGGTCCGTAGACGTTGAAGTACCGAAGCATCACGTGATCCAGGCCGTACATCGCATGGAAGCTCCGGACCATGCCCTCGTTGAACGACTTCGCGGCACCGTAGAAGGTGTCGTTGTTGTGGTGGTGGTGCCGCTCACCGGTCGGGAACTCCTCGGCCATCCCGTAGACCGACGCGCTCGACGCCGTCACGAGCTTGGCGACCCGATGCTCGGCCGCGGCCTCGAGCACGTTGAAGGTCCCGTCCACCAGCACCTCGAGCGCGAGGCGCGGCTCCTCCGCGCATTGAGTGATGCGGATCGCGGCCTCGTGGAAGACGAGGTCCTTGCCCCGCGTGAGGTCGTGCACCAGATCCCGATCCCGGATGTCTCCATCGACGAGGGTCACGCGCTCCGACGCGATGGCCGGCGCGAGGTTCTCGACGCGGCCGCGCACGAGATTGTCGAGGATCTCGATGCGGTCGACACCTGCGTCGAGGAGCTGGTCGACGAGCGTCGACCCGATCGTGCCGGCACCGCCCGTGACGAGTACGGTCGCACCCTGCAACTGCGTCATGCGGGTTCTCCCGCCAGCTGCACCGACCGCGCTCCGTCGAGTGCCGCCGGCACCACGGGGTCCGCAAGGGCGACGACCTTCCCACCGCCGTCGAGGCTCTCGGATGCCGCCTCGAGCACACGCAGCACCCTGAGCCCCGAGCCGCCGTCGGTGCGCGCGGTGCGCCGTTCGCGAATCGAGTCCGCGAACTCCGACACCATCGAGGCGAGTGCCTCGCGTTCCTGGAGTGCCGGAGACCAGGTGTCGCCGAGTCGGTACGAGACGGTCACGGCGCTCCGGTCGGCCTCGTCGATCGCCTGCTGGCCGAGGTCGACGCCCCGGTCGAAGACGCTCACGCGCTGCTGGGGATTGAGATCGTCCCAGACGAGGGTGCGCTTCGAGCCGCCGATGATCATCTGCCTGATCTTCGTCGGGCTCAGCCAATTGACGTGGACGTGGGCGACCGCACCGCCGTGGAGCGGCAGCGAGAGGTATCCGATGCAGCTCTTGCCCGCCTTGAGCGGGTCGGCGCCGTGCGCGGCCACCGACACCGGGTGCAATCCGCCGGGGAGGATGAAGTCGATGATCGACAGGTCGTGCGGTGCGAGATCCCAGAACACGTCGACGTCGGGCTGGATCAGACCGAGGTTGATGCGGACCGAGTCGACGAAGAGGATCTCGCCGAGCTCGCCCGCCCGGATCAGTTCGCGGATCTTCAGGACGGCGGGCGCGTAGCAGTAGGTGTGGTCGGTCATGAGCACGACGTCGGCCTCGGCAGCGGCGCGGATCATCTCGACCGCCTTCTCGGTGCCGTCGGCGATCGGCTTCTCGACGACCACGTGCTTGCCCGCCCGGATGGCGGCCGTCGCGATCGCGAAATGGGTCCTGGCGGGGGTGGCGATCGCGATCGCGTCGAGCTCCGGATCTGCGAGCAGCTCCTCGAGATCGCCCGCCCCGCGCACGTCCCGGAACTGCGACGCGAGCGCGGCCGCGCGGTCGACATCGAGATCGCAGATCGCGACGAGGTTCCAGTCGGGGCTCAGGTTGAAGTTGCGAGCCAGATTCGGCCCCCAGTAGCCGGCTCCGACTACTGCGACCGAAAGAGGGTAGGACATGGGCGTCCTCCTTGCAGGGCGGATGCGCCGCACCATTCGGGGTTCGGGTTCTCACTGGTGCACCGCGTCGTCGGAGTGCCGATGCACCACGGCGACGCGGTTGCTCTCCGAGAGTCGCATACGGCCCAGTGGCCGACAATCCCCCAGTGCGGGGGCGGGGGCGAGCCGCGCTCCGACGGGTCGGGCGGGCCTCTGAAACGCCGGGCGTGCCGCCGAGAACCGGGCCGTGACCTCTGAAGTGGGGGGCGCGTCGGGCAGTGATCTGCGGTAGGTGTGTACCGAGGGCCGCTGCCCGCGTGGGCGACCCGAGCCACCAAGGGTGAGGATACCCAACCGTGAATGCAGTCCACGATCGAGTCGAGACTGGTGCGAACCCGGGTTCGCAGACCGCTCGGCGTCGCCTTCTCGGCCTCGCGGCCGTCGTCGCACTGACCGCCGCGCTCGGCATCACGACCTCCGCGACGAGCGCCGACGCGGCCGCCTGTGCCAACCCGATCGCCTGCGAGAACGCGCTCCCCGGCACCGACCCATCCGTCTGGCAGATCGACGGTGCCGGCGATGACTCGATCCAGGGATTCGCCACCGACATCAGCGTGAACGTCGGCAGCACCGTCGACTTCAAGATCGACACGAACGCGCGCGCCTACACGATCGACATCTACCGCACGGGCTGGTATCAGGGCCTCGGAGCGCGCAAGATCACCAGCGTCGCACCGAAGGTGACGCTCCCCCAGAGCCAGCCCCAGTGCATCACGGATGTCAGCACCGAACTCTACGACTGCGGCAACTGGCGCGTCTCCGCCTCATGGGCGGTGCCGTCGACCGCCGTGTCGGGCGTGTACGTCGCGCTGCTCACCCGTGCCGACACGGGCGGTCAGAGCCACATCACGTTCATCGTGCGCGATTCCGCGAGCACCGCCGCGGTCATGTTCCAGACCTCCGACCCGACCTGGCACGCGTACAACCTGTACGGCGGATCGGACTTCTACGCGGGCGCGGCGAACGGTCGCGCCTACAAGCTGAGCTACAACCGGCCGTTCTCGACGAGGGACGGCGTGACGTCCCGCGACTTCTACTTCTCGGCCGAGTTCGCGATGGTCCGCTTCCTCGAACGAAACGGATACGACGTCACCTACGCGAGCGGGGTCGACACCGCGCGCAACGGGGCGGCGTTGCTGAAGCACGAGGTGTTCCTCTCCGTCGGGCACGACGAGTACTGGTCGGGCGCGCAGCGGGCGAACATCCAGGCGGCACGGGACGCGGGCGTCGACATCCAGTTCCTCGGCGGCAACGTCGGGTACTGGCGCACCCGGTACGAGCCCTCGGCCGATGCCTCAGCCTCGCCCTATCGCACCCTCGTGAGCTACAAGGAGACGTGGTCCAACGGGAAGGTCGACCCCTCGCCCGAGTGGACCGGAACCTGGCGCGACCCCCGGTTCGCGACGACGGCGAACGGCGGGAACCTCCCGGAGAACCAGCTCCTCGGCACGATGTACATGTCGAACCACTCCGATCTGCCCGTCACCGTGTCCGCCCAGGAGGGGAAGACACGGCTCTGGCGCAATACCGTGCTCGCGACCAAACCGGCGGGGAGCACGACACAGCTGGCCGCCCACACCGTGGGTTACGAGTCCGACGAGGACATCGACAACGGTCGGCGGCCACCGGGCCTGATCCGTCTCTCGACGACGACCGGCGCTGTTCCGGAGTACCTCCAGGACTTCGGCAATCGCGTCGCGCCCGGTACCACCGAACACCACGTGACCCTGTACCGCGCGAAGAGCGGTGCACTGGTGTTCTCCTCGGGAAGCATCCAGTGGACCTGGGGACTCGACCAGGGGCACGACGGAGACGGCGCCGCCGCCGACCCCAGGATGCAGCAGGCCGAGGTCAACCTGCTCGCGGACATGGGCGCGTTCCCGGCCTCGCTGCAGTCGGGCCTCGTGGCTGCGACGCGGAGCACCGACACGGTCGCCCCGACGCTGACGATCAGCTCACCGGCGACAGGGACCCAGGTCGCGAACGGGTCGATGGTCACCCTCACCGGCACGGCGAGCGACACGGGCGGCGTGGTCGCCGGAGTCGAGGTCTCGACCGACGGCGGCGCGTCGTGGCACCCCGCCACCGGCCTCACGAACTGGAGCTACTCGTTCGCGCTGCACGGCATGGGCGAGGTCTCCGTGCTCGCCCGTGCCATCGACGACAGCGCCAACTTCCCCGCCGCCGGCACCGAGGTGAAACTGCGGGTCACCGGCCCCTACTCCGCGTTCGGCGCCGAGACGCCCGTCGTGCCCGATGCAGGTGACGGATCACCGGTCGAACTCGGGCTGCGGTTCACCGCCATGGTCGGCGGGTTCGTCCAGGGCGTCAGGTTCTACAAGAGCAGGGCCAACACCGGCACCCACACCGGTTCGCTGTGGGCGCCCAACGGGACGCTGCTGGCGACGGGGACGTTCACGGGAGAGAGCGCGGAGGGGTGGCAGGTGCTCCGCTTCGCCACACCGGTCGAAGTGAGCGCCGGAACGACCTACACCGCGTCCTACTGGGCTCCGAACGGCCACTACGCCGCGGTGCCGCACGCATTCACCGCGAGCGGTCTCGAGCGGGATCCGTTCCTGCTGCCCGGCGGGCTCGGCGCTCAGCCGGCAGGAGTGTTCGGCATCCAGGGCTGGATGCCTGCAGAGTCCTGGGACGCCTCGAACTACTACGTCGACGTCCTCTTCGACACGAACGACACCTCCCCGGTCACTGCCGTCTCGCGCTGGCCGATGCCCGGTTCGTCCAGTGTCGCCACGAACACGACGATCTCGGCCACGCTGTCGAAGCCGGTGACCAGTTACGAGGTCCGCGTCGCCGACGAGCTGGGGTCGGTCGTGGCAGGTGCGACCGTCTACGACGCGGCGACCCGGACGCTCACCTTCACCCCGACCAACCGGCTCGCCGGCTTCGTGAACTACACCGTGCAGGTGACCGCCACCACCGCGACCGGGCTCCCGCTCGGAGCAGGGGCGACCTGGACCTTCCGCACGGCGAAGCCCGATCCCGTGCCCGGCGCCTGCCCGTGCGGCCTCTTCACCGACTCGACGGTCCCGGGCGTCCTCGACAATCCGGAGCAGGTGAGCCTCGTGCTCGGCACCGCGTTCAAGACGGCTGTCAACGGCAAGGTGACCGGAGTGTCGTTCTATAAGGGAGCGGGCAACACGGGAACGCACACGGGGAGCCTGTGGACGGCATCGGGCACGCTGCTGGCGACCGGGACGTTCACCGCGGAGACGACGAGCGGTTGGCAGACGCTGACGTTCGCCACCCCCGTCGCCGTCACCGCGGGCACGGAGTACATCGCGGCGTACCGCGCTCCGGCCGGCCACTACTCGGCCACGATCGGCGCGCTGGCGTCGCCGCTCAGCGTGGGCCCGCTCTCGACGACCGCCGGGGCCGGGGCCTACAGCTACGGCGGCGACTTCCCCTCGAGCCGCAGCACGTCGAGCTACCTCGTCGACGTGGTCTTCGATCCGGCCCCCACGGCGCTGGCCGTCGTCTCGACGACTCCCGCCGAGAATGCGACGGATGTCACGGTCGGTTCCACGATCTCGGTCGCGTTCAACGCGAAGATCGCCGACGGCTCCTCGCTCACCGCCAGTGCGGCGGGCACGTCGATCACCGGAACGACCACGTTGTCCGCGGACCGGAAGCTCCTCACCTTCGACCCGGCCGCGGACTTCGCTCCGGGTGCCACCGTCACCGTCTCGCTCAAGAACGTGACCGCATTCGACGGCCCCGGTTCGCTCGCCGATCGGACCTGGAGCTTCCAGGTCACGGCGCCGGTCCCCCCTGACGTGTTCCGCCTCTTCAGCGATCGGACGCCCGAGGTCCCCGCGGCGAACGACCCGTCCTCCGTCGAACTCGGGGTCGCGTTCACGTCGACGACGAACGGCGAGGTCACCGGCATCCGCTTCTACAAGGGCGCGGGCAACACCGGGACGCACACGGGATCGCTGTGGGACGCGGCGACCGGGCAACGCCTCGCGACCGTGACGTTCGCGGCGGAATCGCCGAGCGGATGGCAGCAGGCCTCGTTCGCGACGCCGGTGGCGATCCAGCCCGGACGCGAGTACGTCGCGTCGTACCTGGCACCGAACGGGAACTACGCGTACACGTCGAACGACTTCGCCGTCGCCCAGGTGAAGGGCCCGCTCACCGCGGTCGCCGAGCTCAACGGCCGGTACCGGTACGGGGCCGGTGCCGAGATCCCGGCCTTCAGCTGGAATCGCACGAACTACTTCGTCGACGTCGTGTTCCGCGATCTGCCCGATCCCCCGAAGCCGGCCCTGCTCGTGAGTTCCGTGCCTGCGAGCGGTGCCGCCCTCGTCGATCCCCTGACCGTCGTCCGTGCGGTGCTCGGCGGCGACCTGCTCGGCGGTACGCCGCAGATCGCGCTGAGCGGACCCGGCGGCGCCGTCCCCGGTGTCTCCGCGTGGGACGCCGGAGCCTCCACGGTGCGATTCACACCCACGAGCCCGCTGCCGGCGTCGACCAAGTTCACGGCGACGGTGACGGTCGCCGGCGGGACCGGCAACGGCAGCGTCGGCGGCGGCACCTGGTCGTTCACGACGGCCTCGGCCGTGACCGGCCCCGTGTTCTTCGCCGGTCAGACGCCGTCGAACACCTCGTGGGACGACGCCACCAGCGTGCAGCTCGGCGTGCGGTTCACCACCTCCGCCCCGGTGCGGGTGTCGGCCATCCGGTTCTACAAGGCACCGGGCGATGCCGCCACCCATCAGGTGTTCCTCTGGGGCGCCAACACCGTGACCCCGCTCGCGACCGCGACCAGCACGACGGAGACCGCCTCGGGCTGGCAGACCGTCCAGTTCCCCACCTCGGTCGTGCTCGATCCGGGCGTGGAGTACCGCGCGACGTACCTCACCACCCGTGGTCGCTATGCAGCGGATCTGGGCGCACTCGCCGCATCCGTCGTGCGCGGCTCGCTGGCGACGCTTCCGAACGGCGGGGTCTACACCTACGCCGGTACGAGCTACCCGGGCCAGATCTCCGCCCACAACCTCTGGGCGGACATCGTCGTCAGCGGCTGAGGCTCCGACACCGCGGGCCCGCAGGCTATCGGACGACCGCGGGCGACCATGCGTGCTCGATGAGCAGCTCGGGCTCCCCGCCGCCGTCGGCGGCGATCGCCCAGACATCGCTGTCTCCGGCGGCGGCCCGTGGGAGCCCGTAGACGATCGTCTCGTCGTCGAGCCACTCCACCTGGTCGTCGACGTTGCGCGACTCGGGCAGGACGACCTCCTCGCCCGTCGCGAGGTCGAGCACGGCGATCGTCCACGTCTTCGCCGGCCCCTCGCCGACGGACTTCTTGAACGCGATGCGCTCGCCGTCCGGGGAGAGCGAGGGGCACTCGACCGCATCGTGGACGGCGACGAGGGTCCGATCGCCGAGGTCCCCGCGCACCAGCCACGTGCGCCCGCCGGCGGCCGCCGTCGCGAAGAAGGCATCGGTACCGGGTTCGAACGTCACCCCCCAGAAGTTCCGATCGACGGCGGTCACCGACTCGCCGTTGACGGTGAACGCGAAGTCCTCGAGGTTGCCGTAGTCGGTGCCATCGGCGCCGACGATGACCGTCGCGGTCGAGAAGCCGACCGTCGCATAGCTGTGCCCGGTGACGAAGGCCGTCGAAGCCCAGTAGCTCGAGTCATCCGCGACCCTCGTGCGGCTCGGGACGCCGGGCAGCGGGCCGTCCCACCGATCGTCGAACCGCTCGTCGAGCACCTCCCAGTCGAACGTCGTCACGATCCCGCGCTGCGTGCGCAGGCAGGACACGAGCGCGGCGGTCGCATCGACCCGATCGCACGTGAGATCGGCGACGGCCCGCACCGCGCTCGGCTCTCCGATCGGCACGGAGGCGACATGCCCGTACTCGGATCCGGGATCGGTCGATCGGAAGACGATCTGGCCCGGCTCGACCCTGGTGAGTGGCGGGCCGGTGTATTCGCCGGAGGTCGATGCGACGGCCTGGAACCGGAGGAACGCCGAGACCGCGTACACCAGCGAGCCGCCGAGCAGGATGATCGCCGCCGCGACGACGAGCGTCCATTTCAGTTTCGGCGTCATCCGACGGTCTCCGCGCGGCCCTCGTCTCGCGACCTCCCCTTCGCCCCCAGGAGCAACCAGGCCGCCAGCGGGATGATGAGCGCGAGGATGACGGCCACGACCACGACCGCCTCCGCCCGTCCGATCGCGAACCAGAGCAGGCCGAAGCCGACGGAGGCGATGAGTCGCGTGACCGCGACCACCGTCTGCGCCGCGGCGATCCCGCTCGCGCGTGCGGCGACGGGGGTGCACCGACTCGCGAGCGCGGCGAGGATGCCGTCGGTCGCCGCGTAGAAGGCCCCCAGCAGCACGAGGCACGAGATCGTGATGAGCGCACCGTTGACGGGGACGGCGGCGAGGACGTAGGTGCCGAGGAGGGCGACGTGCCCGATGACGAAGATCCGGGCGCTGCCGAATCGGTCGGCCAGCCGACCGAACGGGACGGCGAGGGCGAGGAAGGCGATATTGGTGCCGACGTAGAACAGCGGGAACCACTCCGCGGCGAACGCGCCGCGACTCTGCAGTACGAGGTAGACGAACCCGTCGCCGATCGTGACCGTTCCGAACAACGCCGCGACGACGAGCAGCCGGGTGAGCCGGGGGTCTCTCAGGTGCTTCCATCGGAACGGTGCGGCCGCGCCGCCGCTGGCGGCTCCTTCGGCACGCGGTCGCTTGTTCGGCACGAGGATTCCGAGGATGATCACGCCGAGCACCGCGAACGCGAGCGACACCACGAAGACGGTCGTGTACCCGTCGGGGATGAACAGGAGGATGACGAATGCGAGGAGGGGCCCGACGGCGGCTCCGACCGTGTCGAGCATGCGATGCACGCCGAACGAGCGGCCGAGGTTGGAGGGCTCGGATGACGCGGTGATGAGCGCGTCGCGCGGTGCCGTTCGTGCGCCCTTGCCCAGTCGGTCGACGACCACGACCGCGGTCAGCGCAGCGAATCCGGTGGCGAAGAGCAGTCCGACTCGCGCGATCGCCGAGATGCCGTATCCGAACATGGCCACCCATTTGGGCTGATCGCCGCGATCGGCCGCGTACCCGGCTGCGATGCGCACGACGGCGCTCACCCCCTGGTAGAGGCCGTCGATGAACCCGTAGGCGACCGTCGAGAGGCCGATGACGCCGGTGATGTAGAGCGGGAGGATCGCCGCGGTCGCCTCCGACGAGATGTCGGTGAACATGCTGACGATGCCGAGGGCGATGACGACCGAGGAGACGCGCGCCGACGCGACCCGCACGGTCTTCGCGCTGCCGCCCGGCGTGCCGGCCGGTGCGTCGGCGCCGTCGGACGCGACGGGCGCCTCGACCTCACCGGCGGGTTGCTGCTTCGCTTTGCGCAGATCCGAGAATGAGAGGTACACGGCTACCCCTGCGCGGTCAGCGTCGCGAACACCGTGTAGTCGGTGCCCGCCGAGCCGCCGGTCACCGTCACGACGAGGGAGTCCCCGCCGTACCCGAAGCTGAGCGCCCGGGAACCGCCCACGGCCGGCACCGTCGTCGAGGTGAGTCCGAGCGATCCGAAGTGCTCCGCGTAGAAGTCGAGCACGGTCTGCGGTCCCGCATCCGTTCGCGCTGCGAGCGTCGCCTGCATGTGCTCTCCCGCCGAGCTCACAGAGCTCGAGACGATTTCGGATGCCCCGTACACGGCGATGCCCGACGGGAAGCCGTCGACGAGGGCGCCCGACGCCGCGGCGTCAGGTGGCAACGGACTCGAGACGAACGGCGCGGGAAGGACGGGATCGGGCAGTCCCGACGACGGCTCGATGGGCGGAAGCACTTCACTCGCCTTCCCGTCGTCGCCGGACGAGGTCGGCGGCGCGGTCGCCTTCGCGGTGGAGTCCGCGCCGTCAGAGCCGGCCGCCGTGCCCGCATCGGCCCCGGCGGTCGCAACCGGCCTGGAGTCGGGGGCCCCGCCCTCGGCGGCGAGCCGATCGAGGGTGACGGCGATCGCGAGGATGACGACCGTCGAGGCGCCGACCGCGATGAGGATGCGCCGCGTCGTCCACGCCATGTCCCCCTCCTCGGTTCAGCGTCTCGTCCGAGTGTTCGACGAGGCCCTTGGAGCGTGTGCGACTTCGCGTGTCTGTTCCGCCTCGGTGCTGTGCGCAGGGAGTGCACTCCACGGACGTGACCACGTTACGACCGTGGAGTCGCGCGCGCTTCCCCCAATTCCGGGGGCGACCGCCGCGCGGCGCCGATCGGCGTCCGACGGCGGTTCACCAAGCCGGTCGAGCAGCCGATCGTCGCGGCGCCCGGACGCTGAGCGCCGGCCCGCCGGGCTCGGGCGTCGCAGTCTTCCCGAGCCTCGTGCCGAGGCGGGTGCCGTCATTCCGCGGCGCACCGCCCATCGGTTCCGCGTACCAGTGGTCGACGCCGCGGCTGCAGGAGCACGAGAGCGCGACGGTCTCGTCGATCGTCACCGCACGGAAGAACTCGCGGTGGGGGGTGGGGGTCTCGCGTCGTCGTCGTGCCATGCTCGTCGCTCCGTCCTGCGCACGTCACGGTGCGCTTACTGGAGAGACGGCGATCCCGCCGGATCATGACGCGGGTCCCGCGAATCGCTTCGCGCCGTCAGAGCTGGCCGGGGCTGACCGTGAACGTGTCGCAGGCCTCGGCCCCCTGCGTGAAGCCGGTCTCGAACCAGTACTTCCGCTGCTCGCTCGTGCCGTGCGTGAACGAGTGCGGATTCACCTGTCCCTGCGTCGCCTGCTGGATGTGGTCGTCACCGACCGACGCAGCGGCATCGAGGGCGTCCTTGCGCTGCGCCTCGGTGATCTCCTGCAGGAACGGCACGCCCTCGTCATCGGGCACCGTCGAGGCGTTCGCCACCCAGGCGCCGGCGAAGCAGTCGGCCTGCAACTCGACCCGCACCGCGTTCGACGACGGCCCGGTCTGCCCGTCCTGCGAGCGCTCGAGCACTCCCGCGAGGTTCTGCACGTGGTGACCCCACTCGTGTGCGATGACGTACATCTCGGCGAGCGTGCCGCCGTTCGCGCCGAACCGGTTGCGCAGCTCGTCGTAGAAGGTCACGTCGATGTAGATCGTCTGGTCGGGCGGGCAGTAGAACGGCCCGGTCGCCGACGACGCGCTGCCGCACGCGGTCGTCGTCGCCTGGTCGAAGAGCACGAAGCCCTGCGGGGCGTTGTAGTTCACGCCGAGCGCCGGCGCCTCTTCGGCCCAGTACGCCTCGAGCGACGCCGATGCGCCCTTCATGCGGCATTCGACGTCCTCGTTGGCGTCCTGACCGGTGAGGCACCGCTCGAGCGTCGAGTCGCTCGCCTCGGGCTGGGCACCGCCGCCGACGATCCCGGTCAGGTCGACACCCAGGAACTGCGAGATCAGGAAGATCGCGAGGGCGCCGATGCCGCCGCCCGCGACGGCGATGCCCGTGTTGCGGCCGCGCTTGGAGGCCTTGCCCTTGCTGATGTCGGCGTCGGGATTGAACGTCATGATCAGACGCTACCGGGTGCCGGGGCCGTCGTCGCGGTCGCTGCGCCGGTCGTCATCCTCATCTTCGTCTTCGTCGTCGTCGTCATCGTCGTCATCGTCGTCGTCGTCATCGTCGTCATCGTCGTCATCGTCGTCATCGTCGTCAACATCGTCAACATCGTCATCGTCGTCGTCATCAACGTCGTCGTCGTCAGCGTCGAGTTCATCACGACGCTCGTACACCACGGCATCTCCGCCGAACCCGTCGCCACCGGCGAAGCGGTCTGTCGCCGTGATGAGCGCGTCGAGGATCCCGGGTTCGTCGAACGCGTGACCGGCGTCGTCGATGATCGTGAGCTCGGCCTCGGGCCACGCCCGGTGCAGGTCCCACGCCGTCATCATCGGCGTGCACACGTCGTAGCGGCCCTGGATGATCACGGCGGGGATGTCGCGGAGCCGCGAGGCATCCCGGATCAGCTGCCCTTCCTCCCACCAGCCGCCGTGCCGGAAGTAGTGGTTCTCGATGCGCGCGAACGCCGTGGCGTACTCGGGCGCCGTGTAGCGCGCGACGTTCGCGGCCTGCGGCAGCAGCGTGATCGTCGAGGACTCCCACCGCGCCCACGCGATGGCGGCGGGCTCGTGCACCTCGGGGTTCGGGTCGGCGAGCAGCCGCCCGTACGCCTCGACGAGGTGCGCGCGCTCGAGCACGGGGATCGGGGCGACGAAGTCGGCCCACAGGTCGGGGAAGACCGCGGAGGCCCCGCCCTCGTAGAACCAGTCGAGCTCCTGGCGGCGCAGCGTGAAGATGCCGCGAAGCACGAGCTCGGTGACGCGCTCGGGGTGGGTCTGCGCATACGCGAGCGCGAGGGCGCTCCCCCATGACCCGCCGAACACCTGCCAGGTGTCGATGCTGAGATGCCCGCGGAGGCGCTCCATGTCGGCGATGAGGTGCCACGTCGTGTTCGCGGCGAGATTCGCCTCGGGCTCGCTCGCGTGCGGAATCGAGAGTCCGCAGCCGCGCTGGTCGAAGAGCACGATGCGGTACCGCTCGGGGTCGAACAGGCGGCGGTGATCCGGCGTGGTCCCCGCACCCGGTCCCCCGTGCAGGAACACGACCGGCTTCCCCTGCCGATTGCCCGACACCTCCCAATAGATGTGCTGGCCGTCCCCCACGTCGAGCATGCCGGTCTCCAGCGGCTCGATCTCCGGATACATCTCTCTCATGGCGCCACGGTATCGACCACCGGATGCCGCGGCCGGGTGCCGCGCCGGAACCGCATGGCGGCTCGCAACATGCCGACCAGCGGATGCCGCGGCCGGGTGCCGCGCCGGAACCGCATGGCGGCTCGCAACATGCCGACCACCGGATGCCGCGGCCGGGTGACGCGCCGGAACCGCATGGCGGCTCGCACCATGCCGACCAGCGGATGCCGCGGCCGAGCGCCGCGCCGAAACCGGATCGCGGCTCATCGACGGCGGTTCCCGGCGACGGCCCGGATGCCGACGGCCGGTTAGGCTCGGAGCATGGCCGCGAAGAAGCCGATCACCGTCACGCTCACGGGCGCAGGCGGCCAGATCGGGTATGCCCTCCTGTTCCGCATCGCCTCCGGCGCCTTGCTCGGACCCGACACCCCCGTTCGACTCAACCTCCTCGAGATTCCGCAGGGCGTGCGCGCGGCAGAGGGCGCGGCACTCGAACTGCAGGACTCCGCCTTCCCGCTGCTCTCCCACGTCGAGGTCTACGACGACGCGAACCGGGCGTTCGCCGGAGCGAACGTCGCACTCCTCGTCGGTGCGCGCCCGCGCACCGCCGGCATGGAGCGCGGCGACCTGCTCACCGCGAACGGCGGCATCTTCGGCCCGCAGGGTGCGGCGATCAACGCCGGTGCGGCCGACGACATCCGCGTCGTCGTGGTCGGCAACCCCGCGAACACGAACGCGCTCATCGCGTCGGCCCATGCACCGGATGTCCCGGCCGAACGCTTCACGGCACTCACCCGTCTCGATCACAACCGGGCCCTCGGCCAGCTCGCGGCCACCGTCGACACGCCCGTCGGCGACATCCGCGGCGTCACGATCTGGGGCAACCACTCGGCGACGCAGTTCCCCGACGTCGCGCACGCGACCGCTGCCGGCGACTCGGTGCCGGCGATCCTCGCCCGCCGCCTCGGCGGACCCGACGGCGCTCGCGAGTGGCTCGTCGACGAGTTCATCCCACGCGTGGCCAAGCGCGGCGCCGAGATCATCGAGGTGCGCGGCTCCTCGTCGGTCGGCTCGGCCGCGAGCGCCACGATCGACCACGTGCACGACTGGGTGCTCGGCACCCCCGACGGCTGGACGAGCGCCGCGGTCGTCTCCGACGGCTCCTACGGCGTGCCGGAGGGCCTCGTCTCCTCGTTCCCGGTCGACTCGGTCGACGGCGCCTGGCGCATCAGGCAGGGGCTCGAGGTCGACGACTTCGCACGGCGCCGCATCGAGGCATCCGTCGCCGAACTCGTCGAGGAGCGCGACGCGGTGCGCTCGCTCGGGCTGCTCTGACGACGACCGGCGTCGACGTAGGCTGAAGGCATGGCCGAGCAGACCCCCGCACGCAATGCCCGTCGCAATCAGCTGATCGTCGGGCTCATCGTGGGCATCCTCGTCGGCGTGGGCGTGAGCCTCTGGACGGGCTTCTGGCTGTGGCTGGCCGCGGGCGTCGTGGTCGGCATCGTCACCGGGCTCCTCATGCGACCGCCGTCGAAGGACTGACCGGCCGGTCCGCCGGCTACCGGGCTGAGACCCCGATGTAGTCCACGATGCCGTCGATCAGGCGCGCGAGCCCGAACTCGAACGCGTCCGATGGCCCTGCGGGCTCCGCGGCACCGGCGGCCTGCCCGACCCGTGCCGACACTGGGTAGCGCTCCGCGTCGAGGATCTCGTCGAGCAGCGGCTCATTGCGCTCCCACCAGTCGACGGCCGACTCCTGGTCGACTTCGCGGTGCCGCTCGGCATCGACATGTGCGCGTGCGGGCCCGGTCACGAAGCCGAGCAGCAGCGTGACGATGCGATCCATGTCGAGATCGGAGAGCCCGAGGCCGTCGATCGCGCGCAGGCACCACTCCCAGTGGTCGGAGACGTTCGGGCCGAGCGGCGGCCTGCTGGTGTCGATCGAGAGCAGCCACGGATGCCGCAGGTACTCGTTCCACTGCTGTCGTGCGATCTGCGCGAGTCGCTCGGGCAGATCGCCGTCGAGGCGCGGCAGCGCCATCTCGCCGGCGACGCGGTCGACCATGAGGTCGACGAGCTCGGCCTTGCCCGGCACGTACGTGTAGACCGACATCGGCTTCAATCCGAGCCGATCGGCGATGCGGCGCATCGAGACGGCATCGATGCCGTCGACATCGGCGAGCTGCACGGCCGTTGCGACGACCTCGTCGACGCTCGACCGCTGCTTCGGACCTCGAGAACCGACGGGTTCCCCGAAATGCGACCGCCACAGGAGCCGAAGTGTGCGGTCGGGTTCGCTGCCTGTGGATTCTCCCGCCATGCGGGACAGCCTATATTCTCCGTACGCCATACGGTCACGCTGTCGCGGCCCGCGAAACCCGCGGACCGGGCACGACGAAGGCCGGGCGTCCGAGGACGCCCGGCCTTCGTCGAGTGCCGCTACTTCTTCTTCGACTTCTCCGGCACGGGCAACGTGCCGGCGGCGCGCTGGGCGGCGTAGTAGGCGCGCGCCTCGTCCTGCCGCTCCTGCTCCGCGCCCGATGCGATCTTCGCGCGCAGGTGCTCGGGTCCGTACCCGAACGCGTCCACCAGGTCTTGCGCGTGCGGACGCAGCCGCTCGAGCAGTCGGTCGATGTAGGCGGTGACGGCCTGCGCGCGCTTGGGCGAGAGCCGGCCGTTGATGAGGTACCAGGCGAGGTGCTTCTCGACGAGCCCGAGGCCGAAGAGATCGCGCACCCACGTCAGCACCTGCTTCGTGCCAGGGTCGGTCGTCTTCGCGAGCGCCCGGGTGAACGCCTCCCACTGCAGCAGCTCGCCGTGCGCGCGCGCCGCCTCGATGAGCTCGTTCTGGTTGCGGTTGAACGCCGCGGCCGCGTCGGCCTTCGGCAGCTTGCGCGCGTCGCGCAGGCGGCCGGCGATCTCGGAGATCATGGCCTCGACCCGGTCGGTGAGGAGCTCCCGCTGCGTCCGTTCGTCACGCAGCTCCGAGACCGAGCGCGCGGTCGAGCCGAAGTCGGCGATCGTCTGCGCGAGGCTGCGGAGGCCGGTGCCGTGGTAGGCGCGGTCGGCGGTCTGCGCGACGACGTAGCGCGCCATCGCCCCGGCATCCGCCTTCGCGAACTGCTTCGAGAAGTCGGTGAGCAGGCGCTTCGCGACGAGCTGGAGCAGCACGTTGTTGTCGCCCTCGAACGTCACGTAGACGTCGAGGTCCTGGCGCAGCCCGACCATGCGGTTCTCAGCGAGGAACCCCGAACCGCCGGCGGCCTCGCGTGCCTCCTGCAGCGTCTCGAGCGCGTGCCAGGTCGAGAGCGGCTTCAGGGCCGCGGCGATCGTCTCGAGGTCTTGACGGTCGTCGTCGGTGTCGGCGGCGCCCGAGAACACGGCGTCGAACTTCACGAGGAACTCGTCGTGCGCGAAGACCTGGGCGTACGTCGTCGCGAGCTTCGGAAGGAGTCGACGCTGGTGACGCTGGTAGTCGAGCAGCACCTCTTCGTCGGTGTCGCTCGCCGCGTTGAACTGGCGGCGCTGGTTGCCGTAGGTGATCGCGATCGTCAGCGCCATGGCGGCGGCGGTCGTCGCCGCGCCGTCGAGCGAGACGCGCCCCTGCACGAGGGTCCCGAGCATCGTGAAGAAGCGGCGACCCGGGCTCGAGATGGGGCTCGAGTACGTGCCGTCCTCATCGACCGAACCGTATCGGTTCAGGAGGTTCTCGCGAGGCACACGGACGTTCGTGAAGTGCAGGCGCCCGTTGTCGATGCCGTTGAGGCCGCCCTTCAGGCCGTCGTCCTCGCCGCCGACGCCCTTGAGGAATCCGCCCTTGGCGCCCCGGATCGGCACGTAGAACGCGTGCACGCCGTGGTTGACGCCCTTCGTGACGAGCTGCGCGAACACCACCGCGGCGGTGCCGTGCACCGCGGCGTTGCCGAGGTAGTCCTTCCACGCGCCGCGGAACGGCGTGTCGATCACGAACTGCTGCTTCGCCTCGTCGTACGTCGCGGTCGTGCCGATCGCCGCGACATCCGAGCCGTGACCGGTCTCGGTCATCGCGAACGCGCCGGGCACCTTCAGCGACATGATGTCGGGCAGGAAGGTCTCGTGGTGGTACTCGGTGCCGAGGTGCAGCACTGCTGCGCCGAAGAGGCCCCACTGCACGCCGGCCTTGATCTGCAGGCTGGGGTCGGCGATCACGAGCTCTTCGAACTGGGCGATGTTGCCGCCGTGGTCGTCGAACCCGCCGAGCGACGTCGGGAAGGCACGGTGCACGGCGCGCTGGTCGACGAGGATCTTCAGCTGCCCGAGCACGCGCTCGCGGTGCTCGGCCATCGACTGGCCCTCGATGCGCTGCAGATCGGGGTGGGCGGCGCGCTCGCGAGCGGCGAGTCGCAAGTCGGCCCAGGTGCCGAGCAGCTGCCGACCGAGCGTCGCCACGTCGATCGACGGCTGGGCGGGCGGTGCGGGCTGCGGGGCGGATGCCGCGGTGCGCGCGGCCTTCGGCGGCGCCGTGTCGGCCGAGCGCTCGGGTGTCGTCTTCTGCTGCTTCGAGGCGGTGCGGGGTGCCGTGTCAACCATCGTCGGTGTCTCGTCCTTCGTGTGCGGTCTGGGCTTCATTCCACGGTAGGTCGACGGCATTCGGCGAGGAAACCCTGCGTCCCAGCCCTACAAACAGGCCCGGCGGCGCGTCGGACGCCACTGTGAGGACCCTACAAAAGGCACTCTCGGCATCGATGGGATACCGACAAGGAGGTTCAGCTGCGGAAGAAGGCGTTCGCTCGCCCCGACCAGAGGAACGCGAGCACGATCACCGAGATGAGCATGCTGAAGTACTCGCCGATGGCGCCCGCCGGGTAGGCGATCGCGAGGAAGATCGAGCTCGCGATCGAGAGCACCTGCAGGATCGTGATGAACATGCGCGCCCCGGCGCTGCCGCGCAGGAGGCCGCCGGCCACGGCGATGACGACGACGCCGATGAGGATCGAGATGATCGCCGAGGCGATGAGCTGGCTCGCGCCGCCGAACTGCTCCACTGTGGCCGCGACGCTCGTCTGGAAGAGCAGGATCGTGCCGCCGATGACGTCGAGGAAGCCCGAGATCCACGTGAGCACCGCGATGAACGTGACGCCGCCGGGACGGCCGACCGAGTTCACTCAGGCCTCCGGCCGACGGCTGCCGAAGAACACGCTCGACTTGTGCCCCCAGAGCAGGAACAGCACGACGAGCGAGACGGCGATGCCGAGCCACTCGCCGACCGCACCGCCGAGGTACGCGAACGCGAGGAAGAGGGAGCCGATGATCGAGAGCACCTCGACGACGGTGATGATCATGCGCGACACCCAGCTGCCGGTGAGCAGCCCCGCCGCGACGGCCACGACGATGAGGCCGAGCACGATCGAGCCGATCGCGGCCGCATAGAGCGGGCCGGTGCCGCCGAGACCGTCGACGACGGATTCGACGCCGGCCTGGAACAACAGGATGGTGCCCGACACGATGTCGAGCGCCCCCGCGATCCACGCGAGGATCGCGACGATGGTGACGCCCATCGGCCGAGCCATCTGATCGGACATGCCGAACCCCCTTGCCCCATGCGCCGTCGACACGGCGCCCCTGGGGCGATGCTAGCGCCGTCGAGGCTCGCGTGTCTCGATTTCGGCCGGGTCGGGGCCGGAAACGCTCGAGACCCCCGCCGACTCGGCGAGGGTCTCGAGGTGCGCGAACGGCGCGCCGCAGCGCTGGCTCAGGCCGGGTAGCTCAGCCCGTGTCCGAAGCGGAACAGCGGGTCGGCCGTGTCGAACGGCACGTCGGGGCGGTTCGCCTCGACGGCCGCCATGCTCGACGGCAGGTCGAACGGAAGCCTGCCCTGGGGTGCAGCCGCGCCGAAG
Organism: Agromyces sp. NPDC056389; assembly: GCF_042262385.1. Classification (NCBI taxonomy): domain Bacteria; kingdom Bacillati; phylum Actinomycetota; class Actinomycetes; order Micrococcales; family Microbacteriaceae; genus Agromyces; species Agromyces sp. NPDC056389. The sequence goes on from NZ_JBHJPN010000001.1 coordinate 1,559,172, forward strand.
AGCACGTCGAGCACCGCGTGCGGGTTCGCACCCCAGTTGGCCGTCAGCGCCGCGAGGTCGCCGACGAACGGCGTGAGGATCGCGGGCCGGTCGAGGAACACGTCGACGACGGTCGGCACTGCCGCGGCGATCTCGCGCACGTGCGCGATCTGCTCGTCGGTGTAGTCGAGCGAGCCCGAGTGGAAGAAGTTCTCGAAGAACGTCGGGCGCTTCTCGAACGGCGCCTGCAGGCGCAGGATCGCCACGTCGGCCGCCGCCGGCGAGTCGACGACCTCGCCGTACTCGGCCGCGATCACGGGGTCGATGCCCTCGACGTAGAGGCGGAGCCCCCGTACGAGCGGCAGGGCGGGGCGCTCGGCGCCCGAGGCATCCGTCTGCTCGCGGTTCACCAGCAGGGTGATCGCAGCACGCTGCGCGGCCTCGCCCGCGGCGACGAACTCGGGCGAGCCCACGACGCGCTTCGCGCGCTCGACGTCGACATAGGGCTGCTCGAAGAGGCCGAGCACGAACTTCTCACGCAGCAGGCGCCGCGCCGAGACGTCGAGCCGCTCCTCGGAGACCTCGCCCGAGCGCACGAGCTCGATGAGCATTTCGGGCACCGCCTCGCCGCCGAACTGGTCGGCCCCGGCTTCGATGACCTTCTTCATGCGCTCGCGGGGAGAGAGGTGCTCGACGCCCCACGCGCGTGCCGGGAAGGGGGCGCCCATGATCTCGGCGTCGTTGATGAGTCCCCAGTCGGTGCAGACGATGCCGTCGAAGCCGTAGCGCTCACGGAGCAGCCCGGTGATGACCGACTTGTTGAAGCCGAACCCGACCTCTTCGTACTCGGTGCCGACGGGCATGCCGTAGTACGGCATGATCTGGCTCGTGCCCGCCTCGAATGCCGCCTCGAACGGCTTCAGGTGCAGCTCGAACTGCCCGCCGGGGTAGACCTGCTCGCGCCCGTGCGCGAAGTGCGGGTCCTCGCCGTCCTGCTGCGGACCGCCGCCGGGGAAGTGCTTCGTCATCGTTGCGACCGAGTCGGCGCCGAGTTCGGCCCCCTGGAACCCGCGGATGTAGGCGGCACCGAGTCGACCGGCGAGTTCGACGTCTTCGCCGAAGGTCTGCAGCGCCCGCGACCAGCGCGGCTCGGTCGCGAGGTCGATCTGCGGGTGCAGCGCGACGCGGATGCCGACCGCGGTGTACTCCTGCCGTGCGATGTCGCCGAACTGCTCGACGAGCGCCTCGTCGCCGATGGCCGCGAGGCCCATCGTCTCGGGCCAGACCGAGAACGAACCGGCGAGCATGCCCGCGAGGGGGTTGTCGGTGTACGAATGGCGCGGGTCGGTCGAGATCGTCACTGGGATGCCGAGGCGAGTGGATGCCGCGAGCTCCTGGAGGCGGTTGTGCCACTCTGCGATCAGCTCGGGCGTCGGCGGCGTCTGGAGCAGGTTGAAGTGGTTCATCAACCGGCCCGACACGTAGTCGTCGGTCGAGGGCAGGCCGAAGGTCTGGTCGCCCGCCGAGAGGCTGCCGTCGGCTTCGGTGCCGATCATGGTCTGGAAGAAGAGGCCGGCCTTCTCTTCGAGCGTCATCTGGCCGAGCAGGATCTCGACGCGCTCGGCGATCGGCAGGCTCGCGTCGCGGAAGCGGAGGTCGAGCTCGGCCTCGGTGGTGACGGATGCATCAGCGGCATCCGTCTCGTGGTTCAACTGATCGGTCATGCCAGCACTCCTTCATGCTCGAATCGACAGCCAAGCGGCATCCGGTTCATCATAAACCGAATGCCGCTTGGTTTTGGTATCGATGTTCTTCGGGTCGGTCAGTCCTGCCCTGCTTCGACATAGCTCAGGTCATTGACCGTGCGCACGGTCCACGTGCCGTTGCGATAGTGAAGTTCGCTCACCGCACCGTTCTCGATGCCCTCCTCGACACCGCTGAGGTCACCGCCGAGCGCTTCGAGCGCAGCCATGATCGTGATGCCGCTCGAGACGACGAGCACGTTGCCACCGCCCTTCTTCGCTCGCTCGGCTGCGATATCGGTCAACGCGTCGACCGCGCGGTCGGCGACCTGCGATGGCGTCTCGGCCGTGAGTCCGCTGCCCTCATTCAGGCGCACCATCGACTCGAGCGCCGCGTTGAAGTCGAACTCGGGGTCCATGAAGAGTTCGCCGACATCGGCGTAGCCGAGTTCGGTCGCGATCTCCGACCACATCTCCTCGTTGCCGGCACCCTCGAAGCGGCCGAAGGCGATCTCGCGGAGGCGTTCGTCGCGAACGGCATCCCGCTTGTACTCGAGCTCACCGAGTGCGAGCGAGACGGTCTCCCAGTGCCGCACCATGTCGGCCGAGTAGGCGGACTTGAACGTGATGCCGGCTTCAGCGAGGCCCTCGCCGAGGTTCTCGGCGGTCTCGCGCCCCTCTTCGGTGAGCGGCGAGTCCGACCAGCCCTGCACGCGGTCGAGCGTGTTGAGCATGGTCTCGCCGTGACGGGTGAGGTAGATCGTGACGGACTGGCCCTTCGAACCTTTGTCCGCGTTGGCGACCTGGGGCGCCGAGAAGGCGGCGAGCGAACAGAGTGCGGCGACGGCGGCGGTGCCGGCGATCGCGACGCGGAGAGTGCGGCGTGACGACATTGTCATCGATCCTTTCGGGATGCGGGAGTGGATGTGAGCTGCATCGTATCGGGAAAGCCGACCGCTTGGTAACATTTACTCGGACGGCAACCGACTAGCCTCGACTTCGATGAGAGAGCCCCGTTGACGAGCACACCGGCGTTCGCCGAGCTCCCGGTACCGACGCGTCAAGCCCGGTCCGCGGCGACGCGGGAGCGCATCCTCGACTCTGCGACCGCGATGTTCGTCTCCGTCGGCATCACGGCGGTGTCGTTGCGTGATGTCGCCGCCCGTGCCGGCGTGACCCACCCTGGCCTCCTGCGCCACTTCCCGTCGAAGGACGCACTGCTCGGCGCGGTCGTCGAGCGACTCGACCGTGCGAACGAATCGTGGATCGAGCACGAGCCGCACGACGAGTTCTCGCTCGGCCTCGCCGCGCTCGCTCGTCGCAACGCCGGCACCCCCGGATACCTCGAGCTCTACACCGCGCTCTCGGGCGAGGCGACGAGCGCGAGCCACGCGGCGCACGCTCACATGCGCGAGCGCTATGCGCGCGTGCGGGCAGCCGTCGCCGACCAGCTCGCCACCGAGCCCGTGCGAGCGGGCATCGACCCCGATGTGCACGCCGCACTCGTCATCGCCGCGTGGGACGGCCTGCAACTCCAGGAGCGATACTCCCCCGACGACGTCGACCTCGTCGGGGATCTCGCCCGCCACGAGCGCTGGCTGCGCGGCGCGCCGGCCCTGCCGTTCGCCGACGACGACCGCTCCGAGACTGAAGACGCAGCACCCATCGCAGCGACGATCATCCTCGAGCCTGAGGAGCCCGGACGCGTGGGCCGCGAGCAGCGCGCCCGCATCGACGCCAGCGCGATCGAGCTCTTCGCCCGAAGCGGCTACCACGGCACGAGCCTGCGCGAGATCGCGGAACGCAGCGGCATCCCCAAGTCGACCCTGCTGCACCACATCGGATCGAAGGACGAACTGCTCACGTCGGTGCTGCGGCTGCGCGACCGCCGGACCATCACCGGTGACGCGCCCGCCGGCCCCGCCCGCGACCGACTCCCGGCGCTGGCCGAGGTCGCCGACCGCGCCGCCGCCGACCCCGGGCTGATCGAGCTGTACGCCGTGCTCTCCTGCGAGGGCGCCACACCGGGGCATCCGGCTCACGATCATTTCGAGCGTCGGTTCCGTGAGAGCCGCCGCTACTTCACCGACCTGTTCCGCAGAATGCGCGACGAGGGGTCACTGCAGCCGGATCGAGACCCGCGCCGCGAAGCGGCGTGGTTGATCGCGACCTGGGACGGGCTGCAGATCCAGTGGCTCTACGACCCCTCGATCGAGGTCGGAGCGCACCTGCGGGCCCATTTCCGCGATCTCGTCGCCGCGTGACATGGCATGCCTGCCGACTCGGCGGGGCATCCGGTCGTGTCGCTCGGTGTTCGACCCTCGACGGCACCAGCGTCGAGGACCGGCACTAATCAGGACGAGACGCGCCCTCGCCCGACGAGCTCTCGGGGGGGCGGATCGTCGTCACCGGCATAGGCGCCGACGACGCGCTCGGTGAACTCGTCGCTCATTCGGCGGGTCGCTTCAGCGGCGCTCTCCGGGGTGGCGGTCTCCCAGATGCCGGCGACCCGGTCTTCGAAGTCGCGGATCTGGGCGCGCACCTCCTCGTTGGTCTTGATGCGCGCCTCCTTCGCGGCATCCCGAACCACCCGCGCCGCGGTGTCCACGATGCGCCGCTCGAGCAGCACGACGATGCCCACGAGCAGCAACGTGGTGCCGACGCCGGCGAACACGCCGCCGACGTAGCCGAGGCGGCTCTCGGGCGAGACGAGGAACCAGCCGGCGACGATGGCGGCGAGGCCGAGCACGATGCAGGCGAGGAACCAGCCCCACCTGATGCGGATCCCGGGGGGGAGCGCGGCGTCGGTCACGCCGTCGGTCACGCCGTCGGTCACGGCGGTCGTCGTGTCCGCGACGGCGGCGGCCTCGATCGGCGGTTCGGTGGTCACCGCTCCAGCATCGTGGGGCGAGTACGCCGCGTCAATGACGCCCGACGCCATCGGCCGGCAGGCCTCCCGACCCTGCGCGCGCCGCGCGTGCCGCACGACGCAGAGTCGGGAGACCGCTTCTATGCGCTCCGCTGATAGGACCGGAAGGCCCTCGTCGCGACCCACGCGAGCACCGCGGCGAACGCCGCGAGCAGCCCGAGGTGACCCCAGACGCTCGCCCAGTCGGGGCTCGCGCCGAGCGTCTCTCGGCCGGCCACGACCGCCCACTCGAAGGGGTTGAAGCGTGCGACATCCGCGACCCAGTCGGCCGACAGGCTCGTGTCCATGAGCGCAGAGCTCAGGAACATGAGCGGGATGGTGATGAGCTGCGAGATGCCGATCAGCACGTTCTGGTTGCGCGCGAGCAGTGCCGCAGCGTTCGAGAGCGCCGAGAACGAGGCGGTGAGCAGCATCGCCGCGAGCAGCAGAATCAGGATGCCGCCGAGGCCGCCGTCGAACCGGGCGCCGCCGAGCCAGGCGACACCGAGCACGATGAGCGACTGCACGAGCGTGAGCAGTGCCTGGTACACGAGCGTCGAGACCATCAGGGCCCCCCGGCTCGTCGGCGAGGTGAGGAACCGGTCCATCACGCCGCGATCCATGTCCTGGATGTAGCTCGTGCCGGCCCACGCGCTGCCGAACAGCGCCATCATCATGACGATGCCGGGCGTCAGGAACTCGAGGTAGTTGTCGCCGCCCGTGAATCCCGGGATGTCGACGACCGACGTGAAGAGCTGCCCGAACAGCAGCAGCCAGATGAGCGGCTGCACGACATTCATGACGATGAATGCCGGAATGCGCACCGCCGCCCGCAACTGCCGGAGCGTCAGGACGGCGGTGTGCCGGAAGAAGCTCGGCCGGGCGTACGCGGTCGCGGCCGCGACGCGGGCCGGGTTCGTGAGCGTGGTCATGACACGACCTCCTCGAGTTCGGAGCGGCCTTCGGTCGACGAGCCGGCGTGCACCGCGGCGAAGGAATGACCGGTGCGGGCGAGGTAGACGTCGTCGAGGCTCGGCCGCGACACGGTCGCCGACGCCACGGCGACACCCTCTGCGTCGAGCGCCGCGAGCACGAGCGGCAGCGCTGCGCCGCCGTCGTCCGCCCGGGCGCGCACCGCACGCCCCTCGGCGGCGACCTCGCGGAATCCGCCGAGCCGATCGAGCGACTCGAGCACCCGAGCGATGACGGATGCCTCGTGCAGTTCGATCACCACGGCATCGCCGCGCAGCTCGCTCTTCAGCTGCTCGGGCGTGCCCTCGGTCACGACGCGCCCGGCATCGACGATCGCCAGTCGGCTCGCGAGCCGGTCGGCCTCTTCGAGGTAATGGGTGGTCAGCAGCACGGTCATGCGCTCCTCACGGGACATCCGCTCGATCTCCGCCCACATCTCGGCGCGCGCCTCAGGGTCGAGACCGGTCGTCGGCTCGTCGAGGAAGAGCACCTGCGGGCGATGCATGAGGCCGATCGCGACGTCGAGCTTGCGCGCCATGCCGCCCGAGTAGGTCTTCACCTGGCGGCGGGCTGCGGTCGTGAGCGCGAACCGTTCGAGCAGCTCGCCCGCCCGGCTGCGTGCAGCCCGCGTCGACATGCCGTGCAGTTGGCCGGCGAGCACGAGGTTCTCGACACCGGTGTCCATCGGGTCGGAGACCTGCTTCTGGGCGACGAAGCCGATCGCGCTTCGCGCGCGGCCGGGGTGGCGCCCCACGTCGATGCCGGCCACTGTGGCCGTGCCCGAGTCGGCACGCGAGAGGGTCGAGAGGATCTTGACGGTCGTCGATTTGCCGGCGCCGTTCGGCCCCAGCAGGCCGAAGATCGTGCCCTCCTCGGCCTGGAACGTGAGCCCGTCGAGGGCTCGGAGCGGGGGCTTTCCGCGCCCCTGCGAATAGGTCTTGACGAGATCGGCGGCCACGAGGGCCATCCCGTCGGGTGATGCAGCCATGAGGCTCTCCTTCGGTGGGGAGCCGTTCGGTCGTGATGGCGCGTCGGTAGAATGACCGTACGCACTGGGGTGGATTCGATTCACGTTGAACGACTCGGTTGCGAGATGGCTCGGGTGTTGCCGCATCCGGGCCATCGATCTGTGTACAGCTCTTGCTGCTCGTCAGTGCTGCTGCTGGTCTGCGGCTCCTTCCGCCAGGTAGCGCGCGAGCTGCGCCTCGAGTTCTTCGGCGGTCGCGCCGGACTCGATCAGCTCGTGCATGGCCTTCCACGCGTCGAGACCACCGAGTTCGCCCGCTTCGAGGCGCTCGAGCATGCCCGCGACGAACTCGCGCTCGGCGCGGGTCATGGCGACGCGGTAGTGGAACTCGACGAGGAACAGCTCGGGCAGGCCGAGTTCGTCGGACTGCTCGGCGAGCCTGGCTCGGGATGCGAGCTCGGCGTCGAGGCGCTCGAGGCGCTCGCGGAGGAGGGCGATGGCCTCGTCGGGCGCGAGCAGTGCGATGAGCGAGAGACCCGACTCGAACGCCGGGTACTCCTTGACCGGCACCGCGATGAGCTCGCGCATCCAGTCGTGCGCCTCGGCGCGGCCGGCGTCGGTGATCGCGTAGACGATGCGCTCGGGCCGATTGCCCTCGCGCTCGACCCTCGCCTCCTCGATGAGGCCGTGCTTCTCGAGGGACTTGATGATCGCGTAGAGCGAGCCGAAGTTCAGCCGGATGCTGTCTTCCTTGCCGCGTTCGCGCAGGGTCGTCGTGATCTCGTAGGGGTACATCGGCCGCTCCCACAGGCTCGCCAGCACTGCGAGTGCGAGCGGGTTGCTCACCGGTCGACGCGACATACTCACCTCCAAATACTTTGTTCAGAGTATATCGCGAGTGAGGATGCGTCAAGGGTCGGCGGCCGCCGGCCGACGCCCGCCGACGTTCGTGAGGAGATCAGCGATTTCGAGGATCGATTCCGCGGCTTCGCTCCTCGGAATCGCAGATCTCCTCCTGATCGCGGCGGCGAGCAAGGGTGGCGAGCCGAACACGCGCGAGTCAGGTCGAACAAGCTCGGCTCGAGCCGGGCGAGGAGGGATTGGCGACCGAAGAGAGTGTCAGGCCGAGGCGACGACCGAGAGCAGCGCCTCGCCGTAGGCCTCGCGCTTCTTGGCGCCGATGCCGGTGATGCCGTCGAGATCGGCGAGGCTCGCGGGCCTCGCGACCGCGACGGCGCGCAGTGTCGCGTCGCCGAAGACGATGTACGCGGGCACACCCTGCTCTCTCGCCTCGCCGGCTCGCCACGTGCGGAGCTGCTCGAAGAGCTCCACCTGCGCCGGCTCGAGGTCGACGGCAGCAGCGGCCGCCCGAGGACCGCGTGAGCGCGCGGCGCGCTCGGGTTCGGTGCGGAGCTTCACGACCCGCTTGCCCGAGAGCACGTCGGCCGCGGCATCCGTCACCGTCAACGTGCCGTACTCGCCGTGCGTGGCGAGCAGGCCCTGCGCGAGCAGCTGCCGCACGACCCCGCGCCACTGCTGGTCGCTGAGGTCTTGCCCGATGCTCCAGGTCGCGAGTGCGTCGTGACCGTACTGTCGCACGCGCGGCGTCTCTTTGCCGCGGAGGATGTCGACGAGGTGGCCCGCGCCGAACTTCTGCCGGCGCTCGCGCTGGAGGCGCACGATCGTCGACATGAGTTTCTGAGCGGGCACCGTGCCGTCCCACGAGGCGGGCGGCTCGAGGCAGGTGTCGCAGTTGCCGCACGGCTCACTCGGCTGACCGAAGTAGCCGAGCAGGTTCTGGCGACGGCACTGCACCGTCTCGCAGAGCGCGAGCATCGCGTCGAGGTGCTGGGCGAGACGCCGCCGGTGGGCGAGGTCGCCGGGGCTCTCGTCGATCATGCGCCGCTGCTGCACGACGTCTTGCAGGCCGTAGGCGAGCCAGGCGGTCGCCGGCGCCCCGTCGCGGCCGGCGCGACCGGTCTCCTGGTAGTAGCCCTCGACCGACTTCGGCAGGTCGACATGGGCGACGAATCGCACGTCGGGCTTGTCGATGCCCATGCCGAAGGCGATGGTCGCGACGACGACGACACCCTCTTCGCGGAGGAACCGCTCTTGCGTGCGACGGCGGACCGCGGCATCGAGACCGGCGTGGTACGGCATCGCGTTGACGCCGTGCTCGGCGAGGTACGCGGCGATCTTCTCGGTGCTCGCCCGCGAGAGCGCGTAGACAATGCCCGCGACGGGGTTGCCGGCGGCGTCGCGACCCTCGCTGCGGATGAACTCGAGCAGCTGCTTGCGCACCTCGAGCTTCGAGTCGATGCGGTACTGGATGTTGGGCCGGTCGAAGCTCGAGACGAAGTGCTCGGCTCCCCCGAGGCTCAGCCGCTCGGTGATCTCGCGATGCGTCGCCTCGGTCGCCGTGGCGGTGAGGGCGATGCGCGGCACATCGGGCCAGCGCTCGGCGAGCTCGGAGAGCGCCAGGTAGTCGGGCCGGAAGTCGTGCCCCCATTGCGCGACGCAGTGGGCCTCGTCGATTGCGAAGAGTGCGATCGCGCCCTGCTCGAGGAAGCGCTTGGTCGCCTCGTTGCCGAGTCGCTCGGGGGCGACGTAGAGCAGATCGAGCTCGCCGGCGAGGTACGCCCGCTCGACCTCGGCCCGCTCGTGCGACTGCTGGCTCGAGTTCAGGTACGCGGCGCGAACGCCATTGCGCACGAGCGCGTCGACCTGGTCGTGCATGAGCGCGATGAGCGGCGAGACCACGATGCCCGTGCCCTCGCGGAGCAGCGACGGGATCTGGTAGCAGAGGCTCTTGCCGCCGCCGGTCGGCATGAGCACGACGGCGTCGCCTCCGCCGGCGACCTGCGCGATGATCTCGGCCTGCTCGCCGCGGAAGCTGTCGTACCCGAACACGGTGTGGAGCGCTTCGGCCGCAGTGGCGAACCGCGCGGGCGCAGCGGCGCGACGGCCCGACCCGACCGCTCCGGACGGTCGACCCTGCGCCTCGGATGAGCGCTGCGGGGCCGAGGTGCGCGCACCGACGAACTGGGCGTCGTCGACGGGTGGCACCCACTCGTCATCGGGCGGCGGAGCGAGTTCGTCGGGGTCCCACGGGACCTCGTCGGTCCAGGCGGGTTCCGCGTTCCAGCTCATTCGTCGAGTCTAACGAGCGCCGCCGACGCACTCCGCCGTGGCGAGGCAAGCACGCGAACCCGGGGCTGTGGAGGAGCGGTGCGGCAGCGAACGAGACGGGGGCGAGCGGATGTCGCATCCGCTCGCCCCCGCCCCGTCATGAGCGCGCGCTGTCTACCAGACCAGCACCGGCACCGCGAACGACCGCGAGTCGGCGTACGGCTCAGTGCTCTCGAAGTTCGAGCGCAGCACGTGCACACCACGGGCGAGATCGGGCAGCGTCACCGAGAAGCGACCCTTGTCGGCGGCGTCGAGTTCGACCGTCGCGATGACCGTCGACCCGTCGGTGATGGTCACCGTACCGACCGGCTTCGAGCCGTCGTGGGCGACCACGACACCGCTGTACTTGATCTTCTTGCCGACCTTCGCCAGCAGCTTGTTCGGCACACCGACGATCGTCGTGTCGACCTCGGCGACCGGCTGCTCGATCGTGACCGGGACCTCGACGCTCGTGCCCGTCGATGCGACCGAGACGACGAGCTGCTGTGCGCCGCTGAGGCCTTCGGGGATCGTGATCGTGAGCGATGCACGGCCGCCCTCGTCGGTCGTCGCGACGACCGTGCGGTCGACCGGTGCCGTGCCGACGGCGATTCCGCCGATCGAGACGGTGACCTCTCCCGCGGCGACCTCGGTGGTGCTGAAGTCGAGCGAGCTGAGCGCGAGGTTCAGCGTCTCGCCGGGCACGTAGGCGGTGCCGTTGGCCGGGGCCGGCAGCACCAGACCCACCGAGCGCTGCGCCAGGTCGGGCGTCGCCGTCTTGTTCACGGTGAACCAGTCCACCATCGCCTGCAGGTCGACCTTGCCGGTGTCGGCGCGACCGGTTCCCTTGCCGAGGGTGAAGAAGTTGTCACCGCCGGCCGCGAGGAACGAGTTCGCAACGACGCGGTAGCTTCCGGCCGGGTCGAGCTCTACGCCGTTCAGCGACACGTGGGTCACGCGGGACCCCGCTGCCGCCGTCGGGTCGTAGACGACCTCGAGTCCGGCGCTGACGCCGAGCTTCAGGAACGGACGGGAGGCGCCGGCCGGCTGCCACTGCTCCTCGAGCACCTGCTTGACCTGGGCGCCGGTGAGCGTCTGGGTGAAGAGGGTGTTCGCGAACGGCTGCACGTTGGCGGCCTCGCGGTAGGTGACGTTGCCGTCGGGGTCGGCCGCGTTCGAGCTCTTGAACTTCAGGTCGGTGCGCATGCCGCCCGGGTTCATGAACGCGATGTCGGCTGCGCCGTCCTGCTGGGCCGCCCAGAGCTGCACATCGGCGACGAAGTTGCCGATCGTCGACTCGGCGCCGCGCGCCTCGACCGTGATCGGGTTGCCGTTCGCGTCCTTGCCGGGCATCTGGCCGCGGTTGAAGTCGGCCGTGATGTCGCCGACCTTGACCCCGCCGAGCTCGTTGGCCTTCAACGTGGCGGCGGCGACGATCGCCGCGACCTCGGGGTCGGCCGGGTAGAGCGCCTTGGCGGGCACGGGCGGGTTGGTCGTCGCGGTCGTCATGAGCGGCTTGAGCTCGTTGGTGATCGAGACGAGTTCCTTCGTCTTGCCGTCGACCTCGAGCTTCATGAGGCCGAACTGCTCGCCGTACTGGCCGGCCGAGACGACCGGGCGGCCGTCGACGACGTGGTTGTAGGGCAGGTGCGTGTGCGCCGAGACGATCGCGTCGACCGCGGGGTCGACACCGGCGACGATCTTGCCGAACACCGAGCCGTCGGTGACGGACTCCTTGGCGGCCGTGGCCGCACCCTCGTGCACGAGCAGGATCAGCACGTCGGCCTCGCCGTTGGCGGGGTCGCCGTCGGTGAGGTTGTCGGCCTGGGCGTTGACCGACTCGACGATCGGGCGAACGTCGAGGTCGGCGATGCCGGCGGGGCTGACGAGCGAGTGCAGCTCTTCGGTGACGGCGCCGATGAAGCCCACCGTGACGCCCTCGAAGGTCTTCGTGTAGTACGGCGCGAGCGCCGTCTCGTCGGTGCCCTTGAGGAAGACGTTCGAGCTGATGTACTCGAAGTCGGCCTCGCCCTGCACGCGATCGCGGAGGTCCGCCCAGCCCTGGTCGAACTCGTGGTTGCCTGCGGCGCTCACGTCGAGTCCGGCCGCGTTCAGCGCGGCGATCGTCGGCGAGTCCTTCTGGATGAAGGACGTGAACGTCGAGGCTCCGATGAGGTCGCCCGCCGCCGCGAAGACCGTGTTCGGGTTCTCGGCCCGGACGGCGTCGGCGGCTCCCGCGAGCACCGCGGCACCCGCGGCGGGCGCAGCCTGCTCGATACGGCCGTGGAAGTCGTTGATCGTCATCACGCTGATGTCGACCACGTCGTTGAGCTTCGCGCTGTCGAGGCCGATGACCTGGGGGTCGTGGTCGCTCGAGCGGAACACGGAGCCGTCGTCGGGCGAGCCGTTCTCGTACTGGCGGTCGCTCCACTCGGGCGAGTTGATCGCCCAGCGGCCGATGCCCGTCACGCCCTGCACGGCTGCGGCGTTGCCGAGCGCGTGGTCGAGCGAGCCGAGCTCGCCGTCGAACGTGTACGTGTACTGGTCGTCGGTCAGATCGGGCAGCAGGTCGGAGTACCCGGCACCCGTGAGCACCTGGATCGGGTCCTCTTCGGCGTACGAGTTGAAGTCGCCGAGCAGGAACACCTCGCCGGCCTCGGCCGCGAGCGAGTTCGCCAGCGTCAGCAGCGAGTTCGCCTGCGCGACGCGGTCGGCGTTGAAGAAGCCCTGGCCGTCGGCCGGCTGCGCGCCGGATCCGCTCTTCGACTTGAAGTGGTTGGCGACGACCGAGAAGTCGTTGCCGTTCGGCAGTTCGAAGACCTGGCCGATGGGCTCGCGGGCGTTGCCCCAGACGCTTTCGTCGATCACGGTCTGCGCGTCGCCCTTGGGGGTGACGGCAGCGGTCCGGTAGATGATCGCGCTCTGGATGACGTCGGTCGTCGCGGCCGTGAGCGAGGCCGGCGTCGGGATGTACGCCCACACGTCGGAGCCCTCGGCCTCGTTCAGCGCTGCGACGAGCGTCGCGGTCGCCTCGTCGCGCGCCTCGCCGAGCTTGAACGAGTTCTCGATCTCCTGCAGCGCGACGACCTCGGCGCCGAGCCCGGTGATCGCCGCGACGATCTTCTTCTCCTGCAGGGCGAACTCCTCGGCGGTGGCGGCGCCACGCGCGTTCGCGTTCTGGCTCGAGAGCGTGGTGAAGTAGTTCAGCACGTTGAAGACCCCGACCTGGATGTCGCCACCGACCGCGGGGGCGGTGTCGACTCGCGGGTTCAGCGTCTCGAACGTCGGCTTCACGGATGCCGGGCTGGTGCTGTCGATCGGCGAGGTCGGCTGCAGGCGCCACGCGTCGAAGCCGTAGCTCAGCACGTACGGCGTCTCGGGCAGGATCACGCGGTCGCCGTTGCGGACGATCACGTCCTTCGTGAGGTACGGCTGGTCCGCCGGGTGCCCCGCGGAGGTCACGGCGGCGTTCCATCCGTCGTCGAGGATCAGGAGCCGGCCTCGGTTCGCGACGGCGGCGGCGTTCGCGTCGGGGCCGGCGTCGAGCAGCTCGGTGCTCTTGACCGGCAGCGAGTCGCCTGCGGCCATCCACAGCGAGCCGAAGTTGTAGGCCTCGTGCGTGCTCGAGAGCAGGTAGTTCCCGGAGGGTGCGACGAGCATGCTCTCGAGCGGCTCGCGGGCCGAACCCACGGTGCTCGCGGGCAGGTCGACGGCGTCGGGCACGCCGACGGCCGCGGTCACGAGTTCGGCGCCGGTCGCGCTCGTCGTGATCTGGGTGAGACCGAAGTACTCGCTCACGGTGCCCGTGACGCGCACGAGGTCGCCGATCGCACCGACGGCGGGCATCTGGAAGACGAAGATGCCGTCGGATGCGCCGGGAGTGGTGTCGGCGCCGGGAGTCTGGATGGTCACGCCGTTGTAGCCGCCCGCCCGGTGGTCGGCGGTGATGACGCCCTCGACGACGACCAGCTCGCCGTCCATCGTGGTCGCGTCGCCCGTGCCCTGCACCGCAGCGATCGTCGTGGCCGTCGGGTCGACCGGATCGGTGCCGCCCCCCGAGCCCTGCGGGGTGACGGTCGACGAGAACGTGAAGTCGGCGGCGTTGACGTCGGTGTCGGCGAAGCCGGTGCGGACGATGCTGCCGGGGTCGGCGTTGCCGCCCGGGTAGCCCGCCGCGGCGCCCTCGAAGTTCACCGAGGTGCCGTAGCCGACGTAGTCGACCACCTGCGGGTTGTTGACGATGGAACCGGTGCCGGGGTTGATCGCACCGGGCACGTTCGCGAGGAAGAGCGAACCGTTCGTGCCGCTCGGGTTCAGCCCGAGCGTCGCGTCGGGCTCGGGCAGCGCCGTGCCGACCGAGCCGTTGCCGGGAAGGGCGATGAGGTAGTAGCCGCCGGCCTCGATCTCACCGGCGAGGGCGCCGACGCCGCTCGAGGCCGCGGTGCTCGTGGCGCTGCGGTACTGCAGCGACCACCCTGCGAGGGAGACGGGCGCGCCGGTGGGGTTGTACAGCTCGACGAACTTGCCGGCGAACGGCTGGTTCGCGCTGCCGCCACGGGCGTACACCTCGTTGATGACGACGCCGGAGCCGTCGACGGCCGCGAATGCGGGCGGAGCGCCGAGCAACCCGACGACGAGTGCTCCGATCGATGCGGCCGAGACGGCCGCCAGACGTGGGATGGTGCGGCGACGATGCATGACTCTCCTCAGAGCGATCGGATCAGTGCGATCGGACCCCGCCGACGGACCGCGTGGATGCGCGCCCGGCTCGGGGGGACATTGCCCGTAGCCTATGAGCGGGCTGCGGCCGTGCCAAGGGGCTTGCGTCGATTCATCCGCCTGATTTCACGTGCTGTTCATGGATGCTGCGCACATGAGCAAACGGCATCGGCTCGAGTGCTCGAATGAGCGGAACGCGAGCCATCGCTACGCTGGCGAGCATGCTCACGGCCGTCTTCTCGCTCACCGGGGCGCTCGTGTTCGGCACCTCCGACTTCCTCGGCGGCCTCGCCGCGAAGCGCATCAGCGCCATCCTCGCGACGGCGGTCGCGGCGGTCGTCGGATTCGTGGTGCTCGCCGCCGCGTATCCGCTGATCGGCGGAGCCTGGACCGCGCATGACGTCTGGTGGGGCGCAGTCTCGGGCGTCAGCGGCGCCATCGCGATCTCGCTGCTGTACGCGTGCCTCGCGATCGGTCCGATGTCGATCCTGTCGCCGCTCACGGCGGTCGTCTCGGCGGTCTTGCCGATGGCGTGGGGCCTCGTCACCGGCGAGCGGTTCACGGCGCTCGGCTACTGGGCCCTCGGCCTCGCGCTCCTCGCCGTCGTGCTCGTCGGCTTCGTGCCGGAGAAGGGGGCCGTGCGCCCGAGCCTCCGCGGGCTCGTGATGGCGGTCGGCTCGGGCATCGCGATCGGCGGCTTCTACATCACGATCGACCAGACCTCCGACGAGAGCGGCATCGTGCCGCTGCTCCTGAACCGAGCCGTCACGGGCGTGATCATGTTCACCGCAGTCGGCATGGTCGCGCTCGTCGCGCTGGCGCGGCGACGAACCGCACCGGCGACGACGGCACCGAGCGAGCGGATGCCGCAGCGCACGTCGCTCGGTGCAGCCACCGCACCTCGACCCCGCTCGGCGACGGCGACCGGCATCCGCCTCGCGATCGCGTGCGGCATGGTCGACGTGATCGCGAACGGCCTGCTGCTCGCCGGCATCCGCGCGGGCGACCTCTCGGTGGCCGCGGTGCTCGGGGCGATGTACCCGGCGGGCACGATCCTGCTCGCCGCACTCGTGCTCCGCGAGCGGATCGCGCCCGTGCAATGGGTCGGCCTCGTGCTCGCCCTCGCCGCCGCGGGCATGCTCGCGCTCGCGTGACGGCGGCGCGGGCGTTCCCGACCGACGAAGCGGAGGGCCCTAGAGCCGAACGACCTCGGTGACGCGCACGACGGCCGCGCCCTCCTCGGCGGAGGCGTCGAGGTCGACCTCGGCCCTGATGCGCCAGTCGTGGTCGCCCGCCGGGTCGTCGATCGTCTGCTCGACGCGCCACATGCCGTTCGCGGTATCGGCCTCGTCGATCGCGACCAGGCGCGGCGACCGGGCCGCCGGTCCGGTGCCGATCTCGTCGTGCTCGGCGTAGTAGCGGTCGAGCGCGTCGGGCCAGCCGGCGTCGGGGTCGAGCTCGGCGAGCTCGTCGTCGCGCTCGAGGGCCGCGAGCTGCACGCGGCGGAACAGTTCGTTGCGCACGAGCACCGTGAAGGCGCGGCGGTTCGTCACGACCGACGGCGGTGCCGGCGGCACGACCGCGACCTCGTCCTCGGGGAGGTGGGCGGCGGGGTCGATGAGCTCGTTCCACTCGTCGACGAGGCTCGAGTCGACCTGCCGCACGAGTTCGCCGAGCCACTCGATGATGTCGAGCAGTTCCTCGTTCTTCGCCTCGGTCGGCACCGTCTGGCGGATCGCCCGATACGCGTCGCTGAGGTAGCGGAGCACGAGCCCCTCGCTGCGGGCGAGCTGGTAGAAGCCGACGTATTCTCCGAACGACATGCTGCGTTCGAACATGTCTCGCACGACGGACTTCGGCGACAGCTCGAAGTCGCGCACCCACGGCTGACTCGAGGCGAAGACCTCGAACGACTGGGCGAGCAGCTCGTCGAGCGGCTTCGGCCACGTGACCAGTTCGACGAGCTCCATGCGCTCGTCGTACTCGATGCCGTCCTGCTTCATGCGGCCGATCGCCTCGCCGCGCGCCTTGAACTGCTGCTGCGAGAGGATCGGTCGCGGGTCGTCGAGCGTCGATTCGATGACGCTCACGACGTCGAGGGCGTAGTGGCCGGTGCCGGCACCGTTCTCGGCGGTGGCCTCGGGGTCGAGCAGCTCGATCGCCGCGAGCGCGAACGGCGACAACGGCTGGTTGAGCGCGAAGTTCGGCTGCAGGTCGACCGTGAGGCGCACGATCGGCAGGCCGTCGCCCGCAGGCGGCAGCAGCTCGACGACGCCCGCGTCGCGCAGGGTGCGGAAGATCTCGAGCGCGCGCCGCGCGAGCTCGAACTGCCGGGCGCGCGGTTCGTGGTTGTCGAAGACGAGCGAGCGGATGTCGCCGATCACGTCTCCCCCGCGGGCGATCACGTTGATCAGCATCGCCGCCGTGAGCTTCAGCTGCGGCACGAGCGGCTCGGGCTCGGCCGCGACGAGCCGCTCGTACGAGGCCTCGCCCCAGGTGATCTGGCCGGCGGGCGCCTTCTTGCGCACGATCTTCTTGATCTTCTTGGGGTCGTCGCCCGCCTTGCGGACGGATGCCTCGTTCTCGATCTCGTGCTCGGGTGCGAGCACGACGACGGTGCCCGCGGTGTCGTAGCCGGCCCGCCCCGCCCGTCCCGCGACCTGGTGGAACTCGCGTGCGGTGAGCTGCCGCATCCGCTGCCCGTCGAACTTCGCGAGCGCGGTGATGAGCACCGTGCGGATCGGCACGTTGATGCCGACCCCGAGGGTGTCGGTGCCGCAGATGACGCGGAGCAGCCCGCGCTGGGCGAGGGTCTCGACGAGGCGCCGGTAGCGCGGCAGCATGCCGGCGTGGTGCACGCCGATGCCCGCGCGCACGAGTCGCGAGAGGGTCTTGCCGAACGCGGTGTTGAAGCGGAAGCCGCCGAGCGCCTCGGCGATCTCGTCGCGCTGCTCGCGCGTGACGACGCGGATCGACGACAGCGCCTGGGCCCGCTCCATCGCAGCGGCTTGCGAGAAGTGCACGATGTAGACGGGCGCCTGCCGCGTCTCGATGAGCTCTTCGACGGTCTCCTGCACGGGCGTCTTCGCGTACGAGAAGTGCAGCGGAACCGGCCGGTCGACGCCCGTGACGAGCGCGGTCTCCCGCCCCGTGCGACGCTTCAGATCGGCGGCGATCGCCGTGACGTCGCCGAGGGTCGCCGACATGAGCACGAACTGCGCTCGGTGCAGCGTGAGCAGCGGCACCTGCCAGGCCCAGCCGCGCTCGGGGTCGCCGTAGTAGTGGAACTCGTCCATGACGACCTGGTCGACGTCGGCGCCCGGCCCGTGCCGGAGCGCGAGGTTCGCGAGGATCTCGGCGGTGCAGCAGATGATCGGGGCATCGGGGTTCACCGAGCTGTCGCCCGTGACCATTCCGACGTTCATCGCGCCGAAGATCTCGACGAGCTGGAAGAACTTCTCGGAGACGAGCGCCTTGATGGGCGCCGTGTAGTAACTGCGCCCGCCTCGGGCCAGTGATGCCGCGTGGGCGGCGACCGCGACGAGCGACTTGCCGGTGCCCGTGGGCGTGGACAGGATGACGTTCGCGCCCGAGACGATCTCGATGATCGCCTCGTCCTGGGCGGGGTAGAGGGAGAGGCCTCGGCCCTCCGCCCAGTCGACGAAGGCGTCGTACATCGCGTCGGCGTCGTACGGGCTCGGCGCGAGCTCAGGCAGGGTCGGGGTCACCCGTCGAGTCTGTCACGCGAGCGCGAACGACTCTGCCGCGCCCGCGACCGATCAGACTCCGGGCGCGAAGTCGGAGCGGAGACGGTCGAGCGTGTCCTCCTCGACCGCGTCGAGCGCACCGGCCGACCCGGAGCCTCCGCTCGACGGATCGATGACGACGACCGGCCCGGTCGACGACGACCACTCCACCGTGCCGTGCTCGAAGACGCCGCGGAGCACGCCGGTCGACGGCACGAGGTCGACGTCCTGCACCGGCAGGCCGAGCGCCGAACGCTCCCACCCGAGCAGCGCCCAGATGTCTCGGACCATGCCGAAGACGATCGCGGGCCCGTGGTCGGGCGTCCAGTAGATGGAACCGCCCTCGAAGTGCGCGAATCCGCCGGGGAGCCGGCCGCCCAGCTCGGAGGCGGCGAGCGGCTGCTCGTCGGTCGTCGGGAAGCCGAGGAACGAGGTCTCGGCGCCCACGCCGTGCCAGTGCTCGGCGATCGGCCCGTGCACCTCGTGGGCGCCGGTGCGCGCCGACCAGTACACGGCGCCGCGCTCGAACTCGCGGCGGTACATCTCGCCCTCGCCGAGGCGCGTGTGCGGCGCCGTCGCCTCGCCGAGCCACGAGTGCTCTGCGCGCTTCGCGCTGATCGCGGGCACAGCGAGGAGCAGCTGGTTGGCGGGGTCGTAGCTCACGGCCGTGCGGAAGTCGCTCCAGCTGAGCGCACGATCGACGTGCGCGGAGCGCACTTCTGCGCGCGCCGGCCCGCCCTGACGATGGCGCGTGAGGTGCATCATCCGTTCGGTCATCGCCCTGCCCTTCTCCACCCGGCGCCGTCGGCGCCGGAAACGGGGGAAGCCGGCCTGCGCCGAGTTTCGGGACTCGATGCTGACCGGCTATCCGATCGACACCCGCGGCGACAGTTCCCCCTGCAGTTCGCGGAGCGGCGATCGGTACCCAGAGTAGGAGCGAGACGGATGCCGCGAATCAGGGTTATCCCTGAACTCTGCTCGCCGCGCACCCCGGTTCTCAGGGCCTGCACTGGCCGTGCCTCCGCGAAGACACAGGCGACACGGGGCCGGTCGAGCCGCTAGCGTTCGCTCAGACGCACTCGCTCGAGGAGAATCCATGCGGATCGCACCCAGCCCCACGCCAGACGACTCCGCGGCCACGTCGCCGTCCGACGTCGATGCCGAGATCGACGAAGCTGCGGATGCCGAGGCCGACGCGGCTGCCGACGACGGCGGCGCCGACCACGCCGATTCGACCGCGGCACCGGCCGCGCCATCCGACATCGGAGCGTTCGACCGCGCCCTCGTCGTCGTGCACGGCATGGGCAACGCCTATCGCAGCCAGATCCTGCTCGAGTGGGCCGAGCCGCTGCTCAGCCGCATGGACTGGCTGGCACGCGACCGGGTCATCGGCGCCGCCGATCGGCACGGCGTCGCGATCCACGAGTCCGACCTGTCGGGCGACCTGCCCATCATCACGGCGACCGTGCGCTCCCCCGGGCCGCGGGCGCAGGCTGCGGGCGCCCCCGCCGAGGACGACGACGACGTCGTGCAGCGGATCGCGATCATCGAGGCGCGCTGGTCGGAGTCGTTCGTGCCGATGAGCCGGGGTCAGATCTTCCAATGGGCCGTCGTCTTCATGTGGCGCCTGATCCGGCGCGTGCTCGACCTCTTCCTCGGCACCATGGTGCTCGTGCCCTGGTACACCCTCGTGCGGCACTGGAACAAGCCGCCGGGCGCACCTCGCAAGCTCCCGAAGATCGTCGACCTCGCGATCGACGCCGTCCGGCTCGCAGTCTGCTCGATCGCCTTCGCCGTGACCTGGGTGTTCCTCGTGCTGCTGGCGGCGGTGCTGACGCCGATCCTGCCGCTCATCAGCCCGCTCCTGCTCATCCCCTGGTTCAAGAACGTGGCGCAGGGGGTCATCGACGGCATCATCGAGTCGATCGGCGACGTCGCCGCCTGGAAGGAGCGCCCCGTGCGCGCCTCGGCCATGCGGCTCGTCGTGCGCGACGCGCTCACCCGCGCCAAGGAGCTCGTCGGCGACGACGGCGACGTGCACCTCTTCGCTCACTCGCAAGGCGCAGCGGTCGCGACGCTCGCGCTCTTCGAAGAGCTGAAGCCGAGCGACTACAACGTCAGCCGGCTCACCACGGTCGGCGCGGCCGTGGTGCTGCTCGGGCGCGACCGCTGGCTCGGCCGACCCGACGAGTACAAGCCCGTCAGCGACTGGCTCAAGCGCAATGCGGAGGCCGAGCCGCACCGCGGCGTGAAGTGGGCGAACTACTGGGCCATCTGGGATCCGTTCTCGGCCGGCCCCATCGCCGACACCGCCCCCGGCCGCCGTGAGCGGTGGCGCAACGCCTACTTCCCCGGACGCTCCACCGCACAGGGGCCCGAAGAGCACGCCGTGCACAACACGAGCCAGCCCTTCCTCGACCACTCCGTGTACTTCCAGAACACGATCCAGGTCGTCGAGCCCACGGCGCGGCACCTGCTCGGACCCGACTTCCCGCCCGCCCCCGTTCCGGTCGCACAGGTCGAGAACCTGCTCTCGGTCATCGACAAGAAGTCGCTCGGCATCAACATGCTCGCGGCCGTCGTCATCGCCGCGATCCTGCCGGGCCTGCCGGGCGTCTACGCCGCTTTCGCGACCCTCGCGAGCTGGGTGGCCGGCGCGATCGGCTTCATGATCGGCGTGTTCCCCGGCGGTCAGGACGTCGCCGAGGCGGTGCCGGCCACGATCGCCGCGGCTTCGTTCGTGACCGACCCCGATGGCCTGAACCCGTGGACCTGGCTCATCGCCTCGGGCTTCACCCTCGCCGTGCTGATCTGGCTGAACCAGCGGCTCTCGACCGTCACCAGGCGGTCGCGTGAGTGGGACCGGTGCCCGATCGAACCTCGCCACTGGCTCGTGCTGAGCTCGATCCCCCGCGCGGCCTACGTCGCCGGCGCCGTCGTCTGCACGTGGTTCGCGATCTTCGCCTGGATCCGGCCTCCGCTCGAGGTGCTCGTCGGGAGCGCCGTAGGCCTCCTGATCGTGGCGGTCTTCGTCTTCGTCGAGCCGCTCTACGCGCCCGTTCCGGTGATCGTGCCTGCGCGCACCGACGACGATGCGGCGAACACCCTGGCACTGGCCGGGATCCCCGCACCGATGAAGCTCCGCGACGCGGTGGCGACCGACGGGTTCCAGCAGGACCTCGCGGCACGACGGCGGCTGCTCAGCCCGCAGGGCTGGCGCGCGGAGGTCTGGGCAGGATGGTTCCACAACTGGCCGAAGTCGGCCGAGGACCCGGTGCCCGAGGCCGTCGCGACGACCGACTAGGAACCGGCGGGTTCAGCGCCCGCGCAACGTCGGCCGGAACACCCCGGCCGGGTCGCCGCCGGTCACGAGCTCGACCGCTGCCTCGGCGAGCCGGAACGGCACGACGGCTGCGAACTGCACGAGCACGAATGGACCGAGCCAGCCGATCGAGAACGCCAGCACGAGCTGCGGCGGCGCGAGTCGACCCCACGCCAGCGCGGCCACGACGACGATGACGAGCAGCACGAGCCACACGGGGTTCCAGAACGCGGCGACGGATGCCCCGGCCACCACGATGCCGCCGAGCACGGCCTGCACGACGAACGCCGCACCGGCGGCGCCGCCGAACTGCCGCTCGCGATCCGCGGAGACCCAGGCCCACATCACGGCCGCCCTGAGCAGCGGCACACCCTGCTCGCGAAGCGCGGTGCGGAAGACCCGGTCGTCGACCCGTCGCTGCGCGAGCGCGGCCCGCCGATCGGCGAGGTTCGCGGCGAGCACCGAGCGGTGGTCGTGCAGCAGCGCCGGCGCCGATTGCCGCCCGTAGCTCGCGATGAGGCCCCAGAGCAGGGTCGGCACGGAGGCGAGGTCGGAGTCGTCGCCCGCGGCATCCTGCACCGGCACGTCGTAGCGCGACCCGCTCACCGGGTCGAGGTAGGCGAACGGAGCGCGCACCTGGAAGCGATGCCCGTCGGCGGGGCGCTGGGCGAGCAGCAGTTCACCGAGCGGCCGATCGTCATCGGTGAGGAATGGCATCGCGGACTCCTTCGCTCGGGCGGTCGCTCATGCCCATCCTGCTCCCGACCACCGCGATCGGAGCTCAGCCGAGCAGGAGCGCCACCGCGATGAGCACCGGCACGGAGCCGATCGTGGTCAGGAACACGGTGTCGCGGGCCACGACCTCCGCCGTCTCGTAGCGCTGGGCGTAGACGAAGACGTTCTGCGCCGTCGGCAGCGACGCGAGCACCGTCACCGCATAGAGGTCGAGGCCCTCGAGCCCGAAGACGAAGGCCCCGACCGCCCACGCGGTGATCGGCATCACGACGAGCTTCAACGCCGTGGCGAGCGCCACCTCGCGACGGCCGCTGCCCGGCGCGAAGAGTCGCTGCCCGTGCAGCGACAGCCCGTAGGCGATCAGCATGAGCGGCACCGCCGCGTGTCCGATGAGCTCGATCGGCTCCATCACGATCGGCGGCAGCTCGATGCCCGACACCGCGACGATCACGCCGGCGAGGGAGCCGATGATGATCGGGTTCGTGAACGTCGTGCGCACGATCGCCGTCACCGAGGTGTGGCCGTGCACGCGCGCGCCGAGGATCGCGAGGGCCACCGGTGCGAACAGCAGCAATTGCAGCAGCACGACGGGCGCCGAGTACGCCGCGTCGCCGAGCATGTAGACCGCGATCGGGATGCCGAAGTTGTTGCCGTTGACATACCCCGAGGCGAGCGAGCCGATGACCGTGTGCTCGAGGCGCCGCCGCCACAGGAGCATCGCGACGAGGCCGAAGACGAGCATCATCGAGACGGCGGCGATGGCCGAGACCGGGAGCAGCACCGAGAACAGCGCACCGACGTCGGCCGTCGCGAGCACGGAGAACAGCAGGAACGGCGCGAGCACGCTGAAGTTCAGCCGGGCGAGCATCGGCCGGGCCTCGGGGCCGAGCACGCCGGTGCGCCCGGCGATCCAGCCGACGAAGACGGCGAGCGCGATCACCGCGAAGCCGGTGAAGATCTGGATCATGCATCGCCTCCGCGTTCACCCGGGTGCAATGCGCTGCTCATCGCCTTCGACCCTATCGGTGGTGCCCGCCGCACGACCGACCTAGGCTCGAAGTGCACTGGAGCCGACGGGGGAAGCCATGGCCGACGCAGGCGAGCACGAGCACGAGCACGAGCACGAGACCGGGCAGCAGGTGCGCGGGGCATCCGTGCCGCTCGACATCGTCGACGCATGGTGGCGGGCCGCGAACTACCTCAGCGTCGGCCAGATCTACCTGATGGCGAACCCGCTGCTCGCCCGCCCGCTCGAGCCCGGCGACATCAAGCCGCGACTGCTCGGGCACTGGGGCACCTCCCCCGGGCTGAACCTCGTCTACGCCCACCTCAACCGGGCGATCATCGAGCGCGGGACGCCGACGATCTACGTCTGCGGACCCGGCCACGGCGGTCCTGCGATGGTCGCGAACACGTGGCTCGACGGCACGTACTCGGAGCTCTTCCCCGCGATCGGCGCCGATGCGGAGGGCATGCGGCGGCTCTTCCGCCAGTTCTCGTTCCCGGGCGGCATCCCGTCGCACGCGGCGCCCGAGACGCCCGGCTCGATCAACGAGGGCGGCGAGCTCGGCTACTCGCTCATGCACGCGTACGGCGCAGCACTCGACAACCCGGGGCTCGTGGTCGCCTGCGTCATCGGCGACGGCGAGGCCGAGACCGGTCCGCTCGCGGCGAGCTGGCGCGGGCACTCGTTCCTGAACCCGCTGACGGATGGCGCGGTGCTGCCGATCCTCCACCTCAACGGCTACAAGATCGCGAACCCGACGCTGCTCGCACGCATCCCCGAGGCCGAACTCGTCGACTTCTTCCGCGGCAACGGCTACGAACCGCTGCTCGTCACCGGCGGGTTCGACGGCGAGGACCCGATGGCGGTGCACGGTCGCATGGCCGACGCGATCGACGTCGCCTACGCGCGCATCGCCGCGATCCGGGCGGATGCCGCGGCGGGTGCGTTCGCCGAGGCCGCGCCGCGCTGGCCCGCGATCGTGCTGCGCACGCCGAAGGGATGGACCGGTCCTGCCGTCGTCGACGGCGTGCAGGTCGAGGGCACGTTCCACGCCCATCAGGTGCCGCTCGCCGGCGTGCGCGAGAACCCCGAGCACCTCGCGATGCTCGAGGCGTGGCTGCGGTCGTACCGCCCTGAAGAGCTCTTCGACGGCGAGGGGCGCCCGGTCGCCCGGCTCGGTGCCGTGCGGCCCGAGGGCGAGATGCGCATGAGCGCGAACACCAGCGCTCACGTCAACGGCGGCATCGCCCGGCCGCTCGAGCTGCCGTCGCTCGCGCCGCACGGCGTCGCGGTCGCCCCCGGCGAGCGCGGCGACACGGGCGAGGCGACGCGGGTGCTCGGAGCGTGGCTCGCCGAGGTGATGCGCGACAACCCCGACGACTTCCGCCTCTTCGGGCCCGACGAGGTGCTCTCGAACCGGCTGGGCGCCGTGTTCGACGTCACCGCGCGAGCATGGGCGGAGGCGATGCATCCGCTCGACGAACACCTCGCGCGCGAGGGCCGCGTCATCGAGGCGCTGAGCGAGCACCTCATGCAGGGCCTGCTCGAGGGGTACCTGCTGACCGGGCGGCACGGGCTCATCACGAGCTACGAGGCGTTCATCCACATCGTCGACTCGATGTTCAACCAGCACGCGAAGTGGCTGGAGTCCGCGAAGCAGGTGCCCTGGCGGGGCGACGTCGCGAGCCTCACCTACCTGCTCTCCTCGCACGTCTGGCGGCAGGACCACAACGGGTTCTCGCATCAGGACCCCGGGTTCCTGAACGTCGTGGTGAACAAGCAGGCCGATGTCGTGCGCGTATACCTGCCGCCCGATGCGAACACCCTGCTCGAGGTCATGCGGCACGCCTTCGACACTCGCAACCGGGTCAACGTCGTCGTCGCGGGCAAGCAGCCGCACCCGCAGTGGCTCTCACCCGCCGAGGCCGCGGCCCACGTCGAGGCGGGTCTCGGCGTGTGGGAGTGGGCGGGCAGCGAACCCGATTCCGAGCGAGCGGATGCCGCGGCATCCGAGCCCGACGTCGTCATCGCGTGCGCCGGCGACGTGCCGACCGCCGAGGCGATCGCGGCCGCCCGATTGCTGCGCGACCGGCTGCCCGAACTGCGTGTGCGGCTCGTCAACGTCGTCGACCTGATGCGCCTGCAGGATCCGCAGCACCACCCCCATGGGCTGCCCGGCGCGCAGTTCGACGCGATCTTCACCCGTTCGGCGCCCGTGGTCTTCGCGTTCCACGGGTACCCGTCGCTCGTCCACCAGCTGACCTACCGGCGCACCAACCATGCGAACATCCACGTGCGCGGCTTCGCGGAGCGGGGCACGACGACGACGCCGTTCGACATGCTGCACCTGAACGACCTCGACCGCTACCGGCTCGCCCTCGACGTGCTGCACCGGGTGCCGGGCCTCCAGGGCCGCCCCGGCGTCGCGGAGATCGCCGACGAATGGCACGCGGCGCGCGCCGCGGCGCGCGAGTACGCGTACGAGCACGGCGAGGACCCCGCGTGGATCACCGACTGGCACTTCGCCCCTGACCCGCAGTAGGCGCGACGCGCCCCTGAGACGACGGCGGGCGCCCGGTCTCCCGAGCGCCCGCCGCGTTGCCTCGATCCGATCAGGCGTCGCAACCCCACACGTACGAGCCGTTGTAGTAGACCGGCACCATCTCCTTGCCCGTGCACGGCCCGCAGTCCTCGTCACGAGGGGCTGCAGGGAGCCCCGGGTAGAACTCGGACGTGTACGGGTTCGCTGCCGGAGCGGCTCCCGCGGGCTCCGCGGCTGCCTCGCCAGAAGCGGATGCCGCGGCATCCGACCCGCCCGACCAGTCATCGCCCTCGTCGGCGACCTGCTCGGCGGCAGCGCTCGCCGCTGCCGCAGCTTCGGCCGCAGCCGCCTCGGCGGCCGCCGCCTCGGCCGCGACCCGCGCGGCGATCGCCTCGCCGTGGGCGGTGAGCGCACTGCGCAGCGCCTCGGTCGCCGAGTGCGCGACCGCGGCATTCCTGAGACCTGCGACGTCGACGCCGGCCGCCCCGATGCCGACCTGCCCGCCGACCTCGGCGATCGCGAGTTGCCTCGCACTCGTGAGATCGGCCGACGCCTCGGCGCTCTGCGCCTGGCCGGCGATGCCCACGGCGACCACGATCAGGCCCGCGAGCGCGAACCCGAGCATCCGGTCGGCCCGGAACCTGCCTGAACCGCCCCCGAACTGCGCGGCGGCGACCCCGCCGCGCTCGAACGTCGTGACTCGTTTGGTGATCATTCGATTCCTTCCTTCGTACGGACCGAGTGTTCGGATCTGCCCGTCGGTTCGACGGGTCGAAGGAGGGTTCGTGGCGACGCCGTGTTCGTTCGCACGGCACGGCGAAGGGTCGCCGTGCCGTGCACCCGGAATCGTCACTGTCAGCCCCCCGCTAACACCACACCTGTGCAGCGTATCGATCTCGCACCCCGTTCGGGGGGAGTTTCGCGCAATCGACGGCGAGTGTCGGCGCACAGAACGTGAAATGTTCTTTCGCGATATGGTCGCGGATGTGCCGATCACGCTCGTCTCCCGTGCCCGCTGGTCGCTCATGGCCCAGTTCGCGCTCTTCGGGCTCATCATGTCGTCGTGGACCAGCCGGATGCCCTCGGTGCGCGAGTCCCTCGACATCAGCGCGCTGCAACTCGGTTCGCTGCTCATCATCGGCGGCATCGGATCACTCATCGGCGCGGTCGGCGTCGGCGCGATCGTCGCGAGGTTCGGCAGCCGTGCGACGCTGCTGGCCGGCACCATCGGCAACGTCGTCGGCTTCGGGCTCGATGCCGTCGGCCTCGCGAACGGCGATCTCACGCCGTTCATCGCCGGCGTGTTCATCAACGGACTCTGCGGCGCGCTCATCAACGTGCCGGTCAACATCAATGCGGCCTCGGTCGAGCAGCACTTGCGGCGCGCGGTGCTGCCGCACTTCCACGCGGCGTTCTCGATCGGCGCGGCGGGCGGCGCCCTCGTCGGCGCGGGCTTCGCACTGGCCGGCGTGCACATCGCGACGCAGATCGTCGTGGTCACGCTCGCCGTGACGGCTCTGCGCCTCTGGCTGCTGCGACCGGCGACGGCGCTCACCGTGCGCGCCGCCGTCACCACGGCGACCGGGTCGATCGACGCCCACGGGACCGGCCGTCGCAACCGCCGTGCCGTGAAGTCGGCCCTCGGCGCCTGGCGGGAGCCGCGCACGCTGCTGCTCGGCGTGGTGCTGCTCGCCGCGTCGCTCGCCGAGGGCTCGGCCACCACGTGGCTCTCGCTCGCGGTCGTCGACGGCTTCGAGGCGGCAGAGGCCGTCGGCGCGATCGCCTACGCCACGTTCGTGGGGGCGATGACCGTCTTCCGCTTCGTCGGCACCCGCCTCATCGACCGCTTCGGGCGGGTGGCCGTGCTGCGCGCCTCGGGCGTCTCAGCGCTCGGCGGTCTCGCGCTGTTCGTCTTCGGGCCGAACCTCGCCGTCGCGTGGATCGGCATCGTGCTCTGGGGCTGCGGTGCGGCGCTCGGCAACCCGATCGCGATCTCCGCGGCATCCGACGACCCCGATCGCGCCGGCCAGCGCGTCTCGGTCGTCACCTCGTTCTCGACGATCTCCTCACTGACCGCACCGCCGCTGCTCGGGCTCCTCGCCGACGCCGTCGGAGCGCGCTACGCCCTCGCAGCGATCGGCGCCGTCATGATCGTCAGCCTCTCGGTCGCCGGGCAGGTTCGGCGGCGCCCGATGGAGCCGGCACCGGATGACTCGTCTCGCACGGGACCGACGACATCCACCGTCCCGAGCGACACGGGTCGTCCCGAGCGGAGCAGGTAGAGCAGCCGCGAGCCGGCTGGGCTACCAGCGGTCGTGGACCGATGCCCGGATCTCGCGGTCGTAGAGCTCGCGCACGGCCTCGTCGAACGACGGCGGCAGTCGCAGGGACCCGGCCTCGGCGTTCGCACGCGCCTGCTGCGGCGAACGCGCACCCGGGATCACCGAGCTCACGCCCGGCTGCGCCGCGATCCAGGCGAGGGCGACCTGGGCGGGTGACGCGGTCGGCGCCGCCTCGCGGGCGAGTGCGGTGAACTCGGATGCCGCGCGCACGCCGGTCTCGTAGTCGACGCCCGAGAAGGTCTCGCCGACGTCGAAGGCCTCGCCATGGCGATTGAAGCTGCGGTGGTCGTTCGCGGCGAAGATCGTGTCGCTCGTATAGCGGCCCGAGAGCAGGCCGCTCGCGAGCGGCACCCGGGCGATGATGCCGACCCCCGCCGCGACGGCGGCCGGCAGCACCTCGTCGAGCGGCTTCAGCCGGAACGCGTTCAGGATGATCTGCACGGTCGCCACGTTCGGTCGCGCGATGGCCGCGAGCGCCTCGTCGACCCGCTCGACGCTCACACCGTAGGCTGCGATCGAACCGTCGTCGACGAGTGCATCGAGCGCGTCGAAGACCAGGTCGTCGCCGTACACCGACGAGGGCGGGCAGTGCAGCTGCACGAGGTCGAGCGTCTCGACGCCGAGGTTCGCACGCGAGCGGTCGACCCACTCGCGGAAGTGCTCGGCCGAGTAGTTGGCGTGCTGCTGCGTCATCCGCCGGCCCATCTTGGTGGCGACCGTGACACCCGCGCCCGGATTCGCGCGGAGCCACGCGCCGATGAGCGTTTCGCTCCGGCCATCGCCGTAGACGTCGGCAGTGTCGAAGAACGTGACGCCCGCCCGGTGCGCCGCATCGAGCACGGCGAAGGCGTCGCCCTCTGCGACCTCGCCCCAGTCGGCGCCGAGCTGCCAGGTGCCGAGGCCCACGACCGAGACGGTGCGTGCGGTGCGGCCGAGGGTGCGAGTCTGCATGATGCTCCTGTGCTGGTCGAGGGAGGACCGTCGGGCGCACCGAGGTCGGATCGGTGCCGGACGGCCCGGGCTCGATCGTGTCATGCGAGCGCGGCGACCGCATCCGCACCAACGCATCGGGTGTCATGTCGGTGGTGCCGCCGAAGCTGTGTGCATGGCTGACAAATACGACGTGAAGCGCGAACTCGCCTGCTACACCGCCCCGCGCGACCGCTTCGAGATCATCGAGGTGCCCGAGATCGCGTACTGCATGGTCGACGGGCACGGCGACCCCAACAGCTCGCCCGAGTACGTCGCCGCGGTCGAGGCACTGTACGCCGTGTCGTACGCCGCCAAGTTCCAGAGCAAGCGAGAGCTCGATCGCGACTACGTCGTCGGGCCGCTCGAGGGACTCTGGAGCGCCGACGACCCGGCGACGTTCGTCACGCGCGAGAAGTCCGCCTGGTCGTGGACGATGATGATCTGGCAGCCCGACTGGCTCTCCACCGAGCTCATCGCCTCGGCGGTCGCGAAGGCGGCCGCGAAGGCGCCGGCCGCACACCTCGTGCGCTTCGAACGGCTGGCCGAGGGGCGCTCGGTGCAGACGCTCCACCTCGGCTCGTACGACGACGAGGGCCCGACGCTCGCCCGCCTGCACGACGAGTTCATGCCCGAGCAAGGTCTGCGGTTCAACGGGCGCCATCACGAGGTCTACCTCGGCGACCCCCGGCGCACCGCTCCCGAGAAGCTCAAGACCATCCTCAGACAGCCGGTTGCGCCGGCCTGACCCGCGGGACGCCGCGGGTCGCTGACCGCCAGTGCGTGTCAGGCGTGCGGATGCCGCGGGGCGCCGCCCTCGATGAGGGCCGCCCCGCGGCATCCCGCCGATCGACGCCGTCGCTCGCTCAGGCCTCCTGCTCGGCGCCGAAGCGCTGGCGGGCATCGAGCGGGATGAGCGGCTTCTCGCCGCGGGCCTTGATCTGCTGCACGGCCCAGGTGTTGCCATCGGGGTCGGCGAAGCCGAAGAAGGTGCCGCCGTCGCGCTCGTCGAAGACGGTGATCTCGCTCGCCTCGACTCCCCGCGAGATCAACTCGTCGCGAGCGGCCGCGGCGTCGGCGACGACGAGCTGCAGGCCGTGCAGGGAGCCCGGCGCCATCTCGTTCTGCGACGGCAGCGAGCCGATCACGATCGAGCAGCCCGAGCCGCGGGGCGTGAGCTGCGCGATGTGCATGTCGCCGTTTCGCGTGTCGTGGTCGAGGGCGAAGCCGAGCTGGTCGCGGTAGAACGCGATCGATCGGTCGAGGTCGCTCACCGGCACGATGACGACTTCCAGTGTCCAGTCCATGGGGTGCTCCGTTCGGTGCGGTGGAGCCCGGTCAGGCGGCGAGGACGCCGTCGAGACGCGCGTAGCCCTCGGTGAGGCCCTGCTCCATGTTGCTCTGGATCATGCCGTCGCGGGCCTCGAGGCTCGGGTAGGTGGAGTGGATGCGGAGCAGCGTGCGCCCGCCGCCGAGGTCTTCGAACGACATCGACTCGACTGCGACGACGTCGGGGAAGCCCTCGTACTCGAAGGTCTGCACCGCGAACTCGTTCTCGCGAACCGAGTGGAAGGTGCCGTTGAAGGCGTACTCCTCGCCCTCGGGGTCGACGTGCAGGTAGCGGTACCCGCCCTGCGGCACGAAGTCCCAACGGTCGACCTTCATCTCGTAGCCGTACGGTCCGAGCCAGCGCTTGACGAGCTCGGGGTCGCGGTGCGCGTTGAAGACGGCGGCGACGGGTGCATCGAACTCGCGCTCGATCTCGACGAAGGGCAGGCCTTCGGGGGCGGTGATGGTGACGGGGTTCGTCATGATTCGTTCTCTTCTCCGGTGCGGCCGGCTGCGCCGGCTTCATGGATGTCGCCGCGGTGCGCGATCGGCGCATGGGAGGCGACGGATGCCCCGGCGTCCGGGCCGGGGGTATCGGCGAGCAGCGCGTCCAGCGAGCGGAACTGCTGCTCGTGGATCAGCCGGTAACGGTCGATCCACGCGGTGAGGGCTTCGAGCTGGGCCGCGTCGAGGTGCACGGGACGGCGCTGCGCGTCACGTGTCCTCGTGACGAGCCCCGCGTGCTCGAGCACCTGGATGTGCTTCGAGACGGCCTGCTTGGTGATCGCGAACGGCTCGGCGAGCTCGTTGACCGTGGCCGGCCCTCGACTCAGACGGGCGATGATGCCGCGGCGCACCGGGTCGGCCAGCGCCATGAAGGCGCGGTCGAGGCGGTCGTCTGCGCCTGGATCGAAGATCATCACCGTTCCCAACTCATTCATTGATCAACCATTTGGTTGATTACAACGTACGCCGGACGGATACCGCTGTCAAGACCCTCCCGGCGTTCCCGTCAGCCGCATCCGGAACGACGCACTCGCCTTCGCCGACAGGGGTTGCCGTGGGCCCTGCGAACGACGAGTATCGGCTTCGACAGCCTCGTCGAGATCGAAAGGGTTTGGATCATGGTCACGCTCAACCCGTACCTCAACTTCCCGGGCAATGCGAAGGAAGCACTGGAGTTCTACCATTCGGTGTTCGGCGGCGAACTCACGACGAGCACCTTCGCCGAATTCGGCCAGGCCGACGATCCGGCCGACGCCGACAAGATCATGCACGGCCAGCTCGAGGGCGCCGGCGGCGTCGTGCTGATGGGCGCCGACACGCCGAGCTCGATGGGCGACCCCGGAACCGGCGGTCCGATCTCGGTCTCGCTCTCGGGCGGGCGCGACGACGACGCGGTGCTCCGCGGCTACTGGGAGAAGCTCCTCGCGAGCGGCACCCAGATCGTGCCGCTGGAGGTGGCCCCGTGGGGTGACGCGTTCGGCATGTGCACCGACGGCTACGGCGTCACCTGGCTCGTGAACATCTCTGCGAACGCCTGACCCGCCCCGGGAGCCCGGGGCCGGGTCACGGCGTCCCGGGAACGGCCCCTCAGTGCGTCGCGTCGCAGATGTCGCGGAAGAGCTCGGCGTGCAATCGATTCCACCGCTCGGTCACCGGCTCCGGCCACGACGAGAACTTCGCGACGACCGTCTGGGTCGCCGGGTCGACCCAGATGAACTGGCCGTGGATGCCGACGGCGTAGTACTCGCCGCGCTCGCTGCCGGTCAGCCACCACTGGTTCGAATACGAGCCGCCCGGGTGCACGCGCTGGAACACCGTTCCGGATGCCGCGGCCGGATCGCCTCCCGTGAGGGTGCGCAGCACCCAGTCGGGTGAGACCACTCGGCGTCCGTCGATCGCGCCGTCGCCGAGCATGAGCTCGCCGACCCGGGCGAGGTCGCGTGCCGTGCACGAGATGCCGCCGTTCGCGAACCCGAACCCGCCGGGGTCGATCGTGATGCTCGCGTCGTGCTCGCAGCCGAGGCGCGACCAGAGCCGCTCGGAGACGGCTTCGGCGTAGCGGCCGCCCGTCACGTTCTCGACGACCCAGGCCAGCACGTCGGTGCCCGCCGAGCAGTAGCTGAACCGCTCGCCGTGCCGCCCGCCTCCCCGGAGCGTCGGCAGGAACGCATAGGTGTCGACCGGGTCGCCGGCGAGGCGGGGGCGCCAGCCGGCGACCCGGTCCTGCGCCTGCACGTGCGATGCGGGGTTGCGGTAGTCCTCGTCGTAGTCGACGTCGACCGTCATGTCGAGCACCTGCTGCAGGGTCGCGTCGCCGTAGGCGCTGCCGGCGAGCGCGGGCACGTAGTGGTCGACTCGCCGCGAGGGGTCGAGCAGCCCGTCGTCGACGAGCGTGCCGACGGTCAGGCCGCAGATCGACTTGGACACGCTCATCAGCAGGTGCGGAGCAGTCGGCCCGAAGCCGTCGCGGTAGAAGTCGGCCACGACCTCGCCGCCGCGCACCACGACGAGGGCGTCGGTGAAGCTCTGCTCGAGCCGTTCCTCGAGATCGGGGAGCGTGTCGCGCAGTGCGCTGAGCCCCGGTCCGTCGTGCTGCTCGTCGATCGACGGTCGGCGCGCGATCGGCGCCGTCGGCACGAACTCGGCGACGTGGGCGAAGGCCCAACGGTTGTGCGGGGCATCCTGCCAGGTCTCGAGGCTGGGCTCGCCGATCGGTGCGCCGGCGACGCGCGGCTGGTGCAGGTCGCGGCCGATGCGGTGCGGCAGCAGTGAAGTCACGACAGGATCCTGTTCTCGCTGGAGTCGTTGGGCTCGGATGGTTCGGATGGCTCGGATGGTTCGGATGGCTCGGTGCTCGCGCCGAGCGGCACGGCGCCCGGTGTCTCGGGCATCGCCGCGAGGAGCTGACGCGTGTACTCGTGCGCGGGCCTCACGAGCACCTCTGCTGCGGGCCCGACCTCGACGAGACGGCCGTTCCGCATGACACCCGCCGTGTCGCTCATGTACCGCACGACGTCGAGGTCGTGCGAGATGAGCAGGTAGCTCAGCGCGTGCTCGCGACGGAGTTCCTGCAGCAGGTTCAGCACCTGCGCCTGCACCGACACGTCGAGCGCGCTCGTGGGCTCGTCGAGCACGAGCAGCCTCGGTCTCGTCGCGAGTGCCCTGGCGATGCCGACTCGCTGGCACTGACCGCCCGAGAGCTGATGGGGCAGCCGTTCGGCGTGCGCCCGGCTGAGCCCGACCTCGTCGAGCAGCTCGCGCGCTCGCTGGGCCAGCGCACGCCCGCGAAGGCGTGTGTGCGTGCGCAGCGGCTCGCCGATCGACTGCTCGATCGTGAGACGCGGGTTGAGCGCGGCGACCGGGTTCTGGAAGACCATGCCGGTTCGGGCGCGCAGGGCGCGCAGCGCGTGCCCGGTCATGCCGGTGACCGGCTCGCCGTCGATCGACGACGTTCCGGAGGTGGGCTCGATGAGCCGCAGCGCGCAGCGCGCGACGGTGCTCTTGCCCGAGCCCGACTCGCCGACGAGCCCGAACGTCGTGCCCGACTCCACCTCGAACGAGACCCCGTCGACGGCGCGCACCTGAGTGCCGTGCGCTCGATAGACCTTGACGACGTTCTCGACCTTCAGCATCGCCGTCATCGCCCGCTCACCTCGATGCACGCGGCTTCATGCAGTGGGGCGACCGGTTCGAGTCGCGGATCGATCGTCGCGCAGCGGGCCACGGCGATCGGGCAGCGTTCGCGGAACGAGCAGCCGACGACGTCGAGGAGGTTCGCCGGCACCGCCCCGCGGATCGCGTCGAGCGGCTGACCGGGCCGGTGCCGGGCCGGCAGCGCGCCGAGGAGCCCTTCGGTGTACGGATGCATCGGCGCCGCGAGCACCGCGTCGGTCGGTCCGCTCTCGACGATGCGGCCGGCGTAGAGCACGGCGATGCGGTCGCACACCTCGCGCACGACGCCGAGGTTGTGCGTGATGAGCAGCACCCCGAACCCGAAGCGGTCTCGCAGCGACAGGATGAGCTCGAGGATCTGCTTGGCGATCGTCACGTCGAGTGCGGTCGTCGGCTCGTCGAGGATGAGGAGACGCGGCTCGCAGAGGAGGGCCATCGCGATCATGGCGCGCTGCAGCATGCCGCCCGAGAGCTCGTGCGGGTAGCTGCGGAAGATGCGCTCGGGCTCGGGCAGGCCCACCTGCTCGAGGTAGTGCAGGATGTGCGCCTTCGCCTCCGCACGAGGCACCACCCGGTGCCTCGTCACGACATCGCGCATCTGCCGGCCGAGCGTGAACACGGGGTTGAACGCGGTGCCGGGGTTCTGGAACACGATCGAGATCGCGTCGCCTCGCGCCGAGCCCGGCCCGTCGAGCGGCTGTTCGACGCCGTCGAGCACGATGCGGCCGCTCGGCACGGCGCCCTTCGGCAGCAGGCCGAGCACGGCGAGGCCGGTCAGGCTCTTGCCGCACCCCGTCTCGCCGACGATGCCGACCACCTCCCCCGCCGCCACGGCCAGTGTGATGCCGCGCACGGGGCGGTTCGTCAGCGAGCCGCGCTCGGCGAACGCGATCTCGAGATCGTCGATGAGGAGGAGGTCGGTCATCGTGTCGCCGGTCATCGTTTCACCTGCCTGGGGTCGAAGAAGTCGCGCAGCGAATCGCCGAGCAGGTTGAAGCCGAGCACCGTCACGAAGATCGCGAGGCCAGGGAAGGTCGAGATCCACCACGCGGTGAAGATCTGCCCACGTCCCTCGGCGACCATGAGGCCCCAGTCGGGCGCGGGCGGCTGGGCGCCGAGGCCGATGAACGCGAGCGACCCGGCCGCGAGCACGACGCTGCCGACGTCGACGGTCGCCTGCACGAGGATGGGCGTGAGGCAGTTGCGCAGGATGTGCCGTGGCAGGATCCGCCAGGCCGGCACGCCGATCGAACGCGCGGCCTCGACGAACGGCCGGTCGCGCAGCGACCTCGCCTCGGCGCGCACGAGCCGGGCGTACCAGGGCCACCAGCAGATCGCGAGCGCGAGCCCCGCGTTCGTCAGGCTCGGGCCGAGGATGGCGACCGTCACCATGGCGAGCAGCAGCGGCGGAAAGGCCTGGAACACCTCGGTCACGCGCATCAGCACCTCGTCGAGCCATCCGCCCCGGTACCCCGCGATGGCGCCGAGCGGGATCCCGATGATGGCCGCGATGCCGACGACGAACAGGGAGATGGTGAGCGCGGGCCGCGCGCCGATGATCACGCGGCTGAGGATGTCGCGACCGAGTTGGTCGGTGCCGAACCAGTGCAGCATGCTCGGTGCCAGGTTGCGGTCGGGAACGCTCGTCTCGCCGAAGCCCTGCGCCGGGTACGGCGCGATCCACGGCCCGGCGACGGCGAGCACGATGACGAGCACCATCAGCCCGAGCCCGAGGGCGGCGAGCCGGTCGGTGCGCAGCACCCGCACCACGCGGCCGAGGGTGCTGCCGCCCATCGGCACGAAGGCGGGCAGCGCGGTCGTCGCGGTCATGACAGCCTCACGCTCGGGTCGAGTCGCGCCTGGATGAGATCGACGACGAAGTTCGCGATCAGGTAGCCGGCGGCGCCGAGCAGGGTGATCGCCATGATCGACGGGTAGTCGACGGCGAGCATGGCGTTGGCCGCGAACTGGCCGATGCCCGGCCAGTTGAAGACCACTTCGACGAAGAAGGTGCCGGTGAGGGCGTAGGCGGCCGCGAGGCCGATGATGGTCATGGTGGGCGGCATCGCGTTCTTCAGGGCGAGCTTCCACCGGATGAGCCGGTCGTGGAGTCCATAGGCGCTCGCAGTGAAGACGTAGTCCTGGCCGAGCGCCTCGAGCATGGAGGCCCGGGTCATGCGGGCGACGAGGCCGAGCGGATACGCGGCGAGCGTGATCGCCGGCAGCACGAGGTGCGCCAGGCCGTCGGAGTACGCGGCCCAGTTCCCGGTGATCAGGCTGTCGAAGAGGGGGAATCCGGTCACGGTCGTGATCGGCGAGACGTACTCGATCTGCGTGCTGAACTGTCCGGTCGCGGGCAGCCAGCCGAGTCGGCCGACGAAGAGCACCTGCAAGAGGAGGCCGAGCCAGAAGGCCGGCATCGAGACGCCGCCGATGGCGAGGAAGCGGATGGCGCCGTCGAGCGCCTTACCCGGGCGTTTCGCCGCCACGACCCCGAGGACGATGCCGACGACCACTGCGATGAGCATCGCCGCGAAGAGCAGTTCGAGCGTGGCGGGCAGTCGTGCGGCCAGCTCGTCGAGCACGGGCCGCTTCGTGGCGAGCGAGTTGCCCCAGTCACCGGTGACGAGGCCCCCGAGGTACTGGAAGTACTGCACGACGAGGGGCTGATCGAAGCCGAGCTGCTCGCGGATGCGGTCGAGCTCCTCGGGCGGGGCCTTCGGTCCGGCGTACACGACCGCCGGATCGGCCGGGATCACTCGCGACAGCACGAAGACGACGACCGTGAGCACGAGCACGACGAGCGCTGCGGTCCCGAGTCGACGAGCGACGAAGCGCAACATGATGACTCCTGAAGGGTGGAAGAGATGGCCGGTCGGCCCGGGTAAGCCGGGCCGACCGGATGGATCGTCGGAGTTCAGCTCACGGGGCGGATCGGGGCGAAGAAGGTCGTGAACGGGTAGTTCTCGTTGAAGTCCGCCACCTCGAGGGCCGTCGGCGCGATGCTCACCGCTTGCGCGTCGTAGAGGAAGATGCCGGGGGCCTGGTCGACGAGCCGGTTCATCGCCTCCTCGTACTTCGCCTGCGCGGCCTCGCGGTCGCTGCCGGTCAGCGTGCCCGCCTCGTCGATGAGCGCGTCGTACTCGGGGTCGTTCCAGTAGCTGAGGTTGAAGAACGGCGTCTCGCTCGAGTGGAACAGGGAGTAGAGGTTGTCGGCGCCGGCGTCACTGTAGGTGGGCCAGTAGTAGACGACGAAGATGTCCTGTGCCGTGGCCGGGTCGGCCTTCGCGTTCTCCCACTGCTGGTTGAACAGCTCGGCGCGCACCTCGAGGTTCACGCCGATCTTCGCGAATGCGTCCTTGATGAGCGGCACGAAGCGCGCTTCGGAGGAGTTCTCGGACGCATAGGTGAGCGTCAGCGTCAGCCCGTCGGCGACGCCGGCCTCGTCGAGCAGCGCCTTCGCCTCGTCGAGGTCCTGACTGTACTGGGGCACGTCTTCGGAGTACGGGAAGATGCCCTTCGGCACCGGTCCGTGCGCCTGCGTGCCATACCCGGCACCGCCGACCTCGATGATGTCGTCGTACGGCACCGCGAGGCTGAGCGCCTGACGCACCTTCGGGTCGTCGAGCGGCGCCTTCGTGGTGTTGAAGAATGCGACGAAGTTGAAGGGCGAGTTCGCCGTGCGCACCTCGCCGCCGAGGTCGGATGCCACGGTGTCGATGTTCTCGAGCGGCAGGCTGGTCGCGAGATCGACCTCACCCGAGGTCAGCATCTGCTGGGCGGTGACCGCGTCGGGCGTGATGGCGATGTCGACGATGTCGTAGTGCGGCGCGGCATCCGCGTTCCAGTACTCGTCGTACGACTCGAGCACGACCTTCTCACCGGGTGTGTAGGACTTCACCGTGTACGGGCCGGTGCCCGCATCGATGCCCGCCTCGAAGTACTGCTCGTCGGCCGCGGAGGCCTCGAGCGCCTTCGGCGAGACGATCCAGGCACCGTAGGTCGACGCGGCGACCAGGTCCATGGGTGCCGAGTACGCGAGGTGCATGACCACCGTCGAGGCATCCGTCGCCTCGACCGATTCGAGCGGAGCCCAGATGAAGGAGGCACCCGCGTGGTCCTTGGCGGCCTCGATGCTCGCCTTCACCGCCTCGGCGTCGACCGGCTCGCCGTCGTGGAAGGTCGCACCCTCGCGGATCGTGAACGTCCAGGTGAGGCCGTCTTCGCTCGTCTCCCACGATTCGGCGATGCCGGGGGTGAACTCCTCGGCGGCGCCTTCGGCGTTCTTCCACAGGAGCGGCTCGTAGACGTTTCCCAGGTAGAGCGCCTCGGTCGAGAAGGATCGCACCGGATCCCACGTGGTGATCGCCGCCGATGCGGCGACCGTGAGCACCGAGGAGTCCGCGGCGGTCGGTGTGCCGCCGGCGGCGCATCCCGCGAGGCCGGCGACGCCGACGACCCCGACGGCCAGAAGAGAAAGTGCGCGACGACTGCGCGCTCGGGTGACTGCCATGTCTGTGCCTCCTGCTGCGGTGGGATCGCCGCCACTCGGGCTTCTGCGGCGAAGTTCGGCCAGTCTATGGACGCCGAGCCATAACACACCAATACTTAGTTACCGTCAAAGCGATACCTGGGAGGCATCGATGGACCTTCGCCTGCTGCGCTACTTCCTCGCCGTCTGCGAGAGCGGCACCCTGCACGGCGCGGCGGCGGTCGTGCATGTCGCGCAGCCCTCGCTCAGCCGGCAGATCCGCCGTCTCGAACACGACCTCGGCTTCGAGCTGTTCGAGCGATCCGCACGCGGCCTCAGCCTCACGGCGGCCGGCCGCGCGTTCCTGCCGGTCGCCGAGGATCTGCTCACGCGGGCGACCCAGGCGAGCGCGACCGCTCGGTCGATCGCCCGCGGAACCGTGTCGGATCTCACGGTCGTCGCCGCACCGACGACCGTCGCCGACGTCATCTCACCGTTCATCGTGCGCGCCGGCGCCGCCGGCGTGATCGGCAACGCGATCGAGGCCATGCCCGAACTGGTCTACAACGCGATCGAACGCGGCGACGCCGATTTCGCCGTCGGCACCCGGATTCCGCCCGCCGAGCTGCGCTCGATGGTGCTGGGGCACGCGTACCTGTGGGCGCAGATGCCGGCGTGGCATCCATTCGCCGACCGGCCGAGCATTCCGATCGCCGAACTCGTGCAGGAACCGCTCATCGTCATGAGCCGCGCCCACGGCGTGCGCCAGATGCTGGACTCCGCCGCCGCCCGCGCCGGGCTCGCCTTCACCGCCTCGGTCGAGACGACCTCCCCCGTGTTCGCGCAAGCGCTCGCCGCGGCCGGCCGGGGAGTCTGCGTGCTCTCCGACGATCCGCACTACGACCTCGTCGCCGTGCCCATCTCGGCGCCCGGCGGCGAACTCATCATCACCCTCTTCGGCGTCTGGGACGAGATGCACTACGCGAGCGAGCACATCGCCGCGTGCCTCGCCGAGCTCAGCACGTTCAACGCCGAGCTGTACCCGCAGACCATGAAGTTCGGGGTCGACGGCGCGGTCGGCTGAACGACTTCGGCATTCGGCCGGTTGACTGAGGCCGGCGCTCAGCCGAGCGCTGCAGGCAGGGCCACCCCGTGCAGCGCCTCGACGACGGGCGCGAGCTCGGGCTGGTCGCCCGCTTCGGCGAGCACCCGCTCGAGCGTCTCGTCATGGATGGGCCTCGCCCGCTCGTAGAGCGCGCGACCCGCGGCCGTGAGCTCGGTGTAGATGCCGCGCCGGTCGTCGGCGCAGAGGATGCGCGTGAGCAGCGCCCGGTCTTCGAGCCGGTTCACGAGCCGCGTCGTGGCGCTCGGGCTGAGCGCCGCGGCTCGCGCGAGCTGCTGCATGCGCATGTGCCAGCCGTCTTGCCGGTTGAGCGCGTCGAGCACCGTGTACTCGACGACCGAGAGGTCGACGGATGCCGCGAGCGCACGCTCGAGCTCGGCCTCGATGAGTCCGTGCAGCGCGGCGAGCGTGCGCCAGCCCTGCGCGCGCACCTCGACGGCGTCGTCGGCGATGCCCATGTCTCCTCCTCGGTAAAGTAGTTGCTTGCGCTTTCTATTTGCGCGTGCAAGTATTAACGCCTGTCGTGCAATAGAGCGCGTCTGCAACTATTCGTACGAGTGTAACAGGAGAACCACCCATGCCCCTCGGACTCATCGCCCTCGCCATCGGGGGCTTCGGCATCGGACTCACCGAGTTCGTGATCATGGGCCTGCTTCCCGAAGTGGCGGCCGATTTCGGCGTCACCGAGGCCGCCGCGGGCTGGCTCATCTCGGGCTACGCCCTCGCGGTGGTCGTCGGCGCCCTCGGCCTGACGGCGGCCACGACCCGGCTCCCCCGCAAGCCGGTGCTCACCGGCCTGCTCGTGCTGTTCATCGCCGGCAACGCGATCTCGGCGATGGCCCCGACGTACGAACTCATGATGACCGGCCGCATCGTCGCGGCGCTCTGCCACGGCGCCTTCTTCGGCATCGGCTCGGTCGTCGCCGCCGGCCTCGTCGCGCCCGAGAAGGCCGCCGGCGCCATCGCGATCATGTTCACCGGCCTCACCGCGGCCAACGTGCTCGGGGTGCCGTTCGGCACGTTCCTCGGCCAGGAGTTCGGCTGGCGCTCGACCTTCTGGGCCATCTCGGCGATCGGCGTGATCGCGCTCGTCGGCATCGCCACCCTCGTGCCGAACCTTCGGACCGATGGGCCGGCACCGAGCCTCCGCCGCGAACTCACCGCGTTCCGCTCCGGCCAGGTCTGGCTCTCGCTCGCCGTGACGGTGCTCGGCTTCGGCGGTATGTTCGGCGCGTTCACCTACATCGCGTACACGCTCACCGAAGTGAGCGGCTTCGCCTCGAGCGCGGTGCCGTGGCTGCTCGTGCTGTTCGGCGGCGGCCTCGTCGTCGGCAACTGGGTCGGCGGACGCCTCGCCGATCGCTCGATCGACGGCACCCTGCTGGGCTTCATCTCGGCGCTCCTCGTCGTGCTCGTGCTTTTCGCCTGGCTCGCCCCGAACCCCGTCGCCACGATCGTGCTCCTGACCGCCATGGGCGGGTTCGGGTTCGGCACGGTACCGGCATTGCAGAGTCGCGTGATGCGGTACGCCGACGGCGCCCCGACCCTCGCCTCCGGCGCGAACATCGCCGCGTTCAACCTCGGCAACGCGCTCGGGGCCTGGGCCGGCGGCCTCACGATCGCGGCGGGCCTCGGCTACACCTCGCCGATCCAGGTCGGCGCGGTCATCACCGCCGCCGCCCTCGTCGTCATGATCGTCGCCGCCATGACCGCGCGACGACTCCCCCGATCGGATGCCTCGGGCCCCGCCCGTCTCGACACCTCCTCCACCGCGGCATCCGCCGCCTGACCTCCATCACACTCGGAACCCTGAAAGCGAGACCATGACCGACCTCACCACCGTGCCCGCCGTCACCCTCAACAACGGCGTGCAGATGCCGCAGCTCGGCTTCGGCGTCTACCAGGTGCCCGACGACGAGACGACCGCCGCGGTCGCCACCGCCCTCGCCGCCGGCTACCGCAGCATCGACACCGCCGCGATCTACGGCAACGAATCGGGCGTCGGCCGGGCCCTCGCCCGGTCGGGGCTCGCCCGCGACGAGCTCTTCATCACGACGAAGGTGTGGAACTCCGACCAGGGCTACGACTCGACCCTGCGCGCGTTCGACGACAGCCTCGCGAAGCTCGGCCTCGAGCAGCTCGACCTCTCATTGATCCACTGGCCGACGCCGGAGCGCGGTCGCTACCTCGACACCTGGCGTGCACTCGAACGGCTCTACGCCGATGGGCGCGTGCGTGCGATCGGCGTCTCGAACTTCGAGCCCGAGCACCTCGAACGACTCGTCGGCGCGACGACCGTCGTGCCGGTGGTGAACCAGGTCGAGCTGCATCCCGCGCTGCAGAATCGCGCCACGGTCGCGGCGAACGAGCGGCACGGCATCGTCACCGAGGCGTGGAGCCCGCTCGCGCAGGGCGCCGTGCTCGGCGAGGCATCGGTCGTCGCCATCGCGGCACGCCACGATGCGACGCCCGCACAGGTCGTGCTGCGCTGGCACCTGCAGCAGGGGCGCGTCGTGATCCCGAAGTCGGTGACGCCGAGCCGCATCGCCGAGAACCTCGACGTCTTCGGGTTCGAGCTGTCCGCCGAGGAGCTGAACGCGATCGACGCCCTCGAGCGCGACGGCCGCACGGGCCCGCA
Source organism: Agromyces sp. NPDC056389 (assembly GCF_042262385.1). Classification (NCBI taxonomy): domain Bacteria; kingdom Bacillati; phylum Actinomycetota; class Actinomycetes; order Micrococcales; family Microbacteriaceae; genus Agromyces; species Agromyces sp. NPDC056389. The sequence continues at coordinate 1,601,528 of NZ_JBHJPN010000001.1, forward strand.
CCCCGCCCAGTTCAACGCCGCCTGACGGCCATCCGCACCAGCACCAGCACAGGAAAGGGAACACGAATGAGCAGCATCCTCATGATCGTCACCGGCGCGAACGCGCTCACGCTGAAGGACGGCTCGGAGCATCCGACCGGCTTCTGGGCCGAAGAGCTCGTGACCGCGCACCGCGACCTCGTCGCGGCCGGGCACTCCGTCACGATCGCGACGCCGGGCGGCGTCACCCCGACCGTGGACGCCGGAAGCCTCGCCCCATCGCAGGCCGGCGGCGATGCGCACGCACGCGCGTTCGCCGAGTACCTCGACGCGATCGCCGACGAACTCGCGGCAGCCGTGCCGGTCGCCGACGTCGACGCCGCCGACTACGCGGCGATCGTGCTGCCCGGCGGCCACGGGCCGATGACCGACCTCGCCTTCGACCCGAACGTCGGCCGGGTGCTCATCGCTGCGAACGATGCGGGCGCCGTCATCGCACCGTTCTGCCACGGGCCGGCCGCACTGCTCTCCGCGAAGCTCGGCGACGGTTCGAACGCCTTCGCCGGCCGCACCGTCACCGTCTTCACCGACGAGGAGGAGCGCACGGGGGGCACCGGCGCGAACACGCCCTGGTGGGTCGAGTCCGCCCTGCGCGAGGCGGGCCTCGTCATCGATTCGGCCGCACCGTGGAGCGACCACGTGGTCGTCGACGGCAACCTCATCACCGGACAGAACCCGCAGTCGAGCGCCTCGGTCGCGCGCCGGGTCGTCGACGCGCTCGCGGCCTGACGAGCGCGTCGCTCCGCCTCCGAACCGGAGGCGGAGCGCTGGCCGATCAGTCGAAGAGCTCGGAGAGCCAGCTCTCCTTCTTCTTCTTGCGGTAGTCGCCCTGGCCGCGGTTGTCGTAGCCGCGATCGTAGCCGCGGTTGTCGTACGGCTGCTGGTACGAGGGCTGGCCATACGCCGGCGCCTGCGGCTGCGTCGGCGGAGCGGGCGGGGCCGACGCGGCCTGAGCCGGCGCCGAGAACTCGCGCGCTGCACGCTCGACGATCTTGTCGAGTTCGCCGCGGTCGAGCCACACGCCGCGACACGTCGGGCAGTAGTCGATCTCGATGCCGCTGCGTTCGCTCATGACGAGCACGGTTCCGTCGGTGGGGCACTGCATTGGGGGGCTCCTTCTTCGGGGCCGACCGGGATCGATCGGGGTGGGTCGACATGGTCGAGCCTAGAGAGCGAATCTCCGAGGAAGCCCAGTGAAATGCACAGAGCGGATGCCGCGGCGCCTGCCTCGCGAGGAGGCGGCTGCCGCGACATCCGCTCGTGGATCGGGTGCCCGCGCGCTCAGCGCACCGGCACCCGATCGAAAGGGATGCGAGAACTTACGAAATGACCGTGATGTTCTCAGCCTGCAGGCCCTTGGGGCCGCGGGCGGTCTCGAATTCGACCTTCTGGTTCTCCTCGAGCGAGCGGTAGCCGCCCGATGCGATCGCGCTGAAGTGCGCGAAGACGTCGGCCGAGCCGTCGTCAGGAGCGATGAAGCCGAAGCCCTTGTCGGCGTTGAACCACTTGACGGTTCCGGTAGCCATATTCTTTTCCTTCTGTAAAGCCGAGCCGCCGAAGCGGCTGCGACGTGCACGACCTCAGGTCGTGCAGGGTTCCGACGGCGACGTCCGCCGCCGGAAGTTCATGGTGGTGCGAGCGAGTCGCATGGGGTTCGTCGCCCGGCGTGCGGCTGAACGGGCCGGCGTGCGAGACGCCGCGATCAGTGACCAGCGGGAGGATCCGGTGCGGGGCTTCATCGCCGTCATCGCACCGAGTGCTTCGGCGTGAGAGATGTTGCTTCGTCCCGACTGTCGTCGACTTCCCAGCCGTGTCATGTGGGGAGAGAACCCCACTGCAGATGACTCGACTCTAGCCCCTTCTCATGTGCAAGCGCTGGGAAACTTTCGGAGACGCCCAGCGACGAGCATGACGAACGCCCCCGCAGCCTGCGCTGAGGGGGCGTTCGAGTGGTGCTTTGCCGAGGCCTAGAGGCCGCGGATGTTCTCGGCCTGCAGACCCTTCGGGCCCTGTGCGACCTCGAATTCGACCTTCTGGCCCTCTTCGAGCGAACGGTAGCCGTTGCCCGAGATGGCGCTGAAGTGCGCGAAGACGTCGGCCGAGCCGTCGTCGGGAGCGATGAAGCCGAAGCCCTTTTCGGCGTTGAACCACTTGACGGTTCCGGTTGCCATACTGCTGTCCTTCTGTCCTATGGGCTGCTGGTGCGGCCCGATGCGATCGACGGTCGATCGCTGCCCCGCACGGCGGGTTGCCGACGGAGCGGGGGGGCGAGGGGCGGGAGTGCGCTCAGGCATCCGCCGTCTCGTATCGGGTCATGCCACGCGGATCGGTCCGCCTCCGGGCAATCAGGTGGAGGCACGGGCGAGCGCCCGCTTGATGGAGGAATCAGTGAACATACCCTATCGGGTGACGTTCAGGTTCACAGGCTACGCGACCGAATCGTGACCTGGGAAGTCTTTCCGCCGAATTCCTCACCATCGGTGAAACTCGGCACGATGTCAGAACGCTTGCAGCAAATGGGTGGAGAATCGTGGGCATGAACCGCCGCCCCCTCGGTCTCGTCGCTGCTGCGTACGCAGCGGCCGTGCTGTGGGCGACCATCGGTCCGGCGCCGTGGCGCACGGCGGGGCACCAGCTCGACGGCGGCATCCTGAATCCCGACGCGTGGACCGCTCCCGTCACCTGGACCACCGGCTACTTCGCCGAGATCGCCTTCAACGTGGCGATCTTCCTGCCGGTCGGCGTGCTGGCAGCACTGCTCATCCCCCGCCATCGCTGGCCGCTCGCGATGCTCGCCGGGTTCGGCTTCACCGTCTTCATCGAGCTCGTGCAGGTGCCGGAGCCCACTCGCATCTCCGACCCCCGCGACCTCGTGATGAACACGGCGGGCGCCGTCCTCGGCGTACTGATCGTCGTGCTCGCGCGCGGAGTGCGCCATGCCGGCCTCATGGCCGCGGCCCTGGTCGAGCAGATCCCCGAGCAGATCCCCGAACAGCTGACGGATGTCCCGGCGCCCGTCTCCGCACGAGGTGAGGCCGTCGCCGTCGTGCCCGAGCCCGTTCTCGTGACGGCGCAGGTCGACCGCGCGGCGTAGTCGGGCATTCCCCCTCCCGGAGCGATTCGCGCCAGTACAGTAGGCGGGTGACTTCAGCCGACTCGCCCGCCCCCGACACCGATCGGCGCGCCGGATGGGCGCGCCTCGCCGTCATCGGCGCGGTCGGCGGGCTGCTCTCGGGCGCATTCGGCGTCGGCGGCGGCATCCTCATGGTGCCCCTGTTCGTGATGTTCGCCGGCATGGACCAGCGCCGCGCATCGGCCACCTCGCTCGCGGCGATCGTGCCGACCGCGATCGTCGGCTCCATCACGTACTTCGTGAACGGGGAGGTCGACGTGATCCCCGCCCTGTTCGTCGCCGCAGGCGGCATCATCGGCTCGTGGATCGGTGCGCGACTGCTGCGCCGTCTCCCCCTCGGCTGGCTGCGTTGGATGTTCATCGCCCTGCTCGTCGCCGTCGCGGTGCGCATGCTGCTCTTCGTGCCCGAGCGCGCAGCGATGCACCTCGAGCTCGACGCGCTCACGATCATCGGCATGGTGGCGCTCGGTCTCGTCATCGGCGTGGCATCCGGTCTCTTCGGCATCGGCGGCGGGCTCATCATGGTGCCCGCCTTCATGCTCTTCTTCGGCATGGGCGACCTCGTCGCCAAGGGCACCTCGCTCGCCGTGATGATCCCCACTGCGATCAGCGGCACCGTGACCAACGCCCGCGGCGGCGTGGTCGACCTGCGCGCGGGCATCATCGCCGGCATCGCGGCGACCGTGGCCTCGTTGGGCGGGGTCGCCCTCGCACACCTGATGTCGCCCGAAGTATCGACCTGGCTGTTCGCGACCCTCGTCGTGATCGCCGCGGTGCAGCTCTCGGTGCGAGCCGTTCGGCTGCAGAAGAAGGAGAGGAGCGAACGTGTCGCTTGAAGCCGGTTGGTACGACGACGAATCGGATGCCGCGCTGCTGCGCTACTGGGACGGCACCGCCTGGACGCCGCACACCGCCCCGAGGCCCGCCGACGCCGCACCGAATCCGCTGCGCGTGGTCGCAGGAGGTGCCGGAGCGGCGCCGAGCGCGCCGTCGACGCCGCCTGCACCGCCGGCCGCGGCACCGCCGGCTCCGGCCGGTCCTCCGATTCCGGCATTCGGCACGGCGCCCGCATTCGACGACATCGACGAGTCGACGACGGCACGGCCCATGGGCTCCGCACCGCAGCAACCGTTCGCAGCGGCCGGAGCACCTCCCGCCGCGCCCGCATACCCGGTCGCTGCGGCGGCCGCGTTCCCGCCGCCGCCCGCCGCCTCGGCAGAGTTCCCGTCGTACACGCTGCCCGCGCCTCCCGGGTACGGCCTCCAGGAGCAGACGACCGCGCCGCTCCCGCCCGGGTACGTCGGCGCACCCGGCCCGCAGTTCTCGTACGAGCCGTACCGCACGGCCGGTCGCACCTTCGTCGCGACCTGGCTGTTCGCGATGCTCCTCGGCGTCTGGGGCGCCGACCGCTTCTACCTCGGCAAGTTCGGCACCGCGATCGCGAAGCTCCTGACGCTCGGCGGCCTCGGCATCTGGGTGCTCGTCGACCTGCTGCTCGTGCTCACCGGGTCGCAGCGCGATCGTGACGGGCGACCGCTCGAGGGGTACGAGGAGCACAAGCGCACCGCGTGGATCGTGACGGGCGGCGTCGTGGGCCTCTGGGTGCTCTCGGGCATCGCGTCGGGAATCGCCAGCCTGTTCGTGCGCTGACCCCGCACCCTCAGCGACCGGCGCGCAGCCGTTCCGCCTTCGCCGCCAGGTAGCGCTGCATCACGCGCTGCCCCGCACCCTCAGCGCCCGGCGCGCAGCCGTTCCGCCTTCGCGGCCAGGTAGCGCTGCTCCGGGCCGTTGAGCGTACGGCGTGCCGCCTCGGTGAACGCGAGCGACGCGGCATCCGTCGCGCCCGACAGCTCGAGCAGGTGCCCGCGCACCGCCCAGGTGCGGTGATGCTCGGCGAGCGTGCCGCCCGCCGATGATTCGGACGCCTCGAGCGCCGCGAGCCCCGCCTGCGGCCCCTCGACCATGGCGAGCGCGACGATCCGGCCGAGCGAGACCATCGGGCCGGGGCTGAGGCGCCCGAGCAGGTCGTAGAGACCGAGGATCTCGATCCAGTCGGTCTCGGCGGTGGAGGGCGCTTCGTCGTGCACGGCGGCGATCGCGGCCTGCAGTTGGTACGGGCCGATCGGGGCACGGTCGAGCACCTCCGTCACGAGCGCGACGCCTTCGTCGATCATGGCCCCGTCCCAACGGGAGCGATCCTGCTCGTCGAGCGGCACGAGGGCGCCCGCAGCGTCGGCCCGAGCCGCCCGGCGGGCGTCGGTGAGGAGCATGAGGGCGAGCAGCCCGGTCGTCTCCCCCGAGGCATCGGCGTCGACCTCGCGCAACTGCCTGGCGAGCCGGATGGCCTCGGCGGAGAGGTCGACCCGGGCGAGCTCGTCGCCCGAGCTCGCCGTGTGGCCCTCGGTGAAGATGAGGTACAGCACCTGGCGCAGCGCCGCGAGCCTCGCCTCGAGTTCGGGCGGGCGCGGCATCCGGAAGCCCTCTCCACTCGCACGGATGCGCGCCTTCGCGCGTGAGATTCGCTGCGCCACGGTCGGGTCGGGCAGGAGGAGCGCGCGGCTGATCTCGGCGGTCGTGAGCCCGCCGACGGCGCGGAGCGTGAGGGCCAGCTGCGCCGGCCGGCCGAGTGCCGGGTGGCAGCAGAGCAGGAACAGGGTGAGCGTGTCGTCGACGGCGGTCACGTGAGCGGGCTCGGGTTCGAGCTCGATCGCGCGGGACTCGCGGCGTCGGCGCGCGGCATCCGATCGCACCTCGTCGATGTGTCGCCGTGACGCGACGCGCACGAGCCAGGCGCGCGGGCTGTCGGGCACCCCGCTCGACGGCCACTGCTCGGCCGCGGAGATGAGGGCCTCCTGCATCGCGTCCTCGCACGCGGCGAAGTCGCCGTGCCGCCGCACGAGCACTGCGAGCGCCGACGGTGCGGCGGCTCGCAGCGCCCGAACGGCGTCGGCCTCGTCAGCCATCGGGGATCAGGCGTCGGCGCCCGATGCCATCTCGAGCACCGGGCGCACCTCGACGAGGCCGAACTGCGCCTCGGGGAACCGTCCGGCGATCTCGACCGCCCGAGCTTCGCTCTCGCAGTCGACGAGGTAGAAGCCGGCGAGCAGCTCTTTCGTCTCGGCGAACGGCCCATCGCTCGCGACGGTGCCGTCGTCACCGTTCGTGACGCGCTTGGCGAGCGAGATGTCGGCGAGCGCCTCTGCCGCGATGTACTCGCCACTCGAGGCGAGCTCGGTGCTGATGGCCTCGTAGAACTCGTAGCCCTCGGCCTGCTCTTCGGGAGTGAAGGCGCTCCACACGGCGCGCGACTCGGGGTTGCTGTAGATCTGGATCAGGTACTTCATCGGAATCGCTCCTTCGATCTGGGGAGGCAGAACCGCGCTCCCACCAGTATGTCGAGGCTGTGCTCGGGATTTCGACAGCAGGATCGCTCCGTCCGGTAGGGCTTGACAGCGCGCGCCCCGCTGAGGAGAGTTCGAGCGTCTGCATCGTGCTCAGGGGTCGTGCTCGGGAGGAGGGCTGCGATGGCCGCGGTATCGACCTTCGGCATCGAGGAGGAGTTCGTCTTCCTCGACCCGGCGACCCTTCGACCGACGGATGTCGCGGGGGGCGCGTTCGAGCGCCTCATCGCGCGGCCGGGATTGGAGCGCATCACGCATCGCGAGTTCCTCGCCTCCCAGGTCGAACACGCCTCGACGGTGTTCACCTCGGCGGACGCGGCGCTCGACTCCCTCGTGAGCTTCCGCCGCGAGCTCGCCCACGAGGCGGAACGGCTCGGGGTCGTCATCGCGAGCATCGGCGCACCTCCCGATGCGCATGGCTTCCCGACGGTCACCGACCTGCCTCGATACCTCCGCATCCTCGACGACATGGGCGGCGTCATCGCCGACCACCAGATCCAGGGACTCCACGTGCACGTGGGGGTCGCCGACCACGACGACGGGGTTCGCGCGCTCAACGTCACGCGAACCTGGCTTCCGCTCTTCTCTGCCCTGACCGGCAACTCACCGATCTGGCGCGGCCACGACACGGGATTCGAGAGCTGGCGCAACGTCTCGCAGCGACGGTGGACCACGACGGGCTGCCCGCCGGTGTTCCGCGACGGCGCCGACTACGACCGCCGCCTGAAACGACTGATCGGAGTCGGCGGCATGAAGGACCAGGCGATCATCATGTGGAACGCCCGGCTCTCGTCGCACGTGCCGACGGTCGAGGTGCGCGTCGCCGATGCCCAACTCGAGGCCTGGTCCTCCGTGCTGCTCGCCGCACTCTTCCGCGCACTCGTCGCGTGCGTCGTGGACGAGTCGTTGGATCGAGAGGCGTCGGTGCAGCCGAGCGCCGAGTCCGCTCCCGGCCCTGAGCTGTTGAACGCGTCCCTCATGCATTCGGCGCACTCGGGACTGAGCGGTGGCGTGCTCGACCCCGTGCTCGCAGAGCTCCGGCCCGCCGGGGAGACGTTGGAGCGCTGCCTCAGCGTGCTGCAGCCTGCGCTCGAGGCCGCAGGCGACCTCGAACTCGCGCGCGAGGGCGTGGCCCGGCTGCTCGTCGACGGCACCGGCGCTGCTCGGCAACGCACGGCGTTCGCCGCACGCGGCATGCCGGGCCTGCGCGAGCTGTACGGGTCGACGTTCGCGGCGTCTGCCTCGCGTCGCCCTCACACGCCGGCGGCAGCGGACTCCTGATCGTCGCCGGTCCCGTTCCGCTTGCCGCGCTTGCCCGCGAGCCGGTGCGACTCGGTGACCTCGTGGGTGCGGCGCAGGGGTACGGCGACGTCGCCGTGCCTGCGCTGCGCGACGCGCACGAAGAGGAAGTCGACGAGCGCGAGCTGGGCGATGCGACTCGACATCGCGCCCATGCGGTAGCTCGACTCGCGGGCCCGCGTGAGCAGCACGAAGTCGGCGAACTCGACGATCGGCGACTCAGGGGAGTTCGTGATCGCCACCGTCGTCGCGCCCGAATCGCGCGCCGCGGCGAGCGCGTTGATCGTCTCGGTCGTGAGGCCCGAGTGCGAGATGCCGATCGCGACGTCCTTCGGCTTCCGCAGCGCGGCCGAGACGAGCGCGAGGTGGATGTCGACCGAGCAGAACGCCGAGATGCCGATGCGCGCGAGCTTCTGCTGCAGGTCCTGCGCGGTGAGCCCGCTCGCGCCGAATCCGTAGAGGTCGACGTGCCCCGCAGCATCGATCGCGTCGACCACGGCGTCGAGCGCCGTCGTGTCGAGCCCCGCGACCGTCTGCTCGATGGCGAGCACCTCGTGGTACGCGATCTTCGCGAGCACGTCGTCGGCCGAGTCATCCGGGCTGATGTCGGAGTCGGCGAGTCCGAAGCGGTCGCGCTCGGCGGCCTCGCGACTCACCGCCCTCGCAACCTCCATGCGGAACTCGCGGTACCCGCTGTAGCCCACCGTCTGGCAGAACCGCGCGACGGTCGAGAGCGAGGTGCCGCAGACGCTTGCGAGGTCGGTGATCGTCAGGTCGACGACGAGCGTCGGGTCGGCGATGATCACGTCGGCCACCCGCGCTTCCGACGAGCTCAGGCGCGGCAGCGCATCTCGTACGGCGGTGAGCACGTTCGCCGACATCACAGGGGCCTCTGTTCCGGGGTTCGGGCGCCGGTGGATGCAGCGCCGCTGCCCGGGACGGTGCCGACCAGCACTCCATCCTCGGGGGCGAGGGCGGCGAATGCGAAGCGACGCGCCACCCCAGTCCGGGTCACAGCGACGGAGGCCCCTCGAGCGCGGCCGAGGGCGACCGGGCGCAGCGCGATCACGCCGAGATCCCCGTCTCGAGCAGCTCGCGCACCGCGGTCGCGGTCAGCCGGCTCGCGGCTCGCACATGGAGCGTCGGCAGCGGCAGTGCAGCTCCCGGTGCAACGGGGACGCCGACGTTCACGACGACGGCATCGGGCCGCATGCGTGCCACGTTCTCCACTCGTCGCCGTTGCGCGCTGTCGGTGCCGATCGAGTCGACGAGCACGACGAGCGGCCCCGCCCCTGGCACCGCGGCATCGCCGCGGAGCACGTCGCCGCCGTCGGCGATCGTCGCCTCGACGTAGTCCCGGTCGCTGGCGACGGCGAGTGTCGAGCGGCCGCGCACATCGAGCACGGTGCGTGGGCCCGGTGCGGGCGCGATCACGCCGTCGACGGTGATCGCAGCGCGGGCGACGTCGGCACCGTCGAAGGGCGACGACTCGCCGTGTTCACGTGCCGCGAGGGCGGCCGCGAGCCGCTGCACGCGGGCGACCGCGCGTTCGAGCACGTCGACCGGCAGGGTGCCGTCGTCGAGCGCCGCGAGGATCGCGTGCTGCACCTCGCGGAACTCGCGCACGTCCTGGTCGATCGCGGCCTCGGCGCCGAGGTTCGTGGGGTTCGAGATGCAGAGCAGGTCGGCGCCCGCGATCAGCGCCTGCACGGCGCCCGCTCCCGCGCCGACGGACTCGCGCACCGCCGCCATGTCGAGCGCGTCGGTGATGATGACGCCGTCGAAGCCCATCGCCCGCAGGCGGCCGAGGGCGATCGGGTTGAGCGTCGCCGGCTGCTCGCCCCACTCGGGCACGATGATGTGCGCCGTCATGACCGCCTCGACGCCCGCGTCGACCGCCGCCTGGAACGGCGGCAGGTGCACGCGCTCGAGTTCGTCGAGCCCGATGGTGAGCTCCGGCATCGAGTGATGCGAGTCGAGATGGGTGTCGCCGTGGCCCGGGAAGTGCTTGACGCACGCCGCTGCACCCGACGAGCGGATGCCCCGGAGCGCCGCGACCGCGTGCCGGGCGACGAGCCCGGGCGTCTCGCCGAACGAGCGCACCCCGATCACCGGGTTGCGGGGGTCGGTGTTGACGTCGGCGACGGGCCCGAGCACGACGTTGGCGCCGACCGAGAGCGAGATCCGGGCGAGTTCACGGCCCACGGCCTCGGTCAGTGCGAGGTCGTCGACGACCCCGAGCTGCGCGGCGCCCGGCAGCGTCGAGCCGGCCGCGGCTTCGACGCGGGTCACGTTGCCGCCCTCCTCGTCGATTCCCACCACGAGCGGAGGGCGGTGCCTCCGGAGCTCGACGGCCAGCGACATCCGCTCGCCCTCGTCGCCGAGGTTGTGGGCGAACAGCACGACACCGGCGAGGCCCGCGTCGAGTTCGTCGCGAAGCCACTCGGGCACGCTCCGCCCGAGGAATCCCGGCCAGAGCACGCCGTTCACGAGCGCGCGCAGCGCCCGGTCGTCGATGGCGCCCACGATCAGCCCTTGACCGCGCCGGCCACGAGGCCCGACGAGAGTCGACGCTGCACGATGACGAAGAAGATCATGACCGGCAGGGTGATGAGCGTCGAGGCCGCCATGATGTAGCCCCACTCGTTGGAGTGCAGGCCGAAGAACGACTTCAGGCCGATCGCGACGGTGTAGTTCTCCGTTGCTCCGCCGAGCAGGGTCATCGCGAAGATGAACTCGTTCCACGCGGTGATGAACGAGAAGACGCTCGTCGCCACGAGCCCGGGCATCACGAGCGGCAGCATGACCGAGCGGAACATGCGCCACCAGCTCGCACCGTCGATGTAGGCGGCCTCCTCGAGCTCGACCGGCACGGCGGCGACGAAGCCGCGCAGCATCCAGATGCCGAACGGCAGCGAGAGCGCGACGTAGACGACCATGAGGCCGAGGAGCGTGTTCAGCAGGCCGAGGTCGCGCACCTGCACGAACAGCGGGATCACGAGCGCCTCGAGCGGCACCATCTGCACGACGAGGATCATGAGCAGCATCGCCGTGCGGAACTTGAACTTGAACCGCGCGACCGCGACCGACGCGAGCAGGGCGACGACCGCGCTCGCGAGCACGGTCACGATCGCGACGATCGCGGAGTTCCGCAGGAAGACGTCGAAGCCGCCCTCGTTCAGCACGTAGGTGAAGTTGTCCCAGGTGAACTCCTTCGGCACGAGCGACTGGCCGCCGCTCGAGGCCTGCGCGTCGAACGCGCTCGAGACCATCCAGTAGACCGGGAAGAGGGTGAAGAGCAGCAGCGCGACGACGGCGACGATCTTGCCGAGGTTGCGCGCGGGGGAACGCCTTCTCACAGCTGTTCCTCCTTGAAGAGCGTGCGGATGTAGACCACGGTGATGGCGAGCAGCGCGAGCGTCAGCAGCACCGCGAGCGCCGAGCCGAAGCCGTAGCGGTTCTGGCCGAACGACTCGACGTACGACCACACGCCGAGGTTCAGCACCGAGCGATTGGAGCCGGCGCCTCCCGGCATCAGGTAGACCTGCGCGAAGACCTTGAAGTCCCAGATCGTCGACAGGATGATGACGACCGAGAAGACGGGCTTCAGCGTCGGGAAGATGATCTTCCAGAAGCGGCGCCATGCGCCGGCGCCGTCCATCTCGGCGGCCTCGAGCATCTCCTTGGGCACGCCGAGGAGGCCCGCGAGGATCGTGATGGCCACGAACGGGAATCCGTGGTGGATGACGTTCAGGAGCACGATGCCGTAGAAGGTCCACTGGTTCGTGAACCAGTTGTACGGCTCGTCCATGAGTCCCATGGCCATGAGCGTCGAGTTGACGATGCCGCGGTCGGCGTCGAAGATCCAGACCCAGACGTAGGTGCCGGTGACCGCGGGCATCGCCCAGGCGATCATGATGGCGCTCGCGACGACCGTGCGCCACAGCGTGCCGAGCGAGGCGAGCAGCAGGGCGACGAGCGTGCCGACGATGACCGTGCCGCCGACGGCCGCGACGGCGAAGCCGAGCGTGTTGGGCAGCACGACCGACCAGAGCGTCGGATTGGTGAACGCCTCGACGTAGTTGTCGAGGCCGATGAAGTTCGGCTTCCCGCTGACGATCTCGCGCAGACCGTAGTCCTGCAGCGAGAAGAGCACGACGCGGATGAGCGGCCACAGCATGAGGCCGCCGAGGATGATGAGCGCAGGTGCCAGCAGCACCCACGGTCGGGCTTTCGCCCAGGTCAGGAGACGGCGGCCACGGGGGCCGCGGCCACCCGGGCCGCCGGCCACGGGCGCGGACGCCGGAGCGCCCTCACCCGTGACCGGCAGCGTTGGTGCGAGATTCGACAAAGCGGATGCCTCAGTCGCCTCAGTTGCCGTTCATGATGGTGTCCATCTCGGCAGCGGCGTCCTTGGTCGCCTGCTCCACGGTCTTCTGACCGCTGAGGATGGCCTGCATCATGGTGTTCGTCGTCTGCTTGGCCTGCACCGCGCCGAAGGTCGGCGTGACGGGCACGGATGCGCCGCCCTCGACCATCTGCTGCGCGAAGGGCTGCACGAGCGGGTCGGTCGACGCGAGCGCGTCGTCCATGAGGGACTCGAGGCCCGGGAAGTAGCCGGTCGAGTCGGCCCACTCGGCTGCGAACTCACCGGTCGTCATGAGCTTCACGAAGGCGAACGCGAGGTCCTGGTTCTTCGAGGTGTTGAAGACCGAGAGGTGCGAACCGCCGAGGACCGACGGCGAGATGCCCTCCTCCTGGCCGGGGATGACCGCAGCGGCGATCTTGCCCTCGAGGTCGGGAGCCTTCTCGATGAGCGCCTTCGGGGTCCACGAGCCCGAGAGCATCATGGCGACGTTGCCCTGCGTGAACGCGTCACGCACGTCGGTCTCCTTCCACGTCGTCGCGCCGGCCGACGAGAAGCCGTGCTTCAGCGCGAGGTCGGTGTAGAACTGGATGCCCTCCTGCGACTCCTTGCTCGCGAGGCCCGAGGTCCACTCGTCGCCCTTGAGCGTCGAGACCTCGCCGCCCGCGCCCCAGACCCACGGGTAGACGCCGAACTCGGCGTTGCCGGGCACGGCGAAGGCGAGCATCTCGGGGTGCGCGGCCTTGATGGCCTCGCCGGCTGCGACGATGTCGTCCCAGCTCGTCGGTGCCTCGAGGCCGAGCTCCTCGAAGACGTCGGCGCGGTAGACGATCGAGCGCACGCCGGCGTACCAGGGCATGCCGTAGAGGTCGCCGTCGTAGGTGCCGGCGACCTCGAGGCCGTCGACGAGGTCCTTCTCGAGGCCCTTCTCGGCGGCGACGTAGTCGGTGAGCGGCGCGAGTGCGCCGGCGTCGGCGAACTCGGCGGTCCAGGTGGTGCCGGTCTCGGCGACGTCGGGCGTCGTGCCGCCTGCGATCGACGTGACGAAGCGGTCGTGGGCGTCGGCCCACTGCACGTACTCGACGTCGAGGGTCGCACCGGTCTCCTCGGTGAACGCCTCGCCGACCTTCTCGAAGAAGGGCTCGGAGTCGGGGTTGGTGCCCTCCATGATCCAGACGGTGAGGGTCTCGCCCTTCGCGTCGATGGGGCCGTTGTCTGCAGCGGGCGTCTCGCCGCTCGAGCAGGCTGCCAGGGCGAGCGCGGCGGTGAGGCCGAGCGCTGCGACCGGGAGGAAGCGCTTGTTCATAAGGGGGTCTCCTCGTTGAAACTGTCAGTGGCACGCGTGTGCCCAGCTGTGAATCTGAAACGGATGTGCATCTGAACCAGAACGGACTCTGGAAGTAGTATTCGGGAATGGCGGTCAGTTTGCAAGAAACTTCCGAATCGACGGAATGGGTGCTCGGCATCGACGTCGGCGGCACGGGAAGCCGGGCCGCCCTCGAGCCTGCAGCGACGACGACGGACGAGGCCGACGGCGGGCCCCGCCGTGCGCTCGACGGCCCACCGGTGTCGATCACGCCGAGCGGCAGCACCGCACTCGGCGTCGTCGGTTCATTGATCGAGCGCGCCCGGTCCGAGTGGCCCGCGTCGCAGATCAGCGCGGTCGGCATCGGCGCCACCGGGCTCGCCTCGCTCGTCTCCTCGCCCGCCGCATCGCTCGCCGCCCTGCGCGAGGCGGCCGGCGGCGCACCGGTCGCGCTCGCGATCGATGCGGTGACCGCGCACCTCGGCGCGCTCGGCGGCCGGCCGGGCGCGGTCATCGCAGTGGGCACCGGTTCGATCGCGATCGGCACCGACCTGCGAGACGTCTGGCGCAGGGTGGGCGGATGGGGTCACCTCTACGACGACCGAGGCTCGGGCGCGTGGATCGGGATCGAGGGCCTGAAGGCCGCGATCCAGACCCACGACGGCGTGACGACGGATGCCGCGGCGCTCCTCTCCGCGGCCGAGTCGCGCTTCGGCCCGGCGCCGGACTGGCCCGCACAGCTGTACACGCGCCACGATCGCGGCTCGGTGCTCGCGGGTTTCGCAGCGGATGTCGCGGGCCTCGCGTCCGTGGGCGATGACGTCTCGACGCGCATCATGGCCGAGGCGGGCGCCCTCGTCGCAGCGACGCTCGCCACGGCGCTCGACCCCGCGCTGCCCGGTCCGAAGCTCGCCGCCGGCACGGGTGGCGTCTTCGCCGCGGGCGGCGCCTTCACGAGCGCATTCGAGCGCGAGTTCGCGCGACTCGCGCCCGACGCATCGCTCGTGCCCGCAGCGGGCGGCCCGCTGGACGGGGCGGTGCACCTGGCTCGGCTCGCCGCGAGCGGCGAGGTGCCTGCGGGGCATCCGCCGTTCCTCTGGCGCTGACGAGTACTCGCTACACCCGTCGCTGACGGATCAGCGGGCGCTGTCGGTGGGAGCGTCTCCAGTGGGAGGGTCGTCGCCGGCCGGGCGCTGATCCGTCGGCGCAGCTGTTCCCTCACTCGAGGGCTTCTTGCCGGCCCCGAACGCGAGGGCGAAGGCGAGACCGATGGCGACGCCGATGCCGATGCCGACCGCGAGGTTGTCGAGCGAGACGCCGAGCGAGACCCCGATGCCGGTGCCGAGCGCGAGTCCGATGCCCCAGCCCTCGACGGACCGAGGCGGCGGCTTCGCCCCCTGCGGGGAGTCGGGCGTCTCGGTCATGGGTACAGCTCACTCCATCGCACGCATCGCCGCATCCGTCGCGCGAGGGAGATCGCGAGGCGTCAGCAGCCCGGACCTGAGGGGTTCGCGTTGCAGTCGCCGTTGGTGAGCACGGTGTCGAAGTCGCCGACGAGCACGCGCTGCGGGTCTCCGGCAACCGCGAGCGTGCCGGCGATCGAACGCCAGCCGGAGCCGGCGAATCGGTACTCGGCCCGGAGCACTGCCTCGAGCGCGACGGTGTACTCGCCCGAATCGGCGAAGACGCGGCTCGTGCCCGTCGCCGTGAACTCGCGCTGCCCGAGCGCCGCCCACGTCGCGCCCGGCTCGCCGCTCTCGACGACGACGCCGTCGCTGTGCTGCCAGCGGTACCCGACCGGGGTGAACCGCACGTCGGCGGGTTGGCCGAGCAGCGTGCCCGACACCACCTGCACGGATGCCGCGGCCACGAAGTTGGCCGGAAGGTCCTCGACCGCCCAGCCGCCGGGCTCCATGCCGTTGCCCGGCTTCGCGGGGATGAATGAGGCGATGTCGCGGAGTGTGACGACCACGGCCGGGGCGGGTGCGGCGGGGTCCTCGGGAACCGTTGGCGGCGTCGCGCACAGCGCCGAGTTCAGCGGGCTGCAGTTCTCGGGCATCGTCGGTTCCGACTCAGCGATTGGTTCCGCTTCTTCATCCTGCGGCTCGACCAACTCCGATTGCTCCGGTTGACCTTCAACGTGAGGCAGTGAAGGGCCATCATTCGCTCCTTCTGCCCAGATATCGACGTGAGAATCCTCGATGGATCCGTCCGAATCGACGACGCAGCCACCAGCCTGAATCTGCGTTAGCGTGCATGCCGCGGCAGGCAACGGTGCTGCGACAATCGCACAAGCAATCGCAGCTCCGACTAGGCCACTCAGCAGAAGTCGTTGCCGGTCCACAGATCACTCTTTGTCAGCTTCAGCTCATTCGCACTTGTGCCTTCGAAAACGAGCACCAGCGGGACCTCACTATCGCGCCCAGCAGGTGTGACGTCATTTCCGTTGGAATCGATGATCCGTGTCGTGCCCACCCGCACGCATCCGTAGATGGTGACTTCGGTCTTCCTCCCGTAATTGGACAACTCAACGAGTGATGTGGTGTCGATCGAGTTCTGCCCGAGCACTCTGTAGCCGTGACTAGCGAGGTCCTCGTAGTCTGCGATCGCCTCCGTTGAGTACCCTTCGGACACAACACTGAGCACACGCTCGGGATCGCTGCCGCCGTCTTGACCGATTTCTGCGGCGACCGCGATGTATGCCTCATACGCCTCAACAGCCGCCGCCAGCGCCTCCTCATCCGAGGCGAAGATCGGGTCCGCGGCATCCGCAGAGGGGCTCGGCGATGGCGCTGGAACAGCGCCGGCGCACCCGCTCAACAACAGCGCGATGGCACCGGCCGCGGCGAGCGCGGCACAAGCGCTCGGGCTCGGCCACCGCGTCGATCGGGAGAGGGACATGGCGATCACCCTAGGCGAGCTGCCGTCGGCCGACCACGGTTATCCACAGCTGCTCACGCCCGCGCGAGAATCCCCGCCACGTCGGCCCCGCGCGGCAGCACCCCGTACTGCCGGCCGCCCTCGTCGCCGAGGCGCGTGCGCACGAACGCATCGGCGACTGCGCCGGGCGACGTCCGCAGCATGAGCGAACCCTGCAGCACGAGGGCCAGCCGCTCGGTCAGCTCCCGCGCGAGGAACGCGGCGCCCGCGGCATCCGTCACCGACAGCTCGCGCACGAGCGACCGGGCCGCTTCGAGCGCGGAGTCGAAGACAGCCGATTCCCCCGTCGCCGCCCCGACCTCGTCGAAGAACGCCTCGAACGCCTCGGGTTCGCGCACGAGCACGCGCAGCACGTCGAGTGCGATGACGTTGCCCGATCCCTCCCAGATCGCGAGCAACGGCTGCTCCCGATAGCGGCGCGCGAGCGGGAACGCCTCGGTGTAGCCGTTGCCGCCGAGGCACTCGAGCGCCTCGGCGGCGTGCCCGGCACCGCGCTTGCACACCCAGTACTTCGAGACCGCCGTCGCCAGGCGGCGGAACGCCTGCTCCGCGTCATCGGCATCAGTGTCGTACGACCGCGCGAGCCGCATCGCCGTGAGCGTCGCCGCCTCCGACTCCAGTGCCAGGTCGGCGACCACCGCGGCCATCGCCGGCTGGTCGACGAGCAGCGCACCGAACGCGCGGCGATGCCGCACATGCCACGCTGCCTCGGCGACCGCCTGCCGCATGCCCGCCGCCGATCCGATCACGCAGTCGAGACGGGTGCGCGTGACCATCTGCACGATCGTCGCGACGCCCCGCCCCTCTTCGCCGATGAGCCAGCCCGTCGTGCCGTCGAGCTCGATCTCGCTCGATGCGTTCGACCGGTTGCCGAGCTTGTCCTTCAATCGTTGGATGCGGAACACGTTCCGCGAGCCGTCGGGCAGCACCCTCGGCACGAAGAAGCAGCTGAGTCCGTGCTGCGCCTGCGCGAGCACGAGGAACGCGTCGCTCATCGGCGCGCTGCAGAACCACTTGTGGCCCGTCAGCCCGTACTCGGCGCCCCATGACCCCGCGCCGCCGCTCGAGCCCGAGCCGCCGCGCCGCTCGGCCCGCGTCGTGTTCGCCCGCACGTCGGATCCGCCCTGCTTCTCGGTCATCGCCATGCCCACGAGCGCCGACGCCTTGGCCCCGCCACCACCGTCGAGCGCCGGGTCGTACGACCGGCTCAGCAGCCGCGGCATCCATTCGTCTCGCAGACCGGATGCCGCGAGCTCGAGCGTCGGCACCGCAGCGTGCGTCATCGAAACCGGGCAGGCGTGGCCGGGCTCGACCTGCGCGAAGAGCAGGAACGCCGCCGCCCGATCGACGTTCGCACCGGGTCCGGGCGCTGCAGCCGCACTCGTGTGCGCGCCGGCGGCGACGGCCGCCCCGATCACGCGGTGGTAGGCGTCGTCGTACTCGACCTCGTCGAGGCGACGGCCCCAGCGATCGAACGTGTGCAGCACCGGCGGGTGCGTGTTCGCGCGCTCGGCGTCGCGCTGGAAGGCCGAGGAACCCACGAGCGCGCCGACGTCGGCGAGCGAGGGCCGAGCGGATGCCTCGCCGCCGCTCCCCCACCGCGCGACCGCCTCGACGAGCGGCGTGTTCGCCGTGTACTCGTCGACGCCCTCTCGCGCGGGCACCTGGTTCTCGACCTCGTGCGTGCTGATCATCTTCGACCTCCGCGCCCATTCTCGCGCTTCCGCAATGTGCTGATGGCCCACGATTTCGCTCTGGGTGAACGCGGCCCCCGGATGCCCCCCTCGCGCTTGCGTCACCCCGCCCAGCGTGTGAGGCTGTAACGCTGCAATGTCGTACGGGGGTGCGATGCTGCAGGTCGAGCGAGGGGTTGGCTGCCCTGGCCGGTGCTGTGCGCGCACGAACGCGCCTCGGCAGGCGGTGTCCGCTCGATTCCCTGACTCCTCGCAATGGAGACGTCATGCTCGGAAAAATCCTTGTCCGTTACCTGAAACCCTACAAGTGGCTCCTGCTCGGTGTGCTGATCTTCCAGTTCATCTCCGCACTCGCCACGTTCTATCTGCCGCGCCTCAACGCCGACATCATCGATAACGGCGTCAGCAAGGGCGACACCGCCTACATCTGGTCGACCGGTTCGTTGATGCTCCTGATCTCCCTCGGGCAGATCACGGCGTCGATCATCGCCACGTACTTCGCAGCGCGCGCCGCGATGAGCGCGGGTCGCGACATCCGCGACCACGTGTTCGATCGCGTCTCGGGCTTCTCCGAGCGCGAGGTGTCGAGGTTCGGCCCCGGCTCGCTCATCACCCGCAACACGAACGACGTGCAGCAGGTGCAGATGCTCGCGATGATGGGTGCGACGATGCTCGTCACCGCTCCGATCCTCGCGATCGGCGGCGTCATCTTCGCCCTGCAGCAAGACGTCGGCCTCAGCTGGATCATCGCGGTCGCGGTGCCCACCCTGCTGATCATCGCGATCATCGTCATCAGTCGCATGGTGCCGCTGTTCCGCAGCTACCAGCACAAGCTCGACAACGTGAACCGCATCATGCGCGAGCAGCTCACCGGCGTTCGCGTCGTGCGCGCGTTCGTGCGCGAACCCATCGAAGAGGAGCGCTTCCGCGGCGCGAACACCGACATCATGGTCGTCGGCCGCAAGGTCGGTTCGCTCTTCGTGCTGCTCTTCCCGCTGTTCATGCTCGTGCTCAACGTCACGGTCGTCGGTGTCGTGTGGTTCGGCGCGTTCGCCGTCGATGCCGGCGAGGTGCAGATCGGCACGCTGTTCGCCTTCATGCAGTACGTGATGCTCATCCTCACGGGTGTGCTCATGGCGAGCTTCATGACGATCATGATCCCGCGCGCCGCGGTCTCGGCCGAGCGCATCGGCGAGGTGCTCGACTCGACCTCGACGCTGGCTCGTCCCGAGAACCCGGTGACGGTCTTCCCGACGCCGGGTTCGGTCGAGTTCACCGACGCCGCGTTCACCTACCCCGGTGCCGAACACCCGGTGCTCTCGGGCATCACGTTCGGAGCCGCTCCCGGTGAGACGGTCGCGATCGTCGGATCGACGGGTGCCGGCAAGACGACCCTCGTCTCGCTCATCCCGCGGCTCTTCGACGCCACGGGCGGCAGCGTGAAGGTCGGCGGCGTCGACGTGCGAGAAGCCGACCTCGACCACCTCTGGTCGTCGATCGGCCTCGTGCCGCAGCGTCCGTTCCTCTTCACCGGAACGATCGCCTCGAATCTTCGCTACGGGCGTGAGGACGCCACCGACGAAGACCTGTGGCACGCGCTCGAGATCGCCCAGGGCCGCGACTTCGTCGAGGAGATGGACGGGCAGCTGAACGCGAAGATCTCCCAGGGCGGCACGAACGTCTCGGGTGGTCAGCGGCAGCGACTCGCGATCGCCCGCGCGATCGTGCACCGCCCCGACATCCTCGTGTTCGACGACTCGTTCTCGGCGCTCGACCTCACGACCGACGCCAGGCTCAGGCAGGCGCTCTGGCGCGAACTGCCCGAGGTGACGAAGATCGTCGTCGCCCAGCGCATCTCGACCATCACCGATGCCGACCGCATCGTGGTGCTCGACGACGGCGGCATGGTCGGACTCGGTACGCACGAACAACTGCTCGAGACCTCGCAGACCTACCGCGAGATCGTCGAATCCCAGCTCGGAGTGGAGGCCGCCCGATGACCGCACAGACCCCACTCTCCGCTGAGGAGCAGATCGAGATCGAGCTCGGCGAGCAGGCACGCCTGAACGCCGACGACTGGAGCGGCGCCGTCGCACCGGGCAAGGCGAAGAACTTCGGGCAGAGCTTCGGCCGCCTCATCGGGCTGCTGAAGCCGCACGCCTTCGCGTTCACCCTGGTGTCCATCCTCGGCGCCATCGGCGTCGTGCTCACGGTGTGGGCACCGAAGGTGCTCGGCGAGGCGACGAACATCATCTTCGCCGGCGTCATCGGCCAGCAGCTGCCCGCGGGCAGCACGACCGAGCAGGCCGTCGACGCGCTCAGGGCGGCGGGCCAGGACGACCTGGCGAACGTCGTCGCGACGGCGGGCGTCGTGCCCGGCGAGGGGGTCGACTTCGTTCGCCTGAGCCAGGTCATCATCCTCGTGCTCGCGCTGTACATGGTGGCATCCGTGCTCACCTGGCTGCAGGGCTACGTGATCAACGTCATCATGGTGAAGACCATGTGGCGCCTGCGCGAGTCGGTCGAGGCGAAGATCAACCGCCTGCCGCTGAGCTACTTCGACAAGGTGCAGCGCGGTGAGCTGATCTCGCGAGTCACCAACGACATCGACAACATCACGCAGGCGATGCAGCAATCCCTGTCGACCGTGGTCACCTCGGTGCTCACCGTCGTCGGCGTGCTCATCATGATGTTCACGATCTCGTGGCAGCTCGCACTCGTGGCGCTCGTGTCGCTGCCGCTCATGGCAGTCATCTTCGGCATCATCGGTCCGAAGTCGCAGAAGGCGTTCGGCATCCAGTGGCGCAAGGTCGGCCGGCTGAACGCCCGCGTCGAGGAGTCCTTCTCGGGCCACGCGCTCGTCAAGGTCTTCGGCCGCGAAGAGGACTCGCGTGCGAAGTTCAAGGCCGAGAACCAGGAGCTCTACGAGGCATCCTTCAAGGCGCAGTTCCTGTCGGGCATCATCATGCCGGGCATGATGTTCATCGGAAACCTGACGTACGTCGGCATCGCGGTGCTCGGCGGGCTCATGGTCTCCACCGGACAGCTGCGTCTCGGCGACGTGCAGGCGTTCATCCAGTACTCGCAGCAGTTCACCCAGCCCCTGTCGGAGCTGGGCGGCATGGCTGCGGTGGTGCAGTCGGGCACGGCTTCGGCCGAGCGCGTCTTCGAACTGCTCGACGCCGAAGAGCAGGAACCCGACGCAGCGGATGCCCCGGCGCCCGCCGACGGCGATGGCACGATCGTGTTCGACCACGTCGCGTTCTCGTACACGCCCGAGCGCCCGCTCATCACGGATCTGTCGTTCCAGGTCGAGCCCGGGCAGACGGTCGCGATCGTCGGTCCGACCGGTGCCGGCAAGACGACGCTCGTGAACCTCATCCTGCGGTTCTACGAGCTGAACGGCGGCCGCATCCTCGTGAACGGCCAGGACATCGCGAACCTCACGCGTCACGACGTGCGTGCGCGCACGGGCATGGTGCTGCAGGATCCGTGGCTGTTCGCGGGCTCGATCCGCGACAACATCCGTTACGGTCGCCAGTCGGCGACCGATGACGAGGTGCTGGCCGCGGCGCAGGCGACCTACGTCGACCGCTTCGTGCACTCGCTTCCCGACGGGTACGACACCGTGCTCGACGAGGAGGCGTCGAACGTGTCGGCGGGTGAGAAGCAGCTCATCACGATCGCCCGTGCGTTCGTGGCGCAGCCGTCGGTGCTCATCCTCGATGAGGCGACCTCCTCGGTCGACACCCGCACCGAGCTGCTGCTGCAGCACGCGATGGCGGCGCTCCGCGAGGGGCGCACGTCGTTCGTGATCGCACACCGTCTGTCGACCATCCGCGATGCCGACCTCATCCTCGTGATGGAGCACGGCGACATCGTCGAGAAGGGCACGCACGACGAGCTCATCGCTGCGAAGGGCGCCTACTACCGCCTCTACAACTCGCAGTTCGAGCAGGCGGCGACCGACATCGACGCGGAGCTCGCTGCCGCCGAAGACGGCACGGTCGTCACCTCGGCCGACGGCGAGACCGAGAGCGCCGATGCCGAATCCGCCGCGGCAACGGCCGGCGACACCGAACCCAGTTCGGAGCCCGACACCGCGAAGATCTGACACCCGCTCCACCCGACTGCCCGTCGGATGCCTCAGCCGAGGCGTCCGGCGGGCAGTCGGCGTTCGGGGCGCAAGCCCTTGACGACCACCGACGCGACCGGAAAGATGAGGAAGGTTCAGCCCGGGCTCACCATGCCCCGCACGAACGATCGTGGACACACCGTGACCGACGCGCCATCGCGCACAAGGGGGTACGCCATGTTCCGTCAGCTCGCCGTCGCCACTGCAGCGGCACTGATCCTCACCGTAGTGAGCGCCACGCCGAGCGTGGCGAAGCCGGCGCCTCCGCCCGGCGGCGACGACCAGTTGGCCGTCTACACCGGCGAGGTGGATGCCGCGGGACTCGCGGCGATCGTCGCGCTCGGCGTCGATCGGAGCGAGATCGTGGCGACGCCGGCCCCCGAGGCCGGGACCGTCGACATCGAGGTGATCCTCTCGGGCGAGCAGGTCGCCGAGCTGGCGAAGTCCGGCGCCGACCTCGAGCAGAAGGTCTCCGTGCAACGTCGGGCACTGGCGCCCGGCGACGGCGTGTTCCGCACCTACTCTGGCCCCGGCGGTCTCCAGGAGGAGCTGGTGGCGCAGGCCGCCGAGAACCCGACGATCGCCGAACTCGTGGTGATCGGCCAGACCATCAACGGTCAGGACATCACCGCCGTGCGGGTCACGAAGAACGCCTCGAAGGTGAAGGACGGCAAGCGACCGGCGACCGTGTTCTCGGCAGCGCAGCACGCGCGGGAGTGGATCACGCCCGAGATGGTGCGACGCCTGCTCGACCACGTGCTGACCGGGTACGGCACCGACCCTCGCATCACGAAGCTCGTCAACACAACCGAGATGTGGTTCATCCCGGTCGCCAACCCCGACGGGTACGACTTCACGTTCGAAGACGGCCAGCGACTCTGGCGCAAGAACCTGCGCGACATCGACGGCAACGGCGTCATCACGCCCGGCGACGGTGTCGACCTGAACCGCAACTTCCCGACCCGATGGGGCTACGACAACGAGGGTTCCTCGCCGAACCCCGGAAGCGAGACCTATCGCGGCAGCGCGCCGGCATCCGAACCCGAGACGCAGGCGCTCGACTCGCTCTTCGCGAACATCACGCCGGAGTTCCTCGTGAACTACCACTCGGCGGCCGAGCTGCTCCTGCACGGGATCGGCTGGCAGGTCGCGACGCCGTCGCCCGACGACGTGCTCTACGAGGCGATGGTCGGTGACGACGCGACTCCGGCAGTTCCCGGCTACGACCCCGACATCTCGGCCGAGCTCTACACGACGAACGGCGACACCGACTCGCACATGCAGGAGGCGTACGGAACGCTCGGCTTCACGCCCGAGATGTCGACGTGCGAAGCGGCATCCGACTCGGTGCCCGACGACGAGTGGCTGGCGGAGGACTGCCAGAGCGGCTTCAACTTCCCCGATGACGAGGCGCTCATCCAGACCGAGTTCGAGAAGAACATCCCGTTCGCACTCGCGGTCGCGGAATCGGCGCTCGATCCGAACGACCCGATCTCGGTCGTCGACCGCGATGCCGCCGACTTCGTCGTCGACAGCTTCGACGTGTCGTACGGCGACCCGCAGCCGGTGGCCGTCGTCGCGAAGCGCGACCTGACGGCGAAGTTCATGCAGTACCGCATCAACGACGGCCGCATGCGCCTCGCGCCCGTGAAGGAATGGCAGGGCGGCGAACGGTACGGCGACGAGAACGACGACTACTACGCCGAGTACCGGGGCACCGTGAAGGGTGCGAGCCCCGGCGACACCGTCGAGGTGTGGTTCTCGGCGTTCCCGTCCATCCGCGACGTGCTGAAGGGCGAGAAGTTCAAGAAGATCGAGAGCGAGCACTTCACCTACACGCTCGCGCAGGACACCGGCAACCCGGTGCTCGTGATCGCGAACGAGGACTACACGGGCGTGAACCCGACCTACCCGCCGGGCACGACCGAGCCGAAGTACCTCGACGAGCACGTCGCCGCCATCGAGGCGAACGGCGTGACGCCCGACACCTGGGACGTCGACGCGCAAGGAGTGCCGCATCCGCTCGCCGTGCTGTCGCACTACGAGTCGGCGTTCTGGTACCTCGGTGACAACCGGCTCACGCAGGACCCGGAGGACGCGCTGACCGACACCTTCCAGTTCGGACCGCTCCCCGACCTCTCGGTCGCCGAACGGCAGCAGTACCTCACGATCGCGGTGCGCGACTGGATGAACGAGGGCGGCAGGCTCGCGGTCTCCGGCGAGACCGCCGGGTACTTCGGCCTGCTGGGCGACGCGCTCGGCGGCATCTACTACGGGCTCGACGGCGCGCCGGAGGAGGACTGCGTGGTCACGCAGGACATCTTCTCGGACTGCCTGCTGCTGGCCGACGACTTCACGCAGTACTGGCTGGGCGGGTACAACCGAACGCCGCTCGTCGCTTCGGGAGTGACCGGCACGGCCGAGCCGCTCACCGGCGTCGAGGCGCTCTTCGGCGGACCGGCGACGGTCGACAACCCGATCGACGAGGTCGGGGCGTTCACGCCCACGAGCGAGGTGCTGCCCGTGGCCGAGTTCCCGCAGTTCGAGAGCTGGGCCGCGGCCGACTACGTCGATGCCGAAGGCCGGGTCGTGCCGGTCGAGGGAGCGTGGGCGGTCGCGGCGACGCACATCGACGACGGCTACCAGCGACTGGCTCGCACGTTCGACCTCACCGGCGTGCCGGCGGCCGACGCACCGACGTTCGAGGCGCAGATGGCCTTCGAGACGGAGGTCGGCTACGACCACGTGATCGTCGAAGCGCGTCCGGTGGGCACCGAGGAGTGGACGACGCTCCCCGACCTGAACGGCGGCACCTCGACCGAGGTTCCTGCTGAATGCGAGGCCGGATTCCTCCTGGCCGAGCATGCCAACCTCGAGCACTACCTGACCGGCGGCAACCCGTGCACGCCGACGGGCTCGAGCGGTTCGTGGAACTCGTTCACCGGGTCCTCCGGCGGCTGGGTGCCCGTGGCGTTCGACCTCAGCGCCTACGCGGGCGGTCAGGTCGAGGTGGTCGTGAGCTACGTCACCGACCCGTCCTCGGGCGAGATGGGGCTCATCCTCGACGACACCAAGCTCGTCGTCGCGGGCACCGACACCCAGACCGAGGGCTTCGAGACGGGCCTCGGCGCGTGGCAGGTGCTGGAGGCACCCGAAGGAAGCCCAGGCAACAGCTCGAACTTCGAGCGCACCGAGGGGCTCGGCGCGATCATCGCGGCGACGGCGACACCCGACTCACTGCTCTTCGGCTTCGGCCTCGAGCAGCTGTCGTCGGATGCCGAGCGCGCAGCGGTGGTCGAGCGGGTGCTCGCGCACCTGCTCGGGTAGCCGTCGACCCGGCCGTCGAATCCGACGTTCGACACCGCCGGCCCGGCACCCCGTCAAGGGGCGCCGGGCCGGCTCTCCGTGCTGCGGCTACCGCACCGCGACGACCGCTCGGGCCCGCACCTCGCCGCCCTCGAGCGCACCCTCGACGATGAACCATCCGGCCTCGGCCAGCTTCTCGGCCGGCACGGCGTCCCAGCTGACTGCGACGGCACCGGTGGTGCCGTCACTGTAGACGGCACCGACCTCGGCCGGCAGCGTCGGCTGCTGACCGATCGTGGTCTCCGCCGCGACCAACGTCGCCGACACGATGCTGCGCTCCGCCGCGGCCGCGTACACGCCGAACTCGGCCAGGCCGGCCTCACCGTGCACCACCTGGTTGTCGAACACGTTGTCGGGATCGATCGTGAACTTCAGCCATGAGGTCGTGACCGGTGCGTCGAGCGTGATCATGTTGTCGGGCTGCCCCTCCCATCGGATCCCCGTGACGTGCTTGCTGCCGCCCTCCCACTCGAGCAGTCCCTCGACGATCTGATTGACGTCGTGACCGCGATCGACGAGATTGACGCGGTCGACCTGCACGGGGCCGCCGAAGTCGAGCCTCACCCACGGCGAGACATCCGTCTGCTTCGACGCCCATGAGGTCGCCGTGTCCCCATCGACCGCCTTCGCGCCGACGTAGCGGTCATCCCGGTCGTCGCCGTCGGGCACGCCGCTGCGGTCGCGCACCGACGAGACCGTGACGGTCGCCGCGCTCGCGAGGTTGTCGCCCGTCATGGTCAGCGCGACTGGACCCGACGTCAGCGTCTGGCCGTCGAACGTGACCGTGGCCCGCACCGTCGCGGAGACGGAACCCGCGACCGGCTCGGGCAGCACGATCGTGTTCGTGCCCTCGACCTGTGCCAACCGGGGGTCGCTGAACTCGAGCTTCGTGGTCAGCTCAGCCGGGTTCGCCGCAGCTCCCGTGTTGAGCTTCGCCTCGACGTCCGCCACCACCGGGTGCCCGACGCGCACGCTGCTGCCGCTCAGCGAGAGCTGCACGCTCTCCATGAACATCGGCAGCGACAGACGGCCATCCGCATCGACCATCACGTCGAAGAAGTCCGACGCCCGATAGCCGTCGACGTTCGCGTCGACCGTGATCGTCGCCCGCCCCTCACCGACCGCCGAGATGACCCCTCGGGAGTCGACCGCGACGACATCGGCATCGCCCGTGACGATCTTCACCGCGCTGGACCGCACCGAGACGGCATCGCCCTGGAAGGAGGTACCGGTGACCTCGACCTTGGCGGTGCGCTTGTTGCCCCTGAGCTTCGGCTCCGCCTCGATGCTCGCGAGTCCGGTCATCTCGTGCGTGGCATGGATCTGCGCTTCGAGCAGGTCGAGCGTGGCGCCGGCCGACCCCTCCGGGAACGAGATCCGCACGTGCTGCGCGACCCCCGTGACCGGGTAGGCGTTCACTGCACCCCAGTACACGGACCCATCGGGACCCGCCGCGGACTGCGCATCGGTCCAGGTGTCGCCGTCGACGCTCGTCTGGATGACGATCTTCCGCGGCGTGTTCGCGTAGCGCTGTCCGGACTTGTTGAACTGGAGACCGATGCTGGACAGCTCGGCCGGGGCGGCGAGGTCGAATCGGGCCCACGACGCTCCGTCGGCCGCCGTGCTCCAACCGGATCCGGTGAGGTGCTCCGCATCGATGACGATGCCGTCGGTGAGCTTCGACCCCGTCTCGGACCCGTCGCTCGTCGTGACCGACGCGGTCGCCGCGACCTCGCGGGTCGGCAGAAGGTCGAGGAACACCCGGTTGCTGGTGACGGTCTTCCCGTCGAGGGAGACCTCCGCCCACACGACGCCGCGCGTCGGTTCGGCGACCTGCGGGGTCGTGACCCTGCCCTTCGCGAAGCCGAAGGTGTCGACCTCCGTGATGGCGATCGGCTCGGTCTTGGTGCCGCCGTCGAGGTCGACGATGCCGGCATGCCAGGTGATGTCGGCGGCATCCAGGCGCACGGACTGGCCGTGACCCGAGCGGCCCTCGAGGGCGTAGTCCGGCTGCGCGTTCATCGGGAGTTCCGTGTACGCCTCCTTGCCCCCGATCCGCAGCACGGCCGACGACAGGTCGTCGCCGATGTACGCCACGCCGTCCTTCACCGACACGGTGACGCGGGTCTTCTTCGTGACCTCGCCCGACTTCACGGCGACCTCGACCTCCACCGAGCCGTCCGCGCGCGGGATGACGGTCCCGTTCCGGTTGACCTTCGCGACACCGGTGTCCGGTGCGGTGAAGACCACCTTGTCGAGCTCCGCCGCCAGCGCGGGATACGTCATGTACCCGCCCGCGATGAGCTTCAGGCGCCCCGATCGGAGCGGACTGGCGTCGATGGTCGCGTCGGTGAGCTCGTAGGTGCGCGCCGCGTCATCCGTCTCGATCTTGATGATCGTGTCGACCGGGTCGACCGCGACGGCAGACAGGTCGAGGGCGACCTCCTCCCCGTCCTGGGTGAACGAGGAGATCTCCGTTCCGGTGTTCAGGTGCGTGACCGCGGTGACCTCGTGCTCGATGCCACCGAGTGAGAGCCGCCCACCCTCGAGAGCGTCGAAGCCCTTCTTCCCGTCGGGTCCGGCGAGGATGTGCAGGTAGATGACGTTGTCGCGGCGGGTGGCATAGCCCCACTGCGGGCCGACGTCGGCCCCGGGGAAGGCGAACCGGTCGTAGTTGCCGAGTCCGTCGTCGTCGTAGCCATAGCCGGGAAGGAAGAACGGGGTCGTGCCGGTGGTCGATTCGTGCAGGTCGACGCCGGACGAGGCGAACCAGTCCGCGAGGCCCTCGCGCACATCGATGTACTCCTGCGCAGCACGCGGGTAACGAGTCGCGATGTCGGTCGGCGAATCCCAGTTCGGGCCGCGGCTGTTGGTCACGGTCTGGTCGTTGTTGTCGACGTAGCCGCGCCCCGCGTTCATGATCATCTCCTGCGTGACCAGCCGGAAGTCATCGCGCTGTCCGTAGTACGGCGAGCGCTCGTGATCGGTGAGGACGATCTTCCACGGCTCCATCGGCGTGCGCTTCACCAGGTGATCGGCGCTCGTGTTGGCGAAGATGTGGGATGCCTCGGCGGTGCGGAGGTCCGGGTCGCCGTACTCCTCACCCCAGGCGTTCGAATCGATGATCACCTCGGCGCCGTGGTTGCGCACCGCGCTGTACATGACGTCGTAGTTCGCGTTGGGCATCGTCTGCGGACCGTCGAAGTAGAGGTACGCCGGGTCGTAGCGGTCGAGCAGGTCCTCGACGTTCTGCACGAACACGTCGGTCGAGTAGTGCTGCAGGCCGCCGCCCTCGGTGGCGTAGTAGAGGCCGAAGTCCATGCCGTAGCGCTTGACGGCGTCGGCGAAGGGCTTCAGCCCGTCGACGACCTTGCCGTCGGCGTCCTTCGGCAGGTACTTGTTCCGGTCGTGCGCCGGGTCGGCGAACTTCGAGGGCCAGTAGTAGTTCTGCTGGAGCGCTTCGATCGACACCAGCGAGTGGCCCTGCTCCTTCGCGCGCTGCGCCCACTGATCCACCGAGTAGTTCGGGTCGACGAAGTACCTGTAGACCGGAGTGGCGTGCGTGAGCGCGCCGACCCGGCCCTCCTCGAACTTGCGGTTCGGGCGGTCCTCGACGGTGAGCGTGAAGTCCTTCGTCGTGGTGGCGCCGTCGGCATCCGTCACCTCGAGGGTGAACTCGTAGTCGCCGATGCGCGCATCGGGGCTGATAATGCCCTTCGTGCTCGCGAGGTCGGGTCTGCCGTCGACGAGCCCGTCGGCGATCGTGCCGTCGGCGTTCAACTCGAGCCCCTTCGGGAGTTCGCCGTCGACGAGTTCCCAGGTGTAGCCGGGCTCTCCGCCACTCGCGATGAACTGGAACGAAGAAGCCGACACCCCGTGCTGGCTCCCGGTGACCGATTTGTTCCACACGTACGGCCACTCGAGGTATCCGGTCGGGAGCGCGCCGTCGGGCAGTGCCTTCTCGTCGGCTCCGGCCGCCTCGAGAGGGCGGGTGTCGATCTTCAGCTTGTCCGACGGGCCGTTCACCGAGCTCACGATGCCGTCGATCCGGTTGCCGTTCGCGTCACCGACCCGGCCGTAGAAGCCGAGGTAGGCGACGTCCTGGTCCTTGGCGATCGGCACGCCGTTGCCGTTGACGTCCTCGGTGTAGGTGTGCTCGATCTGGAGCAGGACCTTGTTCCAGCCCTGCTTCAGGTCGACCTCCTGCTTGGTCAAGTCCTTCTGCACCTCGACGGGCGTGCTCGTCCCGGTCACGCAGTCGTCATTGACGAAGAGACGGTACGAGCCGCTCGCGCCGACGTTCACGAAGCCCTTCCGCGCCTCGGGGCTGTAGACGTACGTGTGCGCGTAGACGAACTTGTTCCTGGTGTCCTCGCCCTTCTTGACGGAGTAGTAGCCGTAGAGGTCCTGGTAGTCGTCGTAGTTGCGGTTGTACACGCGGTCGTCGAAGTACTCCCACTCGTTCGACTCCGCGTCGTCACCGAGCGTCCCGCCGACGGCGGGATCGATCGACGCCTCGCCTTCGGCCGGTTCGACGCGCTCGTAGACCTCGATCTCCGACAGACCGGTGACGGACGGGTACGGCGTCAGTCCGGCGTCGATGGCGACCGAGATCGACACCACGTCGGCGATCGTCTCGCCGTGCGAGTACACGGTCGGGGACGACGGCGAACCCGACGTGCTCGCGACCGTCGGCGACGTGATCGTCGATCCGTCTGCGAGCGTGAAGGTGAGTGCGTACGAGCCGTTCACATGGCGGGCGTCGCCCCACTGCGCCAGCCGCACCTCGTTGAGCGAAATGGGCGCGTCCCACGCGAGCGTCACCGTCGGAGCGGCGTCGTTCTCGGCCACCCATTGCTTGCGGAGGTCTCCGTCGATCAGCTGGGCCGGCGGGTTCGCGTCGAGCGACGACGAGGCGGTGGCCTTCGCGGTTCGAGCGAGGTTCACCGCCTCGGCGATCTCGCACCCGTAGATCTCATCTGCCACCGGGGTGTCGAACGGCCCGGAGACCAACCACGAGTTGATGAACGGCGCGTTCCCGCCGACCTGCTGGGCGTTCGCCGGACCGGCGGCTGCGCCGAGGGCCATCGCCGTGGTGATGAGCGCCGAGGCGCTGAGTATCGCGATCGGTTTCGTTCGCGTGTGTTTCATGAGTCCTCCTGCGGATGATCGGTTCTTCGGTGAATCGAGATCGGGAATGGCTCACGCGTCGGGTGCGCGGAAGGCGTGCCTCTCCGGGTGGTGCTGGATGGTGCTGGATGGGGGTCAGTGTTCAGCGACGGTGGCGGCCATGGGGACGCCGCCGTGCGAACCCGGCTGCCCGTCGTCGAAGTATCGGATCAGCTCCGGCGCGAGCGGCGGCACGGTGCGGGCACCCTGGTCGCTCCGCAACGATTCGGCGGCGAGCACGCCGACCGCGATGGCCTGCCGTGCCGCGATCGGCGACGTCTCCGTGGCTCCGCCCTCCCGGGCGAACCGCAGGAACTCGTCGAGCAGCACCGGGTCGGCGCCGCCGTGCGATCCGGATGCCTCGGGGATCTGGATCGCCTCGTCGGGCGCGGCGAAGCCGGGATGCCGCTTCGTCCAGACGTTGACGACGCCGTCCGGTCCGTCACCGATGTTCTCGATCCGCCCCTCGGTGCCGATCACGGTGTAGTTGCGCCAGTAGTCCGGCGTGTAGTGGCATTGCTGATAGCTCGCGAACACGCCGTTGTCGAGTCGCATCGTGACCATCGACAGGTCTTCGACGTCGACATTCGGGTTGACCCCGGTCTGCGCCGTCGGCGGCCAGTTGTCGACGCTGATCCAGTCGGTCATCATCTCGCCGGCGCGGGTGCCGTGCAGTGCCGGGTCGCCGTAGACGGTGACGCCGCCCATGGCGGAGACCCGCCGGGTGTACCCGCCGGCGAGCCAGTGGATCACGTCGATGTCGTGGGCGCCCTTCTGCAGCAGCAGCGAGTTCACCTGCGACTGCTCGGCGTGCCAGTCCTTGAAGTAGTAGTCGCCGCCGTTGCCGACGAAGTGCCGGCACCAGATCGCCTTCACCTGGCCGATGCGACCGGACTGGATGATCTCGCGCATCAGGCGGACGACCGGCATGTGCCGCATGTTGTGGCCGAGGTACAACCGGGCACCGGTCGACCGGGCGAGCTCCAGCATGCGATCGGCGTCTTCGACCGAGATCGCGATCGGCTTCTCGCAGAACACGGCGACTCCGGCGGCGAGGCATCGGCCGACGACCTCGGCGTGGGTGTGGTCGGGCGTCAGCACGAACACGGCTTCGACGCCGGCGGCGAGCAGCTCGTCGAGGTCGCCCGTGATCAGCGCCTCGGGGAACTGCTCGCCGGCGCGCACCTGCGCGGACTCGGACGGGTCGCAGATGGCCCGGATCTCGACGTCCGGCCGGGCGATGAGCTCCTCGGTGAGCAGCGCTCGTACCCCGAATCCGATGACGCCGACCGGCATCCGTGTGTTTTCCATATCTCTGTTTCTCAACCTTTCGACCCGGTGAAGGCGATGCCCTGGATGAACTGGCGCTGCAGCACCAGGAAGACGATGATCATCGGCAGCGAGCTCAGCAGCGCTCCGGCCATGAGGAGCGCGTCGTCCTTCAGCCGCAGGTCCGTGAGCAGGCTGAGCCCGACGCTCAACGGCATCGAGTTGACGTTGCCGGCGACGACCAGGGGCCAGAGGAAGTCGTTCCACGACCACAGCGCGGTCAGCACGGTGAGGGCGATGATCCCGGGCTTCGCGAGGGGCAGCATCACGTGCCAGAAGATCTGCCATTCGTTGGCGCCGTCGAGCCGCGCTGCCTCTTCCATGTCGAGCGGCAGCGATTGGAAGAACTGCCGCAGCAGGAAGGTGCCGAAGACGCTGAACAGACCCGGGATGGCGATGCCGGTGATGGTGCCGATGAGTCCGAGCGATTGGATGATCTCGTACTGCGGCAGGATGAACAGCTGGCCGGGAACCATGAGCACCGCGAGGAATGCGACGAACAGGAAGTTCTTGCCCGGGAACGAGAATCGGGCGAATCCGTACCCCGCCATGGTGCAGAGGATCACCTGGCCGGCCGTGCGGAGCACGGTGAGCAGCACCGAGTTGCCGAGCAGGTTCCAGAACGGAAGCGTGTCGAAGACCTTGTCGTAGGCCCGGAACGTGATCGGGTCGGGGAAGATCTGGGGCGGCACCGACGAGGCGCCGGAGACGGTCTTGAACGACGTCAGGATCTCCCAGATGAACGGGAACACCATGAAGAACGATCCTGCGATCAGCAGCACGTACACCCAGACGAGCGACCGCCCGGCGGAGCGGCTCCGCCCCGCGTCGACCTGGAGGATTGCGGTCGTCTCACTCATAGTGGACCCACTTCCGCTGGAGCCAGAACTGCACGGCGCTCAGCCCGAGGATGATCAGCAGCAGGATGCAGGCGATCGCCGCGGCTGCCCCGAGGTCGTGCTGGATGAAGCCCTTCTCGAAGAACAGGTAGACGAGCGTCTTCGATTGGGCGAAGGCCGGGTTCGAGATCCGGTCGATCATGAGATAGACGAGATCGAACACCTGCATGGACGCGATCACGCTGAGCACGCACAGCAGGAACGTCGTCGGCGAGAGCAGCGGGGCGATGACCGACCAGAATCGGCGGATCGGTCCGGCCCCGTCGAGCTCTGCGGCTTCGAGCAGTGATTCGGGAATGCCCTGGAGCCCGGCCGTCAGGATGATGATCTGCGTGCCGAGGGCCATCCAGATGCCGATCACGGCGAGGATGACGATGTTCACCCAGGGAGTGGAGAGCCACGCGAGGCCGGGGAGCCCGACCGCACCGAGGGTGAGGTTGACGACGCCGTAGTCGACGTTCAGCAGCAGCCTCCAGACGAGGGCGACGGCGACCGGCATCGTCACGACCGGGATGAAGAAGAGCACGCGGAACAGGCCGCGGAACCGCAGCCCTCGCGTGTTCAGGAGGACGGCGACGACCATGGCGATCGGGATGCCGAGCAGCGCGATCCCGGCGTACAGCAGGGTGTTGACGAGCGCCCGTCCGAGGTCGGGCTCCTGGAAGACGGTGATGAAGTTGTCGAGCCCTGCGAAGGTCTCGCCGCCGAATGGTCCGACCTTCTGGAACGAGAGGTAGATGCCGCGCGCGATGGGCCAGATGTAGAACACCAGCAGCCCGAGGCCGGCGGGGCCGATGAACAGCAGGGCCCACCACGCCCGGTTGCGGCCGTGCGACCGGCGCTTCGGTGCGGCGGGGCCGCCCGGGCGCTGCGCGATGGCAGCGCCCGGGGCGACCTCGTCGATGGCGGTGTCGATCATGCTCGCCCTACTCCTCGGCGAGCTTCGCGTCGATCTCCTCGGCCATGGCGGCGAGACCTGTCTCGGTGTCGGTCTGCCCAGAGAGGATCTCCTTCATGTACTTCTCCTCGATGGGCATCCAGGCCGCGGTGTTCTTGGAGATCGGCAGGGGCGTCGCGTTCGCCACCTCGTCGAGGAAGATCTGCGCGTCGATCGTCGGCAGCGCATCGACCCACTCCTGCTGGGTGCCGTTGAAGGCGGGGATGACCGTGCCGGTCTTCGCCTGGATCTCGGCGCCTTCCTCACCGCTGAGGAACACGGCGAGCTTCTTCGCCCACTCGACGTTCTTCGAGCTCGCGGATGCCGCGTTGGCGAGGCCGTGGATGACGGACGTGTCGCTGACGGGGCCGGCCGGGAGCGGGGCGACGCCGACGACGTCCTTGATCGCCTCGGCCGAGCTGTAGGTTCCGGCGGCCCATGAGCCGTCGAAGAACATGCCCATCTTCCCCGAGCTGAACGTGTCGCCGGGCCAGGTGTCCGCAAGCTGCTGCAGCGTCGGCGATGCACCCTTCTCGATCAGGTCGACCCAGAGCTGCACGCCCTCCGCCGCCTCGGGCGTGTCCATGCCGGACTTCGTCGCGTCGTCGGTGAGGACCTCTCCGCCGGCCTGGAAGACGGTGTTGTAGTAGGTCATCTGGCCGTAGGGCGCGGCCGCCGTGCCGTAGACGCCGGCCGCCGGGTCGGTGATCTTCTCGGCGGCGGTGACGAAGTCGTCCCACGTCCATCCGGCGGCGGGGTACTCGAGGCCGGCCTGGTCGAACAGCGCCTTGTTGTAGTAGACGCCGATCGTGTCGTAGTCCTTGGGTGCCCCGTAGAGCGTGTCGTCGTACGAGTACAGGTCGATGAGCGACTCCGGGTAGTCACCGGTGTCGATGCCCGCGTCGTCGAGCGGAGCGAGCTGGTCGTTCGAGGCGTACAGCTGGAAGTTCGGCCCGTTCACCCAGAACACGTCCGGTCCGGAACCCGCCGAGAGCTGCATCTGGATCTTCGTCCAGTAGTCGGCGGACGGGATGACGGTGATGTCGACCGTGACGTTCTCGTTCTGCTCCTCGAACGCGTCGGCCGCCTCGCGCAACGCGGGCTCCTGGTTCTGGTCCCAGATCGTGTAGTTCAGGGTGACCGGCCCGTCGCCGGCGGCCTGACCGCCGCCGGAGGAGCAGCCGGTGAGGACGAGGCTCGCCGCCGCAGCCGCTCCCAACACACCCATGCCGTACCGGAAGACTCGTGATCGCATGTCGATTCCTCTCCGCCGCAGCACTGCGGCGCCAGTCGATTCCGCTGGACAGCGGAAGTTGCTTAAACGATTACGCAGAAGCTAGCAAAGATGTGACGTTTGCGTCAAGGCTGGTTACGGCGTCGTCGATCCGCGCGCGAACAGCGTCGGTTCGAGGTCGAGGATCCGGTTCGTCGGCGTCGTCGCATCCAGCGCGCGCTCGAGCACGAACTCGATGATCCGCGCGCGCATGTCCACTGCACCGACCGAGCTGATGTCGGCGTGCTCGGACTGCCGCGAGTCGCCGATGCCGATGACGGTGACGTCTTCCGGCACGCGGAGCCCGAGCTCCCGCGCCGTGTGCACTGCCGCGAATGCGGCGAAGTCCGCCTCGGCGAAGACGGCGTCGGGGCGGTCCGCACGGTCGAGCAGCGCGCGGGCCGCCCGATACGGGTCGAGGAGGTCCTTCTCGTACTCCGCGATATCGCCCTCGGCGACACCGAGGCCCGCCTCGCGCAGCACCTCGATGTACTCCTGGCGGCGAGCGCTCCCCCGTGGCTGGTCGACGTCGGCCGCGACCGCCAGGCAACCGACGCGACGGCGACGCTCGAGCAGGTGCTCCACCGCCACCCGCGAGGCCCGCCGATCGTCGAACCGGATCACGTCGAATCCGTCGGGCTCGAGTACCGGGGAGTAGACCGCGACCTTGCGGGCCAGCGGCCCGAGCACCGCGCGCCACTGCGCGGTCTCCGCGACGCCGGCGGCCGCCACGAACGCCGCGTCGAACTCGCTCCGGGCGAGCGCCGCTGCGAAGTCGGAGTCCATGGCGATCAACGTCGTCAGCCCGTGCTCCGGTGCCCGCTCGGTGAACGATTCCGCGATGCTCAAGGTCCAGGGGTCGCCGAGCATGTGCAGGACGAGCTGGATGACGCCCGTTCGCCCGGTGCGCACCGAACGGGCCATGCGGTTGGGAAGGTACTGGAGTTCGGCCGCGGCATCCCGAACCCGCTCGGCGGTCTCGTCGGAGTACCGCGCCCCCTCCTGCTCCGTGCCGGAGAGCACGTAGGACGCGGTCGCCACCGAGACGCGGGCATGGGCCGCGACGTCGCGCAGCGTCACTCGCGCGCGCGACTCCCCCGATGCTCGGCTCATGATCCCAGAAGCCTAGTGGGAAGACGACCACCGGCCGGCCTGCGAGCAGACGACCGCCGCTCGGGCCCGGCCCCTCGGGATACGCTGGAACCACCGACCGGAGTCGTCCGTCGTCGGATGAGCCGCAGTGGGGAGCCCGTGACGATCCTGCCCGAGCCCGTGCGCCCATGGCGTCTCTGGCTGGTGTGGGGCGTCGGCGTCGCCGCCTACATGCTCTCGGTGACGAACCGCACCTCGCTCTCGGCGGTCGGCGTCGACGCCGCCGTGCGATTCGACGCGGATGCCTCGACGCTCTCGATGTTCGCGGTCATCCAGCTCTTCGTCTACGGCGCGATGCAGATCCCCGTCGGGGTGCTGCTCGACCGGTTCGGCGCGCGCCCGATCATCACGATCGGCATGTTCCTGATGGCGGCCGGCCAACTCGTGATGGCGTTCGCGCCCGACGTCGGCACCGCGATCCTCGCCCGGATCCTGCTCGGCGCCGGCGATGCGGCGATCTTCCCGAGCGTGCTGCGCGTCGTCGCGGTCTGGTTCCCCGTGCGGCAGGCGCCGTTCATGGTGCAGTTGACCGGCATCGTCGGCCAGGGCGGCCAGCTGCTCGCGATCCTTCCGCTGGCTGCGCTCATGCACGCCACGAGCTGGACCGTCGCGTTCGGCAGCCTCGCCGGGCTCGGCGTGCTCTTCACCGTCCTGACGTTCGCCGTGATCCGCAATCGCCCGCCCGGTCGCGACGCCGACGTGAGCGTCGACACCCGGACGGGCGCCATTCGAGCCGTGACGTCGTCGGCCGACCTCCGCCAGGGGTTCACGGAGTCGTGGGCGCACCCGGCGACGCGGCTCGCGTTCTGGTCGCACTTCACGACGCCGTTCTCGGGCACGGCGTTCATCCTCCTCTGGGGATTCCCGTTCCTCACGGTCGGCGAGGGCCTCACGCCCGCGATGGCCTCGCTCATCTTCAGCGTCTACGTCGTCGCCGGCATGGTCGTCGGCCCCGTCATCGGGGCGCTCTCGAGTCGTCACCCGATGCGGCGCTCGCGCATGCTCGTACTGCCGATCATCGGCATCCAGGTCGTCGCGTGGCTCGCCGTCATCCTGTGGCCGGGCCCCGCTCCGCTCTGGCTGCTCTTCGCGCTCGCCCTCGCGCTCAGCACCGGCGGCCCGGCATCGATGATCGGCTTCGACCACGCCCGCACCTACAACCCGAGCCACCGGCTCAGCACCGCGACGGGCATCGTGAACGTCGGCGGGTTCCTCGCCGCGCTGCTCGCGATCCTGCTCATCGGCGTCGCGATGGACGCGCAGGGCGCCGGCACGCCCGACACGTACAGCCTCGCGGCGTTCCGCCTGGCCTTCCTCACCCAACTGCCGCTCTGGGCGCTCGGTGCTGGGTTCATCGTCTTCGAGCGCAAGCGCACGCGCGTGCACATCGGGCTCGACGAACCGCGCCGCAGGCGCAACGAGAAGCCGAGCGCCGACCGCGACGACTGAGGCCCGAGCGTCGGTGTCGCTCGAGCCTCAGCCGTTCATCGGATCACCGGCAACCGGCGACCTCTTCGGTCGCGGTCAGTGCCCGCCGTGCCCGCCGCCCTTCTTCGCCGCAGCGACCTCGAACGCCCGCTCGATCTCCTGGGTGAAGGTCGAGCCCGCGGCATCCGTCGCCGTCACTCGAAGGTCGACCCATGCACCCGCGTCGGGCACCCGGAGCTTCGCGGCGTAGGCCGTGACGACGTCGCGACCCTCGGAGAACATCGGCGGGCCGTCCTCCGACGGCTCGTCGACCGTGCCGTCGGCCGAGGTGACGTCGAGCGCGACGGGCTTCCATTCGCCGCCGTCGATCCGCACCTCGAGCGTCGCGTCGGCGATGGCCGCGATGCCGGATGCCTCGGCGACGTGCCCGAGCTCGAGCTCGAGCTTCACCGGGGCACCGCGCTTGCGCCCGGCTCCGGCGACGCCCGATTCGTCGAGGTCGACCTCGTAGTACGCCTGCATCATCGGCAGCAGCTGGCGAGCGCGGTCGTCGGCCGATCCGGTCGAGGTGAACGTCCACTCCGTCCTGGTCGACGTCGACGACTCGAGGTACGTGCCGTCGTGCGTCGCAGTGTCGACGACGCGCCACTCGGACTCGCCGTCGGGGATGCCCCAGACGGTCGCACCCTGGTACGCCGACGAGTCGGCGAGCTCGCCGTCGAGGTACACCTCGATGAGCTGCGACCGGTCCTCAGCGCCGGAGTACGTGTCGAACGCACCGGTGCGGTCGGGGGTCGCGCCGTCGGCCCACGACGGCAGGTTGACCTGCGCGTAGTCGCCGCTGCGGTTCGGCGCCCAGTAGCCCGGGCCGACGTTGGGCCGCACGATCGCGCCGAAGTAGCTTGACTCGAGCTGCTCGCCCGGCGCGTAGCCGCGCTTGACGTCCCGGATCTGCCACCCGGCGTCGACGACGGTCGCGTCCTGGTACCACTCGACCTGGTCGGTGTTCACCCATTCGGTGCGCTCGAGGCCGCGCGTGGTGCGCATCGGATAGCCCGTGCCGTACTCGACGCCCGGCACGAAGTCCCACCGGAACTCGCCGACGAGGGCGGGCGCTCCGTAGTACGTCGTGTCGATGCGGGCGAGCTTGCGTGGCCGGTAGTCGAGGTTCTCGGGGATGACGCCGTCGCTGTAGCGCGCGATGTCCCAGATCTCGTCGGCGTCGACGATGCCCTCACCGGCGACGGTGACCTTCTTCTTCGCGATCGCCTCCAGCACATGTCGACCCTGCACGCCGCTGATCGCGGCGACCGGGATGGGAGTGTCGGCGAGGTAGTCGGCGGAGCCGACCCACTCGCTGAGCTCGCCGTCGGCGTCGTTCACGACGAGGAGCAGTGCCGCCCCGGCGGCGACGGCGTTGGCCGAACGCTCGGGAGCCGAGACGACGTCGGAGCGGGTCACGACCGCGACCTTGCCCGTCACGTCGACCGCCGCGAACTCCTCGGCGCTGCCGAGTCCGACGTCGACGGCACGTGCGCGGATCTCACCGTCGAGCAGCGTGGATCCCGCCTGTGCGATGAGGTCGAGCTGTTCCTTGCCGGCCTTCAGCGACAGGGTCGGCTCCTGCAGTCGCCACCTCGTCGTGAAGTCGAAGCTCTCGGCCTCTGGCGCGTCCATCGGCTGCGCGTAGAGCTCATCGACCCAGACGGGGGCCATGGCGCTGCCGGTGAAGCCGTCGACCTGGTAGTCCATGCGGCGCACCGTCGCCTCGAGTCCCTTCTCGCCGACGTCGACGGTGACGGGCTCGGTGGCACGGGCGTCGAACGCGACCGTCGTCGCACCCTCGAGCACGACGTCGGGGTCGCCGACGAGCGCGATCGCCTGGGTGTCGGCGTTTCGGGCGACGTCCATGAACGACATCACCGAGTAGAGGCCCGCGGGCAGCCGCAGCGTGGTCTCGCCGTCGACCCCGAAGGAGGTGTACCAACCGGTCTCGGCGTTCCAGATCCATCCGTAGGTCGCGAGCGGTTCGCCGTCGAAGTCGGTCGCCGTGACGGTGAGGTCGTAGCGCTCGGCCTCGGCGATGATGCCGAGCGCGGTGCGCGTGACGGTGTCGTCGTCGATCGCCGCGGTGAGCGTGCCCGAGAGCTGCGCTCCGGCGGGCACCTTCGCCGGGTCGGCGGTGAG
Source organism: Agromyces sp. NPDC056389 (assembly GCF_042262385.1). Lineage (NCBI taxonomy): Bacteria > Bacillati > Actinomycetota > Actinomycetes > Micrococcales > Microbacteriaceae > Agromyces > Agromyces sp. NPDC056389. The sequence goes on from NZ_JBHJPN010000001.1 coordinate 1,641,581, forward strand.
GGTGACCGAGCGGGTCTCGCCGGCCGGGATCGTGAGCGAAGCTGCATCCATCGTCAGCACGTCGGATGCCTCGGCGGCCGCGCGTCCGGGTTCGAGACCGCCGCCGCCCGCGCCGGGCGTCGTGTCGGTGAGCGTCGCGGTCAGCTCGATCGTCGCCTCGGCGTCACCGCGGTTCGCGTACTCGATCGTGCGGGTGACGGGGGCGTCGTCTTCGCCCCACGAGAGCATGCCGAAGTCGCCGGAACCCGAAGCCACGATGTCGGCCTCGATCGCCTCGGCCACATCGACGACGCCGGCGCCGACCTGGTAGGGCGTGAGCCCGACATCCGTCGCCGTGCTCGTGAGCGCCGCTCGCAGCTGCGCCGCCGTGTACTCGGGGTGCTGCTGCTTCACGATCGCCGCGGCGCCCGCGACGTGCGGGGTCGCCATCGAGGTGCCGCTCATGCCGATGTACGAGCCCTCGCCCGGGCTGTCGGCCGATCGGGCGGCGGTCACGTCGTTGCCGGGGCCCGCGAGGTCGGGCTTCATCGCGCCCGAGCGCACGAGCGGGCCCTGGCTCGAGAACCACGACAGCTCTCCGCTCGGGTCGTCGACCGATCCGATGGTGAGCGCGCTCGCGGCCGAACCCGGTGAGCCGACCGTCTCGGGTGCCGAGGAGTTGCCGGCGGCGACGATGAAGAGCGCGTCGGTCTCGGCCGAGATCTCGTTCAGCGCGACCGACATGAGGTCGGTGCCGTCGTCGCCGTACCGCGTGCCGAGGCTCATCGAGATGATGTCGGCGCGCTCGGCGGCCCACTCCATCGCGGAGATGATCCACGAGTCCTGGCCCTCGCCCGCGTTGCTCAGCACCTTGCCGACGAGCAGGTCGGCGCCGTCGGCGACGCCGCGGTGGGTGCCGCCGCTCGCGGCGCCGGTTCCGGCGATCGTCGAGGCGACGTGGGTGCCGTGGCCGTTGGGGTCGTCCGAGACGGGTTCGTCGGGAACGAAGCTCGTCGACTCGGCGAGCACGCGGCCCGCGAGGTCGGGGTGGGTGTCGTCGTAGCCGGTGTCGAGCACCGCGACCGTCACGCCGTCGCCGGTGAACCCGGCCGCCCACGCCTCGGGTGCGCCGATGTACGGAACGCTCTCGTCGAGCGTCGCCTGCACCTTGCCGTCGAGGTGGATCGCCGCGACGCCGCCGCCGAGGCTCACCGCGTCGGGCTCATCGGCGCCGAAGCTCCGGGCATCGGATGCCGCGGCATCCGTCAACGCGGCCCAGGTCGATTCGGCGCTCGCGTGATCGGCCGATGCGGCTGCACCGCCGATGCTCGCGAGCGGCGTGCCGAGCGCGACGCCCGGCACGGGTGCCGCGAAGCTGCGCGCTGCCGCGTCGCCCTCGAGTTCGAGGATGACGGGCGTCGCATCGACGGACGCGTCGTCGTAGCCGTACTCGATGAGCCGGCTGACGTTGAAGAGGTCGCCGTCGACGACGCCCGCAGCGACGTACGGCATCGCTCCGCGAGGCAGCACGTGCAGTTCGCCCGCGACGTCGAGGGTCTGGAACCCCTCGCCGGGGTCGACGGGGTCGATCTCGACCGCGTGCGTGCCGCCGGCGAGATCGGTCACGGTGACCCGGTCGCCGGTGATGAGGGTGACGGTGTGCGATCCGCCCGCCGGGGCGGGTGCCGACGTCGAGGCCGGGGGCGGGGTGCCGCCCCCGGCCGGGTCGGCGATGGCCGGAAGTGCGGCCGCGCCGACGCCGGCGACACCGATCGCGAGCCCGCTGATGGCGGCTGCGATCGATCGGCGTCGATGTGCGGATGGTCTGATGCTTCGTGGCATAGGGATACCTCTCACGCGTTCGGACTGACTTGCCAAGCAACCTCTCACGGGCCGGTGGCTAGTGTGGTGGCGGAGAGATGCCATGGCTTCGATCCGCCACGACGGCGGATCGGCGTGACGAGGAACGGAAGGCGTTCGTGCTCGAAGCGATCGGACTGGACGACGAGCACACCGCGCTGTACCGGCTCATCCTGCAGTCGCCGTCGGCGAGCGTCGACGAGCTCGCGGCATCCGTCGCGAAGTCGCCCGCCGAGGTGGGCGCGATCGTCGCCGAGCTCGAGCGACTCGGCCTGCTCGCGAGGCAGGCGTCCGCCCCCGATCGGGTCGTCGCCTCGCCGCCGTCGCTCGCGCTGCAGCCGATGCTCCTCGATCGCGAGCGGCGCCTCACCCAGGCGCACGAGGCGCTCGTCGAACTGAGCGAGATCTACCGGCGCGGGGCGGCCCAGCGGGAGACGCCCGACGTCGTCGACGTCGTGATCGGTGCGGATGCCGTGCGCCAGCGTTTCGCCCAGCTGCAGGCGTCGGCCAGGCAACAGGTGCGGGTGTTCATGCTGAGCGACGTGGCATTCCTCGACGCCGAGCAGAACACCGCGGAGGACGACGCCCTCGAGCGCGGCGTGACTTATCGCGTGATCGTCGAGAAGGCGGTGCTCGAGTGGCCCGGGTTCATCGATGCCGCGCGCGAGTCCGCACCTTACGGCGAAGAGATCCGCGTGCTGCCGACGTTGCCCACGCGGCTCATCATCGCCGACGACGACATGGCGCTGCTGCCGATGCGCTCACGCGGCGAGGATCGTTCATCGGGGGCGCTGCTCGTGCATCCGAGCGGCCTGCTCGACCTCGTCATCGCGATCTTCGAGGAGTACTGGGCGACCTCGACCGGGTTCATCTCGACCGGCGAACTGCCGGGAACGCACGACGCGGTCGACCGCGACCTGCTGAAGCTCCTGCTGCTCGGTCTCACCGACGCAGCGGCCGGGGCGCAGCTCGGCATCTCGGTGCGCACCGTGCAGCGGCGCGTCGCCGAGCTCATGGAAACAGCGGGCGTCACCACCCGGATACAGCTCGGCGCCGAGGCCGCGCGACGGTCGTGGGTCTGACCCACGCGTGCTGCGACCCCGGCGCTCGCGGCTACTCGCCCTTCGGGTAGCTGTAGAACCCCTCGCCCGTGGCGACGCCGAGCTTGCCCTGGTCGATGTAGCGCTCCTTGATGAGCGCGGCGAACGCCTGCTGCTTCGCGCCGCCCATCATCGAGATGTTGTAGGCCGTCGTGAGGCCGACGATGTCGTAGATCTGGAACGGCCCCATCGGGGCGCCGGTGCCGATACGCCAGGTCTTGTCGATCGCGTCGGGCTCGGCGATGCCGTCGACGAGCAGCTCGCCGGCCGCCTGGAGGAAGGGCACGAGCAGGGAGTTCAGCAGGTAGCCGGCCTTCTCCTTCTTGATCTCGATCGGGACCATGCCGATCTCGCCGGCGAACTCGACCACGGCCTGGAAGATCTCGGGGCTCGTGGCCTCGGTGCCCATGACCTCTGCGGTGTTGTGCGCCCAGACCCGGTTCGCGAAGTGCAGCGCGAGGAATCGGTCGGCACGGCCGGTGAACGACGCGAGGTCGCTCGGCAGCAGCGTCGAGGAGTTGGTGGCGAAGATCGTGTGCTCTGGAGCGAGCGCCGCGAGCTGCTCATAGGTGGAGCGCTTGATCTCGAGGTTCTCGGGGATCGCCTCGATCACGAGGTCGGCATTCGCCACGGCCTCGCCGAGATCGGATGAGCGGGTGATGCGGCCGAGGGCTTCTTGCGCCGTGCCGTCGGCGGCACCCTCGACTCCCTCCGCCACGTACGTGTCGGCGAGTCCGGCGAAGCGCTGCTTCGCGGCCTCGAGCGCGGCACCGTCGATGTCGTACGCGACGACGTCGAAGCCGCGATAGGCGGTCTGGTACGCGATCTGCGAGCCGAGCACTCCGGTGCCGAGCACGGTGATGTTGCGCAGTGCGGTCATTGCTGTTCCTTCTTTCCTTCCGTCCCTTGTGGGGCGCTGTCGTGAGACGCGGGAGGCGCCTCGAACGGATGCCGCGGGCGGGTCTCCCCCGCGGCGCCGGTGTTGAATCGCTGCAGGTCGTGAGCGAAGCGGGCGACCTCGGCGTCGGTCCAGCCGTCGAGGTTCTCGTCGACCACGCACTGCAGGATGCCGATGGCCTCGTCGTAGGCCGCCCAGCCCGAATCGGTGAGCTCGAGCGGGCGGCCGCGGCCCGAGGCATCCGACTTCTCGCTGACGACGCCGAGCTTCATGAGGCCCGAGAGCTGACGCGAGACGGTGGAGCGGTTCAGGCGGAACGCCTGCGCGATGTCGATGGAACGGCAACCGGGGTGGTCGACGATGTAGCCGAGGATCGACTGGTCGGTCATGCTCAGGCTGATGTTCGCGATGCGCGCGTCGGCGACGCCACGGCGGCTGATGACGATGAGCGCACGCAGGATGTCGGCCGTCGCGCTGCCGCGCTCCGTCGGCGTTCCGCTGTTCGATCCGCTGGCCATGGCTCCTCCTGTTGCTTATTGCAACAATAGGCTTGTCTGTTGCATTCCGCAACACAAATCTGGCTGAACCCGTCGCGCCCGGTAGCGTCGGAGAACGCCGAACGAAGGAAGACGATGACCGACGCCGCACCGCTCGTGCTCGACCCCGCCGACGATCTGCACGCGCGCGCCCTCGCCCGCCTGGCCGTCGAGCGCATCGCGTGGTTCACGAGCACGAGCCGCAGCGGCTTTCCGCACGCCGTGCCCGTCTGGTACCTCTGGCACGACGGCGCCGTCATCGTGCTGAGCGAACCGGGCGCCGTGAAGGTGCGCAACGCGAAGCGCGATCCGAAGGTGCTCGTGCACCTCGAATCGGGCGCCGACGAGGAGCAGCTGACGGTGCTGCAGGGCACCGTCGAGGTGTTCGACGGCGCTTCGCCCGAGTGGATGCCCCGAATCGGCGACGACTACTTCGCGAAGTACGCCGACGACCTGCCGCCGCTCGAGCTCACCCCCGCCTCGATGGCCGCGCGCTACAGCACCGTGCTCCGCGTCACCCCGGTCAAGCTCATCGCCTGGTGAGCCTGCCGGGGCACGCGTTGCGGGTTACCGCTCGGACCAGACGCCGAGTTCGTTGCCGCTCGGATCGGTGAAGTGGAAGCGACGACCGCCGGGGAACTCGTACGGACCGTTGATCACCGTGCCGCCGGCGGCGGTGACCGCGGCCAGCGTGGCATCGAGGTCGTCGCTGTAGAGCAGCACGAGCGGTCCGCCCTTCGGGATCTCGGCGGCCAGGGTGAGCCCGCCGGCCTCTTCGCCCTCGGCCTCGGCCGACGTGCGGATGCCGACGTACTCGTCGCCGTACGGCGTGAACTGCCAGCCGAACGCCTCGCCGTAGAACGCCTGCGCGGCGGCCAGGTCGGTGGCGGAGATCTCGACGTAGTCGATGGTCAGCGGGATGCGATGTTCATGGATTGCCATGCCCGAAGGCTCCCACCGGCCACCGACAGGACCGACCCGGCGGGGTTCGCTAGCATGCTCGAATGCACGTGACCCGCCTCCGGATCCATCCCGTCAAGTCGTTCGCCGGGTTCGACGTCGACTCAGCCGAGGTGCTGCCGTGGGGTCTCGCGGGCGATCGTCGTTGGGGCGTCGTCGACGCATCCGGCGCCCAGGTGACGGCTCGCGAGAAGAACGGCATGCTCGCGCTGACGGCCGAGCTGCTCGCCGACGGCGGGCTCCTGCTCGGCGAGCGCGGAGGCGCCGGCGACCCGCTCCGGGTCGACCTCCCGACGGATGCCGCGCCGATCCCCGTCGGCCACTCGCGTCAGGGCAGCGCGCTGCCCGCCGGCGACGAGGCCGCCGCCTGGCTGAGCGCGCGGCTCGGCATGGATGCACGACTCGTCTGGCAGCCCGATCCGCGCGAACGCACGGTGAACCCGAAGAACGGCGGCCTCGCCGGGGATCGACTGACCCTGGCCGACTCCGCCCCCGTTCTGCTCGCGAGCGAGGCGTCGCTCGCCCAGCTCAACGCCTGGACTGATGAGGAGACGCCGTACCTCGACATGCTGCGCTTCCGGCCGAACATCGTGATCGACGGCGACGAGCCGTTCGCCGAAGACGGCTGGCCGTTCGTCGACCTCGGCGAGGTGCGCTTCCGCATCACGAAGGTCTGCGACCGCTGCGTGATGACGACGATCGACCCCGAGACCATCACTCGCGGCAAGGAGCCGATCCGCACGCTCGCGAAGCACCGCCGATGGGGCGGCCAGACGTGGTTCGGCGTGCTCATGGTGCCGCAGTCGGCGGGATCGATCGCGGTCGGCGACGCGGTGCGACCCGTCACCGACGCCTAGGACCGCACCCGGCCGATGGCTTCGGGTCAGGTCCGCTTGCGGCCGGCGATCTCGTCGGAGAGCTGCTGCACATGGGCGGGGTCCGCGTCGCGCGCAAGGGCGACGTAGTGGTCCATGACGGCAGGCCGGTAGCGCACGGGCAACGCCTGTCCGGGGGCGAGCCGGGTGAGCTCGGTGATCGTGAGGTCTTCGTCTGCGATACCGCGGAACGAGATGCCGTCGGCGGTCTCGACGTCGAACATCAGGACCACGCGTGGGTTGCTGTTGAGTTCCCGCCAGTCGACGAGAACGCCGAGCGCGAGCGCGCCCGTACGCAGTTCCGCATTGCGCTTCCGCGCATCACCGCTCAGGAGCGGGTTCGGGGCGACGCCCGGGAAGTCGGGCCCGACGCCGAGCGATTCGCGACTCAGGTCGGGCCTGAGCTGCGCCATCAGATCATCGAGCTTCTTCTTCGAACGGAACATCCTGGCCCCTCCGTCGCACCGGTGCCGGAATCTCGGCCTGGGGCTTCGCCCTCACCGCGATTGTACGTCGCGGCCATTCCCTTCCGGCCCGGCGTCCCGTTGGTGTCGGGGGCGGTATCCGCTAGAAGAGCCGCCCTTGCGCGACGACCGGTGCGCCCTCGAGCTCCAGCAGGTGGCGTTTGCGCTCGAGTCCGCCGGCGTAGCCCGTGAGGGACCCGTCGGCGCCGACCACTCGGTGGCACGGCACGATGATGCTGAGCGGGTTGCGCCCGACGGCGTTGCCGACACGACGCGCGAGGTTGCGGTCGCCGAGCCGCGCGGCGAGTTCGCCGTAGCTCGTCGTCGTGCCGATCGGGATGTCGCGGAGCATCGCCCAGACGGCCTGCTGGAACTCGTCGCCGACCGGCGCCATCGGCAGGTCGAACGCCGCTCGATCGCCGGCGAGGTACTCGGCGAGCTCGGCACCGAGTCGCGTCATGAGGGCGTCGCCGCGGGCCTCCACCTCGACACCGATCGAACCGGATGCCGGTGGGTGCCAGTGTCCCGGAAAGTAGATGCCGACCAGCGCCTCGCCGTCGGCGACGACGAGCAGCTCGCCGAGCGCTGTCGGCAGCATGGCATGGCGTCGGGTCATGACTCCATCATCTCCCTCGCCGGGCCGCCGTCGCCCTGCTCCGGTAGCGGAAATCAGTCATGATGCTCCGCGAATCGAGTCGTGATGTTCCGTGAATCGATATGCCAGTTCCCCCTCATCGATGAGGAGGAACTGGCACACAGAATCTGGGACGACGAGTCGAGTGCGGCCACGGACGAGTGCAACGTGCGATCACGGGGTGACCGGACGAAAGCGACCGCCCGATCACCGCCGCCCGAGCAACGCGGCGCGATTCGCCTCGTACTTCGGCTTGCCGACCACGCGCCAGATGAGCCGCACCGGCGCCGGCAGGTGCGTGCGCTGCCACTCGGCGCCGCCATCGGGCTGCGCCGCGAGGATCGCGCCGAGCTGCACGAAGGTCTTGCCCTTCGGAGTCGCCTTGCGGCCGTGATCCGCGAGCGCGTCGACCTCCTGGGGCGTGAGCGTCACCTCCATGACGGGCACGATGTTGGTCTCCTCGTCGGGCAGGTGCGCGGCGAGGGCTGCGGTGATGCCGTCGAGGGCGGCGAGCACGCCCGCGGCATCCGTCGACCGGCCGCTCGCCCGCCAGGCCGGGAGCGCGGCGTCGAGCGAGTTCAGGTGCACGAGCATCAGCGCGTGCTGCTCCTTCATGCGCGCGACGTGCACGGCGCACGAGGGCGCGCGCTGCTCGAGCGCACCCCACAGCATCGTGTCCTCGCCCTCGTGATGGGCGTGCAGCCCGACCGAGAGCATCGAGAGGTGGTCGCCGACGACGTCGGCATGCGAGACATCCGCTTCGCTGACGCCCTCGACGAGCGCGCGACCCTCGCCGAACCCGGCACGGAAGAAGCGGTGGATCTCGGCCATGCCGCTCGCATCGCAGGTCTTCGGTCCGCTCGCGGGGCCGAGCGGATCGCCGTTCGAGGGAAGCGCGGTGGCGGGCATGTCGACTCCGATCGTCGGTGAGTGGCGACGTCGCATGCGACCCTACGACGAGCGGGATGCCGCGGCAAGACCCCGCCCGAGGGGTGTTCGGCATGCTCTCGCGTCATGCGCCGCGGCGCCGATCTACGATTGCTGGATGCCTGAACTCCCCCGCGTCACCGGTGCTCACCTCGTCGGATCGATCAACCAGCCCACCGCCGAGGCGACCTTCCGCGTCGTCGCAGCGGAGCTCGGCGGCGAGCTCGCGCGCATCCCCGACGGCGAGGTCGGCGAGCGGTTCCACTGGATCCTGTTCCAGGGCGCCGCGTTCGACGCCGTCGACGGGCTCGCCCGCGTGCCGATCGACCCGATCATCGTCGCGGGCTTCGACCTGCGCCCGCTCGTGCTCGACGGCTCGGTCGAGGCATCCGACCTCGAGTTCGGCTCGCTCGGCTACGCGGATGCCGCGGCGTCGAGCTATGCGGACTTCTCACGACTGCGCGACGCGGGCGTCATCGCCGCGGGCACGCGCTTCCAGGTGTGCCTGCCGTCGCCGCTCGCACCCATCACGACGTATGTCGCGCCGGCCGATCGCGCCGCCGTGTACCCGGCGTACGCCGCGGCCCTCGCGGCCGAGGTCGACCGCATCGCCGCGGCGATTCCGGCCGACGACCTCGCCGTGCAGATCGACCTGGCGACCGAGTTCGCCTACCTCGAAGGCGTGAGCCTCGGCGGCGGCCCGCTCGAGGCCTTCTTCGCCGAGGGCGTCGCGGAGGCCCCGGGGCTCGTCGATGCGATCGCGGGGCTGGCCGCCGAACTCGCCGCTCACGTGCCTGCGGGAGCGCAGCTCGGGTTCCACCTCTGTTACGGCGACGTCGCCGAGAAGCACTTCGTCGAGCCGACCGACGCGGGCCAACTCGTCGCCGTCGCGAACGCCCTCGGGGCCCAGCTCGACCGGCCCATCGACTGGGTGCACCTGCCCGTGCCGATCGAGCGCGCGGATGCCGCGTACTTCGCGCCGCTGGCGGGGTGGGCGCTGCCCGCCGGGACGACGCCGTTCCTCGGCCTCGTGCACCACGAAGACGGCGTCGACGGTGCACTCGCCCGCATCGCTCCCGCCCGCGAGGCGTTCGCGGCCGCGGGCGTCGGCTCGTTCGGCATCGGCACCGAGTGCGGCTTCGGCCGCGGTCCGGCCGACCGCACGGCGAGCCTGCTCGCCCTGCACCGCGAGGTCATCGCGGCCGCCGGCTGACCGACGCAGAACTCCGGCCCGCGCCCATGAGGCGGGGCCGGACCAGGAGCGACCGAGACGGTCGCCCGATCAGTGCGCGGCCGGGAGGCCGTGGATGCGCTGCCGCGAGCGGCCCTGACGCCACTCGGCGAACCGGCCTGCGAGGCCGTGACCGCCGTCGGCGCGCTCGCCCTCCAGCGCTCGGCGGTCGGCGGCGTTCCGACGCCGCTCGTTGAGGCGACCCGCGTCGAGCTCGTCGTGCATCTGCAGCGTCTGTGCAACGTAGCCGTATGCGAGGTTCATGATTCCGATCCCTTCGAGACCTGCTGGGCCGGGTTCCGGCCACTGAGACCAGATTCCTCGCTGAGGTAGGGGGTGCGTATCGGGCGAGTGCCTCATCTTCGGCGGGAATCAGCACCTCAGACGGGCGCCGGCCACCTCAGATGAACCGCCCTACCTTAGACGCGCCCGGTTGACGTCGCGGCGCCGGTCTCATCGGCCACGAGTACGATCGCGACATGCGCATCCGCTTCACCGCCGAGATCTACGAATGGACCGCGCGACGCAACTGGTTCTTCGTCGACGTGCCGCCCGAGCCGAGCGCCGACATCTCCGACCAGCCGCGGATGCCGCGCGGCTTCGACTCCGTGCGCGTGGTCGCGACGGTCGGCGGCACGACCTGGAGCACCTCGATCTTCCCGGGCGGCGACACCTACGCGCTGCCGCTCAAGAAGGCCGTGCTGAAAGCCGAGGGCATCGGCGAGGGCGACGAGATCGAGGTCGACCTCGACGTGCTCGACGGCTGACCCGACGCCGAGCACCGGCACGACCGCGCGGCCGCACCGTCCTTCGCCTACGCCGCGACGGTGATCGTCGCCCCGACGGTTGCGTCGTCGTCGAGCACATCGAGCACCGCGGCGGCGAGGTCGGCCCGGCGGATCGAGATGCCGAACGGCACTCCCCCGCCGTTCGCGCGACGGTAGCGGCCGCGCGCCTCGCCGTCCTTGAGCTGCGGCGGTCGCACGATCGTCCAGTCGAGCGCACTCGATCGCACGACGGGCTCGGTCGCGACGAAGTCGGAGAAGGGCTCGCGCAGCATGCGCTGCACGATCGGCTTCGCGACGAACCTCAGGAACGGGTCGTCGCCGTCGCTGAACGGCCCGCTCGCGCTGACGACGATGAGACGTCGCACGTCGGCGGCGCGCATGGCGGTCACGAGTGCCGGCATGCTCTCGCGCATCACGGTGTGGTCGGTGCTGGCCGAGGTCGGCCCGATCGCGAACACCGCAGCGTCGACGCCCTCGAGCGCGGCGGAGAGCGCGTCGGCGTCGCGCCCCTCGGCGATGCGCTCGGTGGCGCCGCTCGGCGCGGATGCCGGTCGCCGCACGACCGCGACCACCTCGTGGCCCCGCGCTCGCGCCTCGTCGACGATGAGGCCGCCGGTGCGGCCCGAAGCTCCCAGTACTGCGATTCTCATGACTCATCCCTCGGTCGAAGTCGGGTGAGTAAGCATTTACTCACCCGCTTCGATGATACGGTGAGCAAACACTCACCTGTCAAGTGGAAGGCCAGGATGCCGCAGCTCCCCACCACCCGCGACCGCATCCTCGACGCCGCCGCGATCGTGCTCGTCGATCGTGGTGTGGTCGGCGCGACGACCCGCGAGCTCGCCCGCGCCGCCGGGTGCTCCGAAGCGCTCATCTACAAGCACTTCGCCGACAAGCAGGAGCTCTTCCTCGCCGTGCTCACCGAGCGGATGCCGCGCATCGAACTGCCCGAAGCAACCGACCGTGCGCTGCCCGAGACGCTCGCGGGCATCGTGACCGCGCTGCTCTCGTTCTTCACGCGCACCTTTCCGATGTCGGCGTCGATCTTCGGCGCGCCCGAACTGCTCGCCGAGCATCGCGAGGGAGTGCGTGCGCGCGGCTACGGCCCCGAGAGGGTCGTGCCACTCGTTGCACGCCTGCTCCGCGAGGAGCAGGCGACCGGACGCATCCGCGCGGATGCCGATCTCGAGTCGGCCGCTCGGCTGATCGTGGGTGTCGCGTTCCACCGCGCATTCCTCGCCGCGTACGAAGGCGAGCGCGAAGTGACGGATGCCGCGGCCTTCGCCGAGCGCAGCGTCGAGATGCTCGTGCCGGGGCTCGCGCCCTGATCGGCAGCGCCGCACCGCGCGTGCGCAGCCCTCAGATCCAGCCCTGCTGCCACGCCTTCTCGGCGGCTTCGTGCCGCGACGACGCGTCGAGCTTCGTCATAGCCGACGACAGGTAATTGCGCACGGTGCCCTGCGCGAGGTGCAGGCGTTCGGCGATCTGCTGCACGTTCGTCGTCGAGCGGCTGAAGCGCAGCGCGTCGAGCTCGCGATCGGTGAGCGGGCAGCGCTCCGCCGTGAGCGCGGTCGCGGCGATCTCGGGGTCGATGTAGCGGCGCCCCGCTGCGACGTCGCGGATGACGTGCGCGAGGTCTTCGGCGGGCGTCGACTTCGGCACGAACCCCGAGACCTTCGACGCCAGCGCGCGCCGCAGCACACCTGGGCGCGCGTGCCGGGTCACGATCACGACGCGCGTCGGCACCTCGGCGAGGATTCGCGCGGCGGCCTCGAGCCCGTCGGCGTGCGGCATCTCGAGGTCGAGCAGGCACACGTCGGGCGCGGTCGCGATCGCCAGTTCGACGGCGGTCACGCCGTTGTCGGCGCTCGCGACGACCTCGATGTCGGGCTCCAGATTCAGGAGCGCGACGAGGGCGCCGCGGATGAGGTGCTCGTCGTCGGCGATGAGCAGGCGGATGCCGCCGCTCATGCCGTCACCCGCGCACCCACGGGCACCGTGGCCCGGAGCTCGAAGCGGGCGCGCGAGGCATCCGTCGACGTCTCGAGCGTGCCGCCCACGGCGGCGAGCCGCTCGCGCAGGCCGGCGAGCCCCGAGCCCGGGGCACGCAAGGCGGCGAGGCCGGGCGCCGGGGCATCCGCCACCGGCACGCCGTCGTTCGCGATCGCGAGCTCCGTGCGCTCGGCCGTCGTCGTCAGTTCGATCGTCACCGTCGTGGCCTCGCTGTGTCGCAGGATGTTGGTCGTCGCCTCGCGCACGACCGACGCGAGCGCGCTCTGCGCGAGGGCGTCGGCGGGCAGCTGGCCGAGTCGCAGGGTGCACTCGGCGCCCGACGCGGTGAGCACCTCGCGGGCGTTCTCGAGCTCGTCGTCGAAGGCGACGTGCCGGTAGCCGGCGACGAGCGAGCGCGTCTCTTCAAGGGCCTGCTTCGCGATGAGGCGGGTCTCGTGCACGAGTTCGCGGGCGGCGGCCGGGTCGATCTCGAGCATGCGCTCGGCGAGCTCGGACTTCAGGGAGATGACCTGCAGGTGGTGCCCTTGGATGTCGTGCAGGTCGGAGGCGAAGCGCAGTCGCTCCTGCGTCACGGCGAGTTCGGCGGCCGTGCGGCGATGCCGGTCGAGCTGCACCACGACCTCCCACCACCACATGCTCGTGAGCAGCATGATCGGCAGCATCGCGGCGAAGATGGCGATCATCCACGTGTCGGAGTTGCGCCCGAATGAGAACGGCACCCCCGTCACGGCGGTGGCGAGCATCGGGTGCGCGATGACCGTGACGAGGCCGACGAGCAGCACGAGGCGCCGCTGCGGCTTCGGCAGCAGGCAGGCGACGAGGGAGGCAGCCGCCCAGAGCGGCACCGCGGCCGCGAGCTCGTTGCCCGATGAGAAGAGGCCGAGCACCCAGACGGCAAGTGCTGGTACCACGAGCGACGCGGTCCACCACGGGTTCGGCAGGCCGCCGCCGCGACCGACGCGCAGGAACCAGCAGTACCGCAGCTGCATCGCCGACGCGACGAGCAGCAGCACGACGAGCACGGCCGTGACGACGTCGTCGGTGCGCAAGTAGGTCTCGAGCATCGACAGCACGACGACGAGGTCGAGGAATCCGAAGAAGAAGACGATCGACCCGAGCGTGTACAACCACGTGGTCTGCACACTGCGGGCGGGTTCGGCGGGCATGGATTCGAGCCTAGGGCAGTGACATTTGTCACGGTCCGAGGTGCGGATTCCCACGCGATCGCCTGACACCGCGGCACTGCCGCCGCGGTGCCCCACCGCGAAGGATTGAACCACGCCATCCGGCACCGACCGAGCAGCTTCACACTCCCTACGAAAGGACTCGTCGTGATCGACGCCCTGCAGGACTTCACCACCTCCCTCCCCTCGTTCCTCCAGTGGTTCGGGGTGATGCTCGTCGCGGCGATCCCGTTCATCGACTCGTACTTCGGCGCGGTCATCGGCGTGCTGATCGGGCTGCCGACCGCCCTCGCGATCGGCGTGGCCGTCGTCGGCAACGTCATCTCGATGCTGATCTTCGTGATGACGGCGCACGGTGTGCGCGGCAAGGTCGTCGCCGGCAAGGCCGCCCGCGGGGCTGCCGCCGGGTCGGCCTCAGGGTCCGACGTCGGTGAGGCACCCGACGAGTCGCCGCGACGGGAGAAGATCCGCCGGGCGTTCGACAAGTACGGCGTCGCCGGGGTGAGCCTCGTCGGCCCGGCCATCCTGCCGAGCCAGTTCACCTCCGCCGCGATGGTGTCGTTCGGCGCGAACCGCAATGCCGTGATCTTCTGGCAGATCATCTCGATCGTGCTGTGGGGCACGGTGTTCGGCGTGCTCGCAACGCTCGGGGTCTCGCTGTCGCGCTGACCGCCCCGCCCAGACGACGACCGGGTCTCGCTCACGCGGCGACCCGGTCGTATGCTGACCCCATGCCAGCCGATCTGCGAGATCCGGTACGACACGCGCTCGACTCCGTGCTCGAGGCGGTGCGAGAACGCACCGACGGCGAGGTCGCGAGCTACATCCCCGAGCTCGCGAACGTCGAGCCGGAGCAACTCGGCGCAGCGCTCGCCAGCACCCACGGGGTCGTGCACGAGGCCGGCGACGCCGATGCGGAGTTCACGATCCAGTCGGTGTCGAAGCCGTTCGTGTTCGCCCTCGCGGTCGACGCGCTCGGCCTCCACCAGGTCACGAAGCACGTCGGCCTCGAACCGAGCGGCGAGCCGTTCAATGCGATCAGCCTCGAGGCCGACACCGGCCGGCCGCTGAACCCGCTCATCAACGCCGGCGCGATCGTGACGACGTCGCTCATGCGCGGCGACACGGCCGCAGAGAAGTTCGAGGTCGTGCGAGCCGGCATCGAGCGGTTCGCCGGCCGCGACCTGCAGGTCGACGAGGAGGTCTTCTCCTCCGAGACATCCACCGGCGATCGCAACCTCGCGCTCGCCCACCTGACCCGCTCGGCCGGCACGCTCGGGTCGACGGCGGATGTCGCGACGACCGCGTACTTCAGACAGTGCTCGCTCACCGTGAACGCCCGCGACCTCGCGATCATGGCGGCGACGCTCGCCACCGGCGGCGTGAACCCGGTCACCGACGAACGCGTGGTCAGCGAGAACGCGGCCCGCTGGACCACCGCCGTCATGACGAGCTGCGGCATGTACGACGCCTCGGGCGACTGGCTCGTGCGAGTCGGACTGCCGGCGAAGAGCGGGGTCGGCGGCGGCATCGCGGCGGTGCAGCCTGGGCAGTTCGGCATCGGCACGTTCAGCCCGCGCCTCGATGCCCGCGGCAACAGCGTGCGCGGCGTCGCGACCCTCGAACTGCTGTCGGAGCGGCACGGCCTGCACATGCTGCAGCA
This sequence comes from Agromyces sp. NPDC056389, assembly GCF_042262385.1. NCBI lineage: Bacteria > Bacillati > Actinomycetota > Actinomycetes > Micrococcales > Microbacteriaceae > Agromyces > Agromyces sp. NPDC056389. Next base: position 1,656,693 of record NZ_JBHJPN010000001.1, read on the forward strand.
CCACGGGGTGCCGCTCTCGCCGATCGCCTCGCTCGAGCGCGAGGGCGTCGACACGGTCGCGGTGCTGCGCGGCGAGATCATGTTCTCGGGCGCCGAAGAGGTGCTCACGCGACTGGCCCCATTCGTGAGCGACGACGCGTGCCTCGTGCTCGACTTCACGGGCGTGACCCGGGTCGGCGACGGATCGAAGCGCGTGTTCGCGGCGGCGCCCGAACTCGTCGGCCGCGCGCCCGATGGCAGCGCCCGCGTCGCGGTGCGCGACCCCGAGGGCGTGCTCTCGCTCGACTGAGTCGTCGACCGAGTGGCTGCCGCGAAATGCTGCGGCGCCGGCGATCCGAGGATCGAGCCGGCGCCGCGGTCATGGGAAACGCGTCAGCGGGTGCTCACCTCTCGAGCGTCAGCGTGACCGCCGACCCCGGCTTCGCCGTGATGCGCAGGGTCTGCTTCTTCGCGTTGTAGTGCGCCTTGCCGCCCGTGATCGACACCTTCGGCGCCCGTTCGTAGGCCGTCTCCGGCACCCAGATCTCGGTCTGGCCGGGGCCGGCCGTGTAGCTCACGGTGTAGTCGCCGCTCGCCGCGTCGAAGTGCTCGGCACCGGGCACGCCGGAGATCGCTCGAGCGTACGGCCCGAATGCGGGCTCGTTGCCGGGAGCGGCCCCGCCCGCGGCATCCATCGCGCAGTAGCCGCCGCCGTCTGCGCGGCAGTAGTACCAGATCGACCAGCCGCTCGCGAAGCGCTCCATGGCGGCGACCTGCGCGGCGACGAGCGCGGCGTTGCCCGGCGTGCGCGAGTTCGGAACGCCCCACTCGCCGACGATCATCGGCATGCCGTTCGCCGTGGGGTAGGCCGAGATCGCGGCCTCGTAGTTCACGACGAAGTCGTCGCCGGTCCAGTCGCCGCCCTCTTCGACGCCCGTGTTGTAGAAGTGCGGCGCGTAGCCGACCTTCGGGTCGTCGAAGGTGCGGAGCTGCGTGGGCACGCCGTAGCCGACGAGCACGGTGGGCTCGACGAAGATCCACGACTCGTCGTCGACCGAGCGCACCGCGTCGATCAGCCGGTCGTACATGTCGCTGATCTTGGTCGACTCGATGCGCGCCGAGGCGGTGACCCAGTCCTCGCCCTCGGCGAACTCGCCGAACGGCTCGTTGAACAGGTCGTAGCCGAGCAGGCTGTCGTGGCCCTCGAAGCGGTCGGCGACCTCGACCCACAGCTGCTGCTGCGCCGCGCGCAGGTCGGCATCGTCGTAGAGGTGCGTGAACGCGCGCATCACCGCGGGCTGGAAGTAGTTGTTGAACCAGTTCGCCGGGTCGTCGACGAAGGGCAGCCCGTCGGTGCGGGTCGCCCACTCGGGCGCTCCAGAAGCCCCGAACACCGGGCCGTAGACGTCTTGGTGCATGTCGAGCATGACGTGCACGCCCTCGCGGTCGGCCGCGTCGAGCACCGATTCGACGTAGTCGAAGTACGCCTCGTCGTACTCGCCCTGCTCCGGCTCGAAGTACTGCCACTGCACGACGAGCCGCAGGAAGTTGAACCCCTGGTCGGCCATCGACTCGATGTCGTCGGGCGTCAGCCGGTCGTGCACGTACTTGGCCGCGTTGTAGCCGCGCAGCTGCAGCGCGCGGCCCTGCTCGTCGGTGATGAAGACGCGGCCGTCGGGGGTGGTCACGGTCGACTTCTTCCCATGACCGGATGCCCCGTGGCCCGGCTTGCCGGCAGTGCGGGAGTTGCTCGTCTCGGCGCCCGCCGGCGCGGCCGCCGCCGCGGCCGTCGGAACGAGGGCGAGCGCGGCCGCAGTGGCGAGGGCGAGCCCTGCTGCGGCGCGGTGCAAGAGGGTGGGCATTGGCGCTCCTTTGCGCATCGAACGACCGTGTGCGATCGAGCGTAGGGCAAGTGGGTCAAATGACCTAGTAATCCGGAGAACTTACCCCGCTTTCGATCGCAGCCCGCCGCAGCGCCCCCTCGTCGCCCGCCGCAACGCCGCTCAGCGCGCCCTCCGCGCGCTACCGCTCGCCGAGCGGCAGCCCGCGCTGCGTCGTCTCGGCGCGCATCGCGTCGATGAACTCGCCGTAGGCGTTCTTGCTCTTCGCGTAGCCGATGGCGCCGCCCTTGACCGCGCCGAGCGCTCCATCTTGGTCGAAGCGCAGCCACGTGTTGCCGTGCTGGTCGACGCCGATGTCGAACGTGAACGAGATGTGGAAGTTCTTGCCCGCCATCGCCCCGAGCAGCAGCGTCTTGGTGAGGTTGCCGCGCTCGAGCTTGATGCTCGACTGCGACGGCTGCGTCGCCTCGTAGCCGAGGCCCTGTGCGATCGAGATCACGACGGGCACGGTCTGCTGGTCGGTACCGGCGAGGATGAGTTCGGGCATGGGCTTCGAGCTCCTTCGGTCGTATGGCCAGACGACGATACCGCGACGATCGAGCGGATGTCTCGGCGGGTCGTGTCGGGCGCCGGACCCGGGTTGTGTCGGGTGCCGCGCCCGGCTCGATTCCCGCTGGCGGGCACGAGACCCGAGGAGTAGCTTGACGGCATGGCCGTGGCGGTCGATGCAGCCGCGTTCAGCGAGCTGGAATCGGGGTTCGCTGGCGAGATCGTGCGGCCCGACGACGGTGCCTACGACGAGTGCCGCAGGGTCTGGAACGGCTCGATCGACCGCCGTCCCGCCGTGATCGCCCGATGCGTCGGAGCCGACGACGTCGGTGCGGCGCTCACGTTCGCCCGCCGAACCGGCCTGCCCGTCGCGGTTCGCGGCGGCGGACACAGCTTTCCCGGGCTCTCGGTGTGCGACGACGGCATCGTGATCGACCTCGCGCCGATGAGGTCGGTCACCGTCGACCCCGAGGCGCGCACGGCGCATGTGCAGGGCGGGGCACTGCTCGGCGACGTCGACCGTGCGACGCAGCCGTCGGGGCTCGCGGTGCCGAGCGGCATCGTCACGCACACCGGTGTCGCCGGCCTGACGCTCGGCGGCGGCATCGGGTGGGTCATGCGCAAGTACGGCCTGAGCATCGACCAGCTGTCGTCGGTCGAGCTCACCACGGCTGAGGGCGAGCGCGTGATCGCGAGCGAGGCCGAGAACGCCGACCTGTTCTGGGGCGTGCGCGGCGGCGGCGGCAACTTCGGCATCGTCACCGCCTTCGGCTTCAACCTGTGCGAGGTCGGCCCCACCGTCGTCGCCGGCCCCATCTTCTGGCCCATCGAGCAGTCGCCGCAGGTGCTGCGCTTCTACCGCGACTGGATCGCCGATGCGCCCGACGAGCTGATGACGATCGTGATGCATCGCAAGGCGCCGCCGCTCCCCTTCGTTCCCCCGGAGCTGCACGGCACGCTCATCGTCGGCGTGGTCTGCTGCTACACGGGGCCGGTCGACGAGGGCGAGCGGGTCGTGCGCCCGATGAAGCAGTTCGGTTCGCCGGTGCTCGACCAGTGCGTGCCGAAGCCCTTCATCGAGCACCAGGCGATGTTCGACCCGTCGTTCCCTCCCGGTCGCTGGTACTACTTCCGCTCGTGCGACGTCGCCGAGCTGAGCGACGAGGTCATCGACATCACGGTCGAGCACACGCGGCGCATCCAGTCGCCGCTGACGAGCTTCCCGATCTGGCAGGTCGGCGGTGCGGTCGCGCGGGTCGGTGACGACGAGATGGCGTTCAGCGGACGCGGCGTCGGGCACACGTTCAACATCAACGCGGCGACGGCGTCGTCCGAGGGCTTCGATGCCGAACGCGAGTGGGTCCGCGACTTCTGGTCGGCGCTCGAGCCCTTCCACACGAGCGTCTACATGAACTTCCTCATGGACGAGGGCGAGGAGCGCATCCGCCAGGCGTACGGCCCGGAGAAGTACGACCGGCTGAAGGCGCTCAAGCGCACGTACGACCCCGGCAACCTCTTCCGGCTGAACCAGAACATCCCGCCGGGCTGAGGGGCACGAACCGACATGCGCACCATCACGGTGACCAACAACATCTCGCTCGACGGCGTGATGCAGGCGCCGATGTCGCCCGACGAAGACACCCGCAGCGGCTTCGCCCTCGGCGGCTGGGCGCTCGGCGCGAACGCCGATCCCGAGCTCGGCGCCGAGATGGGCAAGGGCATGGCCGAGACCGGCGCGATGCTCTTCGGTCATCGCACCTACGACAACATGGCCGCATTCTGGCCGCACCAGACCGACGGCAACCCGTTCACCGAGCACCTCAACCGCACCGAGAAGTACGTGGTGACGCGCAACCCTTCACTCGAACTCGACTGGCAGCACTCCACGGTCGTCGCAGGCGACGCCGCGCAGACGGTCGCCGAGCTGAAGGCGACGGATGGCGGTGACCTCTCGATCCTCGGCAGCGGCGAGCTCGTGCGCGCGCTCGCGAGTGCCGGGCTGATCGACGAGTACGTGCTGATCATCCACCCCGTGCTGCTCGGCACCGGTCAGCGCATGTTCGAGGGGGTGCACCAGGAGTTGACGTTGCTCAGCAGCCTGACGACCAGCACCGGCATCACGCTGTCGCGCTACGCGCCGCGCGATACGGCGAGCGCCGCGGGCACCGCGGGCCATGCGGGCTGACGCCGCCGAGGGTTGCTGACAGAGACCGGCGCCAGCCGCGGCTTCAGCTCCGACCCGCGATCAGGCCGACTCGCGCCGCACGAGCTCGGTCGGCAGCGTCATGCGCCCGGCCGGTCGGCCGTCGATCACGTCGAGCAGCATGCGCACCATCTCGTGGGCGATGCGCTCGAAGGGCTGGCGCATCGTCGTGAGTGCCGGATCGACGCGCGTCGCAATGGGCGCGTCGTCGAACCCGGCGACGGCGACGTCGTCGGGCACACGGCGCCCGCGCGACTGCAGCACCTCGACAGCGCCCGCGGCCATCACGTCGTTGGCGACGAAGACGGCGTCGAGGTCGGGCGCGCGCTCGAGCAGCTCGGCCATGGCCTGCGCCCCGCTCGCGCGGGAGTAGTCGCCGACGGCGACGAGACGCTCGTCGAAGGCGTCGCCGAGCTCGAGCCGGTAGCCCTCGAGTCGGCCGATGCCGCCCGAGGTGTCGACCGGCCCGCTGATGGTGGCGATGCGTCGCCGGCCCGAGTCGCGGAGGTAGGCCACCATGTCGCGGGCGCCCTCGAGGTCGTCGGCGGCGACGTAGCCGATGCGGCGCTCGTAGCCGAGTGGCACTCCGCACGCGACGACGGGCACCTCGGCATCGACGAGCGACTTCAGGAAGCCCTCCCGGCCGAGGTGCGAGGAGACGAGCAGGGCGCCGTCGACGTGACCGGCCGTGATGAACTCGGTCGCGCGCCGCTGCTCGTCGTCGGAGCCCGCCATGAGCAGCACGAGCGGCAGGTCGCGTTCGGCGAGCGCATCGGCCGCCCCGCGCATGAGCACCGCGAAGTTCGGGTCCTCGAAGAGCCGGTCGTGCGACTCGGTGAGCAGGAACGCGATCGAGTTCGCCCGGGCCGTCGCGAGGTTCCGCGCGTGCGGGTTGATGCGGTACCCGGTCTTCTTGATGGCGCGTTCGACGGCCTCGCGGGCGGTGGGGCTCACCCAGTGACCGCCGTTCAGCACGCGGGAGACCGTGCCGCGGGACACCCCGGACTCGCGGGCGACGTCCTCGATGGTAGGACGCCGGCGGGGCGCGTTCTCAGTCACGTGGCCAGTGTATGAGTGGTCATGCCTTCACGGCACCGGCAGCGAGGTCGACGCGCCAGTACCGCTGCAACACGAGGAAGAGCGCGATGAGCGGAACGATCGACAGCAGCGCTCCCGTGATCACGAGCGTGTACATCGCCGGCAGCGACGCCCCCTGGTTCAGGAGCCCCGAGAGCCCCACCGTGATCGGGAACAGCTCGTCGTTGCCGAGCATGATGTAGGGCAGCATGAAGTTGTTCCACACGGCGACGAACTGGAACAGGAAGATCGTCACGAGCCCCGGCCCCATCATCGGCAACGCGATGCGGTGGAAGATGGAGAGCTCGCGCGCCCCCTCGGTGCGGGCCGACTCGATGATGTCGGTCGGCACGGCGGCCGCCGCGTAGATGCGGGCGAGGTAGATGCCGTAGGGGCTGATGAGCTGCGGCAGCAGCACCGACCAGTAGGTGTTCGTGAGCCCGACCTGCGCGAGCAGCAGGTACTGCGGAATCGCGACGATGACGCCCGGCACGAGCACGCCCATGAGCAGCACCCGGAACACGACGTTCTTGCCCGGGAACACGTACTTCGCGAGCGCGTAGCCCGACAGCGCCGAGACGTAGGTCGAGACGATCGCGCCGAAGCCGGCGTAGAGGGCCGTGTTCGCCATCCACCGCCAGTAGAGGCCGTCGCGGTAGTTCGTCAGCTCGACGATGTTGTCCCACAGGTGCGTGCTCGGCGCGAAGGTGAACGTCGAGAACAGCTCCGACGCGTCCTTCGTCGAGGCGATGACGACCCAGGCGACGGGCAGCAGGCAGTAGAGGGCGCCGAGCAGCAGCACGGCGGTGGTGCCGACGGCCAGGGGCATCCGCTGGTCGCCCTTCGCGCCCCTTCGGCTGCGGCGATCGGATGCCTCGTCGAAGTCGGGCACGACCATGGCGCGGGTCTGGTTGGTGATGGTCACGGCTCAGTCCTCCTGGCCGAAGGCGCGTCGCTGCACGACGCGGAGGAACAGGAAGGAGATGGCGAACGTCGCCACGGCGATGATCACCGAGGTGGCGGCGGCCGAGTAGATGTCGTCGCGCGTGAACGCGTCGCGGTAGACGTACATGAGCGGCGACCAGGTGGTCGAGAGGCTGTTGGTGAGCGGCCGCAGGGTCGTCGGCTCGGCGAACACCTGCAGCGTCGCGATCATCGAGAACAGCGCGGTCATGATGAGCGCGGGCATGATGATCGGCACCTTGATGCGCAGTGCGATCTGGCGCTCGCTCGCGCCGTCGATGCGCGCGGCTTCGTAGATCTCGGTCGGCACCGCCTTCAGCGAGGTGTAGATGACGATCATGTTGAAGCCGACGCCGCCCCACAGGCCGATGTTCGCGATGGCGAACACGACGAGGCCGGGTGAGAGGAGCGACGGCACGTCGTCCCAGCCGAGCTGTTCGAAGATCCAGTAGAAGGGGCTGACGGCGGGCAGGTAGAGGAAGCCCCAGAGCAGCGAGGAGATGACCGCCGGCACCGCGTACGGCAGGAAGATCGAGACCCGCGAGAAGCCCTTCGCTCCCGTGCGCCGCGCGTCGAGCAGCAGCGCGAAGAGCAGCGCGAGGCCGAGCATCGTCGGCACGAGGATGAGTCCGTAGACGAGCACCCGGCCGACGCTCGCGAGGAACTCGGGGTCGGTGAACGTCGCGATGTAGTTCTCGAGGCCGGCGAAGGCGCGGGTGCGCGAGCCCGAGCCGAGGCCGAGCCCCGACACGAGCTCCTTCTGGAAGGAGAGCGCGAAGGTGTAGAGGATCGGCGCGGCCATGAACAGCGTGAAGAGCACGATGCCGGGCGCGAGCATCATCCACGGGGTGACGTGACGGCGGGCGGCGCTGCGCCGTTTCGCCGGATGCTGCGGCGCCGGCCGTACCGGCCGGGTTCCGTCGCTCGGGGCGTCGACCGTTGCGGTCATGTGTCGGTCCTTCCAGGGGCGAGTGGAACTGGTGCGAGGGGGCGCCGCGGCGCAGCGCCCCCTCGTACTCGAGCTATTCGGCGACGGTGAAGCCGCTGGACTCCAGGTCGTCGACCGTGATCTGCTGCATCGCTGCGACCGCGTCGAGGAACGCCTGACGGGTCTTCGACTCGGCGGCCTTCGCGAACTCGTCGTTGTAGGCGCTGAAGGCGACGTTCACGTTCGGGCCGTACTGGAAGGGCGCGACCGACTGCGCGGCCTCGGCCGCGACGTCGTAGAAGTCGGGCTGGTTGCTGAAGAACTCGGGCGCCTCCGAGAGGGTGGATGCCGCGGCATCCGTCGAGGCCGGGTAGATGCCCGTCTCGGTGACGAGGGCCGCGACGGCGTCGGGGTCGGTGTTCAGCCAGGTGGCGAACTTCACCGCGGCGTCGACGTGCTTCGACTGCGAGGTGACCGCCGTCGACGAGCCGCCCCAGTTGCCGTTGGAGGCGTCGGAACCCCAGTTCGGCAGCGTCGCGGCCTTCCACAGCCCGGCGGTGTCGGCGGCGTTGCCGCTCAGCACGCCCGGGCCCCAGACGGCGCCGAGCCAGCCGGCCTGCGTGCCGTCGTTCAGGGCCGCGTTCCACTCGGGCGTGTACATCGGCTTGTTGTCGATGACGCCCTCCTCGACGAGTCCGCCCCAGTAGTCGGCGACCTTCTGGGTGGGCTCCTCGTCGATGCCGACGCCCCAGGCGTCGCCGTCGATCGACCACCACTCGGCCTCGGCCTGCTGGGCGAGCCCGGCGAACCATCCGGCGTCGTTCGATGAGAAGGTGCCGAGGTACTTGGCGGGGTCGGCCGCGTGCAGTGCGCGTGCCGTCTCGGCGTACTCGTCCCATGTCGTGGGCACGGTGAGGCCGAGCTGGGTGAAGATGTCGTCGCGGTAGTAGAACATCATGGGCCCCGTGTCCTGCGGGATCGCGTAGAGCGCGTCGCCGCCGAGGGTGACCGAGTCCCACACGCCCGACGGGAACTCGCCCGAGAGGTCGGCGGCGCTCGTGCCGGCGAGGTCGGCGAGCGCGTCGCTCGAGACGAGCGTCGGGATCTTCTGGTATTCGGCCTGGATCAGGTCGGGTGCGCCGCTGCCGGCCTTGATCGCCGTGAGCAGCTTGGTGATCGCGGGGTCGCCGCCGTCCTGCTTGTTGACGGTGACCTGGATGTCGGGGTTCTCGTCGTTCCAGAGGTCGACGACCTTGTCGAGGTTCGGCGCCCAGGCCCAGTAGGTGAGTTCCACCGGGTCGTCGGCGCTGCCCTCTGAGCCTGCATCTGCCGAGCAACCGGTCATGATCAGCGCTGCTGCGGCAACGGCTGCAACGGCGCCGGTGCGGAATGCTGCACGCATTCGTCCTCCTTGTCGAAAGCTGTGATTGCGGATGCCCCGTGGCCGCACGCGATCGAGAGAGGACCACGTTGTGCCTGTGAGCGATCCCAGTAACGCACAGCCACGCTTTCGTGTCAACTCCGGGATCAACAGATGGCGTAACGATCTCATCCTGTGTTAGAACTGTGACCGCACACAGTTTCAAGGGAGAACACTCCATGCCTTCGCAGCCTGCGCCGACCTCACGCCCAGCCCCCGTCACGGGCGCCGAGGCGACCACCGCCACGGCGAGCGCAACCGCTTCCGCTTCCGCTTCGTCGTCGAGCGGCTGGATGCCCGGCACCTCGGCGATCCGCTTCGGCGGCGACTACAACCCCGAGCAGTGGACCCGCGAGACCTGGCTCGAGGACATCGAGCTCATGCGCGAGGCCGGCGTGAACCTCGTGAGCGTCGGCATCTTCTCGTGGGCGCTCCTCGAGCCGCGCGAGGGCGAGTACGACTTCGCCTTCCTCGACGAGGTGCTCGACCTGCTCGCGGGCGCCGGCATCGACGTCGACCTCGGCACGCCCACGACCGTGCCGCCGGCCTGGTTCTGGAAGGCGTACCCGCAGGCACGGCCCGTGACCCGCGACGGCGTGGCCCTCGGCTTCGGCTCGCGCGGCATCGTCTCGCCGTCGAGCCCCGAGTACCGCCGCGCGGCGGCGGCCATCGCCGAGCGGCTCGCCGAGCGCTACGCGCAGCACCCCGCGGTCGTCATGTGGCACGTGCACAACGAGTACGGCGCCCCGGTCTCCGAGAGCTTCGACGAGGCATCCGTCGTCAATTTCCGGCACTGGCTCGCGAATCGCTACGGGTCGCTCGACGCGCTGAACCGCGCGTGGGGCACGACGTTCTGGGGGCAGGTGTACGGCGAGTGGGACGAGGTCGACGCGCCCCGCCAGTCGGCGAGCGTCTCGAACCCGGCCCACCAGCTCGACTTCAAGCGGTTCAGCTCCGACGCGCTGCTCGAGTGCTTCGTGCTCGAGCGCGACGCGATCCGCCGGCATGCCGCGCAGCCGATCACGACGAACTTCATGGCCACGAGCTGCCCCTCGGTCGACTACTGGAAGTGGGCGCCCGAGGTCGACATCGTCTCGAACGACCACTACCTCACGGCCTCGCGCATCGACGCCCACGTCATGCTCGCGATGGACGCCGACTTCACCCGCTCGCTCGCGGCCGGCCGCCCGTGGGTGCTCATGGAGCACTCGACCTCGGCCGTCAACTGGCAGCCGCGCAACGTCGCGAAGCGCCCCGGCGAGCTCGCGCGCAACAGCATGGCCCATCTCGCCCGCGGCGCCGACGCGATCATGTTCTTCCAGTTCCGGGCGAGCCGCTTCGGCGCCGAGAAGTTCCACTCGGCGATGCTCCCCCACGCCGGCCGCTCGTCGCGCGTGTGGAAGGAGGTCGTGGGGCTCGGCGAGCTCGTCGGCGACCTGTCGGAGCTGCGCGGCAGCCGCGTCGAGGCATCCGTCGCCGTGATCTGGAGCACCGAGTCGTTCTGGGCGCAGGAGCTCGAGTGGCGGCCCTCGGTCGACCTCTCGCATCGCGAACGACTCGAGGCGTTCTACTCCGAGCTGTGGCAGCTCGGCGTGACCGTCGACTTCGTGCACCCGGGCGCCGACCTGTCGGGCTACTCGGCCGTGTTCGCGCCGTCGCTGTACCTGCTCGACGAGGCCTCGGCCGCGAACCTGCAGGGCTACGTGGCGGGCGGCGGCGTGCTCGCCGTGTCGTACTTCTCGGGCATCGTCGACGAGTTCGACGCCGTGCCGGCCGGTCCGTTCCCGGGCCGCCTGCGCGAGGTGCTCGGCCTTGCGATCGAGGAGTTCCAGCCGCTTCGCGAGGGCGGCGTCGTCGCCCTCACCGACGGGTCGACCGGCGCCGTGTGGACCGACGAGATCCACCTCGAGGGCGCGGCCGCCGTTGAGCGCTTCGTCGACGGGCCGGCGGCGGGCCTGCCCGCCGTCACCCGCAACGCGCTCGGCGACGGCGCCGCCTGGTACCTCTCCACGAAGCTCGACGGCGGCGAACTCGCCGCGTTCATCGGCGGCGTGCTCGCCGACGCCGGCCTCGAGGTCACCACGCCGCCGCCCGGCCTCGAACGCGTCATCCGCGTCTCGGGCGACGGCACCCACTACCTCGTCGCGATCAACCACGCCGAGACCGACGCCGTGATCGCGGCAGCGGGCGTCGACGTCGCGACCGGTGCGGCGACGGATGCCTCGACGCTCGTGCCCGCCGGCGGCACCCGCGTCATCCGGCTCTCGACGAACGAAGGCTAGCCGCACCGACGGGCGGCTGCCGCACCGCAGCCGCCCACCCGACCAGCACCACCAGCACCACCAGAACGAACACCGCAACGTCGCGGATCCGTTCGCCCGACTCGGGCGGCGACCCGCGAGGCTGCCAGATCGAGAGGGAAACGGATCGTGCAGAGACATCCAAGAAGGGCCGGGGCCGCCGCCCTTGCGGCGACGCTCGCCACCCTGATCGCGATACCCGCCGGCGCTTCGGCGGCCGCGGCATCCGAATCGGCTGATGCCCCGGGCGACGGCCCCGTCGAGGCGGGCATCTCCGTCGAGAAGGTCGACGGGCTCTCGCCCGACTTCGTGAACGGCGTCGACGTGTCGACGGTGCTCTCGCTCGAAGAGAGCGGCGTCGTCTTCCGCGACGAGTCGGGGGCGCCCGCCGACCTGTTCGACGTGCTCGCGGCCGACGGCGTGAACACCGTGCGCGTGCGGGTCTGGAACGACCCGTTCGACGCGGCCGGACGCGGCTATGGCGGCGGTGACGTCGACGTCGCGCGCGCCGTCGAGATCGGGCAGCGGGCGACCGCGGCGGGCCTCGAGGTGCTCGTCGACTTCCACTACTCCGACTTCTGGGCCGACCCCGGCCGCCAGCTCGCGCCGAAGGCCTGGGCCGGGCTCTCCGACGCCGAGACCGTGACCGCGCTGCACGACTTCACCGTGTCGTCACTGCAGGCGTTCGAGGCGGCGGGCGTCGACGTCTCGATGGTGCAGATCGGCAACGAGACGAACAACGCCATCGCCGGGCACACCCGCCCGGGCCGCGAGATCGACGCCCAGTTCGCGGCGCTCGTCGCCGCGGGCAGCGCCGCCACCCGCGAGACGCTGCCCGACGCGCTCGTCGCGGTGCACTTCACGAACCCCGAGACGCCCGGCCGCTACGCGACCTACGCCGCCGGCCTCGCGCAGTTCGGCGTCGACTACGACGTCTTCGCGAGCTCGTACTACCCGTTCTGGCACGGCACCACCGAGAACCTCACCTCGGTGCTGAGCGACATCGCGACGAGCTACGGCAAGCAGGTCATGGTCGCTGAGACGTCGTGGGCGCGCACCCTCGACGACGGCGACGGGTACGGCAACGTCATCGGCGCGGCCGGCACCACCGGTCAGTACCCCGTGAGCGTGCAGGGCCAGGCTACGCAGCTGCGCGACGTGATCGCCGCGGTCACCGCCGTCGGCGACGCGGGCCTCGGCGTCTTCTACTGGGAGCCGGCTTGGCTGCCCGTCGGCCCCGCCGCAGCGGTCGAGGCGAACCGCGTGCTCTGGGAGCGCGACGGCTCGGGCTGGGCGACGAGCGCCGCGAGCGACTACGACCCCGTGCACGTCGGCGAGTTCTACGGCGGCTCGGCGTGGGACAACCAGTCGCTCTTCGCGTGGGACGGCACGCCGCTCGAGTCCCTCCGCACCTTCGAGTACGTCGTCACCGGCGCGGTCGCCCCGCGCGCGATCACGACGATCGAGCCGGTCGCGGTGACCGTGACGGATGGCTCGCCGGTGAGCCTGCCCGAGACGATCGCCGTGAACTTCAACGACGGCAGCACGGAGCATCCGTCGGTCGAGTGGAGCCGTGCGGTCGAGTGGATCCGCGGGCCGGGCTCCTACTCGATTCCCGGCACGACCGAGTCGGGCCTGCGCGTGGTGGCCACCGTCGACGTGGTCGCGCCGAACTTCGTGCAGAACCCCGGCTTCGAGGCGAGCGACATGAGCGCGTGGCGGCTCACCGAGCCGGCGGCGCGCGCCGAGACCGCCGACGCATCGGCCGGCGACTTCGGCGTGACGTTCTGGAACGGCTGGGCCTACGAGACGTCGGCGAAGCAGACCCTCACGGGCGTGCCCGCCGGCACCTACGTGCTCGAGGCGACGACGCAGGGCACGAACAGCCCGTCGACCGACAGCCGAGTGCTCTCGGCGACGACCTCGGCGGGATCGTGGAGCGCACCGATGGAGTTCACGGCGTGGAACGAGTTCCACACTGCGACCGTGCCCCAGGTGGTCGTCGGCGCCGACGGCATCGTCGAGATCGCGGCCGAGTTCTCGCTGTCGGCGGGCGCATGGGGCGTGCTCGACGAGGTGCGGCTGGTCGCTCCCGAGTCGTCGGCCGCCCCGGCCGACACCGCGAAGCTCGAGGCGGCGCTCGCGAGTGCCGCGGCCGTCGATCGATCGAAGTACACGGATGCCTCGCTCGCGAACCTCGACGACGCCGTCGCGACCGGCGAGGTCGTGCTCGCGGGGTCCCGCGCAACGGCGCGCGATGTGAAGGACGTGACGAAGCTCGTCGAGAAGGCGGTGAAACAGCTCAAGCGGATCAAGCAGAAGTAGGCCGCACGACGAGGTGGGCGGGTGCCGCAGCATCCGCCCACCTTCGTCGTCTCAGCCGTTGGTCTCGATCGCCACCTCACTCGCCCCTCAGCGGTGACAGGTCGTCGTCCACGACGACGGCTCCCTCGACGTCCTCGGTCGCGGGGGCATTCCCGGCCCCATCGCAGAGCCCCTCGGGGGCCCGTTCGCGAATGTACGCGGCCATGTGACAGACCTCGGTCGACCCCATCTTGACGCGGGTCGAACCGTCGCCCGCTCCCCCGCCGGTGCCGCCGTCGGTCTGGCCGCAACCGGCCAGCACGCCCAGGGTCAGCACGGCCGGGATGATGAGGAACGCACGTGCGTTCATGATCCCTTTCCTTCCGTGATGCGGGCTCCTGGAAGAGCACCGCTGGGACTCACGGTAGGAAGGGCGCGGCCGCGCCACATGACGCGAGCCGACCATCTTCGAGCGCACGCTCGCGTAGTCAATTCGCGTCATCGCCGTGCGCGCGACCGCGGACTATCGTGAGGGGCATGCGGGATTGGTCCGCCCCGGCGCTGCCGGCGGTTTGGACGACCTCCGGCCAGCCCCCGTTCATCGCGCGACACGACGAAGTCGCGGCGCTCGATGCCGCATGGGCCGACGCGCTCGCAGGTGCCGGGCGGGCGGTCTTCATCAGCGGCGACGCCGGGTCGGGCAAGTCCCGGCTCGTGAGCGAGGTCTGCACCCGGCTCAGTGCGAGCGGTGCGGCGGTGCTCACCGGCTCCTGCATCCAGGAGATCGGCGCCCCGTTCGAGCCCTTCGACGAACCGCTGCGAGCAGTGCTTCCGGCCTACCGAGCGGATGCCGCCGCGGCATCCGCTCTCGAATCGGTCGAGCTGCTCGAACGGGTGCTCGAGCAGGCCGATCAGGATGCCGCCGACCGCTCGACCGGGCAGGAGCGCGTGTACACCGCGGTCGTCGAGGTGCTGCGTGCGGCGGCGACGACCCGCCCGGTGGTGCTCGCCCTCGACGACCTGCACTGGGCGGGGCCGGCGGCCATGCGACTGCTCAGCCGGGTCGTCGAGGGCACCACCGACCGGCGGGTGCTGCTCGTCGGCACGTTCCGCAACTCACCGCCCGACCGCTCGCAGCCGCTCGCCGACTCGCTCACCCCGCTCGCCCGGCTGCACGGCGTGCAGCGCATCGCGCTCGCGCCCTTCACCGTCGATGAGATCACCGACTACGTCGTGGCCCGCGCCGGGCTCCCCCGCGAGCGCGCACTCGACTCGGCCGACGTGCTGCACGAGCTCACGGGCGGCAATCCGTTCCTGCTGCGCGCGATGTGGCGCCCGGTGGTCGAGGCCGATCGGCACGGCGGCGAGCGCGTCATCGAGCTGCCCGACACGGTCAGCGACATGGCCCGTTCGCGCATCGCCCGGCTCGACGAGACCCAGCGGTCGGTGCTCGTGCTCGCCGCCGTGCTCGGCCAGGAGGTCGACCTCACCGAAGTGCTCGGCATCAGCGAGGCATCCGTCGAGGAGACCCTGGGGGCGATGGATGCCGCGGTGCGCGGCGGCCTCATCGAGCCGCCGCGGCGCGCGGGCGACCACTACCGCTTCACGCACGCGATCGCGCGGCAGGCGATCATCGACGTCATTCCCGCGACCGAGGTGCTGCGCACGCACGCGCGCATCGCGCAGACGCTCGAGGCCGACTTCCCGGCAGCGCCGCGACTCGTGCAGCGGCTCGCGCACCATTACACGGCGGCGCGCGCCCTCGGCTTCGGCGATCGGGCGGTCACGTATCTCGCACGGGCGGCCGAACTCGCGAAGGGCCGCATCGCGCACGACGACGCGGGCGCGCTGTTCGTGCGGGCGGCCGAGATCACGCCCGACGCCGATAACCGCGCCGATCTGCTGCTGCGTGCGGCGGAGTGCTGGGATCTCGCCGCCGACACCGCTCGTGCCCGCGCACTCTTCGGCCAGGCGAGCGAGGTGGGCAACGCGCGGCAGCGCCTGCGCGCGGCGATCGGCTACGAGGATGCCTCGTGGCGCCCCGGTCTGCCCGGATTCCGTGCCCGTGACATGCTCGCCGATGCGCTCGAGGCGGTGCCGGCCGATGACGACGATCCGCTCTACATCGAGGCGCTCGGTGCGTTCGCCCGGGCGACGGCGTTCACGGGCGCGATCGACGCGGCCGAGCCGATCGCGGCTCGGGCGGTCGCCCTCGCCCGCGCCCATGGCGACCAGCACCTGCTCGCGGCGACCCTGCGCGCCTCGGTGACGCTCACGCTCCGGCCGCGGGGCATCACCGGGCGCCTCGAGCGCGCCGCGGAGCTCATCGGCTTGACCCGCTCGGCCGAGAACGACTGGCACGGTGCAGCGACCATGCACCACGCGGCGTTCTCGTACCTCGTCGGCGATCGCGTCGGCCTCGACGACTCGGAACGCGAGCTCGATGAGATGAGCCGCAACTGGGAACGCCACTGGAGCTACTGGATCGAGTGCGTGCGGTACACGCGCGCCCTCGTCGCGGGCCGTCTCGACAGCGCCGACACGGCCGCGCGGCGGGCTCGGCGCCGCGAGAGCGTGTTCCGCGGCGACGCCACGTCGGCGGCGAGCGCGCTGCAGGACTACATGGTGCGCCGCGAGTCGGGCCGGCTCGACGCCGTGCGGCCGCTCATCAGCGGCGACGAGTCGCCGACCGAGCGGTGGGCGCCGGGGCTGCTCGCGCTCTACACCGAGCTCGAACTCGAGCGGCCCGCGCGCCGCACGCTCGCGTGGATGCTCGAGCACACCGAGGCCGAGCCGAGCAACTCGAGCGACTGGCCCGCCCGCCTCGTGTTCATGACCGAGGCGGCGCTCTGGCTGGGCGACACCGCCACCGCCGCGGTGCTGCACCCCTGGCTCGAGGAGTACGCGGGGCTGAACCTCATGTCGGGCCTGTTCATCGCGCCGTTCGGCGCCGCCGACTGCTACCTCGGCGAGGTCGAGTCCCTCTGCGGGTTCGGCTCGCCCAGCGAACGCTTCGACGCCGCGCTCGACCTCGCCGACCGCAGCGACGCCTCGCTCCATGCCGCCCGGGCCCTCGCCGCCCACGCGGCGCATCTGCGCCGGGCCGACCCCCGATCGCCCGCGGCGAGCGCACTCGCCACCCGAGCACTCGCGATCGCCGAGCCGGCGGGCCTCGTGAAGGTGCTGCGGGCGCTCCACGCCGGCACCGGGGCATCCGCTGGGGGCGCGAACGGACTCACCGCGCGCGAATGCGAGGTCATCGGGCTCATCGCCGAGGGGCGCAGTAACCGCGACATCGCCTCGGCGCTCGTGATCAGCGAGCACACGGCGGCGAACCACGTGCGCAACATCCTGACGAAGATCGGGGCGGTCAACCGCACCCAGGCGGCGATGTTCGCGCGCGAGCACGGGCTCGCGGGCGACGCCGTCTAGGCGTGCGGCTGCCGTCGTGTGCCGGCTGCCGTCAGCCGACGGCGGCGAGCAGTCCGGTCGGCATCATGCGACCGTCGACCTCGGTGATGACGTCGGCGGGCATGCCGGCGCGCACGGCCGCCGCGCGAATCGCCTCCATCGACGCCGCCTCGTAGAGGCAGTAGCTCTTGCGACGGTCGACCGACAGGAACGAGTAGAGCCACCGCACGTCCTCTTCATCGTTGATGAGGTTGATGTCGGCGGCGGCTTCGAGCGGCACCGGAACGTCTTCGGCGTAGTTGCGCTCGATGATGAAGTACGGCATCGGTAGTCCCCCTTTGCGCGTGTGGGGCACAGGCTACTCCTGATGCGCCGCGGCGGCCTCAGTGTGTTGGATCGGATGCCGCGGGGCGCTGGATCGGATGCCGCGGGTCGCTCAGTTGCCCCCGCCACCGTCGCCGCCGCCGAAGCCGCCGTCGAAGCCGCCGCCCCCGTCGAAGCCGCCTGCGCCGTCGAACCCGCCGCCTCCGTCGCCGTATCCGCCGCCACCACCATCGCCGAACGTGCCGTCGCCGCCCGCGAGGTACCCGCCGCCCCACCCCTTGGTGTCGGCGATCATCGGCACGCCGAATCGGGAGTCGTCGGTGCGCTGAAGCAGGCCGCCGCCCACGCCGATGGGCTGCACGAGTTCGGCCGCGATAATCGCGAGGCACGACGCGAGGCGATCGACCGAGAGCGGGGCCGTCGAGCGGTACCAAGTCGGCGCGGTGCCCGACGTCGCCGCGACCTCCGCGAAGCTGCGCAGCACGGATGCCTCGCCGAACAGGACCGCCCACGGCAACAGCTTCTCGCCTGCGGCGACGGACGGGACATCCGCCCCCTCGATCGCCGCCCGCAGCTCGTTCGCCCGCGCGCGCAACTGCATGCCGGCCGCGTTCAGCGGAATCGCCCGCGGCAGGAACACGCGCACCGCGACCGCCGCCGCGCCGATCACGATCGCGCTCCAGGCGACCGACTTCGAGGGATCGTCGCGCAGTGTGAGGCTGATGAACCCGAGCACCACGCCCGTGAGGCCCGCGTACGTCGTCACCCGGAATCGCAGGCCGGGGCGCTTCTCGCGATACCAGGCCGCCGCGTCGCGGAACCCGTCGCGCGTGACCGCGAGCAGCTGCGGGTTGTTCTTCACGACCCGGTCGACATCGACGCTCGTGCCACGCGCAAGCGTGCGCGACCCGCCCACGAGTCCAGGCGCGAGCATGGCGATCACCGTGCCGTCGGCGCCCTCGTTCTCGACGTCGCTGCGAGCCGCCAGCGGATAGTCGCCGTCGAACACCAGACGGATGTCCTTCGCCCGCCCTCGCTCCCCCTCTGGAAGGTCGGCGGCTTCACGGATGTCGCGGCGATCCTCGATCGCGATGACCCTGTTGACAGCGAGAAGCACGACCGTCGCGGGCAGCCACCGCGTCGCGGCCTCCCCCGACACGAACCCGACCGGCAGCACTCCTGCGGTCTCAGCGTCGACGATGGCCAGCGCATCGCCCGGCGGGGGCGGCCGCAGCCACGCGACGACGAGCGTGCCGACGCAGACCGCGGCGGTCAGCGAAGCGACGAGCGCGATGATCGGCAGAATGGCCGTGCTGAGGCTGCTGCCCGGCGTTGCCGCGAGCAGCTCGGTGTCGGCGCCGGCATCGGCCAGGTCGACGATGACCTGGTGCAGTGCCGGGACGATGAATCGCCCCATGGGGGTGAGGATACTCCTGGTGACTCGCGCACGGATCAGTTTCTTCGCAGCGGTCTGTTCATCATATGGAATGGTCCCGGGCGTAGCGGCTGGGAACGAGACTGCAACGCTGCAGCTGCAGATGTGGAAACAAGCCGAGTGCCGGTCGATGCCGGCAATTGCTCCGCTGTTACGGTGACAACGTGACTGACGAGGCCGTGATCAACGCACTGAGGTCCTTTGTCGCGGAGCGCGACTGGGGCCAGTTCCACTCTCAGGAGAACCTTGCGAAGAGCATCGCGATTGAGGCTGGGGAATTACTCGAGTGCTTCCAATGGGGAGCTGAGCCGGAACCCACACGCGTCCACGCCGAACTCGCCGATGTACTTACGTACTGTCTTCTGCTCACGGACGCACTCGGGGTAGACCCGAACGAAATCGTCCTCGCAAAGTTGGCGTCGACCAAGCTCAAGTATCCCGTCGAGAAAGCGCGTGGTCGGGCTGTGAAGTATGACGAACTCTAGGGTCAAACGCATTCCATTCGTTTCCGAATCCGTCAGGTCGCTCTCGCACCTCGATGCCCGCTATTCGAACTGGCCTGTGGTCTACACCCTCAATGGCTCCCGTGATGTGTACGTCGGTGAGTCAGTCAATCTTGCTGCCCGGATGCGGCAGCATCTTGCCGCTCCAGAGAAGCAGCATCTCGACGACGTCCGGGTCATCCTCGACGAGACCTTCAACAAGTCTGTCTGCCTCGACCTTGAGTCTCAGTTGATTCGATTGCTCGCCGGCGACGGCAAGTACCGGGTGCTGAATCGAAATGACGGCATTACGGATTCCGACTACTTCGACCGAGCCAACTACCGCGACAAATTCGACGAGATCTTCGAAGAGCTCCGTGCGGCGAACGTCTTCGAGAGACCAGTGGCGGAGATCATGAACAGCGATCTGTTCAAGCTCTCGCCGTTCAAGGCCCTCACCCCAGATCAGGCGATTGCAATGGAGGACATCCTCGAAGGGCTCTTTCTCGATCTTGAGACGGATCAGCCGAGCACGATCGTTGTCCAGGGCGACCCAGGCACTGGGAAGACGATCGTCGCGATCTACCTGACCAAGCTTCTTCGAGACATCGCGACTATCCCCGCCCCCGAGGACCTCAGCGGCGACTCCATGTTCGCGGAGTTCTTTGCCGAGGGTCACCGTGAGCTTCTCGAGGACTTACGAATCGCGCTCGTCGTTCCGCAACAGTCGCTGCGCGCTTCAATCAGGCAGGTGTTCGCCCGAACACCAGGTCTGAGCGCCGACATGGTGCTGTCGCCGTTCCAAGTCGGCGAAAGCAACGACCCATTCGATATCCTCATCGTCGACGAAACACACCGCCTGAACCAGCGCGCCAATCAGGCATCAGGCGTGCTCAACGCCAAGTTCACTGAGATCAATCTTCAGCTCTTCGGATCGGACGATACGTCGTGGACTCAGCTCGACTGGATCATTGCCCAGAGCCGCCATCAACTCTTCTTGCTTGATAGCGCACAGCGCGTTCGGCCAGCCGATCTTCCGACCGAGACGTTGAACGGCCTCGTGAGGTCAACGAAGGCAAAGGGGAGGGTCTATCCGCTCTGGTCTCAGATGCGCGTTCGAGGGGGCGCCGACTATGTCGACTACGTCCGCCGTATCCTTTCACCTGAGCCGGCAGTAGACGTTTCCTACCAGGAGTTCCCTGGATACGAATTCCGCCTCTACGACAACCTGCTCGACATGTGCCAGCAGCTCCGAGAGAAGGATGCGGCAGGTGGCCTCGCCCGGCTCGTAGCCGGATTCGCGTGGCCGTGGCGGAGCAAGAAGAACTCGAAGGAGTATGACATCGAGTTGGACGGGTGCCACCTGCAATGGAACCGCACCGCGGTCGATTGGATCAACTCAAGAGGTGCTATTGACGAGGTCGGCTCGATTCATACCGTGCAGGGATACGACCTCAACTACGCCGGCGTAATCATCGGGCCTGATCTGCGCTACGACCCACTCCAGCGAAAGCTCATCTTTGACCGTGCCAGCTACCACGACACGAAAGGGAAGGAGAACAACCCTCGGCTCGGCATCAAATACGACGACGACGATCTGCTCCGACTCGTGAGCAACATCTACGGTGTCCTGCTCACGCGCGGCGCCCGTGGCACCTTTGTGTACGTGTGCGATCCGGATCTCCGAAACCACCTCCGGCAGTTCATCGCGGTCTGACCGCACGATAGGTTCGTGCCATGACGGTCGAGCTTGAGGTTGTCGCCGGTGCGATCTTCGACGAAGGGCAGCTGTTCGCGTGCCGTCGAGCACCGGGCAAAGCAGCGGCCGGCCGATGGGAGTTCCCTGGCGGAAAAATCGAGGTGGGCGAAGACCCAAGAGCCGCTCTCGCGCGAGAACTGCATGAGGAGCTTGAGGTAGACGTGGCAGTCGGTGATCTGTTGGATCGATCTCAAACGAGAGTCGGTGACGTCATCATCGATTTGGCCACGTACGAAGTGACCCTCCTCGACAGTCGACCGGTTCAAAGCACGGACCACGATCGGCTTGGTTGGTTCGACCTCAACGAGCTCGTAAGTCTCGACTGGGCAGAACCGGACCTTCCTGCAGTTGCCGCACTTATCGCCCGGTCGAGTAGCTAGACGCGGGGCTTGTGTTAGCGACACTGTGGTCTCGCCTTAGTGTCACCGCAGGCTCGCCACCGCCTCGGGCGTGTTGAGCGCGTCGTTCCTGCAGTAGCGAATACGGTTCACGCATGGCTCGATTCTTCGGCACTCCCGACGGCGTTCATGCCGGGCAGTTCTTCATCGACCGTCGCGAGCTGCACGATGCGTTCGTCCATCGCCCGCTTCAGGCGGGCATCAGTGGCACCGCCGCCGAAGGCGCTGACTCTATCGTCGTCTCCGGCGGGTACGCCGACGATCAGGACCGCGGTGCCTACATCATCTACACAGGCCACGGCGGCAAAGATCCGAACTCGCGACGGCAGATCGCGGACCAGACTCCTGACGCCCCCGGGAACGCCGGCCTCATCACAAGCATGGTTCGGGGGCTCCCGGTGCGAGTCATCCGCGGACCCCACAAGGGCTCACCATTCGCCCCGCCGAACGGATACGTCTACTCAGGCCTTTACAGCGTTTCATCTTGGTGGACTGATGAAGGCACCAACGGTTTTCAGGTTGTTTTATACCGCCTGGACGCGATCGAAGAGCAGACGGCCGTCGAGCCCGCGCCGAAGATTGAACTGGACCCTTCATTCCGGAACGTCACAGTCTCACGACGCATTCGTGATACCGCGATGTCGCGGTCCATCAAGAAGCTCTATGACTACTCCTGCCAAGTTTGTGGGATTCAGATCGGGGCGTACGAAGGACGCCTCTACGCAGAGGGCGCGCATGTTCGTCCACTTGGCCGACCTCACCTAGGTCACGACGACCGCAACAACCTGCTGTGCCTTTGTCCAAACCACCACACTCAGCTCGATATTGGCGGCATGTACATCTCGAACGACATGGTGGCCATCGACGCGAACACGAATGAACCGATCGAGCAATTGCGATGGCGTCGTGATCACCGCGTCGATTCAGCGAACGTGGAGTATCACCGGTCTCTCTGGCGGGTGAGGTAACGCCCGACATCGGGAAGGAAACTCAACAGGCCCCCAGTACTGGGGCGCGCTCCCTGACGTTTGACGGGCTAGCGTCGCGGGAGACCCGTCCGAAGGAGTACGTCCATGCCCGCTGCTGCGAAAGGCTGGTTCGACGACGGTTCGGGCCAGCGGCGATATTGGGATGGCGAGCAGTGGACCGACTTCTATCTTGATGCGACCACTGGGGCAGTGATCGACCGCGGACCCACACCGGAGGGGCCCGTCGCCGCGGTGACAGCGACGCGAGGAGGCAATCTGAAGGCTGCGATCATCACCTTCTCCGTAGTCGTTGTGGTCATCCTTGCCTTCTGGGGCCCCGCCGCGTTGCTTCTCATCGCTGGCCTCGCTGCCGTCGCAATCGGCCTATTTGCTGTCGTTAAAGGTCCAATCGGTCGGCTCCGCATTCGAACACGCCCGGTCGCCGTGTCGCTTCTCGTCGGAGGCATACTCGCGTCAAGCATCGGTGGGGCCGCTCTCACAGCGAGCCAACCAGCCGCACAGCAGGTCGCGACTTTCGTCGACGCCCCGACGAGTGCGCCGCGGGCTGCGACGCCAACTCCGACACCTACTCCCGTGCGGAAGGAAGTGATTATCGAGGAGCAGGCTCCCATCGCATTCACGACATCGAACATCGACGACCCGAATCTTGACGTGGGCCTCACAGCTGTGGCGACTCCCGGCGCAAACGGCCAGAAGGTTACTCGGATACGAGTGATTGAGGTCGATGGCGTTGAGGTCTCGCGAGAAGTGGTCGAAGAAGTCATCGCCGTGCAGCCGGTGAACGAGGTCATTGCGGTCGGTTCCCGCCAGCCGCCTCCCCCGCCGCCCGCCAACAACGGATGCGACCCAAACTACGAGGGTGCCTGCGTACCGATCTCGTCTGACGTCGACTGTGCTGGAGGAAGTGGCAACGGGCCCGACTATGTGCAGGGGCCTGTATGGATCGTTGGATCCGACGTCTATGACCTCGACCGAGACGGCGACGGCATCGCCTGCGACGCGTAGTCCCGTCCCTCGTTAGTTGTGGGACTGTTCGCGTTTTCGTTCGTTGAATTTGGGGTGATTATCATCGCCCATCTCGCGTCGACCGAGGTGGGCGAAGATCAACGCAATCCCTCGAGCCGCTCAGCCCACGAGGCGTCGTTCGTCGGCGACCGATCCGGCCCGGCCACGCGACCCGAGCGGTCGCGCATGACGCCGCGCCGCTTCGATGTCGTTCCGAGCCCGCTGCAGGGACTCGCTCGCGAGTGATGCGATCCGCCGGGCCATCGCGATCACCTGCTCTCGGCGCTCCAGGTCGGTCGTGGCGATGACCGCCCCCGAGCCGCCGAGGAAGTGGCCGAGATCGATCCGGGCGTGCTCGGACTCGGCCAGGCTCGTGAGCGCCTCGGGGCTGATCCATCCCGGGTGAGCGGCGATGGCATCCCGGGCGATGTCGAGCTGTCGGTCTGCGTCCTTGATCGCGTGGGGCAGGTCGTCGACCAGGGGAATCAGATCCGATGCGCGCTCGCGGGCCGACGTGATGGCGGCATCCAGCACCCCGCGAGCGTCGTGCAGTCGGCTCAGGTGGGCGAACGGGTTCGTGTTGACGCCGGTCGGCGGGAGGGCGGCGAGGGCTGCCTGCAGCTCGCCGATCGCGTCTGCGACGCGGCGGGAGCGGGGCATTTCGAGCGCCGCGGCGAGATCCCGACGGGAATCCTCGACGATCGCGGCCAGCGCGGACTCCGCTCGCAACGCCTCCACCTCGAAGGTCTCCACCGCATCGAGGAGGGTCGCTGCTCGGCGCACCGATTCGACGGATGCCTCGAGCGCGATGCTCGCCTGCTCGCGCTGCCCTGCCGATCGCCGCCGCTCGGCCACGCGCACGCTGTGCTCGGCGAACCCGAGCAACTGATCGGCCTCCGCAGGGTTCGCCTCGATCTGGCCCAGCGCCCCGGGCGCATAGCGAGCAGAAAGCCGTTCGATGGTGTCGCCCGCGACGGGGATCCGTGGGCGCAGGCTCTCGATGTCCGCTCCCACACCGGCGATGATCTCGGGCGCGCGCCGCGCCCGCCGCATCCGGTCGGCGAGTCCGGAGGTGTGCTCTTCGAGCACGTCGTCGACCCATCCGCACAGCTCCACGATGCGCAGGTAGCGAGCGCGCACTTCGTCGACGGTGCCGGGGATCGCATCGTGATTGAGCCGGTTCAGACGGAACGCGTCACTCAAGCGTCTGCGAACCTCGACGAGCACCTCGCTCAGTGGCGTGGTGGCGTCGGCCCCCAGCTCGGCCTCGGCGAAGGCGAGCTCTTCGGCGGCGATTCGAATGCGGTCGTCTGTGACGACGAGGACCTGCCCAGCCTGCTTCGCCAAGTCAGCGTCGTGGACCTCGAGAAGTTGCGCAGGGCGTCTGCGCCCGATCCGGAACCCGGCCATGATCCATCGTAAGTTCGCCGCTCGAAGCACGCTACGGCGAAAGGGACTCACGCACGCCACGACCTGGCACGGCGTGCGCCTGGCACGCGCCGCCCGGCACCCCGGGCGGCATCAGTCTCAGTCGAACATCCCGTCGAGGATGCTTCCGATGACCAGCCCGCCGAGGATCCCGCCCATCACATCCGACGACCCGCCGCCACGTCGACCGCCGCCGCCCCAGTTGTCGCCACCCCACTGCCCGCGGTCCTGCGGGCGTGACGAGTCGATGTCGCGCTGTGCGAGCTGCAGCGCCTCGGCCGCGAGGTGCGCGACGCGCCTCGCCATCAGCATCGCCTGCTCGCGATGATCCTCGTCGATGACAGAAACGGTCGCCGCGGGCGTGCCGAGGAAGCGGTCGAGGTCGACGCGCACGCGCTCGGACTCGGCGAGGCGAGTGCGGGCGTCAGCGCCGATCCAGCCGCGGTGACCTGCGATGACATCGCGAGCGACCGCGAGCTGCCGGTTGGCGTCGTCGATGGCGTGGTGCACGTGCTCGAGCAGCAGAATCGAGGGTGACATGTCACCCTGACATGTCATGACAGCCCAAATGTCATGTTTCCATCCGATGGCCTCTGCGATACCGTCACATCATGCATCCACGTGTTACCGCCGACTATCTCACATTCGATGGCTACCTCGCGATCGCCGGAGTTTCGAGACGAACCCTGCATCGATGGTTGTCACATGACCAACTTCCTGGCGCCTACAAGGTCAATGGACGATGGCGGGTTCCGAGCGACTCTGTCCGAACACCGAAGCCCAACGCGTCGACGGGTGGTGGAGACCGCGGACATGGCACGACCATTCCGAAGTGGACGATCGCCGACAGATTGAGGAAGGCCCGCGAGACGGCCGGTCTGGAGCAGAACGAGCTCGCCCGGGCCGCTGGGATCTCTCGTGCGACGATCAGCAACGCCGAGCGAGGGGTCGTGCAGCCACACGGCGCGACCGTCCGCGTCTGGGCGGAGGCATGCAATGTCAGCGCCTCATGGATCGAACAAGGGCGCCGTTGACGCACCAGCCACGGCTCTACCCGAGTCGAGCGGGCGGCCTAGTCGAACATCCCGTCGAGGATGCTCCCGATCACCAGCCCGCCGAGGATCCCGCCCATCACATCCGACGACCCGCCACCACGTCGGCCGCCACCACCCCAGTTGTCGCCGCCCCACTGCCCGCGATCCTGCGGGCGTGACGAGTCGATATCGCGCTGCGCAAGCTGCAGTGCCTCGGCCGCGAGGTGGGCGACGCGCCTCGCCATCAGCATCGCCTGCTCACGGTGATCCTCGTCGATGACAGAAACCGTCGCGGCGGGCGTGCCGAGGAAGCGGTCGAGGTCGACGCGCACGCGCTCGGACTCGGCGAGGCGAGTGCGGGCATCGGCGCCGATCCAGCCGCGATGGCCGGCGATGACGTCGCGGGCAACCGCGAGCTGCCGGTCGGCGTCGTCGATGGCGTGGTGCACGTGTTCGAGCGGCGGGATCGGGCGCGCAGCGCGCTCGCGGGCCGCGGCGATCGCGGCATCCAGCCCTGAATTCGCATCGCGCAGGCGACTCAGCAGGGAGAACGGGTCGGTGTTCACACCGGCCGCCGGAAGGGAGGCGAGGGCTCCCTGCAGCGCGGTGATCGCGGTCGCGACCCCGGCCGACTGGGGCTCCTTGAGCGCGGCGACAACGTCGCCGCGCGAGTCCTCGACGATCGCGGCCAGCGTCGACTCGGCGCGCAGCGCCTCGACCTCGAACGTCTCCACCGCGTCGAGCAGGGTCGCGGCACGGCGCACGGATTCCGTCGAGGCCTCGAGCGCGAGGTTCGCCTGCTCGCGCTGCCCGGCCTCGCGGCGACGCTCGGCGACACCGGCGCTGTGCTCGGCGAATCCGAGCAGCTGCTCGGCCTGCGCGGGGTTGGCCTCGACCTGGGCGAGCGCCTCGGGCGCGTAGCGGGCGGCCAGCCGGTCGATGGTCTCGCTGGCCTGCGGAATGCGGAGGCGGAGGCGCGCGGCATCCGCTCGCACTCCGGCGATGATCTCGGGAGCCCGGCGCGCCCGCGCGATCTTGTCAGCGAGGGTCGACATGTGCTCGTCGAGCACGTCTTCGGCCCAGTCGCAGAGCTGCACGATGCGGGCGTTGCGCGTGCGCAGCTCTTCGGCGGTGTCGGGAATCTCGTCGTGGTTCAGCTGGTTCAGACGGAACGCCTCGCCGAGGTGCTCCTTCACCGCGGCGAGCGCGGTGCGCAGCTCGGCGGTCGCGTCGTGGCCGAGCTCGGCATCGGCGAAGGCGAGCTCGTCGGCGGTGACGCGCACGCGCTCATCGGCGGCGACCAGGGCGCTGCCGGCCCGCTGCGCCAAGACGGCATCTTGAGCGTTGAGTTCTTGCTCGTCACGCTTGCGCTTGCCCCAGAATCCGGCCATGCCATTGATCCTATGGGCGCGGCTGGGAGGCTGCTGAGGCGGTCGGTCACGCCCCGACCGGCACGAGGCCCTGGGTGCTGACATCCGCACCTTCGGCAGGCGCATCACCCGCGTCACCCGCGTCAGCCACGGCATCGGTCACCGCTTCGGCCACCGCGTCATCGCCCGCGTCGAGCGGATGCGCGATCTCGTCGCGCGTCATCCTCGCCGCCACGATCGCGACCACGCCGATCACGACCGGTGCGACCCCCGCGATCAGGAACACCACGGGCAGCCCGACCGTCTCCCCCGCCGGCCCCGCGATGGCCATCGACACGGGCATGAACGCGAGCGAGACGAAGAAGTCGAGGCTCGAGACTCGCCCGAGCATGGCCGGCGGCACCCGGCGCTGCAGCAGCGTTCCCCAGATCACGACGCCGCCGTTGAACGCCGCACCGACGGTGAACGCCGCGATCGCCATGAGCCAGATCTGGTCGGTCAGTCCGAAGACCGCGAGCGGGAGGCATCCGAATGCCCACAGCAGGTTCATCACCGTCAGGTAGCGACGCGGCAGCCTGAGCGAGGCGACGACCATCGAGCCGAACGCGCCGCCGATGCCGAACGCCGCGAGAATGAGCGCGTGCTCCTGCGGGCCGCCGCCGGCGGCATCCTTGATCACGAACGGCACGAGCACCTCGAACGGCCCCATGATCAGCAGGATGAGGAGCGACGCGAACCCGAGCGTGCCGAGCAGCCAGGGCGTGCGGGCCATGTAGACGAAGCCCTCGCGCACGTCGACGAGCAATGCGATTGCCGGATGCCGCGTGCCGCCGATGCCCGCCTCGGACTGTTCGCCGTGCTCGCCATGCTCGCCGCGTTCGCCGGCCGGTTCGCCCAGCTGCTCGCTCCGCAGCGGCAGGTCGGGCACCTTCACGAGGAATCCGACCGCTGCTGCACCTGTCAGCGCGGCCACGGCGAGTGCCGCACCGGGCGACGAGACCGCGATGAGCGCGCTCGCGAGCGCCGGGCCCGCGGCCTGCATGAGCACGGGACGGGCCATGCCCTCGAACCCGTTTGCGGCGAGCAGCTGGTCTTCGGGCACGACGCTCGGCAGCAGCGCCGAGTAGGCCGGGTAGTACAGCCCGGCCATCACGCCGCCGACGAGGGCCACCGCGGCGAGCTGCCAGACCGCGAGGGTGCCCGTGAGCGACAGCAGCGCGACGATACCGACGCTCGCGGTGCGCACGATCTCGACGACGACGAGGATCCTCCGCTGCGGGATGCGGTCGGCGAGCGCACCGCCGAGCAGCGTCGTCAGCAGCATGCCGACCGCCGACGCGCCCGCGACGAGCGACAGCTCGGCCGCGCCGCCACCGATCGCCACGATCTGCCAGACGAGCGCGACCAGCCAGATGCCGGAACCGACGAGTGAGGACACGAGCGCCGCCGCGAGCCAGCGGTAGGCGGGGTTGCGCAGCGGCCGAAGGGCCCGGGGAGTCGACACGATCTTCTCCTACGTCATGAGAGCGGATGTTCCAGAAGCGGATGCCTCTACTCATGCGTCGAATCGCAGCGGGCGAGATCGACACGTTCCCGCGGATCGGCCGAGATACGGTCGATGGCCCCGACGCTGGCGTTGCAGAGACAGTTGCCAAGCAGGTATGCCAGTTCCGCCTCAGCGCTGAGGGGGAACTGGCAAACGCACCGGACAAAGCAGAAGCCGATGGGCGCCGAGTCGGCGAGATGCGGGTCGGCCGTTCACCTCACGGGAACGCTGACGCGCCCTTCGGTCTCGTCGAGCACGAACACGTCGATCGCGCGCGCCACGTACAGGCGGTGCGGAGCATCGCCAGTCACCGCCGAGGCATCCCAAGCCGGAAGCCCACGCTCGACCGAACGCCCGCTGTAGACCGCGAGCGCGGCCGCGAGGTCGACGTCGTCGACCTGGCCGGCGACCGCATCGACGTACACGGCCTCGGCATGGCCGACGGGCGCCGTCGAGTCGAAGACCACGAGCGCCACCTCGGGGCGCGCCTCGATGTTGCGCGAGTGCCGTCGGCCGGTTCGCGACACCCAGTAGAACTCAGCGAGGCCGCGCGGCGCGAACCAGACGGGGCTCGCCCACGGACGCCCGCCTCCGTCGCTGGTCGCGAGGGTGAGATAGGTGTTCTGCTCGATCAGACGCTGCGCCATCTCGGATGGCGTTCCGGGCGAGTTCGGTGCCGCATCGCTCTGCATGGGCGCCACGGTAGCCGAGTACGGCGCCGGCCACGAGAGACCCGACCCTGCATCGTACGTGTGACCTTTTCGCATCGAGCGACATCTCTAAGGTGAGGAGGTGCACGTGGACGAGAATGAAGGCACCGACGCCGATCTTCTGACGAAGTTGGCGAGCGGCGACCAGCGAGCACTGCCGATCGTGTTCGATCGGCATGCTGCTGCAGTGACACGGTACGCATGGGCACTCGCGGCGAACCGTCAGGACGTCGAAGAAATCGTTCAAGACACGTTCCTGACGATGTGGCGCAAGGCTGCCGGGATCACGATCGCCGAGGCGTCGCTGCTGCCGTGGCTGCTCGTGACGTGCCGGAACCTCGCAATGAATGTCCTGCGCAAAGCGGCACGAAACCGCGCCGATGAACTCGATGAGAATTCGATCAGGGCCGCGAAGACGGTGCAGGAGCATCACGACTCCGAGACGGCTCGCGACGACCTGCGCTGGGTGCTCGACGAGATCGAGCGCCTCGAACCCGTCGATCGGCGTGTGTGCGAACTGTGCCTCATCGAAGGAATGCCCTATGCCGACGCCGCCGAGCAACTCGGCCTCAGCGTCGGTGCCGTGAAGCAACGAGTATCCCGAAGCCGTACCCGACTGAAGAAGGCGGTGACCCTCGATGAGGTCTGAACCACCGACAGGTGACGAACTGACACGCCTGCTCGTGTCAGTCAAACACAACGTGCTCGAACGGGCCGCACACGAACCCCCGCCGAAGAAGCGATCGGCTGCGGGCGACCGAGTCGCCGGGTTGATTCTCGGAATCGTCGTTCTTCTCGGCCTCGGCGCCGGCGCCGCCTTCGCGCTCGGCGTCGTGTCAGCTCCCGAGAGCGTTGCACCGGCAGCGGATGTCACGCCGACACCCGCCCCGTCGGCACCGACACCCACTCCGAGTGAGTATGCGGTGTCGTCAGGGCAACCGGCGCCACGCTACGACCTCTCCTGCGAGACGCTGGTCGACGGAGCCCTTGTGACCGACCTCTTCGCCGGCGACGTCTCACCGACCGATCCCATTGTCACCGAGTCCGGCGTCGGCATCGGCATCCCGACGCATTCGTCGGTTCTCGCAGTTGGCGGCACCGTCTGCGAGTGGTCGAACGGCATCGCAATGGACAGCATGCAGGCCGCTTGGAACTCCGAGTACGCCGGGCTCATGGTGTCGGTTGTTCCTCGTCCACTGGCCGGGTGGAGCGAAGCCGCGGCTGCCTATGGCCAGCCCGCCGACCAGAACTTCTGCAACGAGAGCAGCTGCATCGGAACCGCGGTGCTCGGCGATGCCTGGGTGACGGTCACCGCGGAGGGCGGTGATTCGAACGCCCTCCACGCGTCAGCGTGGCAGCCGGTGGTCGACGCGATCATGAGTTCGGTCGCCGCAGCCGGGCCCGCCGCGCCGCCGAGCAGTCCCGAGCAGACGAGCATGACGACCGTTGAAGACTGCGAGGGGATCCTCCCGCTCGACAGTGCACGATCCATCACCGGGGCCTCCGATGCCGTCACCTGGCCGAAGGGTCCGCATGGGAATTGGAGCTCGACGGACGAGGCTCGCCGTACTGCCGGAAATGCGGGCTGCCGGTGGCTGATCCCCGAAACCGAGGCAGGCGTGGCGGACGTGGACTGGTTGCGTGGCGGACATTGGGCGTTCGAACGGATGCTGCTCGCCGGGACGAGTTCCCGAGTCGAGCTCGTCGGCAATCGGCCCGACGATGCCGCAGCGATCCGATGCGACGATGCCCTCGACGGGAGCTGCGCGGTGGACCTCAGGATCGACCAGGACTGGCTCACGGTCGGCGCGAGCGACCGCGACACGGCGATCGCACTCGCCGAGGCGGTGCTGGCTCAGCGCAGCAACCGCTGACGAAGGTCGCGACGACGCGAACGCACGATGAGAACGGCGGATGCCGCGGCGCGAGCCGCGGCATCCGCCGCCGCCGTTTCAGTCGCATCTGCTCTCGGACGCCCCCCGGCGACCGCTCCCAGCGGCCGGGCCGGTCAGTGCAGGCTGAGCACGTCTTCGAGCGTCGCGGGCGTCGCCTGCAGCCGCGGGTCGTGCACCTCGGCACCCGGGAACTCGCTCGCCTCGAAGAACCAGCGGCGCGAGGCGGGCATGCCCCAGAGCTGCGCGCGGCGGGGGTTGCTGGCGTCCCAGCGGATCGGCTGGTCTTCGAGGTCGATGAACTGGTAGTGCGTCGTGAACAGCTCGACGCGGTGCTGGTCGGGGTCGCGCAGGTAGAGGAACAGCGCGTTCGAGATGCCGTGACGGCCGGGCCCGCGGTCGATCTCGTCGCCGAAGCCCAGTGAGCCCGCGACATCCGCTGCATGCAGCAGGGCGGTCGCGTCGGGCACCGTGTAGGCGAAGTGGTGCAACCGCGGGCCGCGGCCGTTGGTGAAGACGAGGTCGTGGGTGTTGCCCTTGACCTCCATCCACGTGCCCCACAGCTCGTCGGTGCCATCGGTCGCGGTGTACTCCGACATGCGCATGCCGAGGCCGGTCCAGAAGTCGGTCGCCGCCTGCACGTCGTAGGTGACGACCTGGTAGTGGTCGAGGCGCTGCGGCGCACCCGCGACGAACTCGTGGAACTCCTGCATCTTGCGCGGCACCTGCGCCATCGACGAGGTGAGTTCCATGCGCGTGCCGACGGCGTCGGTGAACTGCAGCGTCGGCCCCTGGTGCGGGCGCTCGACACGTTCATGCTCGACACCGTTCGACCGGCACCAGGCTTCGGCGGCGAGGATGTCGCGGTCCTCCCGCACCCGCAGGCCGACGCGCAGGGCCTTCGCCTCGTCGGCGCGTTCGAGCACGAGCGAGTGGTGCGCCGCCTCTTCGAGCCCGCGGAGGTACACGACGTCGTCGGCCTCCTCGGTCACGACGAGCCCGATGACGTCGCGGTAGAAGTCGCGGCTCGCCTCGAGGTCGGTGACCGCGAGCGAGACGTGGCTCGCGCGGGTGATCGCGAAGGGCGGGTCGAAGTTCGTGGTGGGCAGCATGTCTGGCTCCTCGTGGTGCGGTGGTGCGGTGATGCGGGTGCGTGGTGCGGGTGCGGTGAACGAGCCGGTCAGGCCTGCGCGTCGCCCTGTCGCGCGCGCCACTGCTCGATGTAGGCGCGGCCGTAGTCGTTGCCGTTCGGCAGGCGCAGGGTCGAGTGCACGTGGAAGCGCTGCGGCACCCGGTTGTTCAGCCACACCCCGGCGTGGTGGTCGAGCTCGGCGACGATCACCGGGCTCTGGATGCGGAAGTAGAACGGCTGCGTGCCGTCGGTGCCGCCGTACCAGACGAACCAGGTCTCGTCGCGGTGCTCCTCGACGTCGGCGCGAGTGAGCCTGCGCTGATCGGGGCGCAGCAGCAGCAGGTAGTCCTCGACGAGGTCGAGCAGCAGCGCCCACTGCTCGTCGTCGAGGTCGTACGCCGAGATGCCCTCGTACGGGATGAGCCGGTTGTCGTGGAACGCGCCGGCGACGTGCCGCTCGTCGGCCGGGTGCAGGCGCCCCGCGGGCATCTTCGGGTCGAGCACCGAGGTGTAGACGACCGCGGCCGCCCGCTGTTCGTCGGTGAGCGAGGCCGCGAGTTCGAGCGCGGTCTCTTCGCGCGCCTCGAAGATCGGCGGCCGTTCGCCGTCGGAGAGCGC
This sequence comes from Agromyces sp. NPDC056389, assembly GCF_042262385.1. NCBI lineage: Bacteria > Bacillati > Actinomycetota > Actinomycetes > Micrococcales > Microbacteriaceae > Agromyces > Agromyces sp. NPDC056389. Next base: position 1,689,790 of record NZ_JBHJPN010000001.1, read on the forward strand.
GGGCTCGGCGCCGATGAAGACGGGCGCGACGACGTGGCGACCCGCGACGGTGACGAAGTGCACGGCGACGTGGTGGCCGAACAGCTGCCACCCCCATGCCCCGCCCGCGACCGGATCGCCGTAGAGCGCGACCCAGTAGCTGCGGTCGTTCAGGATCGTCGGCAGGTCGACGAGCTCGCCGAGGAATCCGTTCAGCTGCATCGCCTCGCGCACGCGCTCGTACCCCTCGGCGCTGAGCGACGCCTCGACGAGCCGGAGCATCGCGGCGACCTGCTCCTCGGAGAGGTCTTCGAGCCGCAGGCCCACGCGGTGGAAGACGAACTCGGGGTTGCTCCACGCCCGCCACTCGTTCGAGTCGAGCGGGTGGAGGAACGCGTACTGCTGGGAGTCCGAGAGCGTCGCGATCGCGTGCTCGGCTGCCGCGACGAGTTCGGCGTCGTCGCCGCGCTCGGCCAGCTCGTAGAGCCCGGGCCGTACGACCCCGTCGGAGGTGACGCCGGCGAAGGGCTCGTCGAGCTTCGCGTTCCACTCGTCGAGCAGCGCCTGCAGGAACCGGTCGTCACGGCGCGCGTCGGAGAACTCCTGGTAGCCCATGCCCCGCCACGGCGCGAGCGTCTCGTCGTCGTGGTCGTAGAGGAACCGGCGGAAGTCGGTGCCGGCGAGCTCGATCGCCTCGTCGCGCGCGGTCACCCGCGCGGTCGAGAAGAAGCCGTCGAGCTGCTCGTCGGCTGCGCCGGCGGCGGCTCCCGTGCCTGCACCTGCTCCTGCATCTGCGGTCACGATCGTTCCTGCCTTTCCTCTGGGCCGGGTGCATCGAGTCTGCCCGTCAGCGTGCGGTCGCGCAGCTTCGCGCGGGAGCTGCCCGAGTAGATCGCCTCGACGATGCGGTCGGGCGACAGCTCGCCCGTGAGCTCCTGGTCGATGCGGCCGTCGACGAGCACGAGCACTCGGTCGCAGAGGAGCGCGAGCTCGTTCTCATCCGATCCGGCGACGATCACGAAGCGATCCTCCGCGGCGGAGCGCACGGCCTCGACGATCGTCTGCCGCGCGCCGACGTCGACCGCCTGGGTCGGCTCGTGCAGCAGCAGCATCCGCGGGTCGGTCGCGAGCCATTTCGAGATGAAGACCTTCTGGGCGTTGCCGCCGCTGAAGGTGCCGACGATCGCGTCCGCCCGCGGCGGGCGCACGTCGAGTCGCCCGATCCAGTCGTCGACGAGCGCTCGCTCCGCTGCGAGCTGCAGCCGCGAGAGCGGGCGACGCCGGGCCGATTGCGGGAACGCCGCGTTCTCGAGCACGGTCTCGCTCATCGCGAGGCCCGCGTGCTCGCGGCCCTGCGGCACGATCGCGATGCCGTGCTCGATGGCGCGAGCGGGGTCGAGCCCCGTGAGCTCGATCGTCTCATCGGGCAGCTCGATCGTGCCGCCCTCGGCCGGAGTGACTCCGGCGAGCAGGTAGGGCACGTCGTCGTACGCCGAGCCGCCGATGCCGGTGATGCCGAGCACCTCGCCCTGGTGCAGCGAGAACGAGAGGTCGCGCAGGCGCAGGCCCGTGAGGCCCTCGACGCGCAGCTCGGGGGTGTCGTCGTGGCGCTCGTGCACGATGCGCTCGCCGAGGTCGATGATCGTGCGGCCGAGGATGAGCGTGGTCAGCTCGGCCTCGGTGAGCCCCTCGACCGGCCGTGCGGATTCGACGACGCGGCCGTCGCGCAGCACCGTGACGCTGTCGGCGCCGTCGACGATCTCTTCGAGGCGGTGCGTGATGAGCAGCACCGAGGTGCCGGTGGCGACGATGTCGTCGAGGTCCTGGTAGAAGTTCTCGAGCGCGCGCCGACCGAGCGCGCGGGTCGACTCGTCGAAGATGATGAGGCCGGCGCCCGGGGTAGCATCCTGCAGCACTCGCGCGATCGCGACCGCGGTGCGGTCCTCTTCGCTGAGCGACGACACCCGGGAGTCGAGCGGCACGAGCCGGCCGATGCGCTCGAACGCGAGCATCGCCTCGGCGCGCTCCTTCGCCCAGTCGATGCGGCGGAAGAGGCCGTGGCCTTCGAGGCGGCCCATGCGCATGTTCTCGAGCACGGTCATCTCGGGCACGAGCCCGAGGTTCTGGTGCACGACCGACATGCCGTAGTCGCGCGCCTGGTGCGGGCGGATCGGCAACGGCAACGGCGAGCCGTCGATGGCCACCACGGCGCCCTCGTCGGGGAGGTTCAGGCCGGTGAGCACCTTCGCGAACGTCGACTTGCCCGAGCCGTTCTGGCCGACGAGGCCGTGGATCTCCCCCGGCGCGACGACGACGTCGACGTCGTGCAGCACCCGGGTGGAGCCGAACGTCACGTTCAGCGACTGCACCGAGAGTCGGGGTGCCGGTGGCACGGGCGTCGCCGCCCGTGCCACCGACGAGTGCGGGGTCGTCACTCGGCGCCCCAGATCGCGAGGAAGTCGTCGCGGAACGTGGCCGGTCCGAACCATTCGCCGGATGCCTCGGCCTCGGCGGTCAGCTCGACGTCGCCGATCGTGTCGCGCGTGAAGAGCCGGAACGGGATCTCGTACTCGGGCAGCTCCGTGCCGAGCTGCATGCGCATCGCGATGTCGGCGGCGACCCAGCCCTGGAACACCGAGGCCTGGCCGGCTGCGGCGTAGAGGAAGTTGTCGGCCTCGAGCTGCTGCAGCGCGCCGAGCTGCGCGGCGCTCACGGCGCCCTTGGTGTCGGCGAGGCGACCGGCCTGCTCGACACCGCCCTGCGTCGGCTGGAGGTGGTTCGCGAACTGCGGGAACACGTAGCCGATCTCGGGGTGCTGCAGCAGCGCCGAACTCGTCGACGATGGAATGAGGGGGAAGTTCGAGCTCGAGATCTCGTTGACGATGATCTCGCCGTCGGGCAGCACCTCGTTGGCCTGCGCGAGCGCCTCCTCGGCGGTGAGCGCCGCCGAGCCGTCGGTGGCCTCGTTGAAGAGCACGTTGCCGGTGCCGCCGGAGTCGAGCGCGATCCACTGGAAGAGGCCGACGAGCTGGTCGACGGCGGCGTCGGGGCCGTACTGCAGCGTCTCGGATGCCGGGTGCTCGGGCATCTCGTAGTTGTTGTTCAGCACGACGGGGATGCCGGCGGCCTGCGCCGCGTCGAGTGCATTCGACGCCATGCCGTAGGGAATCGCGTCGGTGATGATCGCGGCGGCGTCGGCCTGCGTCGCCTGGGTGATGCACGAGTCGATCTCGGTCGGCGTCGCGTTGCCGTTGCAGATCTGCACGTCGACGTCGACCGCGGCGAACGCCTCGGTCACCGCTTCACCGGTGACGTTGAACTGCGGCGACTGCTGGGTGAGCGGCACGTAGTAGACGGTCGTGCCGGCGAGCGACGCGACGTCGCCCGTCGGCTCGGTCGGCACGGGGTACTCGTCCCGCGGTTCGAGCAGCGCCGCGACCGCCGCCTCGAGGTCGGAGGCTGAGCCGTCGCTCGCGCCCGGCGAGGCCGAGGGGTCGGCCGTCGCCCCGCCCGAGCAGGCGGAGAGCAGGATGACGGCGGCGCCGATCGTGCCGGCCGTGACGAGGGCGCGCCCGCGGCGCGACCGTCGGTTGGTGCTGGTGGTGGGAGTGATGTGCATGGTGTGCCTCCTGGGCGTCGTTGCGAGGAGCGGATGGTGCGGTGCGGTGCGGTGCGGTGCGGTTCGGTTCGATTCGGTGCGGATGGTGCGGTTTCAGCGTCTTCGGCTGAGCACGGTCGACAGGGTGACGGCGATGACCAGCACCCCGCCGTAGAAGACGTTCGAGACCCACGACGAGGCGCCCAGCAGCTGCAGGCCGAGTACGCCGGTCGCGAGGAAGTAGACGGCGATGAGCGCGCCGAGCGGGGTGAAGCGGCCCGGCTGCAGGATCGCGGTGCCGAGGAACACCGCCGCGAACATCGGCAGCAGGTACATGTTCGCCACGTTCGGGTCGAAACCGCCCGTCGCCGAGGCCGCGATGACGCCGCCGAGTCCGGCGATCAGGCCGGCGATGACGAAGGCGCCCATGCGGATGCGCGTCACGCGCACGCCGGCGAGCCTCGCCACCTCGCGGTTCGCGCCGACGAAGCGCATGTTGCGACCGAGCGGCGTGAAGGCGAGCACGTAGGCGAACCCGAGCATCAGCACGAGGCCCAGGTAGAAGGTGATCGGCAGGCCGAGGAGGTTGAACTGCAGCGCCTGGCCGAGCCAGCCGGGCAGCCCGCTCACCGCGGTCATGTTCGCGATGCCGAGCGAGATGCCGAGCAGCACCGTCGACATGCCGAGCGTCACGACGATCGTGTTGACGCCGACCTTCACGATGAGCCACGCGTTCACGAGCCCGACGAGCGTCGAGGCGACGATCGCGGTGATGATCGCGAGCCACACGTTCCAGCCGTACGTCGTGTACAGCACCGGCACGACGATCGCCGCGAACCCGAAGTTCGCCGCGACCGACATGTCGACGAACTCGCCGACGATGATGGTGACGAGCAGGGCGGCCGCGAGGAAGACGAGCGCCTGCTGCCCGCCGAAGATCGCCCGGAACGCGCCGTAGGTGAGGAACGTCTGCGGCAGGAGCACCGCGAACAGCACCGCCATCGCGATCCAGACGCCGATCACGGCGAACCGCTGGGGAATGTCCCTGGCCCACGAACGCGGCGGCGGCGTCGGGTCGACGCGCTGCACGACGGCCGTCTCGGGGATGGTCTTCATCGCGGAACCGGGCATGGCGCGGTCACTCCTGTCTGCGCTTCGTCGCGCGACTCGGCTCGCGGCGTGTGCGCCGCGGGATCTGGGTGCCGTCCTGTGACGACAGATTCTTGGACTAGATGGGCAGGTCGAACATGCGCTTCGCGTTGCCCGACATGACGAGCTCGCGGTCGGCGGCCGAGATCTCGACCTCGTGGTTCATGAACTCGACGCCCTGGCTCATCCAGCTGTAGAAGACGGGGAACGAGGAGCCGAAGAGGTAGTGGTCGGCGCCGTTGATCTGCAGCGCGGCCTCGATCTGGGTCTTGCCCCACGAGTGCGGGTGCGTGAGGTCGAAGAAGATGTTCTCGCGCAGGTACTGCTGGATCTTCTCGCCGCCGGTCGGGTCGAGCCGCTGCAGCGCCTCCGCCTTGTTCGGCCGGTGGGGCGTCATGAGCGCCGTGTTCGCGAACCAGTTGCCGCCGAGCATCGTGTGGATGAAGCGGAGGTTCGAGAAACGGTCGAACATGCCGCTGAAGAGCTCGCGACCGACGGCGGTCGACTGGTCGATGATGCGGCCGTACTCGCGGCGGAGGTTCGTGTAGTCGACGACCGAGCGCCACTCGACCGGCAGCGGGGTGTGGTGCACGATCACGGGCAGCCCGAGCTCGTTCAGCACCTCGAGGTAGGGCTCGAAGGTCGGGTCGTCGAGGTAGAGCTGCCCGTAGTGGCAGGCGAGCTGCACGCCGACGGCGCCGCGATCGACGCAGCGCTTGAGCTCGTCGATCATGTCGGCTCGGCCCCACGGCGGGAGGCACACGGTGGCGAAGAGCCGGCCGCCCGAGCGCTCGGCGATCGAGAACGCGTTGTCGTTGACCGCCTTGCAGGTCTCGAGGTCGAGCCACTCCTGCCACACCGGCACCCGCATGATGCCGTAGTCGACGCCCGCCTCGTCCATCGCGGCGAGCTTCGCGTCGGCCGAGTAGTCGCCCTCGACGTAGTTGAGGTTCTGGTGGCCGGCTGGCTTCTCGAGGATGAGGTGCCGCTTGCCGGACTCCATCGTCTCGACCCGGGCGATCTCGCCGAAGCCGCGCGGCGCGCTGCCGAGGAACCCGTTCAGGATCTTCTCGTTCGAGAACAGATCCTCGGGCAGGTGGTGGATGTTGATGTCGACGACCGTCATTGGTCCGGCTTCCTCTGCGTGGGCGGTGGGGCGATGGTGCGGTGCGAGTGGCACTGGCCGCAAATGTACGTTGCGGATGCCCCGGGCGACAGGCCGCGGCCTGCACGCTTAGTTTGCACAGATCGCGGGTCCGTCACGCCCTCCCCGTGGCTAGCCTGCAATCACGCCCGGCTGTCGCCGGGCGGAACCGAACGCCGCTCCGCATCCGGAGCGGCACGCACCCAGAGGGAGGCATGACGTGCGTCGATATACTTCGAACCCGTGCGGACGCCTCCCCCGGAGCGCGATCCGCAGCGTCACGGACCTGAAGGAGCGTAGTCGTGGACCGGTTCGCCGTCATGCGGACGCTGGTCTCAGTCGCACATGCGCCCTCGTTCAGCGCCGCAGCGGCCGAGCTCAGCATCTCGCCCTCGCTCGTCTCTCGTCATGTCGCCGACCTGGAGAACCAGCTGGGCGTGCGACTCGTGAACCGCACGGCCCGGTCGGTCTCGCTCACGCTCGACGGCGAGCAGTACGCGGAGTTCGCGGAGCGAATCCTGTCGGAGATCGACGAGCAGGATGCCACGCTGTCGCACACGAAGCGCTCGTCGGAGGGCCGGCTGTCGATCATCAGCCCGAAGTGGATCGGCCTGCAGGAGCTCGGTCTCGCAGTGGGCGAGTTCCGGCTCGAGCACCCCGGCATCCGCGTCAAGCTGCAGCTCGGCGGCATCTCCGACCGCACGCACGACTTCCTCGACCAGGGATTCGACATCGCGTTCCATGCGCGGCATCCGTCGGATTCGCGGGTCAAGGTGCGACGCATCACGGACCTGCCGTTCATGCTGGCCGCGTCGTCGGGCTACCTGGAACGCCGCGGCACGCCGGCGTCGCCGCCGGAGCTCAGCGATCACGACCTGCTGACGCACACCGGCGACCCGGTGTGGCATCTCGGCGAGGGCGATCAGGCGACGCGGCTCCGCGTGCAGGATCCGGCGTTCACCTCGAACGCCTACTCGATCATCGAGCAGATGATCGAGCTCGGATGCGGCATCGGCCACGTGCCGCGAACCCTCGTGCAGCACTCGACGCGCGCAGCCGAGGTGGTCGAGGTGCTGCCGCACCTGCCCCCGCCGACGCGCTCGCTGTACGCACTGCACGCACCCGGCGACGCCACTCCCGAGCGGGTCAAGATCTTCCTCAGGTTCATCACCGACTGGTTCAAGCGCGCTCCGTCGAGCTGACGAGTCGCCGCAGCCGGCGCCCGGCGCCGCGTTCCCCGAGAGGAGCGCCATGCCTGCGCTGACCGCCCGTGACATCGAGACTCCTGACATGGAGACTCGCGACATCCAGACTCACGACGTCGAATACGGCCACGACGGCACTCGGATGATCGGCCTGCTCGTCGCCCCCGAGGGCGCCGTCGGCCTGCCGACCGTGCTGCTGCTGCACGACGCGTTCGGCCTCGGCGACGACACGATCGCGCACGCCCGGCGGTACGCCGAGCTCGGCTACGCCGTGTTCGCCGCCGACGTGTGGGGCGATCGGCACCAGCCGGCGGGCGGCCCCGACATCGGCCCACTCATCGGCGCCATGGCGGCCGACCGCGTCGAATGGATGGCGCGCGTCGCCGCCGCCCATCGCACCGCTGCGGCCCGGCCCGAGGTCGACGCCGAGCGCATCGTGGCGCTCGGCTACTGCTTCGGCGGGGCCGGCGCACTCGAATTCGTGCGCACGGGCGGCGACGTCGTCGGCGCGGTCAGCATCCACGGCGGCCTCGACCTGCTCGACCGCGACTGGTCGGCCGCGACATCCGGAATCGACGTGCTCGTGTGCACCGGCTCGGCCGACCCGATGGCCACGGCCGAGCACCGCTCGGCGCTCGAGACCGACCTCGACGGCGCGGGCATCGGCTGGGAGGTCGACCTCTACAGCGGCGTGAGGCACGCGTACACGAACCCGCGATCCGACCTGCCGGGCATGCCGCCCGGCGTCGGCTACAGCGCACGCGCAACGGCGCGCTCGTGGCAGTCGACCCGGCAGTTTCTGGCCGAGCGCTTCGGCGAAGAGGCTCGCGACGGCGCCTGAGCGTCGACACGACCAGCGCGCGAACGTGCGCGCATGAGAGAGGATCCATTCCACTATGCACGACATCGCGATCATCGGTGCGGGGCCCGGCGGCCTCGTCACCGCCCTGCGCCTGCACCAGCAGGGAATCCGCACGCGCATCTACGAGAGCGTCCCCGAACTGAAGCCCCTCGGCGTGGGCGTGGACATCAAGGTCTACGGCACGAAGGAGATCGAGGAGCTCGGGCTGCTCGAGGAGTTCCGCGCCATGTCGGTCGACGCCGTCGACTCGATCTTCTACAACCACTACGGCCAGGAGATCTACGCCGAGAAGTGCGGCGTGCACATGGGCTACGAGCACGAGCAGCGCTTCGTGCACCGCGGCTCGCTGCAGATGCTCTTCTACCGCACGGTGCTCGAGCGACTCGGCGAGGAGTCGGTGGTGCTCGGCGCCCGGGTCGTGCAGTACACGCAGGATGAGACGGGCGTCACGCTCGACATCGAGCACCGCGACGGCCGCACCGAGCAGGTGCGTCATGACGGGGTCATCGCCGCCGACGGCATCAAGTCGCCCGTGCGCCGCCAGATGCACCCGAACCAGGCGGAGCCCGTCTACTCGGGCATCACGATGTACCGCGGCACCACACTCCGTGAACCGATCCGCGACGGCCACACGATCCTGCACATCGGCGACCCCCGCATCTCGACGATGATCGTGTACCCGATCGTCGACGACTTCGAGGGCACCGGCAAGCAGCTGGTCAACTGGGTGGTCGAGAAGGAGGGCGAGGAGACGATCGAGGACTGGAACCAGCTCGGCTCCGTCGACGACATCGTGCCGCTCTACGAGACGGTCGACATCGACTACGTCGACATCCAGCAGCTGATCCGCGACGCGCGCGAGGTCTACCTCTTCCCGCTCATCCGCCACGAACCGCTCGACGACTGGGTCGACGGCCGCGTGGTGCTGCTGGGCGACGCGGCGCACGCGATGTACCCGCGCGGCGGCAACGGCGTGTGCCAGGCGTTCCTCGACGCGCGCGTCGTCGCCGAGCAGCTCGCGAACCACGACGACCCGCACGCCGCCTTCGTCGCCTACGACGCCGCGCGCCGCGAAGGCGTCAACCGCATCATCATGTCGATGCGCGGCGAGGGCTACGAGGTGATCCGCCGCATGGTCGCCGAGCGCACCGACGGCAAGCCGTTCGACGACATCGAGCAGGTGCTGCCCCTGGCCGAGGCCGATGAGATCTTCAGCGGCTACCACCGCCTGGTCGGCCAGCCACGACCCGGTTTCGAGGCCGGGGAGGCAACCGGCTTCCGCACCCGCGACGCTGAGGAAGCTGCGCGATGACCAAGGTGACGACGGCGGATGCCGCGACCGCCGGGGCATTGCGCGCGGTCGAGGAACGCCGCCTGCAGGCCCTCTTCGACGGCGACCTCGCGACCCTCGACGCGCTCTTCGACGAGACGCTCGTGCACATCCACGCCCCCGGACTGACGCACTCGAAGACGCAGCTGCTCGAGCACGTCGCGACCCGCAGGCCCTACCTCGGCACGAAGCGCGGCGACCTCGACATCCGCCTCATCGGCGACGTCGCCGTCATGACGGGCGACCTCGAGAACCGGCTCCGCACCAAGGAGGGCGGCGAGCGCACCCTCGGCGGCGTCGCCACCCAGGTGCTGGTGAGAGCAGCGGATGCCTCGTACGGCTGGCGGTTCATCCTCTTCCAGTTGACGCCGACCGCCGAGCAGGCCTGGGGCGCGCTGCCCTCCGAGCAGGACGCCCAGGCACGACAGGAGACCCGATGAAGCTCGCACGGTTCCGCAGTGACGACGGCCCGATCAGGATCGGCCGGGTGGACGGCGACACCGTCACCGACCTCAGCGACGTGCCCGGCGTCGGCACCTCGCTCCGGGCGATCCTGCCGCGACTCGGCGAGCTGCGCGCCGCGATCGAGGGTGCCGGCGGGCCGGTGCACCGCATCGCCGAGGTGCGGCTCGAGGCGCCCATCGACGACCCGCAGAAGTTCCTCGGCATCGGCATGAACTACCGCGAGCACGCGGTCGAGGCCGCGGCCGCCGGCATCCCGACCCCCACGAGCCAGATGTGGTTCAACAAGCAGGTCTCGTGCATCAACGGACCGTTCGACGACATCGAGAAGCCGCTCGTGTCGGACGCGCTCGACTACGAGATCGAGCTCGGCGTGGTGATCGGCCGGCGCTGCCGGCACGTCGCCGTCGAAGACGCACGTTCGGTCATCGCCGGCTACCTCGTCGTCAACGACGTCTCGGTGCGCGACTGGCTGCAGAAGCGCTCCCCCACGTTCACGCTCGGCAAGTCGTTCGACACGCACGGCCCGATCGGCCCGTGGCTCACGACCGACGACGAGATCGACGACCCGCTCGCGCTCGACATGCGCCTGACGGTGAACGGCGACGAGCGGCAGCGCTTCCGCACCGACGACATGATCTACGACATCTCCGAGCAGATCGCCTACCTCACGCAGGTCATGACGCTCATGCCGGGCGACATCCTCGCCACCGGCACGCCCGCGGGCATCGGTGCACCGACGGGCCGATTCCTCGTGAACGGCGATGTCGTACGTGCCGAGATCGACGGGCTCGGCGCGATCGAGAACCGCGTGGTGCTCGAGGGGCGTTGAGATGCCTCGTCGCCGCAGCATCCACCTTCCGGGTCACGTGCATCGCAACCCGATTCCTGCCGCGAGCCGTATCGGGGCGCACGTCCAGTCGGGGGCGCTGACGGGCCGCGACCCCGAGACCGGTGCGATGCCGCCGGGCATCGACGCGCAGTGCGCCAACGTCTTCCGGCAGATCCGTGCCGTGATGGCGGCGGCCGGCGGCTCCCCCGACGACATCATCAAGCTCACGGTGCAGCTCGTCGATCCCGACGACCGCGAGGCACTGAACCGCGAATGGCTCGCCATGTTCCCCGACCCCGACGACCGGCCCGCGCGGCAGGTCGTCGCGGCGCGGTTGTCCGGCGGCGCCCTGGTGCATTGCGACCTCGGCGCGGTCCTCGGCGACTGAGATCGACGCTCCGGATGGCGCAACGTGATGTTGAACGGACCGCATCACTCCGGACGTTTACATATGTGACGATATATATGTCGATTGGAACATCGACAGCCCTCGGACCGGCGCAAGGGTGCGCCGGCGGGCCTATGTGAGGAACTCCATATGAGCGATCGCAGCATCCTCGTCGTCGGTGGCGGCATCGGCGGACTCGCCACCGCCATCGCCCTCCGCGCCAACGCGGGACTCGACGTCACCGTCATCGAGAAGCAGGCCGACGTGCACTCGTCAGTCTTCGGCGTCGGCATCATCCAGCCCGCGAACGCGATGCGCGCGCTCGACGCGATCGGCTGCGCCGAGGCGTGCATGGCCGACGGCTACGGCGCCACCGAGTGGGGGTCGATGCACGACCTCGACGGCGGCAAGCTCCGCGACATGACGGCGACGCGCATCGACGGCGGCGAGTACCCGGCGATGAACGGCATCACGAGGCCCCGACTGCACGAGATCCTCACCGCGAGGGCGCTCGAGGTCGGCGTCGTGATCCGCTACTCGACGGCGTTCGACACGCTCGAACAGCACGACGACGGCGTGACCGTGCGCTTCGAAGACGGCGGCTCCGAGCGATACGACCTCGTCGTCGGCGCCGACGGCGTGCGTTCGAAGGTGCGCGAGCACGTGCTCGACGAACAACTCCGGCCGTACTACATCGGCCAGAGCGCCTTCCGCCTGAACATGCCCCGACTGCCCGAGATCGATCGCATCATCCTGCAGCCCGGGCCGACCGGCATGGCGGGCTTCGTCCCGATCGGCAAGGACCTGGCCTACTTCTTCTTCAACGCCGAGTACGAGCGCGACCAGCGGCCGAAGGGCGACGAGATCTACCCGGCGCTGAAGCGGCACCTCGAGGGCTTCGGCTGGCTGACCGGGCAGCTGCGCGACGAGTTCCTGCAGCCCGACGCCGACATCGTGCTGCGGCCCGAGGAATCATTGATCGCCCCGGCGCCGTGGCACCGCGGGCGCGTGGTGCTGATCGGCGACGCCGTGCACACCGTCACGCCCCACCTCGGGCAGGGCGCGGCGCAGGCGATCGAAGACGGCATCGTGCTCGCCGAGGAACTGCGACGGCATGACGACGACCACGAACCCGCGTTCGACGCCTACACGGCGCGCCGCTACGAGCGCTGCAAGCTCGTCGTCGACACGTGCCTCGCGATCGCGGAGTGGGAGAAGGGCCAGAAGCCGGGCTTCGACAACATCGCCGCCACGAACCTCGTGCTCGACACGCTCGCGCAGCAGTACTGAGCGGTGACCAGCCCGCTCGCCGACCTACACTGATGCCCAATGGGATCGACCGACCGTGACACGCGCGCACCTCGCCTGCTCGAGCAGGATGCGTCACTGCAGCGCGTCGCGATCACGCTCAGGGAGCTCGCCTGGACCATCCACCGGCGGGCTCCCGAGCGCGCGCACGTCGGGCCCATCCCGACGACCGAGGTCGCCCTGCTGAAGCAGGTCGTCGACGGCCCCGGCGCCACCGTGGGCGAGCTCGCCCGCACGCTCGGACTGCGTCAGTCGAACACCTCCGCCGCCCTCCGCTCGCTCGAGGGGCGCGGACTCATCACCCGCGGCAGCAGCGAGGCCGACCGCCGTGTCGTGCGCGTCTGGGCGACACTCGACGGCGTTCGCGAGCACGAGGCGATCGCCGACGCGTGGAGCGCCGATGTCATCGACGCCGTCGCAGCGCTTCCCGAGCGGGAGCGCGCGAGCATCGAAGCGGCCACCGAGGCGCTCGCGCTGCTGCACGAGCTGATGCGGAAGCAATCCGAACTCGAGCGCCCGTGAACGGAGGCTGCGCGGGGAGAAAGACCCGAACCTTCCCCCCGCGCGATCACCATCGCCACCTCGGCGTACGAACCCGAACCGTCCCCCGATGGTCGATCTCATTTGCGTGATCAGGTGGTGATGGAGTCACGCGCCCTATGTCGCGTGTTCGTCACGCTAGGGGCACCGGGCACCGCCCGGCAACACGAAGTTTTCAGATGATGAACAGCGTGCCGTCTCACGCGAGGCGCCGCATCCCTCGTCGCCGTTCAGCCGCCCGACTGTCCCAATCGATCGGTGCCGATCTGCAGCGAGAGGCGCGACGCCGCGTCTTGCAGGCGCTGCACGAGCGACGGATCGGCGTGGGCGGCGACCTCGCTCGGCAGCGACACGGCGAGCGACGCGATGATGCCCGCGGCCGTCACCGGCACCGCGATGCACGTGTAGCCGATCGCGTACTCCTCGCGGTCGACAGCCCGCTCGCGCGAGCGCTCGAGCTGGTCGAGCAGCACGCGCCGGTCGCTGATGGTGTGCGGCGTGAGTTCGGCGAGCTGGTGCCTCGACACGTAGTCGAGCCGTTCCTCCTCGGACAGCACGGCGAGGATCTGCTTGCCGAGCGCCGTCGCGTGCGCGCTGCTGTGCAGCCCGACCCAGAGCTCGACACGCGGATTGTGCACGGCATCGACGATGTCGACGAGGTGCACCTCGCCGTCCTGGTATCGCGAGAGGTAGGCGGTGGCGCCGAGCTCCTCGGTCACGCCGCGCAGCGCCGTGCGCACTCGCGAGAGGAACACGCCGTGGGCGGCGTCGGCCGTGACGAACGCCGGAAAGCGAGTGCCGAGCAGCAGGCCGTCGGGTTCGCGGGCGAGGTAGCCCTCGTGCACGAGCGTGCGCACGAGGTTGTAGGTCGTGCCGGGCGTGAGGCCGCTCGCCGCGACGAGGGCCTTCACGGGCATCGGCCGCGGTTCGTTGGCGACGATGTCGACCAGTCGAAGGGCGCGTTGCACCGAGCCGATCAGAGTCGGATCCGAGTCTCGGGCGTCGGGTGACGGCATCGGTTTCCCCCTCCGCCAATGGTAGCCCTGCACATCCGCATCGAGTTAGATGGACGGTGACCCTTCGATGAAGACGAGGTACGTGCATGACGGTTGTGGAACGCTCCGGCCCGGTTTGCATGGCACTCGCCCTCGTGTTCGGGCTGGCCGCGTGCACGGCCGGCGAGGTCGGGCCCACGAGCCCCGTCGTTCAGCTCGGCGCCCCCGGCGAAGAGAATCACACCCTCGCCCCCGATGAGTCGCTGAATCTGGAGTCGCCGAAGCACACCGAGGCCGACGAGCAGTTCATGCTCGACATGATCGCGCACCACGACCAGGCCATCACGATGACGGGGTTCGTCGACGAGCGAACGGATGACCGCGACATCCGACTGCTGGCCGAACGCATGCAGGTCAGCCAGCAAGACGAGATCGACCTCATCACCCGGTGGCTGCAAGACCGGGTGGTACCGCTGAACGACGCACGCGCAGGCGGGCACGACGGACACGACGCCGACGGACACGAGATGCCCGGCATGCTCACCGAGGAGCAGCTCGCCGAGCTCGAGGCGGCCGACGGGGCGGAGTTCGAGCGGCTGTTCCTCGAGTACATGATCCAGCACCATCAGGGTGCCGTGCAGATGGTGAACGAGCTCTACACGGCCGGCGGCGGGCACGAGTCGGAGATCGACCAGTTCGCCCGCCACGTCGAGTCCGACCAGGGCGTCGAGATCGCGAAGATGCAGCAGTTGCTCGCGGCTCGCTCCTCCTGAGGGCGCTCGCCCTTCGTGAGGTGGTGCCCGGAGGCCGCTGAGCGGCCCCCGGGCTCCCTCATCAGAAGGTCGCCGCGAGCGCGTTCAGCGCCTGCACCAACGCGGAGTCGGCGGCAGCGCCCGACTTCTTCGCGGCGTTGTCGAGCTGGGCTGCGACGGCGTTGCCGCTCGCGGGGCCGTCCGCGAGCTTCTCGGCCTTGTCGACGTGCTTGAGCACCTCGCGCAGCGCCTTGCCGCTCAGGCTGCCGTCGCGCTCGGCCTGGTCGATGTACGACCGTGCCACGGCGAAGCTCGGCTCGTGCACGAGGCGAGTCTGCAGCTGGGCGTTGAACTGCGAGAGTTCGATCTCACCGGCTGCGGCGATCTCGTTCTCGGACAGCTGGTCGCTCGCGGTGAGCGCGAGGCTGTCGAAGCCGCGCGCGATCTCACTGCCGAGCACGTTGCCGTTGTACCAGTAGGTCGACCAGTACCCGGCGAGGTTCAGCCCGGCCGGGTTCGGCGTGTTCACCGGGCCGCGGTCGAGGTAGGCGATCTCGGTCGGGTTCGACGTGTCGGTGAAGTCGATGATCGAGAGACCGCCCTGGTACCAGGCCTGCACCATGATGTCGCGACCGGGCACAGGGATGATCGAGCCGTTGTGCGCCACGCAGTTCTCCTGCGCCGTCTGCGGCACCGGCAGCTTGTAGTAGCTCCTGAACTCGAGCTTGCCGTCGACGATGTCGAAGAGCGCGTTCGCGCCCCACTCGGGCTGGTCGGTCACGCGGCAGCGAGCGGCGGTGCCGCCGCCCCACTCATCGGTGAAGACGACCTTGGTGCCGTCGTTGTTGAACGTCGCCGAGTGCCAGTACGAGTAGTTCACGTCGGAGACCGCGTCGAGCCGCACCGGATTCACGGGGTCGGAGATGTCGAGCAGGATTCCGTTGCCCTGGCACGCACCGGCGGCGAGCCCGATCTCGGGGAACGCCGTGATGTCGTGGCACGTGTTGGTGTTCGGGTTCGGCGAGTACGGCGTGCCCGACGGGTGCAGCGGCTGCGTCGGACCGTTCTGCAATCCGTTGAACGCTCCCGTCACGGGGTCGCTGAAGATGCGCGGCTGGCTCACGACGGCGGCCGAGGCCGGGTCGGCGAGCGGTACCTTGATGACGTCGATGCGCCACTGCGTCGGGTTGCCCGTCGTGACCGGCGTCGTGCTCGCTGGAGCGTTCTCGCAGCCCGGGAGCTCGAGGGGCGAACGCACTCCCGACGTGCCCGAGTTGTAGATGTACACGTTCTCGGTGTCGTCGGGGTCGGCGACGAGCGTGTGCGTGTGCGAACCACGGCAGGTCTGCACGCCGGGCAGCTGCACGGGGTTGTCGATGTCACTGATATCGAAGATGCGCACGCCGCGGAACCGCTCGGCGTTCACCGCACCGGGTGCGCCCTGCGTGCCGCAGTCGATGCGGCCGCGGGTCTCCTCGACCGACATGAAGAGCAGGTCGCCGTAGACCGACACGTCACCCTGACCGCCGGGACACACGAAGGATCCGCGCAGCGTCGGCGCCGCGGCATCCGACACGTCGTAGACCTGGAAGCCGTTGAAGTTGCCGACGATCGCGTTGTCGCCCGAGAACGCCACGTCGGAGTTCACGAAGCCGAAGTTGCCGGGATTCGCGTCGAACGGCGCGACGCGCGGCGTGCTCGAGAGCAGCTCGATGTTGCTCGCCGCCGTCTGGGCATCGAGATAGCCCGGCGGCAGGTCGATGCGCGGGTCGTCTTCCGCGGCGGCCGCGCCGGCCGTCGCAAGGGACGAGCCGAGCAGCAGAGCTCCGGCAAGTGCGAGCGCGCGTCGGCGCCATCGGATGTTGCGGGGTGCGGTTCTCATCGGTAGTTCCCCTCTCTCGCTTCACTGCGATCGATGCCCTCCGACGGGCGGGCGGCACAACGTCGTGCCGCACGCGGCCCCAGGGAGGCCGATCTCTGGGTCCAACGTATCGGGAGGCAGGGGATCTGCGCAGCTACGAATTTCGCGCGCACGCGTCTCGCGGAGCACTATCAAGCCCCACCCTTGGGGGTTCCGCCGCCGACAGTCACGCTGCGATGATCGGTCGACTCCGCCCGACCCGAAGGTGCCTTGTGTCCCCACCGCCCGGTGGACCTCGCGATTGGTCCCCACCCGATATCGATACGCGTACCGTTGCGCGTGCTCGCCCGGGGCACCGGCCGATCCGCGGCGGCGGCCATGTCGAGGGCATCATCTGGGCGCGGGTCCTCGCCGGGATCGGACTCGCAGTCGGGCTCGCAACACTCGCGCTCGCCTGCCTCGGGCCCATGGCCGGCGAGGCGGTATGGACGCTCGGAATCGCGTGCTTCGCGAGTTTCGCGATCTGGTGCGGGTTCATGGCCGAGCCGCGGTACCGGTCGAGCCGGGGGCGAGGCGGTGTCGTCTCGAAGGCCGGGATCGTGATCGGAATCGCCGCGTTCGCCGTGGGCGCCTACGCGTTCGTCGTCATCGCCCTGGCGAGCTCGGGAACTCGACTTCCGGCTCCGTCGCAGTGGTTGAACGATGCGGGCGCCGGCGGGTCGTCGGCCGAGGCGGCACCGACGGACTCCCCGCCCATCGTCGACGCAGGCGAGCCCTCAACGCCCCTCGAGGCGGAGCGACTCGCCCTCGGTCAGGCCGTCGGTACCGCGGCGTTCGTGCTCGAGCAGACGGCATCGACGGATGGCACGTGGCCCGCCTCGCTTGCCGTTACCACCGACTCCTCGGCCCTGATCGCTCCGGATGGGCGCTCGTTGGGTCCACTACCGGCGGGCGCCCAGGTGCTGTACTCCACCTCCTCCGACCTTCGCGAGTTCAGCCTCACCCTCGTCGGCCCGCTTGGCGCGATCGCAGCGTATGAGTCGACGACCGGAATGGTCAACACGTCGCTGCCGTGACGCTGAGTCCACTGCGCTGGCGCTGACCGGGACGCCCGAGGGTGCCTCAGGACAGGCGAAGCCGCATCCGATCGTTTCGCGAAATGCGTATGCCAGTTCCGCCTCAGCGTTGAGGCGGAACTGGCATACGTATTCGGACGAAGATTGGCGCGGCTCGAGAATCTCACGAATCGGGCGCGAGTGCGGGTTCGAACTCCGAGTCGAGCGCGGGCCGTTGGAACTGCTCGCGTCCGCAACGCCGCGTCGCGGCAGACCGCGAGCGCGAGTCAGCCCGCGCTGAGCGCCTCGCGTGCGTGCCGGTACTTCTCGGCCAGGCGCACCTGCGCGTCGAACTCGAGGCGACGCACGCGCCACGGGGCCGTGTTGTCGTCGAGGTCGGCGAGCTTCACGCGGCGGGCCACGGGGTGTCGGCTGATGCGGGCGTAGTACGCGTCATCGGCGACATCCGGAGTTCGGGTCAGCAGCTGCACGATCTCGACGACCTCGGGCTGAACGCCCGCCTCGAGCAGGTTCTGTGCGGTGACCGCCGTGTCTTCGAGCACGTCGTGCAGCCAGGCGGCCGCGACGAGCACCGGCTCATTCACCGGGTCGAAGCGCTCGGCCACGCGGCCCGGGTGGTCGATGTACTCGGCGCCGATCTGGTCGAGCTGGCCGCGGTGGGCGGCGAACGCGATGCCCTTGGCGAGCGCGACCTGAGCCGCCGCGTCGACGTCCTGCCCGGGGCGGGGTGCGAATCCGGGCGCGAGCGGCGCGACGGGGCCCGTCACCGAGATCGGCATCTGGGTGACATTGGCGGGCATCGCGGATGCCGCGGGCTCGACCTGCTCGAACCTGTTGGAACCGATCACTGGGTGGTACTCCTCGATCATCTGGTCGTCATCGTCATCGTGGTCTTGGGGGTCGGTGGTCGCAGGCAGCTCGGGCGTCGACTCGGGCATCGGCTCGGGCGTCGGCTCGGGCGTCGAGTCGACGAACTGGGCGAACGGCACGTGCACCGGCACCGGGTACTGCAGCTCGATCACCTCGGTCGGCTCGCCCTCGGCGAGCGCGAGGTCGTCGGCTGCGGGCTCGAGATCCGCCGGCGCTGCGGGATCGACCGGCTCTGCGACATCCGTCGGCGCCGCGACATCCGTCGACTCAGCGACATCCGCCGGCTCCGCGACGCTCACCGGCGCCGCGACATCCGTCATTGCGGCCTCCGCGGCCGCCTCGGCGAGCGGGTCGCGCCCGAGCACCGGGCGCACGAAGTCGAGCTCGGCCTGCAGCTCGGCCATCTCGCGCGCGTCGAGTTCGAGAAGGGACCGGGCGTTGCCCTCGCGGCGACGCACGAAGTAGTCCTCGTCGACCTCGGTCAGCTTGTCGCCGTCGCTCGTCGTGAAGTAGCGGATGCGCCCGGCATCGGTCACCGGAATGATGACCTCGACGAACTCCCCGCTCGGCTCCTCGCTGCAGAGGTAGTAGCGCTGCACGTCGCGCGGCGACGGATGCCTCCCCCACTCCGGCGCCGGAAGGCGTCGCGGGCGCAGGGTGCCGCCGGCGTCTGCGCTGCGGCGACCCGGCCGTGGGGCGAGCTCGCCGTCGGACGCGCCGAGCCCGTACACGGGCTGGTCGTCGGGGTGGGTCGTCACTCGGGCTCCTGGGCTGCAGCACCGACAGGGCGGGGGTTCGACTCGGGGCGACGTCGGGTGGGGGTGCCGGTGCGCTCCTCCGATGCTAGGGCGGTTCGGCGCGCAGCGCATGCTTTTCGGGGTGTGGCGCGGTATCGGCTCAGCTCGGCGGCTGCCACCCGCCCTCGGAGCGGACGGCGCCCGTGATCCGCCGGCTGATGACGCTCAGCTGCTGGGACTGCGCCTTGGTGAGGGAGTCGAACACGAGCCGCCGCACGAGCTGGACGTGACCCGGTGTCGCCGCGCGAACGAACTCGAGGCCCTGACTCGTCAGCGTCGCGAGCGTGATCCGTCCATCGGCCGGGTCGGGCGCGCGGCGCACCCAGCCCTCGCGCTCGTGCCGATCCACCGCGCGCGAGAGCCGCGACAGCGTGCTGTTGGCGAACCCCGCGAGATCGCTCATGCGGAGGGTGCGATCCTCGGCGCGGGAGAGGGCGAAGAGGATCCCGAAGTCGAAATGGCTGATCCCGGAATCGCGCTTCAGTTGCGCGTCGAGCGCCGCCGGCACCCACTCGAGAAGTGTCGCGAAGGCCGACCACGTCGCGAGCTCAACGCGATCCAGTTCGTCGGCGGAGTCCGGTGCAACCATGCGCCCAGCCTAGCGAAAACTTGCTCAGGAAAGTGAATTGACGTAGCGTTCACTTTCTCAGGAAAGTAAATTGCTGCGAATGGCAGCCGGGAAGGACGACATACGACATGGACCTCGAGCTCGCAGACAAGAGAGTGTTCGTCAGTGGATCCACTCAGGGGATCGGGTACGCCGTGGCCGAGGCATGCCTGGCCGAAGGCGCGTCGGTCGTCATCAACGGGCGCGGCGAGCGTCGCGTTGCCGACGCCGTCGAACGACTGCGCGCGACGGCCCCGGGCGGCGACGTGTCGGGCATCGCGGCCGACCTCGCCGACCCCGTGCAGACGCAGTCCCTCCTCGACGCGCTCGGGGAGGTCGATGTGCTGATCAACAACGCCGGGCTCTTCGACGTCGCACGCTTCGCCGACGTCGACGACGCGGAGTGGTCGCGCTACTTCGAGATCAACGTGATGAGCAGCGTCCGCCTGTCGCGGCGGCTCCTCGAGCCGATGCTCGAGCAGGGCTGGGGGCGGATCATCTTCATCGGGACGGAGTCGGCGATCGACGTGCCCGGCGACATGATCCACTACGGCGCAACGAAGGCCGCATCCCTCGCGCTGAGCAACGGACTCGCCAAGCTCACACGGGGTACCGGGGTCACCGTGAACACTGTTCTCGGCGGACCGACCTACTCAGACGGGGTCGCTGCGACGGTCGAGCAGATCGCGTCCGCCAACTCGATGGAGCCCGGCGAGTTGAAGTCGAGCCTCGTGCGCAGCTCGTCGCTCATCCAGCGGTTCATCGAACCCGCGGAGATCGCCAGCCTGGTCGCGTATCTGGCCAGCCCGCTCTCGTCGGCGACGAACGGCGCCGCCCTTCGAGCCGACGGCGGGGTGCTCCCCACCGTCAGCTGAGCCGGCGTCAGCGCTCGCGCACGATGCCGTCGGCCCGCACCGCCACCCATTGCACGAGCGGCAGCATGTGCTCCATGAGCTCCCGGCCGAGGTCGGTCAGCGCGTACTCGACCCGCGGCGGCACTTCTGGATAGGACGTGCGCTCGACGATGCCGTCGGCCTCGAGCGTGCGCAGCGTCGAGGCGAGCATCTTCTCGCTGATGCCCTGCACCTCACGTCGCAGCTCGCCCCACCGGTGGGTGCCGTCGGTGAGCGCGAGCAGCACGAGCACACCCCACTTGCTCATGATGTGATCGAGCACGACGCGCGTCGAGCACCCTTCGGAGAAGACCTCGCCCGATGTTTCGCGGATCTCCGCAAGACTTACCACCATGCCCGTACCCTACCGGGCGGCAGTGAGCGCGGCACCCTCCCTCGGCTGCAGTGCGTCGAGCGGGTAGGAGCGAAGCGGGAACGGCGCGGGGGTCTCGGTGAAGAACGAGTACGAGACGGCGCCGTCCACGTCGTGATGGCGCACCCAGGCACGGGTGTACGGTCCGCCGGCGCCGACGTGCTCGACCACGATGAAGTCGTACGGCGCCGAGGCATCCGCGATTCGGATGCCTCGGGCCGCGACGGCACCGGACGGAGCGGCCAGCAGCGCGAGGTAGCCGTCGACGCCATCGGCGACGGCGACCGCCGGGTCGACGTCGTCGAGCTCGGATGCCGCGAGCCGAAGCACCGAGAACGACGCGACGGTATCGGATGTTGCGTACATGGGACTCCAATCGGGGAAGGGTGAGCGGGATGCCGCATCTCGGGGCGGCACCCCGCTCGGCCCTGGGAACGACCGTGGACCGATCGCAAGACCCCAGGGCGGCTTCGAGGTCACGGGCTCTCGACGGCCCGCGACGTTGCTCGCGAGGTTGCTCGCGACGTCACCAGCGGCGCTCGACCTCTTCGACGTGGCCGAAGACGTCGCTGAACTCCACGACGTCGCCGCCGTCGAGCTGGATCACACCCGAGTAGTGGCCGAAGCACGTGTCGCTGCGGCTCAGGATGATCCACCGATCGAACGCGTGCTTCAGGTGGCGCTGCGGCGTGAACTCGACCGAGACCCCCGGGCCCCGCAGCGTCCACGGTGCGAGCCAATCGCTCGGGTCGTAGCGCCAGTCGAGGTGCGAGCTGATCTTCGTGAGGCGACCGTCGATGCGCACCCAGTTCTCGGTCGACGGCGTGCCGTCCGTCCACTTGCCGCCGAACTGCAGGCCGAGCTCCTCGCCGTTCGCGGTGCGACCGTTGCCGGCACCCCAGTTCCAGAACGTGAAGTACGGCCAGCGACCGCGCCCCCGGTCGTGCACGGCGTACGAGGTCGCCGCCTCGATCTCGTGCGTCACGCCGTCGACGACGATCACGCCCTCGGCGCGGAGGCAGTTGTCCTTCTTCGTGTACTGGAACTTGCGGTCGCTCCAGGGAACAACGACGCCCATCGACTCGTGACCGTCTTCGGCGAGCACCCGGACGTCGACCTCGATGCGAGGAGACCTGGCATGCAGCACGGTGTCGTCACCGGCCGGGGTCATGCGGACGACGACGTCCTTGCGGGACGCCTCCATGGGCTCGCCGACTCGGCGGTCCTTGAGACCGCCCCGCTTCGGGAACCAGGTGTTGCCGCCCTGTCGGATCTCCTCGTAGGTGGATCGGTCGAGGTGGGTGACCGAGACGTTGGCGCGGTAGTCGTGGTGCGAGATGTTCATGGTGAAGATCAGCGTCGGCGTCACGATCGACCAGTACTCGAAGCGCTTGTTGCGCCCCCACCCGCGCAGCTGCGTACGGTGCAGCGCGGTGCGCGTCCACCCCACGGCCGCCGGGTTGAGCTGCCCGTTGTCGAGGCAGAGGTCGACCGGAGCGGTGATCTCGCGCTCGGTGATGCGTTCGCCGCCCGGCATGACTTCCTTGACGGGGAGTCTCACTGACGTTCTCCATTCATTCGGTTCATTCGATGTGTGACTGCAAGCAGGGGTGTTCGGGCGCGGTCGAGCCGCGTCATCCCTTCGTGGCGCCGTCGGCGAGGCCGCGGATGAGCCACTTCTGCACGATGAGGGCGAGGATGACGACCGGCACGACCGTCACCATGCCGGCGGCGGAGAGCGCGCCCCAGTTCGCCCCGGTCTCGGTGTCGCCGGCCATGCCCGCGATGGCGACGGGGATCGTCGTGGCGTTGCGGTTCGTCAGCACGAGGGCGAAGAGCAGTTCCTCCCAGGCGAGGATGATGCTGAAGATGAAGGTCGAGATCAGGCCGGGCGCCGAGATCGGCACGATGATGCGGAAGAAGGCGCCCATCCTCGAACAGCCGTCGAGCATCGCCGACTCCTCGAGCTCCTTCGGCAGCGCGAGGAAGAACCCGCGCATGAGCCACATGACGTACGGGATGACGAACGAGCAGTAGGCGAGGATCAGCGTGATGTGGGTGTCGGTGATGCCGAGCGTGCGCGCCACGAGGAACATCGGCACCGCGAGTGCGATGGGCGGCACCCCGCGCGACACGAGGATCAGCACGCCGATGGTCGCAGCGCCGCGGATCTTCAGGCGCGAGAGCGCGTAGCCGGCCATCGCGCCGGCCACGAGCGAGACGATGCCGGCACCGAGCGCCACGATGATCGTGTTGATCAGCTTCGGCCCGAGGTCGCCGCGTTCGAAGGCCGAGAAGTACTGGTTCAGCGTCGGCTCGAAGAAGATCGTCGGCGGAACCGTGAAGATGTCGCGCTGCTCCTTGAACGACGTCAGCAGCATCCAGAGCAGGGGCAGCAGGAAGAGGATGCAGATGATGACGCCCGACCAGATTCGGGCGCGTTCGCCACGGGTTCGGGGAGCCACCGGGGCAGGCGTCCGCTCGGCGGAGGGCAGCTGCCCGTCCCCGGTGCGCGTGCGGGATTCGGTGCGCCTCCGATCGGTGAGGGTGCTCACAGTCGGTCCTCCAACTTCTTGCTGCCGTAGAGAAAGACGAACGTCAGCGCCATCGTGATGACGAGCACGATCACGGCCATCGCCGACGATTCGCTGAACTTCAACAGGCGGAAGGCCTGTTGGTAGATGTAGAGGTTCACGACGTTGGTCGCTTCACCCGGCCCGCCGTTGGTCGTCGCGAGCACGACGTCGAACATCTTCACGGCGCCGAGCCAGCGCACGATGAACGTCGCCGCGATGATCGGTGCGAGCAGCGGCAGGCTGACGGAGCGCAGGGTCTGCCACCAGTTCGCCCCGTCGACCTTCGCCGCCTCGAAGATGTCCTTCGGCAGCGCGAGCAGCGCGGCCGAGGCGATGAGTGCGACGAAGGGAACGGAGCGCCACGTGTCGATCAGCACGATGCTGACCATCGACATCGTGGCGTCTCCGAACCAGTCGACCGGCGGGATGCCGAAGAGCCCGAGGAACCAGCTGACCCCGCCCCAGAGCGGATCGAGGATCATCTTCCAGATGCCGCCGGAGACGACCGGCGCCACGACCATCGGGATGAGGAAGAGTGCGCGGATCGCTCCGCGCCCCCTCCACTCCGCGTTCAACAGGTATGCGATGGCGAAGCCCAGGATGATCTGGAGCGGCAGGGCCATCACGAGGTAGATCGCGGTGACGACGAGCGAGTTCTGGAACGTCTCGTTCTCGAACGCCGCTGTGTAGTTGTCAAAGCCGGCGGGGCCCGACGGTGCGAACGACGCGAGATCGAACTCCGAGAAGCTGATCTGGAGGGTGTACATCAGCGGGTACGCCAGCACGGCGACCAGCAGCAGCGTCGCGGGGAGCATGAACGTCCACCGGCTGATGATGTCGCGCAGTCGCGATCGCTGTCGTGCCCTGTTGCTGCTTCTCGAGAGTTCGATGCTCATGCGTCTGCTTCTTCTACTTCTTCAACAGTTCGTCGATCTGCGTGGCGGCCTTCTCGAGTGCTTCAGCCGAGGAGACCTGGCCCTGCACCGCCGCGCTCGTCTGGTCGGCGAGGATCTCCTGGATCGCGTTCGACTCCGGCGTGCGCGGGCGCCACATCTCCCCCTCGGCCGCGACGTCGTACGCCTCCTGGAGGGTGCCCATGACCGGCACCAGCCATTCCTCGGCCGGGGTGGTCGCGAGCGTCGACTTGCGGGCCGGGAAGGAACCGAGCGTGTTGGTGGTCCAGACCTCGCCCTCCTTCGAGCTCATCCACTGGAGGAAGGTCCAGGCCGCCTCGGGGTTCTTCGAGTTCTTGAAGACCGAGCCGCTCCAGATGCCTCGGTGGGTGCTCGCGCTGACGTCGCCGGCGGGCATGGTCTGGATGCCGACCTGGTCGGGCGTGAGCGTGGTGACGGCCGGGTCGACCGCGGCGCTCTTGTACGCGCTGCCCCACGTGAAGATCGTGGCGATCTTGCCCTGACGGAACGCGTCGAGCGGTTCGGTGTAGTTGTAGGTGCCGGCGCCCGGCGGCGCGTACTCGAGCAGGTCGACCTGCGTCTGCAGTGCCGCCTCGCCCTCATCCGTGTCGAAGGCCGGGTCGAGCGAGTCGTCGAACAGCGCGCCGCCGTTGGAGTTCAGCACGGCCTGCCAGAACGGCGGCGACAGCACGCCGCGCATCCAGGTGAGACCGACCGCCCACGAATCGACCTTGCCGTCGCCGTCGGTGTCCTGCACGAGCTTCGGAGCCTCGTCCATGTACTGGTCCCACGTGAGCTCGGGCGTGGGGGCATCGAGGCCTGCCTTCGCGTAGAGGTCCTTGTTGTAGAACATCAGGAGCATGTTGGAGCGCAGCGGAACGCCGTACTGTCCGCCGTCCCACTCGCTCGATGCGAGCGGCGCCGTGTTGAAGTCGTCCCAGTCGTACTCGGGATCGGTCCACTGGTCGGCGTCGTCCTTCAGCTCGTAGAGCACGCCCGCGTCGGCGAGCTGCGGCGTCCAGGGGTCGTCGAGCGTGATGAGGTCGTACTCGGGGTCGACGTCGGTGCCGTTGAGCATGCCCTTGGCGAGGAGCTCGGTGTACGGGATCGAGTCGATGGTGACGTCGATGTACGGGTACTCCTTGTTGAACTCGGGAACGAGCTGCTCCTGCCACTGCTGGGCGAAGGCGTCATTCGACATCATCGTGATCTCGACGTGCTGGTCGGCGGTTCCGACACCGCCGCCGTCCGCGGCGGGTGCCTCGTTCGAACCGCTGCATGCCGAAAGGGCGAGCATCGACATGAGGCTTGCTCCTGCGAGGAGCGCCACGCGATATCGCGGACGCCTCTGACCTGTCTGAGTCATGCTGTTCATCTCCTCGTCGTTGAATGGATGCGCGCGGCTGCTCGGTGCAGAGCTTCCGGTCGGAGCGCCGCGAACTGCGCCGTGCTCCTGGATCCCGCTGACGTCCGGGTCGTCCGGGCGGCGGCCGCAGAGACACTCAATCAGAACATTCCACATATTGCAACGTGGAAATACTTATTTGTGTCAACGTTGCAACACGCTTCACTACGATGTGAGCGTGGAACCGACTGACGACCTCCCCCCGCCGAAGAAGAACGGGCTGCCGACGCTGAAAGACGTCGCCGCCGTCGCCGGTGTCTCCTATCGCACCGTCTCGAACGTGGTGAACGGCCACAAGTACATCAGCGACGCCACGCGAACCAGTGTCGAGGCCGCCATCCGCGAACTCGGGTACCGACCGCAGCACGCGGGCCGGCAGCTCCGAAGCGGTCGGAGCAAGCTGCTGACGTTCTCGGTGCCGTTCATCTCGCACCCGTACTTCGCGCAGCTCGCGCACGCGGTCGTGACCGAGGCGGAGAAGTTCGACTACGACGTCGTGATCGATGAGACGCGCGGCCTGCTCGAACGCGAGCTCCGCGTGGCCGCCGGGTTCCGCACGATCCTCACCGACGGCATCCTCTTCAGCCCGCTCTCGATCGATCTGGCGAGATTCGAAGCCGAACGCGGCGAGACCCCGCTCGTGCTCCTCGGCGAACGCTTCCGCAGCGCGAAGATCGACAGCGTCGTCGTCGACAACGTGCAGTCGAGCTACGACGCGACGACCTGCCTCATCGAGGGAGGTCGTCGACGCCTCGCGTTCCTCGGCAAGGTGCAGGCGGGAACGATCGGCGCAGCGCCCGCCGACCTGCGCATGCGCGGCTTCCTGCAGGCGCTCGAGGCGCACAGCCTGAGTGCCGACCCTGCCCACATCATCGAGGTGTCGCGATGGGACCAGCTCCACCCCGACGGCGACTACTCCCGCGAGGAGGGCTACGAACGCACGAAGGAGCTCATCCCCCACATCTCGGAGGTCGACGGCCTCGTCTGCGCGAACGACCTGCTCGCCATCGGAGCGCTCCGAGCGTTCCGGGAGGCCCGCATCAGCGTTCCCGACCAGGTCGCAGTCGTCGGCTGGGACAACACGGCAGAGGCGGCGTACGCGGCCCCCTCGCTCACCACGATCGCACCCGACCTGGGCGAGATCGCCCGCCTCGCCGTGCATGCCCTGCTGCGGCGACTCGATCATCCGGATGCCGCACCGAAGACCGATTCGGTTCCGTACACGCTCGTTCAGCGAGAGTCGACAGGCACCCCACAAGGCATCGGCCTGAATTCACAAAACTGACGAAATCGTGCGTACCTTACTTGAAAGTGGGTACCTCCGATGGGGAAGGTTTGCGCGAGGCATCCGGTTGGCAGGTGGTGACCGCAACCGGAAGGACCGCTCCACCATGACCATCCTCATCACCGCCGCCTCGGGCCAGCTCGGCCGTCTCGTCGTCGACGCGCTGCTCGCGCGCGGCGCCGCCCCCACCGACATCGTCGCGACCGCCCGCGACACCTCGAAGCTCGAGCAGTTCGCCGCCCGCGGCATCCGCACCGCCGAGCTCGACTATGCGCGCCCCGAGACCATCGCGCCGGCGCTCGACGGCGTCGACACCGTGCTGCTCATCTCGGCTTCGGTGCCCGGCGGGCGCGTCGCGCTCCACCAGAACGTGATCGACGCTGCGAAGGCCGCCGGCGTCGAGAAGCTCGTCTACACGAGCGCACCCCGCGCCACCACGACGAGCCTCGTGCTCGCGCCCGACCACAAGGCCACCGAGGAGGCCATCGCCGCCTCCGGCATCCCCGCCGTGATCGTGCGCAACAACTGGTACACCGAGAACTACGCGGCGGATGTCGCGCACGCCGCGTCGACCGGCGTGATCGCGTCGTCCGTGGGCGACGGGCGCGTCGCGAGCGCAACCCGCGCCGACCTCGCCGAGGGCGCCGCCGTGGTGCTCCTCGAAGACGGTCACCTCGGCGAGGTCTACGAGTTCGGCGGCGACGTCGCCTGGAGCTTCGACGACCTCGCCTCCGCGGCCGGCGACGTGCTCGGCCGCGAGGTCGTGTTCACCCGGCTCACCCCCGAGGAGCAGGTCGCCGCACTGCAGTCGGCAGGACTCGACGCCGACACGGCCGGTTTCGTCGCAGCGATCAACACCGGCATCCGCGAGGGCGACCTCGCCGAGACGGATGGCACGCTCTCCCGCCTGCTCGGCCGCCCGACGACGTCACTCGTCGACGGGCTGAGTGCGGTTGTCGCCGTGGCGGACGACGCAGCGGCCTGATCGAAGCGGCGGGGCGCGCTCCCACTCCAAGTGGTGGTGTCGCCCCGTCGCGCTGCTTCGTACTCTCGAACGCGAGCGCCGGTGCCCGAGTCGGCGACGCCGCACCACCCGAGGAACGAGGCCGCGCTGAGCGAGCAGACCGCCCCCACCCCCGCGCTGAGCCTCAGAGGGAGGCCGCCCGCGGCATCCGTCATCGCCGAGTGCCTGCGAGCACAGGCATCAGCGGCGCCGCGATCCGCGACCGCGCGGTTCTTCGGACGCTCACCCCTCACTCCTGAGGCCGAGCCCTGGTATGTCGGCGCACTCGGTGAGTTGGACATCGCGCGCCGGCTCGATGCACTCGGTCCGGGCTGGCACGTATTCCATGCGGTGCCGGTCGGCACGGGTTCGAGCGACATCGACCACGTCGTCATCGGGCCGCCCGGAGTGTTCACGATCAACACGAAGCACCACGCGGGCAAGGACATCTGGGTCTCCCCCAAGCGACTCCTCGTGAACGGGCAGCGCACCGATCACCTGCGCAACGCCCGCTTCGAAGCGAAGCGCGCCTCGCAGAGGATGTCGGCGGCGATGCACGCCCTCGTCGATGTGGCGCCACTCATCGTCGTCGTGGGCGCGCGACGGGTCACGATTCCTCGCACTGCGAGTCGAGGTCCGTGCATCGAGCCTCCGGCGCCGTGCATGGGTCGTGGCGATGCTCGTCGGCATACCGATCGCGTTCTTCGTGTCCTGGAGCTCGCAGGTCGTGCGCCTCATCGGCTGAGGCTGCGGCAGATCACGTTCTCGAGCGACGTGCGACCGAGTCGCGGGTCGACAAGCCGAGCGCACGCGCCCGCCGCGAGAATGCGGCGGGCGCCTCTCGCCTACTCGGGGAGCGACTCCCTCCTCCGGCGACGAGCGATCAGCACCCAGGCGCCTCCGATGAGGATCAGCACGCCCGCCCCGAGCGCCCAGCCTCCGCCGGCGAATCCGGTCGATGCGATCTGGGTCGGGATGGTGACGGCGCCGCCGCCCTGCTCGTCGAGCACGAGCGAGTGCGCACCGCTCGGGAAGTCGCTCGGCACGACGGCGAGTGCGGCGATCACACCGAACTGATCGGCGGTCGCGATCGCGATCCGGAGCGGATCGGAGTGCAGTTCGACACTCACGCGGCTGTGCGGCTTGAACCCGCTGCCTTCGACCAGGATCGACGAACCGGCGGTGATGTCCAGCTGAGGCGGCCTGGGCGTGCGCACGAGATCGAGGACCTCGCTCGTGTTGCCGGCGCGGTCGATCGCTCGAACCGAGAGGTTCCCCGGCTTCGGTTCGGCGGCGATGAGCTGCGAGAGCCCGGTCCACGTCGTTCCGTCGAGGGAGTACTCGAGCCGTTGCATGCCCGATCCGGTGTCGGCGCCGACTGCACTGACGCGTCGCGGCATCGACAGCCAGCCCCAGACATCGGGCTCGGCACCGTCGACACGGACGCGTGTCGACTGCACCCCACTCTGGTTGCCCGCGACATCCGTCGCCCGGTAGTCGAACGTCGTCTCGCCGTCGGAGAGCACGACGGGTTCCGTGTACGGTCGCCAGGCGCCCTCGTCGATGCGGTACTCGATGGAGTCGACGCCGCTGTCGTCATCGGCGGCCGTCACCGTCGCGGCGGCACCCGCGAGATGCCATCCGTTCGCCCCCGGGTTCGACACCGCGACCTCAACGGTCGGAGCGACCCGGTCGGGGATCACGATCTCCACCGTCACCGTCTGCACGGCCTCGGCGTTCCCCGCCACATCGACGGACCGGTACTCGACCGTGTGCACGCCCTTCGCGGCGAGCTCGACGAGGCGTCCGTCGACCCAATCGCCGCCGTCCACCCGGTAGCGGGTCGCCCCGACACCCGACGTGGCATCCGTCGAGGCCAACTCGATCGTGCCGCGGTCGTTCGCGACACCGTGCTCGTCGAACTCCTCACCGAGTGTCGCGGTCGTCGTCGGCGCCGTCGTGTCGAGCCGCACCGCGACCTCGAGCGGCTGCGAGCTGTTGCCGGCACCGTCGGCGGCAGTGGCGGTCACGGCGTGCTCGCCGTCGTCTTCGATGGAGATCGGCGATTCGTAGGTTGCAGCATCGCCGCCATCCAGCCGGTACTCGATCGCGGGGTCGCCGTCTCGATCGTCTTGGGCCTGGAGTTCGACGCCGACCGGAGCGGTGGTGAACCATCCCGTGCGGGCGTCGGGCGACGCGGGCGTCGTGTGACCGACGAGCTGCGGGGCGGTCGTGTCTTCCGGTACGGGCTTCGTCCAGACATCCGCGATGGAGGGGTCGAAGAAGGAGTGGTCCTTCTGCGTCTCGAAGCGCACCCGAACGAGGTCGTCGGTGGCACGCTCGGCCGGAACAGCGAACTCGTATGTCTCGGTTCCGACCCCTCCGGCGTGCTGGAACTGCCGGGTGAACACCTCGACGCCGTCGACGTAGACCTTGTACAGCTTGGTCTGCGCCCGATCGTAGGTCTCGATGGCGCGGATCATGAACGGCTCCCCCGGCACCACCTTCATGTCGAACTCGAACTGCGAGAAGTCCACGAGGTGGCCGGCGTACCGCCTGGTCAGCCCAGCTTCAGTGTTCGTGCCCGACGATGCGGAGGCGGTCAGCGAGTGCGCGGCCTCTGACTCGCCGTTGCCGAGGTCGACGTGGTCGTAGCCCGGCGCCGGTTCGCCGATCGTTTCGAGTTCGACCGTCAGCGTGGTGTCTCGCTTCGCGAACTCGACACCGTCGCGAACGAACCCCGCGGTCAGGGTCACCGGGGTCGAGGCGGCCGGTGCGTCGAGTGGCGCAGCAACCGGCACCGCGATCGACACCGTTTCACCCGGCGGGACGACGACGTCGCCCGTCGGCAACGGAGTCTGCCAGCCGGCCGGGACGGTCACGGTGAGGTGCCCGCTCGTGGGCTGGCCGCCCACGTTGGCGATCTCGGCCGTGAGCGTCGTCGTTCCGCCCGGCGACACGACCGCGGGGTCGAGCGCGACCGCCGTGATCTGCACCGGGGTGTCGACCACGATCTGCGAATCGACGGCGAGCCGTACGGTGGCTCCGCCGAACGCGTACTCGACCTGTGCGCCGGTCGCGACCGTGCCGGGGGTCGCGGCGAGCGGCGTGGTGAAGGCGAGGTCGACGGAGGCGTCGCTCCCACCCTCGATGAGCTCGGCGACGGCAGACGGCTCGGCGGCCGCTCCCCACTCGGTTCCGAGACCGGTGAGCCGCGCCGTGACCTTGGAGATGTCGCGGTCGCCGGCATTGTCGACGCGGACGCCGACGACGCCCGGTTCGCCCGGTTTGATGCCCGCGGGCGGTGCCGCGGTCACCTCGACCCCGAGGAACTCGGAGATGGTGCGTCCGAGTGCCGTGCGAATCGCGTCGGACTTGGCCGCCAGCGCGGCCTTGGTCCCCTCCCCGATGTCGAGGCCGCCCACGACCCCGTCGAGTCGGTCGAGCGCGACGAGTGCGCTCGCGAGACGCTCGGCGGATGCCGGGCGGTCGCCGACGAGGTCGAGCGCGGCGAGCACCTCGGTGCGCACCTCGTCGCTGCCGTTGCGCAGCGCGGTTTGTTGGGCGTCGTCGAGCTCGCCGGCGGTGCGACGGGCGTCGACCTCGGCGTCGAACTCGGCGAGACGGTCGAGGATGTCGCCGACGGCTCCCGCCTCGGCGTCGACGGCGAACGCGTAGTCGCCGGATGCCACGGTCACGACGACCTCGTCGCCGTCGACCTGCACGTCGAGCACGCCCTGCATGCCGTTGAGCGGCTTGCCGCCCTCGCTGACCGCCCACGCGTTGGGCGCGGGCAGCCGTACGGTCGCCGTCGATCCGACGGGCACGTGTGCGTCGAGCCGCAGCTTGCCGTCGTCGTGGCGCCAGTCGACGCTGACCGGTCCGAACGGCGTCTGCGTCTCCGCCTTCGCCCAGTCCATCTGCGCGGTGACCTCGGGCGAGATCTCGATGCGCTTGTAGCCTTCGGTCTCGGATGCCGCGATGCCGGCGACGCCCTTGTAGAACCAGTCGTCGACGGTGCCGAGGAAGTAGTGGCCGAGCGACCTCGCCTCGAGCGACCAGTGCTCCCACATCGTGGTGCCGCCGTTGGCGACCATGTAGCCCCAACTCGGGTACGCGGTCGAGACGGCGAGGTCGAACGCGACCTTCTCGTAGCCGTACTTCGAGAGCACGGGAAGCAGGTACTTCGTGCCGAGCACGCCCGTGTTCAGGGCGCCCCCCTTGGCCGTGATGTCGGCCACGATGCTCGCCGCCACACGCTCCTCGGTCACCGCGTCGGGCGCCAGGCCGAACGCGAGCGCGAGCACGTTGTGCGTCTGCCGGTAGCCGCGGTCGGCGCCGTTGCCCCGGTAGAGCCCGCGGGCCTCGTCGAGGAACGTCGCGTTGAAGGCGTCCTTCACGATCGCAGCACGCTCGGCGAACATCGCCGCATCAGCGGTCTTGCCGAGATGGTCGGCGGACTTCTGCATCGAGGTGAGCATCGCGTAGAGGTAGGCGGTTGCCGACACCCGCGTGTCCTCCGGTGCGTTGCTGCCGGCAGGGCTCGCTTCGGGGCTCACCCAATCGCCGAGACGCGGGTTGGCGACGAGACCGCCCTCCGATCGGCCGAACTCCAGGTCGAGATAGCCCTTCATGCCGTCGTACTGCTCGGCGAGCACCCGATCGTCGTTGCCGTACTGGTACAGCCACCACGGGATCATGACGTAGGCCGAGTGCCACGGCGGATTGATGCCCCACCCGGCGGTGTCGCCCCAGTTGTTCGACGACGGCGCGATGACCTCGGGTGCGCCGTCGGCACCCCGGGTCTCGTGCACATCGCGCATCCACTTCGCGAAGAGCTCGTGCGTGTCGAGGTTCGTCATGAACATCTCGGCGCCGACCGCGGCGTCGCCGGTCCATCCGTTCTTCTCGAACATCGGGGTGTCGGTCGGAATGCCGTGGATGTTGTTCTTCAACGTGTCGACCACTGCGCGGTGCACCTGGTTCATGATCGGCTCGGAGCTCTCGAACGAGCCCCACTCCTCTGCATCCGTGTGCACGACCTTCGCCGTGAAGTCCTCCAGGGCGGGCGGCCGATCACCGGGCCATCCCGTGACCTGGATGTACTGGAAGCCCTTGTACGAGAACTGCGGCTCCCAGGTCTCAGGAGCGCCGGTGCCCGCGAGCACGAACCGATCGGTCTGGAACCCGGCGGAGAACCCGCCGTTGTTCGAGAAGTTCGGCAGTCCGCTCGGCAGCAGCTTCTCGGCCGCCTGCGCACGGATGGTGGTGCCGGCCGGTCCCTGCGCTGTGTACTCGACCCATCCGGCGATGACCCGCGGGAACTTCACGACGTAGGTGTCGGCGACGGGCTCGGTGATCTCGACCGCAGGCAGCTCCTCGGTGATGCGGATCGGCTGCTGCCGCTGATTCACGAGCACGCCGCTCGGGCCCTGGGCCTCGAACGCTGCAGACCAGGCACCGTCGTCGAAGCCGACGGTGTCGAAGCCGGGCTGGACGCGGCTCGCGTCGAATCGCTCGCCGCCGTAGAGGTCGTCGAAGACCGTCGGTCCGTCGTGAATGCTCCAGCTGTCGTCGGTGACGATGTTCTGCACGGTGCCGTCGGCGAGTTCGAGTCGCAGCACGGCGCGCGCGACGGGCTCGTCGTGCCACGACGGCTTCTGCCAGTTCCAGACGTTGCCTCCGGTCATGCCGTAGAAGCCGCGGCCGAGTTCCATGCCGATCGCGTTGGCACCGGACTTCACGAGCTCGGTGACGTCGTCGGCCACGTACTGCACCGTGTCGTCGTAGTCGGTGAATCCGGGCGAGAGCACGTCGTCGCTGACACGCTCGCCGTTGAGGGAGACGTTGGCGTATCCGCCCGCGGCGACGAAGAGGGTGGCCGAACGCACGCCGCTGTCGACGGTGAATTCCTTGCGCAGGAGCGGAGCCGGGTTGGGTGCGACCGCAGGTTCGCGCACTCCGCCGCCCCAAGGGCCGCTGCCGAACGCGGCGTGCACCGCGGCCTGCTGCCAGCCCGAGTCGTCGAAGCCGGGCGCCTCGAACCCTGCGTCGACGGTCTTGCTCGCCTTCCATGCCGTGTCCGTTCGAATCGTCTCCGTCGAACCGTCGGTGTACGTGACGCGGATCGCTGCGACGAGTCCGGCGGGCGAGCCTGCGCCATTCGTGGTCTGGACCGCGATGACGTTGCGCCGCTCCTCGAGGTCGACGACGAAGCGATGGGACTGCTGCCACTCGTTCGTGGCCCCCTCGGTCGATCCGACGGGCGCTCCATTCGCGAACAGGCGGAACGAGTCGTCGGCGGTGATGACGATCTCGGCGCGCGATGCGATCTTGCCGTCAGGGGTTTCGAGCACGCGGCGGAACGCACGAGGTTCACCGGGGGCGACCGGCGCGCCGGCTTCCGGGGTCCAGATCCACGATGCACCGGTCAGCCACAGCTTGTCGGCGCCGACGTTGACCTCGGGGATCCTCACCTGACCGCCGTAGACCCAGCCGCGGTAGAGCGCCTGCGCTCTGGCCTTCGGCCAGTCCGAGTCGTCGAAGTCGACGGTCTTCCAACCATCGGGGGCGGATGCCTCGGAGCTGACCAGCGCCTTCACACCCTGGTCGGTGACCACCTCGGTCGTGGTGCCGTCGGTGTATCCGATGCGCACTCGTGCGATGACCCCGCCGTACTGGCTGTTGCCCGGCGTCGCGAGCGCGATCGCGAGCGCATTGGCGCCCGGCTTCGCGTCGAGCACCACCGTGCGCGCCTGCTGCCATTCGTTGTTCGCGCCGGTGTTGAACGCGACCTTCTCGCCGTTCCAGTAGGCGGTGAACACCTGGTCGCCCGTCACCGCGAGCTGGGCCCACGCCACCGTCTTCGACGATGAGACATCGACCGTGCGACGGAAGAGCGTCGAAGGGATCGGGTTCGCCGCGGACGGTTCGCCGATCGCGGGAAGGACCCACGACGCCGTGTCGAAGTTCATCCGGGTGTCGGGGGTCGTCGCGACCGGAATCGTGACCGTGCCCCAGGGCGAGCCGCCGTAGACGGTTCGCGCCGCCGCGGGGATCCAATCGTCAGCCGCGTACCCCTGCGTGTGCCACCCGCTGGTCGCCGTGCGCGACGAGAGCCAGCTCGCGTCGGTGACGATGTCCTGCGTGGTGCCGTCGGTGTAGAGCACGGTGAGCTTGCCGACGAACGCGCCGTAGGCCTTCGCCGTGTTGTCGAGTCGCACGGCCAACAGGTTGGCGCCGGCTTCAGGGGCGACGTCCACGCGGGCGGCCGTCTTCCATGCGTCATCGACCGACGCGCCGGAAGCGACCTGGACACCGTTCAGGAACGCGGAGAAGCCCCGATCACCGGTCATCGCGAACTGGGCACCGGCGATCGTCTTCGACGAGTCCAGCTCGAACTGCTTGCGGAAGTAGCCGGACGGCGTATTGCCCCCCTCGTACGGCGGATGGATCCAGCTCGCGCCCGCGAGCGTCATCTCGATCGGCCCCGACTCCTGCTCGCGGTCGTTGCCGACCCACGCGCTTCCGGCCCAGTCGGCTTCGCCGTAGAGACCGGTGCGGAACGAGGATGCCGCCGTCGCCGATCCCGCCGAGGTCAGGGCGTCGACGCTCCAGAAGTACTCGGTCGCGGGTGCGAGGTCGGGCCCCGAGTACTCGACGCTCGACGATGCGTCGGATGCCACGACCCCGCTGTCCCAGGTGAACTCCCCGCGCTCGAGCGATGCCTCCGACGTCGCGATCTTCAACCGATACGACTCCTGCGTGACCGCCCGCTCGCTCGTCTCGATGACCCACGAGAAACGCGGTCGCTCGACATCGATGCCGACGGGCTCCGTCTTCTTCTCGACCTGCAGCGTGCTGAGCTCGACCGTCGCCGCGGCAGCAGCCGGGCTCGTCACGGCGACGGCACCCGTCAGTGCGAGTGCCGAGACCACGACGCCGACGAGGGCGCGTCGCAGCGCGCGCCGCCCGGGTCGGAAGCGAGTGGTGGTGGGGGTCGTCGTGTCCGTCACGGAGCCGTCCGATCATCGTTGATGGATTCCGGTGCCCGAAGGCGATCTCTCTGGCCGCTTCTCGTTAATGAATCGATTCAAGCGACAGCACGTGACGCTACATGTTCGCTTGACGGATCGCAAGATGCTCGCGGATTCCCGAGCATGCAGAGAGGTTCATCTCCGCCGTACGCGAGCGGCACGGGCCCCGCTCACTCCCGCCGCCAGACGCATTCGCCCGCTTGTCGATGCTCCACAATCCGTTCGCGGCATCCGACCGGGCACGCAAGACTCGACAGCATGCCCGTGACACCTCGACGCCTGGCCCTCGGCATGAGCCTGTGGATTCCGAACCTGTTCAGCGGCATCCGCGTGAAGCGATTCGCGCCCGACTGGACGAGCGCGACGGTCGAGTTGCACGTCAACGTCTTCACCCGCAACTACGTGAAGACCGCGTTCGGCGGATCGATGTCGGCCATGACCGACCCGTATTTCTTCATGCTCGTGATGCACCAGATCGGCCGCGACTACATCGTCTGGGACACCCGTGGCGAGATCGAGTTCGTCAAGCCCGGCCGCGGGGTGCTGACCGCGCACTTCGCGGTGTCGCCCGAGAAGACGGCCGAGCTCCGCGAGCGCGCCCGCGGCGGCGCGAAGGTGCTCGAGTGGTTCGAGACCGAGATCACCGACGGCGACGGCGACGTCGTCGCCCGGGTGCGGCGCGAGGTCTACGTGCGCGAGAAGAAGCGGGTGACGGCGCCCGGCTCGGCCTCGTAGCCGGGCGTCGATCCGGGGTCGGAGCGCGTTGCTGGTGCGGTGCTGTGGGTGCGGCGCCGTCGGAGCGACGCAGTCGAAGAAGCCGCCGAGCGTTGCCATCAGAGCTGTGCCAGTTCCCCCTCATCGGTGAGGGGGAACTGGCATGCGCATTGCCGAGATCTGCTTCGCGGCCGAAGGCCGTTCGAGGTCGAGCACGAACCGACCGCACGAGAGCGAGCGAGTGACGGATGCCGCGGCATCCGCTCAGCGCTTGACGTCGTAGACCTGCTTGACGATGCCGTTCGAGTAGGCCTCGCACTCGACGAGGTCGAGCTGCGTGTGCGGGTCGCCGTCGCCGAAGAGGCGCTTGCCGTCGCCGAGCAGCACCGGGAAGACGAGCAGGTGGTACCGGTCGACGAGACCCGCCGCGGCGAGGCCCTTCGCGAGGGTCGCGCTGCCGTGCACGATGATGGGCGCACCGTCGCCCTCCTTGAGCTTCGCGACGTCGTCGAGCGAGCGCAGCACGTGGGTGTTGTTCCACTCGGGGTCGGTCAGCGTGCTCGACACGACGTACTTCGGCATGGCGTTGTACTCCGCGAAGTCGTCGACCATACCCGGCCAGACCGGGGCGAACTCGTCGTAGCTGACCCGTCCGATGAGCATCGCGCCCGCTTCGAGCTGCTCCCGGCCCTTGAGCTCGTAGGCCGCTTCGACGAAGGGGACGTCCTTGAACGTCCAGCCGGCCCGCGGGTGCGATCCGCCACCGGGCGAGTCGATGACCCCGTCGAGGCTGATGAACTCGGTGACGATGAGGGTGCGCATGATGGTGATTCCTTCCGAGTCGGTATCTCCGCTCTCATTCTGGACGTCGAACGGGAATGCGCCGGATCGACATCGAGCGAGAAGCGGATGTCCCGGCTCGACATGAGCCGGGACATCCGATCGGTCAGTCGCCCTTCACGTTCACGATCTGGCGCAGCGTGTGCCGCACCTTCACGAGCGACGCGGCGTCGGCCATGACCCGGTCGATCGGCTTGTAGGCCTGCGGGATCTCGTCGAGGAACGCGTCGGTGTCGCGGAACTCGATGCCGACCATCGCCTCCCGCAGCTGCTCGTGCGTGAAGGTCTGCCGCGCCTTCGTGCGCGAGAACGAACGTCCGGCGCCGTGCGGCGACGAGTTCAGCGACATCGGGTTGCCGAGGCCCTCGACGACGTACGACGCGGTGCCCATCGAGCCCGGCACGAGGCCGAGCCGGCCGACATCCGCCTGGATGGCGCCCTTGCGCGACACCCACACCCGCTTGCCGAAGTGCTCCTCGCTCTCGGTGAAGTTGTGGTGGCAGTTGATGCGCGCCCGCTCCTCGACGGGCTCGCCGACCCACTCCGACACCTGCCGGATGACGCGGTCCATCATCTCCTCGCGGTTGAGGAGCGCGAAGTGCTGCGCCCACCGCAGCTCGCGGATGTACTTCGTGAACTCGGGCGTGCCCTCGACGAGGTAGGCGAGGTCGGGGTCGGGCAGGTCGATCCACCACTGCTTCGCGAGTCGCCGTGCGACGGCGATGTGATGCTGCGCGATCTTGTTGCCCACGCCCCGGCTCCCGGAGTGCAGGAACAGCCACACGTCGTCGTTCTCGTCGACCGAGACCTCGATGAAGTGGTTGCCGCTGCCGAGCGTGCCGAGCTGCTCCCGCCAGTTGCCCGCGTACGTGCCCGGGTCGAAGCCCTTCGCCTCTGCGAGGGCCTCGAGCTCGGCGATGCGCGGCTCGGCCGTCGCGACGATCTTGCGGTTGTACCGCCCGGCCGAGAGCGGGACGGCGCGCTCGATCTGCTCCCGCACCGCCCGCCGGTCTGCGGGCAGGTCGGTCGCCCCGAACTGCGTCTTGACCGCGATCATGCCGCAGCCGATGTCGACCCCGACCGCCGCCGGGATGATCGCCCCGAGCGTCGGGATGACCGAGCCGACCGTGGCACCGAGCCCGAGGTGCGCGTCGGGCATGAGCGCGAGGTGCGGGTAGATGAACGGCATCGTCGACGAGGTGCGGGCCTGCTCGACGGTCTTCTCGTCGATCAGGCTCGCCCACGAGACGAGCCGCTTCGTGATGTTCTCCATGTTCCTTTCCTGTCTTGCGTGTGCAATGCGTTGATCCGGGGGCCCGAGGCTCCCCGTCGCGCGCAGACAGAGAAACACCCCGGGCCTCGACCGGCACGGGGTGACGAGAGAGCGGGCTAGCCGCGTCGGCGTCAGTGTGCCGGGTCGAGAATCTGGTCGAGTTCGCGATTGAGCAGGTATCGCTCATCTGCGAACACGATGAAGGAGGGCTTGCTCGTGCGCTGCAGAGACACGTTCATGGCCGTCCTTCCAGATTCCGGGGATGCTGCGCCGAGTGCGCAGCTTTCGAACACTAGTGGCGCGGATGCCGCGAGGTCAATGCCTCGGCGGCCACCTGCACCTTGTGAGGCTCACCCCGGGGGGCAGATACTGACGCCATGGCTCCGGCCGACTCGCTGCAGGTCATCGACTGGGTCGCGCGCTACGACGAGCTCGCGGCACGTCGAGCCGTGCTCACAGCCGGTGAACTCGACGCCTTGGGCCTCGCGGCGTGGTTCCTCGGCCGTGAGGCCGAGAGCGAACGCGCATGGGATGACGCGCATCTCGCCTACCTCGACGCCGGTGACGCGGACGCCGCGATCCGGTGCGTGTTCTGGCTCGGCTTCACGCTGGCCGACCACGGCGAGGCCGTGCGGGCGGGCGCGTGGATGTCGCGGCTGTTCGAGCTGACCGGCTCCGTCGAGGAGACGCCGGACAACGCCGCGACGGCGGCGCTCTGCCGGGCGGTCGGGGCGTTCGCGAGCGGCCGGTTCGAGGCATCCGTCGACCTCGGCGAGCGCGCGGTCGACCTCGCCCATCTCGCCCGAGACGTCGACACCGAGGTGCTGGCGACCATGGGCCTCGGGCGTGCGCTCGTTCACGCCGGCCGCATCGGCGAGGGCTTCGCGTGCATGGACCGCGTCATGCTCGCCATCTCGTCGGGCCGGGTGAGCGATCGGGTGGCCGGCCCCGCCTACTGCGCCGTCATCGCGAGCTGCCTCGATCGCTGGGACGTCGATCGGGCTCGCGTCTGGACCCGCAGCCTCGGCGACTGGTGCGACGCGCAACGCGGGCTCGAGCCGTTCCGCGGCGAGTGCTCCGTGCACCGGGCGGGTGTGCTGCGACTGCTGGGCGAGTGGCCCGAGGCCGTGCTCACCCTCGAGGCCGTCTGCGAACGCGAACGCCGCGCCGAGACGCTCGAAGACGCCTACTACGGGCTCGGCGAGCTCTGCCGGCTCGTCGGCCGCCGACGCGACGCCGAGGCCGCGTACCGGCGGGCCGCCGAGCTCGGGCGCGAGGTGCAGCCCGGGTTCGCACTGCTCGCGCGCGACGCCCGACGATTCGCGGCAGCGCGCAGCGGTGTCGCCCGTGCGCTCGAGACGAATCCGGCTCCGGGGCCCCGGGCCGAACTGCTCGCCGCGCAGGTCGAACTCGAGGTCGAGCACGGCGACCGCGAGGTCGCCGGCCGGGCCGCGACCGCGCTCCGCGCGATGGCCGACCTGCTCGGCACCGTCTTCCTCGAGGCGCAGGCCGACCGCGCCGAGGCCCGACTCCTGATCGGCACGGATGCCCCGGAGCAGGCGCTGCCTCTGCTGCGCCGGTCGTGGGCCGTCTGGCGCCGACTCGAAGCCCCCTATGAGGCGGCGGTCACCCGCGTGCTCATGGCGCGGGCGAACCGAGCCTGCGGTGACGAGGAGGCGGCGCAACTCGAGTTCGACGCCGCACGCACGGTGCTCGCCGGCCTCGGTGCCGTCGCCGACCTCGACCGGCTCGAACGCCTGGCCGCCGAGAGCGGGGGCGCCGCGGCATCCGCGGGCCTGACGAGGCGCGAGCTCGAGGTGCTGCGCCTCGTCTCGAGCGGCCGCTCGAACCGGCGGATCGCGGCCGAGCTGTTCCTGAGCGAGCGCACCGTGGCGCGGCACGTCAGCAACATCCTCGGCAAGCTCGGGCTCGGCAGCCGGTCCGCCGCCACGGCCTTCGCGTTCGAGCACGGGCTGAACACGCCGAGCTGAGCGCCCGGTCGAATCGGGCACTCCCGATTTGGTCATTTCTGCCGACGCGGCCACCCTGCGGCATCCGTAGCGTCGCGTGAAAAGGAGGCCCTCATGTCCACCACCATCGACACCGCGGTGATCGGCGCCGGCGCCGCAGGCCTGATCGTCGGCAAGCAGCTCTCCGACCGGGGCGCACGCTTCGAGCTGTTCGACGAGCACTCGCGCGTCGGCGACTCCTGGCGCGAGCGCTACCGCTCGCTGCGACTGTTCACCCCGCGCCCGTTCCTCAGCCTGCCCGGCCTGCGCATCGACGAGGGCCGCTTCGCGTACCCCACCGGCGCGCAGATGGGCGACTACCTCGAACGCTACGCACGGCATTTCGCCCTGCCCGTGCGCGGCTCGACGAGGGTCGTGTCGCTGACTCGCTCCCGCGACGGCCGCTTCCGCCTCGAACTCGGGAACGGCGACGAGGTGACGGCCGAGCGAGTGGTCGTCACGACGGGTGCGCATCGCATCCCCGTCGTGCCGCAGTTCGCGAGCGAGCTCGATCCGTCGATCCGCCAGCTCCACTCGCTCGACTACCGCGGGCCCGAGCACCTCGCCGACGGCCCCGTGCTCGTCGTCGGCGCGGCCAACTCCGGCACGGACATCGCACTCGAAGCCGCACGCAGCGGCCACGCCGTCACGCTCGCGGGCCGGCATCCGGGTCATGTGCCGGTCGACATCGACACCCCGATCGGCAACCTCCTGGCCGGCGTCTTCATCACGCGCCTGCGCCGGATG
This sequence comes from Agromyces sp. NPDC056389, assembly GCF_042262385.1. NCBI lineage: Bacteria > Bacillati > Actinomycetota > Actinomycetes > Micrococcales > Microbacteriaceae > Agromyces > Agromyces sp. NPDC056389. Next base: position 1,731,613 of record NZ_JBHJPN010000001.1, read on the forward strand.
ACCATCGACACCCCGAAGGGTCGGGCGATGAAGGGCGCCGTGCTCGCCCACGGCGTGATGCTCGTGCGCAACAAGCCGGCAGCCCTCGACCGGGCGGGCGTCGTGCAGCTCGGCCGGATCACGGGCGTCGGGGCCGACGGCCCGGTCACCGCCGACGGCACGGTCGTCGAGGCGACGACCGTCGTCTGGTGCACGGGCTCACGCCCCGACCTCGGCTGGATCGACATCGACGGCGTCGTCGGCCCCGACGGCCGCCCCCTCGAGGAGCGCGGCCTGGCGAGCGGATGCCCCGGACTCGCGTTCGCCGGCATGCCGTTCCAGTACTCCGTGGCATCCTCGACGCTCATGGGCATGGACCGCGACGCGCGCTTCGTCGTGGACGCACTGCATCGAGCTCCTGTCGCCGCGCCGACGGTCTCGGCGTAGAGTCCGACGCAGGAGGCGCACATGAGCGGCGAGCTCGTCGTGGTGACCGGCGGCACGGGGTTCGTCGGAGCGCACTGCATCGTGCAGCTCCTCGAAGCCGGGCATCGCGTCCGCACGACCGTGCGCTCCCGCTCGCGTGCCGGGGATGTCAGGGACCTCGTGCGGGCCGGGCTCGCCGCGGCGGGCGTTGCCGGGCCCGCCCGCGTCGACGACGTCGAGGTCGTGCCCGCCGATCTCATGCACGACGAGGGCTGGCCCGAGGCCGTCGCAGGAGCCGATTTCGTGCTGCACGTGGCATCGCCCTTTCCGGTGCGCCAGCCGAAGGACGAGAACGAGCTGATCGTGCCGGCCCGCGACGGCGCGCTGCGAGTGCTCCGGGCCGCGCGCGCCGCCGGAGTCCGCCGGGTCGTGCAGACCTCGTCGTTCGCGGCGATCGGATACGGGCACCCGGTCGACCCGGGGCGGCCGTTCACCGAGGAGGACTGGACGAACCCCGACGGCCCGCACGTGACGCCCTACGTGAAGTCGAAGACGATCGCCGAGCGAGCGGCCTGGGACTTCGTCGAACACGCAGGCGGCGACCTCGAACTCGCGGTCGTGAATCCGGTCGCGATCTTCGGCCCCGCGCTCGGTCGCGACTTCTCGAGCTCCATCGAGATCCTGCTCGGCCTGCTGAACGGCCGAGTGCCTGCGGTTCCGCCCGGCACGACGACCGGTGTCGACGTGCGCGACGTCGCCGACCTCCACGTGCGCGCGATGACGCATCCGGATGCCGCGGGTGAGCGATTCCTCGCAGTGGCCGGCGATCCCATCACCTTCCACGACCTCGCCGTGATGCTGCACGACCGCCTCGGAGCCGACGCGAAGCACGTGCCGACGCGCGTGCTCCCTTGGTGGCTCGTGCGCGCCGGCGCACTCGTCAACGCCGAGCTGCGTGCGGTCGCGCCGCAGCTGCGGCGTTCGCAGGGGGCCTCGCACGAGAAGGCGGAGCGGATGCTCGGGTGGACTCCTCGCTCGACCGACGACGCGATCGTGGCCTCGGCCGAGAGCCTCGTGCGGCTCGGGCTCGTCAGGCCGTGACGGCGTCGCCGCCACGTACGATCGCAGCATGGACGAAGCGAGGAAGCCGGACGAAGCGCCGGACCCGGACGGATCCGAGGAGTCCGGCCGACCCGACGGACCGTGGTGGACGGGTGAGGACGAGGTCGGCGGCATCGGGTTCGCACGGTTCTTCGCGTACACGGGCCTGCTCATGGCGATCGCCTCGCTCGTCTTCGCCGTGGTGGCACCGCTCGAGGGCGAGGCGCTCCGCACGGTGTGGATCACGGGCTTCGCGGCGACGTCGATGTGGATCGCGTTCATAGCAGCCCCCCGGTACCGCAGGGAGGGTGCGCGGGTCTCGGCCGCGGTGCCGATCACGATGGCGCTCGGCGGGCTGACGATCGCGATCATGGTCTACGCCTTCGCCGCGATCGCGCTCGCCTCGATGGGGGTCGAGCTTCCCGCTCCCGCGCACTGGTTCGGCGAGGCGACCGCGCCGAGCGGCGTGGACGTCTGACCCAATCGCGCGCAACTCGACGTCGCAGAAGGTCACACGGAGACCGTGACCCGGCGTCATCCGACGACACGGTGCGCCACCCGACGACATCGAACCGGCGCCCCGAGCGACGTATGCCGTCATAGGCATTCACAGTGCGACACGCGTCGCACCGCGGCATCCTGCCCTCAATACGGTCGTGCTCATGCACCGAATCCGTACCTCCTCCGTGGCGCTCGGAGGCCGTCGTGGCTGACCTCGACTGGCTCTCGATCGCCGCGCTCGCCCTCATCGCCGTGCTCTTCGTCGGGCTCTTCCTGCTGCGCCGTGCCGGCGCGAAGTTCACGCTGCTCACGGTCATCGCGCTCGTCGTCGGCATCGGCGTCGGCCTCGCCTTCCAGGGACACCTCGACTACGTCGACGTCATCGGCACGATCTACGTCAACATCATCACGGCGGTCGTCGCGCCGCTCATCATCGTCTCGGTGCTCTCGAGCGTTACCTCGCTCGGCAGCCTCGCGAAGCTGCGCACGATCGGCCTGAGCTCGGTCTTCTGGCTGCTCGCGACGAACCTCATCGCGATCCTGCTGACCCTCGGACTCGCGCTCGCGACGGGCATCGGCAAGGGGGCGAACCTCGAGCTCGCGGGCGTCGACGGCTCGGCGCTGACCGGACTGCTCGCCCCGCTCGACGAGGTCATCGTCGGCCTCTTCCCGCACAACGTCGTCGGCGACATCTCGTCGAACAACATCATCGCGATCATCCTCTTCACGCTTCTGATCGCCGTCTCGTACCTCATCGTCGCCGACCGGAACGCCGAGAAGGTGCGGCCGTTCAAGGAGTTCGTGGATGCCACGCGGCGGGTGCTCTTCAAAGCCGTCGGGTTCATCATCGCCCTGACCCCGTATGCGGTGCTGGCGCTCGTCGCCGTCACGACCTCGACTGCGGTGGCCCGCATCGAGACGGCGCTCGCGCTCGTCGGTGTGCTCGTCGTCGCACTCGTCGCCTGCTTCGTCGACGCCTACCTCGTCAACGGCGTGCTGCTGCGCGTCTTCGCCGACCTGAACCCGCTGCGGTTCTTCCGCCTGCTGACCCCGGCGCAGTACACGGCGTTCACGACGCAGTCGAGCATCGGCACGCTGCCGCTCACGATCTCGACGCTGACGCGCAAGATCGGCGTCTCCGACGAGGTGGCGGGGTTCACCGCCCCGATCGGCACGACCATCGGCATGCCCGGCTGCGCCGGCATCTGGCCCACGCTCGTCGCCGTCTTCACGGTGAACGCCCTCGGCATCGAGTACACGCCGCTCGACTATGTCGTGCTCGTCGTGCTCGGCCTGCTCGTCTCGCTCGGCACCGCCGGCGTGCCCGGCACCGCGATCGTGACGGCGACGGCGGTGCTGACCGCGGTCGGACTGCCCGTCGAGGTGCTCGTGCTGCTCATTCCGATCAGCGCCATCGCCGGCACCGCGAGCACCATGGCGAACGTCACCGCAGCCGCCACGAGCGCCGCGATCGTCGCGCGCCGCGCTGGTGCGCTCGACGACGAGATCTTCGCCGGCCGCGCCGTGCACCGCGACGACCTCGACGAGGACGCGCTCGCCGAGACAGCCGAACACGGCGTCGTGGCGGATGCTGCCGCGCCCGCCTCCGCCACGACCGAACTCGCCGCCCGCCGCTGATGCGGCCGACCAGAAGGAAGACCCTCATGACCTCCCGTCTCAGCACCGCTCGCCGCGCCCGCGGCCTCCGCGGCTTCGCGGCGACCCTCGTGCTCGCGATCACCGTGCCGACGCTCGTGCTCATCAGCAGCAGCCCCGCTTCCGCCGCGGGCGACGTCTGCGACCTCTGCTCCATCAACTTCGACCTCGGCGCCTGCGAGAACGCCGGCGGGTACCCGTACGACAGCACGCAGGAGGACCCGCCGCCCGCCCTCGGCGGCGGCAGCGCTCCGGCACCCGCTCCCGCGCCTGCTCCGGCACCCGCGCCGGCTCCCGCACCTGCTCCCGCTCCGAACACCGGCACCTCCGGGGGTACCACGGGCTCGACGGGTGGCAGCTCGTCGGGGTCGTCCGGCGACTCGTCCGACGCCGCCCAGAAACCGGCCGGCGCGGCGGCACCTGCGGCCGTCGCGGCCACGGCACCCATCGCCCCGGCGGCGCCGCGCCTCACGGCCAAGGGCAGCTCGCTCACCGTCACGTGGGCCGCGCCGGCCGACGGCGGTTCCCCGGTGACGGGCTACAAGCTCTCGCTCAACAAGGGCACCGCGATCCCCCTGGCGGCGAGCGCCACCTCGCACACGTTCAAGGTGCTCGGCGCCGGCGCCTACACGGCGACCCTGATCGCCACGAACGCCGTCGGCGAGTCGCCCGTGTCGAGCGTGTCGAAGTCGGTGACCATCACCGCATCGACTGCCGAGCCCACCGCGCAGGCCGTCGAGACCGCCGCCGCCTCGAGCGGCGGGGCACCCGAATGGCTCGCCGGCGCCGGCATCCTCGTCGCTCTCGTCGCCGTCGGAGCGCTCGCACTGCTCGGCCAGCGGCTGTTCGCCCGCCGCCGCGCGAGCGCGGCGGCAGCCGGTGAGCAGCCCGACGAGACATCCGTGCCCGAATGACCGGCCCGACCCACCCCCAACAGAAAGGAAGCACCGTGCCCGACCACCAGCGCCCCACCCAGAGGCGGGCGGCGATGCTGACTGCCCTCGCCATCGCCGGCACCGTCGTGCTCGGCGGTGTCGCGGCGGCCCCGGCCACCGCAGCACCTTCGAGCCCGACCGACACCGTCGACTACTTCGACGACGCCTATGAGGGCCTCGGCCCCGACAGCGTCTACGAGACCGTCACGTTCGAACGGTTCGAGTACCTGCTCGGCCAGGAGGGACGCTTCGCGTTCCTCATCGGCGGACCCGAGGACGCGCAGACGGCGGCGACCGCCGGCCCGATCAACGACGTCGCGAAGGCGGCAGGAGTCGAGCGTATCTACAACTTCGACCCGCGCCTCGACGGCGACCGACTCGACATCCGCACGACGACGAACGCCGACGTCGCACCGCTCTGGGCCCGGCTCGTGGCGAACGCGCTCGGCAAGGACACGCAGACGCCGTTCGACGGCACCGACGACCCGACGCTCTTCGTCTACGACTCGGCCCACGTCGAAGGCGGTACTGAGGACCGCATCGTCTCGGCGATCACCACCCCGGTGACCGCTGAGCAGCTCGCCGACCCCGCCGCGCTCACCGCCTACAAGGCGGAGGTCGCCGCGGTGCTCGGCACGGCAGCGGACCTCGACACGAGCGACCAGTTCACGTTCACCGAGCAGGTCGTGAACGCCAAGCACGCCTCGGCCTACGGCGGCCGCGACGTCTACGGCGGCGCCACGGTGCTCGACGACGCCGATGCCGACTGGCGCGTCCAGACGGTCACCTACCCCGAGCTCGTGAACCTGCTCGAGAGCGACGGCGACTACGTGCTGCTCTTCGGCGGCACCTGGTGCCACAACACCCGCGCCGTGCTGAAGGAGGTCAACCGGCAGGCGGTCGCGAACGACGTCGCGAAGGTCTACTTCTTCGACCTGCGCCTCGACGGCAACTCGGGCAACGACCTGCACATCCGCGACACCGGCTCGGAGTTCGCGGACTTCTACGGCGACCTCGTCGCGACGTACCTGCCGAACCTCGTGACGCAGTACGTGCCGGGCGTCTCCGGCCAGGTCGACTACTTCCCCGGCGGCGACACCTCGACGGCGCTCGCGACCGCGAAGAAGCTGCAGGTGCCGTACCTGCTCGAGTACGACCGCTCGCGCACCCTGGGCGGCCAGCCCGCGCCGATCGCGCAGCAGTGGATCCACTCGAACGGCGACGGCACGTACAAGGAGTACATGACCGAGTGGTGGTACGTGAACGACCTGCCCGGCCGTTACGCCGACCGGCCCGACCCCGCCGGGCTCGCCGCCCAGCTCGCGTTCGCCGATGAGGCGATCGCCGCACTCGGCACCTTCTTCGACGCGCTGCCGTACGACCCCGAGGTCGTCGCCACCGCACCCGACGCGCCTGCTGCCCCCGTCTCGACGGTCGCCGGCACCGGGGTGACCGTGTCGTGGACGGCACCCGCCGACGGCGGCTCGCCGATCACGGAGTACCTCGTCTCGCTGAACGGCGGCGCCCCGGTCTCGGTGCCCGCTGGCACGACGACGCGCACCTTCACGGGGCTCGCGGCCGGCGAGTACACCGCGACGGTCGCCGCCCGGAACACGGTCGGCACCTCCGCGGCATCCGCTGCGTCTGCCGCCGTGACCGTGACGGCGGCGCCCGCCGTCGACCCGACGACCGTGAAGGGTTCGGTCGCGGTGACCGGCGACCTCGTGCCCGGCGGCCGCATCACGGTCGTCGGCACGAGCCTCGCGCCCGGCACCGGCGGCTTCGCGGTCGAGCTCCACTCGACGCCGCAGACGCTCGGCTCCGCGACGACGAACGGCGACGGCGGATTCACCTTCACGGGCACCATCCCGGCCGCGACGCCCGCCGGCGCCCACTCGATCGTCGTCACGATCGACGGCGTCGAGGTGGCAAGCGCCTCGATCACGGTCGCGGCAGGCTCCGGCGCGGGCTCGGCGAGCGCTGGTCTGGCCTCGACCGGCACCGCGTTCGTCGACGTGCTCGGATGGCTCGCGTTCGCCCTCATCGCCGCTGGCGGCGCGGCGTATGCGATCGTGCGAGTCCGGACGCGACGCGTGAGCTGACGACAGCGCGAACCGAACGGGGGTGGATGCCACGCGGCATCCGCCCCCGTTCTCGTTGCGTCCGCCCGGCGCGGGCCGTACCGCCGACCGGAACGTCCCCCAGTCCGGGGGTGATTCGGGGAAATCCGTCCGTTTTCGAGCATCGCGTATCTAGACTCCCTTCAACCCCAACGAGTCCGCGCTGCGCAACCCGAAATTCCGCCGTGGGCTCTCCGTGCCGAATCGATTCGGCGTACCCGAAGGACCCCATGAAACGCACGCTCTCCGCGCTCATGATCGCCGTGCTCGGCGCCGGCATCGCCGTCGTCGGCACCGCCGCGCCGGCATCGGCATCGACGCCCTCGGTCACTGCGAGCTGCATCTCGCTCGACGTGAACCTCGCCGACTACTCGACCGACCCCGGCACCCCCGAGGTGACCGAAGAGGTCGTCGTGACGCCCGCCGTCGCCGAGGTGAGTCACACCGACTACCAGTACGAGCAGTGGAAGCTCGGCAAGTGGCTGATCCCGTATGCGACGGGCGAGTTCCGCTGGGCCCACAAGGATGTCGGCGAGTACGACATCTACGACTGGGGCTTCTACAAGTTCACGGGCGCGACCCAGAAGCACATCGACATCGAGGCGAAGCCCGCCATCACCGAGACCGTCGTCGTCACCCCCGCGGTGCCGGCGAACCTCACCCCGAACACGGTCACCGTCGAGATCGACGGCGACGTCGTCCTCGACGGAGCCGCCTTCGGCGAGTCCTTCGACCAGTCGTTCGCACTCGACAAGTTCACCGAGCAGCCGTACACGGTGACCGTCACCTCGTTCGACGGCGAAGGCGCCGGCACCTGGCAGGGCACCTCCTCGGCGTGCGCACTCGGGGCTGCGAACGCCGCCGCCGTCATCGCGGCCTCGAGCTGCGGCGCCGTCGACATCACCGTCACCAACCCCGCCCTCGCCGACGACGCGATCAACGCGACCACGTCGGCAGTGGTCTACGTCGACGGTGAGGCGCAGCACTTCCTCGCGATCGCCGAGAACGGCACCGAGCAGCGCACGATCTCGTTCACCGAGGACTCCGGCGATCACAAGGTCGTCGTCCGCACCGGACCCGCGCACGGCGACGTCGTGCTCGCGTCGGCGACCGTGCCGACCGACTGCGAGGAGAACGCCGGCCCCGTCGAGCCGATCGTCGGCGAGCTCTCGGTCACGGGCAGCCTCGTCCCAGGCGGCGCCATCACCGTCACCGGCACCGGCTTCGCGCCGAACACGCAGTACGACGTCGAGCTCCACTCGACGCCCCAGGCGCTCGGCACTGCGACGACCGACGGCAACGGCGACTTCATCCTCCTCGCCACGATCGGCACCGCCACCCCGGCCGGCGACCACGACGTGGTCGTGTTCCTCGACGGCGACGAGATCACGAGCACCGGCATCGTGGTCGCTGCGACGAACACGCCCGGTGCGACGGGCTCGAGCACGGCTCCGGCAGCGGCAGCCTCGACCGCCGGCGCGAAGCCGGCCGCCGGCCTCGCCGAGACCGGCGTCGACGCGAACGGCATCATGCTGCTCGCCCTGGCGATGCTCCTCGCGGGCGGCGCCGCCTTCGGCATCACGCGCGCCGCACGCTCGCGCGCCTGACGCACCCGAACGACCGAGGCCCCGTGGCGCACGCCACGGGGCCTCTCGTCGTTCCGGCCGCTAGGCTCGACGCAGTGACACGGGGTGCCGTGCGCCGCTTCACCCGAAGCGGGCATGGCTGAGAACACACCCGTCGAACCTGATCTAGTTCGAACTAGCGAAGGGATGTCGCGTTGAGCGATCGTCTGTCCATCGACCCTGCCCACTCGAGCGCACAACTGCTCGACCGTCTCCGCGACCGCGTGCCACTCGTGCAGTGCATCACGAACACCGTGGTCTCGGGCTTCACCGCGAACTCGCTGCTCGCGATCGGCGCCGCACCCGCCATGGTCGACATCGTCGGCGAGTCGGCTGCCTTCGCGCGAATCGCGAGCGGCCTCCTCGTGAATCTCGGCACGCCGTCGCCCGAACAGCGTGCTGCTGCTCGCGAGGCCGTCGGCGCCGCCCACGAAGCGGGCACGCCGTGGGTCCTCGACCCGGTCGCCATCGGTGCCCTGCCCATCCGCACGGCACTCGCGCATGAGCTCGTCGAGCTGCGACCCTCCGTCATCCGCGGCAACGCGAGCGAGATCCTCGCCCTCGCGGGCGTCGGAGCGGGCGGGCGCGGCGTCGACGCCGCCGACTCGACCGAGGCAGCAGCCGAAGCCGCGGCGCTGCTCGCCGCCCGGTTCGGCTCGGTCGTCGCCGTCTCGGGTCCGGTCGACCTCATCACCGACGGACGCAGCACGGTGCGCATCTCGAACGGCGACGCCCTGCTCACTCGCGTCACGGGCGGCGGATGCGCCCTCGGGGCGGTGATGGCCGCATTCGTCGCGATCGCCGACGACGCCTTCACCGGCGCGGTCGCCGCGGCGCTCGTCTACACGGTGGCCGCGGAGCTCGCCGCGGCCGGCGCCGAGGGTCCCGGCACGTTCGCGCCCAGGTTCCTCGACGCGCTCGCGGCGGTCGGCCCGGCAGAGGTGCGGGAGCGCGCACGTGTCTCCGACACAGTCGGGGACGTTGCAGTGGCATCCGCCACCGCGGCGTTCGGCGTCGCGACCGGGGCCGACGCGTGAACGCGCGCACGGCCCTCGACCTCTCGCTCTACCTCGTCACCGACTCGGCCCTCTGCGGCGAGCGCGGTGTCGTCTCCGTCGTGGCCGAGGCCGTCGCGGGCGGCGTGCGGGTGGTGCAGGTACGCGACAAGGGCGCCGCGGCATCCGCGCTGCTCGCCCAGCTCGAGGCCTTCGCCGAGGTGATCGGCGGGAGGGCGGCCCTGCTCGTGAACGACCGTCTCGACCTCGCGATCGCGGCGCGGGCGAGCGGCGTGCCCGTCGACGGCGTGCACCTCGGCCAGGACGACGCTGCGGCTGCCATCGCGCGCGACCGGCTCGGACCCGACGCCGTGATCGGACTCACCGCGAACACGCCCGCCCACCTCGAGGCGCTGCGCCGGATGCCCCGTGGCACAGTCGACTACCTCGGTGTCGGCGTGATCAGGCCGACGGCGACGAAGCCCGATCACCCGCCCGCCCTCGGCATCGACGGCTTCGCGCGCTTCGCTGCGGAGGCGGAACTGCCGTGCGTCGCGATCGGCGGCATCGTGCCGGCCGATGTCGCACCGCTCCGCGAGGCCGGGGCCGCCGGCGTCGCACTCGTCTCGGCGATCTGCTCGGCCGACGACCCGCGGGCAGCCGCCCGCGATCTCGCCGCCCGGTGGGAGGCTGCGCGATGACGGCACGAGTGCTGAGCATCGCCGGCAGCGACCCCTCCGGAGGTGCCGGCATCCAGGCCGACCTGAAGTCGATCGCCGCCGTGGGCGGCTACGGCATGGCCGCGATCACCGCACTGACCGCCCAGAACACGCGCGGGGTGCGTGACGTTCACGTGCCACCGGCGAGCTTCCTCGCGGCACAGCTGGAGGCGATCTCCGACGACATCACGATCGACGCCGTGAAGCTCGGCATGCTCGCGAACGCCGAGGTCATCCGCACCGTCGCCGACTGGCTCGCACGCACCCGTCCGCCGATCGTCGTGCTCGACCCCGTCATGGTCGCCACGAGCGGCGACCGCCTGCTCGACGCAGACGCCGAATCGGCGATGCGCGAGCTGTTGCCGCTCGCCGACCTCGTCACCCCGAACCTCGCCGAACTCGCGGTGCTCGCGGGCTCCGGCGAGGGGCCGCCGGTCGTCGCGTCGACGTGGGCCGAGGCGATCGCGCAGGCCGAGAGCGTCTCGGCGCGCTACGGAGTGCGAGTGCTCGCGAAGGGCGGCCACCTCGCCGGCGACACCGCGCCCGACGCGCTCGTCGACGCCGCCACCGCGACGATCGTCGACTTCGGCGGCGAACGCATCGCCACGACGGCGACGCACGGCACCGGTTGCTCGCTCTCGTCGGCGATCGCGACCCTCGCCGCCGAGCACGGAGACTGGCCGGCCGCGATCGCGGAGGCCCGCCGCTGGCTGCGGGAATCGCTGCGTCACGGCGAGGCCCTCGGGGTCGGCGACGGGCACGGCCCCGTCAACCACTTCGCCGGCCTCTGGTCGCGCGGCGGCACTCGCACTGCGCCGACGCCGGCAGAGGTCGAGGCCGAGTGGTGGGCCGACATCGCCGACGTGCGGCGGGAGATCGACGAACTGCCGTTCATCCGCAGCCTCGCCGACGGTTCCCTCTCGCGCGAACCGTTCCTCGCCTACCTCGCGCAGGACGCGCTCTACCTGCGCGACTACGCTCGCGTGCTCTCGGAGGCCGCGAGACTCGCACCGGATGCCCCGGCGCAGGCGTTCTGGGCGAACTCCGCCCACGGATCGATCGTCGGCGAGCTCGAGCTGCACGAGAGCTGGCTCGGTTCGGAGGCGGGCACCGCGGCATCCGCATCGCCCGACCCGACGACCACCGCGTACCTCGACCACCTGCTCGCGACCGCGCAGCGCGGCGATCACGCCGTGCTCATCGCGGCCCTGCTGCCGTGCTTCTGGATCTACACCGACCTCGGCGAACGCCTCGCCGCGGGCGAGTTCGGCGAGACCGCACTCGATCCGGGGCATCCGTACGCCTCGTGGCTCGCGACCTACGCCGATCCCGGCTTCGCCGTCGCGACGCGCGAGGCGATCGGCTTCGTGACGCGGGCGGCCTCGGGCGCGACGCCCGAGCATCGCGAGCGGATGCACCGCGCATTCGTCGCCTCGGCGCGGCACGAGTCGGCGTTCTTCGCGGCGCCGCTCGCGGCCGCGGCAGCGTCTGCGTCTGCGACGTCGGCAGGCGCGGTGACCGCGTGAGCGGCGGAGCGGGCGCACTCGCGACTGCGCCCGCCGAAGGCGCACCCGACGTGACCCGAAGCCGCCGTGCCGTCACCGCGGCGGCCTTCGGCACCGTGCTCGAGTGGTACGACTTCTTCCTCTACGGCACGGCCGCGGCGCTCGTCTTCCCGACGCTGTTCTTCCCCGCCGACGACCCGCTCACGAGCCTGCTGCTCTCGTTCGCCGTGTTCGCGACGGGCTTCGTGGCGCGGCCGCTCGGAGGCCTCGTCTCCGGGTACCTCGGCGATCGCTTCGGCCGCCGCCGCGTGCTCGTGGCGACACTGCTCACGATGGGCGTCGCCACCGCCCTCATCGGCCTGCTGCCGACGCACGCGCAGGTCGGTGCGCTCGCGCCCGTGCTGCTCGTCGTGCTGCGGCTCGTGCAGGGGCTCGCGACGGGTGGCGAGTGGAGCGGCGCCGTGCTGCTCGCCCTCGAGCAGTCGCCCCTGCGGCGCGGGTTCCGCGGGGCGTTCATCTCGAGCGCGGTGTACGTCGGACTCATCCTCGGCAACCTCGCCTTCATGCTGCTCATCGCTCTCCTCGACGACGAGGCGCTCTACGCCTGGGGCTGGCGCGTGCCGTTCCTCGCAAGCCTCGTGCTCGTCGCGGTCGGATGGCGACTGCGACGCCGGGTGGACGAGTCACCCGAATTCGTCGCGATGCTCGAGGCCCGTCGGGAGGCGCGTCGGCCCGTCTCCGAGGTGCTCCGCAGGCCCCGAGGCGTGCTCGCCGTGTTCCTCGTGCGCGTCGGCGTCAACACGACCTTCTACGTCGTCTCGGTGTTCTGCCTGAGCTACGCGTCGACCGTCGTCGGCATGCCCCGAGAGGTCACCCTCGCCGCGCTGCTCATCGGGGCCGCGGTCGCCGCGGTGCTGTGCCCGTTCTGGGGTGCGCTCGGCGATCGCATCGGGCCGCGTCGCCTCGTGGTGTGGAGCCTCGCCGCGTTCGCCGTGCTCGCCGCGCCCCTCTTCCTCGTGCTCGACACGGGGTCTGCGGCGCTCGTCATCGGCGTCGTGGTCGCTGCGATCGGCATCGTGAACTCGGCCTCCGACGGGGTGCAGCCCGCGTACTTCACCGCGATGTTCGACACGCGCGTGCGGTACTCGGGCATCTCGATCGGACGCGAGGCGGGAGCGATCGTCGGCGGCGGACTCGCCCCGCTCGCGGCGACCGCGCTGCTCGCCCAGTTCGGGCACTGGTGGCCGATCGCAGCGATGATGGCCATCGCCGCGATCGTCGGACTCGTCGGCACGGCGATCGCGCCGCGCGAGCGCGGGTAGGCGCGGGCACGGCGGCACGGCCGACGCCCCGAGACGCGAACGGGCCCGCCTCGATCGGAGGCGGGCCCGTTCGGTGTACTGCGGCGAGGACTACGCGCCGAGCAGCGTCAGCGAGTCGATGACGCGGTTCGAGAAGCCCCACTCGTTGTCGTACCAGGCGACGACCTTGATGTGGCGGCCGTCGACACGCGTGAGCTCGGCGTCGAAGATCGACGAGTGCGGGTTGCCGACGATGTCGCTCGAGACGAGCGCCTCGTCGGAGTACTCGAGCACACCCTCGAGCGGGCCCTCTGCAGCGGCCTTGTAGGCGGCGAGCACCTCGTCGAGGGTGACGTCCTTCGAGACCGTCGTGTTGAGCTCGACGATCGAGCCGACCGGCACGGGCACGCGCATCGAGTCGCCGTTGAGCTTGCCGTCGAGCTTCGGCAGCACGAGGCCGATGGCCTTCGCGGCACCGGTCGACGACGGCACGATGTTGACGGCGGCGGCGCGGGCGCGACGCGGGTCGGAGTGGGGCGCGTCCTGCAGGTTCTGGTCCTGCGTGTAGGCGTGGATCGTCGTCATGAAGCCGTGCTCGATGCCGGCGAGGTCGTCGAGCACCTTCGCGAGCGGGGCGAGCGCGTTCGTGGTGCACGACGCGTTCGAGACGATGACGTGCGAAGCGGCGTCGTAGGCCTCGGTGTTCACGCCGTAGGCGAGGGTGACGTCGGCGCCCTTCGACGGAGCCGAGACGAGCACCTTCCTGGCGCCGGCGGCGAGGTGGGCCTTGGCGGCCTCGGCGTCGGTGAAGCGACCGGTCGACTCGAGCACGACGTCGACGCCGAGCTCGCCCCAGGGCAGCTGTGCGGGGTCGCGCTCGGCGAGCACCTTGACGCGGCGGCCGTCGATGACGAGCACATCGCCGTCGACCTCGACGGAGTATCCGAAGCGGCCGGCAGTGCTGTCGTACTTCAGCAGGCGGGCGAGGCCGGCGGGGTCGGTGAGGTCGTTGACGGCGACGAGTTCGAGGTCGGCGCCGCGCTCGACGAGTGCGCGCACGACGTTGCGGCCGATGCGTCCGAAGCCGTTGATGGCGATGCGGGTGGTCATGGCGGGGTGATTCCTTTCGATGCGGACGCCTCCTACTCTCGTCCGTTCGACTGCCGGGCGGCAGTGGCGTGCAGGTCAGCATCCGCAAGGATCCCGCCAGATCTCCTACTCCCCCGCGGCGAAGGTGTGCCGGTAGTCGCTCGGCGAGACCCCGAGGATGCGCTGGAAGTGCAGCCGCAGGTTCGCCCCGGTGCCGAGGCCGGCGCGCGCGGCGATCTGCTCGACCCCGAGGTCGCTGCGCTCGAGCAGTTCGCGCGCCATGTCGACCCGCGCCCGCAGCACCCACTGCATCGGCGTGTACCCGGTGTCCTCCACGAAGCGGCGCGAGAAGGTGCGCGGCGAGACGTTGGCGTTGCGCGCGAGCGCGTCGAGTGTGAGGGGTTCGTCGAGCCGGCGCAGCGCCCACTCCCGCGTCGCCGCGAACACGGGACCGAGCTCGGGCGGCAGGCTCCGCGGAATGTACTGCGCCTGCCCGCCGCTGCGGTACGGGGCGGCCACGAGGCGCCGCGCGGCGTGGTTCGCGACGGCCACGCCGTGATCCCGGCGCACGAGGTGCAGGCAGAGATCGATGCCCGAAGCGGCCCCGGCCGAGGTCAGCACTGCGCCCTCGTCGACGAACAGCACGTTGGTGTCGACCCTGATGAGCGGATGCCTCGTGGCGAGCGCTCGCGTGTAGTGCCAGTGCGTCGTGGCACGGCGACCGTCGAGCAGGCCCGTCGCCGCGAGCGCGAAGGCACCGGTCGAGATCGCGGCGAGCCTCGCCCCGCGCGCGTGCGCGGCCAGGAGCGCATCGACGACCGCTGCGGGCGGCTCGTCCCGATCGGGGTGCCGATAGCCCGGGATGAACACGGTCTCGGCCCACTCGAGCGCGTCGAGCCCGTCGGCCACGTGGTACGAGAGCCCGTCGCCGCCCGTCACGAGCCCGGGTGCCGCGCCGCACACCCGCACCTCGTAGGGCATGCTCGCGCGGGTCGAGAACACCTGGGCGGGGATGCCGACGTCGAGCGGCTTCGCGCCCGGCAGCACGAGCACGGCGACGCGATGGTTGCGACGGGTCATCCGGCCAGAATGCCATGTGCCGAAAGAATTCGGCCACCAGAGCTGCCACAACTCACGTGCCGAAAGAATTCGGCCACCAGAGCTGCCACAACTCATGGGCCGAAAGGAATCGGCCAGTCGCGGCTCAGGCGCGCCGTTGCTCGGCGGCCGCCTCCTCCGGCCCCTCGGCCGGGAGGAGCGCCTGCCGTCGACGTGTCACGAGATACGAGCCGGCGAGCACGAGCGCGAACCCGACGACCGTCCACACCGTCACCCGCTCGCCGAGCACGAGCGCACCGGCGATGATCGCCACCGCGGGGTTGACGTACGTGATCGCGGTGGCCTTCACCGGGCCGATCTCGGCGACCAGGCCCACCATCAAGAGGAACGCGAGCGCGCTGCAGACGACGGCGAGCACGACGATCGACACGATGACCGCCTGCGACGGCCACGCCGTCGGCCAACCGCCCGTGACGAGCACGAACGGCACGTAGACGACGGCGGTCGCCGCGAGCGACACGGCGACGACGCCGACACCGGGCAGGTCCGACATCCACCGAGCGAGGATCGCCGGGCCGAGCGCGTAGCCCACCACCACGACCAGCATCTGCGCGACCGCGATCAGGTCCGAGCCCGCGATGTCGAGGCCGACGAGCGCCGCGACGCCGAGCATGCCGAGCGAGAGGCCGAGCCAGTTCAGGCCCGAGAGCCGCTCGGGGCGACCCATCACGAACGCGATCGCCACGCCGGCGAGGGGAACGGTGGCGAGCAGGAGGCCCGCGGTCGAGCTGGGCAGGCGCTGCTCCGCCGAACTCAGGAAGTACCACGGGAGGATGATCTCGACGATCGTGTAGGCGAGCATCGGCTTCCAGCGACGCACCACCGGCGCCACCTCGCGGCGGAAGAATGCGAGCGGCAGCAGCAGGATCGCCGCCAGCCCGGCACGGCCCAGCACCACCATCGCGGGGTCGAGCTCGCTCACCGCCACCTTGATGAACAGGTACGGGATGCCCCAGGCGATGCCGAGCGCGGCGAACAGGATCAGCCCTCGACGAGTCACCGGCTCATTCTGATCCTCAGGCCGGAGACCCGCGACGCATCCGCTGCCGAATCACCGCGACATCCCGCCACCGACGGCGCCCGACACGGCCACGGCGACGGCGCCCGACACGGCGGCGGGGGGTCACTCGACCGGTGGCAGCGCGTCGAGCGCGGCGAGCACCCGGCCCACGGCGCCGCCGAGGTTCCACTCCGTCGCGAGCGCCTCGAACGCCTCGCGGCGAGCACCGGTGACGGGCCGCAGTCGCGAGTCGAACTCGCCGAGATCGAGGTCGCGCACGACCTCGACGACGGTCGGGGCGACGTCGAGGTAGTCGGCGGCGGCCGCGAACTTCGCGCGCACGCTCGCCGACATCGGCACCGAGGCATCCGCTGCAGCAGCTCGGATGCCGTCGAGGTCGACGAACTGCTGCAGCAGCGACGCGGCGGTCTTCTCGCCGACGCCGGCGACTCCGGGCAGTCCGTCGGACGTGTCGCCGCGCATGACCGAGAAGTCCACGTACTGCTGCGGCAGCACCCCGTACTTGCCGACCACCGAGGCGTCGGTCAGCACCTCGAGCCTGCTCATGCCGCGCGCCGTGTAGATCACGCGAACGGATGCCTCGTCGTCGACGAGCTGGAAGAGGTCGCGGTCGCCCGTCACGACGTCGACGGGCAGGTCGGCACCGGTCGCGAGCGTGCCGATGACGTCGTCGGCCTCGTGCTCGGGGGCGCCCACGACGGCGATGCCGAGGAGGCCGAGCACCTCGCGGATGCGCGGGATCTGCACGATGAGCCCCGCCGGGGTCTCCTCGACGTCGACGCCGTCGGGCACGGCGCGTTCGACGCGATGCGCCTTGTAGCTGGGGATGAGGTCGACCCGCCACGCCGGGCGCCAGTCGTCGTCCCAGCAGGCCACGAGGTGCGTCGCCTCGAAGTCGGTGACGAGGCGCGCGATCATGTCGAGCAGCCCGCGCACGGCGTTCACGGGGGTGCCGTCGGGCGCCGTGATCGAGTCGGGCACGCCGTAGAACGCGCGGAAGTAGAGCGAAGCGGTGTCGAGGAGCATCAGTCGGTCGGCCACAGGCCGATCATGGCACGGCCTCGCCCGCGCTCCTACCCCGGGAACGTCTCGGCCCAGTCGCCTGCGGCGTCGAGCACGTCGACGTCGCCGCGGTCGCCGAGCAGCTCCCACCGCTGCAGCGACACCGGCACGTTGCCGTTCAGCCACAGGGAGTCGTGGAACTCCCGGAGCGAGAAGTCGTCGCCCTGCGCGACGACGGCGTCGGCGAGCAGTCGCTGCACCTCGAGCTTTCCGACGAGGTACGCCATCGCGAGCCCCGGCGTCGCCACGTAGTAGGAGGTCTCTTCAGTGGCCGTCGGGGCATCCATCGGCACGAGGCGGACGAAGTGGTCGATCGCCTCGTCGAGGCCGAAGGCGCCGGTCGCGAGATTCACGTCGACGACCACGCGCAGCGCGCGCAGCCGCATGAAGTTGTGCACGATCGTCTGCGAGTGCGGCGCATCGTCGAAGAGCCCGGCGTCGAGCATGAGCTCTTCGTTGTAGTGGGCGATGCCCTCGTTGGCGACCGAGTCGACGTAGTGCCGCCGCATGGCTCGCGGGTGCCCCCACGAGAGCGCGAGCTGCTGGCTGTGCGCCCCCTCGTGGATGATGCCGAGTCTCGGGTCGCGTACGTTCGCGGCGTCGAAGTACGGGAGCTCGGCCGCCGGTGCCGGCACGTAGGAGACGGCATCGCGCTCGCGCGACCGCTCGTTCGTGAGATCGTCGGTGACGCCGAGGAAGGCGACGGGTTCGAGGTAGCCGGGGTACTCCGAGAAGCGATAGGCGCGCAGCGACTCGGGCTGGCTCAGCAGGCCCTCGCGCTCGTACAGGCTCCGAACCTCGACCTCCGCCTCGGCCTGGGCGGCGACCTCGGCCGCGACGTCCACCGCGAGCGGCGCCTCGGCCACGTCGCGGTGCCGGTTGCGCGAGATCGTCTCGGCCGCGACCGCGCGCCGGTACTCCTGCAGGGCACCGCGCACGAGCTCTTCGGGCTCCGCCGCGACGAGCGCGACGTGCCGCAGGTACCAGACGAAGGCGGCGCGGCCCACGACGACCTCGGGTCCGAGACGGTCGGCGGATGCCTCGAGCCACTGCGCGTAGCCGGTGAGCGCCGTGCTCGCTGCGGGCTGCGCCCCGGCGAGCGCGGCAGCCGTCGCGGCATCGACGTGCGCGGTGAGCGCCGCCACCGAGGCGGCGAGACGCGGGCCGACATCGGCGAGCTCGGCCGCCGCCACCCGCGCGAGCGCGGCGACTCCGGCTCGCTCGAGGTTCGCGATCGCCTGCACGACGGCCTGCGGAACGGACTCGAGCACGGCCACGAGATCAGCCTGCCGCGCCGCATCGAAGGGCGGCGGCGCGAGCAGCAGGTCGAACCACGGACCGATGACCTGGCTCGTGAGGAAGACGGCGTCGCGCTCCCAGTTGCGGAGCACGTCGAGCTCCCAGCGCACGCGCGCGAGCGCCGACCCCAGCAGGCGGTGGTCGACCTGGTCGGGCACCGGCAGCGCCGCGGCATCCGTCGCCCGCCATCGCTCGACGAACCCGGCGAGCTCGCCTCGCTGCAGTTCGATCGCTGCTGGGTCGAACCGCGGCACCCAGCCGGCCGGGCGCTCGATGCGCGGGATGTCGTCGGAGGTGCGGAACGAGTTCGCGGCGCGCCACTGCCAGAACTCGGTGCCGAGGCGTGCGAGGTCTGCATCGATCTGAGCCATGCCGGCCACGTTAGTCCCGTGCGCCGACACCGCGATCGCGTGCGCAGGCACCGGCGGCCCCGGCGCGGGGCGGTGCGGCGCAGCGCGGGCCTCGCTAGCGTGGAGCGCATGAGCGGTACGCCGAACGAGCCGACCGAGCACTCCGATCCGGGCAGCCCCCCGGCACGGGCAGCGGATGCCGCGGGCACGACGCCGCACCGGTCGCTCCCGCCCGTGCAGCGGTGGGTGTTCTGGCCGGCCGCCGGCGTCGTGGCCCTCTTCGTGGCGTTCGCGCTCATCGCCCCGAAGGCGGCCGAGTCGATGTTCGGCGCGATCCAGGCGGGCATCGTCAACACCTTCAACTGGTACTACGTGCTCATCGCCGCGTTCTTCGTGGCGTTCTGCCTATTCGTCGGGTTCAGCCGGTTCGGCGACATCAAGCTCGGGCGCGACGACGACGAGCCCGAGTTCTCGCTGCTCTCGTGGTTCTCGCTGCTCTTCGCGGCGGGCATGGGCATCGGCCTCGTCTTCTACGGGGTGAGCGAGCCGCTCAGCCACTTCGTCTCACCGCGACCGGGTGTCACCGGCACGCCCGAGGCGCTCGCGCAACAGGCCCTCAGCCAGACCTACCTGCACTGGGGCGTGCAGGCGTGGTCGATCTACGTCGTCGTCGGCCTCGGGCTCGCCTACGCGATCCACCGGCGTCGCCGCCCGATCTCGATCCGCTGGACCCTCGAGCCGCTGCTCGGCAAGCGCGTCGAGGGCGGCTGGGGTCACACGATCGACGTCATCGCGCTCGTCGGCACGCTCTTCGGCGTCGCGACGTCGCTCGGCCTCGGCGTGCTGCAGATCAGCGCGGGCCTCGACTACGCCGGCATCCTGGAGCCGAGCGCGATCAGCGAGGTGATCATCATCCTCGTGATCTCGGTCTTCGTGCTGTGGTCGGTGCTCTCGGGCGTCACGAAGGGCATGAAGTGGCTCTCGACCGCGAACCTCGTGTTCGCCGGCATCCTCGTGCTGTACGTGCTCGCGATGGGGCCGACCGAGTTCCTGCTGCGCGAGTTCGTGCAGTCGATCGGCAACTACATCCAGAACTTCGTCGGCCTCTCCTTCAACGTGAGCGCCTTCCAGGGCACCGAGGGCGAGGAGTGGCAGGCCTCGTGGACCTCCTTCTACTGGGGCTGGTGGATCTCGTGGGCGCCGTTCGTCGGCATCTTCATCGCACGGGTGTCGAAGGGGCGCACCGTGCGCCAGTTCGTCACCGGCGTCATCCTCGTGCCCACCCTCATCGGCATCCTCTGGTTCGCCGTGCTCGGCGGGTCGGCGCTCGCGATCGAGCTCGCCGATCCCGGCGCGCTCACCCAGCCCGACGGCAGCGTCAACGTCGAGGCCGCGCTGTTCGAGCTGCTCACCTACATCCCCGGCACGCCGGTGCTGACGATCGGCGTGATCCTGCTCATCACGATCTTCTTCGTCACGTCGGCCGACTCGGGCGCCCTGGTGATGGGCATGATCGCCACCGGCGGGCAGCTGAACCCGAAGCGCTGGATCCGCACCTTCTTCACGGGGATCACGGCGCTGCTCGCGATCGCGCTCCTACTCAGCGGCGGCCTCAAGGCGCTGCAGACCGCCGCGATCATCATCGCGCTGCCGTTCAGCATCGTGATGCTCATGATCTGCTGGTCGACGATCATCGCGTTCACGCGTGAGCGACGCGCCTACGCGAAGGCCGAACGCGCGCAGTTCATCGACCACATCGGCGAGCACTACGGACTCGAGGTCGAGGAGCCGCTCGAGCGCGGCCTCGTCGCCGGGCAGCCGAACTGGGTGCGCGGGCTGCGCAGGCGGCTACGCCTGGGCACGGATGCCGCGCCGCCGCGCCGTGCCTCCCCCGCGACGCTCGCCGAGGAGAACGCCCTGCCCGACTCGGTGCCGACCGCCGACGTCGACGCGATCGTCGACCACGACCCGCTCGCCGACACCGACGACCCCGACATCCCCGAGCACGGCGAAGACGAGCCCCGCGGCATCCCGCAATAGCGCGGCCCGGGGCGGGCCGCCCGCAGTAGCGTTGGACCCATGGGCATGACCGACACGTTGCGCGCCTCGAGGCGGGTGCCCATCCTGCAGATCGCGAAGGCGTCGGCCGCGACGATCGCCGCGTGGCTCGTCGCGGGCTGGCTGATCCCGGGGCCGCTGCCCGTGTTCGCCGCGATCGCGGCGCTGCTCGTGGTGCAGCCGAGCGTGAACCAGTCGTTCGGCAAGGCCATCGAGCGATCGATCGGCGTGATCCTCGGGGTGATCGTCGCCACCGCGGCGTCGCTCGTCTTCGGAACCGACAGCTGGATCATCCTCGTCACGATCGTGATCGCCATGCTCGTCGCATGGGCGCTCAAGATGACGCCCGGCACCTCGAACCAGGTCGCGATCAGCGCGATGCTCGTGCTCGCCCTGGGCTCGTCGTCACCCGCGTACGCCGTCGACCGCATCCTCGAGACCCTCATCGGCGCGGCGATCGGCATCATCGTCAACGCGCTCATCGTGCCGCCGGTCGCCGTCTCGCCCGCACGCCGCGACCTGTCATTGCTCGGCGGCGAGCTCGCGGCGTCCCTCGACCGTCTCGCGAGCGCGCTCGAGAGCACGCAGACGCCGGCCGACCTGCAGCGGCTCATGGTCGAGGCCCGCCTCATGCGGCCGATGCGCGATGCAGCGGATGCCTCGATCGCCACGGGTGAGGAATCGCTGACGCTGAACCCCCGTCGCTCCGCGCATCGCACCGAGCTCATCGAGATGCGCACGCTGCTCGAGCGTTTGAGCCCGATCGTCACGCAGGTGATCGGCATGACCCGCGCCTTCTTCGACCACTACGACGCGGCGCTCGCCGACGAGCCCACCGTGCAGGCGATCGCCGAGCAGCTGCGGCGAGCCGCACACGACGTTCGGCTCGCCGTGCACCTGGCCGACGTCGACCCCGAGCCGCTCACCTCGGCGATCCCGGCCCTGACGTCGCCGCTCGTGATCACCCCGCCGAAATCCGGACACTGGATCCTCATCGGCTCGCTCATGGAAGACCTTCGGCGCATCCGCGCCGAACTCGTCGAGGAGGAGTGACCCGGCCGTCAGCTGAGTCGGTCGCGCACCGCCGCACCCCACTGGAACCCGCACTCGCGGCAGTCGAAGATGGGTGCATCGTCGAGCGCGACCGCGCCGGACGCGTCACCGGCCTCGACCTCGAAGTCGAGGGGTCCGTAGACGATCGCGCGCACCGCGAGGGAATCGCAGCGGGGACACGGCTCATCGATCACCAGGTGGGGTGCTGAGTGCTGCATCTGCTTCGTCATGGCTGTCACGGTACGCCCGGCCTCCGACATCCGCGGCAGCGCGCACGCGCGTCGCGTGAGCCCCGCGTGCGCGTCGTCGGGCGACCACGCGTTCCGCACTTCCCGCGTCCCGGCTCCCCGAATCCCTAGACTGAGCGCGTGCTGACCGCCGTTCTCGTCTTCGCGATCCTGCCCGCGTTCCTCCTCCTGGGGCTCGGTCTGGTCGCGCGCGCGGTGGCCGCCCAGCGCCTGAAGCCGCGCGTGGTGCAGTACTCCCCCGAACGCGATTCGACGGTGCTGCGCGACGCGCTGCTCGTCGATGCCGATCGGCGCGCGGCATCCGCTGCCCTCATCGACCTCGCGGTGAAGCGCAAGGTCCGCCTGGTCGCCGGCACGGGCAAACGCGAGCCCATCGGCGTCGAGCTCGTCTCGGGCGCCGTGCTCACCACAGAGGAGACGGCCCTGCTCGAGGCGCTCTTCGGCCCCGAGCACACGAGCACGCGCGTGCGCCGCTTCTCGGCCGATCGCCGGGCACTCGCCGGGCGGTTGAAGAGCCTGCTGCTGAACACCGAGCACGCCCTCGCACGCGACGGCCTGGTGGCCGAACGCCGCGTGACGTGGCCCGGCGTCACCCTGACCGTCTTCGCCTACCTCGGCATGCTCGTCGAGGCACTGTTCCTCGTCTTCACGATCGTGAGCGGCGAGTGGGGCGCCCTCATCGCGACGCTCATCGCGATCGCCGCGACGATCGCGACGATCTTCGTCACGCCGTCGTCGTGGCGCAAGTTCCTGCCCGCCGCCGACGCCCGCCGCGAGCACCTCGCAGGGCTCAAGCAGTACATCGAGCTCGCAGAGGCCGACCGGCTGCGGGTACTGCAGTCGCCGAGTGGCGCGGAGCTGCGGACGACGGGGGCCACGGCTCCCGGCCAGTCACCGTCGCCGGAGCAGTCCGACCCGCTCACCCGGTTCCACCTGCACGAGCGGCTGCTGCCCTACGCCGTCATCTTCGGACTCGAACGCGAGTGGATCGCGAAGCTGAAGCTCGAGCACACCGAGCTCGGCAGGACGAACCTCGACACCCTCGGCGACCTCGTCGACGTCACCGCGGACATCGCCATGGCCATCGACGCGGCCGGCAGCGTCGTCGAGCTCACCTCGGCCGTCGGCGATCTCGCCGACGGCGCGGGCAACGCCATCAGCGGCGTCTTCGAACTGTTCAACCTGTAGTCGCCCATGACCACCGAAGAGCAGCTCATCACGGTCGACATCGACGGCGTGCCGGTCTCCGCCGTGTACGCGCGCCCCCCGGCCGCGACGACCACGATCGTCGTCGCCCATGGCGCGGGCGCCGGCATGGAGCATCCGTTCATGACGGGCTTCACGCGCGCGCTGAACGACGACGGAATCGCGACCCTGCGCTTCAACTTCCCGTACCGCGAGGCCGGACGGAAGTTCCCCGATCGACCGCCGCTCGCGATCGCGACCTGGCGAGCGGTCATGGATGCCGCGGCAGCACGAGCCGCCGACGCGGGCCGGCCCGACGAGCCGATCTGGGCCTCGGGCAAGTCGTTCGGCGGGCGGATGGCATCGATGGCCGTCGCCGAGGGCATGCCGGCGGCCGGCCTCGTCTTCCTCGGCTACCCGTTGCACGCACCGGGCAAGCCCGAGAAGCCACGTGACGAACACCTGCCCGGCATCACGGTGCCCATGCTCTTCCTGCAGGGGCGGAACGATCCGTTCGCGACGCCGAACGGGCAACTCGACGATGTCGTCACCCGGGTCGGGTCGAACGCGGTGCTGGAGTGGCTCGAGGGCGCCAACCACTCGTTCGAGGTGAAGGGCGCCAAGCGACCCGCCGCCGAGATCGGGGCGGGGCTCGCCGCACCGGTCGCCGCATTCGTGCGCGGTCGCGCACCGGCGGTCGAGTAGCGAGGTCGCGGTCGGCGCGGTTCAGATGGCGGCCGAGGCCCACCAGACGATGATGAACAGGCCCATCGCGACGAAGGCCAGGCCCACGATCAGGAAGACGTTGGAGCTCGGGCCACGGGCTCCCGCGCGAGCAACGGTCGACTGACGCTCCGCCGTGATCGTCTCGGAGAGCCAGCGGCGCTTGACGATGAGCACGGCGCCCGCGACGAGCGCGAGCACAGCCCATGCGAGGGCGAAGGCCAGACCGAGTTCCATCCTGTCAGCCTATCCGCGGCGGCCGAAGCCGCGGAGCGGAGGGTGCCAGACGGGGCTGAACGCACCCTCCGAACCGACGCGACATGCCCGAAACCTTTGATCTGAGGGTGTGCGTTCTGCTAGGAAAGGGAAGTCCTCACACCCCCCTACCGAACGGACACCCGAATGAACTCCCTCGATCTGCAGACCCAGCCCGAAGCCCAGAGCGACTACGCAGCCGTCGGAGGTGCACCCGCCGTCACCGCCGTCGTCAACCGGTTCTACGAGCTGGTGCTCGGCGACGACCGACTGCTGAAGCATTTCGAGGGCATCGAGATGGCCCGGCTCAAGCGACACCAGGTCGCGCTCGTCTCCCAGGTCATGGGCGGGCCCGTCGCCTACGAGGGCCGCGACCTGCGTGCGGCCCACGCGAACATGGGCATCACAGCCGAGGAGTTCGGCGCCGTCGCCGAGCACCTGATCGCCGCGCTGACCGAGGCCGGTGTTCCCTCCGAGATCGTCGACCGCACCGTGACCGCCGTCGCAGCGACCCAACCCGACATCGTCGAGGTCAGCGCGACGCAAGACTGACGGCGTGGACACCGCTGCGCTGAAGCACACCTGGTCGCTGGCCGAGACGCTCGGCGACGAGGTGCCGCTCTTCTTCTACTCGCACCTCTTCTACACGCACCCCGAGGTCCGGGCGATGTTCCCGGTCTCGATGGCCACCCAGCGCGACCGGCTCGTCGGCGCGCTCGGGCGCATCGTCTCCAATGTCGACCAGCTCGAGGAGGTGACCGCGTTCATCCAGCAGCTCGGCCGCGATCACCGCCGGTTCGAGGTCATCGCCGAGCACTACGACGCGGTCGGGCTCTCGCTGCTCACCACGTTGAAGCACTTCCTCGGCGAGCTCTGGACCCCTGAGCTCGCCGCGGACTGGGCGGCCGCGTACGGCGTCATCGCGACCGCGATGGTCCAGGCCGCCGAGGAGTCGGAGCTGAGCAGTCCGGCGTCGTGGGCCGGACACGTCATCGGGGTCGAGCGCCGCAGCATGGACGTCGCGATCGTGCACGTGCGCCCCGAACCCGAGCTCACGTTCGAGCCGGGGCAGTCGTTCGCCGTCGAGACGCCGTACGCCCCGCGTCTGTGGCGCTACTTCAGCGCTGCCAACGCGCCGCGGCAGGACGGCACGATCGAGTTCCACGTGCAGCTGGTGCCGGGCGGGCAGGTCTCGGGCGCCGTGGTGCGGCGGCTGAAGGCCGGTGACGTGCTGCGGCTGGGCTCGGCGGTCGGGCAGGAGCTGACTCTCGGCGATGCCGACCGCGGTCGAGACCTCGTCATGGTCGCCGGCGGAACCGGCCTGGCCCCGCTCCGTGCGCACCTGGAACGCATCGACCTGCAGTGGCAGGCGACCGGAGACGCTCCGCGCGTGCACCTGTTCCACGGCGCTCGGGTTCCGTGGAACCTGTACGAGAACCGCCTGATGCAGAGCCTCGCCGGTCGGCCGTGGTTCAGCTACACGCCCGTCGTGTCCGACGACCCGAGCTACCCCGGTCGCACGGGGCTCGTGAGCAACGCGGTCGTCGAGGCCGACGTCTCCCACGGGGCCCTCGCGATGGTCTGCGGGTCGCCGTCCATGGTGCGCCGCACCGCCTCCCGGCTGCGCGAGCTCGGTGTGCCGTCGCCCGACATCCGTTTCGAACTGTTCGCCACGCTCGATGAGGACGGGCTGCGCGACCCGCAGCCGTCGCCGCTCGTGGAAGAACCGATGGGAAGTGCCCGATGACCACTTGGGACGACGAAGCCGAACTCCCGATCACTCAACCGCCGGTACCCGAAGGCGGCCTCGTCGCCGCCGTCTCGCGTCTGCCCGAGTCGGCTACCGTGAAATTCGCCTCACGCCCGCTCGGCGGGTACGACCGCGCCGAAGTGGACGCCTACGTGGCAGATCTCGCACGCACGATCGGCGAGGTCCGGGCGGCACTCGCCGAGGACCGCCGCGAACTCGCCGAACTCCGCGCCGAGAACACGAGGCTCAACAGCTCCGACTCCGCCGAACTCGAGCGCGAGGTCACGCTGGGTGCCGTCGGTCTGCTCTCGCAGGCCCAGGTGATCGCCGACAAGGCGGTCGCCGACGCCGAGGAGTACGCCCGCGATCTCGTGCTCTCCGCCCGCACGCAGTACCGCGAGGCGCAGGAGCGCACCGCCGCGGCCGCAGCTGCCGCGCCGACCGAGCCGGCGACGACGACGGCGAGCATCCCGCTGCCGTTGATGCCCGAGATCGAGTACGTGCGCACCTACGCGCAGGTCGCCCAGATCCAGTTGCGCTCGGTGCTCGATGCTCTCACCGAGCAGGTCGATCGCCTGGGAACGCTGCCACTGCCCGATGCGGCCGAGGTGGCCGAGTCGGCGGTGCATGCGGTAGCCGACGACGAGGTCCCCGACGAGGAACCGGATTGGATCCCTGCGGTGCCGCCGCAGCCGACGATCCAGCGGCAGACGTACGTCAGCCCGTGATCCTTCCCGACGACCCGACGACCCGACCCTCGCTCTAGCGCTGCACGAGCGAGGCGAGGATCGCGGGTCGTCGGGCCCAGGCAGGGAGACTCATCCCGTGTGGTGCCGAGAACGCACTCAGCTCGGGTCGGCCCGGCTCCAGATGTCGTCGCCGCGCAGTGTCGCATCCGCGCCGCCGTCGATGTAGATCGTCTGGCCGGTCACGTGCGTGTTCTCCTCGCTCGTGAGCCATGCCAGCAGCTTCGCGATCACGACCGCGTCGGAGTGGCCGTTCAGCGGCATCGGCACGGCCGCGTCGACCATCGCGCGCCCCTCCTCGGTGGCGAGGAGCGGCGCGGTCATCGGCGTGACGACGGTGCCGGGCGCGACGGCGTTCACCGGGATGCCGGCGCCGGCGTAGCGGGGTGCGATCGACTCGCGGCGCACCCAGCGGCTGAGCGCGCGCTTCGACGACGGGTAGTTGAGGTAGCCGACCTCGGGACCCTGATCGGCGAGCGTCCCGCCGATCTCGAGTGCCTTCGCCTCGTCGCCCGAGAGCAGCGCCTCGACGAGTTCGGGTGAGTTCGGCTGCAGACTCGCCATCGAGCTGACGACGGCGATGCGCGGGGCATCCGCCTTCGCGAGCGTCGGTGCGAGGGCGTCGAGGAACTCGGTCACGCCGAAGTAGTTGACGGCCACGGTCAGCGGGATCGGTGCGGAGATGCCGGCCGCCGCGATCACGGCGTCGACACGACCCCCGGATGCCTCGACGACGGCCGCCGCGGCATCCGCTCGACCCTCGGGCTTCGAGAGGTCGGCCGTGATGTCGGCGCCCTTCAGGTCGACGCCGATGACGCGGTCGCCGCGCTCCGCGAGGAGCGCCGCGGCGGCTGCTCCGATGCCTGATCCTGCTCCGGTGATGACATAGGTTCTGCTCATGCCATCGACGCTACGCCTGTCGGCGGCAGGCCCGCTCGAAGAGCAGATCGACCTGATTCTGCGCTGTGAATCCGCGAGCGGATGCCCGTGCTCAGGCGCCGACGTACTCCCGGAGGTGCGTGCCCGTGAGGGTCGCCTCGTCGGTGGCTGCGGCGTCGACGAGGGCGTGGGGCGTGCCCTCGAACACGATGCGACCGCCGTCGCGCCCGGCGCCGGGGCCGAGGTCGATGATCCAGTCGGCGTGCGCCATGACGGCCTGGTGGTGCTCGATCACGATGACGGAGTTGCCGTCGTCGACGAGTCGGTCGAGGAGCGCCAGCAGCCGGTCGACGTCGGCGAGGTGGAGGCCGGTGGTCGGCTCGTCGAGCACGTAGACCGAGCCCGTCTTCGCCATGCTGATCGCGAGCTTCAGGCGCTGGCGCTCGCCGCCCGAGAGCGTGTTGAGCGCCTGGCCGAGGCCGAGGTAGCCGAGGCCCACGTCGGAGAGCCGCTGGAGGATCGCCCTGGCCGGCTTCTCGGTGAGGTACTCGAGCGCTGCGTCGACCGAGAGGGCGAGCACCTCGGCGATGTTCAGCCCGTTGAGGCGGTACTCGAGCACCTCGGCCGTGAACCGCTTGCCGCCGCACTCCTCGCACACGCTCGAGACCGTCGACATCGGTCCGAGCTCGACGAAGACGAGGCCGATGCCCTTGCAGTTGGGGCAGGCACCCGCGGAGTTCGCGCTGAAGAGCGCCGGCTTCACGCCGTTCTCCTTGGCGAACGCCTTGCGGATCGTATCGAGGAGCCCCGTGTACGTGGCCGGGTTCGAACGGATCGAGCCGCGGATCGGCGACTGGTCGACGACGACGACCTGGTCGTGCTTCGGCACGTTGCCGTGGATGAGCGAGGACTTGCCAGAACCGGCGACGCCCGTGACGACCGTGAGCACTCCGAGCGGGATGTCGACGTCGACCCCGGTGAGGTTGTGCTGCGTGGCGCCCCTGATCTCGAGGGCGCTCGAAGCCGTGCGCACCTCGTCGCGGAGCTTCGCCCGGTGATCGAGGTGGCGGCCGGTGAGCGTGTCGGAGGCGCGCAGCCCCGGCAGATCGCCTTCGAAGCAGATCTGCCCGCCGCGCGAACCCGCGCCGGGGCCGAGGTCGACGATGTGATCGGCGATCTCGATGACCTCGGGCTTGTGCTCGACGACGAGCACGGTGTTGCCCTTGTCGCGCAGTTGCAGGAGCAGCCGGTTCATTCGCTGGATGTCGTGCGGGTGGAGGCCCACCGTCGGCTCGTCGAAGACGTAGGTGACGTCGGTGAGCGCCGACCCGATGTGGCGGATCATCTTGACGCGCTGGGCCTCGCCGCCCGAGAGGGTGCCCGACGGACGGTCGAGGCTGAGGTAGCCGAGGCCGATCTCGACGAAGGAGTCGACGTTCTGCCGCAGGTTCGCGATGAGCGGGCCGACGCTCGGGTCGTCGATGTCGGCGATCCAGCTCGCGAGGTCGGAGATCTGCATCGACGAGGCATCCGCGATGTTGATGCCCTTGATCTTCGACGAGAGGGCCTCTTGGTTGAGGCGCGCTCCGCCGCACTCGGGACAGGCCGTGAAGGTCACCGCGCGGTCGACGAAGGCGCGGATGTGCGGCTGCATGGCGTCGCGGTCTTTGGAGAGGAGGCTCTTCTGGAGCTTCGGCACGAGCCCCTCGTAGGTCATGTTGATGCCCTGCACCTTGACCTTGGTCGACTCCTTGTGGAGGAAGTCGTGCAGCTCGGCCTCGGTGTAGTCGCGGATCTTCTTGTCGGGGTCGAGGAATCCCGACTCGGTGAAGATGCGCACCATCCAGCCGTCGGCCGTGTAGCCGGGGATCGTGAGGGCGCCCTCGGCGAGCGACTTGTCGCGGTCGAAGAGCTCGTCGAGGTCGAGGTCGTTGACTTCGCCCGTGCCCTCGCATCGCGGGCACATGCCCGCCGGAACGTTGAAGCTGAAGTGGAAGCTCGGGCCGACGTAGGGCTGCCCGAGCCGGGAGAAGAGGATGCGGAGCAGCGCATAGGCGTCGGTCGCGGTGCCGACGGTCGAGCGGGAGTTCGCGCCCATGCGCTCCTGGTCGACGATGATCGCGGCGGAGACGTTGCGCAGGCTGTCGACCTCGGGCCGGGGCTGCGTCGTCATGAACGACTGGATGAACGTGGAGTACGTCTCGTTGATGAGCCGCTGCGACTCAGCGGCGATCGTGCCGAACACGAGGCTCGACTTGCCGGAGCCCGAGACCCCGGTGAAGACGCTGAGCCGTCGCTTCGGGATGTCGAGCGAGATGCCCTGCAGGTTGTTCTCGTGCGCCCCGCGCACTTCGATGACGTCGTGCGCGTCGGCGATGTGGCGCTCGGTGCCGCGCTGGTCGGTGCTGCGCTCGCTGATGGTCTGGTCGGTCGCGGTCATTCGGCTGCTCCCCTCGGTGCGGGCGCCCGCCCGCGACTCACGATTCTGACACGAGGCGGCGACATCCGGCAGGGCGGATGATCAGGTGCAGTGCGGATGCCGCTCAGCTCGCCGGAGCCCGCCGGGCGTACGCTGTGCGCATGCCCGAGACGCGCGGCTCCGCCCGGGGATGGGTGCTGCCCGCTGCGGCGGGCGTGGCATCCGTCGCCCTCGGACTCGGCGTCGGCCAGCTGGTCGCAGCCGTCGTGGCGCCCGCGTCGAGTCCGGTCGTGGTGGTCGGCTCCCTGCTCATCGATCTCGCGCCGCCCTGGGCGAAGGACACCGCGATCGCCCTCTTCGGCACGGGTGACAAGGCCGCGCTGCTCGTGGGCATCGGCCTCGTGCTGCTCGCCGTGGCCGGCGCGGCGGGAGTGCTCGAGGCACGGCGCTCGCCGTGGGGCATGGTCGTCGTCGCTGCCGTCGGGGTCGTCGGCGCGGTCGCCGCGGCGAGCCGGGCGAACGCCTCCATGCTCGCGATCGTGCCCTCGGCCGTGGCCGCGATCACGGCGATGCTCGCGCTGACCTTCCTGCTGAAGAAGCTCGCCCCGGCCTCGGCCTCGTCGCCGGCCTCGTCGCCGGACGACTCGCCGAGTCGCAGGAGCATCCATGCGACACGCGGGGCGGATGCCGGCGCGTCGCACGATTCGTCCTCCGACTCGGCGACACCCGGAGCCCCGGAAGCCCCAGAAGTCCCGCCGGCCCCTGCATCCGTCGACCGGCGCCGCTTCCTCGGCTGGGCGGGCGGCGCGGTCGCACTCGGGGCGCTCGCCGCTCTCGGCGGCTACGCCCTGCAGGCGGGTGCACGCGCGGTGACCGCCGTGCGCGACGCCATTCGCCTGCCGGCCCCTGCGACCACGGCGACGGTGCCTGCGGGCGCCGAGCTCGGCATCGACGGACTCGCCCCGATCGTCACGCCCAACGCCGAGTTCTACCGCATCGACACCGCCCTGGCCGTGCCGGCGATCGACCCCGCCGACTGGAGCCTGCGCATCCACGGGCTCGTCGATCGCGAGGTCACCCTGACCTGGGACGAACTGCTCGCCCTCCCCCTCGAGGAGAGCATCACGACCCTCGCGTGCGTGTCGAACGAGGTCGGCGGCGGCCTCATCGGCAACGCCGTCTGGCTCGGCTACCCGATCCGCGAGCTGCTCGCGCGAGCCGGCCCGTCGGCCGACGCCGACATGGTGCTCTCGCGCAGCATCGACGGATTCACGGCGTCGACCCCGCTCGAGGTGCTGCAGGACGACCGCAACGCGATCCTCGCCGTCGGCATGAACGGCGAGCCGCTGCCCACCGAGCACGGCTTCCCGGTGCGGATGGTCGTGCCCGGGCTCTACGGCTACGTCTCGGCGACGAAGTGGGTCGTCGACCTCGAGGTGACCCGGTTCGACGCGGCATCCGCCTACTGGACCGATCGCGGCTGGGGCGAGCGCGGTCCGATCAAGATCTCCTCCCGCATCGACGTGCCGCGCCAGGGCCAGTCGGTCTCCCCCGACTCGGCGGTGCTCGCCGGCGTCGCCTGGCACCAGCACGTCGGCATCGCCGGGGTCGAGGTGCAGATCGACGACGGCGACTGGCAGGCCGCCGAGCTCGCGACGGCGATCAGCGACGACACGTGGGTGCAGTGGAAGTACGAGTGGCCGGATGCCTCGCCCGGCTCGCACGCCGTCCGGGTGCGCGCCCTCGGCGCCGACGGCGAGGTGCAGACGGCGAAGCGACAGGGCGTCGTGCCCGACGGCGCCACGGGTCTCGACGAGGTCACGGTCGAGGTGCGCTGACCCGCCGACACCCGCCCTGCACACCCGTGGCAGCGCCGCGAGTCCCCTCATCGAGGTCCCGAATGCCAGATGCCGTCGAGCGATCGTGATGGAGTGTGCACCTGCGGTACTTCGGTACCGACTCCCGACGGGCGACCTTCCGTCTTCGGCGAATACGGCGGGCAACAGGAGGAGACGGATGGTCGCCGAGAAGCCGATCAAAGTCGATGCGGAGACCGACCGTCTCGTCTCGGAGCTGGCCTACTTCCTCGGCAGCACGAAGAAGTCCGTCGTACGAGTAGCTGTTGAGGACTTCGCCGCAGCTCGCGGCCGGAAAACGCGGACGGCGCAGGCCACGAGCGATTCGATCAGCTGCCACTAATCGAGCGACTCGCGTTCCGGCGCAGCGAACTCATCCGCGCGTTCGCCGAGCAGGGCGCCTCGAATATCCGCGTGCTCGGCCCACTGGCGTTCGGGCAGCACGCCGATGAGTTCGAACTGCTCGCGGAGACGGATCTGCTGCGCGGGGGCGAGTCGGCCCCCGAATTGCAGATGATCGCGGCCCGGCTCCTCGGCGCACCAGCGACAGTCGTGTCCTCGACGGCGCTCCGACTGTTCAGCCCCGACGGTCTTCGCCGCGCGATCGAGGAATCTCGACCGCTGTGAGGCATCCGTTCGGTGGGCTTGACGTACTGTGTGGCTCTATGTAGTGTGGCCCGCATGGTAGAGGGTCGCCCCGAGCAGTCGGGCAAGCTCGAGCAGGATCTGCGCAAGGGCGTGCTCGTGCTCGCGGTGCTCTCGCAGTTGCGCACCGCGCAGTACGGCTACTCGCTGCGCCAGGCACTCGCCGAGCGCGGCATGCCGATCGAGGAGGGCACGCTGTATCCGCTGCTGCGCCGGCTCGAGGGGCAAGGGCTGCTCGCCTCCGAGTGGCGCATCGACGACGGGCCGCCCCGCCGCTACTACACGCTGAGCCCCGCTGGGGCCGAGAGCTACCGGGATCTGACCGAGGCATGGGGTTCGCTGACCTCCGTCGTCGGTCGACTGCTGAACGAGGAGAGCTGAGATGGACCCGAACGTCATCATCGAGAGCTACGTCGGCGACGTCGTCGGGCGCATTCCTCGGCGACAACGAGCCGACGTCGGCTTCGAGCTCCGGTCGCTGCTGCGTGAGGAGCTCGCGGGTCGCGCCGAGGAGGCCGGCCGACCCGCCGACGAGCCGATGGTCATGGAGATGCTCGCGTCCTTCGGCCGGCCGCAGGACGTGGCCGATCGCTACCGCCCCGCCGGGTTCACCGTGATTCGCCCGGCGGACGCACCGGGTTTCACCTGGTTCGCCCTCGGCGGCGTCGCCCTGCAGTGGGCGGTCACCCTCCCGATCGCGTACGCCGACCCGGGAGTCGCCGAGTGGGCGGAGTCGGCGGGCGTCGCAGGCGCCTGGTGGGCGCCGTTGCCGGCCTGGTGGCTCAGCGGGGGTCTCGGCGCGTTCTGGTGGCCGGGATTCATGATCACGCTGACGCTCATCGCCGCGATCATCAGGCATCGGCGGGATGGCATCGACGCTGCGACTGACAGCGCACCGCAGGCCGAGCCCCGGGTGGCGCCGCAGATCCCACCCCAGGTGCTCGACCGCGACCGAGTCAACCGTGCGGGTCTCGTGCTCGCGATCTCGTTCGGCGCGCTCGGTGCTTCGGTGCTGATCGCGCTGCCCTGGCTGGCGGTGATTGCACCCGGGTTGCCGCAGCCGGTCATCGAGGCCTTCGTGTTCGACCCCGAGTTCCTCGCGTGGCGCGCACCCTGGTTCGTGGTGCTCTGGGCCGTGGCCTTCGCCGTCGGGTTCGCGTTGCTCATCGCCGGCCGCTACACCCGCACGACCCGCCTGATCTCGATCGCGAACGACGTCGCCTTCCTCGCCCTCGTGACGTGGAGCCTCGCGGCAGGCCCGATCTTCATCTCGCCCGCCGCCGAAGAAGTCACGCGCGTCTGCCTCATCGGCATCATGCTGGTATTCGTGTTCGACATCGTGCTCCACGTCCGCCGGCTGACGCCGACCCGCGCCCCGATCCTCAGCAGCTGAGCGTGCGCTCGCACGAGCTGAACGCGCGACTCACTCGCGCGAAGCATCCGGAACCGGGAATCGTGCCGCCATCAGCAGGCCGACCTCGTAGTGCCGCAGCAGGAAGGCGCGCTCGTCGAGCTTCTTGCGCCGCATCCACGAGGTGACCTCGTCGTTGGACTTGCTCGCGTTGCACGACCCGCACGCCGGCACGACGTTGCCGAGCGTGTACCGGCCACCGCGCGAGATGGGCTGCACGCAGTCGCGCTGCAGCGGCCGGTCGCTCGCGCCGCAGTACGCGCAGCTCTGCCACTCCGCTGTGAGCGCGGCCCACTGCTCGTCGCTGAGGTCGTGCGTGTGCTGCGCCATGCGACGCTTGCGCCGACGCGCGTAGACCGCCGTACGGCTCCGACTGACCGTCATGGCGTCAGACTAGCCCGGGCGGCGCCGGCCGACCGGCCGCCGCGCCCCGCTCAGACCGACGGCGTGCGCGGCGGCGCAACGCGGCGCGCGCTCGGGGTCGGCAGCGCCTCGAACGCCGCGGCGAGTGCGAGCAGCGCCGAGTCGTCGTAGGCGCGTCCGGCGAAGGTGAGGCCCACCGGCATCCGGATGTCGCGCATGACGCCCATCGGCACCGTGACGGTCGGGATGCCGAGGTGGCGCGGCACGATGTTTCCGTTCGCGACCCACACGCCGTTGCGCCAGCCGAGATCGGCGGATGCCTCGTTCACGTCCATGTCGGCGGGTCCGACGTCGGCGACCGCCGGGAACGCCACGGCAGCGAGGCCGAGCCCGTCCATCCACTGCTCCAGGTCGACGCGCCGCGTCTCCTCGAGTCCGCGGAGCCCGGCCTCGAGCTCGGGCATGTCCGCGAACGTCGCGCCGGGGTGCGCACGCACCCACCCGGGGTACTCGACGATGTCGTCGTCGAACCCGTCGTACCGGTCGGGCAGGGCGCCATCGGGCTGCGGGAAGATGCGCTCGCCGTCGACCTGCGCGAGCGAGTTCAGCGCTGGGTCGCCGTTGGCGTCGAGGAAGTCGTTCCACGACCAGGCCGAGAGGTCGACGATCTCGCGGTGCAGGTACGCGGGACTCACGAGCCCGCGGGTGGCGATCGTGGGTGCGCCGGGGCGGTCGCCCTCGTAGTTCGACACGACGGGGAAGTCGACGAGCACGACCTCGGCGCCGGCGGCCTCGAGATCACGGCGGGCCGCCTCCCAGAGCTCGATCACCGAGGCGCGGGTCTCGATTCGCTGCCCCGTCGCGCCGCCGATGCCGGGCGTGCGGCCGGGCTCGGCGGTGCCGGCCTCGGGGTCGGCGTTCACGTACATGCGCGGCACGCCGATGCGGGTGCCCGCGAGGGGGCGCGCGGCCGCGGCATCCGGTGCAGGGTTCGTCGCCAGCTCTTGATACGAGACGGGCCGAACCGCGGATGCCGCGGGGATCTCGATCCACGGCTGCACCCGCCAGAAGTCGCCGCGGGTCTCGGCGTCGTCGGCGACGATCACGTCGAGCACCTCGAAGAGGTCGGCCATCGTGCGGGTGTGCGGCACGACGACGTCCATCGTGGGGACGAGCGGCCAGTTGCCGCGCACCGAGATGACGCCGCGAGAGGGCGTGTACGCGCAGAGGCCGTTGTTCGAGGCGGGAGCGCGGCCCGACGACCATGTCTCCTCACCCAGCCCGAACGCCGCGAAGCACGCCGCGGTCGCCGTGCCCGAGCCGTTCGACGACCCCGAGCCGAAGGCGGCGGTGAGGTACTCGGCGTTGTACGGGCTCTCGGCGCGGCCGTAGACGCCGCGCTGCATGCCGCCGTTCGCCATCGGCGGCATGTTCGTGAGGCCGATCAGCACGGCGCCCGCGCCGCGCAGGCGCTCGATCGTGAAGGCATCTCGCTGGGCGACGAGGTGCTCGAACGCGGGCGAGCCCGCCGCCGCGGTCAGGCCCTCGGCGAGGTAGCTGTCCTTCGCCGTGTACGGGATGCCGTCGAGCGGCCCGAAGGTCTCGCCGCGCGTACGGCGGGCATCGGATGCCTCGGCGTCGGCGCGGGCGCCGGAGTTCATCACGACGAGCGCATTGAGGGCGGTCGGCGTCTCGGGCCCGTCGAAGGCGGCGATGCGGGCGAGGTAGGCCTCGAGCAGCTCGACCGCCGTGATGCGACCCGACTCGAGTGCGGCACGGAGCTCCGCGATCGAGGCCTCGACGACGTCGAATCCGCTCATCGGGCGACCACCGGCTGCTGCTGGGTGATGCAGTGGATGCCGCCGCCGCCGGCGAAGATCTCGCGTGCGTCGACCGTCACCGCTCGCCGGCCGGGGTAGGCGGCCTCGAGGATCGCGCGCGCCGCGGCATCCGCCTCGTCGTCGCCGAAGCCGCACGCGATGATGCCGCCGTTCACGACCAGGTGGTTGACATAGCTGTAGTCGACGAAGCCCTCGTCGTCGCGGATGACCGAGGGCGCGGGGATCTCGGTGACCTCGAGGGTTCGGCCCGCGGCATCCGTCGACTCGGCGAGCAACGCGACGATCTCGCGGCTGACCTCGAAGTCGGGGTGCTCGGGGTCGCGCTGCGAGTGCACGAGCACCTGGCCCG
Organism: Agromyces sp. NPDC056389; assembly: GCF_042262385.1. Classification (NCBI taxonomy): domain Bacteria; kingdom Bacillati; phylum Actinomycetota; class Actinomycetes; order Micrococcales; family Microbacteriaceae; genus Agromyces; species Agromyces sp. NPDC056389. The sequence goes on from NZ_JBHJPN010000001.1 coordinate 1,768,197, forward strand.
GCGAGGTGAGGGTCGCGACGATGTCGACGTGGCCGTTGGTGCCGAACTCGTCGTAGTCGCGAGTGAGGCCGCGCGGCAGCCAGATGGCCGTCGTCGCCCCGATCGTGCGGGCCATCTCGGCCTCGACGCGGCGCTTGTCGGCATAGGGGTTGCGGCGCGGGTCGAGCTGCACGGTCTCGGTGAGCAGCACCGTGCCCTCGCCGTCGACGTGGATGCCGCCGCCCTCGTTCACGAGTGCGCTCGAGACGAGCTCGGCGCCGACGCGCTCGGCGACGAAGCGGGCGTGCTCGGCCGACTTCTCCCAGCGCGCCCATGCCGGGGCGCCCCAGCCGTTGAAGGTCCAGTCGACCGCACCGAGCACGCCGGGGCGCTCGTCGTCGACGACGAAGGTGGGGCCGTGGTCGCGCATCCAGAACTCGTCGACGGGGCATTCGACGATCTCGACGGCGGGGTCGAGCAGGGCTCGGGCACGGTCGAGCTCGCTCGGGTCGACGAGGATCGTGACGGGCTCGAACCCGACGATCGCGTTCGCGACCGCGGCCCAGGCGGCGAAGGTGCGCTCGGCGCCTCCGGATGTCTCGTCGGCGACGTTGACCTCGACCGGGAACGCCATCCAGGTGCGCTCATGGGGTGCGGTCTCGGACGGCATGCGCCAGCTCATCGGTTCCTCCGTGCGTCGCGTCGGTGCGTCGGCCGTGCCGAGCGGCATCCGTCGATTTATATTGATCAAATGATCAATAACTGACCCGACCGTACATAGACTGAGCGCACCATGTCAAGCACGCCCCGCGCGCGAGCCGCGCGCAAGCCCCCGGCCGAGCGACGCACCGAGATCGCGGTCGCAGCCAGGGCGCTGGCGCTCGAAGAGGGACTCGCCGCCGTGACGCTGCGCGCCGTCGCCGCCCGCGCAGGGGTGACGCCCGCCCTCGTGGCGCATTACCAGCCGAGCATGGACGCCCTCATCGCCGAGACGTTCGATGCGATCGTCGCCGCCGAGATCGAGGAGGTCGGCGCGCTCGTCGCCGAGCGGCGGACTCCGCCGGAACGCCTGTCCGCCCTCATCGGCACCCTGCTCGACGGGTCACGCGAAGACGTCACCGTGGTCTGGGTCGAGGCCTGGGCGCTCGGCCGGCGCAACGAGTCGCTCGCCGCGAGCGTGCGGCACCGCATGGACGCGTGGCAGTCGGTCATCGTGGGCGTCATCGACGGCGGCGTCGAGTCCGGCGACTTCGGCCCCGTCGATGCGGCGGCCGCCGCATGGCAGCTGCTCGGCATGATCGACGGCCTCAATGCGCAGGCGCTCGTGCGGTGGGACGGCGCGGGCGAACGCGACGCCCTGACGACCCGGAGCGTCGAGGGACTGCTGGGACTCCGACCCGGCGCGCTCGCCCCCCGTTGATGTCGGCGGGCCCGGATAGCGTGGGATCACGACGACCCGAAGGAGCCCGATGTACCTGGTTGACGGTTCGGTCGTCACGAGCGCGAGCGACCTGAAGAAGGCCTCCGAGTGCGAGTTCGCGTTCCTCCGCGCGCTCGACGCGAAGCTCGGCCGCATCGAGAAGGTGCCCGACCCCGAAGACGCGATGCTCGAGCGCTCGGGCCGCCTCGGCGACCAGCACGAGCTGCGGGTGCTCGACGACTACCGCGCCGCCCTCGGCGACGGCGTCGTCGAGATCGAGCGGCCCGATGTGCGCGACCCCGCAGCGGTCGCCGCGGCCGTCGAGGCCACGCAGGCGGCGTTCGCGGCCGGAGCCCCCGTCGTCTTCCAGGCGACGTTCGCCGACGAGGGCTTCATCGGCTTCGCCGACTTCATCGTGCGCCAGCCCGACGGCCGGTACCTCGTGCAGGACTCCAAGCTCGCCCGCCGGGCCAGGGTGACCGCGCTGCTCCAGCTCGCCGCCTATGCCGAACAGCTCGAGCGCACCGGCGTTCCTTGCGCCGACACCGTCGAACTGCTGCTCGGCGACGGCACCACGAGCGTGCACCGCCTCGACGACATCGCCCCCGTCTACCGGCTGCGCCGCGAGCGGCTCGAGCAGATCGTCGCCGACCGACTCATCGAAGACGGGCCGGTCGAGTGGGGCGACCCGCGGTACGCCCTCGACGGCCGCTGCGCCACGTGCGATCTCGAAGTGCAGGCGCACCGCGACGTGCTGCTCGTCGCCGGCCTCCGGGTCACGCAACGGGCCGCCCTGCACGACGCGGGCATCACGACGATCGACGAGCTCGCGGCATCGTTCGGGCCCGTGCCCGGCGTGCTCGACGCGACGATCGAGAACCTGCGGGTACAGGCGCGCCTGCAGCTCGAGGCCGAGTCGGCAGAGCTCGCAGCAGATGCTTCGGGGCTCCGCTCCCCCGACGACCCGCCACTGCCGCCGCCCGTCGTCGTGCGCGACGCCGCGTCGCTCGCCGCGATCCCCGAGCCCGACGCGGGCGACCTGTTCTTCGACTTCGAGGGCGACCCGCTCTACACCGAGGGCGCGGCCGACGACTGGGGCCTCGACTACCTCTTCGGCATGGTCGACAACGCCGAGCAGTTCACGCCGCTCTGGGCGCACTCCTTCGCCGAGGAGCGGGTCGCGCTCGTGCAGTTCCTCGAGCTCGTGGCGCTCCGCAGGGCCGCCCACCCGCACATGCACATCTACCACTACGCGAGCTACGAACGCACGCACCTGCTCTCGATGGCCGCTCGTCACGGCGTCGGCGAGGCGGCCGTCGACCAGCTGCTCGCCGACGGCGTCTTCGTCGACCTCTACCCCATCGTCAAGCGCGCGGTGCGCGTGGGCAGTCGCTCGTACTCGATCAAGAAGCTCGAGCCGCTCTACATGGGCACCGAGTTGCGCGAGGCCGACGTGAAGTCGGGCGGCGACTCGATCCTCGAGTACGTGCGGGCGCGCGAGCTCGCGGCGACGGGCGAGACCGACCCGATCACGGGCCTCTCCGGGGTTGCGGCCGCCCAGTACGTGCTCGACGACCTCGCCGACTACAACCGCTACGACTGCGTCTCGACGTTGCGCCTGCGCGACTGGCTGCTCGGGCTCGCGCGCGACGCCGGCGTCGACCCCGTGCCCGAATCGCTCATCGTCGAGGCGGCCAAGGCCGCGGGCAAGGTCTACGAACCCACGCCCCTCGCCGTGCACCTGCAGTCCGTCGCCGGGCCGCCCGACGACCCCGATCGCGACGCCGACCACACCGCGCTCGCCCTGGCAGCGGCCGCGATCGACTACCACGACCGCGAGGCGAAGAGCTTCTGGTGGTCGCACTACTTCCGCGTCGAGCAGCCGCTCGAGGCCTGGGAGGATCACCGCGACGTGCTCGTCGTCGACCCCGCGACCTCCGGCGTGGTGCAGCGCTGGTATCGCGAAGACCACCATCGCGTCGATCGGCGGCACGTACGCCTGCGCGGCCGCATCGCACCGGGGTCGAAGTTCAGCGTCGGCGGCGAACCGATCGCGCTCTACGAACCGCCGGCGCCGTTCCCGAGCCATTCGCTGCGGCCCGGGTCGCGGGCGTGGCACTCGGTGCGCGTCCTCGAGGTGTTCGACGACGGCGTGCTCATCGAGGAGACCGCGGTGGCCGGAGTCCTCTGGCACGAGCTGCCGTTCGCCCTCGCGCCCGGAACGCCCCCGCAGGCCGGCCGCCAGCAGGGCGCGATCCTCGAGTGGGCGCAGCAGCTCGACCGCGCCTTCCCGAACTGGCCGGCGAACCCCTCGGTCGACGTGCTGCGACGTATCCCGCCGCGCACGCGCAGCGGTTCCGGTCTCGTGCCCCTCGGCGCCGATCACGACTACGTCGCGGCCGTCACGGCCTCCCTCCGCGACCTCGACGACTCGTACCTCGCCGTGCAGGGCCCGCCCGGCACTGGCAAGACCTACCTCGCCTCCCATGTGATCACCGAGCTCGTGGGGCGCCACGCGTGGAAGATCGGCGTCGTCGCCCAGTCGCACGCCGTGGTCGAGAACGTGCTCGATGCCGTCGTGCGCGCCGGCCTCGATCCCGAGCTCGTCGCGAAGGCCCCGAAAGACCCGAAGGAGCCCGGCGACCACGGGTACACCTTCATCCCGAAGAACGGCGTCGCCGAGTACACGGCAGCGCACGAGACCTCGGGATACGTCATCGGCGGCACCGCGTGGGACTTCTCGAACGACAACCGCGTGCCGCGCCGCTCGCTCGACCTGCTCGTCATCGACGAGGCCGGCCAGTTCTCGCTCGCCTCGACCATCGCCTCCGCGGTCGGCGCCCGCAACCTGCTGCTGCTCGGCGACCCGCAGCAGCTGCCGCAGGTGAGCCAGGGAAACCACCCAGAGCCCATCGACACCTCGGCGCTCGGCTGGATCACCGACGGCCACGACGTGCTGCCGGCCGAGTTCGGCTACTTCCTCGCCGAGAGCCGGCGCATGCACCCCGCTGTCGCCGAGCCCGTGTCGCGCCTCTCATACGAGGGCGAGCTGCACTCGCACCCCGTGGCCTCGCACCGCTCGCTCGACGGCGTCGCCCCCGGCCTCACGGCCCTGCCCATCGAGCACTCCGGCAACACGACCTCATCGCCCGAAGAGGCGCTCGCGGTCGTCGACCTGGCGCGCTCCCTGCTCGGGCGCGACTGGGTCGAAGACGGGGTGCCGAACGCCACGGCGCCGGGTGCGGCATCCGCTCGGCCGCTCGCGCAACGCGACCTCATCGTCGTGACGCCCTACAACGCCCAGCTCACCGAGGTGCGTGCCGCGCTCGACGCGGCCGGGCTCACCGAGGTGCCGGTCGGCACGGTCGACAAGTTCCAGGGTCAAGAGGCCGCCGTCGCGATCGTCTCGCTCGCCGCGTCCTCGGCAGCGGCGGCGCCGCGCGGCGTCGAGTTCCTCCTCCTGAAGAACCGACTGAACGTGGCGATCTCCCGGGCGAAGTGGGCTGCGTACCTGCTCTACTCGCCGGGCCTGCTCGATGCCCTGCCCTACACACCCGATGGCGTGGCGCAGCTCAGCGCGTTCGTGAAGCTCGTCGGCGACCCGTCGCTGACGCCCGTGCGCGGCTGACGACGCGCGTCACCCGGCGAGCTTCGCCACGATGCCGTCGATGCGGCGCTGCCGGGTCTCGGCGGCCTTCGCGCCCTCGACCGCCGTGACATGTGCCTTCCTCGCGCTCGGCGAGAGCGCGTCGAAGGCCGCACGCGCCCCCGCACCGTCGAGCGCTGCCGCCAGGTCGGTCGGCAGCTCGACCGTGCGCGGGGCCGTGTCGACCTCGACGTCGACGACGATCGGGTCGCCGCCGCCGATGCCCGTCGCCGCTCGCTTGTCGGAGCTGAACGAGATCATGAACCGGCCGCCCATGACCGCGACCGTGCTGCGGTACTCGTAGCCGTTCACGACCACGACGACCGGCGGCTTCTTACCCGCCCCGAGCGCCTCGATCACGTCGGGCGGCACCTCGATGCCCGTGTTGTTGCCGACCTGGGACATCCTCGTCTCGAATCGCATGCGCCCGAGTCTGCCACCGCCAGCGGCTCCTGGGAAGAAACTGACAGGGTACCCACGTAGGTTATTGGTATGACTTCCCCTGCCACCGACCTGAACCCCGCCCGCGTCACGATGTACGGCGCCGAGTGGTGCAGCGACTGCCGCCGCTCGAAGCGCCTCCTCGACGCGCGTGGCGTCGACTACGAATACGTCGACCTCGAGACCGTCGCCGACGGCGCCGACCGTGCCAAGGCGATCAGCGGCCGCACGCAGATCCCGGTGGTCGTCTTCCCCGACGGCACGCACTTCACCGAGCCGACCGACGCCGAGCTCTCCGCGAAGCTCGACGAGGCCGTCGCCGCGTAAGCAGCGCGTGAGCGAACCGGCGTTCTGCGTTCGGATCGCGTAACAAACGGGCTCGATGCCCGCCCCGGGCGTAGAACTGAGGAATGCCTCCGATCACCGACCCGAGTGCGGGTCTCGGACACCGAGACTGCGCTTCCGCGACGGCGGACGGCAGATGACGCTCACGCGCATACTGCCGACGCTTCGGCGTTCGATCCCCGACCCCATCTCGATGGATCGGTGGCCGGAGGCGACCAGCGTCTCGACCACCGACGTCGCCGTGGGCGGGGTGTCGCTCCTGCGCCTCGCCGAGCTGTGCGGCACTCCCGCCGTGCACCTGGGCCGCGCGGTCGAGCCCGGCACCGGCGGCCGGGTCCCCTCGACCACGATGCACACGGGCGTCGTCGTGGTGCGAGTGCTCGAGGCATCCGCTCGCGGCGGCCGCAGGGTCGTGATCGACGGCGACCTCTCGGAGCTCGACCCGGCGTGGGCCGAGGCGCGGCTCATCGGGCGCGCCTCGGTCGCACGCGCGGTGCCGACGACGCTCAGTTCGGCACCGAGCGGATGCTCCGCCCCTGCGCCGATCGCGTTGCCGGGCGACCTCGAGGCCGGCGACCTGCTGGCGCTGCCCTACGCAGCGGTCACCGACGACGCGGGCGTCGCCCGGCCGGCGAGCGGATGGCACGTGAGCGACGACGGCTCCACCGTCACGTGGGCTACCGCAGGGCGGGCACGACCTCTGCCGTGAAGAGCTCGAGCCCGGAACGATCGTAGGCCGCTTCGGGGAAGTAGTGGATCGCGTACCCGAGGCCGAGTTCGCGCCGCTCGGCGAGCTTCGCCGCCACCTGGGTCGGGGTGCCGACGGCGGCGTTCGGGGAATGGAAGTCCGCGATGTAGGCGGCGGTCTTCTCGGGTCCGAGGAACGGAGCGACCCTCGCTTCGATGACGGCGAGGCGCCGCGCGACATCCGCTTCGTCGACACCGACGACCGTGTTGAAGTTCGACGACCTGGTGATCGCCTCGAAGTCGGTGCCGAGGCGCTCGCAGTGCGCACGCAGCACCTCGCTCTTGTGCGCGAACTCCTCGGGCGTGCCGGTGAAGTTCGTGTATGAGGCGTACTTCGCCGCGATGCGGAGGGTCACCTTCTCGCCGCCGCCGGCGATCCAGAAGGGGATGCCGCCCGGCTGCACCGGCTGCGGCTGCACGACGGCGCCGTCGACCTGGTAGTAGGTTCCGTCGAGCGTCGCGCTGCCGGTCGACCACGCCTGGTGCATGATCTCGACACCCTCGCGAAGGCGGCCGAGTCGCTCGGGGATCGCGGGGAAGCCGTACCCGTACGCGCGCCACTCGTGCTCGTACCAGCCGCCGCCGATGCCCATCTCGAGGCGCCCGCCCGAGACGTGGTCGACCGTCGAGGCGACCTTCGCGAGGTAGGCGGGGTTGCGGTAGCTCATGCATGTGCACATCTGGCCGAGCCGCACGCGCGAGGTCGATGCGGCGTAGGCGGCCATGAGGCTCCACGCCTCGTGGGTCGCCTCGGTCTCCGAGGCGCGCGGCACGGTGTGGAAGTGGTCGTAGACCCAGATCGACTCCCATGCCGAGTCGGGGGCATCGGCGTACTCGGCGAGCGAGCGCATCGTCTGCCAGTGCTCGGCCGGCTCGATGCCGACGAGGTCGTGACGCCAACCCTGGGGAACGAACATTCCGAATCGCATGGGTTCCACCATATGGTCGCCGACGGGCTCGGCCGTTCGCGCCCGCGCGAACCTCGGTGCCGCCCCGCTCCTCGATCTCAGCGCCAGCACTGAGGTCGCCTCAGTTTCAGACCGTTAGGTTCAGCGGAATGAACGGACAGCAGCACTGCGAATACTCTGCCGCCGACTTCGAGGCGACCGTCATCGAGACCACCGACACCCGGCTCATCCTCGTCTCCGGCTACGGGCTGTGCTCGAGCCCGGGGTGGACCATCGAACTCGTCGCCGCGAATCCCGGCGTCGTGCCCCACCCCGAGAGCCTCTGGCTCGAACTCCGCGAGACTCCGCCCACCGGCGACCGGCCCCATGTGCTCACCGAGACGAACGTCGAGGCGATGATCGAGGACGCGCACGCGCAGCAGGTCGTCATCCGCTTCCGCTGGCGCGAGGGATTCGTGCTCCCGCTGCGCGAGCGGGTCGCCGCCGCGCGGCGCTGACGCCGACGGCTCCCCACCGGCTGATCCCTAGGCCAGCGCGAACCTCAACTCGGCCATCGCCGGCCCCGACCACACCGTGCCGTCGAGGTCGTCGCTGCGCACCGTGACGACCTTGCCGCCCTTCGACATCACGAGCAGCGCGAGCTGCGGCAGCAGGTCGCCGGCATGGGTGCCGTCGCTGAGCTGCTCATCGGCCCCGTGCCCGCTCGCGAACTCGATCGCACCCGACTCGCGGTCGAGCGTGCCGTTCACCGAGGTCGTGAAGTCGAACCAGAACACCTCGACCGCGCCATCCGCCGCCTCACGCGCGATCGCTGCGAGGTCGCGCTCGACCCGGCCCGCCGTGCCCTCGGTCAGCTGGCGCAGCGCACCATCGGCCTCGGCGACATTCAGCCGCCCGAGTTGCACGCGCAGCGCCTCGTCGATCTCGGCTGCGCCGAGCCGGTCGGGTGCACCCGGGACGGCGACGACACGGCGGCCGTTGCGGATGCGGTCGACGAAGAGGCTCATCAAGGGCTCTGCGGCGAAGACGAAGAGCGGCACGCGGTCGTCGGGGTCGCGCTGCATGAGCTCCTGACGCGCGGCGTCGGCGACGCGCTTCGCGTAGAGCTCGAAGAAGGCCTTGCGGCGCTCGTCGCCGCTCACGCCGCGGTCGCCGTGCTTGCCCCCGCGCGGCTTGTCGTCGTTCTCGGGGTCGCGGTTGATGGCGTCGTCGAGGCTCTTGTCATGCGACTCGTCGATGTCGAGGCGCACGGCCCGATCGGTCGGGGTCGCGTGCCACAGCGACCACTCGTTGGCCGACAGCGTGACCGCGAACGCCTCCTGGTCCTGACTCGGCGCGCGCAGCAGCTGGCCGAGGGTGAAGTGCGAGCCCACGTGCACGGCGTCGTCGAGCCGATTCGGCAGCACGAAGACCTCGCTGAACCCCGGTGCGACGAAGATCGCGATCGACCGGGCGAGTCCCGCCCAGATCTGCTGGTCGCCGATGACGGCATCGCGCTCGCGGCGGAGCGCCTCGAGTTCGGCGTTCGCGGCGCCCGACGCCTTCACCCGTTCGATCGCCTCGTCGAAGGAGCTCTTCACGGCCACCTCGGCGCGCTCGCGCTCGCTCACGACGGGCGAGGTGGACGTGTAGATCGTGATCGACGGATGATGAAGCCCAGCGAGCGCGGTGAAGTCGGCTGCAGTAGGCAATGCGTAATGTACGGTCATCGTTCCTCCCCCAAGGTCGTGGCGACGGCGATGTCGCTCGCACCCCAGCCTATGAAGGCCGAGGCGCGAGCGACAGTCCCCAACTCAGCCGATCGGGTGGTTCGAACGGATCACCCGTGTCGGGTCGACCGCCGCCTTGACCGCGCGCAGCCGCTCGAGATCATCGCCGAAGAACCGCTCGGCGGGGCGGGCGCGCTCAGCGAAGTTCAGGTAGTCGATGCCGGCGCCCCACGGCTCGACGGCCGACAGCAGTCGGCCGAGCGACTCGGCGAGCGCCTCTCCGTTGTCGGGCATCACGATGCCGACCCCGAACATCAGGAAGCCGGCATCGAAGCCCGCGGTGACGCCGGGCTGCGGCGTGCCCTGAACGGATGCCGCAGCGCGCGCGACGCCCGGATCCATCATGCCGCCGAGGTGGCGGACCTCGGCCGAGAGCAGTGCCGACGAGGCGTCCGGGCCCACCGCGTCGACGAAGGCGCGGATCGCGGCCGGCGTCAGTTCGGCGAGCAGCATGCCGTCGCCGAGGCCGGGCACCGGCTGCGGCGGGTCCATGTGCAGCTGCAGGAGTTCGGCCGATGACTGCGGGTGCACGGTGTCGATCTCGGGCACGAGGGCGCGGAGCGGCGCGAGCAGTTCGTCGACGCGGGCCGGGTCCTCCTGCATCGCGACCTCGACGACGACGAGCGCACGGCCCGAGAGGAAGGGCGGCAGTTCCGGCATCGGCGGCAGGCGCAGCACGCGGGCGACCGAGGTGACCGAGGTCGGGAGGCCGTCGGTCCATTCCGACCAGGCCGTGAACACCTCGGCCGTGCGCTCGATCGGCCAGAGCAGCATGCCGGCGCTCAGCGCGGGCACGTCGAAGAGGCCGAACTCGAGCGCGGTGACGACGCCGAGGTCGCCGCCGCCGCCGCGGAGCGCCCAGAACAGCTCGGGCTCGTTCTCGGCGTCGACCCGGTGCGCGGCACCGTCGGCCGTGACGAGCTCGATCGCGACGACGTGGTTCGCGGCGAGTCCGTGCGATCGGGCGAGCCAGCTCACCCCGCCGCCGAGGGTGTAGCCGACGACGCCGACGTCGTGCGCGGTGCCGGCGAGCGCGGTGAGGCCGAGCGGCGCGGCCGCGGCGACGACGTCGCCCCACTGGGCGCCGGCCTCGACCCGCGCGATGCGCGACTCGGCGTCGATCTCGACGCCTCGCATCTCGTGCGTGCGCAGGAGGATCGCGTCGGCGAGGCCGTCGGCCGCCGCGAGCGGGCCGGCGTTGTGACCGGTCGCCTGCGGGGCGACGGCGAGGCCGAGCTCCTTCGCCGCGCGCACGGTGTGCGCGACGTCGTCGGCGGTGGTCGCGACGACGATCGCGGCGGGGTGCTGGTCGACGGCGAGGTTCCATGCGGAGCGGGCGGCGTCCCATCGGGGGTCGCCGGGAATGAGCACGCGACCGGCGATGCGGTCGTCGAGGAGCGCGAGCGCCTCGCGGAGCGAGAGCGTGGCGAGGTCGGTCGTTGCGACCGACGGCACGGGGGTGTTCACGGATGCTTCCTTTCGGGGATCGTCGCGGGCCTGTGCGCGCACCTCGGGGCGGCGCTCCGACGGCCGCACTGGTCTCAGGCGGCGCTCGCAACGAGAACCCATACAACGTCGGCGCGGTCTCCCCCGCGTCAGGGAGCTCCCTCCGATCGTCTCAGTGGCAGCCCCGCCCGCCCATGGACCCAGGTCGCCGGTCCCCGACACCGCGGAATACCCCGCGCCGCAGGCCGGTTGCCGTGAGGGATGACTCCTTCACCCCGACTCTCTGTGCTCGACCTCATCCCGGTGCGCACCGGCCAGACGAGTGCCGGTGCGCTCGCGGCATCCGTTCGCCTCGCGCAACTCGCCGACCGCCTGGACTTCACCCGGTACTGGTTCGCCGAGCACCACAACATGCCGGCCGTCGCCTCGACGACGCCGCCGGTCCTGATCGCGGCGATCGCGGCGAAGACCGAGCGCATCAGGGTCGGCTCTGGCGGCGTCATGCTGCCGAACCACGCCCCGCTCGTCGTCGCCGAGCAGTTCGCAGCGCTCGAGGCGTTCGCGCCGGGGCGCATCGACCTCGGCATCGGACGCGCGCCGGGCAGCGACCCCGTCATCACGCAGCTGCTGCGCATTTCGGGGCCCACGGCCGATGTCGACCGGTTCCCCGACCACATCGCCGACATCCTCTCGCTGCTCTCCCCCGACGGAGCGACGCTCCGGCTGACGAGCGGCCGCGAGTACGCGATCACGGCGACTCCGGCGGCGACGGATGTCCCGACGCTCTGGCTGCTCGGATCGAGCGACTACTCGGCGAAGCTCGCCGCGTCGCTCGGCCTGCCCTACGTCTTCGCCAACCACTTCTCGGGCGACGGCCTCGAGCGGGCGCTCGAGCTCTACCGCACCGAGTACCAGCCGAGCGAGGCGCACCCCGTGCCCGAGACCTTCCTCACCGCGAACGCCTCGGTGGCTCCGACCCGCGAAGAGGCGCGCGCCCGGGCTCTGCCCCAGATGCACTCGATGGCGCGGTTGCGCACCAACCGGCCCATGCGGCCGCTCGAGACGGTCGAGGAGGCGCTCGCCGCCCCCGCCGACTCGATCGGCGACGAGCTCGTCGCCGCCATGGAGCAGCGCTGGATCATCGGAGACGCGGCGACCGCGGCCTCCGAGCTGCGCACCCTCGCGACCCGCCACGGAATCGACGAGATCATGCTCGCCCCCATCGGCGGCAGCTACGAGGGCGAACCGCTCGACGCGACCCCCGGCCGCGAGCAGACGCTCGAGCTGCTCGCCGGCGAACTGCTCACCGCTGGCTGAACCGCGACGAGCGGAGCGGCGCGAACGCACCGCTCCGCACCCGCCTGGTTCCCCTCAGGCGAGCATCGCCTGATCTCCGCCTCGGCGGGACGACATGCCGCCGCCGCGCGTGATCAGGTAGACGATCGAGCCGACGAACGGCAGCACGACGAGGAAGAGGATCCAGACCGCCTTCGCCCACCCGGTCAGCGTCTCGTCTCGGAAGATGTCGACGATCAGGAAGACGAAGATGCACAGGCACGCGACTCCGACATAGACCCAGAAGAACACGGTCAGGTAGTCCCAGAACGACATGGCCGTTCCCTTTCTCGAGGTTCGGCGGCGGGAACCGCCCGGAAGCTCATGTCCCTCCGACGTCAGATGCGGCGCCGTCGTCGACCAGGAGTCACCGCGGCGCCGATCACGGCGGCCTTCGCGATCGGGGAGGGCCCTGGGGTCACGGCAGCGGCGACCACCGCCGTCCTCGCGACCGGGGCACCGACCACGCCGACGCGTCCGATTCGTGCAGCTCTCAGCGGCATGTCATGCTCCTGTCTCTTCGTCGGCCTCATCGGCCTCGAGCGATGCGATGATCGCCTGGATCGGGATGCGCCCGCTCGCGATCAGCTGGCCGCCGGCTCGGCGAGCAGCTGCGGCGAAGGGGGCTGCCCAGAGGTTCTCGTAGACGATCACGCCGGCGACGCTGCCCGGTTCCATCGCGTTCGCGAGCTGCTCGACGTCCTCCGCCGCGAGCAGCTCGGCGAGCTCGGCCTCGAGTTCGACGAGGGGGCCCAGGTCTTCGAGGTCCTCGAACTCCACCGCGTCGACCGTGCCGTCGACGTCTTTCGTCAGCACGATCGCGTCGATGAGCCGGATCGTGCCCGCCCCGACGAGCCGCACGAGCTCCTCGGCGATCTCGCCCGTGAAGTCCGCCTGCCCGGCCGGAAACTCGATGACCAGGTAGTCGACCGGTCCGAGTTCATCCAGTGCCTGATCCGTCATGTTCGCGCTCCGATCCGTGGCCGGCGACCGGCTGTCGCGCTTGCGCCAGCCTCAGGTTCACCGCATGTGTCGCCGCCCGCATCACGCGATGTGGGTGATTCGGCATCGCACGGGTCTCGGTACGGTGACCCGGTCGTCACCGCCTCGAACTGCGGCCGCGATGTCGACGGATGCCGCACCGCACACCACGGGGGAAACACCATGAAGCCAGATCGCCACGCGCGCACGATGCTGCCGATTCCCGACCGGCCCGCGCCGGGATTGACGACCTACGACGCGAAGGATCCGAACACGGCGTATCCCCCCATCGAGCCGCTGCTTCCGCCTGAAGGCGCGCCGAACGTGTTGATCGTGCTGATCGACGACACCGGCTTCGGCGCGTCGAGCGCCTTCGGGGGCCCGTGTCAGACTCCGAATGCCGAGAAGCTTGCCGCCCGCGGCCTGATGTACAACCGATTCCACACGACCGCGCTGTGCGCGCCGACCCGCGCCGCGATGCTCAGCGGCCGGAACCACCACTCGGTCGGCATGGGCAGCATCACCGAGACCGCCACGTCGGCGCCCGGCAACAGCTCGCTGAAGCCGAACACGAAGGCCCCGGTGGCGATGACGTTGAAGCTCAACGGCTACTCGACCGCGCAGTTCGGCAAATGCCACGAGGTGCCGGTGTGGCAGTCCTCGCCCATGGGACCGTTCGATGCCTGGCCGTCGGGCGGCGGCGGATTCGAGACGTTCTACGGGTTCATCGGCGGCGAGAACAATCAGTGGGACCCAGCCCTGTACGACGGCACCACGCCGGTCGAACCGCCGGCGACGCCCGAGGAGGGCTATCACCTCACGGAAGACCTGGCCGACCACGCCGTGAGCTGGATCCGCACCCAGAAGGCGCTGATGCCCGACAAGCCGTTCTTCGTCTACTTCGCTCCCGGCGCCACGCACGCTCCGCACCACGTGCCGAAGGAGTGGGCCGACAAGTACAAGGGGCAGTTCGCCGACGGCTGGGACGCCCAGCGCGAGAAGACGTTCGCGAGGCAGAAGGAGCTCGGCATCATCCCCGCCGATGCCGAACTCACCGTGCGACACGACGAGATCCCCGCGTGGGACGACATGCCGGCCGAGCTCAAGCCGGTGCTGGAACGCGAGATGGAGGTGTACGCGGGCTTCCTCGAGCACACCGACCACCACGTCGGCCGGGTCATCGACGCGATCGAAGACCTCGGGGTGCTCGAGAACACCCTCATCTACTACATCATCGGCGACAACGGCGCGTCGGCGGAGGGCACCGTCAACGGCGCCTTCAACGAGATGGCGAACTTCAACGGCATGGCCGCACTCGAGACGCCCGAGTTCATGCTCTCGAAGATGGACGAGTTCGGCTCGCCGACCTCCTACAACCACTACGCGGTCGGCTGGGCGTGGGCGATGGACGCCCCGTTCCAGTGGACGAAGCAGGTCGCCTCGCACTGGGGCGGCACCCGCAACGGCACGATCGTCTCGTGGCCGAAGGGCATCACGGAGCAGGGTGGGCAGCGCTCCCAGTTCACCCATGTCATCGACGTGGCGCCAACGATCCTCGAAGCGGCCGGCCTGCCCGAGCCGACGATGGTCAACGGAGTGCAGCAGTCGCCCATGGAGGGCACGAGCATGCTCTACACGTTCAACGGGCCCGACGAGCCCGAGCGGCACGACCTGCAGTACTTCGAGATGTTCGGCAACCGCGGCGTCTACTTCAAGGGCTGGAGCGCGGTCACGAAGCACCGCACCCCCTGGGAGCTCATCGCCGACACCATTCCGTTCGACGACGACGTCTGGGAGCTCTACGACGGCAGTGTCGACTACAGCCAGGCCCGTGATCTCTCCAAGGAGCATCCCGACAAGCTGCACGAGCTGCAACGGCTCTGGCTGATCGAAGCGGTGAAGTACAACGTGCTGCCGCTCGACGACCGCACCGGGGAGCGACTGAATCCCGATCTGGCCGGTCGCCCGACCCTCGTGCAGGGGAACTCGCAGTTGTTGTTCTCGGGCATGGGCCGACTCTCGGAGAACAGCGTCGTGAGCATCAAGAACAAGTCGTTCTCGGTGACCGCCGAGGTCGAGATCCCGGATGGCGGCGCGAACGGCGTGATCATCGCACAGGGCGGTCGCTTCGGCGGCTGGAGCGTCTACGTCGTCGACGGGAAGGCGAAGTTCGTCTACAACGTGCTCGGCATCCAGGAGTTCGCGACGGTGGCCGATTCCGCGATCCCTGCAGGGAAGCACCAGGTGCGGATGGAGTTCGCCTACGACGGCGGGGGTCTCGCCAAAGGCGGGGGCGTCACCCTCTACTACGACGGAGAGGCGGTCGGAACGGGTCGAGTGGGAGCCACGCAGGCGATGGTGTTCTCAGCCGACGAGACGACCGACGTCGGCTACGAGTCGGGA
This sequence comes from Agromyces sp. NPDC056389, assembly GCF_042262385.1. Taxonomy (NCBI): domain Bacteria; kingdom Bacillati; phylum Actinomycetota; class Actinomycetes; order Micrococcales; family Microbacteriaceae; genus Agromyces; species Agromyces sp. NPDC056389. The sequence goes on from NZ_JBHJPN010000001.1 coordinate 1,783,617, forward strand.
ACCGCGGTCAGTCCCGACTACACCCCGCAGACGAGCCGGTTCACCGGCACGATCAACTGGGTGCAGATCGACCTCGGAGACGACGACCACGACCATCTCGTGGATCCCGACGAGCGCCTGCGCATCGCGATGGCGCGCCAGTAGACCGATCCGGGACGCCCGGCCGGGGTCGCCGGTCGGGCGTTCGGACTGCCGCGCCGCTCAGGCGGCGAGGCCGAGCCGGCGCAGGTCGTCGCCGGAGGCGCGATACTCGTCGCCGTCGGCGATCGTGAGTTCGCGCGGCACGCGCGCTCCGTTCTGCACCTTCGCATCGCGACCGATGCTCGCATACGGACCGACGACGGCGTTGCGGCCGACGACCGCTCGGCGGCCGACGTGCGCATTGACGCCCACGACGGCGCGCTCGGCGACGATGGCGTCGCCCTCGACCCAGCCGCCCGGGCCGATCTGGGCGCCGCGTTGCACTTCGGCACCCGAGTCGACATAGGCCGTCGGGTCGACGAACGCGGTCGGGTCGACCTTGGCGGTCGTGGCCACGAGGCCTCGGCCGTTCACGTGCTTGCGGTAGCGACGCAGGATCCCGGCTTCGTCCTCGAACTCGACGTAACTGATGCCCACGTTCTCCTCCTTCCGGTGCGGTGACTCCGCACCCGAACACTGGTACAACACCCGCGCTGACCGGGGAATTCCCGACCTCGGCGGCCGGCGGGCCGTCGAGGTCGCCGCGAGCGTCGAACCGGAACATGCACGGTGCGAGGTTAGGCTTTCCTAAGCACTGCGGATGCCGCGTCGCGGGCCGTCCGACCACTCCACCTCGCCCAGGCCCAGCCATGCCCCCAGCACCACTCCTCGCACTCGACCGCGTGAGCATCCGCCACGAGGGCGCCGAGGTCGCGACCCCTGTCGACGTCTCGTTCGAGGTCGCCCGCGGCGAGGTCGTGCTGCTGCTCGGCCCGAGCGGGTGCGGCAAGTCGACGCTGACCCTCGCGCTCGACGGGCTCGTGCCGCATGCGGTGCCGGCCGCCCTCGAGGGCACGGTGCGCGTCGCGGGCCTCGACACGAGCGAGCACCCGGTCGGCGTGCTGAGCGAGCACGTCGCGATGGTCTTCCAGGACCCCGACGCGCAGATCGTCACCGGCACGGTGCTCGACGAGGTGTGCTTCGCGCCCGAGAACCAGCTCGTCGAGGCATCCGAGGTGCTCGAACGCGCCGAGCGCGCGCTGAAGCTCGTCGGCCTCTGGGACCGCCGCAGCGAGAACCCCGACACGCTCTCGGGCGGCGGGCGCCAGCGCCTCGCGATCGCCTGCGCGCTCGCGATGGCCGCCCCGGTGCTCGTGCTCGACGAACCGACGGCGAACCTCGACCCCGCCGGCATCGACGAGGTCTACGCGGTGCTCCGCGAACTCGCGAGCGAGCGCGACCACGCGGTCGTGCTCGTCGAGCACAACCTCGACGCCGCCGTCGACCTCGTCGACCGGGTGATCGTGCTCGATGCGAGCGGGCGCCTCGTGATCGACGGCCCGGCTCGCGAGGTGCTGCGGGAGCGCGCCGACGAACTCGTCGCCCTCGGGGTCTGGCTGCCCGTCTCGACGCTCGCGGCGATGCGGCTGCGCGACGCGGGCATCGTGCTCGAACCGCTCCCCCTCACGCCCGCCGAGCTGGCGGCGGCGCTCGATGCGCTGCCCTCGCTCCCCGCACCGCTCAGCGAGTCGTCGCCGGTGCGCTCGACCGCCCTGTCACCGCGGCCGACGCTCTCGATCGGCCCGGCGACCGGGTCGACCGGCGCGATCGCCGTCATCGGCGAGACCGCGATCCGTGCCCGCGACCTCTCGGTGCGTCGCGGTGGTCGCCGCGGGCCGATCGTCGTCGAGGGCGTCGACCTCGACGTGTCGGCGGGCGACTTCGTCGCGATCGTCGGCACGAACGGCGCGGGCAAGACCTCGCTGCTGCAGGCGCTCGCCGGCGTGATCCCCGCGCCCCGCGGCACCGTCGACGTGCTCGGCGTCGACCCGGCGCGCTGCGCCGCCCGCGAACGCGCCCGGCGCATCGGCTTCGTCTTCCAGAATCCCGAGCACCAGTTCATCGCGCCGACGGTGGCCGAGGAGCTCGCTCAGGGCCTGCACCTGCAGGGCGTCTCCGAGGCCGACGCTGCGCCGCGCGTCGAGGCCATGCTGGCGCGCTTCGGCCTCGAGGCGCTCCGCGATCAGCACCCGTTCCTCCTCTCGGGCGGGCAGAAGCGGCGCCTCTCGGTCGGGACCGCGCTCATCGCCGGTGCTCCGGTGCTCGCCCTCGACGAGCCGACGTTCGGGCAGGATCGGGCCCGCGCCTCCGAGCTGCTGGACATGCTCCGCGCGCTGAACGACGACGGCACCACCGTGCTCGTCGTCACCCACGACCTGCAGCTCGTCGCCGACTACGCGAGTCACATCGCCGTCATGGACAGCGGGCGCCTCCTCGGCGTCGGCCCCACCGTCGAGGTGCTCTCCGGCCCGCTCGTCGAGCAGGCCGGCCTGCGCCACCCGCCGCTCGCCCGGGCCACCCGCGGTCTCGCGCGGCACACCGCCTGGCATGCGGTGACACGGATGTCGCAGCTCCCCGTCTCCTCGAAGGCGGCGGCATCGTGAGCGCGGCGCACGAGGGCGGCGCGCTCTCCCCCGAGCTCGGTGCGGCGACTTCGGAAGATCGCGAGCACGCGGCATCCGCTGCCCTCGACCCCTTCGCCGAGCACCGTACGCAGCGTCCCAACCGGTTCTTGTACGCCCTGAACCCGCTCGCGAAGCTCGCCGCGCCCCTGCCGGTGATGGTCGTCGTCATGTTCAGCCGCGGCATCGCGCTGCCGCTCGCCTTCATCGTGTTCGCGGCGGCCGTGCTGCTCATCGGCGCTCGACTGCCCGGCCGCGCGATCGCGGCGCTGCTCGTCGGCATCCCGATCGCGGCGCTCGTGCTCGGCGTCACGTTCGGCGTGTGGATCGATCCGTCGAGCGTCGCCGATCACCCCGCGGCATCCGTCACCCTCGTCTCGATCGGCGACTGGGACTTCACCCTCGCCGCCTACATCGTGGGCTTCGCGACCGGACTCCGGATCCTCGCGATCCTGCTGCTCTCGCTCATCGCGGGCGTCACCTCGACCGGCACCGAGTTCGTGCGTTCGATGGTGCAGAACCTGCGCGTTCCGTACCGCCTCGGCTACACCGCACTCGCCGCGCTGCGCTTCGTGCCGCGCTTCGGCCACGAACTCGAGATCATCCGAGCCGCCCACCGCGTGCGAGGCACGGATGTCGGGCGCGGGCCGATCGCCGCCTTGCGACGGGCGCTCGGCTACATCGTGCCGCTGCTCGCCTCCGCGATCCGGCACGCCGAACGCGTCGCCCTCGCGATGGACGCCCGTGCCTTCGGCGCGCACCGCACGCGCACCGAGCGGCACTTCTCGCCGTGGCGAGTGCGCGACACGGTGTTCGTGGCGTGCTTCCTCGCGGTGAGCATCGTCATCGCCGTGCTGACCTGGGGCCGCTGAGCGCTCCGACGAACGACGAAGGGCCGGACGGTCTCCCGTCCGGCCCTTCGTGTCACCTGCTAGCTCGCGGCTTCGGTGCCCTCGATCTCCACGAGGAAGACGAGGGTCTGCCCGCCGAGCTCGTGCGCCGCGGCATCCGTGCCGTACGCGTACTCCGGCGGGATGGTCACGATGAGCTTGGTGCCGACCTTCTGGCCGACGAGCGCGGCGCCGAAGCCCTGGATGACGCCGTCGGTCGTGAAGGTCGCGGCGTTGCCGCCGTAGCTCTGGTCGAAGATCTCGCCGGTGGTCCAGCTCGTGCCCTGGTACTGCACGGTGACGCTGTCGCCGGCCTGCACCTCGGCGCCGTCGCCCTCTTCGAGCACCTTCATCTGCAGCTCGGTCGACGGCTCGGTGTCGGGCAGGGTGACGGTCGGGGCTTCGCCCTCGGCGCCGAACTTCACGTCGGGCACGTTCTCAGTCCACTTGCCGGGCGTCAACGGCTCCTGCACCTCGACGATGTCGACGACGATGACGACGGTCTCACCCGCCGCGACGCCGATGGTCTCGTTGCCGGTATCGCCGTAGAGCGTCGAGGCCGGGGCGATCGTCACGGTACGCGAGCCCACGGGCACGCAGTCGATGCCGGCCAGGAACGACTCGAAGACCTGCTCGTCGCCGACCGAGATCGTGGTCGGCTGCGAGAAGAGCGTCTCACCGCTCGTGCCCGAGAACGCCGTCACGACGACGTTCATGGGGTCGCCGGCCGCGGTCTCATCGCCGTCGCCCTCGATGGCGATCGTGCGCTCGAGCTCGTCGGCCTCGAGCGGGGTGGTGAACGTGGCGGTCGGCGTTCCGGCGAACTCGCCTTCGACCTTCACGCCGTCGCTGAGCTCGCCGGCCTTGACGTCCATGCACGCGGCGGCTTCGGGCGTCTTCGTCGCTTCGGGCTCCGAGCCGCCGGCGCAACCGGCGAGGAGCAGGGCGGTCGCGGAGGCGAGCGCGAGGGGCGCGGCACGGCGCATGGCACGGTTCATGGGAGGACGACTCGTTTCGATCAGGGGTGGAATTCCTCCAGTCTGCACCGTTCGGCTTTCGATTGCCTGAGTCCATGGTCACGGATTCCGCACGATCTGCGCCGCCTGCGCGGTGGCCCTTCTCCGGGCGAGCCGCCCGGGATCCGCGCCTTGGGGGCCTCACCGCACAGCGCCACATCCCGGGCGAGCCGCCCGGGATCCGCGCCTTGGGGGCCTCACCGCACAGCGCCACATCCCGGGCGAGCCGCCCGGGATCCGCGCCTTGGGGGCCGATCAGGGCCACAATGGGCGGATGGGGGACAAGTTGGGGGAACCTGATCTCGCTGGAGGATTCGCGGCTGCGGCCGCGGCATCCATCGAGCTCGACGACGCATTGTGGAATCCGATCTCGACGGCTGCGGTGGCGAGGGCGCACCCGCGGTTCGATGAGCTCGTGCTCGACGCGTGCTGCGGCGACGGGGCATCCGCCCTGCCGACCGCTGAACTCGTGGGCCCGGGCGGCGTCGTCGATGCGGTCGATTTCGCCGAGCCGCTCGTCGACGTGGCGCGAGAGCGAGCGGGCGAGCGGATGCCGCAGCTCCGGCTGCACGTCGCCGACGTCACGACGTGGGAACCCACTGGGTACGACCTCGTGCAGTGCGTGCTCGGCGTCTTCCACTTCGCCGATCTCGACGCCGGCACCCGCCACCTGATCGAACGCGCCCGTCCCGGCGGGAGGTTCGCGATCACGGTGTGGGCGCGGGGTGCGTTCGAGCCGCTGCCCGAACTGCTCGCCGAGGCGCTGCCCGATGGCGGCGCGTCCCTCGACGAGGCCGTGCCGCGCGCAGCCGGCCTCGAATCGATCGACACGGCCGGCAGCCTCGCGCAGTGGCTTACAGGTCTCGGTCTCGCGGGAGTGCGGGCGCACACGGTGCAGCGCCACCTCGACCTGACGCCCGAGCTGTCGTGGACGCTCGTCGAGGGCACCGCGCTGCGCTTCATGCTCGGCGGCCTCGGCGCTCCAGCGGTCGCGAAGGTGCGGAAGCGATTCCTCGCGGCGATCGAAGCGCGCGGCGTGCCCTCCATCGACGTGACGACGCTCATCGCGATCGGTCAGCGTCCGGCATAGGCGTGTCGATCTCGAACATGTCGAAATCGCGTGTTGACCTTGACCCGAGGTCAGGGTGCACGCTGACGACATGAACACGACGAATTCCACTGATTCCAAGAAGTCGGCCGACACGACCTGGACCGGCATGGTGCCGGTCGACGACACCGCCCTGGCGGTCACCGACACGGGTGGACCCGGCATCCCCGTGGTCTACCTGAACGGCTCCTACGCGTCGAAGCGGCACTGGCGACGCGTCATCGCCGACCTCGGTCCGAACCTGCGCCACATCACCTTCGACGAGCGGGCCCGCGGCGGGTCGGAGCGCTCCGCCGACTACTCGTTCGAGGCGTGCGTGCGCGACATCGACGCCGTCCTCGAAGCGAGAGGCGTCGACCGGCCCCTGCTGGTGGGCTGGTCCTACGGGGCCCTGCTGGGCGTGCACTGGGCGAGCCGGAACCCGGACCGCGCGTTGGGCGTGGTGGGCGTGGACGGCCCCTACCCCGTCGGCTGGACCGACGAGGCCGGCCACGAGGAGATCAGGGCGGTGTTCCGCCGGATGAAGCCGATGATGCCGTTGGCTCGGCCGCTGGGTCTGGCGGCGCGATTCTCCGCCGAGACGCATGCGGAGCTCGCCATCGAGTCCCACCTGCTGCACGCAGCCCTCGGGCCGACCCTCGACGGCCTGACCGTCCCCGTACGCTATGTCGTCGCCTCGGGCGAGGCGGTCGGCAGTCGCGATGACCTGCAGGAGCAGATGCGCAAGGCCCTCGACCCGCTGCTGGCCAGCAACCCGAATCTGAAGGTGAGCGCGAAGGTCTCCAGCAACCACGGCAGCATCCTTCGAAAGGACTCCCCCGCCGTCGCGGCGGCCGTGCGCGAGGTCGCCGCCCTCGAGCGGCAGGGTCGCTGAACGCATGATGGGCGGACTCGCGATCGGGCAGGCGGCGGCATACGCCGAGGTCACGGTGAAGACCGTGCGGCACTACCACCGGCTCGGGCTGGTCGACGAACCACGACGAGACAGCTCGGGATACCGGCGCTACGGATCGGAGGAACTGCTGCGGCTGGTCCAGGTTCGGACCCTTGCGACCGCCGGTGTGCCGCTCGCTGAGATCGGTGCACTGCTCGACGCGGACGCCGGGCAGTTCGCGGCCGCCATCGCCGACGTCGAGCGACGGTTGAACGATCGGATCGCGGATCTGATCACCCGCCGCGACACGCTGCATCGGCTCGCCGACGGCGACCGCGCGTTGCTGCCCGACCGCGCCTGCGCGGTGCTCGACAGGATGCGCGATCTCGGGTTCGACACCGAGTACGTCGCCGGCCAACGCGAGGGACTGGTGCTGGCCCGGGCACTGCTGCCGGGCGGCTTCGACGGCTTCCTGACCCAGCTCGAGCTCCGGCTCGACGACGCCGACTACGTCGAACTGACGAAGCGCGGCTGGGAGGCGGAGGGATGGGATCAGAACGACCCGCGCATCGAGGAACTCGCGATCGCCACCGCCGACCTCTACCTCGCCAACCCGGCCCTGATGGGGGATCCCGACATCATGCGCGCCTGGATCGACGCGTCGACCAAGTACGCGCTGATCAACAACCACGGCGAGGTTCAGGCGCCGATCTCGACCAGGCTGACTGCGCTCACCGAGGCCAGGCTCCGGGCCGCGGGCGTGCCAGTGCCGCGCGAGTGACCCGCTACTCGGCCGGCGAGACCCCAGTGGCGACCGGGCGGGTCTCGTCGTTCGACCACTGACTCCACGAGCCGGGGTAGAGCGCCGCATCGATGCCGGCGATCGCGAGCGCGGCGACCTCGTGCGCGGCGGTGACGCCGGATCCGCAGAAGGCGGCGACGGACGCTCCTCCGACGGCACCCACGCTCGCGAAGTGCTCGCGCAGCGCCTCGGCCGACTTGAAGCGGCCGTCGGCGTCGAGGTTCTCGCCGCTCGGCGCGGACCGCGCTCCGGGGATGTGACCGGCCCGGGGATCGATCGGCTCGACCTCCCCGCGGTAGCGGGGCGCAGCGCGGGCGTCGAGCAGCACGCCGGCGCCCGGGAACACGGCGGCCTCGTCGATGCCGATCACGGGCATCCCGCCGAATCGGGCGGTCGCGTCGCCGGTCTCGGGCGTGACGTCGCCGGTCTCGAGCGGATGCCCCGCCGCCCGCCATGCTGCGAGGCCGCCGTCGAGCATGCGCACGTCGGGGACGCCGGCATGCCGGAGCAACCACCACGCCCGCGCTGAGGACTGGTTGCCGAGGTCGTCCATCACGACGACGACATCGCCGTCGCGCAGCCCCCAGCGCCGCATCGCCCGGGTGAAGGCCGCCTCGGTCGGCAGCGGATGCCGCCCCTGCCCGGTCACTCCGTGGTCGGCGAGCTCGTGGTCGAGGTCGACGTACACGGCGCCCGGGATGTGGCCCGCGCGGTACGCGTCGGTGCCGTCGGGCTCGGCGAGCGACCAGCGCACATCGAGCACGACCGTGCGCTCCCCCGAGGCGAGGCGGGCGGCGAGCTCTTCGGCGGTGATGAGAATCGGCATGCCTCCATCCTGCCTCGCCCGGCCGGGCCCGCTGACGGGCGAAATGCTCACCCCGTCTGACACGAATGCGGCCCGTGCGGTCGTTCTGCGCGCAACATCCGTGTCTCCGATGCAGAACGCCGCCTTGCGGATGCAAGGTTACGCACCGTATCTTCGAGGGAGTTGAAATAGTGACCGAATGGTCGGTCATGAATCCCTACTCAATGACGAGAACCCGTGAGGGCTCAAAGGAGAGTTCACCCAATGCACCGTGCACAGCGCCGTCCGCTCCTCCCCGCCGCGGTCGCGGCATCCATCGCACTCGCCCTGACCGGGTGCGGCGCCTCGAACTTCGGCGGCGATTCCGGCGGTGACGCCGCCTCCGAAGACGGGCCCATCAAGATCGGCGCCGTGCTCGACATCACGGGCGTCGGCGCGAACCTCGGCGTTCCCGAGCAGAACACCCTCAACATGCTGGCCGAGCAGCTGAACGCCGACGGCGGCATCGACGGCCGCGAGGTCGAGCTGATCATCAAGGACAACCAGTCCACCGAAGACGGCGCGGCCAAGGCCACCACCCAGCTCATCGAGAACGACGACGTCGATCTCATCATCGGCTCCTCGCGCACCGGCCCCTCGCTCGCGATGCGCCCGCTCGTCGAGGCGGCACAGGTGCCGACGATCTCAGTCGCCGCGAACGCCGCGATCGTCGACGGCTCCGAATGGGTCTTCAAGACCGCGCAGAACGACCTCGTCGTGCTCGAGCGCATCCTCGACGACGCCGAATCGAAGGGCTACACCAAGGTCGCCCTCGTGCGCGACGCCACGGGCTTCGGCGAGGGCATCGCCGACATCATCACCGAGCTCGGCGAGGAGCGCGGCATCACCCTCACCGCGACCGAGGCCTTCGAGCCGAGCGCGACCGACTTCACCGCGCAGATGACGAACATCCGCGCCGCCGACGCCGACGCCGTCATCATCTGGGGCATCACCCCGTCGGCCGGCCTCGCCCAGGCCGCCTACGTGCAGCTCGGCGTGAACAAGCCGGTCTACCAGTCGCACGGCGTCGCCAACGACGCGTTCTTCGAGGCCGCAGGCCCCGCAGCCGACGGCGTCATCGCGCCGATGGGCCGCCTGCTGGTCGCCGACGAGCTCAGCGACGACGACCCCCAGAAGCCGGTCATCGACCAGTTCATCGCCGACTACACCGAAGCGTTCGGCAGCGCGCCGTCGAGCTTCGCGGGTCACGCCTACGACGCGTGGCTCGTCGGCACCAAGGCGCTCGAGGCCGCAGGCACCGAGCCGCAGGCACTCCGCGACGCGATCGAGTCGACGACCGACCTCGTCGGCATCTCGGGCATCTTCACGATGACCCCGGAGAACCACTCGGGCCTCACCGCGGACGCGCTCATCATGGCGCTCGCCGAGGGCGGCCGCTGGACCCTCTACGAAGAGTGAGCGGCATCCGTTGATCGACTTCCTCCAGCTGACGGTGGCAGGGCTCTCACAGGGGTCCGTGTACGCCCTGCTCGCCGTCGGCCTCATCGCCACCTACACCGTGCGCCACGTCGTGAACATCGCCCAGGGCGACTACGCGACGCTGGCCGGCCTCGGCAGCATCTCGCTCGTCACGGCCGGCCTGCCGCTGCCCGTCGCCATCCTCATCGCGCTCATCTCGGTGACGCTCGCCTCGGTGCTCATCGAGCGCCTCGTCATCGCGCGCGTGAAGAACCTCACGACGCTCGTCTCGATCATCCTGACCCTCGGCGTCTCGACGCTGCTCCAGGCGATCATGCTCCTCATCTGGGGCGCGGAGGCGAAGCGCCTGCCGGCCTTCCCCGGCAGCGACCTCACCCTCGGCGGCGTCAGCATCCGCTCGCAGGAGCTCTGGATGCTGGGCGCCCTCGTGGTCGTCGGCGGCGGCGTGCTGCTCTTCTACGAGAAGACCCGATGGGGCAAGGCGCTGCGCGCGAGCGCCGAGCAGCCGGTCGCGGCGCGCATCGTCGGCATCTCGCCGGCGGTGGCCTCGGTCATCGCCTTCGCGATCGCCGGATTCGTGGGCGCGACTGCGGGCGTGGTCAGCTCGCCGATCTACCTCTCGATCTGGTCGGGCGGCCTGCTGCTCGGGCTCAAGGGCTTCGTGGCCGCCGTGCTCGGCGGGCTCGTCTCGTTCCGGGCCGCGATCGTCGGCGCGCTGCTGCTCGGCATCATCGAGTCGTACGTCGCCGGCTACGTGGCATCCGGTTGGAAGGATGCGGTCGCGTTCTTCATCCTCATCATCGTGCTGATCATCCGACCGGCCGGCCTCGTGCTGCGCCCGAACGCCGTGAGGGTCTGAGATGTCCTACCTGAACAAGGCCGCGATGCGGTCGAAGACCGGCTTCTGGCCCAACAATCGCGGCACGATCCTCGGCGTCGCGGCGTTCGCGGTGGTCATCGCGATCATTCCGTTCACGGCGAGCTCGTCGATGATGAATATCGCCGTCTTCTCGATGATCTTCGCGCTGCCCGCGATCGGTCTGTCGCTGCTCATGGGCCTCGCCGGCCAAGTGAGCCTCGGCCAGGCGGCGTTCTTCGCGATCGGCGCGTACACCCACGCGATCCTGCTGCAGAAGTTCGAGCTGCCCGGCCCCGTCGCCGCGGCCGGCGGCGTGGCAGCGGCCATGCTCGCGGCGCTCCTCATCGGCCTGCCGATGCTGCGCTTGCGCGGTCACTACCTCGCGCTCGCGACGCTCGGGCTCGGCTTCATCGTCATGATCGCGGTGCGCGAGTGGGAGTTCACCGGGCGCACGACGGGCATCTACGGCTACGGCAGGCCCGAGGTCTTCGGCGTGCCGATCGACAACAACGGACTGTTCTTCTGGTTCGTCGCGCCGTTCGTGCTCATCGGCCTCGTGCTCGCGCTGAACCTCACCCGCTCGCGGGCGGGCCGAGCACTCTCGGCGGTCAACGACTCCGAGCTCGCCGCCGAGTCGCTCGGCGTGAACACCTACGCCCTCCGCGTGAAGGTCTTCACGCTTTCGGCGGGCTTCGCCGGCCTCGGCGGCGTCTTCTACGCCTACCAGGTGCAGATCGTCTCGCCGCAGGTCGCCGAGTTCCACGTCTCGGTCGAGCTGCTGCTGATGGTCGTCCTCGGCGGACTCGGGTCGGTCTGGGGCGCGGTCGCCGGCGCGTTCCTCGTGGAGCTGCTCTCCGAGGGCCTCCGCGACCTGATCCCCGCGATCATCCCGGGCGCGACGGGCGAGGTGCAGCTCATCGGCTACGGCCTCGTGCTGATCCTCGTGATCATCCTGCTGCCGGGCGGTCTCTACCAGGTGGTCAAGTCGGCATGGGCTGCGATCACGAGACGGCGAGCGGATGCCCCGGCGAAACCCTCCCCCTCGGCCTCCGCCGACGGCGGGTCGGGCGACGTGCCCACGCGCGCCTTCGGCGGGCTTCCGGGCGAGGCTCCGGCCGGTGCAGCCGCAGTCGAGTCATCGGATGCCGCGGCATCCGACGCCCGGATCCCGACCGTCTCGACGCCGGTCGCCGCGGGCGAGCCGATCCTCGTGGTGTCTGGCCTCACGAAGCGCTACGGCGGGGTGGTCGCCGTCGACGACGTGACGCTCACGGTGCCCGCCGGGCAGATCATGGGCCTCATCGGGCCGAACGGCGCGGGCAAGACGACGTGCTTCAACATGATCACGGGCGCGATCGCGCCGACCTCGGGCACGGTGCGCTTCCTCGGCGAGGAGATCCAGGGACGCAAGCCGCACGTCGGCGCGGAAGCCGGGCTCACCCGCACGTTCCAGAACCTGCAGGTGTTCTCGTCGACCGACGTCGTCGGCAACGTGTACATGGGCCGGTACCGCAAGGGCCGGGCCGGCATCCTCCGCGGCATGTTCGGACTCCAGGGTCGCGAGCAGTACGCCCACGAGGAGATCGCCCGCGACATCCTCGATTCGATGCGCCTCGGCGACGTCGCGGGCCTCGCCGCCGGCGACCTGCCGTTCGGCCGTCAGCGCATGATGGAGGTGTGCCGGGCGCTCGCCGCCGAGCCTGCCCTGCTGCTGCTCGACGAGCCCATGGCCGGGCTCTCGGGCAGCGAGCGCGAGCTGCTCGCGCAGCTCCTGCGGGCGCTGCGCGACGCCGGGCTCACGATCGTGCTCGTCGAGCACGACGTCGCCCAGGTGATGGCGCTCGCCGACTCGGTCGCGGTGCTCGACGACGGCGTGCTCATCGCGCACGGCGACCCCGAGTCCGTGCGAAACGATCCGGCGGTCATCGTGGCCTACCTCGGCACCGATGCCGAAGAGGCCGAGGCCGAGCTGAAGGAGCTGGAGTCATGACCCTCGCAGTCGACCGCCTCGATGCGGGCTACGGCAAGCTCGCGATCCTCCACGAGGTGAGCCTCTCGGTGGCGCCGGGCGAGATCGTCACCGTCGTCGGGTCCAACGGCGCCGGCAAGACGACGCTGTTGCGTGCGCTCAACGGCCTCATCCGCCCGACCGCGGGCACCGTCACGATCGACGGAGTCGACATCACCGGCAAGCCGACCGAGAAGATGGCGTCGCTCGGGCTCACCCATGTGCCCGAGAACCGCCTGTGCTTCCCGACGCTCTCGGTGCGCGACAACCTCATGCTCGGCGCATGGAGCCGCGGCGGCAAGGGCGACCTCGCCGCCGTGCTCGAGCTGTTCCCGCGCCTTCAGCCGAGGCTCGGCCAGGCGGCTGGCACGCTCTCGGGCGGCGAGCAGCAGATGGTCGCGATCGGCCGGGGCCTCATGGCCTCGCCGAAGGCGATCATGCTCGACGAGCCCTCGATCGGGCTCGCGCCGAAGGTCGTGGCCGAGATCATGAAGGTGCTCACCGAGCTGCGCGGTCGCGGCATGGCGGTGCTGCTCGTCGAGCAGAACGTGCGCGCCTCGTTCGGCATCGCCGATCGCGCGGTCGTCATGCAGCGCGGCCGGGTCGTGCTCGAGGGCACGCCGGCCGAGCTCGTCGAGCTGCCCGAGGTGCGCAACGCCTACCTGGGCGGAGCTGCGGCCTGACGGCTTCGAGCCGGTTGACGAAACGGCGGATGCCTCGCACACGCGGGGCATCCGCCGTTCCGCGTTCTCAGTCGAGCAGGGCGACGATCTCGTCGTAGCCCTTCGCGCGGGCGTGCTCGAGCGGGGTGACGCCGTCGCGGTCGGCGATCGTGCGGTCCGCGCCGCCCTCGAGCAGCACCCGCACGGTCTCCTGATGGCGCGGCCCGCCGTCGCCGAGGATCACGGCCTCGAGCAGCGACGTCCAGCCCAGGTTGTTCACGTGGTTCACGTCGATGTCGGTCTGCAGCACGCGCTGCAGGTACTCGACGTGGGCGCGCTCGCCCGCGGGGATGACCGAGATGCCGCCGTAGCGGTTGACGATCGTGAAGTCGGGGCTCGCGGGCAGCAGCACCTCGGCCATTGCGACGCTACCCGTGACACCCGTCACGAGCCACGGGGTGTCGTGACGGTCGTCGAGCGCGTCGGGGTCGGCACCCGCGGTGACGAGCGACTTCGCGGCCTCGACGTGGTCGCCGGTGACGGCGAGCAGCAGCGCCGTGCGCTGCCGCTCGTCGCGCGCTTCGAGGTCGGCGCCCGCGCTGATCGCGAGGTCGATCGTCGCGGTGTCGCCGGTGGCCGCGGCAGCGAGCAGTGTGCCGTCGGGGTCCGGCAACTGGGGGGTCTGGGTCTCGGTCATCCGTACATCCTCTCGTGACGGTGCGGGTGGGGTCGTCGGGCCGGTGCGCGCGTCGGTCTGCGCCGTGCACGCGGCGACCAGCAGCGCCGTCGCGACCGCGATCGTGACGGCGGCGGCACGTCGACGACGGGTCAGCCCCACGGCGACCCGACGACGTCGTACGGACCGGAGGGCGCCGGCTGCTCGTCGAACTTGCTGTCGACCGCGAGCAGGCGACCGTTCAGCATCTTCGCCGTCGTGTAGACGCGGTCGGGGTCGCTCGCCCGCTGCGTGATCCGGCGCACGCTGTCGCCATCGGCCGAGACCCGCATCGTCGCGACCATCTTCGAGAAGTTGCGGATGACGGTGAGTTCGTTGCCCTGTCGCACGAGGCCGTCGGCGTTCACGAGGTCGGCGCCCTGCGTGTCGATCGCGGAGACCGAGCCATCGGCCGTGGCGAAGCGCCACAGCGCTCCCGTGTTGCCCTGCGCGACGATGAACGCGCTGCGGTCGGCCGAGAGCACGATGCCGCCGAGGTTGAAGCCCGCGACGCGATCGATCGTGCCGGAGGCATCCGCCCACAGTTCTGCCGACCAGCTGTCGCCCGCCGGGGCGACACGGAAGATCTGCGGGTCGTTCGAATTGGTGAAGTAGGCGGCGCCGTCGTGCCCGATCGCGACGTCGTTGAGGAAGGCGTCGGGAGTGCCGGGGACGCGCAGCGCGGCGAGGAGCTCGCCGTCGTGCGAGTACACCCACAGGTCGGGGCGGTCGGGGTTGCCGATGCCGTTCGGACCGCCGGCGATGTAGACGTTTCCGGCCGGGTCGACGGTGACGCCGCGGGCGGTGTACCTGCCGTCGGTGCCGTCGCCCGCGAGCCACTCCTCGGCCTGCGCGTCGCGCGCACTCCCGCGGTGGATCTCGCCTCCGGTGACCTCGCTCACGTAGAACAGGCTCCGGCGTTCGTCGACGCCGATGCCCTCGAAACGGGAGCCCGCCGCGTCTCCCGGGAGGACGTACCGGTCGGGGCGGCCCTGGCTCTGACCGTGGCCGTGGCCCTGGCCGCCGCGTTCGGCGGCGGACGCCTGGTCGGCTCCCGTGGTGACGGTCGCCGTCGTGATTCCGACGGCGAGGCTCGCTGCGGCGAGCGCGGTTGCGATGATGCGCTTCATGGATCTCCCCATCTCTGGTGCGCCGTGTCTCGGCGTGCCCCTTCAGCCTCCGCCGGCACGATGGTGGCCGGCGTCGGGAGATCGGCTGCCATCGGATAGCCGATCGGATGATGCCGGTCGAGTGGAGCCGTGCCTAGGCTGGGCGATCATGTCCGTTTCCGACCAGACCGGGGTCCGCGGCATCCTCGCGCCCGTGGCCCGACTCGACCGCTGGCTGGCGCTCGTGTTCATCGTGCTCGTCGTCACCTCGGCGGTGCGGTATCTCGAACGCCACGGCCTCGGCGCCGACGGCGTGCTCGTGCTCACGGGCGCGGCGCTGCTCACGGTCGCGTACTCGCTTCGGCCGCTCCTGCCCACGCGCTCGTGGTGGCCCACCGCATGGGTCGTCACGGTCACCGTGCTCTGGGCGCTCCTGACGCTCGCGGCCCCCTCGTTCGCCTGGTGCGCCGTGCCGCTCGGGTTCGCCGTGCTGCAAGTGCTGCCGTTCCGCGGCGCGCTGACCGTCGTCGTGCTCATGACGGCGCTCGTCACCGCCGCAGAACTGCGCATCGCCGAAGGCGTGGACCCCACCGTGATCGCCGGTCCGATCGGCATCGCGCTCGTGACCGTGCTCGTCTACCGCGCGCTGCAGCGCGAGTCGGCCGCGCGGCAGGCGCTGCTCGACGAGCTGACCGATGCGCAGCGCGAGCTGCTGCAGGCGCAGCACCGAGCCGGCGCGCTCGCGGAACGCCAGCGGCTCTCGCGCGAGATCCACGACTCCGTCGGGCAGCGGCTGGCGAGCATCACGCTGCTGCTCGCGGCGACCGAGCAGGACTGGGATCGGCGACCCGATCTCGCGCGCGCCCATGTCGGCGTGGCGGCCGCGACGGCTCGAGACGGACTCGCGGAGGTGCGTCGGGTGGTGCACGGGCTCCCGCCCGTCGAACTCGCCGACGACGCCTCGAGCGGGGCGCTGCCGACGGCGTTGCGGCGCCTCGTCGACGAGGCCGGAGGGCCGGGCGCGGGGCCCGACATCGGCCTGTACGTGCACGGCGACCCCGTGCCGCTCGCCGCCGACGTCGCGGGCGCCCTGCTGCGCTCGGCCCGCGGTGCGCTCGCGAACGCACTCGAGCACTCCGGAGCCCATCGGGTGGCGATCACGCTGACCTTCCTCCCCGACGAAGTGCGGCTCGACGTGCGCGACGACGGCCGGGGCTTCGACGCCGACTCGGTCGCCGAGGCGTCGAACTCCCCGCAACCGGCTCGCGCAGGGCGGGGTCGCGGCCTGCAGGGCGTCCTCGACCGTGCTGCCGGGCTCGGCGGGCGGGCCTTCATCGAGAGCTCCCCCGGCGACGGCACCACCGTGTCGGTCGAGCTGCCGTTGGAGGGCGAATGAGCGTGCGCGTCGTGCTCGTCGACGACCATCCCGTCGTCCGCGCGGGACTCTCCGCCCTCATCTCGGGCACCGACGATCTCGAAGTCGTCGGCGAGGCGCGCGACCTCGCGACGGCGCGCTCGGTCGTCGCTGCGACCCGGCCCGACGTCGTGCTGATGGATCTCGACCTCGGCGACGGCCCGGGCGGCGCCGCCGTCACCGCCGAGGTGCGAACGCTCGACGAACCGCCACGCGTGCTCGTGCTCACGACCTACGCCACCGAGGCCGACATCCTGCGCGCCCTCGATGCCGGGGCGAGCGGCTACCTGCTGAAGGATGCCCCGGCGCCCGAGCTGTTCGCCGGGATCCGGGCGACCGCCCGTGGCGAGACGGTGCTCGCGCCCTCCGTCGCGGCCACGCTCGTGCGCCGCGCGGCGTCGCCCGGCCCCGTCGTCACCGAACGCGAGGTCGCCGTGCTCGGGCTCCTGGCGCACGGCCTCGGCAACCGCGAGATGGCGAAGGAGCTGTTCGTCTCCGAGGCGACGGTGAAGTCGCACCTCTCGCACATCTACACGAAGCTCGGCGTCGACACCCGGGCCGGCGCCGTCGCCGCCGCGATCGAGCGGCGCATCATCCGCCGCTGACCATAGACGAAGGTCGCGACTACCCCTCGTCGCCGACTCCGTCGACGCCCTCTGCGAAACGATGCTTCGCAGCGTCTCGAAGGAGTGCTGCGAGCCCTCGCGACTGATGCCGTCCTCGCGGGAAGGCGCCGCCAGGGCCACGCCCGACTGGAAGGACATCCAGAACGCAGACGCGATCCTGAGCGATGAACTCGATCACGAACCCATGGAACCAAGTCGATCCATGGCCGTCGGAGACCAGTGAGTCTCGGATGTCCGCAATCTGCGACCAATCGATCTCCAGGACCGGATACGGGTCGGCAGAACCGTCGTACAAGGTCACACCTGACACGGTTCGCACCAATGAAAGTCGCCACAGCGCCAGTTGCCCTGCTGCATAGCTTGGAGCTCCGCTTTCATCGCGCACGAGCGCGAGGGTGCGGGTCACATTCGCGGTGACTTGGACCTCAGACAGAACATCGAGGCCGCGCTGTCGCAGAACGCGCCGTTGAACACGGGAACGGCGGTAGACGACCGGGAGGATGAGGAGCGCACATCCGACCACCAGCACAGGTATCCCGATCCGCTGCACCAACGCCTCTGACGCCACGCCGGCTCTTCCAATGCTGATCGCTGTTGTGCTTCGACTCATCAGGCGTCACGGGGCTTGCGCTTCTGCACCTCGGGCACGGTCAGCTCGGGCACCGCACGGAGCATGAACCGGTCGAAGTCGGGCACGGTGAAGGCGGCGTAGCCGTGCTCGGGCGTATAGAGCAGCCCCATGTCGATCAGCTCCGCGCGGGTCGGGCCGACCTGCGTCGATTCGCGCCCCATTACCCGCGCGACATCCGATGCCTTCTGCGGAGCCGAACCCAGCTCGGCCATCGCGCGCAGATAAGCGGTCTGCAGCGGCGTGGTGCGATCGAGCCGCACACGGAAGAAGGATCCGTCGAGCTTGGCTTCGTATGCTTCCCTCGCGATATCCACGTCGTCGCGACGAACCCGGTCGTCGGAGGCCACACCCCAGACCTGGTAGCCGAGTTCCTGGATGAAGTACGGATAGCCCTGCGTGATCTCGATGGCGAGATCGACGGCGTCGTCGTCGAAGACGACCCCCTCGACGAGGGCGGGCTCGATGAGCGCCTTGCGTGCATCGTCACCGGTGAGCGACCCGATGCGCGGAAACTTGAACAGGCGCTCAGCGTACGACTTCGCATCGCCCGCGAGCTCGGCGATCTGCGGCAGGCCCGCACCGACGAACGTGATCGGGAGTTTGCGCTGCACCGTCTTGTGCACGGCCTGGATGAGCGCCTCCAGCTGCGAACGCCCGAGGAACTGCACCTCGTCGATGAGCAGCGCGACGCCGCGCCCCTGCTCGGCGGCGGCCTCGCCGAGCGCCACGAAGACGTCGGTGAGATCCATCGAGAGGTCGCCGTGGTCGCCCGACCCCTCTGCGGGCGGCACATCCCACGACACGCTGAAGGCGCCCTGCTGGTCGACCGAGACCGCGAACGCGCTCAGCACCTCGGCGGCGCGCCGGCTCCGCTCAGTCCACCGGGCTCGCGGCGAGAGTCGGAGGAGCGCACCCTTCAGCTGCGAGAACATCGACTGCCGGAACCGGGCGTCGTCGTGCTTGCTGGCCTCGATCTCGACGACTTCCCAGTGCGCCGCGCTCGCGATGTCCATGAACTGGCCGAGCAGCACGGTCTTGCCGACGCCGCGCAGACCCGTGATGATCATGGACTGCTCGGTCCGTCCGCGTTCCAGCCGACGCAGGAGCACCCGGAACGCATCGAGTTGGTCGTCTCTGCCGACGACGATCTCGGGAGCAGCACCGGCGTTCGGCGTGTAGGGGTTGCTGATGCTGTCCATGCAGGCGATCTTAGAACCTTTACCAAACTTTATCGAGGTTCAATAAAATCGACTAAAGACACTTGACGTGCAGATAGACTGAGTGGACGGTGCGAGCGCGAGGAGGGTGAATGATCTTCAGCCTCGCCCTGTTCGGTGCGCTCGCCCTGGTCACGCCGCTGCTCACGAAGTGGCTCGGGCGTCGGGTGTTCGCCGTCATCGCGTTGCTGCCCGCCGCCGTCTTCGTACTGCTCCTCACCTGGATGCCCGGCGTGCTCGCCGGCACCCCCGTCGTCGAGATCGTCCCGTGGATCCCGACCCTCGACATCGCCCTGAGCTTCCGCCTCGACGCGCTCGCGCTGCTCCTCGCCCTCATCGTCACGGGCGTCGGCGCCCTCGTGCTGCTCTACTGCATGCACTACTTCGCCGACGACGAGCCGGCCCTCGGCCGATTCGCGGCACTCCTCCTCGCCTTCGCGGGCGTCATGTTCGGTCTCGTCACCGCCGACGACGTGTTCATCCTGTTCACGTTCTGGGAGGCGACGAGCGTGCTCTCGTACCTCCTCATCGGCCACTACACGGGTCGCAAAGAGAGCCGCGGTGCCGCACTGCAGGCGCTGACCGTCACGACCTTCGGCGGGCTCGCGATGCTCGTCGGGCTCGTGATCCTCGCCGTCGACGGCGGCACCACCTCGCTCTCCGAGCTCATCGCGCACCCGGTCACGGGCGCAGCCGGCGAGTGGGCGATCGCCCTCGTGCTGCTCGGCGCGATCTCGAAGAGTGCCCTCGTACCGTTCCACTTCTGGCTCCCGGCCGCGATGGCCGCGCCGACCCCCGTCAGCGCCTACCTGCACGCCGCCGCGATGGTGAAGGCGGGCGTGTACCTCGTCGCCCGTCTCGCTCCCGGCTACGCCGACCTCGAGGTGTGGCACCCGATCGTCATCGGGCTCGGCGCGCTCACGATGCTCGTCGGCGGCTGGCGCGCCCTGCGCCAGTACGACCTCAAGCTGCTGCTCGCCTACGGCACCGTCAGCCAGCTCGGCTTCCTCGTCATGGTCACGGGCTTCGGCACCCGCGACGCAGCGCTCGCGGGCGTCGCGCTACTGCTCGCCCACGCGCTCTTCAAGGCGACCCTCTTCCTCGTCGTCGGCATCGTCGACCACGCCGCCGGCACGCGCGACTGGCGCAAGCTCTCGGGGGTCGGGCGGCGCATGCCCGTGATCGCGACGATCGGCTTCGTCGCCGCGGCATCCATGGCCGGTGTGCCGCCGCTGCTCGGCTTCGTCGCGAAGGAGGCGGTGTTCACGGCCTTCCTCGACGCGGTCGCGGCGGGCGACGGGTGGGCGTGGCTCTCGCTCATCGCGGCGTTCGCCGGCTCGGTGCTGACGGTCGCGTACTCGGTGCGCTTCGTCTGGGGTGCCTTCTTCTCGAAGCAGGATGTCGCGGACTGCCCCCTTCACGCCCCGAGCCCAGCGATCGCGGTGGCACCCGGCATCCTCGCCGCCGCCAGCTTCGTCGCGGCGTTCATGATCCCGTTCATCGAGCCGCTCCTCACGGCCTACGCCGACGAGCTGCCAGGCGGCCACGACTACCACCTCGCCCTCTGGCACGGTCTCGAGCCAGCCCTCGCGATCTCGGCGGTCGTGTTCGCCCTCGGCGCCCTGCTCGTCTGGGGCCGCCAGCGGGTCGCCCGCCTCCAGGCCGCCGTGGCACCCGTGCTCGACTCGGCCCGGGGGTACCTCGGCATCGTGTCGGTCGTCGACCGGCTCGCCGCGACGGTCACGACCACCATCCAGTCGCGGGGCCTGCCCGGCTATCTCGCGATCATCATCGCGGTCTTCATCGGCGGCCTCGGCACGCTCTCGATCCTGAACACCTCGTGGCCGAGCGAGATCCGGCTGTGGGACTACCCCGCCCAGCCGTTCCTCGCCTTCGTCATGGCGGTCGCGGCGATCGCCGCCGCGACGGTGCGCCAGCGCATGACCGCGGTGCTGCTCGTGAGCGTCACGGGCTACGGGCTCGTGCTGCTCTTCGGCATGTCGGGCGCCCCCGACCTCGCCCTCACCCAGGCGCTCGTCGAGACGATCGTGCTCGTCGTCTTCGTGCTCGTGCTGCGGCGCCTGCCGAAGCAGATCGCCCAGCGCAACCCGCCGGTGCACAAGCTCGCGCGCGGCATCATCGGCGCCCTCGCCGGCATCGTCATGGGCGTGCTCGGCCTCGTCGCGCTCGGCGCTCGCATCGAACCGACGATCGCAGAGGGCCTGCCCGCCCTCGCCCTCGAGGCGCACGGCAAGAACATCGTGAACGTCATGCTCGTCGACATCCGCGCGTGGGACACACTCGGCGAGATCTCGGTACTCGTCGCGGTCGCCACGGGCGTCGCGAGCCTCATCTTCGTCTCGGGCCGCACGGGCGGCGCCCCGCGCCTCGACCACGTCGAGGGGCTCGTGAACCGCCGCGACCGGCTGCGACCGGTGCCCGAGCCCGCGTGGTCGATCCGCGCGCCCCGCACGAGCCTCGCCGACACCGAGGGCGAGACGGATGCCGCGGGCGAGGCCGCGGAGACCCGGCAGACGTGGCTCCTCGCCGGCCGCACGATCTCGCCGCGCAACCGCTCGATCCTCATCGAGGTGCTCGTGCGCCTGCTCTTCCACCCAGCGATCATCGTGTCGGTGTTCCTCCTCTTCGTCGGGCACAACGCGCCAGGCGGCGGCTTCGCCGGCGGCCTGCTCGCGGGGCTCGCCCTCGTCGCCCGCTATCTCGCCGGCGGCCGGTACGAACTCGGCGAGGCGGCGCCCGTCGACGCGGGGCGACTGCTCGGCACGGGCCTGCTGCTCGCCGCCGGCACCGCCGCGGGCTCGCTGCTCTTCGGCGGGCCGGTCTTCGAGTCCGCCTGGTTCGAGACCGAGGTGCCGCTGCTCGGCACGATCTCGATCGGCACCTCGACGCTCTTCGACATCGGCGTCTACCTCGTGGTCGTCGGCCTCGTGCTCGACATCCTGCGTTCGCTCGGCGGCGAGGTCGACCGTCAAGAGGAACGCCAGACGGCCGACGACGGCGACGGCGACTTCACGACCGGTGACGGCGAGGGCTCGGCAGAGCACCGCGAAGGTGCAGAGCACGCCGACGGCGCCGAGTACAGCGGCGGCGCCCGCCTGCCCGAACCCGAGGAGGCCCGCCCATGACCGCCTCACTGACCCTCGTCGTGCTCATGGCCGTGCTCTTCGGCGCGGGCGTCTCGATCATGCTCGAACGCAGCCTCACCCGGGTGCTCATCGGGTTCCTGCTCGTGGGCAACGCCGTGAACATCCTCATCTACCTCATGAGCGGGGCGCCGGGTCTCGCGCCGATCCTCGGCGAGGGCGTCGACTCCGACGCGATCTCCGACCCGCTCCCCCAGGCGTTCGTGCTCACGGCCATCGTCATCAACCTCGGCATCACGGCCTTCATGCTCGCCCTGATCTACCGTTCATGGTGGCTCGCGCAGCTCGGTGCGAAAGGCGACCTCGTCGACGACGAGGAGGACATCGCCGAAGACGCCGAGGAGGCGGCCGACCTCATCCGCAGCTCGGCGGCCGACGACCAGGCCATCCAAGACCTCATCGACGCGAGCGATGAGGAGCCCGACGAAGACCTCATCGAGGAACTCGAGCTCGAGGCATCCGCTCGCGACCGAGACGAGGGAGGCAAGCCATGACCGCCGTGCTCGTTCCCCTCGTCGTGCTGCTGCCCCTGCTCGGCGCGGCCAGCGCGCTGATCCTCGGCCGTCACCGCCGCGCCCAGATGGCCGTCAGCCTCGGCGTGCTCGCCGCGGTCACCGTGATCGCCGCGGTGCTGCTCGTCTCGGTCGACGCGAACGGCCCGGCCGTCGTCTACATCGGCGGGTGGGATGCCCCGTGGGGCATCACCCTCGTCGTCGACCGGCTGTCGGCGATCATGCTCGTCATCTCGGCGATCATGCTGCTCGTCGTGCTCGTGTACTCGGTCGGGCAGGGCATCGCCGATCAACATCGCGAGACGCCGGTGTCGATCTTCCACCCGAGTTACCTGATCCTGTCGGCGGGCGTCTTCAACGCGTTCATCGCCGGCGACCTGTTCAACCTCTACGTCGGCTTCGAGATCCTGCTGTCAGCGAGCTACGTGCTGCTCACCCTCGGCGGCACGGGCGAGCGCATCCGCGCGGGCGTCACGTACATCATCGTGAGCCTCGTCTCCTCGCTCTTCTTCCTGAGCGCCATCGCCCTCATCTACGGGGCGACCGGCACCGTGAACATCGCGCAGCTCTCGGTGCGCCTCGCCGAGCTGCCCGGCGAAGTGCAGCTCATGCTGCACCTGCTGCTGCTCATCGCCTTCGGTATCAAGGCCGCGGTCTTCCCGCTGTCGTTCTGGCTGCCCGACTCGTATCCGACGGCGCCGGCACCGGTCACCGCGGTGTTCGCGGGCTTGCTGACGAAGGTCGGCGTGTACGCGATCATCCGCACCGAGACCGTGATCTTCACCGAGAGCGACGTCACGGTGCTGCTCATGGTGATCGGCGGGCTCACCATGCTGATCGGCATCCTCGGCGCCCTGACCCAGGCCGACATCAAGCGATTGCTCTCGTTCACGCTCGTGAGCCACATCGGCTACATGATCTTCGGCATCGCGCTCGGCTCGCAGCTCGGCTACGCGGCAACCATCTACTACGTCGTGCACCACATCACCGTGCAGACGACACTGTTCCTCACCACCGGCCTCATCGAGCGCTTCGGTGGCGCGACCTCCATCAATCGGCTCGCGGGCCTCCTGAAGGCATCGCCGCTGCTCGGCGTGCTGTTCTTCATCCCCGCCCTGAACCTCGGCGGCATCCCGCCGTTCTCGGGATTCCTCGGCAAGACCGGGCTCTTCCTCGCGGGCGGCGAGGAGGCCGCGGCCGACCCCGCCAACGCCTGGCTCGTCTGGATCGTCATCGCCGCCGGTGCCATCACCTCGCTCATCACGCTCTATGCGCTCACGCGCTTCTGGAATATGGCGTTCTGGCGCGGCCGGCGCGAACTCGAGGGCTACGAGTCGGTGCTGCTCGGGTCGGTGCTGGAGGCACCCGAGGGCGCCACGGTCACCGCGACCCGCACCACTCCGGTGCTCATGGTCGTCGCGACGAGCGCACTGGTCATGGTGACGATCTGCCTCACGGTGTTCGCCGGGCCCCTCTTCGAGCTCACCGGGCGCGCCGCCGCGGACCTCCTCGATGCCGGGGCGTACGTGTCCCTCGTCTTCCCGGGAGGCATCCGATGACGCACGCCGCAGCGAATGTCTCGCGCTGGCGCTCGGTCTGGCGGCAGTTGCCGCTGCTCGTCGCCCTCGTCTTCCTGTGGGTGTTCCTCTGGGACCAGGTCACCGTGCTCACGGTGGTGACCGGCATCCTGCTCGCGATCGGCGTGACCCGCGTGCTGTACCTGCCGCCCGTGCTGCTCAGCGGCCGGTTCAACCCATGGCGGGGCCTGCTGCTCGGCCTGCGCATGATGTTCGACGTCACGGTCGCCTCGTTGCAGGTCGCGGTGCTCGCGATCGACCCGCGGTGGAAGCCGATGAACTCGATCATCGCCGTGCAGCTGCTCACCCGCTCCGACCTCGTGACGACGCTGACCGCCGAGGCGATCTCGGTCGTGCCCGGCACCGTCGTCGTCGACATCGATCGCGAACGGGGTCTGCTCTACCTGCACGCCCTCGGCACGCGCACGCCGGCCGACATCGATCGGGTGCGCAGCGCCGTGCTCGGCACCGAAGAGCGCATCGTGCTCGCGATCGGCACGCACGCCCAGGCGGTCTCCGTTCGCCAGGCCCGCCGCGAACGCCGGGCGCTCCGCCCTCAGACGAAGGGATCCGGCTCATGACCTTCATCCAGATCGTCAGTCTGCTCGCAGGCGTCATGTTCGGCATCGGCGCGCTCGCCGCCGTGTACCGCATCATCCGCGGTCCGTCGATCCTCGACCGCGCACTCGCGACCGACGTGCTGCTCGCCATCGCGATCTGCGCGCTCGGCGCCGAGATGGCGATCAACAAGCACACCGACACCCTCGTGGTCATGCTCGTGCTCGCGATGTTCGCTGTCGTGGGCTCCATCTCGATCGCACGGTTCATGGCGAAGCAGGACGCATCGTGAGCGCCGCCGAGATCGCCGTCGGACTCCTCATCCTCGTGAGCGCGTTCCTGTCGATGGCCGCGGGCATCGGCATCGTGCGGTTCCCCGACGTGCTCACGCGGTTGCACGCCGCGACGAAGCCGCAGGTGCTGGGGCTTGCGACCGTGCTCGTCGCGATCGTCGTGCAGGTGCCGACGTGGGGCGTGCTGACGACGGTCGTGCTCGTGATGACGTTCCAGCTGCTGACCCAGCCGATGACCGCGCACATGCTCGGCCGGTCGGCCTACCGCAGCGACCACGTGCGACGCGATCTGCTCATCGAAGACGACCTCGATCGCGACATCGCCGAGCACGACCAGCACTGACGATCGAGGGCGGCGCAGGAGTTCGCGTCGCTCAGTTGGGCGGGGCCGCGTCCGCTCCGCTGAACCCGTCGGGCCAGAGCTCTCAACCCGTCGGGCCTGAGCTCGCGTCGGCACTCTCATCGACGAGTTCGGGCCGTCTCTCCGGCTCTGACCGTTCCATCCAGGGTGTGCCAGTTCCGCCTCATCGATGAGGGGGAACTGGCACACCCGAATCAGGAAGGCCGAGCCAAGTCATCCGTAAGCCGGGCCGGACCCACTTCACCAATGAGGGGGAACTGGCACACTCGAATCGGGACAGCGGCCCGCCCCATCGATGAGGCGGAACTGGCATACCCGAGTCAGGGAAGCGCGGCCCGCCTCAAGGAAGCGATGCCGCTTCACGGAAGGCGCCCTGCTTCGGGAAGGCGGTCGGAGATGCGGGGGGAGACAAGCAGGACTCCACCGAACGCACGCGGCGGGCACGCCCTCTCAGCCGCGGCCGGTGAACTCCGGCTTCCGCTTCTCCTGGAACGCGGCGAAGCCCTCGCGGTAGTCGGCGGTGTCGCAGAGGGCGGCCTGCGCGCGGTTCTCCTCGGACATCGACGCCCAGAGCCCGAGCCGGTCATCGCGAAGGGCCGCGACGAGCCGCTTCGAGGCGACGAACGCCTGGGTCGCTCCGGATGCCGCGGCGCGGGCCGCAGCGCGGGTGGCATCCGTCACCTCATCGGCGGCGAAGACCTGGGAGAACAGACCCGCGGCGACGGCTTCGGCACCCGACATGAGCCGGCCGGTGACGATGAGGTCCATCGTGCGGTGCGCGCCGAGACGCTCGACGAAGAGGGCGTGTCCGCCCGAGTCGAGCGTCGCCCCGAGGTTCGCGAACGGGGAGCCGATCTTCGCGGTGTCGGCGACGTAGACGATGTCGGAGGCGATGAGCAGGCCGAGGCCCACGCCGAGGCATGCGCCGTGCGCGACCGCGAACGTCGGCACGGGGATGCCGGCCATGCGCTGCAGGAGCGGCTCGACGAGTCCGCCGAGGTAGCCGAGCACGTCGTCTTCGCGCGGGTCGACGCCCGAGATGTCACGTCCGGCGCAGAAGGCCCGGCCCTCGCCGCGCAGCACGAGCGCGCGGATGTCGCCGGTCTGCGCCAGCCGTTCGGCCTCGAGGTAGGCCGCGGCCAGCTCGCCGATCGCAGCTTCGTCGAGCGCGTTGAGCTTCTCGGGGGCGTTCAGCACGACCTCGGCGACGCCGTCGGCCACGGTGAGTTCGATCATGATGCTCCGTTCCCCGGGTCTCCGTCGACCCGTTCGCAGGCTCTCGGTGTCAGACGTCGTAGTCGACGACGACCCGTTCGGACTTGGGGTGGGACTGGCACGTGAGCACGTAGCCGCGTTCGAGCTCGTCGGGTTCGAGGGCGTAGTTCTCGGTCATCGTGACGCTGCCCTCGATGAGGCGTGCACGGCAGGTGCCGCACACTCCCCCGGCGCACGCGAACGGCACGTCGGGCCGTACCCGAAGCGCCGCGTTCAGGATCGACTCGTTCGCGCTCACCGGGCTGTCGACGCTCGTCGACTGGCCGTCGAGCGTGAACTCGATCGCAACGGTCGGCTCGCCGCGCTCGACCACGACGGGGCGGCCATGGCGCGGCTCGACCCGGTCGGCATCGGTCGTGAAGAGCTCGTAGCGCACGTGCTTCACGGGCACGCCGCGCGCCTCGAGGGTGTCGCGGGCGAGCTGCACGAGCTCGAACGGCCCGCAGAGGAACCACTCGTCGACCGTCTCGGGGCGGATCAGCACGTCGAGCATGCGATCGAGCTTCTCGCCGTCGATGCGCCCCGACAGGAGCGGCGCGGTGCGCTGCTCGCGCGAGAGCACGTGGTGCAGGGCGAGGCGAGACGGGTAGCGGTCCTTCAGCTCGGCGAGCTCCTCGAGGAACATCACGTCGAGCGTCGAGCGGTTCGTGTAGACGAGCTCGAACTCGGATGTCTCCGAGCGCGACAGCACCGTGTGGGCGAGCGCCATGAGCGGGGTGATGCCCGACCCCGCGGCGATGCCGACGATGTGCTTGCCGTCGAGGGCGTCGAGGCTCGAGGTGAACGTGCCCTGCGGGCTCATCACGTCGAGGGTGTCGCCCGCGACGAGTTCGGTGTTCGCCCACGTCGAGAACAGCCCGCCGAGGTCGCGCTTGATGGCGACCGAGACGCTGCCCCGCACGGGCGGCCGGCAGATCGAGTAGCTGCGGCGCAGCTCGTGGCCGTCGAAGTCCTTGCGGAGCGCCACGTACTGGCCGGGCAGGTACGTGTAGTCGTCGGCGAGGTCGTCGGGCACCGCGAAGGTGACCTCGACGGCGTCGGCCGTGAGCGGGCGCACCTCGGCGACCTCGAGCGAGTGGAAGCGCGCGCGATGGCGCTTGGCCGCCTCGTTCTTCGACAGAGACTCGCCGCCGACCGTCGAGGCGAGGAACGACTCGGCGACCGCAGCGTCGCTCGGCGGAGTCGCCGTCGACCCCAGGTTGCGGGCGGCCATCAGAGCACCTTGAAGTAATCGAAGGGCTCGAGGCAGTCGCGGCACTCGTAGAGGGCCTTGCACGATGTCGAGCCGAAGCGGGCGAGTTCACGGGTGTTCAGGGAGTCGCAGCGCGGGCACTTCACGGCGAGCTGCACGCGCACGGGGCCGGCCGGGCGAGCGGCCGCGGTGCCGCTCGGCGCCTGGATGCCGTACCGGCGCAGCTTCTCCTTGCCGGCGTCGCTCATCCAGTCGGTGGTCCACGCCGGTGCGAGCACGAGATCGACCCGCACGTCGCCGTAGCCGGCGTGCGTGAGGGCGAGCAGCACGTCGTCGCGCATGGCGTCGAGCGCGGGGCATCCGCTGTAGGTGGGTGTCAGCTGCACGCGCACGGCGCCGTCGTCGCCGACCTGGACCGAGCGGAGCACGCCGAGGTCTTCGATCGTGAGCACGGGGATCTCGGGGTCGGTCACGGTCGCGGCGACCGCCCACGCGCGCGCGGACGCCGGATCGCTCGGCACCGGCCGGGCGACGGATGCCGCGGCGCGCTGCGCCACCGCGGTCACCATGATGCTCCGGGGTGCGCGCGGGCGAGCACCTGCATCTCGGCGAGGAGCGGCCCGAGGTGCTCGGTGTGACGGCCGTCGCGGCCGCCGCCCGAAGCGGTGAACGCGGTGCGGCCGGCCGGGCGCTCGAGCACGGCCTCGGCGAACACCTCGTCGATGACGGCGTCGAATGCCGGTCGCAGGGTCGACGGCAGCACCGCGACCCCCGTCGCGGCGAGTCGCTCGACGAGGGCGTCGTCGACGAAGAGCTCGTCGGCGTAGGGCCAGGTGTCGGCGATCGCGACGAGCATGCGCCGGCGCGACTCCTCGGTGCCGTCCGCGAGCCGCAGTACCCATTGGGTCGCGTGGTCGCGGTGGTAGTCGACCTCCTTCACCGACTTCGCGGCGATCGCCGCGAGCGTCGGATCGGTCGAGTCGACCAGCTGCGAGTACAGCTCGTACAGGTAGACGGATGCCGCGAGCTGCCGCGCGATCGTGTGGGCGAAGTCGCCGTTCGGCTGCTCGAAGAGCCAGGCGTTACGGAACTCGGACTCACCGCGCCAGTAGGCGAGGTCGTCTTCGCTGCGACCGCTCGCAGTGCCGGCGTAGTGCAGCAGCGATCGGGCGTGACCGATGAGATCGAGGGCGATGTTGCCGAGCGCCACGTCCTCCTCGAGCTCGGGCGCGCGGGCGATCCACATGCCGAGCTGCTGGGCGAGCACGAGGGCGTCGTCGCCGAGCCGCAGCGCGTACTCCGCGGCATCCGCCGAGGCGACGACCGTGCTGCCGTCGGCCGCGGTGCCCGCGAGCTCCTCGGCGAGTGCGAGCCGATCGACGGAGACGTCGCCGTGGAGGTCGCCGTGCGGGTCGAGGTCTGCGCCGCTCACAGGTGCTTCACCCCTTCGCTCTTCGTGTAGTAGACGGCGTGGCGGTAGTTCTTGCCTGCGGGGCTCTCGAAGAAGGCGCCCTTCGCGTCGGGATCGCTCGTGGTGATCGCGTCGGCGGGCACCACCCAGATCGACACGCCCTCGTTGCGACGCGTGTAGAGATCGCGCGCATTGCGCACGGCCATGTCGGCGTCGGGCGCGTGCAGCGAACCCACGTGCACGTGCGAGAGGCCGCGGTTGGCGCGCACGAAGACCTCCCAGAGGGGCCACGCCTCGGTGCCGATCTCGCCGGGTGTCGACATCAGGCCACCGCCCCTGCGGCGGCGAGCGCGCGCTCGGACTGCTTGCGGGCGTACTCGTGGGCCGCCTCGCGCACCCAGGCGCCGTCTTCGTGGGCCTCGCGGCGTCGGCGGATGCGCTCCGCGTTCGCGGGACCGCGCCCCGCGAGCACCTCGTTGAACTCGGTCCAGTCGATCTCGCTCATGTCGTACTCGCCGGTCTCCTCGTTGAAGCGCAGGTTCGGGTCGGGCAGCGTCACGCCCATGACCTCGGCCTGCGGCACGAGCATGCCGACGAAGCGCTGGCGCAGCTCGTCGTTCGAGAAGCGCTTGATGTTCCACGCCATCGACTGGGCGGAGTTCGGCGACTGGTCGTCGGGCGGACCGAACATCTGCAGCGCGGGCCAGTACCAGCGGTTCACGGCGTCCTGCGCCATCTCGCGCTGCGCCTCGGTGCCCTGCATGAGTTCGAGCAGGATCTCGAAGCCCTGCCGCTGGTGGAACGACTCCTCCTTGCAGATGCGCACCATCGCCCGGCCGTAGGGGCCGTACGACGCGCGGCAGAGCGGCACCTGGTTGCAGATCGCGGCGCCGTCGACGAGCCATCCGATCGCGCCCATGTCGGCCCACGTCGGCGTCGTGTAGTTGAAGATCGACGAGTAGCGCGCACGGCCCTCGATGAGCTGGTCCATCATCTCTTCACGCGTGATGCCGAGGGTCTGCGCCGCGGAGTAGAGATAGAGCCCGTGGCCCGCTTCGTCTTGCACCTTGGCCATGAGGATCGCCTTGCGCTTCAGGCTCGGGGCACGCGTGATCCAGTTCGACTCGGGCTGCATGCCGATGATCTCGGAGTGCGCGTGCTGCGAGATCTGCCGGATGAGCGTCTTGCGGTACGCCTCGGGCATCCAGTCGCGGGGCTCGATGCGGGAGTCGGCGGCGATGAGGTCGTCGAACAGCGCCTGTGCGGCCGCGTCACCCGGCTGGTCGGCACCGGCCACGCTGAGGTCTGCTGGAGAGGTCATCGTCGACTCCTGTGTCTCTGGATTCGGCATTACTAACCGATCGTTCAGTTAGTATATGCTCATCTCGAGCGCTGCGGCAACGGCGCGCGAACGCATGAACTCGATGAGGAGCTTCACATGGCGGATGCCTCGACCACTTCCACCCGCGCGATGATGCAGCGCGACCAGGCCTCCGCGGCGCTCGGCATGGTCGTCGAGGTCGACGAGCCCGGCCACGCGGTCGTCTCCATGCGGGTTCGCGACGACATGACGAACGGTTTCCACATCACCCACGGCGGCTTCGTCTTCACGCTCGCCGACACCGCATTCGCGATCGCCTGCAACGAAGACGACACGATCACCGTCGCCGCGGGCGCGGACATCACCTTCCTGAAGTCCACGGTCGTCGGGCAGACCCTCACGGCCACCGCCGTGCGTCGCGCCCGCAGCGGCCGCACCGGCCTCTACGACGTCACGGTCGTCGACGAGCAGGGCGACGCCGTCGCCGAGTTCCGCGGCCGCTCGATCTCCACCAACCGCACCATCTGACCTGACCCAGCCACCAGGAGCCCCCGTGTCGACGACGACCACCTCCCCCTCCAACTCCGGCCTCGCCCCCGCAGCACCCGACGAGCTCGACCCCGAAGAGCGGATGTCCCGCGCCGAGGTCGAGGCGCTCCAGCTCGAGCGACTGCAGCAGACCGTGCAGCACGCCTACGACAACGTGCCCCTCTACACGAGGAAGTTCGACGAGGCGGGAGTGCACCCCCGCGACATCCGCTCGCTCGCCGACGTCGTGAAGCTGCCCTTCACGACGAAGGAGGACCTGCGCCAGACCTACCCGTTCGGAATGTTCGCCGTGCCCATGGAGCAGGTCGCGCGCATCCACGCCTCGAGCGGTACCACCGGGCGGCCGACCGTCGTGGGGTACACGAAGGGCGACCTCGACCGCTGGGCGACGCTCATCGCGAGGTCGCTGCGGGCCAGCGGCATCCGCCCGGGCATGAAGGTGCACAACGCCTACGGCTACGGTCTCTTCACCGGCGGACTCGGCGCGCACGGCGGCATCGAGAAGCTCGGCGCGACCGTCATCCCGATGTCGGGCGGGCAGACCGCGCGGCAGGTGCAGCTCATCCTCGACTTCGAGCCCGACGCGATCCTCTGCACGCCGAGCTACCTGCTGACGATCGCCGACTGCATGGTCGAGCAGGGCATCGACCCGCGTTCGACCTCGCTGAAGGTCGCCGTGCTCGGCGCCGAACCGTGGACGAACGAGATGCGCCACGAACTCGAGCAGCGCCTCGGCATCGACGCGCTCGACATCTACGGCCTCAGCGAGGTCATGGGCCCCGGCGTCGGCAACGAGTGCCTCGAGACGAAGGACGGGCCGCACATCTGGGAGGACCACTTCCTGCCCGAGATCATCGACGGCGACACCGGCGCGCAGCTCGCCGACGGCGAGATGGGCGAGCTCGTGTTCACCTCGCTCACGAAGGAGGCGTTCCCCGTCATCCGGTACCGCACGCGCGACCTCACGCGCCTGCTGCCCGGCACCGCCCGCCCCGGCATGCGCCGCATCGAGAAGATCACCGGTCGCAACGACGACATGATCATCCTGCGCGGAGTGAACCTCTTCCCGACGCAGATCGAGGAGATCGTGCTCGGCATCGAGCAGCTCACGCCGCACTTCATCCTCGAGCTGCGCCGCACGGGCACGATGGACGACATGACCGTGCGCATCGAGCGGCACCCCGACCTCTCGGTCGAGGTCTGCCAGGCCGCGACCGTGGTGCTCGCCAAGCGCATCAAGGAGGGCATCGGATCGACCGTCGCCGTGCAGCTCGAAGAGCCGGGCGCGCTCCCCCGCAGCGAGGGCAAGTACAAGCGCGTCTACGATCTGCGGGGCGCGTGAGCGGATGTCGCGTGGCACCTGCCGCCCGCACTGACCGCCGGGTGCGAAGATGATGGCGATGAGCGAGAACGGTTCACTTCGACGGGGGCGCCCCGGGTACGACCAGCAGGGGATCCTCGAGGTCGCCGTCGCCGCGTTCAACCAGTACGGCTACGACGCGACCTCGATGGGCGTGCTCGCCGATCGGCTCGGCCTCTCGAAGTCGGCGATCTACCACCACTTCGCTTCGAAGGACGAGATCCTCGAGCGCGCCCTCGACGACGCGCTCAGTGCCCTCGAGGGCGTGCTCGGCGAATCGGGTGCCACGCAGGGCCGCGCGGCCGATCGACTCGAGGCGGTGCTCGGCGGCGCCGTGCACGTGCTCGTCGACAGGCTGCCGTCGGTGACGCTGCTCCTCCGCGTTCGCGGCAACACCGAGGTCGAGCGGCGCGCCCTCGCACGTCGGCGCGCCTTCGACCGGGCGGTCACCTCGCTCGTTGAGGAGGCGCAGGCCGAGGGGAGCCTCCGCTCCGACATCGACCCGAGCGTCGTCGCCCGCCTCGCATTCGGCATGATCAACTCGATCGTCGAGTGGTACCGCCCCGGCGGCAAGGAGGATGCCGACCGGCTCGCCGGCGACGTGATCGCCATCGCCCTCGACGGCCTGCGCATGCCGACCTCGAACCGCGTCGACGAGCTGCTCGGCTGACGCGGGTCAGTCGAGGCTGCGCATGCGGTCGCTGCGGGCGAGGAACGTCGCGGCGACGATCGTCACGATGCACAGCACCGCCGGCCCGATGGTCTTTGCCACGTCGCCCTGCACCGCACCGATGAACGAGTCGATGCCCTGCACGATGGTCATCGCTACCGCGATGATGAGCAGGCCCGCGTCGGATCTGAACATCGGCGCCACGAGCGCCATGACCACGAGCGCAACGCTTCGCGAGGTCGCGTACAGCGCGTCGCTCGCCTCGAGTCCGCCGTCGATCACGGCGAGCACCGAGTAGGTGACGCTCACCCCGGCGCTGATGACCGTGACCGCGTAGCAGATCCAGAAGGCCGCACCACGGGCGGCGGTGCGCGTCGATTCGCTCATGCGTTCAGGGTGGTGGGCGCAGAGGCCCCAGTCAAGCGATCACGCCGCGGGGCGCGGCATCCGGTTCGCCGGATGCCGGCGGGATGCCCCGTGGCGCGGTGACCGCTCGGTCGCCGCTGCCGGCGCCGCTGGTGCTGCACCCGTGGTCGCCACCGCCTCGGCCCGGCGCTCGAGGGCCACTCGGCGGCGCTCGAGGTCGACGGCGATGCGCTCGTCGTTCGCGGCGACGAGGTGCGGGAAGGCGATTTCCGAGATCAACATGTCTGCTCCTGTGTGTCTGAGTCGAGACTCCTCGCTAAGGCGGGGGTGCGGCATCCGGAGATCGCCCTATTCCTCGGCCGGTCATCTGAGGTGGGTGGGGGCCGGTCGCCCAGCCGCCTGTCGGTCGCGTGCGCCAGAGTGGGGGGATGACCATCGCAGCGCAGCCCTCCGACACCCGATCCGCTGCGCTCGCCGCCCTGCGCGAGCTCGTGGGGCGCAGCGACGCCGAGTTCCACGACGGGCAGTTCGAGGCGATCGAGGCGCTGGTCGAGGGGCGTCGCCGTGCGCTCGTCGTACAGCGCACGGGGTGGGGCAAGTCGGCGGTGTACTTCGTCGCGACGCTGCTGCTGCGCCGGCGGGGCGCGGGGCCGACCGTGCTCGTCTCGCCGCTCCTCGCCCTCATGCGCGACCAGATCGCGGCCGCCGAGCGTGCGGGCGTGCGGGCCGTGGCGATCAACTCGACGAACGCGCACGAGTGGAGCGACGTGCTCGCCCAGCTCGATCGCGACGAGGTCGACGTGCTGCTCGTCTCCCCCGAGCGACTGAACAACCCGACGTTCCGCGAAGAGCAGCTGCCTGCCCTCGTGCGGCGCATCGGCATGCTCGTCGTCGACGAGGCGCACTGCATCAGCGACTGGGGCCACGACTTCCGGCCCGACTACCGGCGCCTCCGCGACCTCATCTCGCAGATGCCCGCCGAGGTGCCGGTGCTCGCGACCACTGCGACCGCGAACAGCCGGGTCGTCGCCGACGTCGCCGAGCAGCTCGGCACGGGTGCGGCCGACGGCGGCGACGCGCCCGAGGTGCTCACGATCCGCGGGCCGCTCGCCCGGGCGTCGCTGCGGCTCGGCGTGCTGCGCCTGCCCGATTCGCCGAGCCGACTGGCCTGGCTCCTCAGCCACCTCGACGACCTGCCGGGTTCGGGCATCATCTACACGCTGACGGTCGCTGCCGCCAACGACACCGCCCGACTGCTCCGCGAACGCGGGCACGAGGTGCGCGCCTACACGGGGCAGACCGACACCGACGAGCGCACCGAGTCCGAGGGCATGCTGAAGCGCAACGAGGTCAAGGCGCTCGTGGCGACGAGCGCACTCGGCATGGGCTTCGACAAGCCCGACCTCGGGTTCGTGCTGCACCTCGGGGCTCCGTCGTCTCCGGTGGCCTATTACCAGCAGGTCGGGCGCGCCGGGCGCGCGAGCGAGAGCGCCGACGTGCTCCTCCTCCCCGGCACCGAAGACGCCGCCATCTGGCACTACTTCGCGACCGCGTCGATGCCCGATCAGGAGCGAGCGGAGCGGGTCATCGGCGCCCTCTCCGACGTGCCGGTCTCCACACCGGCCCTCGAGGCGATGGTCGACATCCGCCGCACTCCGCTCGAGCTGCTGCTCAAGGTGCTCGACGTCGACGGCGCGGTGCGCCGCGTGCAGGGCGGCTGGATCGCGACCGGAGCGCCATGGGTCTACGACGCCGAGCGCTACGAGCGCATCGCCGCCGAGCGGCTGGCCGAGCAGCAGCACATGATCGACTACGAGCAGACCGACGGATGCCGCATGGAGTTCCTGCAGCGATCGCTCGACGACGACACGGCGGCGCCCTGCGGGCGGTGCGACAACTGCGCGGGCGTCTGGTACCCACGTGAGATCGCGGCATCCGCCACGGCCACCGCCGCCGAATCCCTCGACCGCGTCGGCGTGCCCATCGAACCGCGCCGAGCGTGGCCCACCGGCGCCGATCGGCTGGGTGTGCCGGTCAAGGGTCGCATCGCGCCCGCCGAACAGGCGAGCGAGGGCCGCGCCCTGGCCCGCCTCACCGACCTCGGCTGGGGCGGCACGCTGCGCGAGCTGTTCGCAGCGGGAGCGCCCGATGCGCCCGTCTCGCCGCAGGTGCTCGCCGCGTGCGTACGGGTGCTCGCCGACTGGGGCTGGTCCGAGCGCCCGGTCGCGGTCGTGGCGATGCCGTCGCGCTCGCGCCCGCAGCTCGTCGACTCGCTCGCCCGCGGCCTCGCCGAGGTCGGGCGACTGCCCTACCTCGGTGCGCTCGAGTTCCGAAACGGCGGTCCGACCGGACAGCCGGGCGGCAACAGCGCGTTCCGGCTCGCCGGACTGTGGGATCGCTTCTCGGCCGACGCCCTCGACGTCCCAGCCGGCGGCGTGCTGCTCGTCGACGACCAGGCCGACAGCCGGTGGACCCTCACGATCGCCGCGCGCGAGCTCCGCCGGGCGGGCGCGACCGAGGTGCTGCCCTTCGCGCTCGCGCTTCGGGGGTGATCCGCAGCGGCACGCCTAGCATCGAGGTGATGAGCACGAATCGACTCGGGCGTCGCCGCGCTGCGCTGACCGCGGCGCCGTTCGCGGTGCTCGCGCTGATGCTGCTCTCCGCCTGCGGTGGTTCGCCGGTGGCGTCCGCGAGCTCCTCTCCCGAGGGTCGCGCCGATGCTCCTACGACGTCCGCGACCCCTGGAACGGCCGTGACGCTCTCCCCGGCGCACATCGCCGAGGGTGCGGAGGTGCTCGTGATCGGCGACTCGTACACCGAGGGCTACGGGATCGCGCCTGGCACGGACTGGGCCCACATCGCCGCCGCAGATCGCGGATGGCAGGCGACCATCGACGGCGTCAGCGGCACCGGATTCACTCAGGGCACCGCAGCTGACGGTCGGACCGGCCTCGACTACGCCAGTCGGGTCCACCTGCACGCCGAAGGTGCGGCGAGCTACGACCTGGTCGTCCTGCAGGGCGGCCTCAACGACCTCTTCGTGCCGGCCGACACTGAACGGGACAACGTCATCGCGGCGGTCGATGCCGCACGCGCGGCATGGCCGGAGGCCGACGTCATCGTCTTCGGGCCGACCGGTCCGTTCGGCGGCGTCGGGAACCGCGACGAGTCAGGCGTCATCCGAACCTCGGCGACCGATGCGGGCGCCCTCTCCATCGACCCGGTCACGCCGAGCATGTGGCTCGATGAAGCCAACAGCCCCGAATTCGACCTCGGCGACGGACTCCATCTGAACGAGGCGGGTCAGGAGTATCTCGCCGCGAGGTTCGTCGAGGCCGTGCTGGCGGCCGCCGAGTAGGTGGGCCGCCGACCACCGCGCCTCAGGCCGGCGCGAGCTCCTTCGCCACGAGCGTGAGCACGTCGTACGCCGCCACGAGCTCGTCGTCCTGGTTCTTCAGCACCGCGTCCCACCGCACCTCGCCGTACTCGTCGGTCTCGCGCGGCGTGATCTGCTTCGCCGTGAGTTCGACGCGGATCGAGTCGCCGGGCGACACCGGCGTCACGAAGCGCAGGTTCTCGAGGCCCGAGTTCGCGAGCACGGGCCCCGGTGCCGCATCGACGAAGAGACCGGCGGCCCACGACACGAGCAGGTACCCGTGCGCGACCCGGCCCGGGAAGAACGGATTCGCCGATGCCGCCGCCTCGTCCATGTGCGCGTAGAACGTGTCGCCGGTGAAGTGCGCGAACGTCTCGATGTCCTCGAGCGTCACCGTGCGCGACGCGCTCACGACCTGGTCGCCGATCCTCAGCTCGGCGAGCGACTTGCGGAACGGGTGCACGCCGCCGGGCTGCGACGAGGCGCCGGCGTGCCAGACGCCGGTGAGTGCCGTGAGCATCTCGGGCGATCCCTGCACGGCCGTGCGCTGCATGTGGTGCAGCACGGCACGGATGCCGCCGAGCTCCTCCCCGCCTCCGGCGCGACCGGGTCCGCCGTGCACGAGGTTCGGCAGCGGCGAGCCGTGGCCGGTCGACGAGCGGGCGTCGTCGCGGTCGAGGAAGAGCACGCGGCCGTTGTAGGCGGCGATGCCCGTCGCGAGCGCGACGGCGACCTCGGGGTCGTGGGTCGCGACGCTCGTCACGAGCGATCCGCCGCCGCGGGCGACGAGTGCGGCCGCCTCGGCGACGGAGTCGTAACCGAGGATCGACGAGACCGGACCGAACGCCTCGACCTCGTGCAGCGCGGGGCTCGCGGCATCGGCGAATCGCAGCAGCATCGGCGCGACGAAGGCGCCGTCGGATGCCTCGCCGGTGGCGCCGTCGGCGAGGGTGACCGCCGGGGCATCCGTCGAACCGATGACGAGCTCGCCGCCGCCCGCCTCGAGACGGCCGACCTGGCGGAGCACCTCGTCGCGCTGCGCGATCGAGGCGAGCGGGCCCATCGTGACGCCCTCGGCGCGCGGGTCGCCGAGCACGACGCGCTCGGCGATGCGGGCGCGGACGGCGTCGATCACGGCGTCGACGGATGCCGCGGGCACGATCGCCCGGCGGATGGCCGTGCACTTCTGACCGGCCTTGGTCGTCATCTCGGTGACGAGCTGCTTCACGTACGCGTCGAACTCGGGGGTGCCGGCTACCGCATCGGTGCCGAGCACGCTCGCGTTGATGGAGTCGGTCTCGCTCGTGAACCGCACGCCGCCCGTCTGCACCGAATCGTGGGAGCGCAGCTTCTCTGCGGTCGACGCCGAACCGGTGAAAGCGACGAGGTCGCCGAGTCGCAGGTGGTCGAAGAGCGTCGGCACGCCGCCCGAGACGAGCTGCAACGAGCCCTCGGGCAGCAGGCCCGATTCGACGAGGATGCGGACGAACGCCTCGGCGAGGTAGCCGGTGGGCGTCGCGGGCTTCACGAGCGTCGGCACTCCGGCGAGGAAGGCCGGGGCGAACTTCTCGAGCGAGCCCCACACCGGGAAGTTGAAGGCGTTGATCTGCACTGCGACGCCGGGCAGCCGGGTGTAGATGTGGCGGCCGAGGAACGAGCCGTCCTTCGAGAGCTGCTCGACCGCGCCGTCGACGTAGACCTTCGAGTTCGGCATCTCGCGACGCCCCTTCGAGGAGTACGTGAAGAGCACGCCGATGCCGCCGTCGATGTCGACCCACGAGTCCTGCTTCGTGGCGCCCGTGCGCGCGGAGAGCTCGTAGAGCTCGGCCTTGCGTTCGGTCAGCGCGAGCGCCATCTGCTTGAGCAGCACGGCGCGCTGGTGGAAGGTGAGCGCCCCGAGCGATGACTGCCCCGCAGTGCGGGCGTACTCGAGCGCGGCGCCGAGATCGAGCCCCTCGGTCGAGACGCGGGTGACGACCTCGCCGGTCGAGGCGTCGCGCACCTCGGTCGCCGACGCGGCGGCATCCGGGGTCCACCATTCGCCGTTCACGTAGCTCGGCAGGATCGTGTTCATGGGTGTTCCTTTCACGGGGCGTCCCAGAGGTAGAAGCCCTCGCCGGTCTTGCGGCCGAGCTTGCCCTCGGCGACCATGCGGCGCAGCAGCGCGGGCGGGGCGAATCGCTCGCCGAGCGTCGAGGAGAGGTACTCGGCGATGCCGAGTCGCACGTCGAGTCCGACGATGTCGGTCAGGCGCAGCGGCCCGATCGGATGCTTGTAGCCGAGGGCCATCGCCGCGTCGATGTCCTCCGCCGAGGCGACCCCGTCTTCGAGCATGCGGATCGCCTCGAGCCCGAGCGCGACGCCGAGTCGCGAGGAGGCGAAGCCCGGGGCATCCGCGACGACGATCGGGGTCTTGCCGATCGCGTGCACCCAGGAGCGGGCCTGCTCGACGAGCGGCCCCTCGGTCGCCTCGCCGCGCACGATCTCGACGAGCGTCGACGCGGGCACGGGGTTGAAGAAGTGCAGGCCGAGGAACCGCGACGGCCGGTCGAGCAGCGCCGCGAGCTGGTCGATCGAGATCGACGAGGTGTTCGACGCGAGCGCGGCGCCCGGCGCGAGCACGGCCTCGACGCGGGTCAGGGCGTCGATCTTCAGCTCGAGGTCTTCGGGCACGGCCTCGACGACGAGGTCGCAGCGGGCGAAGTCGGCGACGTCCGTCGTGGCGGCGAAGCGGGCGGCGATCGCGGCTTCGTCATCGTCGGCGGTGCCCCGGGCGACGGATGCCGCGACGGAGTCGAGCACCCGCGTCGAGGCCGCAGCGGCGGCAGCGGCGTCGCGTTCGACGACGGTGACGCGCGAACCCGCGAGCAGAAAGGCGTGCGCGATGCCGGCGCCCATGCGCCCGCCGCCGAGCACGCCGACGTCGGCCGGAGCTCCGGTGTCGGTCTCGTTCACTTCTGCTTCCTCTCGAGGAACTCGGTCATGCGGCGCAGCTTCTCGGGACTCTCGAAGAGCACGGCCTGCTCCTCGAGATCGGCCGCGGGATGGGCGCCCCGCGGTGCGCGGAACACGCGCTTCG
The DNA here is from genome assembly GCF_042262385.1 of Agromyces sp. NPDC056389. NCBI lineage: Bacteria > Bacillati > Actinomycetota > Actinomycetes > Micrococcales > Microbacteriaceae > Agromyces > Agromyces sp. NPDC056389. Next base: position 1,823,538 of record NZ_JBHJPN010000001.1, read on the forward strand.
TCGCGATCGTCGCCGCGCGGTCGTTGCGGGCGATGCGGTCGGCGATCGCGTGCGCGGCCGGCAGCAGCTCGTCGGCCGGGTGCAGTTCGCTCACGAGCCCGATCTCGAGCGCTTCAGCGGCGGTGACCGTGCGCCCGGTGAGCAGCAGCTCGATCGCACGCGCGTCGCCGACGATCTCCTTCAGCCGCCAGCTCGCACCGGCCGCGGCGATGATGCCGAGGCCCGTCTCGGGGTTGCCGATCTTCAGCGCCGGCGTCGCGATGCGGATGTCGGCCGCGTACGCGAGCTCGGCGCCGCCGCCGAGCGCGTACCCGTCGAGGGCGGCGATGACGGGCATCGGCAGCAGCGCGAGACGCACGAACGCGTTCGCGTTGATGCCCGCGCGTGCGTCATCCGCTCGTCGTTCGCGGAGCTGGGCGATATCGGCACCCGAGGCGAAGACGCCGCCGGCGCCGGCGAGGATGAGCGTGCGCGGGATCGCCTCGAGCTCGGCGCACAACAGGTGGAGTGCGTCGATCGTCGCCTGGTCGATGGCGTTGCGCTTCTCGGGCCGGTTGAGCGTGGCGATCACCCGGTCGTCGCGGCGCTCGACGAGGAGCGGCGCGTCGGCGGTGCCTTCGCGGGCAGCGGGCATCAGACGCGCTCCACGATGAGCGCGCTGCCCTGGCCGACACCGACGCACATCGTGGCGAGGCCGTAGCGCGACTGCTCGCGCTCCATTCGGCCGAGCAGCGTCACGACGAGGCGCGAGCCCGACGAGCCGAGCGGATGCCCCAGCGCGATCGCTCCCCCGTCGGCGTTCACGCGCTCGGGGTCGAGCCCGAGGCGGCGCATCGACGCGATCGACTGGGTCGCGAAGGCCTCGTTGAGCTCGATCGAGCCGATGTCGTCGAGGTCGATGCCCGAGCGCTCGAGCGCCTTCTCGGTCGCCGGCACCGGGCCGAGTCCCATGATCTCGGGCGGCAGCCCGGCCGAGGAACCGACCACGACGCGGGCGCGCGGCGTGAGCCCGTAGCGCTCGACGGCGGCGGCGCTCGCGACGAGGATCGCCGAGGCGCCGTCGTTCAGGGCGCTCGAGTTGCCGGCCGTGACGACCGATCCGCCGTGCACGACGGGCCGCAGCCCGGCCAGCGCCTCGAGCGTGGTCTCGGGGCGCGGCCCCTCATCGACGAGCACCTCGCCGCGATGGGTCGGCACGCCCACGATCTCGGCCTCGAACCGGCCGGCGGCGATCGCGGCGGCCGCCCGCTGCTGCGAGCGGAGCGCGAAGGCGTCGGCCTCGTCTCGCGTGATGCCGTCGATGCGGGCGACCTCTTCGGCCGTCTCGGGCATCGAGAAGGTCGCCTTGTCGCGGGCGACGAGCTTCGGGTTCGGGAAGCGCCAGCCGATCGAAGTGTCGTAGGCGGCGCCCGGCTTCGCCCACGCGCGATCGGGCTTGGCCTGCACCCACGGCGCTCGGGTCATCGATTCGACGCCGCCGGCGACGATGAGATCGGCGTCGCCGGCACGGATCGCCTGCGCGGCCATCGTGATCGCCGACATGCCCGAGGCGCACAGGCGGTTGACCGTGATGCCGGGCACCTCGTCGGGCAGGCCGGCGAGCAGCACCGACATGCGGGCGACGTTGCGGTTGTCCTCCCCGGCCTGGTTGGCGGCGCCGAGGATGACCTCGTCGATCGCGCCGAGCTCACCGGCCTGGTCGAGGCGGGTGCGACGCACGAGTTCGCCGACGACGAGGGCGGCGAGATCGTCGGGCCGCACCCCGGCGAGCGCTCCGCCGTAGCGTCCGACGGGCGTGCGCACGCCGCCGACGAGGTAGGCCTCAGCCCTGGCGCTGTTCATGGGCACCCTCTCCTGACCGCATTGTCTGGTGGAACGCTGCACCCAGCGTAGGCAGGGTGCGCGGCTTCCGGAGGATCAGGAATTCCCGACCGACCGTTCAGGAAGTAATTATGGCAAACGGATGTCCCCGGCGCCACCCGAGCCACTCGAACGGTCGTGGCGGCACCGCACCCCGTCGCCCCGCTGGTCAGCGGATCTGCGCGAGGATCGCCTCGGCGACTGCCGCGGCCCCATCTTTGCTGTAGATCTCGTACACCGAATCGCCGACCTTCAACAGCACCGGCGAGGCCGGTCCGTCGGTGACGAGAGCACGGATGGCGGCGTCTCCCCCGGCGTAGCCCGGCGCGGCCGAGAGGTCGAGCGGCTCGAACGCCGTCGACACGTCGGCCTGTCCGAGCAGGTCGAAGAACTGGCCTGCACCGTGCACGACCGCGATGTGGGGCCCGCGCATGCTGTCGGTGAGGTAGTCGCACGAGTACGAGCGTGCCGCCGCGGCGACCGCGGCTTCGAACGAGTCCGGTGCGCGCGTCGTCGGGTCGTCGACCTCGGTCTCCGTGAAGGTGACGTCGAGCGCCATGCCGATGCCCTGCGGGTCGAGGCCGCCGTTGCAGACGGCGTCGCCCTGTCGCTGCGACGTCGCGGCCGGGAACGCGAGCCGATCGGGCGACGCCGCCTGCACGGCCGAGAACGACGCTTCGGCGAGCGCGCCGAGACGGGAGAGCATCTCGGTCGGCGGGATACCGTCGTAACGTGAACCGGTCGTGCCGAGCCCCGACGCGGTCAGGCGCATGGCGATCCAGGCGTCGCCGACGGGGGCGGTGAGCTGCCAGCCGGATTCGCCCACGGCGGTCGACGCCTCGATGGTACCGACCGCGAGCGTGTCGGTCGACGGAGCGTCGCCGGCCCAGGCCGGCTGCCACTGCCCGGCCGCACCCGGAAGCAGGCCGATGCTGAGGTAGGCCACGTCGGCATCGCCGGAGTAGATCGCGGTCGGCGGCTCGCCGACACGCCATGAGCAGCCGAGCGCGCCGGCCGCGGCGAGCTCGACGGCGCCGAACGCGTCGGTGGGCCGGATCGCGCGTACCGGATCGGGCACAGCGCCGTCGGCACCGGTCATCGCGGCGGCCACGAGGTCGCCCGGAGCCAGCTCGTCGCACATCAGCGGCCCAGTCGGCGTCGTCTCGACCGGTGTCGGCGCGGCGATGGGAGCCTCCGTCGGCGTCGGCGCGGCGGCGACACAGCCGCTGAGGAGCAGGACGAGGGCGGCAGCGGCGGCACCGCCGGTGATGAGGCGCATGGCGCGAGCCTAGTGGTCGCTCGAGCACTGCGATTCAGGGATGTCCCGGGCGACGACGAAGGCCCGCGTCCATCGGACACGGGCCTTCGATCGTTCAGTACCGGAGCACTCAGCCGGCGAGCTCCTCGTCGGCGGCAGCCGACTCGGTCTCGACGATCTCGACGGTCTCCTCGACCTCGATGATCTCGACGACGTCTTCGACCTCGACGGTCGTTTCAACGGCGGCGAGCGTCTCGACCGCTGCGTCGGCCTCGACCGCGGCTGCGCCGCGCTCGAGCTCGCCCGCGAAGTCGTCGCCGAGGCGCATGTCGACGAAGTCGACGTCGATCTCGGCCCGGTCGAGCAGCTCGACCATGCGGCGCTGGCGGTTGCGCGGGATGAGCGTGACGACCTGGCCGGTCTTGCCGGCACGGCCGGTGCGGCCCGAGCGGTGCAGGTAGGTCTTGTACTCGTCGGGCGCGTCGGCCTGGATCACGAGGTCGATGTCGTCGACGTGGATGCCGCGTGCCGCGACATCCGTCGCCACGAGCACGTTGACCCGGCCGCTCGTGAGCTGCTGGAGGTTGCGGGTACGACGCGACTGGTTCAGGTCGCCGTGCAGGGCGACGGCACGGATGCCGTAGTCCTCGAGGTGCTCGGTGAGGTCTTCGGCGAACGCGCGGGTACGGGAGAAGACGAGCGTCTTGCCCTCGCGGTTCGCGAGCTCGGCGACGATGTCCCGCTTCTCGTGGTTGCCGATGACGAACACGCGGTGCTCGATCGTCGAGGAGGCCTGGTCTTCACCGGCGACCTCGTGCACTGCCGGGTCGACGAGGAACTCGTCGACGAGCGCGGCCACGCCCTGGTCGAGGGTCGCCGAGAAGAGCAGCTTCTGCCCACCCGGCGCGGTGCGGCGGATGATGCGCTGCACGGGCTCGAGGAAGCCGAGGTCGCACATGTGGTCGGCTTCGTCGAGCACCGTGACGACGACCTCGGAGAGGTCGAGTCGGCGCTGCTCGATGAGGTCCTCGATGCGGCCCGGGGTGCCGATCACGATGTCGACGCCACGCTGGAGCGCGCCGACCTGACGGGCCTGCGGCACACCGCCGTAGATCTGCGTGGTGAAGAGACCGACGCTCTGCGCGATGGGCTGCACCGTGCGGTCGATCTGGAGGGCGAGCTCGCGGGTCGGGGCGAGGATGAGCGCACGGGGCTTGCGGCCCATCTGGCGCTTGCCGCCGGCCTTGCCGGACTCGGCCCAGAGCTTCATGAGCCGCTCGACGGTCGGGGCGCCGAAGGCGATGGTCTTGCCCGAACCGGTCTTGCCGCGGCCGAGCACGTCGCGACCCTCGAGCACGACCGGGATGGTCGCGGCCTGGATCGGGAACGGCGACTCGGCGCCGAGCTGCTTGAGTGCGCTCACGACGTTGCCGCCGAGGCCGAGGTCGGCGAAGCTCACGCCATCGGCGTCGGTCGCCTGGATGGCCTGGGCCTCGAGGCGCTCGAGCACGACGTCGTCGTTCGGCGCGAAGCGGTTGCCCTGCTCCTTCGCCGGGTAGAAGCTCGAGTCGCGGCGACCCGACTCCTTGAAGCCCGGGCGGTCGACGTCACGACGGGGGGCGCGGTCGTCACGGTCGTAGGAACGGGCCGGACGGTCGGGGCGATCGAACGAACGCGCAGGGCGATCGTTGCGATCGAATGAACGGGCCGGACGGTCGTTGCGGTCGAACGAACGGGCCGGACGGTCGCTGCGGTCGTTGCGATCGAACGAACGGGGGGCGCGATCGTCACGGTCGAACGAACGGGCCGGACGGTCATTGCGGTCGTTGCGATCGAACGAACGGGGCGCACGGTCGTCACGGTCGAAGGAACGAGCCGGACGGTCGTTCCGATCGAAGGAACGGGCCGGACGGTCATTGCGATCGTTCGAACGGGGCGCACGGTCGTCACGGTCGAAGGAACGCGCCGGACGTTCGTTCCGGTCGAACGAACGAGCCGGACGGTCGTTCCGGTCGAAGGAACGCGCCGGGCGGTCATTGCGATCGTTCGAACGGGGCGCACGCTCGTCGCGATCGTACGAACGAGCCGGACGGTCGTTCCGATCGAAAGAACGGGCCGGACGGTCATTGCGATCGTTCGTACGGGGAGCGCGGTCGTCGCGGTCGTACGAACGCGCGGGACGGTCGTTGCGATCGAAGGAACGGGGAGCGCGGTCGTTGCGATCGTTCGAACGGGGCGCACGCTCGTCGCGATCGTACGAACGCGCGGGGCGATCGTTGCGATCGTTCGAACGGGGCGCACGCTCGTCGCGGCCGTCGCGCTCGGAACGGTGCGGGGCGCGACCGGTGGCGACGCGCTCGTCGCGCGACCAACGCTCCTTGCGAGGCGCGTCGGCTTCGGGGCGGTAGCCGCGGTGGCCTTCGCTGCGCGAACCGGGCTTCTGCGATCCGGCGCGCGCCGGGCCGCCCTTCGAGCCGCCCTTCGCGTACGAGGGATCGAAGTTCTTGGCGGGCCTGCCGCCTTGGGGCTTCTTGTTCTTGGGCATGGTGACTTCCTGGGTTGTACTCGTGTACATGGCAGCGCCACTGCAGGCGCAGCACACTGAGAACCCGGAGCATCGTCGACCGGGGCCGTTCACATACGGTGACTATCCGAGGCCTTTGCCTCGAAACCGGCCCTTTGGACTCACAAACCCATCCGCGCACGGCGCGGTGTCCAGAACCGACTCGGCCACGATACCGGAATCATCTGGGAAAGTCCCGCACGCGGCATCCGCCGTCGAGCGGCTCAGCCCTCGGGGGCCGGTGTCACCTCGGGGACGGTGGTGGCGCCGGAGAGGACCCATGCCCCGCCGGTGCACTGGTAGAACGTCACCGTCTCGGTGTCGATGAAAACGTCACCGTCGGTCGTGCAGGTCTCGGGGGCCGGTTCGCCGACGCCCAGCACGACCTGCGTGCCGGGTGCACCGGGTGCGCCGGTCTCCCCGGTCGCGCCGGTCTCCCCGGTCGCGCCCGTCTCCCCCTTCGCACCCGTCTCCCCGGTCGCGCCCGGCGCCCCTGCGAGGTTCTCCGCCGCCGACACCCGGATGTTGCCGACGAGCGCCCAGTCGCCGTCCGTGAAGAGGTAGACGTCGGACGTGGCGATGTCGATGTAGACGTCTCCGTCGTAGCCCTTGCCCGACTCGGGCACGCCGGAACCGGCGCGCACGGCGGACCCGGCGGGCAGGATCTCGGCGAGCGCCTCCTCGTAGGCGGCCTCGTCGACCTCTGCCGTCGGGGTCGGGGTGGCGACCGCCTCGTTCGCGTCGGCCGAACGCGCCAGCGTCGCCCCGAGGAACGACGCCACGAACGAGAGGAGCACGACGGCTGCGCCGACCCAGAGCAGCATGGCGCGGCTCACTCCCGCGGGCTTCGCCGGCGTGTCGGTCGGAGGCGACTGGAGCGGCGCTCCGGTCGATTCCGACGATGCGTCCTGCGGGATCCGGTCGTCACTCATGTCGCGCGCCCCTCACGTCTCGCGCTCCGGTCGACCCGTGACGGCACGGTGCGGAGCCGCGTCGCGCCCAGCGTAGCGATCGCGATCCGCGATCGATCGCGGCCACGCGGGCAGACGGTCGACTTCGAAATCGCGACGAAACACCGGCGACGTAGGCTCACCGGATGCCGCAGCACCACTCGCCCATGACCGTCGACATCGAGCCGCCCCGCCAGCCCGAGGTCGAGCGCCTCCTCGATGCCAGCACCGCCTTCGCCGAGAGCCTGTACCCGCCCGAGAGCAACTTCCTGCTCGACGTCGCGACGCTCGAACGACCGGAGGTCGCCTTCTACGTCGCGCGCGACGGCGGGCGCGCGGTCGGCATCGCCGCACTCGTCGCCGAAGCGGATGCCGCGCACGGCGAGTTGAAGCGCATGTTCGTCGACCCCGCGGCGCGCGGACGGGGCGTCGCGGGCGCCCTGCTCGGACGCATCGAAGCGGATGCCGCGGCGCGGGGGATCACCGGGATCGTGCTCGAGACCGGCGACCTGCACGACGCTGCGCAGGCGCTCTACACGCGCCACGGCTACCGGGAGATCCCCCAGTTCGGCCAGTACGTCGGCGAGGCGCACTCGGTGTGCTTCGCGAAGTCCCTCGCCGGCTGAGCGGCAAGCGCTTCCACCCGCGCAGGACGTGAGGTAGCATCACTCCACCCCTGAACCCGGAGCCCGGTGTGACCTCGACCCGACGCACAGGCGGCTCCGGCACTCGCGCCCGGCGAGTGGTGTGGGCCGTCGCGGCCACTGCAGCCGCCATCGCGACCGTGAGCGCGCTCTCGGGCTTCCACGTGCCCTTGCGCGAGATCGATCCGAAGGGCGCCGACGCGGCGAGCGAGGTCGCGACCGCCGAGCTCATCGGCATCCGCACCTTCACGGCTCCCGACCGCATCACGGTCGAGTCCGATGTCGAGTACGGCGTGCGCGAAGACGGCACGCTGCTCACGCTCGACATCTGCACGCCGGCCGGCGCGGAACTCACCGAGACGCAGCTGCCGGCAGTGGTCTCGATCCACGGCGGCAGCTGGGCGCGCGGCGACAAGGGCAACGCCGACTGGCGCAATGTCTGCCTCTGGCTCGCGAGCGAGGGCTTCGTCGCGGCATCCGTCAACTACCGTCTCGTGCCCGACGCCCGGTTCCCCGCCGCGATCGACGACGTCGCGCTCGCGGTCGAATGGCTGCGCGACCCCGAGCAGGCCGAGCGCTTCGGCATCGACGCGGCTCGCATCGGCGCGTTCGGGGGTTCGGCCGGCGGCAACCTCGCCGCCCTGCTCGGTACCACGGGCGAGGGGCCGCTCGACACGGGATCCCGGGTCGCGGCCGTCGCCGAGCTCTCGGGCCCCGTGGGGCTCGGGGCCGCCGAGCTCGTGGCCGACGGGGCATCCGACTGGTTGCGGCGCATCGTCGGCGAGTACCTCGACTGCGAAGCCGACGCGAGCCGCGAGCAGTGCCCGCAGGCGATGGATGCCTCGGCCGGAAGCTTCGCCGATCCGAGCGATCCCCCCTTCTTCATCGGCCACGCCGTAGCGGAAGTCGTGCCGCTCGGGCAGTCGGAGCGACTCGCAGCCACCCTCATCGCGGCCGGCGTGCCCGCCGAGCTCGCGGTCGTGCCGGGAGCCGATCACTCGATCGGCATCCTCGATGCGCAGATGCGGGCCCGTGTCTCGGCATTCCTGCACGCGCACCTCGACTGAGCAAGCCCTGTGCCGCCGCGTCGTCTGCCCGTAGGCTCGGTCCGTCACACGGGAGGCGACATGCCCGAACACGATCCATCCGGCCAGGACTCGCCGGTACAGCTGTCTCGTGCCGACTGGCGGGTCATCCTCACGCGCACAGTGCACGAGTACCGCATCAACCAGGTGCACGACATCGCGGCGGCCCTGACCTTCTACGGACTACTCACGGTCTTCCCCGCGCTGCTCGCGGCGCTCGCGCTCCTCGGCATCTTCGGCAGCGCCGAGGCCGTCGTGGCCGATGCGCTCCGCGTCGTGGAGGAGCTCGGCGGAGCATCGATCGTCGATGCCCTCCGGGAGCCCCTCGACCAACTCGTGAACGCGTCGCACGCCGGCCTCGCCTTCGCGACGGGCCTCGTCGCCACGCTCTGGGCGGCGTCGGGCTTCGTCGGCGCGTTCGGCCGGGGCATGAACCGCATCTACGGCGTCGAGGAGGGGCGCCCGTTCTGGGAGATGCGCCCCGCGATGCTCGCGACCTCCGCTGCGCTCGTCGTGCTCGGCGCGATCGCCGCGGTCGGCCTCGTGGTGACGGGACCCGTGGCCGAGGCCACGGCCCGCGTGCTCGGCCTCGACGAGGGCGTCGCCTTCTGGTGGGACCTCGCCAAGGTGCCGGTGCTCGCGGCGATCGGCATCCTCGTGATGGCGCTGCTCTACTGGGCGGCGCCGAACGTGCGGCGACGGCACCTGCGCTGGTTCAGCGTCGGGGCGATCGCCGCGCTGCTCGCGTGGGTCGTGACGACGGCGCTCTTCGCGCTGTACGTCTTCGGCGTGGGCAGTTACGTGCGCGTCTACGGCGTCCTCGGCGGAGTGGTCGCCTTCCTGCTGTGGGTGTGGCTGTCGAACCTCGCGATGCTCTTCGGCGCGGTGCTCGACACCGAGGTCGAACGTGCTCGCCAGCTGCGCGCCGGCATCCCGGCCGAGGAGCGGGTGCGTCTGCCGCTGCGTGACGACCGCGTGATCGCGACGAACCGCGCCCAGCGCTTGCGCGACATGCACGCATCGACGGGCATGCGACCCGACGCGGTCGTCGACGGCATCACCCCGCCGGCCGGGCGTCCGCCGCACGGCTGATCGGCGACCCTACCGGCGTACGGCCGCGAATCGTCCTCGGGAGGGATGCAGCGCCGGGCGCGGCGTGGTTGGCTACTGGCATCATGGCGCAGACCCATCATCCCGAGCACGGCCCGGCGGATGCCGCGGCCGAGGTCCGACCCGCTGCAACGGCCCGGCCCGCGCCGCGACCGCCGGCGCCGCCGCTCCCGCCCGTGCCGTCGATCCCGGCGGCGCCCGCCCGGCTCGCCCGCATCACGGCCGACGAGCGTCAGTTCCGGGCCTGGATGCTCGTGTCGACCTCGCTCCTCGCCGTCATCCTCTTCTCGGTGTCGCTCCCGCTGGCCGCGACGATCTACGACATCGAGCTGCTCTCCGCCGCCGCCACGTGCCTCGCACTGGCCATCGCGCTGCCGCTCGCGGTGCGCTGGCCGTGGGTCGCCGCGAGCGTCTCCGCGGCGGGGCTGCTCGCCTTCGCACTGCTCTCCCTCGGCTCCGACGTCGCGCCGTGGCCGTGGCCGGTCACCTCGATCGTGAGCCAGGGCGTGCTGCTCATCGTGCTCGGCCTCATGTGGGAGTGGCGCCTCGGCCTCATCGCGTGGGGCATCGGCGTCGTGGTGACCCTGCCGTTCGCCTTCGTCGACTCGGGCGCCGCGGCGAGCATGATCACCGGCGCGGCCGTGACGGCGCTCGCCTGCGCCATCTCGGTGCTGCTCGCGCAGCGCCGCGTGATCGGCGTCGAACTCTTCCGCGAACGCGCGCACTCCGCCTCGGAGCAGCAGCGACGCGTGCTCGTCGAGGAGCGCAACCGCATCGCCCGCGAACTCCACGACGTCGTCGCGCACGGCCTGTCGATCATCCACGTGCAGGCGACGAGCGCGCCGTACCGCGTAGCTGGGCTGAGCGACGACGCCAAGACGGAGTTCGCCGAGATCGCAGCCTCGGCGCGGTCGGCCATGACCGAGATGCGGCAACTGCTCGGGGTGCTCCGGAGCGCCGACACCGCGGCCGAGACCGCCCCGCAGCCCGGCATCGCCCAGCTGCCCGAGCTCGCGGCATCCGTCGAACGCGCCGGCGTGCCCGTGACCCTCACCGTCGACGCCTCCCTGCCCGACGGCGGACTCGCTGCGACGGCCGCCTACCGCATCGTGCAGGAGGCGCTCAGCAACGTCGTGCGGCACGCCCCTGGCGCTCCCACCTTCGTCTCGATCGAGGTGCTCGCCGACGACCTCGTCGTCTGCATCGACAACGAGACGGCGACGGATGTCCCGGCGCCCGACGCCAAGGGCGGCGGCCACGGTCTCGTCGGCATCGGCGAGCGCGCGGCGCTGCTCGGCGGACGCGCCGAATTCGGGGAACGACCCGGCGGCGGATACCGTGTTCTCGCGACCCTTCCGCTCGGGTCGGACGGAGGCATGGTGTGACGATCTCGGTGCTCATCGCCGACGACCAGGCGATGGTGCGAGCCGGCTTCGCGGCGGTGCTCTCCGCCCAGGCCGGCATCGAGGTCGTCGGGCAGGCGGCCGACGGCGACGAAGCCGTGGCGATGGCGCACGAGTTGCGCCCCGACGTCGTCGTGATGGACGTGCGCATGCCGGGCCGCAACGGCCTCGAGGCGACGCTCGCCCTGCAGACCCCGCCGCGATCGAGCGACTACGTGCCCCGCGTGCTCATGCTGACGACGTTCGACATCGACGACTACGTCTACGAGGCGCTGCGCGCCGGGGCGAGCGGGTTCCTCCTGAAGGACGCGACTCCCGAAGAGCTCGTCGCCGCCGTGCGCATCGTCGCGTCGGGTGACGCACTGCTCGCGCCGAGCGTGACGCGCCGCCTCATCGAGGACTTCGCTAGGTCGGCACCGCCGCGCATCGACGCCACGCGGCTCTCCGAGCTCACCGAGCGCGAGCGCGAGGTGCTGACCCTCGTCGGCCGCGGATTCTCGAACACCGAGATCGCCGCGGCGCTCTTCATCGCCGAGCAGACGGTCAAGACGCACGTGTCCAAGATCCTCTCGAAGCTCGGGCTCCGCGATCGCGTGCACGCCGTCGTACTGGCGTACGACACGGGGCTCGTCCAGCCCGGTTCCTGACCGTACGCCGGTATCGGCCAGAACACCTCCTGCGGGTGATGAGCACCGCGGCACCGTCTTCGTAACCTGCCTCCGAGGGGCGGAGAGGCCGCCCGGACGGAGGCGGTCATGACCGACGTACTCGCACGCTCGACCGGGCACGGCCCAGTCGATCCGGTGGCGCGCACCGGGGCATCCGCTCGGCGCCCGTCGGTCGCCCGCGACTCGAGCGTCGACGCGATCCGTGTCGCACTGCTCGTGGTCGTGTTCGCCCTGCACGCGATGATGGTCGGCGTGAGCGTCGGCCCCGACGGCCCCGTGCTCGAGAACGCCCTCGAGGGGCAGGCCTGGTTCGCGGCCGTGAGCTGGGTCGTGCAGATCATGCCGCTGTTCTTCATCGCGGGCGGCTTCTCGAGCTTCCACCACTGGCGGTCGATGCGATCGCGCGGGGCGAGCGGCGCCGACTACGTGCGGGCGCGGCTCGTGCGGCTCGTGCGCCCGGCCATCGCGCTGGTCGCCGTGGTCGCCGCAGCCCTCGTCGCGCTGTCGTTCGCCGGCCTCGCCCCCGAGCTCGTGGCGACGGCCGGCTTCCGCATCGGGCAACCGCTGTGGTTCCTCGGCGTGTACCTCGCCACCTCGGCGCTCGTGCCGCTCATGGTGCGCGCCCACGAGCGAGCCCGGGTGCTGACCCCGCTCGCGCTGCTCGCGGGTGTCGTCGCGGTCGACATGCTGCGCTTCTCGACCGGGCTCGACGGCATCGGGTTCCTGAACCTCCTGCTCGTATGGCTGCTCGTGCAGCAGCTCGGCTTCCACCTCGCCGACGGCGCACTCGACCGCCTCGCTCCGGCGGCCCTCTGGTCGATCGCGGCCGGTTCGCTTGCACTGCTCGGCGTGATCACCGCCGCGGCGCCGTACTCGGCCGACATGTACGAGAACCTCAATCCGCCGACCGTGTGCCTCGTGGTGCTCGGCGTCGCCCAGCTCGCCCTCTTCCAGCTGGCCCGCCCCCGCATCCGCGCCTGGGTCGAGCGAGCGGATGCCTCGCGGCTCGTCTCGGCCGTCGGTGAGCGTGCGATGACGGTCTACCTCTGGCACATGCCCGTGCTCGTGGGCTTCGCGGGCGCGCTGCTCGTCGCGAACGCCGGACTCGGCCTCCCCCTGCCCGAGCCGATGAGCGCGGAGTGGTGGGCGACGCGTCCGCTCTGGCTGGGCGCGACGGCCGCGGTCGTCGCCGGTGCCACGCTCGTGTTCGCTCGATTCGAACGCTCGCGGCGCGCAGCCCGGGTTCCGGCCGCGGCGAGCGCGCGTGCCGCCGCGCTCGATGCCGTCTGCGGCGTGGCCGGCGTCGCCGTCGTGCTCGTCGCCGGGTTCGGACCGGTACAGGCCGTCATCGCGCTCGTCCTGCTGACGGTCGCGCTGCACGGCAGCACCCTCGTCAGCACCGTGCTCACGAGGGCGACCGCGGAGATGCGGGCTCAGCGCAGGTCGCGTCGCAGCGGGATCGCGATCGCGAGCCAGGCCGCCACGACCGCGTAGCCGAGCAGCACGAGCGCTCCCACGAGCGGCGAGGTCGTCGAGGCGGCTGCCATCGGCAGCTGCTCGGCGATCGCGTCGCCGAGGAAGGTGAAGTCCGTCAGTGCCGCGGTCGCGCCGCCGGGGAGGAACGGGTGGATGACGTTGACCCCGGGAACGATCATGAGCACGTGCTCGAGGAAGTAGAAGTACCCGAGCACGATGCCGATCGCGAGCAGCTGGTTGCGGGCGAGCGCGCCGATCGCGACGCCGAGCACCATGTAGACGGCTGCCGCGAGGGCGAGCCGCGCGAGCAGCGCGACGAGGGACGCGATCGACACCCCGAGTTCGACGCCCTGCACGGCGGCCCCCGTCGCGACGGCGAGACCGGCGAAGAGCGCGGACACCAGCCCGTACGCGACGCCGAGGGCGCCGAAGACGACGAGCTTCGCGGCGAGCACCCGGCCACGCCGCGGCACCGCGAGGAACGTCGTGCCGATCGTGCGATGCCGGTACTCGCCGGTGACGGCGATCGTGCCGATGAGCGCCGGCACGAAGAGCAGGAGTCCGCTCATACCGACGACGATGCCCACGCCCTCTGCGGTGTCGAGCCCTGGCAGCGGCGGGGTCGCGTTCTCGGGGCCGATGAGCGAGAGGAGCCCGGTCAGGCCACCGCCGCAGAGCGCGGCCGTCACGAGCGACCAGTACGGGAGGCGGGTGGCGAGGAGCTTGGCGAGCTCCCCTCGGAGCAGCCGGGTCATGCGCGGACCCCTTCGGTGCCGGCGGACGCCGGAGCTCCACCCGAGGTGAGTTCGAGGAAGGCCGCTTCGAGGCTCGCGCCTCGCTCCGTGAAGTCCGAGAGCGGGCCCGCCCAGGTGGTGCGACCGCGGTCGATCAGCACGAGATCGTCGATGCCGTGCTGCAGTTCGGTGAGCACGTGACTCGAGAGCAGCACGGTGCCTCCGTTCGCCGCGAACTCGCGGAGGAACGTTCGCAGCCAGACGATGCCGGCAGGGTCGAGCCCGTTCGACGGCTCGTCGAGCACGAGCACCCCGGGGTCGCCGAGCAGCGCCGTCGCGAGCGCGAGCCGCTGCCGCATTCCCGTGGAGAAGCCGCCGACGCGGCGATCGAGGTACTCGGACATGCCGGTGAGCCCGGCGACCTGCTCGGCGCGTTCGGCACCGTGCCCGCCGAGGGCGCAATAGCTGCGCAGGTGCCCGCGGGCGGTCATCGCCGGGTGCGCACCGGCGAGGTCGAGCACGGCCCCGACGGTGCCGGTGGGGTCGGAGAGCTCGGAGTACGGCCGGCCCCCGATGAGCGCGGTGCCCGAATCGGGCTTCGCGAGCCCCAGCAGCATCCGCAGCGTCGTCGACTTGCCGGCGCCGTTCGGGCCGAGGAAGCCGGTGACGCGGCCGGGCGCCGCGCTGAACGTCGCGTCGTGCACGGCCACGACGTCGCCGATGCGCTTCGCGAGTCCGGAGACGTCGATCTGGGCGGTGATCATGGAGCGGATCCCTTCGGTGGCATACTCGAACGAGAGCAATGAGAATGTTCTCATTGTGAGAATAATCATTCGGAGGACCGATGCGCAAGCCGTCGCCCATCGCCGACGTCGTCATGCACCCCGTTCGGCTGCGCATCATCCAGCAGGTGGGCACGCGCGAGATCACCACCGCGAGCCTGCGCAGCGCCCTGCCCGATGTCGCACAGGCCACGCTCTACCGGCACATCGCCGCGCTCGTCGACGCCGACGTGCTCACCGTCGTCGAGGAGCGCCGCGTGCGCGGAGCGGTCGAGCGCACCTTCGCGCTCGGCGAGCGCATGGCGCACGTCGATCACGACGAGCTGCTCGAGATGGGCACGCGCGAACTGCAGCAGGCGTTCCTCACGTTCCTCGCCCACCTCGGCGAGAGCTTCGATCGGGCGAGCGCGGCCGAGGACCCGCGATTCCGCGACTTCCTCGGATTCGGCGAGACGACGCTGCATGTGACGACCGACGACCTCGCGGTGATCCAGGCCGGGCTCGGCGAACTGCTCGCGCCCTACCTATCGGCAGAGGGCGACGGCCGCCGCACGGTCACGCTCGCGACGGCGCTCATCCCGACCGACGGCACCGCGCCTCGCGACTGACCCGGCGAAGCCCGGTCGACCTGGTCAGTGAGAGTGGCCGGGCTCCTCCACGCCGGGGAGCGGCTCACCCGTGCCCGGTTGGTGCGAGCCGTGCGGCACGGCGGACTCGCCGGCCTCGGTCGCCGCGAGCGCCGGAGTCGCAAGGGCCGCGACGAGCGCAGCGCCCGCGACCAGGCCGATGAGCCGAGCTGCGTCGGATGCCCCGGCGCCGCGATCGTTCGCCGGGTCCGTCCCTCCGGCGAGGCGCGTACGAGCGCGCAGCTCGAGGCCGGCCGACAGTGCGACGACCACGATGAAGACAGATGCCGCGGCGAGCGGGCCCGCCGGGACATCCGTCGTCGCAGCAGCACCCGTCGAGACCGCCGCCGCCATCCCCACGAGGGCGACCGCGGTCACGACGAGCGTTGCGGACGGGGCGATCACGCGCCCCGCCCGGAGCGCGAGCCCGCCCCAGCCGAGCGCGGCGACCCCGGCCACGACGAGGGCGGGCTGCATCGCTCCCCCGGCACCGGCGGCGAGCGCGGCCAGCACGAGCCCGGCGCCGAACGCGGCGAGCATCGGCCAACTGCGCAGGGCCGCCGCCAGTGCGTGCATGGCCGGCCCCTACGCCGTCGCCACGCGTCCGGAGCGCTCGAACCCGAGCGCGACACCCAGCAGCACGATCGCGCTCGCGAGGTGCAGGAAGTGGTCGGCCGTGTTCAGCGCGAGGATGTTCGCCGCCGTGCCCGCGAGGAAGAACCCCACGATGCCGAGCAGCAGGTAGGCGGCGCCGACGGTCGCGTTGACGGCCTTCGCCGCGGTCGCGGACACGATGCCGCCGATGAGCAGCGCTGCGCCGATCAGCAGGTGCGCCACGTTGTGCAGCGGGTTCACCTCGAACACGCCGAGGAGGAGGCCTCCTTCGGTCGCGAAGAACCCGACGCCGCCGGTGACGGCGAATCCGAGCAGTCCGACGAGCAGGTAGACCGCACCGAAGACGGTCGCGACGATGCGGTTCGGGGAGTTTCGCATGAGGTTCCTCCTTCTCGAGTCACGGCGACTGCCGTGCTGGAAGGGGATTCGGAACCTTCCCGGGTTCGGATTGGATCGGCGGCACTCCGCCTCACCCGACGGCGACGACTCCGGCGAGCGCGACACCCGTCACGATCAGCGTCGAGGCCCCGGCGAGGGCGAACGGGCGCACCCCGACGCGGCGGAACATGCTGAACCGCACGCCGGTTCCGAGCGCGAACATCGCCGCCGCGAGCAGCACCGTCTGCGCCACGCCGGCACCCGCGACGACGACGTCGGGCACCCAGCCGAACGAGCGCACCACGACCATCGCGATGAACCCCACGACGAAGAGGGGGATGATCGGGGGCCGCCTGCCCGAGGCCCCGTCCGAACCCGCGTCCGCCGCGAGCGAGCGCCGACGCTGCACGCTGACGACGGCGAGCACCGGCGCGAGCATCAGCACCCGGGCGAGCTTCACCACGACGGCCACCGCGAGACCCGTGCCGCCGAGCGCTCCGCCGACCGCGACGACCTGCGCCACCTCGTGGATCGACCCGCCCGCCCACATGCCGGCCTGCTGGGCATCGAGACCGAGGAGCGAGGCGGCGAGCGGGATCAACGGGATCATGAGCGTGCCGAAGACGACGACGAGGGCGACCGCGGTCACGACCTCCTCCTCTTCCGCATCGACCACGCCATCGACCGCCGCGACCGCTGCAGCGCCGCAGATCGAGAAACCGCACGCGATGAGCAGTCGCTGCGTCGCCGAGATGCCGAGGAGCCGGCCGATCACGAGCGTCGAGGCGATGCCGATCACGACGATCGCCGCCACGACGACGATGACCCCGATGCCGAGGTCGAGGATGTCTCCGAGCACGAGCTGGAGGCCGAGCAGCACGACGCCGAGACGCAGCAGCGGCTTCGCGGCGAACGCGAGCCCCGCCTCGACGCGCGACGGGAGCGGCACGGTGTTCCGCAGCAGCACACCGAGCACGATCGCGATGAGCAGCGCGCTCATGCCCGGCAGCAGGAACGTCGCGGCCATCGACACCGCGACGCCCGTGGCCGCGAGCCCGAGGCCGGGGGCCACATCGACGAGGCGTGCGCGAACCCTCCGCGCCGTGGTCGGCCGGTCGGGCGGAAGCGGCGGGCGGGGCGATACCGGAATCGGTGCAGTGCGGGTCATCCCTCGACGATCGCGAACGGATGCCGCGGGCGGTAGCCGTCCGTTCAGCATCGAGGCATATCATGCTGATATGCCTCACCGTTGGCCCGACCTCGCGGTGCTCGAGTTGCTCGTCGCGATCGGCCGGCACGGCAGCCTCGGCGCTGCCGCGCGGTCAGTCGACATGGCGCAGCCGAACGCGAGCCGATCGATCGCCGGACTCGAGCGCTCCCTCGGCCTCACGCTCATCGAGCGCCACGCCCGCGGATCGCGCCTGACCCCCGACGGCGAGGCGATCGCGGAGCTCGCCGGGCGGATCGTCACCGGCGCAGACGACCTGCTCACCGCCGCGACCGCGCGACGCGAGCACCACGAGTTGCGGCTCGACCTCGCCGCGAGCCTCACCGTCGCGGAGTACCTGCTGCCCGCCTGGATCAGCGAACTTCGCTGCAGTCACCCCGTGCTGGACGTGCGCATGCGGGTGGAGAACTCCTCGCAGGTGCTCGAGCTGCTCGAGTCGCACGAGATCGACCTCGGCTTCATCGAGTCGCCCGCGGTGCGCCGGGGCCTGCACAGTCGCACGGTCGCGACCGACCGGCTCGTGGTCGTGGTGTCGCCGAGGCATCCGTGGGCGCGTCGATCGCGCGTCACGCTCGACGAGCTCGCGGCCACCCCGCTCGTGACCCGCGAGGCGGGATCGGGCACGCGATCGACCCTCGCCGATGCGCTCGACGGCAGAACCCCCGTCGAACCCGCCCTGGTCGTGGCGAGCAATGCGGCCGTGCTCGTCGCCGCGGCATCCGGGGCGGGCCCCGCCGTGCTCAGCGACCTCGCCACCCGGCCGTGGACCGCCCGCGGAGAGCTCGTCGAGGTCGCCGTCGACGGGCTCGACCTCGTGCGGCGCCTGCGAGCGGTGTGGCGACGCGGCGACGTGCTCTCCGCCCCGGCCGCAGCGTTGCTGGGCGAGGTGTCCGGGCGACGTCCGGGCGGGAGAGCGGACTGACTCGCGGGAGAAGGGTGGGGGTCGGGAGCGCTCCCGACCGCGGCGCGCCATGGCTCGAGCGCAACCTCGAGAGTGCGATCGCCGCCTGGCGTCAGCCCTGGGCGGGTGTCGGCTCGGGTGCCACGATGAACTCGCCGATCCTCGTCTCGCCGTCGTTGTCGTAGACGGGAACGACGACGGCGCGGCCCTCGTGCGCCTGCTGCCAGGCAAGCGCCTCCTCGGGCGTCGAGAACCGTTCCGCCGCCGCCGAGCCGTCGGCATCGGCGAGTTCGTCGGCGTACACATACCCCTCGGCTCCGTTCGTGGCGATCACGGCCACGAGGTCGGGCGTGCCACGCTCGTTCGCGACGCCGTAGGTCTCGCCGCGTGCGTTCTCCGCCCACTGCGTCGAGTGCTCGCTGGTGTAGGCCACGGAGATGCGCCATTCAGCGTCGTCGGGGGCGGTGATGGTGGTCCCGGTCGTGCCCGTCGCGATCGGCAGGCTGTAGGAACTCCACCCTGCGGGAGTGCCTGCATCGGAATCGGTGCACGACATGGCCGCCCCGTCGTCGAAGACGAACGTGCCGGACGAGAGGCACCACAGCTCCATCCTGACGTGCGTGGCGCCCTCGGGCGGAGCGCCGAGCTCGATCGTCGCGGGTCCGATGTGCGTCTCGACCGTGGGCCGGTCGAGCTCCGCGAGAGCGGTGCCGCCGGGTTCGATGAGGTACGCGGCGGTCGCCGCGGCGGTCCCGGCGAGGCCGAGCCCGGCGATGACTCCGACGCCGAGCCACACGTGCACGATCCGGCGTCGGCGCTCCACTCGCTCGATCAGCGCGGAACGCAGCGCACGGGAGAACTCGGGATCGATTCGCGTGTCGCTCATGGCCGTCCCCTTCCGGTCGACTCTCGCTCAGCGGATGCTGCGGCGAGTGCGTCGCGCACACGGGCCTTCGTCCGGTGCAGGCGCGTCTTCGCCGCCCCTGGCGTGAGGTCGAACAGGGCCGCCGCCTCGGCGACCTGGTAGCCCTCGAGCGCGACGAGGGCGAGGAGCCCGGCATCGACACGACCAAGACCCCGCATGGCGTCGGCGAGAGCTCGGTTGTCGAGATCGAGCGGCATCCGCGCCGCCACCTCGTCGGCCGCATCGGGATGCGCTCCCGATGCGTGCAAGCTGCCGATGAGTCTGCGATAGCGCCTGGTCGATCTGCTCGCGTTCAGGGCGGTGTTCGAGGTCGTGACGAGCAGCCACGGGAGCACCGAGCCGTCGACGACTCGGACGTCACGGCGGCGGCGCCAGAGTTCGAGGAACGCGGTCGCCGTGACGTCCTCCGCGTCGTGCCGGTGCGAGAGCATCGACCACGCGTGCCGGAACACGCGATCCCGGTGCCGATCGAAGAGCACCCCGAACGCAGCGCCGTCGCCTTGGCGGCTTCGGCCCCACAGCTCGGCATCGCGAGGTTCGTCCACATCCTGGTATGTCCGCATGTGCGCTCGAGGTTACCGGCGCACCCGTCGCGAATCCGCACCCGCTGGGCGGGACCATAGACTGGTTCGCGGGGGAACGGCCGGCGGCGCGGGAGCGCTCGCATTCGGCGTGCGGCACGACGCGAATGCGAGCAGCATGCCCGAGGCCCTGATCCTCATCGACCGACGCATGGCATTTGGGGGAATCTCTTGTCCACTTCGATCAACACGCACGACGGCGTCACGGTCTTCCTGACCTCGGCCACCGAGGCCGACGTGCATGCAGACGGCGCGGTCGTCGGCATCCAGGCGGTCGACGGCGACGCACTGCGCGACCGCGTCGTGGCGTTCGTGCAGGAGCGGGCGCAACGCCTCGGAGTCCCGGCGACCGCCGCACTCATCGACGACTCCTCGCACTGGACCCTGACCGTCGAGCCCGACGGCCGCGTGACCGAGGCTCCGACCGGCCTCGTGACCGAGAGCTTCGAACCGCGCCCGACGACCGCGCCGATCCCGACGATTCCCGCCACGCCGGTCGCGGCAGCGCCGGGCGCGGCATCTCCGGTCGCGGCAGCTCCGGTCGCGGCAGCCCCGGTCGCGGCAGGCTCGGCGACGCCCCCCGCCGAGCCGAAACCCCACCGCCCCACCGTCGAGGACCTGCTCTCGAGCCGCCCCCGGCAGCGCCCGCTGAAGGCGACCATGGGATGGCAGGGCCGGGTGCGCCGCATGAGCGGCGGCCTCATCTCCCCGAAGCCGAGCGCGACCGAGCAGACCCGCCACGACCAGACGAACCGCGTGCAGAAGCGGCTCGACGGCCCTCGCACGATCGTGGTGCTGAACCCCAAGGGCGGTGCGCACAAGACCACGAGCACGCTGCTGCTCGCCGCGACGTTCGGCCGGCTCCGCGGCGGCTCGACCCTCGCGTGGGACAACAACGAGACGCGCGGCACGCTCGGCTGGCGCGCGCAGCACACCCCGCACCACCGCACCGCCGTCGACCTGCTCGGCGACCTCGATCGCTTCGAGAACCCGAGCGTCGCGAGCCTCAGCCAGCTCGACGACTACGTGCGCACGCAGGTCGACGCCCGCTTCGACGTGCTCGCCTCCGATGAGGATGCCGCCGCGACATCCACGATCGACGACGCCGCGTTCGACCGGCTGCACCGCACGCTCTCGCGGTACTACCGACTGCTGATCGTCGACACCGGCAACAACATGCGCGCCTCGAACTGGGTCGCGGCGGTGGCCGCCGCCGACCAGCTCGTGATCGTCTCGACGGTGCGCGAAGACACGGCGGCGAGCGCCGCCTGGCTCCTCGACGGCCTCGCGGAGAAGGGCTTCGGCGACAAGGTCGACCGGGCCGTCACGATCCTGACCTCGCCGTCGGAGAAGCCCGACCGCGAGCTCGAGCAGCGCCTCGCCGATCACTTCGGCGCGCTGACCGCCGCGGTCACGACGATCCCCTACGACGCCGCACTGGTCGACGGCGGCACGATCGACTTCGATGCGCTGTCGCCCGAGACGCACGACGCGTGGCTGAACGCCGCCGCGGTGGTCGCCGACCAGCTCTGACCGGTCCCACGACCAACCGGCGATGGGGGGCTTCGCACTCCCCAGCTCCGTCGCGCCTCCGCGCCTGAGAACGGCCGTCCGGCGAGCCACCGGATGACCGATCCGGCGGTGCCCGCTCCCGCCTGACCACTCGACCGTGCACCCGTATCGGGAGCATATGCATTTCGTGATACGCCCCCGCAACAGCGCACTTGGTGCACTGGGAATCACCGAAAGCACATGCACGACCGATTCCGCCCGATCTCGAGTGGGGAGACACCAATGGCCTCGCACCCGGCAGCCGATGCCCGCCCAGGAGGCCGCGCCCGTTCGGGCTCGACCTGGTTCTGGACGGCCGGGTGCCTCGTCGCGATCGCGGGCCTCACGTTCGGCCCGCCCCGCCTCGTCTCCGACGCCCGGTACCTGTTCGCCTCGTGGTTCGAGTCGATTTCCGGATCCCCGGTTCCGTCCGGCATCGCGGGCTTCCAGTTCCTGGCGAACGTCGCGATGTTCGTCCCGTTCGGCGCGCTCATCACCCTCGTCCTCGGGCACCGGCGATGGGCGGCCGGGCTCGCCAGCGGGGTGGCGCTCTCCGTCATCGTCGAGGTCACGCAGGTCGTGCTCCCCGGTCGCGTGCCGGATGCCGATGATGTCATCGCCAACTCGATCGGCACCGCACTCGGTGTCGGCCTCGTTGCGCTGCTCGGACTCGGCGGCTCACTCGTGCGAACGACGCGAGCTCGGTTCGGGGCAGGCCGGCATGTGCCACGTCCACTACCTGAAAGCACCCGACATGACCAGCCAACGAACCAGTAACCGATCCACGACGCAGCAACCGCGTCATCGCCGCCGGCGGAGGATGCTCGCAGCGGGCATCGTCTTCCTCACGCCCATCGCGCTCCTCATCGGCGCCGTGGTGGGACTGCAGGCCATCTCCGCCGACGGAGCGCCCGGCGACACGCCGGCCGACGCGCTCGGCGTCCCCGATCCCGACACCGGGTACGGCGTCGACGACGGCTACATCGAGGAGGGCGAGTCGGTGTCGCCGTTCGCCGACGACCTGCCGGCGATCGCCAATCTGGAACCAGAACTGCGCGGCGCCATGCAGGACGCCGCCCGCGCGGCGATCGCAGACGGCTACGAGTTCGTCGTGACGAACGGGTGGCGAAGCGCCGCCTACCAGCAGGTGCTCCTAAACGCCGCCATCGCCGAATACGGCAGCGAGGAGGAAGCCAGGCGCTACGTCGCCGCACCCGAGGCGTCCAAGCACGTCACCGGGGAGGCCGTCGACATCGGCCGGACCGATGCGAACAGCTGGCTGAGCCAGCACGGAGCCGACTACGGCCTCTGCCAGACCTACGCGAACGAGATGTGGCACTTCGAACTGGCGACCACGCCGGGCGGAGAGTGCCCGGCACAACTGAGCGACGCGAGTGCCGGATGATGCGTCGGACACTCGGCCGCGGCGCCTCGACGGTCGGGCACCTGGCGGCCCTTCTCGGCGCTTCGGCGACGGCCCTGGGGCTCGCGATCGTGCTCGGCTGCCTCGTGCTCGCGCCGTCGGTCGGCATCCTCGGCGGCATCGCCTCTCGGCTCCTGCCGTGACGGTCGAGCCCGCGGACTCCTGCGCCACGCGACTCCCGTCCGCGCTCGAAGCACGCTCGAAACACGGCCCGGCTACACTCGCATCTGGCCCGGACCAGCCCGCCACAAGCGGAACGGCCCGACCATGCAGAGTCTCGCGAACAGAATTCGCCAGCCACGAGAACACCCCGGGGGCCCATGAACCACGAACCGATCACCGTCTCGATCCGACGCGAGGTCGACCCCGAGCGCATCTCGGAGGCGACCGCGTGGGTGCAGACCGGCGTGAACCTCGCGGCCAAGTACCCGGGCTTCCTCGGTTCGGGCTGGGTCCGCGCCGGCGAGGGATCGCAGGTCTGGCACATGCTCTACCGCTTCGCGAGCGAGGAGACTCTCGACGCGTGGGAGCGATCGGCCGAGCGGACCTGGTGGCTCTCGATGGGCGAGGGCTTCGTGCGCTCGGAGCGCAGCCGGCGCCGCACCGGCATCGAGGGCTGGTTCGACGACCCGGCGACGGGTTCGGTGCCGGTGGCGGATGCCGCGGCATCCGCTTCAGTCGACGAACTTCCGCCTGCGCCGCCGCGCTGGAAGCAGGCGGTGACGATCTGGCTCGGGTTCTTCCCCGTGAACCTCGTCTTCACGCTGCTCGTGACCGCGTTCGTGCCCGGCTGGAACGACCTCGCGGTCGTCTGGAAGGTGCTCGCGACCACCCTGCTGCTCACGCCGATCATGACGTTCTGGGCGCTGCCCTTCGTCACGCGCGTGCTGCGCCGCTGGCTCGCTCCCGCCGCCCGCTGAGACGGGTCGGAACCGGCGCGATCAGGCCGAGGCCTCGTCGACGACGCGCCGGTGCTCGAGGATGCGCCGGATG
The DNA here is from genome assembly GCF_042262385.1 of Agromyces sp. NPDC056389. Lineage (NCBI taxonomy): Bacteria > Bacillati > Actinomycetota > Actinomycetes > Micrococcales > Microbacteriaceae > Agromyces > Agromyces sp. NPDC056389. Next base: position 1,847,292 of record NZ_JBHJPN010000001.1, read on the forward strand.
ACGAGCACGGCGAGCGCGATCGCGATCGCGCCGTAGACGACCCAGTCGAGGTACTGCAGGTACTCCTCGAGCAGCGCGTGCTGGGTGCCGAGCGCGGCGCCCACGCCGATGAGCAGCGTGTTCCAGAGGCCCGAGCCGAGGGCCGTGAAGAGGCAGAACCAGGCGAGCGGCATGCGATCGGCGCCGGCGGGCAGCGAGATCAGGCTGCGGACGCCGGGGATCATGCGCCCGACGAGCACCGACCAGCGGCCGTGGCGATGGAACCACTCGGCGCCGCGTTCGAGGTCGGTGCGGCTGACGAGTCGCGTCCACGCGATCCAGCGGATGGCCCGATCGAGGCCGACGGCGGCGCCGAGCCCGTAGAGCACGAGTGCGCCGATCACGGAGGCGAGCGTCGACCAGAGGATGAGCCACCCGAGGTGGAGCTCGCCCGACTGGCTGAGGTACCCCGCGAACGGCAGGATGACCTCGCTCGGGATCGGCGGGATCAGCACCTCGAGGAACACCAGCACTCCGACCCCGATGTCGCCGAGGGAGTTCAGCACGTCGGCGGCGAATCCGGTGAGGCCCGTGAAGCCGTGGTCGTCGGCGGTCGTCAGCAAGGTCATGTCTCGGCTCTCAGGTCGGGGCGGATGATCGGTGCTCGGCGGCGACCTCACCGTACCGGCGCGGGGTGGACGGAAGCTGGGCGCCGCCGCTCAGCGCGGCGTGCCGATGCGGCGCGCGAGCGTCGACGCCGCCTCCTGCACCGCCGACACGTACCGGGCGACGTCCGCTTCGACTGCGGCATCCGGATACGTCACCGCGACGCCCGCCGCCGGCCAGCCGACGTGATCGCGCACGACCGCGCCGACCGAGGCGAGCCCGCCCGTGACCTCGCCGTCTTCACCGGCCCAGCCCTGCTCGCGCACCACGGCGAGCACGCGCTTCAGTCGCCCGTAGCTCCACTCCGCCTCGGACCCGTCGAGTGCGGCACGACCGGCGAACGCGGCCCTGTCGGGGTAGAGCGCGCGCAGTTGCGCGGGCGGCAGCACGGCGAGCATCGCCCGGCCGGTGGCGGTGAGGTGCGCGGGCAGGCGAACCCCGACGTCGGTGACGAGCGAGGGTCGCCGGGGCGCGCGCTCCTCGACGAGGTAGAGCACGTCGCGCCCGTGCAGCACCGCGAGGTGCCCGCTCTCGCCGAGCCGGTCGACGAGGGTCGCGACGAGCGGCCGGCCGAGGCGTGCGAGCGGCTGCTGCCGCGAGAAGCCGCTCGAGAGCTCGAAGGCGGCGATGCCGAGGCCGTAGCGTCGCTCCTCGGGCAGGTGCACGACGAAGCCGCGCTCCTGCATGACGGCCAGCAGGTGGTAGGCCGTCGAGCGCGGGATGCCGAGCGCCGAGGCGATCGTCGCGGCGGGCACGGGCCCGCGCTGCGACGCGAGGTGCGTGAGGATCGCGAGCGTCTGATCGGCCGCGGGCACCTTCGATTGCTCCATCGTCGCCTCCGAGCTCATCCTACGCGGGAGTCTGGGATACCGGACGGCGACTCGGTCCACGCGCTTCCCGCGCGCACGAGGGCGGTGTGGAATCGGAGGTATGAGCAGCATCGCCACAGCACCCGCCCGCGCCGCGGCATCCGTCACCGTCGGCACGGGCCCTCTCGGCATCGACGACGTCGTCGCGGTGGCGCGCCACGGGGCATCCGTCGTGCTCGACCCGGCCGCGCTCGACGGCGTCGCCGCGAGCCGTGCGATCGTCGAGGGCCTCGCCGCGGACCCCGAGCCGCACTACGGCATCTCGACGGGATTCGGTGCGCTCGCCACGACGTTCATCGCCGAGGACCGCCGCGCGCAGCTGCAGGCGAGCCTCGTGCGCTCGCACGCCGCCGGCTCCGGGGCCGAGGTCGAGCGAGAGGTCGTGCGCGCCCTCATGCTGCTGCGCCTCTCGACCCTCATGACCGGGCGCACGGGCGTGCGACGCGAGACCGCCGAGACCTATGCGGCGATCCTGAACGCCGGTATCACGCCCGTCGTGCGCGAGTACGGCTCGCTCGGATGCTCCGGAGACCTCGCCCCCCTCGCGCACTGCGCGCTCGTGGCGATGGGCGAGGGCGAGGTGCGCGACGCCTCCGGTGAGCCGGCGGACGCATCGAGCGCCCTCGCCGCCGCCGGCATCGCGCCGCTCCACCTCGCCGAGAAGGAGGGCCTCGCCCTCATCAACGGCACCGACGGCATGCTCGGCATGCTCGCGCTCGCGATCGACGACCTGCGGATGCTGCTCACCACCGCCGACATCGCGGCGGCGATGAGCGTCGAGGGCCTCATGGGCACCGACGCCGTCTTCGCCGCCGACCTGCACGCGCTCCGCCCGCAGCGCGGCCAGGCGATCTCGGCCTCGAACCTGCGCCGCCTGCTCGCCGACTCCCCCATCGTCGCGAGCCACAAGGGCCCCGAGTGCACTCGAGTGCAGGACGCGTACTCGCTCCGCTGCGCGCCGCAGGTGCACGGCGCCGCCCGCGACACGCTCGCGCACGCGGCATCCGTCGCCGACGCCGAGCTCGCGAGCGCCGTCGACAACCCCGTGCTCACGCTCGACGGCCGCGTCGAGTCGAACGGCAACTTCCACGGCGCACCGGTCGCGTACGTGCTCGACTTCATCGCGATCGCGGTGGCGGATGTCGCGTCGATGAGCGAGCGGCGCACCGACCGGTTCCTCGACCGGGCGCGCAACCAGGGCCTGCCGCCCTTCCTCGCGCACGAGGTCGGCGTCGACTCGGGCCTCATGATCGCGCAGTACACCGCCGCGGGCATCGTCTCCGAGCTGAAGCGGCTCGCGGCACCGGCATCCGTCGACTCGATCCCCTCGTCGGCGATGCAGGAGGACCACGTCTCGATGGGCTGGGCGGCGGCGCGCAAGCTCCGCCGCGCCATCGACGGGCTCTCCCGCGTGCTCGCGATCGAGGTCATGACCGCGGCGCGCGGGCTCGCACTTCGGGCGCCCCTCGCTCCCGGTTCCGCGACCGGGGCCGTCGTCGTGCTCGTTGCGGAGACCGGTGCGGTGCCCGGACCCGACCGTTTCCTCTCCCCCGAGATCGAAGCGATCTCGGGCATGGTCGCGCACGGCGACGTCGTCGTCGCTGCGACGTCGGCGGTCGGCGCGCTCGACTGAGCCGCGTCGACATGTGCCCCGAAGAGGGCGCGAGATCGACGCGTTCAAGTGTTGTGCCGACCTGCCTGCGCTGAGAGACTGAGTCATATGCTGGCCCCCGAAGCCGGCATATGAACGGAACCCTATGTCGCTGATGCAACGAATGCCCGGCCTGCACGACCCGTTCCGAGCGCGACGCGCTCGGCCCGACGGACTCGCCTTGGCTGCCGCAGCGGCCGTCATCGTGCTGGGCATCTCGGGTATCACCACCGCATCAGCAGAAGAGGTCCCCCCTCCCGAAGCCCCGGCGACGACGTCGGAGACGGACACGGGTACGGGTACGGCACCGACCGATCCGACCGATGCCACTGAACCGGAGCCGTCACCGTCGCCGTCGCCCGAACCGACGCCGACGCCGACGCCGACTCCCACGCCCGAGCCGACACCGACACCGGAACCGACTCCCACGCCGACACCGGAACCGACTCCGACTCCCACACCGACTCCGACCGACCCGCCTGCCACGACGCCTCCGACGACCGCACCGCCGGTCACGCCCTCCGCGCCCGTCACGACCCCGCGGCTCATCGGCACCGGCCCGTACGCCCGCATCTCGAGCGGCAGCGACCCGCAGCTCAGCTCGCTGCTCGGAGCACGCACGGCGCTCGATCGCGCGACCGCAGCGCTGCGTACGGCTGAAGCAGAACTCGAGACGGCCCAGTCGACGCGAACCGAGGCACGCGCCCTGGCGGAGCAACTGCAGGATCAGGCCGACGAGACCCGCGCCGACGCCGACGCGGCCGGGGCCGCGGCATTCGCCGCCTCCCGCGGCGGCGACAGCTCGCTCACCTCGATGGCCGCCGCGTTCGGCTCCGGCAAGGACCTGCTCGCCGGTCTCGGCGGAGTCGCGCGCGTCGACCAGATCACCGGCGACGCCGAGAAGCTGCAGAAGATCGCCGAGAAGCGTGCCGCCGAAGCCGATGTCGCGGAGGAGCGTGCCGCCGAGGCCTGGGCCAACGTCGACGCCGTGCCGGTCGAGGCGGCGCAGGCCGCCGTCGCCGAGGCCGAGCGCGCCGTGGCTTCCGCCCGCTCCGATCTCTCCGGACTGCGCACGCGCGTCGCTGCGACGAGCGTCTCGTTCATCGACTCGCTGCCGCGCGATGCGGGGCAGTTGAGCGAGCAGGGCTGGGCTCCCCCGGTCTCGGGCAACCAGACCGACGGCTTCGGCCCCCGGCCGAACAAGCCGCTCGCCGGCGTGAACGAGTTCCACCGAGGCACGGATGTCGCTGCGAGCTGCGGCTCTCCGGTATTCGCCGCAACGGGCGGCATCGTCGTCGAGGCCCGCACGAACGGCAGCTACGGCAACTGGATCCTGCTCGAGCACGGCTCAGGCGTCTCGACCGGGTACGCGCACCTCTCCGATGGCGGCATCCTCGTCAACCCCGGTGACGCGGTCACGGCCGGCCAGCTCATCGGCGCCGTGGGCAGCACGGGCGCATCCACCGGCTGCCACCTGCACTTCGAGGTGCGTCTCGACGGCACCGCCGTCGACGCCGTTCCGTTCATGGCGGCTCGCGGCATCGGCCTCGGCTGACCTCCGGAACGACCGAGCATCGCGGCCGGTCCGGGCTCGTCTGGGATCCCGGACAGCATGCCCGCGACATCCGTTGTCGCTGACCGCCGGTTGCGCGAGCATCGGAGCATGACCGACGCATCCACCGCAGCACCCGCCGGCCCCCGCACCGTTCGCGCCGCACGCGGCCCCGTGCTCACCGCGAAGAGCTGGCAGACCGAGGCGCCGCTGCGCATGCTCATGAACAACCTCGACCCCGAGGTCGCCGAGCGGCCCGACGACCTGATCGTCTACGGCGGCACCGGCAAGGCCGCCCGCAACTGGGAGTCGTTCGACGCGATCGTGCGCACGCTCGAGGGCCTCGAGGCCGACGAGACGCTGCTCGTGCAGTCGGGCAAGCCCGTCGGCGTGTTCCGCACGCACGAATGGGCGCCGCGCGTGCTCATCGCCAACTCCAACCTCGTCGGCGACTGGGCGACGTGGCCCGAATTCCGGAAGCTCGAGCAGCAGGGCCTCACGATGTACGGCCAGATGACCGCCGGCTCGTGGATCTACATCGGCACCCAGGGCATCCTGCAGGGCACGTACGAGACCTTCGGCGCGATCGCGCGCGCCCGATTCGGCGGCAGCCTCGCCGGCACCCTGACCCTCACGGGCGGCTGCGGCGGCATGGGCGGCGCCCAGCCACTCGCCGTGACCATGAACGAGGGCGTCGTGCTCATCGTCGATGTCGACGCCTCGCGCCTCGCCCGCCGCGTCGAGCACGGCTACCTCGACGAGATGACCTCCGACCTCGACGATGCGATCGCCCGCGTGCTCGCGGCCAAGGAAGCGCGCACGCCACTCAGCGTCGGGATCGTCGGCAACGCCGCGACGGTCTTCCCCGAGCTCCTCGCCCGCGGCGTCGCGATCGACATCGTGACCGACCAGACGAGCGCCCACGACCCGCTGAGCTACCTGCCCGAGGGCGTGAGCGTCGCCGAGTGGCACGAGCTCGCGGCATCCGACCCCGAGGCGTTCACCGAGCGCGCCCGCGCCTCGATGGCCAAGCAGGTGCAGGCGATGGTCGAGTTCCAGGATGCCGGTGCCGAGGTGTTCGACTACGGCAACTCGATCCGCCGCGAGGCCGAACTCGGCGGCTACGACCGCGCGTTCGCCTTCCCGGGCTTCGTGCCCGCCTACATCCGCCCGCTCTTCGCCGAAGGCAAGGGGCCGTTCCGCTGGGCGGCGCTCTCGGGCGACCCGGCCGACATCGCCGCGACCGATCGCGCCATTCTCGAGCTCTTCCCCGACGACGAGCACCTGCGCCGCTGGATCACCCAGGCCGGCGAGAAGGTGCACTTCGAGGGCCTGCCGGCGCGCATCTGCTGGCTCGGCTACCAGGAGCGCCACCTCGCCGGACTGAAGTTCAACGAGATGGTCGCCTCGGGCGAGCTGAGCGCGCCGGTCGTCATCGGCCGCGACCACCTCGACTCGGGCTCGGTCGCGAGCCCGTACCGCGAGACCGAGGCCATGGCCGACGGCTCCGACGCGATCGCCGACTGGCCGCTGCTGAACGCGCTGCTGAACACCGCGTCGGGAGCGACGTGGGTCTCGATCCACCACGGCGGCGGCGTCGGCATCGGCCGCTCGATCCACGCCGGCCAGGTGATCGTCGCCGACGGCACCGAGCTCGCCGCCGAGAAGATCGCCCGAGTGCTCGTGAACGACCCGGGCACCGGTGTCATGCGCCACGTCGACGCGGGCTACGACCGCGCCGTCGAGGTCGCTCGCGAACGCGGCCTGCGCGTGCCTATGCTCGAGGCATGAGCGACGGGGGCGCCGCGGGGCGCATGCTGCTGACCGGCATCGGCGAGCTCGTCACCAACGACCCCTCGCCCGATCGCGAGGCCGGGCCGCTCGGCATCGTGCGCGACGCCGCCGTGCTCGTCGAAGACGGCCGCATCGCGTGGGTCGGCAGCGCGACGCACGCCGACGAGCGGGTGGCCGAGCGAGGCGAGCGGCGCACCGAACGCGAGGACCGTCGGGACGGCGACGAGCACCGCTCCCTCTGGGATGCCGAGGTCGAGGTCGTCGACGCCGGCGGCCGGGCCGTGTTCCCGGGCTTCGTCGACAGCCACTCGCACCTCGTCTTCGGCGGCGACCGCGCCGCGGAGTTCGCCGCACGCATGGCCGGGCAGCCGTACGAGGCCGGCGGCATCCGCTCGACGGTCGCCGCGACCCGTGCCGCGAGCGACGACGAGCTGCGGGCCCGACTCGCCGGCTTCGTCGCAGAGCTGCACGCCCAGGGCACCACGACCTTCGAGATCAAGTCGGGCTACGGCCTGTCGGTCGCCGATGAGGCGCGTCTCGTGCGTCTCGCCCGCGAGGTGACCGACGAGGTGACCTTCCTCGGCGCGCACGTCGTGCCGTTCGAGTTCCGCGAGGACCCGGCGTTCGGCGGCGATGCGGACCGCGCCGCCGAGGCCTACGTCGACCTCGTCATCGGGGAGATGCTCGCCGCGTGCGCGCCGCACTCGCGCTGGGTCGACGCGTTCTGCGAGCGCGGCGCCTTCACCGCCGAGCAGTCGCGACGCGTGCTCGAAGCCGGCGCCGCGACCGGCCTCGGCGTGCGGGTGCACGGCAACCAGCTCGGCGAAGGGCCCGGCGTGCAGCTCGCGGTCGAGCTCGGCGCCGCCTCCGTCGACCACTGCACCTACCTGAGCGATGCGGATGTCGCGGCGCTCGCGTCATCCGACACCGTCGCAACCCTCCTGCCGGGCGTCGACTTCTCGACCCGCCAGCCCTACCCCGATGCGCGCCGGCTCATCGAGGCCGGCGTGACGGTCGCCCTCGCGAGCGACTGCAACCCGGGCTCGAGCTTCACGAGCTCCCTGCCGTTCTGCATCGCCGTCGCCGTGCGCGACATGGGCATGACCCCCGCCGAGGCGCTCTGGGCGTCGACCGCGGGCGGGGCAGCGGCTCTGCGGCGAACGGATGTCGGTGCGATCCGGCCTGGCATGCGGGCCGACCTCGTGGAGCTCGCGGCGCCGAGCCACGTGCACCTCGCCTACCGGCCGGGCGTGCCGCTCATCGGGCGCGTCTGGAAGGACGGCGCCGTCATCGCCTGACGTTCGACCGGGCTCGCACGCGGCTCGTGCGTGCACGGGCGACCGCGACGATGCCCGCCGCAGCCATCAGCAGGGCCAGCAGCGCCCCTGTCGACGGATCCCAACCGGATACCGCCAGGCCGGCGGCGGACCCGCCACCAGGCGCCGGCGCGGGCGGTACCGGAGGCTCAGGGCCGCAGAACTCCGGGTAGAGCACCTGGGTCGTGCGCACCTCGAGGATGAATGCCCCGCCGCCGTCGTAGCCGGTGGCTTCGACTCGCGGACCGCACGGGGATCCCCAGTCGTTCTGACCGTCCTCGGTCTCCTCACGGGCGTCGACGGCGACGTTCCCGCCGATCATGTCGTTCGTCGGGTCAGAGTCCTCGCCGACCTCGGCGTTCGGGTGCGCGACGATCGCGATCGAGTCCTTCGGGAACGTGTTGAGGGCGACGTGGATCGTGTCGCTCAGGCTGCGCCGCCCTTCGACCGGCGCCACCATGGCGAACGGCACGATCGACAGGCCGAGCAGTGCGAACTCCGGGTCGGGTGGCGGCGTCCCGCCGTCGAGGCCCGGCATGTCGTCGGGCGGCGGGGCGGGGAGCTCCACTCCGATCGCGACGGGGTCGCCGAGTCGGATGGGATCGCCGAGCAGCGGCGGCGGGCTCCCGACACCGAGGAACGGGCCCGAACCGGTGAAGACGTTCTCGGTGATGCTGATGCCCGACGACGATGCCGAACCCGGTGTGTAGAGGTCTTCGTACAGCGGTCGCACCGCGATCGCCTCGGCTCGAGCGGAGGCGGGTTCGAAGTCGATGCGGTTTCCGGTGATCTCGAGCCCGTGCACCGGGGCCGCAAGCACGACGTACTCGGCGGTGCCCGAGAAGTCGTTCCCGGCGAGCGCGATGTCCCTGGCGCCGAGCGGCAGGTAGAGCCCCTTCGGGTTGTCCGTGAAGGTGTTCCCGGTGAAGAGCACGTCGCTGCTGACCCTCGCGAGGTCGAGGGGAGGCACGTTCGACGGGTTGATCGTGAGGTTGCCGATCGCGGCGTTCGCATCGAAGGTGCTGTCGCGCACGACGTACCCGGTGACCGACTCCGCATACGTCGCCCACCACTCGGTCCGCGTCGCCGACGAGTCCTCGACCGTCGCCCCGTCGGTCATGTCCCAGTAGAACGCGGTGGCACCGCCGGTGACGTGGACGTCGGCCACCGCGATCGCCGCGGAGTAGTAGAAGCGGATGCCGTTGCTGCCCTGCTGCGCGAGCGGCGTCGACGACGGATGTCCCGTGATCTGCGCGCCGTCGATCGTGACGTCCTGCGCCTCATGGCCCGTGATGCCGTCGCCGGTCATGTCGAGCACGGTGTCGGTGACGGTGGCACCCGAGCTGCTCGCGAGGTAGATGCCGCTGCTCACGCCCGTGATCCGCGCCCCGGTGATCGCGGGTCCGGCGATCGGAGCGGCGAGGGTGACCCGCTGCTCCTGGATGCCCCAGACGACACCGGAGATGACGGGGTCGGTCACGGTCGCGGCGGGCGCCCGGCCCAGCGCGATCCCCGTGGAGCCCGCCGCGCCGTCGCCCGAGATGTTCGCCCCGTCCACGACGGCATCGACCATGGAGCCGAGCCCGACGCCGACGGACTTCGCGCCGACGGCCACGATCGTCGGGGCGGTGACCCGCAGTCCCGTGCCGGCGTTGTCGGGGGCGGCCTGGATCGCCCGGTTGAATCCCGTGACGACGAGATCGGCGAGTGTCACGTCGGAGGCGTTGAGCACGTTGACCCCGTACGTCGTTCCGGCGCCCGGCCCGATGAGCTGCATTCCCGTGACGCTCGCGCCGGTCGTCGCGCCGAGGCCGATGCCGACCGAGCTCGCCGCGATCGTGCCGGCGGTGATCGACGGCCCGGCGACGGCGCTCGCATCGACCGCGTAGATGCCTCTCGCGAATCCCGAGACGGCAGAGGTCTGGATGACGGCCCCGGTGGAGTTCGCGAGGTAGATGCCGTAGGTCGTCCCGGCGACGCCGGTACCCGTGACCGTCACCGTGTCGAGCTGCGGCGTCTGGGAGGTGCCGAGGTTCACGCCCATCGTCGCTGCGCCGACCGTGGTGTTCGTGATGGTCGGCCCCGCACCGGCGTTGGCATTGGCGAGCACGACACCGCTGGCGAAGCCCGTGACCGAGGAGTCGGCCAGTGTCAGCGCGGTGGCGTTGTTGACGTTGACGCCGACCCCGACGCCGGCACCCAGCATGGTGACGCCGGTGATGGACGGAGCTCCGGTGGCGCCGAGGGCGATGCCCGCGGCGGTGACGGTGAACGAACCGCCCGCGAACACCGGGCCGGCGTTCGCGTTGGCGGCCGTGATCGACGCACCGGTCGCGACCGAGCTGACGACGGCGTCCTCGACCCTGGTCGAGGTCGAGGTCGCGAGGGCGAGCGCGATCGAGACGTCGGTGATCGCGGGCCGGATCACCTGCGTTCGCTGCGATGCCGCCAGGTTGATGCCGGTCGTCGCGGTGAACGGCGTCGACCCGTCGGATGTCGAGTTCGTGATCACGAGGTCGGTCAATGCGACATCCGCCGCCGCGGCGCCGAGCGTCACGACGCTCTGGCTGTTGGCCGCCGCGCTGAGCGTGATCCCGTCGGCGCTGAGGCCGCCCGCGTTCACGAGCCACCTTCCGTAGAGCGTGGTGGCGGCGGATGCCGTGACGACCGTGCTCCGGGCGACGACAAGCTGGCTGACGAAGCGATAGGCGCCGGGCACGACACCGACCGTGCCGCCCGCTGGAACGGCGTTGAGCGCCGCCTGCAGGGTGATCTTCGTCGCCGGCTCGGTCGCGCCGACCCACGCGATCAGCGCGGCATCGGATGCCGCGACGGGCGGCACAGGTGCGACGAGCGGGATGACCTCCGCGGCGAGCGCTTCCGGTGCCGGGGCGACGCTCGGCGCCGAGACCAGCGTGTCGACCGAGAGCGGCACCGTCGGGGCGATCGGCACGACGGGCTCGAGCGCCGCTTCGGGCTCTGCCGCCGTCGGCTCCGCGCCGACCTCGGTCGGCTCGCTCTCCTCGGTCGACTCGCCCTCGGTCGCCTCATCCCCGGGTTCGGGCGTCGCCGAGGCCGGCGGGGTCGCGGCGGCGGGGTCCGCCACCTCCGTGGCGGGCGGCGCAGGTGATGGCCCGATCTCATCGGCCCAGACCGCACCGCTCGGCACGATCAGGAACGCGATGATCGCCCCGATCACGGCCGCAGCCATGCGCGATCGACCGGGTCGACGACTCCGAGCGCTCATGAGACCCCCCGTCTCGAGACGAGCACTTCGCTCACGCTACCCCTCGGCTCGCACCCCTGTCACGCGTTCATTCGTTCGGGAGGGGTCATCGCGAGCCGTACTCGTCACCCGCGCCGCACCTCGATCGCGCTGATGCCGCTGAGGCTGATCCAGGCGCGGTCGGCCGTCTCGACGAGGGTCGCGAGCACGTGGTCGCAGGTGCTGCAGCGCACGACGGTGCCCGCGCCGCTGCGGTAGACCATCGCGCGGGCGAGCTCGCCGATCGCGCCGCAGCCGTTGCACCGCGCCGTCGCGGTGGTGGCGTCGAAGCTGAAGAACTCGGCGAGGGGGCCCGCCAGGGCGTTGCCGTCGACGTGCTGCATCAGGTGCCTCCGTATCGCTCAGTGCGGATCGACCGCGCATCGTGGCCGAGCTCGACGAGCCAGTCGGCGACGCGCTCGACGAAGCCCGTCGAACCGCAGACGAAGACGCGCGGTCGCTCGGCCGCGGGGATGACGGCCGCCTCGAGCATGTCGCGCGTGATGCGCGCGGGCGGCGTCGGCCATCCCGCGGGCGAGCGGCGCGTGTAGACGAGGTCGAGCTGCAATGGGGCGGATGCCTCGACGAGCCGGTGCAGCTCGTCGGCGAAGTAGACGTCGTCGGGGCTCCGCACCGAGTAGAGCAGGCGGAACGGCGTCGGGTCTTCGGCAGCCCCGTGGGCTTCGGCCATCGCGAAGAGCGGCACGACACCCGAGCCGCCGGCGATGAGCTGAACCGGCCGGAACCCGCCCGCGGCGGCGCCGCCCGGGTCGCCCGCTGCCGAGGCATCCGGCGCCCACACGAAGAACGCGCCGAGCGGCCCGTGCACCTCGAGCAGGTCGCCGGCCCGTACCTCGTCGACGAGGTACGGCGAGACCTCGCCGTCGGGCAGCTTGTCGACGGCGAGCGTCACCCGCGTGCCCGCACCAGACGAGGCGATGGAGTACGAACGGGTCGCGGTGTACCCGTCGGGCGCAGTGAGCCGCACGTCGAGGTGCTGGCCGGCAGCGTTGCCGGGCCATCCGTCGACCTCGAGTTCGAGCCGGGACGCGTTCGGCGTCTCGCGGCGCGTCGACGCCACGGTCGCGACGTGCCAGCCCGATCGGGGCACGGCGGGCGCCGCGGCATCCGGTGGCGGGGCCGGCATCGACGCTCGCGTCGAGATGCCGCTCACCAGTAGCGCTCCTCCGTCCACGGGTCCCCGTGGAGGTGGTATCCGTTCTGCTCCCAGAATCCGGGCTCGTTCTGTTCCATCATCACGAGGCCGCGCACCCACTTGGCGCTCTTCCAGAAGTAGAGGTGCGGCACGAGCAGCCGCGCCGGCCCGCCGTGCTCGGGCTCGAGCGGCTCGCCGTCGAACTCGAACGCGACCCACGCCTTGCCGTCGAGCAGCTCATCGAGCGGCACGTTCGTCGTGTAGCCGCCGTAGCTGTGCGCCATGACGAACTCCTGCTCGGTCTCGACGTGCTCGAAGAGCGTGTCGAGCGAGACGCCGCGCCAGCTCGTGCCGAGCTTCGACCAGTGCGTGACGCAGTGGATGTCGGTGTCGACGTCGTCGATCGCGAGGGAGGTGAACTCGTCCCAGTTCCAGCGATGCACGTCCGACTCGGTGCGGATCGTGAACTCCCACTCTGCCGTGTCGACGTCGGGCGTCGGCCCCGCCGAGAGCACCGGGAAGTCGTGGACGAGGGTCTGGCCGGGTGGCAGTCGTTCGTCGCGCTCACGGCTGCGTCCGCTGAATCCCCTGGTGATGAACGACATGGCGCTCCCTCCGTTGGCATCGACACTAGTGACGCCGGAGGCTGCTGTCACCGGTACCGATCGTGCGAGCGGTCGGGAGCGTCGAACATCACCGCGACCGGCACCACGGCCACGTCGCCCGCGCTCGTCGCGGTGCGGACGTCGGCCCAGGATGCCGCGTCGAACGTGAAGACCGCGATCGCCGCCGTCGGCATCGCTTCGGCCCCCTTCGAGAAGCGGGTCGCGAGGTCGGTCATCTCGGGGTTGTGGCCGACGAGCATCGCGACCGAGAGCCGGTCGTCGAGCGAGCGGATGACCCGCAGCATCGTGTCGACGGACGCGGCGTAGAGCCGCTCGTCGGCGACGATGCGACGGGCCGGGGTGCGGAGTTCACCGGCGACCAGCGCGGCCGTCGACCGTGCCCGCTCCGCGGTGCTCGTGACGATCACGTCGGGTTCGATGCCGCGCTCGAAGAGTCGCCGGCCCATGCGCGGGGCGTCCTGCCTTCCGAGATCGTTCAACGGGCGATCGTGGTCGACGAGTCCTGGCGAGTCCCAGCTCGACTTCGCGTGGCGCATGAGCACGAGGGTCTTCACTGTGCGTCCTTCCGTCGGGCCGGTCGCGTGCACGACTGCTCAGCGCAGTGCCTGCCCGCCGCGACCTCCAGCACGCAGAGTGCCGCCATTCGTACGGTACGCCCGTCCGGCGCATCCGCGCTGGCATCGTCCTCGGCGAGGTCGATCGCACTCGTCACCTGCGGGCGTGTCGTCACCGGTCGCGAGGAGGAGCCTCGAACACCACCCCGACCGGCGCGACCGCGCCGACCTCGGTCCACTCCGAGACGTCGTACTGGAACTCGGCGACGGCGCAGGTCGGCATCTCGGCGATCTCATCCGAGAGCTGGAAAGCGAGTTCGCCGATCTCGGGATTGTGGCCGACCAGCATCACGCTGGTCAGCTCGTCGTCGAGGGCACGGATGATGTCGACCAAGCCGTCCGGGGAGGCACCGTAGAGACGGCCGTCCTCCACGATTCGATCGGATCCGAGGCCGAGCGCCTGCGCGAGGATCACCGCCGTCGACCGGGCGCGCACCGCCGTACTCGTCACGATCACGTCGGGAACGGCGCCGCGCTCCCGCAGTCGTTCGCCCGCCCTCGGCGCATCGCGCCGGCCGCGATGATTCAGTGGTCGCTCATGGTCGGGAAGGTTCGGGTCGCCCCAGCTCGACTTGGCGTGCCGCACCAGCAGGACAGTCTTCATGATTCCATTCCCGTGTTCATCGTGCGCGTCTCGATCGAGGCATCCTGCTCAGCGCAGTGCGATGCCCGCGGCGACCTCGAGCACGCAGAGCGCCGCCAGTCGTACGGTACGCCCGTCCGGCGCGTCCGCGGTGGCATCGACCTCGGCGAGGTCGACCGCCTCCACGCGAGCGTCGGCCGCGGCCGCACGCGCCGCCTGCCGGAGTTCGTACGCCGAGATGCCGCCGGGCACCGATGCGGGGCATCCCGGCGCCACGGCCCGGTCGCAGACATCGACGTCGAGATCGACGTGGATGGGGCCGCCGCCCGCGCCCGCGATCTCGAGCGCCTCGGCGAACACGTCGTCCATCGGGCGGCGGTGCAGCTCGTCGCGATGCACGACGGTGATGCCCGCGTCACGAGCCCGATCGGCGTACTCGCGGGAGTTCACGAAATCGGCGATGCCGATCTGCACGATGCGGCGACCGTCGAGCCCTGCTTCGAGCAAGCGGCGCACTGGCGAACCGTTGCTCACGCCGTCGCGCAGGTCGTAGTGCGCATCGAGCGTGATGAGCCCCGCCGTCGCGAGCCGATCGCCCCACACGCCGAGTGCGACGGACGAGGTCAGCGAGTTGTCCCCGCCGAGCGCGACGACCGTGCCCGCCCGGGCCGAGGCGGCGGCGACCGCAGAGCGCACGCGCGCCTCGCCTTCGGGCCCGTCTGGCTCGGTGACGTCTCCGGCATCGGCGAACACGAGGTCGTCGAGCGAACCCGCGTCGCCACGATGGCCGCGATCGGCCATGAGCGTCGGGCTGTAGCGACGCAGGGCCGCGCGGATCGCGGCGGGCGTCGCATGCGCGCCCGTCGGCGAGAGCGAGGTGGCGAACGCCGGCACACCGAGGAGGGCGAGATCGGCCCGCTCCCCCGCGCCGAGCGCATCGAGCGGCGGCCAGTCACCGGCCCGTGGCCAGAGCGGATCGTTCGGAAGCGCGGCGGTGCCCATGGTCAGACGCTAGCAACGACGGATGCCGCGAGCCGAGGCATCCGCCACCACTCGTGTCTGCGATACCGGACGCGTCACTCGCGTTCGCTCGCGCTCCAGGGACGCGGATCGGTGCGCAGCAGGCTGTAGACGGCCACGTCGTGATTGGCCCCCGCGTTGAAGAAGGCTCCGCGCGCGACGCCCTCGTACGTGAATCCGCACTTCTCGGCGATGCGCCGGCTGGCGGCGTTGCCGGGCACGATCACCAATTGGATGCGGTGCTTCTTCTTGGTGCCGAAGAGGTAGTCGACGAGCAGCTGCACCGCCTCCGTCACGTAACCGCGGCCCGCGTGCGCCGAATCGTAGAGCCGGTACGACAGCTCGTACGCATCCCAGTAGTCGACGGGCATGAAGAACTCGATGTGGCCGGTGATGCGGGCATCGTGGTCGCGGATCAGGAGCGTGCCCTCGTCGCGCTCCCAGAAGCCGGTCGCGGCGAACCGCGCGGCGAGCACCGACTCCGAGACGACCGTGAGCGGGAAGTAGGCGCCGCGACTCGCGAGGTCGACCTGCGCCTCGTAGAACGCGGCCAGGTCGGCCTGCCGCACCGGGTCGAGCGTCACTCGTTCGCCGGTCAGCATCCCGCGACTCCGCGGCGGCACGTTGGCACCATGGGCGGCATGGTACTCGCCGGCGAGGCGCGCGTCACCCGGTCGTGGCCTGCATGACCACCGCGGTCGCCGCCGGCTCAGCCGCGGAGCGCCCCCAGCAGCTCGCGTTCGCGGTCTGCGCTGAGCCCGGCGCCGCGCTCTCGATCGAGCCCCTGACTGCGCTCCCACTCGAGGATCTCCTGCAGCACCTGATCGAGCGGGCGCAAGCGCAGGCCCGCTGCGAGTGCTGCGGCGTTCGACCGGTCGAGGAAGGCGCTCCACTCGGGGTCGATGATCCACAGCGGCAGCGACTCGGGCCCCGACCACTCGGCGACCCCCTGCTCGGCGAGCCACTCCGGGGAGACGGCGACGACCTCGCCCTCGTGTCCGGCGAGGGCCCTCGAGCGCTCGAGCCAGTCGCCGAACGTGGTGCGCTCACCGACGGCGTTGAAGGCACCGGTGAGCCGCCGCTCGACGGCGTCGAGCGTGAACGCCACGAGGTCGTCGATGTGGATCGCCTGCACGGCGTCGTCGAGGATGTCGGGGACGAGCATCGGCTCGTCGCTGCGAGCGGCGCGCGCCACCCAGTAGCCACCGCGGCCCGAGGCATCGCCGGGCCCGACGATGAGGCCGGGACGGATCACGAGCAGCCGGTCGCCGAGCGCCTCGCGATAGGCCGCCTCGATGGCGGACTTCGCCTCGCCGTAGGTCTCGGCGCTCGATTCGTCGCCGTCGAGGGGGGCCATGAGCTCCGCCGACTCGACGGCACCGGGTTCGTTCTGCGCGGCGTAGACGTTGCACGAGGAGATGAAGGTCCAATGCGCCGAGCGCGGTGCCAGGTCGGCGGCCGCGCGGCGCGCGAATCCGGGCTGCCGGGTCACGTCGATGACGGCGTCCCATTCGCGATCGGCGACGCCGTCGTAGGCGCCGGGCTCCGAGCGATCGGCCGCGACGAAGGCCGAGCCCTCGGCGACCTCGCCGGCCTCCCCCCGCGCGAGCGAGGTGACCGCATGCCCGCGACGCAGCGCCTCGCGGGCGAGTTCGCGGCCGAGCCATTGAGTACCGCCGAGGATCAGGATCTGCATGCGGACATCACAGCACGATGCGGATGCCGCGCGCGCGCCTGTTCTCGCTCCGCGAACCACATCGCACCCGCTGCTAGCGTCGAAGAAGTTCGCCGTTGTTCGGGAATAGTCCCGGCGGACATGCGTTCCACCTGATGACAGATACCCCCTAGGGGTATAGGCTCGAGATCGAGCTGGACGACGGAGGAAGATCGATGAGCACGACTCACGGCGGACGACACGAACACGACGCGCACGCGGGACACGACGAGCACGCGGGGCACGACGCTCACGCGGGGCACGACGCTCACGCCGGGCACCAGGCGACGGCAGCCGGCACGGTCGACCCGCACGCAGGGCACGACATGAGCGGGCACGACCCGCACGCCGGGCACGACATGAGCGGGCACGACCCGCACGCCGGGCACGACATGAGCGGGCACGCCGGCCACGCCGGCCACGGCGACCACGTCGGCCAGTTCCGCCGGCTGTTCTGGATCATGCTCGTGATCGCCGTGCCGACGATCGCGTTCAGCCCGATGTTCGCCTCGATCCTCGGCTACTCGCTGCCCGACAACCCCGTGATCCCGTGGATCTCCCCGGTGCTCGGCACGGTCATGTACTTCTGGGGCGGCAAGCCGTTCCTCACGGGCGCATGGAGCGAACTCAAGGCCCGCAAGCCCGGCATGATGCTCCTGATCGGCCTCGCGATCACCGTCGCGTACTTCGCGTCGCTCGGCGCGAGCCTCGGCCTGCTCAGCCACCACCTCGACTTCTGGTGGGAGCTCGCGCTCCTCATCGTGATCATGCTGCTCGGCCACTGGATCGAGATGCGCTCGATCATGCAGGCGTCGAGTGCGCTCGACGCGCTCGCGGCGCTCCTGCCCGACGAGGCCGAGCGGGTCACGGATGCCGCCGACGGCACGCCCTCGACCGAGACCGTCTCCCCCTCGGAGCTCACGGTCGGCGACGTCGTCATCGTGCGCCCCGGCGGCCGCGTGCCCGCCGACGGCGAGGTGGTCGACGGCACCGCCGCGATGGACGAGTCGATGATCACCGGCGAATCGGCCACGGTCGCCCGCGGCCCCGGCTCGCACGTGGTGGCCGGCACCGTCGCGACCGACACCGCGATCCGGGTGCGGGTCGGCGCCGTCGGCGACGACACCGCCCTCGCGGGCATCCAGCGCCTCGTCGCGCAGGCGCAGGCCTCGAGTTCTCGTGCCCAGCGCCTCGCCGACCGCGCCGCCCGCTGGCTCTTCTGGTTCGCGCTCGGCGCCGCGGTCATCACGGCGATCGCCTGGACCCTGCTCGGCGACCCCGACGACGCCGTGATCCGCACGATCACCGTGCTCGTGATCGCGTGCCCCCACGCCCTCGGCCTCGCCATCCCGCTCGTCGTCTCGATCGCGACCGAGCGCGCGGCGAAGGGCGGCGTGCTCGTCACCGATCGCCTCGCCCTCGAGACGATGCGCACGGTCGGCGCGGTGCTCTTCGACAAGACCGGCACCCTCACGAAGGGCGAGCCCGCCGTGACGGATGCCGCGGCAGCGCCGGGTCACGACCTCGACGAGGTGCTCGTGCTCGCGGCATCCGCCGAGGGCGACTCGGAGCACCCGCTCGCGAAGGCGATCGTCGCCGAGGCCGCGCACCGCGGGCTCGCGACGCGCGCCGCTCAGGGCTTCGAGGCCTCCGCGGCGATCGGAGTCCGCGCCGCGGTCGACGGACGGGCCGTGCAGGTCGGCGGCCCCGGCATGCTCGAACGCGACGGGCTCGCGCCGCTCGCCGCATCCGTCGCCTGGGCCGAAGCCGGCTCGACGGTGCTGCACGTGCTCGTCGACGGCGAGGTGGCCGGCGCCATCGCGTTGGCCGACGAGATACGCCCCGAGTCGAAGGAGGCGGTCGATGCGCTGCACGCCCTCGGCGTGCAGGTCGTGATGATCACCGGCGACGCCGAGCCGGTGGCCCGCACGGTCGCCGCGCAGCTCGGCATCGACCGGGTCTACGCGGGCGTGCGCCCCGAAGACAAGGCCGCCAAGGTGCAGGAACTGCAGCACGAGGGACTCTCGGTCGCGATGGTCGGCGACGGCGTCAACGACGCCCCGGCGCTCGCGCAGGCCGACGTCGGCATCGCGATCGGCGCCGGCACTGATGTCGCGATCGCCTCGGCCGGCGTCATTCTCGCGTCGTCCGACCCGCGATCGGTGATCTCGGTCATCGAGCTGTCACGGGCGAGCTACCGCAAGATGTCGCAGAACCTGTGGTGGGCTGCCGGGTACAACCTCGTCTCGGTGCCGCTCGCGGCCGGCGTGCTCGCGCCGATCGGATTCGTGCTGCCGATGTCGGTCGGCGCGATCCTGATGAGCCTTTCGACCATCATCGTCGCGGCGAACGCGCAGCTGCTGCGCCGCCTCGACCTGCGGCCCGAGGCCTCGACCCGGGCGGTGCTCGAGCGCACGCGCTGAGGCATCCGCTCGTCGCGCCGTCTCCCTACCCGGGGAGGCGGCGCGGGCCAGTCTCGGTCATCAGCCCACCCGCTCGACGAGGCCCGTCATGATCGCCGTGTCAGGGTCGACGCACGCCTCGGAGATCGCGGCGCTCCACTCCGGGTCCATCGCCATGGGATGATCGCCGACGCTCGGGAACCAGCCCTGATTCGGCCAGTTCGCCACGAACTCCGCTCGTGGCGGGGCCGGCGGCACGACGATGTCGTTGAGCCCGAAGCACGGCACGTAGTACTCGGTGAGGTAGTCGTAGATCCAGCCGAGCTGCTCGGCGTTCGGCGGGCCCGAGGTGCGCTTGTTCGGATGCGCGACGCGGCACGAGTACGCGGCGATCGCCTGCTCGACCGTCGTCGTCGACGTGCCGATCGCGTCGACGGGGCTGTCGGGGTCGGTGCCGGTGCGTCCTTCGTCGATCGGCAGCGCGGCGGCCTCGTAGCAGGCCCGCATCACGTCGACGCGGTTCTCGTCGGTCACGTACGCCTCGAAGACGACCTCGGGTCGCACTGCGCCGGGGTACGACGCCAGCACACCCTGCCAGTCGCGCTCGGCCTCGGCGAGACGTGCGGCCTCGATGTCGGCCTCGGTGAAGGGGTCGCTCTCGGGCCACGGCGCGAACTCGGGCACCGGCACGGCGACGATCCGCGCCGCGGCATCCGTCGCCTCGGGTGTCGCCGTGACGTCGGCGACGTCACCGCTCGAGCCGGAGCATCCGGTCACCGCCAGCACCACCAGCGCGACGGCCACAGCCGGACCGACAGCCCGCGTCGTCGTGGATCTCATCGTCGAACCCCGCTTCACGCGCATGCGCACCTCCGCCGCGAACCTAACAGTGCGGCGCAACGGGTCGCCAGACTCGAACCGCCGGATGCAGCGAGAAATTCAGGAGATTCCGGGTGATGGGTCCGTATACGGGGCCATACCGCCGAATCTCCTGCGGATTCGCCCCGCAGTGGACGGGCCGAGACCGAAGCCGGCCCCTGGCGCTCAGACGAACTCGAGCAGCTTCTCGATCATGATGATGCGCCGCGCCGCCTCGATGAGCGCGAGGTGCGAGAACGCCTGCGGGAAGTTGCCGAGGTGCTGCCCGGTCTCGGTGTCGAGCTCCTCGGCGAGGAGTCCGAGCGGCGAGACGACGCGCAGCAGCTTCTCCATGAGCGCGCGGGCGCGCGCACCCTCGCCGATGATCGTGAGCGCCGACACGAGCCAGAACGAGCAGATGAGGAAGGTGCCCTCTCGCCCCGACAGCCCGTCGTCGGTCTCCTCGGTGCGGTAGCGCAGCGCGAACCCGTCTTCGGAGAGCTCGTCGGCGATCGCGAGCACGGTCGCCCGCAGCCGCTCGTCGTCGGGCGGCAGGAACCCGTAGATCGCCGCCAGCAGAGCGGATGCATCGAGCGCGTCGGTGCCGTAGTGCTGGCGCAGCACGCCGCGCTCGCTCACGCCCTCGGCGAGGATGTCGGCGGCGATCTCCTCGGCCACCCCGCGCCACCGCGTCGCCGACTCGGCGTCGCCCACGATCGTGCCGAGCTTCGACGCGCGGTCGAGCGCCACCCAGCACATGATCTTCGACGACACATAGTGCTGCGGCGCCCCGCGCGCCTCCCAGATGCCCTGGTCGGGCTCGCGCCAGGCGGCCGTCGCGCACTCCGCCTGCGAGCGGATGAGCGGCCAGAGCGCGCGCGGCACGCGCTGGCTGCGACGGGCGTGCATGAGGATCGCGTCGAGCACGGCACCGTACAGGTCGTTCTGCCGCTGGGCGAACGCCCCGTTGCCCGTGCGCACGGGTCGGGCCCCCTGATAGCCCGTGAGGTGGTCGAGGGTCATCTCGGTGAGGTCGCGTCGCCCGTCGATGCCGTACATGATCTGCAGCGAGCCGTCTTCGTTGGCCTCGAGCCCCGAGAGGAACTCGACGAACTCGTCGGCCTCCCAATCGAGGTCGAGGTAGTGCAGGGCCTGCACCGTGAACGACGAGTCGCGGATCCAGTTGTAGCGGTAGTCCCAGTTGCGCTCGCCGCCCGGCGTCTCGGGGAGCGAGGTGGTGAGGGCGGCGACGGTCGCCCCGGTCGGCATGTAGGTCAGGCCCTTGATGGTCAGCGCCGAGCGCTCGAGGGCCTCGCGCCACGGGTGGTCGGGGATCGTCGCGTCGCCGAGCCAGTCGCGCCAGTACACGGTCGTGGAGTCCAGTTCCGCCGCCGCCTCCTCGAACGTCGCGGGGCCGGCGAGATCGTCGGCCCACGAGAGCGAACAGAACGCCCGGTCGCCGGCATGCAGCGTGTGGCGTGCCCGCACATGGCCGCCCTGCACGCCGAGCGGCAGGTCGGAACGGAGGCGCAGCGACATCCCCGCGCCGCTCGCGGTGGCCTCGTGCTCGTCGCCGGCCTCCCACTCGGCGCCGGCCCTCCCGTAGTCGAAGACCGGCTCGCAGAGGAGCTCCATCTCGACGTGCCCGTCGAGGCACGTCACGGTGCGCACGAGGCAGTGCGCGGCGTCGTCGTCGGCGGGCGCCCGGGTGTGCGGGGTGGTCGTGTCGGGCTCCGATCGCGACACGATCGTGAGCGCGTCGCGCACCTCGGCCCAGCCGGTCGGCGTCTTCCACGTCGTCACGAGCACGTTGGTGCCGGGTTCGTAGGCGCGCGCCGAGGGCGCGTTGACGTCGAACGGCCCGAACCGGAAGTAGCCGGCCTGCCGGTCGAGGATCGTCGCGAACACGCTCGGAGCATCGAATCGCGGGGCGCAGAGCCATCCGACCGCACCGTCGGG
Organism: Agromyces sp. NPDC056389; assembly: GCF_042262385.1. Classification (NCBI taxonomy): domain Bacteria; kingdom Bacillati; phylum Actinomycetota; class Actinomycetes; order Micrococcales; family Microbacteriaceae; genus Agromyces; species Agromyces sp. NPDC056389. The sequence goes on from NZ_JBHJPN010000001.1 coordinate 1,869,316, forward strand.
CGCGACGAGCGCACCCGTGTGGCAGTCGGAGAGGAAGGCGAACGACGCGATCGGCGGGAACGGCGAGCGGGGCACCGCCCCACGCATCTGGGGCGCGCGCCCGGTGGTCACGATGCCCCCGGCGCGAACTCGGCGCCGCCCCGCATCACGAGCGGGGCGTCGACATCGGTGTCACTGCGTTCCATGGGGCCTCCGAGCACGGTCGGTCACGGGTGGGGGCTGCGCCGACGAAGCCGCCGCGCCGTGCCCCCACCTCGACCGTAGCCCTTCGGCTCACCCTTCGAGCAGAGCCCGCATCCGTTCGATCTCGGCGTTCTGCGCCGCGATGATGGCCTCGGCCATCTCGATCGCGCCCTCGTGCGAGCCGCTCGCGAGCTGCTCCTCGGCCATCTCGACGGCCCCCTCGTGGTGCTCGATCATCTGCTCGAGGAAGAGCTGCGATGCGGCTGCCGCGTCGGCGGCCTCGAGCGCGGCGAGCTCGTCGGCGCTCAGCATGCCGCTCATCCCGTGCCCACCGCCGGGCACCTCGCGCGGCGCGTCCCACTCCTCGAGCCAGGCCTCGAGCTGCGCGATCTCGGGGCCCTGCGCAGCCTGGATCTCCTGTGCGAGCGCGGCGACCTCGGGGGCGAGCCCGTCTTTCGCGAGCACGATGCCGCTCATCTCGAGCGCCTGCTCGTGGTGCGGGATCATCATCTGCGCGAACATCACGTCGGCCGCGGTACCCGCGCTCGCCGGCGCCTCGGTCTCGGCCGTCGAGTGGCCGTCGTGACCGCCGCCCGAGGTGTCGCCGGCGTTCGCGGCGCAGCCCGAGAGGGCGAACAGTCCGGCGACTCCGAGGGCGACGACGGGCAGTGTCCGCACGAAGCCGCGTCGGCGCGCAATCGCCCGGGCGCCGGAACGAGCAGCGGCGCTCATCGCTCCGCCACCCGGTATCCGGCCTCCTCGACGGCCGCGGCGATCGCCTCGTCGGAGATGGGCGCGTTGCTCCGCACCGTCACGCCGGAGACGCCGCCGTTCACGAGCTCGACCTCGACACCGTCGACGCCGTCGATCGCCGTGAGCTCCTGGGTCACATGGGCCACGCAGCTGCCGCAGGTCATGCCGGCGACGCCGAACGTCGCCTCGACGAGCGAGGCGTCGACGGCGGTCTCGGCGGGCGCCGAGGCATCCGTCGCCGTGTCGATCGCGCAGCAGGAGCACCCGCCGCCGTCGAGGTCGATCTCGGTTCTGCCTTCTGGTGCGAGCGTCATGGTTCGATCCTTTCGTCGGTCGCCACCACTATACCCCCCTAGGGTATCAAAGACACAAGTTCCGCCGGCATGACAGCATGAAGGGAAGATTTTCTCGGAGCGATGTCGATCCGGCCGTCGCCCGTTCGACGCCAGAGTGAGGCGGGCACTTCGCCCCCTCCCACGAAGGAGACAACGACCATGAAGTACATGCTGATCATGCGCTCGAACGACGCGGCCGTCGAGGACTACGAGAACCTCGACTTCACCGAGGTCATCGCCGCCATGGGCGCCTACAACGAGTCGCTCATCAAGGCCGGCGTGCTGCTCGGCGGCGAGGGGCTGACCGATGCGAAGGAGGGCTTCGTCGTCGACTTCGACTCGACTCCCCCGGTCGTCACCGACGGCCCCTACGGCGAGACGAAGGAACTCTTCAACGGCTTCTGGATCATCCAGGCCTCGAGCCCCGAAGAGGCGGCCGAGTGGGCCAAGCGCTGCCCCCTGGGGCCGGGATCGAAGCTCGAGGTGCGCCGCGTCACCGAGCTCGAGGACTTCCCGCAGGACAACGAGTGGATCCAGAAGGAGGCCGGCTGGCGCGCAGAGGCCGAGGGTCGCCTCGGCACCGCGTAGGCCGACACCATGAGCGAGACGGATGCCGCGGGCACGGTCGAGTCGGCGGACGACGCCGTCGCCGCCGACCGCGCCCGGCGCGCCGTCGCCGCCGTCTGGCGCATCGAGTCGGCGCGCATCGTCGCGACGCTCACCCGCTTCGTCGGCGATGTGGGTCAGGCGGAGGACCTCGCACAGGAGGCGCTCGTCGAGGCGCTCCGGCAGTGGCCGGCAGAGGGGGTGCCGAACAACCCCGGCGCCTGGCTCACGGCGGTCGCGAAGCGCCGGGCGATCGACGGATGGCGCCGGCGCGAGCGCCTCGACGAGCGATACGCCGCGATGGCCCGCGACCTCGAGCAGCAGGGCGCCCCGGCATCCGACACGTTCTGGGACCCCGACACCATCGACGACGACGTGCTGCGGCTCATCTTCGTCTCGTGCCACCCCGTGCTCTCCCGCGAGGCGCAGATCGCACTGACGCTGCGCATCGTCGGCGGCCTCGGCTCCGAGGAGATCGCGCGTGCCTTCCTCGTGCCGACCGCGACCGTGCAGCAGCGCATCGTGCGGGCGAAGAAGACGCTCGCGGCGGCGAAGGTGCCGTTCGAGGTGCCCGAGCCGAACGAGTACGCCGCGCGCCTCGGCTCGGTGCTCTCGGTGCTCTACCTGATCTTCAACGAGGGCTACCTGCCCGCCGCGGGCGACGAATGGGTGCGACCGGATGTCTCGGCCGAGGCCCTGCGGCTCACCCGCATGGTGGCGGGCCTCATGCCCCGCGAGCCCGAGGCGCAGTCGCTCGTCGCCCTCATGGAGTTCACCGCCTCGCGCTTCGCGGCGCGCACCGCTCGCGACGGCACGCCGATCCCGCTCGACGAGCAGGACCGCTCGCGCTGGGACCGCGCGCAGATCGGGCGCGGCCGGGCGGCACTCGCCCGCGCCGACGCCATCGGGCGCGGACGCGGCGCGTACGGGCTGCAGGCGGCGATCGCCGAGTGCCATGCGGTCGCGGCATCCGTCGACGACACCGACTGGGCGCGCATCGTGCTGCTCTACGAAGCGCTCGGGCGACTCGCGCCGTCACCCGTCGTCGACCTGAACCGCTCCGTCGCCGTCGCGATGTCGACGGGCCCGGCGAGTGCGCTCCGCATCGTCGACGAGCTCGTCGCGAGCGGGCGGCTCGCGGGCTACGCGCCGCTCCCGGCCGTGCGCGGCGAGCTGCTCCGACGACTCGGCCGCACGGGCGAGGCCCGCACCGAGCTCGAGGCGGCAGCGCGGCTCACCGGAAACGAGCGGGAGCGGGCGTCGCTCCGCGCGAAGATCGCGGAGTTGCCCGCTCCCTGATCGCTAGTGAGCGGCTCGCGACTCGCGCCATGCCGGGCTGTCGACGTAGTGATTGTCGAAGCGATCCGACGTGGCCTGCAGCTCGGCGAGGGTGATCTCCCCGTGGTGCAGCTGCTCGAGCATCCGGTAGTACGCGAATCGTTCCTGGCCCGGCGTGTAGATCGCCAGCATGTCGGCGTCGTGGCCCGGGGTGGGGGCGAACGCGTGAGCTATCCCGGCCGCGATGAAGACCAGGTCCCCTGCCGCGAGCGTGTGCACGGTGTCGTCGATCAAGACGTCCAGCGACCCGTCGATGACGAGGATCGTCTCGGTCGCGTGCTCGTGTCGATGCGCCGGAGCGCCGGGCGATCCGACGGCCAGCGCCGCACGGTTGATCGTCGTGGCACCCGTCGTGTGCTCGCCGTCGACCAGCAGGGTGATCGTGCTCGTGGGGCCATCGGCGAGCTGTTCCGCCGTGCCGCCCCGAACGATGGTGTGCGTGGTGGTCATGATCTCTCTCTTCTCTCCGCGTCGGATGACGATGGCGTGTGAATGAACACGGGCAAATCTGGATATTCGAGGTCTAGATTTAGCGGATGCAGCGGCGGATGCGTCGGCGACCGGATTCAGGCCCTGAGGGCGCGACGACCGTCTTGACGGGCGTTCTCGAACCAGTCGCGCGTGGCGGCGGGGGTTCCCGGGTAGGTCTCCTGGACCTCGCGACGGATGTCACCGAGCGTTCTGCCGGCGAGTTCACGCCGCCAGACGAGGTCGGCTCTCGACATCGCCTGCGACAGGATGCAGGTCACCGCATAGTCGACCGATGCGTCGCCGCCCGGCCCATCGGCCAGCAGGTGCTCGCAGGCGAACGCATCGGTGCGACCTTCGATGGCGACGATGACGTCGAGGAGGCTGAGCCGATCCGGATCCGCCGCGAGGCGGAAGCCGCCTCGCGGACCAGGTGTCGAGCTGAGGATCCCGGCGCGAACGAGCGCCTGGAGCTGCTTGTTGAGGTAGGCGGCCGGGAGGTCGTAGAACGCGGCCAACTGCGCGGTCGTCTTCGCCTCTTCCGCCCAGCTCAGGTTGAGACAGGTGTGGAGCGCCCACTCGACCCCTTTGCTCAGTTCCATAATCTAGACACTACACATCCAGAATTATGCCGGCAACCCCCGCTCGCTGGTCAGCGCACCATCTCGACCTCGGCAGCGTACGACTCCAGCCGGTCGGCCAGCTCGTGAGGCCGACTGAGGAGGACGTAGTGGCCCCCGTCGATCTCGTCGACGGCGAGGCCCAGGCGATCGCGAGCGACCCGACGCATGAACTCGGCTGGAAAGAACCGATCGTCACGGCAGAGCAGGAACACCGTCGGCACCGCGGGCCACGCCGTCATGGGCCACGGCCGCTCGAACGGAGTGCCGGACTGCCGCCGCTGGCGGCCCAGCGCCTCCGCCGCGAGTTCGACCGGCAGGTCGTGATAGAACTCCCCCAGATCATCGCGCATGCCGCCGTCGTGATCGTCCTGCGCGCGTCGCGCATGCTCGTATCCGGTGTTCGCCCACCAGTCGCGGGGCGCTTCGCCCGGCGAGGGGATCATCGCCGCGACCAGCACGAGTCGATCGACCCGCACACGCTCGCACACGAGCGGCGCCGTAAACCCGGCGAAGGAGTGCGCCACCACCACGACCCCCTCGTCCCGGTCGCCGACGGACGCGACGACGGCATCGGCGTACTCCGCCAGCCCGGCGGAGTCGTCGTCGGTCGGCAGGTCGACGACCACAACGTCGTGCCCTCGGGCGACGAGCGCCGCCTCGACCAGGTGCCAGTGCCACGGGGTGCTCGCGGCCCCGTGGATCAGGACGAACGTCGTCATCGTCGACGCGACCGGGCTAGATGCCCGCGCCGAGCTGCTGATCCGTTCCGGAGTCCGGCGACGCCGCGGCATCCGCCCCGCCTGCCGCCTTCGCGGCCCGCTTCTCGCGGCGCCGTTCGCGCCCGCCCTCGACCAGGTCGTAGAGCACGGGCAGCACGACGAGCGTGAGCGCCGTCGACGACACGAGTCCGCCGATCACGACGAGCGCGAGCGGCTGCGAGATGAAGCCTCCGTGGCCGGTGATGCCGAGCGCCATCGGCAGCAGCGCGAAGATCGTCGCGAGCGCCGTCATGAGGATCGGGCGGAGACGCCGGGACGCACCGTGCACGAGGGCGTCGCGCACGGTCATGCCGCGATCCCGGTACTGGTTCACGAGGTCGACGAGCACGATCGCGTTCGTCACGACGATGCCGACGAGCATGAGCACGCCGACGAGCGAGGCGACGCCGAGCGGCACGCCCGTGATGACCTGCAGCGCGATCGCACCGGTCGCCGCGAACGGCACCGACACGAGCAGCAGCAGCGGCTGCAGCAGCGAGCGGAACGTCGCGACCATCACGATGTAGACGATCAGGATCGCCGCGAGGAGGGCGAGGCCCAGCTGCGAGAACGACTCCTGCTGGTCGGCGCTGACGCCGCCGATCGACGCGGTCGTGCCGGCCGGAAGGTCGACCGAGTCGATCGCCGCGGCCACGGCGCCGCTCGCCGTGCCGAGGTCGTCGCCCGCGGGGGTCGCCGCCACGGTCGCGCTGCGGAGGCCCTGCACGGTGGTGACGGATGCCGGTCCGTCGACGTTCTCGACGGTCGCGAGCGTGTCGAGCCGCACGAGGCCGGCGGCCGTCGGCACCTCGAGGGCCGAGAGCTCCTCGACGGTCGCGGGCGGGTCGTCGGTCGTGAGGTAGATCGTGAGGGTCTTCTCGTCGATCACGACGCTTCCGGCGCGCTGCGGCTGCATCGCGGCGGAGACGAATCCGCCGAGGGCGACCTCCGAGTAGCCCGCCGCCGCGGCATCCGCTCGGTTGACCTCGACCGCGACGTACGGCTGGGACTCGGCCAGGTTCGAGGTGACCTGTGCGAGCGAGTCGATGCCGTCGAGCTCGTCGACGACGGCGTCGGTGGCGGCCTGCAGATCTTCGGCGTTCGAGGCGGTGATGTCGACCTCGATGTCGCTCGAGGCGCCGAAGCCGCTCGAGGCGGCGAGGGTGACCTCGCCGACGTCGTCGAGTGCGTCGAGATCGTCGCGAACGCTCGCCTGCAGGGCGTCCTGATCGGCGTTCTCGTCGGTCGTGACCGAGTAGGTGATCGTCGCGCCGCCGCCGCCGAACGCCGCGGTGAGGCCGCTGCCCGAACCGATCGAGGTCTGCACGGTCTCGACGCCCTCGGTGTCGCGGATCGCCTGCTCGACGGGCTGGGACGCCGCGTCCATTGCATCGAGGCTCGTGCCGATCGGCAGCTCCTGCGTCACGCGGAAGGTGTTCTGCCCCGACGATCCGAGGAAGTTCGTCTTCATGAGCGGGATCAGGGCGATCGTGCCGCCGAGCACGAGGCCGGCGACGACGAGGGTCACGACGCCGTGCTTGAGGGTCCACTCGATGATCGGCAGGTAGCCGCGCTGGAGGCGCGACGGGTGCTCAAGCTCGTCGACGGGCGCGACCGGCTTCGCCTGCACGGCGGTCGCAGGCCTGCCGGAGGCGCCGGCGGACGACGGAAGCCCCGTCGACCCGGTCTCGTCCCGGAGCTCGGGCGCGAGCCAGACGTCGTCGACGAACGCAGCTGCCGCGATCTCGGACTCGTCTTCGTGGCGGTGCAGCTTCGCGGGCTTCAGGAACCAGTACGCGAGCACCGGCACGATCGTGAGCGAGACGAGCAGCGAGGCGACGAGGGCGATCGTCACCGTCAGCGCGAACGGGCGGAACAGCTCGCCGGTGACGCCCTCGACGAGCGCGAGCGGCAGGAACACCGCGACCGTCGTGATCGTCGATGCGGTGATCGCGCCCGCGACCTCGCGCACGGCGTGCACGATCGTCGCGGCCTTGTCGACGCCCTCGACGAGATGCCGCTTGATGTTCTCGATGACGACGATGGAGTCGTCGACGACGCGCCCGATGGCGATCGTGAGCGCGCCGAGCGTCAGGATGTTCAGGGTGTAGTCGGCCGCCTGCAACCCGATGAAGGTGATGAGCACCGACGTCGGGATCGAGATCGCCGTGACGAGCGTCGCCCGCACCGAGAGCAGGAAGACGAGGATCACGATGACCGCGAACAGGAGCCCGAGCATGCCCTCGGTCGCGAGCGACTCGATCGACTGCTCGATGTAGGGCGCTTGGTCGAAGACGACCGTGAAGGTCGCGCCGGGGTTCGTCGTGTCGAGCGAGGACTCGAGGTCGGGCAGCAGCGCCGTCACGGCGTTCGACACCTCGACCGTGTTCGCGGCCGGGAGCTTCGTGACCGAGATGGTCAGGGCCGGCTCGCCGTTCACGCGCGAGATGCTCGAGACGGGGTTGTCGGTCAGTTCGACGGATGCCACGTCGGCGATCGTGATCGCAGCGGGCACGCTCGTCGCGGCGGCGAGACCCTCGGGCAGTTCGGTGCCGCCGGGCAGGGCGGTGCCGTCGGGCAGCGCGGCGTCGTCGGTCGGCGCCTCCGCCGGGGCATCCGGTACCTGCTCGGTGGCGCCGAGCACCGGAAGCGCGGCGATCTCGTCGACGCTCTGGATGCGCGTGCCCGTCTGCACGGCGAAGGTCGAGTCGCCCTCGGTGATGGTGCCGGCGGGCACCAGCAGGCCGTTCTGCTGCAGCGCGTCGCGGATCGCCTGCTGGGTGATGCCGAAGGCCGCGAGCTTCGCGGGGTCGGGCGTGATGGTGACGCGCTGGCCGATCTCGCCGACGAGGCTCGCCTCGCGCACGCCGTCGACGTCGGTGATCTCGGGCAGGGTCGTGCGCTCGATCTCGTCGGAGAGCGCGCTGATGTCGTCGGCGCCGGTCACGGCGATCTGCAGCACCGGGAAGTCGTCGAGGCTGAGGGCGATGACCTGCGGGTCGACGTCGTCGGGCAGCTGGCCGGCGATGCGGTTGACGGCCGAGAGCATCTTCTGCTCGGCGAAGGCGAGGTCGGTGCCGTAGGTGAAGCTCGCGGTGACGCGGGAGAGGCCCGTCGAGCTCGTCGTCGAGGTCGATTCGAGGCCCGTGATGCCCTGGATCGCGGTCTCGATCGGGGTCGAGACGTCGGTGTTCACGATGTCGGGCGACGCGCCCGGGTAGCTCGTCACGATCGACAGCTGCGGGAACTCGATCGACGGCGCCAGCTCCTGCTTCAGGCTCGTCAGGGAGATGCCGCCGAAGATCGCGACGACGACGGTGATGAGCGCGATGAGGGCACGGTTCTTCATGCTGAGCGCGGCGAGCAGGTGCATTGCACGATTCTCGCAGGCGCGGCCGTGGCGAATATCACATGCCGGTGAAATTCACGCGACATCCGCGCTCGGCATGTCGGCGACGTGGTACCAACTACCCCCCATCCGGGGGGTATCTTCGCGAGAAGGACCCCCCGTATGGTGGCCAGCAGGGGAACGAAGAGGGGTGGCGATGAGCTCCGCGGATGCTGCTCGGCAGGTGCCGTGGCTCCGTTACGCCCTCCTCGCGGCCTCCCTCACCGCCGTGTGGCTCGTCGTCTCGCTCTTCTCGACCGCCCCGAGCGCCTCGGCAAATGAACGCGACTCCGGCAGCGGACTGCTCGGCACCGTCGGCTCGCTGCTCGGCGGCGTGACCGAGGTCACGGGCGCCGTCGGCGGCCTCGTGGGCGGCGTCGTCGAGACGGTCGTCCTCCCGGTGAACCAGGTCGTCGAACCCGTCGTCGAGGTGCTGCCCGAGCCGGTGGCCGAACCCGTCGCCGTGGTCGTTCCCGGTGCGGTCGACACCGTCACCGAGACCGCGAACACCGTGATCGGCGGTGGCAACGCGGCCGTCGGCACCCTCGTCAACGGCGTCACGGGCACTGTCTCGGGCATCGCCGGAGGCGACACCGTCAGCGGTATCACGACCCCGGTCGCCGGACTTGTCGACGGCGTCGTCGACGAGCTGCCGATCGTCGGAGCGCTGCTCCCGAGCGGAACGGTCGGCGGGGTGCTCGGCCCGGTGGCCGGCCTCGTCGACGACACGCTCGGCACCGTCGTCGGCACGTCGCCCGCACTGCCCACCGATGGCACCGGCGTGCTCCCCCAGCTTCCGTCGATCCCGTTGCTTCCGGGCGGCACGAAGCCCGGAGAACCAGGCGGCCCGGGTGGCCAGACGCCCGGCGAACCGCCGCCGGCCGGTCACGCGGGGGCGCCGCTCGGTGCCGCTGCCGAGCGTTCCGGACCAGCGGGCGCCACCGACCGCACGGGCTCCACGAACGCCGAATCGACCAGCGACTCCGCATCGGGCACGATCACGTCGACAGGCGGCGGATCGCCGCTCGGCCACGGTTCGCCCGCGCTCGAAGCACCCGCGCTCGGCATCGGCGGCACCGGCACCGGCGCTGCGGGAAGCGGCGGCGGCGCGGCATCCGGCACCTCTGACGCGGCCTACGCCGCCCTCGAACTCGACGCGCTCGCGTCGCTCGCGCTCCACTCGGTCGACGACGAGCTGCCGTCGTCGCCGGTGTACGACACCGACTCCACCCCTGACTGACGGGGGCCGTTCCGCCTGCATGTGAGGGCGGAAGACGGTCATCGCTCCCTGCCCGGGAGCGACCCACCCATCAGTTCAGGAGGACTGGAAATGAAGAAACTGCTCTTGAGGGCGCTGTACGCGACCCTGTTCGCCGGGGGCCTCTCGCTCCTCGGCGCCGGTGTGGCCCATGCGTCGGAGACGACGGGCGACGACGGCATCCTGTCGGGAACCCAGGCGGGCATCTCGATCGACCTGCCGATCACGCTCGGCGGCAACGCGATCTCGCTCCTCGGGGACTCGTCGTCGCACGACGCGAGCACCGAGGTTCCCGGTGGTGAGACGGCCGAATCGGCCGCCGTCACCTCCGGTGACGACGGGATCGGCTCCGGCAGCCAGGCGCTCATCGACCTGTCGGTACCGGTGACGATCGGCGGCAACGCCGTCTCCGTCGTCGGCGACTCGTCGTCGGAGGGCGCGACCGCTGAGGTCGCTCCGGCCACTGCTCCGGACGCGGCCCCGGCTCCCGCCGCGGCTGCGGCGCCCGAGACCAGCGGGCTCGACTCGGTGCTCGGCGGCACGCAGGCGCTCGTCGACGTGTCGATCCCGATCACACTCGGGGGGAACGCGATCTCGCTCGTCGGCGACAGCAGCAGCGCCGGCGCCGAGAACGCGGTCGAGCCGGGAACCGGCGCGGACTCCGCGTCGGGCACTGGTGCAGCGACCAGCGGCGACGACGGGATCCTCGGCGGCACGCAGGCGATCATCGGCGCAGCGGTGCCGATCACCGTCGGCGGCAACGCCATCTCGCTCATCGGCGACAGCAGCAGCGCCGGCGCCGAGAACGCGGTCGAGCCGGGAACCGGCACGGGCGCCGAATCGGGCACTGGTGCAGCGACCAGCGGCGACGACGGGATCCTCGGCGGCACGCAGGTGCTGCCGAGCCTCGGGCTGCCGGTGACGATCGGAGGCAATGCGATCTCGGGGGTGGGCGACAGCACGTCGACCGGCGCCGAGACGGTCGTGACGCCGGGAACCGGGGGCGGTTCCGCGACGACGGATGGGAACGGCGGGCTGCTCGGGGGAACACAGCTGCTGCCGAACCTGTCCCTGCCCGTGACGGTCGGCGGCAATGCCATCTCGGTGATCGGCGACAGCGAGACCGACGGGGCGACGACCGTCGTCGACCCGACGGACCCGGTGGACCCGACCGACCCGGTCGATCCCGTCGATCCGGTCGATCCGGTCGACCCGGTGGACCCGACGACACCCACCACACCGGGTGACGCCGGCGGCGGGGCGGTCGCGTCGGGCAGCGGTTCGGGCGGATCCGCCTCGGGCTCGGGCGCGGCGACGCTCGCCTCGACGGGAACCGACGCCTCGGGCCTCGGGCTCGCGGCACTCGCGATGCTCGCGGGCCTCGTGCTCGTCGGGTTCCGGCGGTTCGCGCTGCAGCGCTAGCAACGGGATCGGCCCGGCGCCGCCCTACCGGCGCCGGGCTCGCACCCCCGGCAGGTCACTGCCCCAGAGACTCCGTGCCGCTGACCCGTGCGGCACGGCAGGCCGCGGTGCCGCAGGCACCGCGGCCGGTCGGGGCGGCCCGATGAGCGCAGTCGTCGAGCCGCCCCGCACTCACTCCCCTACGCCGCGCGGCGCCGTGCGATCAGCACGGATGCCGCGCCTGCGAGCAGCACGACCGACGCCACCACGAGCGCCACCGTCAGCTCGACACCCGTGCTCGCGAGACCCGCGCTGCTGACGGAACCGCCGGCGGCGGAACCGCTCGACGCCGCGGTCACGGTGATCGCCGCCGTCACTGTGGTGCCGTCGGGCAGCACCGCGACGATCGTGTGCGCGCCGGGCGCGGTCGCTGCGGGGATGCGTGCGCGGAAGGCCAGCGCGCCGTCGGTCGACGCGGTCGCCTCGCCGAGCACGACGGGCTCCGAGTGCAGTTCGAGCCGCATCGCGGAGCCGGCCGCGAAGCCGGTTCCCCGTACGTCGAGCGAGCCGCCCGCGACCACCGATCCGGCGCCGAGCACGAGCGTCGGCGTCCCGGGTTCGCCCGGGCCGCCCGGTTCGCCGGGGAAGACCTCGTCGGCCGCGCCGAGGCGCAGGAACACGGTCTCGCCCGTTGCATCCTTCAGTCCGTCGTTGTCGGTGACGCCGTACAGGGCGCCGTCCGCCGCGACGGCGAAGCCCTCGAGCTTCTCCTGCGTCCAGCCGCCGGTCGCACGGAGCGCGGGCAGCGCGTCGATCGCCGTGGCCTTCTCGAGCACCGGCAGCGTGCCGGCCTCGGGCATCGTCGCCGGGATCTCGACGCGGGTCACGCGCTTGACCGCGGCGGCCGGGCCGTTGAGCTTGTCGCGCTCGATCACGGCGAGGGTGTCGTCGTCGATCGCCGTGATCTCGGAGAGCCCCATCCAGTCGCCGGCCACCGAAGTGGTCTCGAGCGGGTAGCCGAACCACGACCAGGCCCCGGACGCCAGGTCGTAGCGACCGATGCGAGCGAGGTTCGCGCCGTCGACCGTCGCTGCGTCGGCGCCGGTGACCGCCGGGTCGACCCAGAGCGGGCGCTGCAGTGCCACCCAGAGCTGCTCCTCGGCCCCGGTGCCGATCGAGGTGACGCCCTCGAGGCCCCACTTGGCGACGTGCGCGGTGACGTCGGCGGGCAGGGCGATCGTCTCGACGACGGCCCCGGAGGCATCCGTTCGCAGCACGCGGTTCTCGGCGCCGGTGGCGCCCTCGATCGCGAGCCAGAATCCGCCGTCGGCGCGCGCCTGGAGACCTTCGATGTCGAGCGCGACGGGCACGCCGCCGTCGGTCACGGGCAGTGCGGAGGTGATGCGAGCCGGGGTCTGCGTGACGTCCACGGCGTAGACCGTGCTCGGCGAGACGGCGACGTCGCTCGCGGCGTAGACGACGCCCGCATCACTCGGGTGGCCGCTCAGCGCGCCGAGCGCCGCCCAGCCGATGGGCGCGCCGCCGACGACGTCGGAGACGATGCTCGGCAGCGAGGGCTGCTCGGTGCCGAAGGCGTAGAGGTTCACCGCGGCGCGCACACCGGTCGACGCGTCGTCGGTCTCGCTCGAGACGACGAGCAGGTCGCTGCCGGGCACCGGCAGGATACCCTCGGGCCCGTTCGTCGCGAACAGCAGCTGGCGGAACGCCGGGGATGCCGGGTCGCTCACGTCGTAGACGGCGACGAAGTTCGACCGCTCGCTCGCGACGAACACGTACGGCACGCCGTCGTACTCGGCGACGGCGAGGCCCTCGGGCTCGCTGCCCTTCTTCGCGGCACGGTCGTCGTTGTAGAGGCCGTGCTGCACGGCGAGGCGCTCGAACGAGTTGCCGGCGTCCCAGACGACGTCACCCGTTGCGGCGTCGAAGACGGTCCAGCCGCGCGTGCCGCCCTTCCAGTCGCCCTCGTTGGCGGTCGCGAGGCGGTCGTCGCCGATCCACGCGATGGAGTCGGGCTCACGCGGCGTCTGCCCGATCGAGCCCGACAGGTCGATGCGCTTGTCCTTCTTCGTGTCGATGCCGCTGACGGCGACCGATCCGGCCGAGAAGGCCCGCACGACCTCGCGCGTCGGCAGGTCGACGATCACGATGCCGTTGTTCTCCTGCAGCGTCACCGCGAGCTGGTTCTTCGCGTTGATGGTGACGTACTCGGGCTCGGGGTCGGTCGGGGTGTCGAGACCGGCCGCGGCGATCACGTCGATCGGCGCCCCGTCCTCCTCGAGGAAGGGCACCGCGTCGATCGACCAGGCTGCGGGGTCGGCGCCGAGGCCGAGCACCTGCACGAAGCCGCCGGGCAGCTGCGGCAGGTCGCCCTTCTTGCCGCCGGGCGGCGTCGCCTCCTCGTCGCGCTGGTTCTCGATCGCGATCGCCGCGTAGGCGCCGTCCTTCGAGATCGCGATCGAGTCGGGCTGCCCCTCGAGGTCGATGCTGCGAACGACGCTGCGATCGTCGGCCCGGATCACGTCGAGCCGACCGGCGGGCTCGGTGAACACCCCGCCGGTCTCGTCGACGACGACGAGGATGTAGTCGCCGTACGCGGCGACCGAGGTCGGCTGGTCGTCGGCGTGGCCGAGCGATGCGAGTTCGATCGTGCCGTCGCCGACGGGGTTCGACGGATCGGTCACGTCGAGGAACCCGATGCGCTTGCCGAGCGCGTCGGTGTAGACGACGGTCGATCCGTCAGGGGTGATCGCCGAGATCTCGGCGACGGTCTCCGAGGCGGGGTCGACACCGTCGGGAAGGTTCTGGAACACGGGATACGTGGCCGTGCGCTGGAAGGCTGAGGCTCCCGGCGCGGCCTCGGCGGGCACCGCGGCCGCGGACCCGGCGAGTGCGCCGCCCGCGATGACGGATGCCACGGCGAGCGCGGCGACGGACAAGGGGCGAACGGACATGTCGGGCACACTCCAGCGAGTCGAGGCAGGGGAACGCCGACAGGCTGGCCGAGTCGTGCGACCGACCGGTGGGACCGAGGTGGACGCCGGATGCCCAGCACGTGAACAATCGGAGGCGCCGCTCAGCGGCTTCGAGGCTCAGCGGCTCGACAGCTCAGATCACCGAGGCGAGCAGGCTCTGGTCGGGCACCGGCGCGGCCCCCGAGAGGGAGCGCCAGGCGCGGGCGAGCGCCTGCACCGCGGCATCCGTCGTCTCGGCCGGATAGCAGATGGGCAATCGCAGGAACCGCTCGAACGCACCGTCGATGCCGAACCTCGGCCCTGCGGCGATGATGAGCCCCTGCGATCGCGCGGCGAGCGCGAGCTGCGAGCTCACCGCCGCGCCGAGGCCGACCCAGGTCACGATGCCGCCGTCGACGTGCGGCACGTGCCACTCGGGGAACGACTGCGCGAGCAGCCCCTCGAGCCGGTCGCGCCCGGCGCGCAGTTGCTCGCGGCGCAGGTCGAGGATGTCGTCCATGTGCGGCAGCGCGCGGGTCACGAGGAGCTGCTCGATGATCGGCGTGCCGAGGTCGCCCGGTGATCGCACGGCGAGCAGGCGGCGGATGAGCGGGCGGTCGGCGCGGATCCAGCCGACGCGCACGCCGCCCCAGACGGTCTTGCCGACCGAGCCCACCATGATCGCCGGGCCGTAGGCGGCCATCGGCAGCAACGACTCGGGGCGGTCGATGTCGAGCTCGCCGGTGGTCTCGTCGGCGACGATGACCGTGCCCTGCCGGGCGGCCGCGTCGAGCACGCGCTCACGCGTCTCGGCGCTCATGGAGCGCCCGGTGGGGTTCTGGAAGTCGGGCATCAGGTAGGCGGCGACGGGGTTCGAGTGGCCGATCGCTCGCACGAGCGCCTCGGACTCGGCCCTGCCGCTCGGGTCGGAGCCGTCTCGAGGCGCGACCCCGACCGGCACGAGCCGGGCTCCGGCAGCGCGGAGCGCCTCGTACGCATGCGGATAGGTCGGCGCCTCGATGATCGCCCGGTCGCCGCGGCCGATGAGCGCGCGCGAGAGCAGGGCGATCGCATGCTGCGCGCCGATCGTGACCATGATCTGCTCCGGCGTCGTCGGGAGCCCGCGTGCCGTGTAGCGATCGGCGATCGCCGCGCGCAGCGCGGGAGTGCCGATCGGGTCGAATCCGGCGTCGCCGAGGTGCTCGGGCAGGTCGTCCACGGCCTGTCGGGCGAGGTCGGGCAGCCAGGGCAGGGCGGGCGGTGCCGCCTTCGAGAAGTCGATGTAGTCGGCGGCCGGCGCCGGGGGCAGCACGGTCGGCGCACCGGGCAGTCGCGCAACGCTGCCCGAGCCGCGCACGCTCAGCACGAGCCCCTGCTCGCGCAGGTGCCGGTAGGCCGCGGTCACGGTCGTGCGACTGAGGCCGAGGCGCTCGGCGAGGTCGCGTTCGGCCGGCAGGCGGGTGTCGACGGGGATGCGCCCGTCGAGCACGAGCAGCCGGATGCGCTCGGCGAGCGCGTGGTACGCGCTGCCGGCGCCGCTGCGCCAGTCGCCGAGCAGGGTGTCGAGCGCTCGTGCACTCAGTGTGGACTCCGCCATTCGAGCCACTTTAGACGAATTGGCTCTTTGCGAACAGGCCAATCGTGTAATTGGATTGCAGAATGCGCCGCACCATCCGTTTCACCACAGCCGATTCGACGCCCGTACTCGTGCGCCGATTCGTGCAGCTCTTCGTCGGCCTGTTCCTCTACGGCCTCGGAATCGCGCTCATCGTGCGCGGTGAGCTCGGCGTCGCCCCGTGGGACGTGCTGACCCAGGGCATCGCGAAGCAGACGGGCCTCGGCTTCGGCCTCATCACCGTGGTGCTCAGCGGCATCGTGCTGCTGCTCTGGATCCCGATCCGGCAGCGGCTCGGCTTCGGCACCGTCATGAACGCACTGCTCGTCGGCCCCTCGGCCGACATCGGCCTCTGGCTCATTCCGCCGGGACTCGACCTCTGGGTGCGCGTACTGCTGCTTCCCGCCGGCATCGTCGTGCTGGCCATCGCGACCGGCCTCTACATCGGCGCGCACTTCGGCCCCGGCCCGCGCGACGGCCTCATGACGGGCCTCCACCGCGTCACCGGCTGGAAGATCTGGATCGTGCGCACGGGCATCGAGCTCATCGTGCTCGCGATCGGCTGGGCGCTCGGCGGCAACGTCGGCATCGGCACGGTCGCCTTCGCCCTGCTCATCGGCCCGCTGTGCGGGTACACGATCCCGATGTTCGCGATCAAGCGCCCGGCGACGAGGTCCAGCGAGTCGAGTGCACCGAGCGTCGAGCCGACGGATGCCGTGGCGCCCGCGCCGCCCGTCAGCCCCGCGCCCTCACCGGAGCCCGCGGCCTGACCGCGCAGAGACGGCAGTCGCCCCCGAGGTCGGGACACCTCGGGGGCGACTGCACCTGTCGCGCGGCCACGCCGTGACCGCGATCGCCGGTTCGCGCTGAGCTCGCGTTAGAGCTCGCGCTCGGCGTACGCGGTCATCGCGTCGCGCACGAACTCGGCACCCGCCCGGCCGCCGTAGTTCGCGCCGAAGCGCTCGTCGGCCACGTACATCTCGGCGAGGCCGAGGAAGTACTCCTTGCTCGGGCCCGCTCCGCCGCCGCCGGGCGTGCCCGGGATGCCGCGCAACCAGTCGAACTGGCGCTGCGCGAGCGCCTGCGCCTCGTCGCCCGCGGGGTCGACGCCCCGCTCGTACGCCGCGATCCAGTCACGGCCCAGCTGCGACATCCGCTGCTGCCACTCGGCCTTCTCGTCGGCGCTCATCGAGCGCCACCACGCGTCGCTCTTCGCGTACGCGTCCGTGCCCCAACGCTCTTCGACCTCCTCCTTGTACCGGGTGTGGTCGAAGCCGTCGAACATGTTCTCCGCCATGAGTCGTTCACCTCCTTCCAATGCTCCGATGGTGTGCTCGACCGACGCGATCTGCCGCGCCAGCCGGTCCTGCTCGCCGCGGAGCCACTCGAGGTGGCTGCGCAGCGCATGGGGGGCGCTCGCCTCGCGGTCGAGCACCTCGCCGATCGCGGGGAGTCCGAGCCCGAGCTCCCGCAGCAACAGGATGCGCTGCAGGCGCACGAGCGCGGCGTCGTCGTAGCGCCGATAGCCGTTCGAGCCGATGCGCGTCGGCGGGAGCAGCCCGATGTCGTCGTAGTGACGCAGGGTGCGGCTCGTCGTGCCGGCGAGCTTCGCGATCTCCTGGATCGACCAGTCCACGGCGGCTCCTCTCTCCTGATCGTGGGGCATTCACCCCCCGTGCCTGCACCGGTAAAGGTTGACGCCACGTCAATGTCAAGCGCCGCGGCATCCGGCAGGACTTGCACTGCGCGCAAACGCGATATATCGTGTTCAGAGACAAATACGCGATATATCGCGTCAGAGATTTCGAGGGCATCGGATGCCGCTGCATCCCGCACCTCGCACAGCGAACGCAACCGCGACAGAAGGAGCACGGCATGTCCATCGAGAAGTGGGTCATCAACCCCGGAGAGACCCGGGTCATCGACCTCGAACTGGTTCGCAAGCTCAAGGTCAGCCTCATCGGCGGCAAGGTCGACGTGATCGCCCACGACGAGCCCGGCGCCCGCATCGAGATCTCGAACGTCACCGGCAAGGACCTGAAGGTCGAGATCGACGGCGACTCCCTCGAGATCGACCACCCGCAGCTGCGGTGGGACAACTTCATCGACGTCTTCAAGGGCTGGGCCGGCAACGCGAAGGCCGAGGTGTCGATCCTCGCGCCGCGCCACGTGGCCATGAAGCTCGGCATGGTCTCCGGCGACACGCTCGTCTCGGGATTCACGACCGATGCGAAGCTCTCGACCGTGTCGGGCGACCTCGTGCTCGACAACCACGAGGGCGACGTCGAGCTCTCGACCGTCTCGGGCGAGGTCTCGGCGGGCAACCACACCGGCCGCATCACCGCGCACTCGGTGTCGGGCGACGTCGTCGCCACGGGCGACGTGCGCTCCTTCAACGCCGACACGGTCTCGGGCAACATGATCCTCGACGCGTTCGGCACGCCCGATCGGGTCGACACCAACACCGTCGCGGGCAACCTCACGGTGCGCTTCGCCCCCGGATCCGGCGCCCGCTACCGCATCAACACCGTCGGCGGCACGGTGCTCATCGACGACACGACGATCAGGGGCATGCTCGGCAAGGGCTTCGAGCGCGTCACCGGCGAACTCTCGGGCTCCTGGCTCGACCTCGGCGCCAACAGCGTCTCGGGTTCGATCTCCGTCATGCGCCGCGAGACGGCGAGCACGACAGCGGATGCCGCGGGTGCGGGCAGCTCCGCGACGTCGAGCGGTTCGGGGCCGAGCGACGACGAGGCATCCGCATGACCCCGCCCGTCTTCGCCCACGGCAGCCTGCGCCTCTACCTGCTCGCCCTGCTCGACGAACAGCCGCGACACGGCTACGAGCTGATCCAGGCGCTCTCCGACCGATTCGGCGGCACCTACAGCCCCAGCGCCGGCACGATCTATCCACGGCTCTCGAAGCTCGAGGAGGAGGGCCTCGTCTCGAAGACCACCGACGGCCGCAAGACCGTCTACGAGATCACCGATGCCGGCCGCGCTGAACTCGAGGCCCGTCGCGACGAGCTCGACGGCATCGAGAACGAGGTCACCGACTCGGTGCGCCGCCTCGCCGACGGGGTGCGTGCCGAGGTCAACGACGCGATGCGGTCGCTCCGCGCCGAACTCGCGAGCGCCGCCCGCGAGGCCAAGCGCGCGTCGACGAAGATGCCGGCTTCGGCGGCGACGACCGGCAGCACCTCGACCACCGGCTGGGGCGGCGACGCCCGCGCCGAGACGAGCCGCGCGGTGCACGAGGCCGACCTCGTGCTGAGCGAGTTCCGCCAGCAGCTGCGCACCGACCTCCGCACGCGGGCGAGCCGCGGGCGGGTCTCCCCCGAGACGGTCACCCTGCTGCGCGCACGACTCGCGCAAGTGCGGGCCGACGTGCTCGCGACGCTCGGCGACCACTAGCCAGAGTCCATCTCGAGTCCCTGAACCGGGCGGCGCCTCCCCCGGGGCGCCGCCCTTTCTTCGTCGGTGTCTGCGGGCGGTGGTGTGATGTTCGCATGCCCTCGATCGAGCTGCGCCCATGGTCCGATGACGACCTCGCCCTGCTGCACCGCGCGAACACGCACGAGCTCATGGACCAGCTCGGCGGCCCCGAGAACGACGAGCAGGTGCTCGCCCGGCACGAGCGCTACCTCCGCATGCGACGCGAGGGCACGGCCCACCAGTTCCGCATCGTGATCCCCGGCCACCCCGAGGGCGTCGGCATCGTGGGCTACTGGCAGCACGACTGGCACGGCGCTCCCGCCCTCGAGGCCGGTTGGTCGGTCGAGGCCGAGTACCGCGGCCAGGGCATCGCCCCGGCCGCGGTGCTCGCGATGCTCGACGCGGCTCGCTCCGCCGGCGAGGAGCTGCCGGTGCACGCCTACCCGCGGGTCGACAACCCGCCGTCGAACGCCGTCTGCCGCAAGGCGGGGTTCCGACTGCTCGGCGAGGAGGCGTTCGAGGCGAAGCCCGGCCTCGTGCTGCACACGAACGACTGGGTCATCGACCTCGCGCCGCCTCAGACGAGCGTGTCCCCGATGTAGCCGCCCTCGGCGCAGCCCGGCGGGATCGCGAACACCGCCGAGCCCACGGGCGTCGTCCACTCGTTGAGCAGGTCGAGCTCGTCGAGCCGCCGCTGGATCGGCACGAACTGCCGGTCGACATCCGCCTGGAACGAGGCGAACAGCAGCCCGGCATCCGAGACGGATTCGCCGGCGGGCGCCTCGTCGTAGTTGTACCCGCGCCGGTAGATGCGCTCTCCGGGCTCGTCGCTCCTCGACCGCCGCAGGTGCGAGAAGTCGGGGATGACCGGAAAGCCCACGGGGCCGAGCGCCGCGAAGTCGGGCTCGTCGTGCTCGCGCTCGCCGGTCAGCGGCGCGCCGGAGGCCAGCCTGCGACCGACGGATGCCTCGCGCCCGGGCCGATCGACCCGGTCCCACCCGTCGAGGTCCATCGCGATGCGCCGCAGCACCATCGAGGTGCCGCCGGCCATCCACCCGGGTTCGCCCCCCGACCAGACGAGCTCGTCGAAGTCCGCAGTGCCCGGCTTCGGGTTGACGGTGCCGTCGAGCTGGCCGAACAGGTTCCGCATCGTGCGGCCCTCGGGCTCCGAGCCCGCCGCGCGGCGGAAGCCGCGCTGCGTCCAGCGCACGACCCCGAAACTGCGCGCATCCTTCAAGAGCATGCGCGCCGCGTGCGAGACCGTCACCGCGTCGTCGGCGCCGATCTGCAGGAGCAGGTCACCGTCGTTCCAGCGCGGTTCGAGCCGGTCGATGCCGAACGGCGGCAGCGGGCGGAGCCAGCTCGGGGCCGCTGCACCGGCTCGGGCGACGAGCCCCGGCCCGAAGCCAAACGTGACGGTGAGCCGTGCGGGCACCTCGGCGAGCTCGGGTTCGGTATCGGCGAGGGGCGCGCGCCCCTGCGTCACGCGAGCGGCATCGTCGCTCAGCACCCGCAGCATGCGGCGAAGCGACGCAGCATCGACCTCGGGCAGGAGGTCGAGCGCGATGAAGAGCGCGTGCGACTGCGGCGGCGTCTCGATGCCCGCCTGGTGCGTGCCGTGGAACGGCACGACCGTCGCGCCGACGGCGGTCGCCGCGACGGCGCCACCGGCGGCGGAACCTGCACCAGCACCCGTGGCATCCGCTCCGTCGACGCCCGCCCGCATCGCGGCGGAGGCGCCCAGCGCGACCGCGGCACCGGCTCCGGCCGCGGCGGCACCTCCGAACAGGAGATGCCGCCGCGAGAACCCGGAACCGCCGGGTTCACCGGTCATCAGTGCGCCTCGTGGCCTTCGTCGTACTGTTCGTTCGCGCCCTGGTAGTCCTTCACGGGCGCGACCACGTCGAGCGTCGAGCCGTCGGAGAACGCGAGCGTGACGGTGACCTCGTCACCGGCGCGCAACGGACCGGTCAGGCCCATGAGCATGACGTGGTTCGCGCCGGGCTCGAGCATGAGGTGGCCGCCCGCCTCGATCTCGAATCCGCCCTCCTTCTCGCGCATCGTCATCGCGCCGTCGGACTCGACCGTCTCGTGCAGCTCGGCCATCTCGGCGGCGTCGGTCTCGGCCCCCGAGAGGGTGATCGAGGAGGCACCGCCGTTGTCGACCATGCCGAAGAGCGCGGTCATGCCGTCGTCGCCGGCCTTCACCCAGGCGTCGGTGACGGTCACGGATGCCGCGGCCTCGGCCTGGACCGACGCGGCAGGGGTCTCGGCGGGCTGCCCGCCGGCGCACCCGGCGAGGGCGAGCACGGCCGCGAGCGCGGCGCCGAGGGCAGGGGTCATCGCAGTGGAACGCATGTGTTCTGCTCCCCCGGGCTCAGGCGTCGTCGCCGGACGTGCCGGTGCCGGTGCCGGCCGCGCCGTCACCCGCGCCGGATCCGTCGCCCGAACCCGCGCCGGGGCCGGCGCTCTTGCGCTTCGCGTTCAGGATCACGGCGACGACGAGCGCCAGGATCCCGAGCCCGCCGACGACGAAACCGGCGACGGCCCAGCCGTCGGGTCCGCTCTGGGCGGTGGCATCGGCCTCGTCGTGGTCGCCCTCGGCGTGGTCGCCGTCGGCCGGCTCCTCTTCGGTCGCCGCGTCGTCGTGGACCGGCTCCTCGGTCCAAACGCCCGTGGCGTCGGCGCCGACGCCGAAGTCGATCGTGCCCTCGATGGGGTGCCCGTCACTCGAGACGGCGCGCCAGCGCACCTGGTATTCGCCCTCGAGGTCGGTGGGCAGCGCCGCCGTGACGTGCGCGCCCGCGATCACGGGGTCGCCGACCTCGACGTCGCCGCCGTGGTGGTCGACGACGACGACCGCCGTGCCGACCTCGATGATGTCGTTCGAGAATTCGAGCGAGACCTCGGTGGGTGCGGTCTCGAAGACCTGGCCGGGTTCGGGGCTCGAGGCCAGCAGCTCGTCGTGCGCGAAGGCGGGTGATGCGCCCGCCAGGGTGATGCCGGCGGCGACGGTGAGCGCAGCGGCGGCGAGCACCACGCTGCGCAGGCGCGTGGCGCGCTCCCGCACGTCGAGGGTGGTCGCTGTGGTCGTCGGGGTGTTCATTGCGATGGGAGTCTCTCTCCTCGGGTCCGGGCCGGGCGGTGCTCACGCTTGGCGCGGCCGCAGGGGCATCCGGAATTCTCTGGGTTCCGCCGATAGGCGGGATTACGCGGAGGCGAGGAGGGGCGGCGGGCCCCGGGAACCGAGGGTGGTGAAGCGGAGTCGTGATCTGAGCCGCGGCACGCGCGCCGAGGAGACGCGGCGAACGACGGAGGCGAGCGGTGCGAGCTGCGGCACCGGCGAAGTGAGCCGCAGCACGAAGCGGCGAGCGGTCGCCGTGAGGGTTCGCCACGCCGCCTGCTCGACGGCGAGCAGGTAGAAGATGGTCGCGACCGCGGCGAGCGCGTGGCCGAGGAGCATGGCGGTGTCGGCGTGCACGTGGCCGACCGCGGCCGCGCCACCGCCGTCGACGAACGCCACGGCCTGGTGGTGTCCGTCGCCGCTCATGACGAACGATCCGCTCGAGGCGCCCGCCCCGACGCCGAACAACAGGTGGAAGGCCCCCTGGCTGACGATCACCGCGAGCGTCGTGCGCAGCGGTGTCGCACGGCGGCCGACGAAGGCGACGGATGCCCCGAGCGCGACGATGCCCGCGAGCAGGAGCCCGACGGCGCCGGGCGCCTCGCCGGCGGCGACGCCGTGCGAGAAGGCCGCGAGGAACAGGGCGACGACAGCGGTGGCCGAGCCACGCGCGAGCTGCGCCGCACGGTTCACAAGTGCCCCCGGAAGTCGAGTGATCGAAGAATCGCCACCACTCTACAAGGCACTGCTGAGCGGCACACTTGACACCGCCTGAAGCGGGTGTAGTCTCGACCGCCGTGACGAATGAGGCGGACACACCGCCGGCTGAGCTGAAGTCGCCGAAGCACTGGATCATCGGCGACCCGCTGCCAACAGAGAAACTCGAGGGCCAGCTCCTCCCGAAGCGCTTCGCGCTCCCGATCTTCGCGAGCGACCCGCTCTCGTCGGTGGCGTACGCGCCGCAGGAGCTCGTGATGATCCTCATGGTCGGCGGCCTCGCCTTCCTGAGCTTCGCGCCGTGGGTCGCGCTCGCGGTCGTCGTGCTGCTCGTGACGGTCGTCGCGAGCTACCGGCAGCTGATCCGCGCCTATCCCTCGGGCGGCGGCGACTACGAGGTCGCCCACCGCAACCTGGGCGAGAAGGCGGGCCTCGTCGTCGCGTCGGCCCTGCTCGTCGACTACGTCATGACCGTCGTGGTGTCGGTCGCGTCGGGCGTCGACAACATCATCTCGGCGATCCCCGAGCTGAACCCGTTCCGGGTCGAGCTCGCGATCGTCTTCGTCATCATCCTCGCG
The DNA here is from genome assembly GCF_042262385.1 of Agromyces sp. NPDC056389. Lineage (NCBI taxonomy): Bacteria > Bacillati > Actinomycetota > Actinomycetes > Micrococcales > Microbacteriaceae > Agromyces > Agromyces sp. NPDC056389. The sequence goes on from NZ_JBHJPN010000001.1 coordinate 1,892,867, forward strand.
GCGATCAACCTGCGCGGCGTCTCGGAGTCGTCGAAGGCGTTCGCCGTGCCGACGTACCTCTTCATCGGCAGCGTCTTCGTGATGATCGTCGTCGGCCTGACCCGCACCCTCCTCGGCGATCCGCCGGTGGCGGAGTCGGCGACGTTCGGCGTCGAGGCGGAGTCGCTGACCCAGGCGGGCATCATCCTGCTGCTGCTGCGCTCCTTCGCGAGCGGATGCTCCGCACTGACAGGTGTCGAGGCGATCTCGAACGGCGTGCCGGCGTTCCGCCGCCCCAAGGTGAAGAACGCACAGCGCACGCTCGTGCTCATGGGCGGCATCGCGATCGTGCTGTTCGCGGGCCTCACGGCCGTCGCGCTCATCTCGCAGGTGCACTACGCCGAGAATCCATGCCATCTGATCGGCTGGACCGAGTGCGCGACCGAACCGCAGCGCAGCCTCATCGCGCAGGTCGCCGCTGCGACCTTCGGCGACGCGACCGTGTTCTTCTACGTGATCCAGGCGGCGACCGCCCTCGTGCTGCTGCTCGCGGCGAACACCGCGTTCAACGGCTTCCCGCTGCTCGGCTCGGTGCTCGCCCGCGACGGCTACGCGCCGAAGTCGCTGTCGACCCGCGGCGATCGCCTCATCTACTCGAACGGCGTCGTGATCCTCGCGCTCGCGGCCTCCCTCATCCTGCTGATCTTCCAGGCGAACCTGACCGTCCTGATCCAGCTCTACATCATCGGCGTCTTCGTCTCGTTCACGCTCGGCCAGACGGGCATGGTGCGGCATTGGCTGCGAGAGCTCTCGCGGCTGCGGCATCCGGCCAAGGGGGCGCCGAAGCGCGCCCCGCGCGCCGACGCCGACGCGCCAGCGCCGCTCACTCGCGGTGCGATCCTCCGCGCGCTCGTGATCAACGCGATCGGCGCCGCGATGACCGCGGTCGTGCTCATCGTGGTCACGGTCACGAAGTTCACGCACGGCGCGTGGATCGTGTTCCTGCTGATGCCGATCCTGTTCTTCCTGATGATGGGCGTGAACCGCTACTACCGCGATGTCGAGAGGGAGATCGAGGTCGACCCGACCACGACCTTCGGCGCCACCGGAGACCACGCGATCGTGCTCGTCGGCCGCATGCAGAAGCCGACCCTCAAGGCGCTCGACTACGCGATCGCCGCCCGCCACGACTCGCTCGAGGCCATCCACGTCTCCCTCGACGAGGAGCAGACGAAGCAGCTCAAGAAGGACTGGGTCAAGCAGAACATCCACGTGAAGCTGCGCATCCTGAACTCGCCCTACCGCGACCTCAGCTACCCGCTCATCACGTACATCAAGTCGCGTCGCGAGGAGCACGGCTCCGAGGTCGTGACCGTGTACATGCCGCAGTACATCGTGGGCCACTGGTGGGAGAACATCCTGCACAACCACAAGGCCCGCCGCATCCGCCAGAAGCTGCTGCTCGTGCACGGCGTCACGGTCGCGCTGGTGCCGTGGCTGCTCGACTCCTCCGACCTGCTCTACGGCCGCCGCTCGCGCCCGCTGCCCGGCCAGGACCGCCGCGGCGAGCCGGTGCGCCCCGTGCCGCGCCGTCCGCTCTCCGAGGCGAATCAGAAGCGCCCGCGTTAGGCTGCCGGCCATGGCCACGGAATTCACGGATGCCTCGGTGCACGAGTTCATCGACCGGGTCGCGCACCCCGTGCGCCGCCGCGATGCGGAGACGCTGCTCGCGCTGTTCGCGCGCATCACGGGTGAGCAGCCGCGCATGTGGGGGCCGACGATCGTCGGCTTCGGCGAGTATCACTACACGTACGACAGCGGCCGCGAGGGCGATGCGCCGGCCGCGGCGTTCTCGCCGCGCAAGGGCGCCACGACGGTCTACCTCAACCCCGGACTCACCGAACACCCCGAGCTGCTCGAGCGGCTCGGGCCGCACACGAACGGCCTGACCTGCCTCTACCTGAAGGACCTCGCGGACATCGACCTCGGCGTGCTCTCCGAGCTCGTGCTCGAGTCGTACGAGTCGGTCACCGAGGGGCCCGACGCTGAGGCGCCTCGCGAGGGGTGACGGGGTGGGTCCCGCCTAGAGCATCGCCATGATCTGGCGCGCGATCATGCGGCCGGCCCGGCTCGCCCCGATCGTCGAGGCCTGCGGCCCGTAGCCCGCGAGGAAGATGCGCGGGTCGCTCCACGCCGCACCCTGCCCCACCGTGATGCCACCGGCCTTCTCACGCAGCTTCAACGGCGAGAGGTGGCGCAGGTCGGGCCGGAAGCCCGTGGCCCAGATGATGACGTCGGCCCGGGCCATGCCCGAATCGTCGCCCTCCCAGACCACCCGGTCGGCCTCGATGCGGTCGAACATGGGCCGCGCGACGAGCAGCCCGCGCTCGATGCCGGCGGCGATACGGCGGCTCTTCGGCACGCCCGTGCCGCTCACGATCGAGGGCAGTGCGCGGCCCGAGCGTGCGGCCTCGTCCTGCATGGCGACGGCGGCGGATGCCCCTTCGAGGTCGAGCTCCTGCCGGTCGAGCCAGTCGATCGGGCGACGGGAGACCCAGGTGAGCCCGGCGGCGACCTCCTCGAGTTCGAGCATGAACCCGATCGCCGAGGTGCCGCCGCCGACCACCACGACGTGCTTGTCGCGGAAGTCCTCTGCGGCGGTGAAGTCGGAGGTGTGCACGTGGCGGCCGGCGAACTCGGTCATGCCCGGGTAGTACGGCACGAACGGCGAACCCCAGGTTCCCGTCGCGTTGACGAGGAACTGCGTGCTGATCTGGTGCTGCGGGGCCGTGGGTTCGGCCGGCTCCTCGAACGTCTTGCGCCGGCGGCCGAAGAGCCCTCGAGCCGCCTTCGCCTCCTCGAGGGGCTGCGGGGCGAGGTCTTCGTAGCGCACGAGCAGGTCGACGCCGTCGTTCACGACCTGACGCACGTTCATCGGCCGTCGCACGCGCAGGTCGAAGTGCTGCTCGAACCGGTCGTAGTAGTCGGCGACCACGTCTTTCGCGGGGAGGGTGCGGTCGGCGGTGTCGAAGCTCAGGCCGAGCTCCGACATGCCGGGCAGGTCGTTCACACGGTGGGCGGTGCCGAGCCGGAGCGACGACCAACGGTGCTGCCAGGCGCCGCCGGGGCCGGGGGCGCGGTCGAGCATGACGAAGTCCTCATCGGCCACGAGTTCGAACCGACGCAGATAGAAGGCGACCGACAAGCCGGCCTGTCCGGCGCCGATCACCACGACCTTCACGCGTTCGGGGCTCGTCATCACCTGACAATCTCAGCACGGCTTGCTGTGTGCTCGCAGCACGCGAGCCGAAAGCCCACCATACGTCCTCCGGCATGCCTGTGCAGTACGCCGAAGCGTGTCTGCGGCGGTGCTAAACTGGCGGTTGGACGAATTCATTTATCAGATGAGCGCCGGGTGAAGACCAAATCCCACCCGGCCAGATGCCGTAAGGGGGTCACGCATGGGGCGCGGCCGTCAGAAAGCCAAGCACACCAAAGTCGCTCGGGAGCTGAAGTACTTCAGCCCGAACACCGACTACAACGCGCTTGAGCGCGAGCTCACGAGCTCGCCGCATGACGAGTACAGCGAAGAGGCGTCGAAGTGGGCGGAGTATGCCGCCGACGATGACGACACCTATGTCGCAGGAGACGAACAGCGCGCATAGGCGCGCGTTCCTCTTCCAGCTCGCAACGACCTCGCACCACCGCGAGACACCCGGCCCTCGAGGCTCGGCGCAGCGGTGACCGGTCGGCGGATGCCGCGGCATCCGCTGACCGACACGGCGAGGCGTTCGTGCTGCGGCGAACTACCCGCTCTGCTCGAGCCACGCGGCGGTCGTCTCGACGAATCGTTCCAGTTCGTCGAGCGACCCGCTGGGCGTGATGACACGCAGCACGATCTCGTCGACGGCGGAATCGTAGGCGGCGAGCTCTCGCGCGTCGTCGATCGTCGCGTCGATCGCACGGATGCCGAGGCGGGCGAAGTTCGCGGCGTATGCGGGCACCTGTTCGTACCGTTCGGCCTCGGCCTCGAGCTCCGCTCGGGCGCCGTCGTCAGCGATGGTTCGCACGTAGAGCACCGACCGGACCCGGCGCGCGCCGGCCGTCTCGTGGAGTTCTGCAGTCGTGGCGGCGGCCGTCGTCGGAGTGAGCCAGTTGAGGAGCACTCCGTCGGCCCGTTCTGCGGCGAGCCGTCGCATGCGCGGCCCGAGGGCGCCGACCACGATCTCGGCGTCGCTGCGCTCGCGCAGGTGCGCAACCCCCTGCTCGACGAGTGCCAGCGGGTGCGCGACGCGGCCGGAGCCGATGCCGACGCTCGTGCGACGCTCGGGAAGACCCGCGAGGTCGAGCGTCTCGACGGGTCGCCGATCGAGCGGAATCACGCCGGTCGCGAGACCGAGTCGCTCGGTCGCGGCCGCGGCGATGCGGAGCCCGGCCAACGAGTCCCCGCCGGGCACGTCGTTGAGCCACAGCGCCTGGAACCCGAGCCGCTCGACGCGGGGCGCGAGCGCCGCCACGGTCGACGCATCCGTCGTGCCGATGAGCCCGATCGAGACCGGCGTGCGCACGGGGCGGCCGATCAGCTCGCGTAGGAGCCGACGAGTCGCACGGCGCCGCCGTCGACGCCCTTGGCGCCCTGCTCGAAGCCGGAGAGGTCGCGATCGCCGATCGTCACGGTGCCCGCCTGCCATGACGGGAGGCCCAGCGCGCCGAGCGCCGAAATGACGGATGCCGCGGCATCCGCTCGCACGACGGCGAAGAAGCCGATGCCGAGGTTCCAGGTGCCCTCGGTCGACTCGAGCGTCGTGCCGGCCAGGTCGTTCAGCACGCGGAAGACGGGGGCCGGCGACCAGCTCGTGCGGTCGAGCTCGACCCAGGAGCCGAGCGGCAGCACGCGTGCGAGGTTCGCGGCGATGCCGCCGCCCGTGACGTGCGAGAGCGAGTGCACGGCATCGCCGTGCGGGCCGGCGAGCAGCTCGACGAGCTGGCCGGTGTAGAGGCGCGTGGGCTCGAGGAGGGCCTCGCCCCAGGTGGTGCCGAGTTCGGCCGAGGAATCGGTGTACCCGATGCCGGCGCTCGTGAGGATGTGCCTGACGAGCGAGAAGCCGTTGGAGTGCAGTCCGCTCGAGGCGATCGCGATGACGGCGTCGCCCGACTCGACCTTCTCGGCGCCGAGCAGGCGGTCGGCCTCGACGATGCCCGTCGCGGCACCCGCGACGTCGTAGTCGTCGGCGCCCATGAGGCCCGGGTGCTCTGCGGTCTCGCCGCCGACGAGGGCGGTGCCGGTCTCGGCGCAGGCGCGGGCGATGCCCGTGACGATCGAGGCGATGCGCTCGGGCACGACCTTGCCGCACGCGATGTAGTCGGTCATGAAGAGCGGCTTCGCGCCCACCACGACGATGTCGTCGACGACCATGCCCACGAGGTCCTGACCGATCGTGTCGTGCTTGTCGAGCGCCTGCGCGATCGCGATCTTCGTGCCGACGCCGTCGGTCGAGGTCGCGAGCAGCGGACGCGTGTAGTCCTTGGCGAACGAGAGGTCGAAGAGCCCGGCGAATCCGCCGACCCCGCCGAGCACGTTCGGCCCGTGAGTGGCGGAGACCGACGCCTTCATCAGTTCGACGGCGAGATCACCCGCGTGCGTGTCGACTCCGGCAGCGGCATAGGACGAGTTCGAGGTCACCCGTCAAGCGTACCCGCGCCGTGCAGGCGTTCCGCGTGCCTATCCGTGCCGCTGCCTGAACGGAGGACTAAAATACAGCCATGCAGCCGGGGGGCACACCGTCGTGGGTGATCCGTGAGAATGCGAGTCGCCCGGTCCTCCTCGCCCTCTACCTGCGCGAAGTGCTCGGCATCGCCTCCCCCGTCGAACTCCCGCGCCTGCGCGATGTCGGCCCCGTCGGCGACCGCCTCGAGATCGACCGGCACGACCTGCTCGAGCAGCAGTGGCGCACGTGGTGGGCGATGACCGTCGAGCCCGAGACGCATCCGTCGGCGGTGCCGCTCGAGCTCGTCGACGCCTACGAGACCGAGGTCGCACTGCCGACGTCGGGCGCCGAGGTGTTCGCCGCCGCGATCCTGCCGCACGCCGAGGCATCGCGAGCATGGGCCGACTGGGCGCACGACGGCTATCGCAACGCGTCGGCCGCCCGCCGGGGCGACTCGTACCGCGCCTACGCCGGCACGATCGCCGAACACGAACGCGAGGTCGGCCGCCGCGCCCATTCCTTCGAGCTCAACGTCGAGGTCGTGCCCCTCTCGGAGTCGGGCGTCTGGTGGATCGGCGACATGACGGTCGCGGTGACCGATTCGCTGCGATCGGATGCCTCGGCGTTCGACGACGCCATGCACCCGATCATCGCCGAGCTCGCCTAGGCCGCGGGTTCGCACCCCCGCTGCGGCCCGCGTGCCAGACTCGACGGCATGAGCATCTGGTTCGGCGAGCCCTCACTGGAGTGGGCAAACGCGCGCGACGACACCCTGATCCGCACCCTCGGCATCGAGCTGACCGAGACCACCGACGGCTCCCTCAAGGGGCGCATGCCGGTCGACCACCGCACCCGCCAGCCCGGCGGGGTGCTGCACGGCGGAGCATCCGTCGCCCTCGCCGAGACGCTCGCGAGCTGGGGCTCGACGCTCACGGTCGACCCCGCGAAGTTCTACTGCGTCGGCATGGAGATCAACGCGAACCACGTGCGACCGGTCGCGGAGGGCTGGGTCTACGGCGAGGCCTCGCCGCTCACGCGCGGCCGCACGACCCAGGTCTGGGAGATCAAGATCACGGATGCCGCGGGCAAGCTCGTGTGCATCTCGAGGTGCACGATGGCCGTGCTCGCGAAACCCTCGGAGTACTGATTCCGCGCTGCCTCCCGCTCAGCTGAGCAGCAGCGTTCGCTCAGCCGGCTCACACGCGCGCGTATGCGAGGATTGAGTCGTCCTGCTCGGACACTTCCCCCACCTTCGAGGAGCCATCGCTCGCATGTGCGGCATCGTCGGAATCGTCTCCACTGAACCGGCCAACCAGCAGATCTACGACAGCCTGCTGCTGCTGCAGCACCGCGGTCAGGACTCGACTGGCATCGCGACGGCCGACGGCCCCGTGTTCCACATGGCGAAGGCGCGGGGGCAGGTGCGCGAGGCCTTCCGCACGCGCGACATGCGCTCGCTCATCGGCAACATGGGCCTCGGGCATGTGCGGTACACCACGAAGGGTGCCGCAGAGCGCGAAGAGGAGGCCCAGCCGTTCTACGTGAACGCGCCGTACGGCATCATCCTCGTGCACAACGGCAACCTCACGAACACGCGCGAGCTGTCCGAAGACCTGTTCCGCATCGACCGCCGCCACGTGAACTCGACGAGCGACACCGAGATGCTGCTGAACGTGCTCGCCACCGAGCTGCAGGGCCAGATCACGGGGCTCGACCTCGACCCCGACCAGGTCTTCACGGCCGTCGAGCAGGTGCACGAGCGCGTCGAGGGCTCCTACGCCGTCATCGCGCTGATCGCCGGCTACGGCCTCCTCGCGTTCCGCGACCCCTTCGGCATCCGCCCGCTCATCCTCGGCCGCCGCACCGCCGACAACGGCCGCGACGAGTGGATCGTGGCATCCGAGTCGCTCGTGCTCGAATCGGGCGGCTACGAGATCGTGCGCGACGTGCACCCGGGCGAGGCCATCTTCATCGGCCTCGACGGCCAGATGATCTCGCGCCAGTGCGCGAAGAACCCGGTGCTCGTGCCGTGCTCGTTCGAGTACGTCTACCTCGCCCGTCCCGACTCGATCATGAACGGCATCTCGGTCTACGAGGCCCGCCTGCGCATGGGCGACCGGCTCGCGACGACCATCGAGACCCACATGGACAAGGGCGACATCGACGTCGTCATGCCCATCCCCGACTCATCGCGCCCCGCCGCGATGCAGGTCGCGCAGAAGCTCGGCATCGAGTACCGCGAGGGCTTCTACAAGAACCGCTACGTCGGCCGCACGTTCATCATGCCCGGCCAGGCGGAGCGCAAGCGCTCGGTGCGCCAGAAGCTCAACGCCATGGGCACGGAGTTCAAGGGCAAGAACATCCTCATCGTCGACGACTCGATCGTGCGCGGCACGACCTCGAAGGAGATCGTCGAGATGGCCCGGGCCGCCGGCGCCAACAAGGTGACGTTCACCTCGGCGGCCCCGCCGGTGCGGTTCCCGCACGTGTACGGCATCAACATGCCGAGCCGTCAGGAGCTCATCGCCTACGGCCGCAAGATCCCCGAGATCGCCTCGGAGCTGAGCGCCGACCACATGATCTACCAGGAGGTCGCCGACCTCCAGGCCGCGATCACCGAGGGCACCTCGATCGAGCAGCTCGACCTGTCGTGCTTCACGGGCGAGTACGTCACCGGCACCGTCACCGACGAGTACCTCGGCTGGGTGGAGCGCACGCAGCTGAGCTAGGGGGCGCCTGCCGGGAGAGGGCTCAGCTCCCTGCGAGCCGGATGGCCTTCTCGGTGAAGTAGTGCACTTCGCCGTCGACGTCCTCGACCCCGAAGACGAACTTGCCCGATGGAGTGGCCCGGACATCGACGATCTCGCCGCGTCCGCGCGTCGTGAACACCTCGGCGCCCGGCGTGAAGATGGTGTCGCTCATACGCTGAATTCTCCGCGAGTCCGCCGACGGTCCGCCTCCCCCGTGAGACGGATACTGTCGCGCTCCAGAGTGCCCGCGGCGTGGCGGCGAGGCCGACGGCGCGGCGGCTACTCGTCGACCGGGTGGATCGTCTCGTGCTCGACGGTGACCGACTTCGCTCGCCGCGCGGTGGCGCGGTCGATGAGCAGCGCCACGAGGGCGCCCAGCGCGAGGCCGATCGCCGCGCACGCGAGCAGCAGGAACCCGAACACCTGGCCGAGGTCGAACTCGTCGTTCGCGGGGAAGCTCACGGTGAGGATGAGTGCGACCACGGCGCCGACGAGGGCGCCGAGCGTCATGAATCGCGAGTAGCGCGGCGCACGGCGCACGGTCACGGTGTCGCGTTCGACCTCGGTCTCGAGCGGCACGGGCGCATCCGCACCATGCGGCGCGCGCTGCTCGTCGGGTTCGGGGGTGCTCACGGGGTCGGTCACCCCTCCATTGTCCCACCCTCCGCTGTGACGACGCAGCGAGAGGCCCACCCCTGGCGGGGTGAGCCTCTCAAGCGCCTGCGTCATGCGGCCGAGCGACGGCTCCGCAGGATCAGGAACACCACGAGTGCGGCCAGCGCGAGCACGATGATCGCCACGAGCAGCCAGATGAGCCACGCCGACGGGCCGGCCGAGGCGGTCGACTTCGCCTCGGGCTCCGCGGCGACGGCGGCCTTCACCTCGGGCTTCGCGGCGTTCGCCTCGATGCCGCAGTCTGCGGGCAGCGTGATCGCGAACGAGACGGGGTCGAGTTCTTCGCCGCTCCCGTATGTACCGAACGCGGCGGCGCCCTCCTCGGTGAACTCGGCCGGCACGGCCGCGCCGACGAGCGAGTCCCCGTCGCGGACGAGCGCGCCGTCGAGATCGAGCGCCGCGAAGCGCACACCGGTCGCGGTGACCGGTTCGCCCTGCTGGGTCGTGCCGGTCACGTCGAGCCGGAGGTAGGCCTCGTCGCTGCCGACGAACTCGATCGACGGGTTCGCGATCGTCGTGTCGAGCGCACCATCGTGGCCGGTGAACTCGATCGAGCCGGGGAAGGCGATGAGGCCGCGCACGGTCTCGGCCTCGATCGAACCCGTGCCGCCGGTGAAGCCGAACACCCCGTCGGCCTCGCTCGCACCGGTGACCGTCCAGTCGCCGTTCGCGATGCCGCTCTCGAGGTACTGCAGGAACGACGCCTTGAAGCCCCAGTCGAGCGTCGCCTCGGTCACGGCGCACTGACCGGCGGGTGCGCTGACGGTGAAGCGGATGCCCTTCGCCGTCGATCCCTGGAAGGTCAGCGTGTGGTCGCCGGCCGCGAGGCCGGCGGGCAGGCTGCCCGTCCAGGTGACGACGCCGTTCGCATCGGCGACGAGGTCGCGGGCGAGCACCGTCGGCGTCGAGTAGACGACGACCATGATGCCGGTCTCGTTCGGCTGGAAGCCGCCGACCGTCACCGTGACCTCCTTGCCGGCGGCGAGCGCGGCGAGGGTGGCGGCGTCGAGCTCGATGCCCGTCGTCGCCGGCGGGGTCGCCGGCACCGCCTTGGGCGCCGGCGTGCTCGTCGAGGTGGTGGCGACCGTGCCGGAGTTGCCGGCCGGCGCGGCACCGGGCGTGCCGATGACGACCGTCAGCGGGTCGAGCGATGCTCCGGCGGAGTAGTAGCCCTGGAACGCGGACGCTCCGGCGGCGGTCAGCGTCACCGGCGCGTTCGCGATGCGCGTGGCGCCGTTCACGAAGGACTTCGCCCCGCGTGCGAGATCGACGACACCGAGGTCGACACGCGAGCCGTTGACCGAGACCTCGAGCACTCCGCTCGTGGGGGTGGTCGCGCGCAGGGTCGGGTTCGCGAAGGTCAGGTCGAGGAGGCCCGCGTGGCCCGTGAACCGCACCGAGCCCGCGTAGTCGGCGGTGCCGGTGCCGGTCACCTGGCTGTAGCTGCCGCCGGTCTGGCCGAACTGGAAGCGGCCGCCCGACTGCGTCGCACCCGAGCCGACCGAGATCGAGCCCTTCGCGATGCTGCCGACGATGTACGTGCGGAACGCGTCGGAGACGCCCCACGAGAGCGACCCGCTCGCGATCGGCGCGACGGGGCCAGGGCCGGGATCGGGATTCGGCGGCAGCACCGTTGCGAAGCCGATCGGGGTGTACGTCTCGAAGGCTGCGACCTTGGCGCCGCTGCCGGCGTAGGTGTACACGCCGTAATTGCCATCGGCGAGGGCCTTGTCGAACTGACGTGCCGTGAGCTCGACCTCGAACGAGCCGTCGGCGCCGATCGCGACCGCACCGGCGGCAGCGCCGCCGATCGACGCGACATCCGCTGCGTTCACGACCCACTTCTGCGAGTCCACGACCCGCGTCGACGACGCAGCCCCCGCGCTCGGCTTCCAGTCATCGGCGAACGAACCGAACACCACGTACGCACCGGCGAACTTGCCCGCCAGCGGCGGACGCACGCCATTCGTCGCAGGCGCGTTCGGCACGAACCCGGCGCCCTTCACGACGACCTTCTCGCCCGCGGCATCCAACCCGCTCGTCTTCGACACCGTCACCGACGGCACCACCGGCTTCGCGATGGAGATCGGGGTGAACGTGTCGAGGGAGCGATCGGTGACCGAGAGTCCGTGCGCTGCGGAGGTGGCGACCACGTACTGCTTCGCCGGGTCGAACGATCCGCCAGGGGCCTTCAACGTGGTCGTGAACGAGCCGTCGACGATCGACGCCGGGCGCACCCAGCCGAGCGAGATCCAGCCCTCGGCGACCAGCGGGCCGTCGCCGCTCCAGATCGATGCGTCGCCGAGCAGCACGTACGCGCCGTCCTTCGCACCGGCACCGACGAAGCCGGTTCCCGTCACGGTGAACGTGTTCTCGACGGCCGAATCGACACCGGTCGACGGCGTCACCGTGACGGCGGGCCGCGTCGGCTCGGGCGCGGTCGCGAAGGCGACGGGGGTGTACGTCTCGAAGGCTGCGACCTTGGCGCCGCTGCCGGCGTAGGTGTACACGCCGTAATTGCCATCGGCGAGGGCCTTGTCGAACTCGCGTGCCGTGAGCTCGACCTCGAACGAGCCGTCGGCGCCGATCGCGACCGCACCGGCGGCAGCGCCGCCGATCGACGCGACATCCGCTGCGTTCACGACCCACTTCTGCGAGTCCACGACCCGCGTCGACGACGCAGCCCCCGCGCTCGGCTTCCAGTCATCGGCGAACGAACCGAACACCACGTACGCACCGGCGAACTTGCCCGCCAGCGGCGGACGCACGCCATTCGTCGCAGGCGCGTTCGGCACGAACCCGGTGCCCTTCACGACGACCTTCTCGCCCGCGGCATCCAACCCGCTCGTCTTCGACACCGTCACCGACGGCACCACCGGCTCGGGCTCGGGCTGCGCGATCGCGATCGGCGTGAACGTGTCGAGCGAACGGTCGGTGACCGACAGCCCGTGCGCCGCCGACGTCGCCACGACGTACGACGTCGCGGGGTCGAACTTGCCCGCCGGAACCGTCAGCGTCGTCGTGAACGCACCGTCGAGGATCGACGCCGGACGCACCCAGCCGAGCGTCAGCCAGCCCTCGGCGACCAGCGGACCGCCACCGCTCCAGATCGACGCGTCGCCGAGCAGCACGTACGCGCCGTCCTTCGCACCGGCACCCACGAAACCGGTGCCCGACACGGTGAACGCGTTCGCCACCGCCGGGTCGATGTCCGCCGACGGCGACACCGTCACCACCGGGTCCGCGACCGGTTCCGGCTCGGGCTCGGGCTCGGGCTCGGGCTCCGGGGCCGGCTGTGCGATCGTGATCGAGGCGAACCGGTCGAGCGAACGATCCGTGACCGAGAGGCCGTGCGCCGCAGACGTCGCCACGACGTAGGAGGTCGCCGGGTCGAACGCCCCCGCCGGAACCGTCAGGGTCGTCGTGAACGCACCGTCGACGATCGACGCCGGACGCACCCAGCCTTGGGCGATCCACCCCTCGGCGACGAGCGGCCCGCCGCCGCTCCAGATCGACGCGTCGCCGAGCAGCACGTAGGCGCCGTCCCGCGCGCCGTCGCCGACGTAGCCGGCGCCCGACACGGTGAAGGTGTGCTCGACCGCCGGATCCACGTCGGCAGCCGGCGTGACGGTGAGCGACGGCGCAGCCACCGCGGCCGGAGCGACCTCGTCGGCGAGCGCGGGCGCCGCCGTCAGGATCGAGCCGCCCAGGGCGAGCAGTGCCGCGAGTGCGCCGGCGATCCAGCGCCTCCCCGAGCGGGTGGATATCGGTGACGGTGTCTTCACGACGCGGTCCTCCAGGCATGGCGAAGCAACGGCGCTTGTGCGCGCCGGGAGCTCGCGGGGGGTGAGATGGGGAAGGCCGAGTTAGGTAAGCCTCAGCTAAGAATGACGCTAGAGTGAAGACCGCCGCCCTGTCAACTTTAAGGTAAGGCTTACCTCACTTCATGGCTTCCCGTGTCTTTCCGCGCCCGACGTCGGCCCGCACCACCCGTTTCGCGTTCATCGCCGTTCTCGCCGCTTCGACCCTGCTCACCACCGGCTGCGTCGCGACCGCGAGCGGCTCGACGGCCGAACCGCAGTGCGTCGCCAGCGCGACCCCATTCGCCGAACTCGCGATCGACGAGTCGCCGCGCGCGGTCGAGGGCCCGTCGACGGCATGCCTGGCCGACGCCGCGTTGCGTGCGATCGACTCCGACGAGTCGCCGGCGCTTCCGGTGACGGTCACCGACGACGAGGGAACGAAGGTCACGGTGACGGATGCCTCGCGCATCCTGCCCATCGACGTCTCGGGCTCGCTCGCGGCCACGGTGTTCGGCCTCGGACTCGGCGACCGCGTGGTCGGGCGCGACAGCTCGACCGGGTTCGCCGAGGCATCCGCTCTGCCCGTCGTGACGCAGGGCGGACACAACCTCACCGCCGAGGCGATCCTGGCCCTCGACCCGACCGTCGTGATCACCGACACGACGCTCGGCCCGCTCGACGTGCTCGACCAGCTCCGCGACAGCGGCATCCCCGTGGTGATCACGACCTCCGAGCGCAGCCTCGACACGATCGACGACCTCATCGGCCAGGTCGCGGCGGCGCTCGGCGTGCCCGAGCGGGGCGAACTGCTCTCGGCGCAGGTCGACGCCGACCTCGCCCGAGTCGTCGCCGACATCGATGCGGCGATCCCCGCGGACCCCGCGGTGCGCCCGCGCATCGCGTTCCTCTACGTGCGCGGATCGGCGAACGTCTACTACCTCTTCGGCGCCGAGTCCGGCGCCGATTCGCTCATCGAATCGATCGGCGGCGTCGACATCGCGAGCGAGATCGGCTGGGAGGGGATGCGCCCCGTCACCGCCGAGGCGCTCGTCGCCGCGCAGCCCGATGTCGTGCTGCTCATGAGCGGCGGGCTCGAGTCGGCCGGCGGAATCGACGGGCTGCTCGAACGCGTGCCGGCGCTCGCCTCGACGCCTGCCGGTGCGCACCGCCGGTTCGTCGACATGGCCGACAGCGAGATCCTGAGCTTCGGGCCGCGCGCTCCGCAGGTCGTCGAGGCCCTCGCCCGGGCGGTGTGGGCGCCCGAGCAGTCGGGCTACCTCGATGACTGACACCCGCGCGAGCGCGCCCGCGGCAGCCGACGCCGTGCTCCCGAGCCTCGCGAGCGACCCCACCCGGGGCCTCGCCCCGCGCACGAGGAGCCTGCTGCTCTTCGGCGGCCTCGGCGTCGCGCTCGTCGTCGGCGTCGTGATCTCCGCGGGTGCGGGCCAGCTGCCGGTGCCACCGCACGAGGTCTGGAACTCGCTGCTGCGCGGCCTCGGCCTGAGCGATGCGCCCGAGGCCCTGCCCAACACGGATTCGGCCCTCTGGAACATCCGCTTCCCGCGCATCGCGATGGCCCTGCTGATCGGCGCCGCACTCGCGATGGCCGGCACCGTCATGCAGGCGATCTTCGCGAACCCGCTCGCCGAACCGGGCGTGGTCGGCGTCTCGTCGGGCGCCGCGCTCGGCGCCGCCGCCGCGATCGTGCTCGGCTGGACGGCCTTCGGCGACTGGGTGACGGCCGTCGCCGCATTCGTCGCCGGCCTCGGAGCGACCCTCGTGGTCTACCTCGCGAGCCGTGCGGGCGGGCGCACCGAGGTGGTCACCCTCGTCTTGACGGGCATCGCCATCAACGCATTCGCCGGCGGCGCCCTCGCGTTCCTCACCTTCATGGGCGACACCGGCTCCCGCGAGGAGATCGTGTTCTGGCAGCTCGGCTCGCTGAACGGCGCCCGCTGGCCCGAAGTCGCCGTCATGCTCCCGCTCGTGGTCGTCGCGGGCGTCGCGGCCCTCCTCCTCGGCCGCACGCTCGATCTCTTCTCGCTCGGCGAGCGCGGTGCGCGCCACCTCGGCGTGCGCGTCGAGACGGTGCGTATCGTCTCGATCGTCGTCGTCGCCGTGCTCGTCTGCTCGGCGGTCGCGTTCGCCGGCATCATCGCCTTCGTCGGCCTCATCGTGCCGCACCTCATGCGCATGGTGATCGGCCCGGCCCATCGGCCCCTGCTCGTCGCGAGCGCCCTCGGCGGTGCCCTGCTGCTGCTCCTCGCCGATCTCGCCGCCCGCACGATGGTGCCGATGGCCGACCTGCCGATCGGCATGCTGACCTCGATCATCGGCGGACCGTTCTTCTTCTGGCTGCTGCGACGCACGCGGCGCCGGTCGGGAGGCTGGGGATGAGCCGCTCACGCGCGGTCGCGACGCCGACGACCACTGCCCGGGCCAAGGCGGATACCCCGACCACCGGCCTCTCGCTCTCCGCGGCGGGCCTCGCCATCGAGATCGACGGCGCGCGCCTGCTCGACGACGTCGACTTCTCGGCGACGCCGGGGCGCGTGCATGCGCTCATCGGCCCGAACGGCGCCGGCAAGTCGACGCTGCTCGCGGCCCTCGCAGGCGATCGAGCGGCGGCCGCGGGCACCGTGCACCTCGGCGACACCCCGGTCGCCCGGCAGTCGCCGAAGACGCTCGCGCGCCTCCGCGCCGTGCTGACCCAGGAGCACACCGTCTCGTTCCCGTTCCCGGTGCGCGAGATCATCGCGATGGGCCGCCACCCGTGGGCGGGCAGCCCGGCGGCCGACGACGACGACCGCGAGATCGATGCGGCGATGGCGGCGACGGATGTCGGGCATCTCGCCACGCGCACGGTGCCATCGCTCTCGGGCGGCGAGCGCGCACGCGTCGCCCTCGCCCGCATCATCGCGCAGCGCACGCCGGTGCTGCTCCTCGACGAGCCGACGGCCGCCCTCGACCTGAAGCACCAGGAGGACGTGCTGCGCCTCGCCCGCGACCACGCCGCTGCAGGCGCCACGGTCGTGGTGGTGCTGCACGACCTGAATCTCGCAGCCGCCTACGCCGACGACATCACGCTGCTGCGACTCGGCCGGGTCGTCGCGACCGGCGCGCCCGCCGAGGTGCTGACGGCGGAGCGCATCGAGGCGGTCTACGGTCAGCCGGTCGACGTCGTGCCGCACCCGCGCACCGGGGTCCCACTCGTGCTGCCGGTGCGCTGAGATGTCAGCGGATGATCGGCAGCACGTCACCGAGGTCGGCGCGCTGGCCCGAGGCGTGCACGCGCCCGGCGGCGCGCGCGTCGGCCCACGAGAGGGTACCGGTCGCGAGGGCGAGCCACGTCGTGACATCCGTCTCGACGACGTTCGGCGGGGTGCCGCGCGTGTGCTTCGGTCCCTCGATGCACTGCACGGCGCCGAAGGGCGGCACCCGCACCTCGACCGTGCCGCCGGGCGCCTCTTCGGCGAGCAGCTGCAGCGAGTAGCGCACCGCGAGCGCGAGCGTCGACCGATCGAGTGAGGTCGCGGCATCCGCGCCTTCGGCCGTCACCGTCTGCACGAGCGTCACAGCCGCCCGTCCGATGTCGTCGCCGATCCTCACGCGTGCCATGTCGGCCATTCTGCCACCGGCGCTCCGCGGCCGTCAGTGCAGGCCGTCAGCGCTCGCCGTCAGTGCTCAAGTCACTGCTCGCGTCGGTGCTCGCATCGGTGCTCGCTTCGGACGAGTCGTGCACGCGCCCGCCCTTGGGCGCGATGCCCATGAACGTCAGCACGAGGATCATCACGGCGCCCGCGAAGATCGCGATGTCGGCGACGTTGCCGATGAACCAGTCGCCGTAGCCGATGAAGTCCACGACGTGACCGCGGCCGAACCCGGGGTCGCGGAAGAGGCGGTCGCCGAGGTGCGTGACGGCGCCGCCGAGGAGGAGGCCGAGCGCGATCGCCCAGCCCACGGAACCGACCCGCCAGGCGAACCACGCGATCGCGATCGCGCCGACGCCGGCGAGGATCGCGAAGATCCACGTGTACTCGGTGCCGATCGAGAACGCGGCGCCGGGGTTGTAGACGAGCACGAAACGGATGAGGTCGCCGATCACCGGGATCGTGGTGCCGTCGCCGAGCGCGGCCTCGGCCCACCACTTGCTGGCCTGGTCGATCACCACGATGAGCGCGGCGATGCCGAGCACCCACCCGAAGAGACGGTGGCCGGACGCCCCGGCCTTCGCCGTGTCGTCGAGGCCGGCCGGGGTCTGCGCGTCGTCGGCGCCGGTCGTGTCTGAGCTCACCCGCACCATTCTCGCAGCACCGGTCCGTGTGCACGCCCGGTCGCCCGCAACCGCGGCGAGGGTCGCACGCCTCCGGCCCATGCGTCACGAGGCGAGGCCGCCCAGCCCGAGGCGGTAGCCTGAACCGGTGAGAATCCTCGTCCTCGGCTCGGGCGCGCGCGAGCACGCCATCATCCTCGCGCTCCTCGACGAGGAGGCCGGCCACGAGATCATCGCGGCGCCGGGCAATGCCGGCATCGCGGCATCCCCCACCTCGTCGGCTCGCGGCAGCGTCACGACCATCGCGCTCGACCCGACCGACCCGGTGCTCGTGACCGACTACACGCTCGACAACGACATCGAGTTCGTGATCATCGGCCCCGAGGCGCCCCTCGTCGCGGGCGTCGCCGATGCCCTGCGCACCCGCGGCATCGCCGTCTTCGGTCCGGGCAAGGCCGCCGCAGCGCTCGAAGGGTCGAAGACCTTCGCGAAGCGCATCATGCAGGACGCCGACGTGCCGACCGGCCGCGCGAACCTCGCCGACACCCTCGACGATGTCGAGGCCACGCTCGACGAGTTCGGCGCCCCCTACGTCGTGAAGGCCGACGGGCTCGCCGCCGGCAAGGGCGTGCTCGTCACCGACGACCGCGCCGCAGCGGTCGCCCACGCCGCCCACTACCTGCAGCAGGGCCCCGTGCTCATCGAGGAGTTCCTCGACGGCCAGGAGGTCTCGCTGTTCCTGCTCTCCGACGGCACGAACGTGCTGCCGCTCTCGCCCGCGCAGGACTACAAGCGACTGCGCGACGGCGACGCGGGCCCGAACACCGGCGGCATGGGCGCGTACTCGCCGCTGCCGTGGCTCGCCGATGCCATCGACGGTCGCGGCGGCCGCTTCGGCAGCGAGGAGGCCTTCGTCGACGAGGTCATCGAGACGATCGCCCTGCCGACGGTGCGCAAGCTCGCCGAGGAGCAGACCCCGTTCATCGGGCTGCTCTACGCGGGCCTCATCCTCACCTCGCGCGGCATCCGCGTCATCGAGTTCAACGCCCGCTTCGGTGACCCCGAGACGCAGGTCGTGCTCCCCCGCCTCGAGACCCCGCTCTCTGGCCTGCTGCTCGCGGCGTCGACCGGCGGGCTCGGCTCGCTGCCGCGACCGGTCTTCCGAGCGGATGCCGCGGTCACGGTCGTGCTCGCGAGCGAGGGCTACCCCGAGGCGCCCCAGACGGGGCGTGAGATCGAGGGCATCGAGGCCGCGGCATCCGTGCCCGGCGTGCATCTCGCCCACGCCGCGACCGCGATCGGTGCGGCGACCGGCGACGGGTCCGAGGAGCTGCCGCTCATCGCGACCGGCGGCCGCGTGCTCAACGTCGTCGCGGTCGGCGACGGCTTCGCCGAGGCGCGTCGCCGTGCGTACGAGGCGCTCGGACACCTGCGCCTCGACGGCGGCCAGTACCGCACCGACATCGCCGCACGCGTCGCGGAATAGGGTGAACCATGAGTGAAACGCAGGAGCACCCCGGCTGGACCCACGTCTACTCGGGCAAGGTGCGCGACCTGTACGTGCCGACCAAGCTGCTCGTCGACGACGACACCTGGACCGGCGACCCGCTGAGCCACTCGCCGGTCGTGCTCGTCGTCGCGACCGACCGCGTGAGCGCCTACGACCAGGTGCTCTCGCCCGCGATCCCCGGCAAGGGTGCGATGCTCACGAGCCTCACGCGCTGGTGGTTCGACCAACTGCCCGAGGTGCCGAACCACCTGGCGCACCCGCTCGACGACCGCCTCGAGGCGCTCGAGCTGCCCGAGGTGCCGGCCGAGCTCGCCGAGCGCGGCACGCTCTGCCGCACGCTCGACATGTTCCCCGTCGAGTGCGTCGTGCGCGGCTTCATCACGGGCGGCGGCTGGAAGGAATACCAGGAGACGGGCGCCATCGGCGGCTATGCCCTGCCCGAGGGCCTCTCGAACGGCGACCGCCTGCCCGAGCCGATCTACACCCCCGCGTGGAAGGCGCCGCTCGGTGAGCACGACGTCAACGTCTCGTACGAGCGCACGGTCGAACTCGTCGGCGAGGTCGTCGCCGAGCAGCTGCGCTCGCTGTCGCTCGAGATCTTCGCCCGCGCCTCAGAGATCGCCGAGGCGCGCGGCGTCATCCTCGCCGACACGAAGTTCGAGTTCGGCGCCGACCGTGCGACCGGCATCGTGACGCTCGCCGACGAAGTGCTGACGAGCGACTCGAGCCGCTACTGGGACGCCGAGGCGTACGCCACGGCCGCGACGCCCGAGCTGCGCATGGCGAGCTTCGACAAGCAGATCGTGCGCGACTGGCTTGCGGCGAACTGGGATCAGGACGTCTCGGAGGAGCCGCCGACGCTCCCCCACGAGATCGTGGAGCAGACGGCGGCCCGCTACCGAGAACTGCTCGACCGCCTGCTCGGCGCCTGAGCCACGGTTCCGGATGCCGCGACGGCTCGCGCCGCGGCATCCGCTCGTCTAGGAGCCGATCGCCTTCGCGATCTTGTCGCCGCCCTCGCTGATCGCCTTCTCGAGCGCCTCGTAGTCGTCTCGGTCGATCGCCTTGTCGACCTTCTTGGAGTACTTCGTCAGCACCGCGTCGATGCGGTCGAGGTACTTGTCGTCGATGACGGCCACGATGGCCGACGACCCCTTCGGCAGGTATTCCTCGAGTTCGAGGCCCACCTTCTTCTCATCGTGCTTCTTCGCGATTGCGCCCGAGATGGCGCCGACGCCCGCTCCGATCGCCGTTGCGGCGAGCAGCGGGGGTGCGAACAGCCCGACGACGAGTCCGGCGGCACCGCCGATCCAGGTGCCGGCGGCGACCTGGCCCGTGCCGTGCTCATCGACGGCGACCCTGCCGTCGTCGCCGCGACGCATCACGACCGAGGACACGACCTCGAGATCGGATGACGCCTCCGCGTCTTTGAGCGAGCGGTACTGGTCGGTGGCGGTGGCACCGTCGTCGTAGGTCGCCACGTACAGCAGCAGGTTGTCCATGCCCATGTCTTCGTCCCCTCCGGAGGGCTCCCCGTCGGTCCCCGGGAGCCGGTGCCTCCATCGTAGGGATCGCGAAACCCGAGCGGCAGGCCCAATTCCACGGGCGCAGAACCCGGTGCCGGAGTGCAGGGGCGTGCTCCCGTGCTCCGCCGGGATCGGGTCGGCCGGGCCGGAACGTCCGACCCGAACCGACCCGATCGATGGTCAGAGGATGAAGAGGGCGCCCTGCCACCCCTGTCCGACGCGGTTCGCCGGGGTGAACATGTTGCCGGTGAACACTCCCGTGTTGACGTTCTCGAGCAGTGCTCCGGAGCCATCGACGGACAGCAGGTCCGCTTGCGAGTCTCCGTTCAGGTCGGTGACGACCGGCAGGTTGGCGCCCGTCCAGCCGGCGCCGACGTTCACCCGCGGCCCGAAGGCGGGGATCCCGTTGGTGCAGCCGGTGTTCCGATAGGCGGCGAGCGTTCCGTCGGCAAGGACGGCCAGGAGGTCGGCACGGCCGTCGCCGTTCAGCTCGACGGCGTTCAACCGCAGCGTGCCCGACCAACCGGAGCCCACTTGCGCCGTGCTGGAGAACATCGAGCCGGTGAATGCGCCGCTGTTGTTGTACGCCCTCAGGTTGCCGCCGGCGTCGATGGTGAGCAGGTCGGTGTCCCGATCACCGCAGAGATCGGCGAGCACGGGGAGCTGGGTTGCTGACCACCCCTGGCCGACCTTCACCCCCGTGCCGCTGAATGCGGGGACGTTGTTGCTGCACCCGGTGTTCCGGTAGGCCATGAGATCGCCGTTGGCCAGAACCCCGAGCAGGTCGGCGCGCCCGTCGGCGTCCAGATCGGTGGCGTTCAGCGAGAGGTTGCCCTGCCAGCCCTGGCCCACCTGCACCGGAGCCGTGAACATGTTCGCGAAGACGCGAGTGTTCCCGCGGTATCGCAGCGTCCCGGAGGATTCGACCTGGAGGATGTCGAGGTGGCGGTCGCCGCAGAACTCGCCCACGATCGGACGCTTCGCACTGCTGTACCCGGAACCGACGGTGACGCTCTGACCGAACGTCGTGGCTCCGTCCTGGTTGGACTCGCCGCTGGTCGTCGAGTGGTTCGGGTACGCGTTCAGCGTTCCGTCGGCCATGACGGCGAGCAGGTCGGACCGACCGGTGCCGCTGAGGTCGCCGAGCTCGGTTCCGCGAGCGAGTGCGAACGAGAGGAACGGGTCGAGCACGCCGACTCCGACTCGAACGGTGCTCGAACTGAGCTGCCCGACGAGCGTGGTGACTTCGCCGCGCTTCTGCTTCATCGTCGTCGTGTCGCCCGCGCGCTCGGCCAGGAGGGCGGCGACGGCGGCCTCGCCCGCACGACCGTACAGGCTCGCTTTGTCGAGCCATGGCGAGCCCTCCGCGGCGAGCAGCTGATTGGCACCGGGCTCGCGGAGCGTCGATGCGCTGTTCTTCAGCGCGGTGAACGCGGCAGTGAGCTGGGTTCCGGCAGCCGCCAACCCGCTGTTCGACTGCCACGCGGTACGGAACGCGGCGATCTTCGCTCCGATGCCCGCCGACTCGATGTCGCTCAGCGACGAGGCGTAGTTGTTCTCCGCGAAGGCGCGGAGCGCGTCGGTGCGACTTCCGCCGAGTGCCGCGACGGCCGCCTCCCAGGAGGCTGCCTTGTCGTATGCTCCCGGGTTCCACGCGAAATCAGCCGCCGTGAACAAGGCGGGCTGCGAGAATTCGGCCTGCTGCATCGCGTTGAAGGTGATCCCCGCGCTCTGCTGCGCCAAGCTCGCGTCGCGACCTTCGACGGGGCCGAGGAGCAGTCGATCGGCGCTGAAGCGATCGGCGTAATCGTTGACCGGGTAGTTGTCCCAGATCGCGATGGGGCGCCCGCCGAAGGCGTCCTCAGCATCGGCGAAATCCGACTCCGTGATCGTGGGAGAGATCACCTCGGGTCCGCTCCAGTAGAGCGTTGCCTTCGGCGTCATCAGTTGCACGAGTCGTGTGCGATACACCGTGGAGCGTGTGGAGAAGTACTCCGTCGGCACGACCAGAAGCGGGCGGGCCCCCGCCTTGGCGTCGAGGAACGCCTGGATCTTGTTGACCAGCTCCGCCTGTGCGGTCGCGAGGCCCTCATCGGTCACGCCGTACCCGAGCTTGTCGCCATCGCAGACGAACTTCTCGGGGATGTCGTCCCAGGCGAGGGTGTAGCGCCTGACGCCGATGCTCCAGAGCTGATCGATGCGGTTCTTCAACGCGGTGACATCTGCGGGACTGGAGAAGCAGATGCCCTTCGACGAGTCCATCGGCGCCTGCGGCGAGATGCGGTAGATGTACTCCACGTGGCGCGCAGCACTGAGGTCGACGGTCGCGGCGATGGCGGCGAGCTCGCTCGGTGAGTAGAGAGTCCGCCAGTGGTCGCCCGTCACCACCTTGTCGGCCGGTTCTGAACCGGTCTTGGGGTCGCCCGCCGGACCGTAGAAGTACGTGTCCATCTTGTTCCGCGCGAGGAACTCGATATGCGAGTGTTCCGCAGCCGCAGACCAGACCGGTCCGTAGAAGGACTGCATGCCTCCGCGCATGACGAACGACGGACTGTCGCTGACGGCGACCTTCCAGATCGCGGCCCCGGGGGCGCCCTGCGTCACGATCTGGGCGAGGCTCTGGGCGGCGTAGTAGGTGCCGGTCCTGTCGGCACCCGAGAGGACGACACGGACACGGCCCTGGCCGTCGGCACCGGTGGCGAGGACGTACCCTTCGGCGGGAAGTCCTGCCGGACCCGCCGTGCCGAGTGCCGTCAACGCCGCGGCACTGGCGGGGTTCTCGGAGGGGCCCCCGATGTACACCGTCGGACCGCTACCGGGGTCGCTCGATGCCACCGTGGTCGCGGTACCCGCTGCGCTGAGCACGCTGCGCGTCAGCGCGACGGCGGCCGCGTCGGCACCCGCGGGGGCGACGACCGTGACGCTCGCCGGAAGCGACAGCTGCTGGCCGCTGCTCGTCAACTGCTTCGGCTTCGGCCAGATGACCGGTCCGGTCGGGGCCGCGGCCGCCGGGGCGGCATCGAGGATGCCGGTCGGAGTGAGGACTCCGACGGAGACGGTTGCCGCGATGGCGAGCGCCAGTGCAGCGCTGCGGCGACGATGTATGGCAGTACGCAAGGAATTCATGAGGCATGGCACCTTCCGACCAGCGCCGCACCGGTTGCGGCGGACTACGCCAGATACTGGTCTAGAGCGGTATCCCTGTCAAGGATTTCTCGAGATCGTGTCGGTCACGCGTGCTGCGAGCGCCCGACGTGCATCTCGATGATGTACCGGTCGCCGCGGTAGAGCGAGCGGCCGAACTCGACGGCCTTCCCCATGTTGTCGTGGGCCTTGCGCTCGATGGCGAAGCAGGGCTCGCCGGCGGCCGTCTCGAGGCGCGCCGCATCCTCTTCGCTCAGCCGGTCGATCGCGACGGTCTGCTCGGCGTTCTCCAGGCGAACGCCGTACGCCGTGCCGAGCACCTCGTACAGCGACGCGGATTCCGACATCCGATCGAGCAGATCCGGGAACCGCGCGAGCGCGAGATTCGACGTCTCGAACGCCATGGGCGTGCCATCTGCAGTGCGCACGCGCTCGATGCGGATGACCGCGTCGCCTTCGGCTATCTCGAGCGCCACGGCCACCCGGGAGGTCGCCTCCTCGATGCGGGCCGCGAAGTCGCGGGCGCCCGGCTCCATTCCGCGAAGGCGCATGTCCTCGGTGAAGGAGCGGAAGATCTCGGAATGCGTGAGTCTCGGATGCTGGACGAACGCCCCGCGCCCGGGCTCCCGACGGATCATCCCGGCGGTTTCGAGGCTGTCGATCGCGCCCCGCACCGTCATGCGAGCCACACCGAACTGCTCGGCGAGGACTCGCTCGGAGGGGAGCAGCGTGTCGGGTCGGGACGCGGCCGCGTAGGCGGCGAGCGCCTGGCGGATCTGCTCGCCCTTGCCGGATTCGCCCAGTTGCTCGCCGACGTGCTCGGCGAGCAGGCCGATCTCCGCGCGCCCGTCGGACTGCCGTGTGCGTGCCACGTGACTCCTCACTCCCAACGCGCTCGGTCCGCGTGTAGTCAGCATAGGGCCGCCCGTGACACATTGGTCTATACCAACCATTGACATGCGGTATAGACCAGTATTAGCGTGAGCGCACCACATTCGCCCCGCCGACTCACTGCCACCTCTCGTCGGCAGCAGTCTCACCAAGAGGAGAACCATGTCGAACATCAGAAGGGCCTCACTCGCGACCGGAATGCTCGCAGCAGGTGCGCTCGTCCTCACCGCCTGCGCCCCGGGCTCCGGCAGCAGCGGAGCCGGCGATGACTCCGTGATCACCGTCTGGGGGTGGCGTCAGGAAGATGCCGCGACCTACAAGACGATCTTCAAGACCTTCGAAGACGCGCACCCCGGACTCACCGTCGAGTACGTGCCGTATCTCAACACCGAGTACGACACGATCCTGTCGACCGGTCTCAAGGACGCCTCCGGCCCCGACGTCGCCCAGTTGCGCTCGTACGGGCTGCTCCAGCCGCTCGTGGAATCCGGCAGCCTCGTCGCGCTCGACGACGAGATCGATGCGCTCGAGGACTTCGCCCCGTCGGTGCTCGATGGTGCCCGCGGCGCCTCGGACGACGCCGTCTACGGAGTGCCGTTCGCCGTCCAGACGCTCCACGTCATCTACAACACCGCGATCTTCGACGAGCTCGGCTTGGAGGAGCCGGGCACGTGGGACGAGATGACCGAGGCATTCGAGACGATCAAGGCATCCGGGGTCATCCCACTGGCCAACACCGTGACCGACACCTGGATGCTCCCCATCGAGCAGGAGATCTTCGGCGCCGGCACATACGGCGGCACACCGTACCTCGAGCAGATGCTCGCCGGAGAGGCATCCTTCACGGATGCCCCGTGGGTCGACTCCGTCGACGCGTGGACGAGCACGCAGCCGTACTGGGGCGAGAGCTTCAAGGGCACGAGTTACGAGGACGCTCAGGCACTGTTCACCTCGGGCCAGGCCGCGGCGTTCCCGGGCGGCATCTGGGAGCTCGCGAACTTCCGCAAGGCCAACCCCGAGCTCGAACTCGGCATCTTCAACGCACCCGCACCCGATGGCAACGGCACACCCGTTCCGGGCTACGTCGACGGGTCGTTCGGGGTCTCCGACGCGAGCGACAACAAGGAGGCCGCACTCGAACTCGTGGAGTGGATGGCGAGCGCCGAGTTCGGGCAGCTGTTCAGCGACGAGCTCGCCCAGATCTCGCCGGTGCCCGGCGTGACTCCCTCCGACGAGTTGCTCGCGGAAGCCGTCGACGCCTACGCCGCTGATCCGAGCCCGTACATCACCTACGCGTACTTCTCGGGTGGCACTCCGACCGCCTGGGATCTCGCTTCCGCATCGTTCTCGAGCCTCGTGCTCGGAGAGATCACCGCCGCCGACGCCGCTGGACAGATCCAGCAGGGCGTCGACCAGTGGTTCACTCCGCGCTCATGACCACGGCACGAGTGCGGGGCCGCTATTCGCCCGAGCACATCTCGTTCGGTTGGATCGCCCTGTTCAGCGGCCCCGCGCTCGTGCTGTACACGGTGCTGGTCATCGTCCCCATCCTGACGGCGTTCGTCTACGGACTCTTCGACTGGAAGGGCACCACCGCGGGGGCGTTCGTCGGTCTCGGCAACTACGTCGAGCTGTTCACCCGCTACCCGGTGAACGAGCAGCTCGGTGCCGCGTTCTGGCACAACGTGCTCTTCTTCATCGGCACGATGGCGGTGCAGAACACCATCGGGCTCGGACTCGCGGTGCTCCTCCACCGCACGGGCACGGGCAAGCGCTTCTTCCAGACCCTCTACTCGACGCCCTACCTGCTGAGTCCGCTGATCGTCGGGTACCTCTGGGCGATGCTGCTCAGCCCCACGTTCGGCCCGATCAACGCAGGCCTCCGCGCGGTCGGTCTCGACGCATGGGCGATGCCCTGGCTCGGCGAACCGAGCACCGCACTGCCCGTCCTCATCCTCATCAACGCCTGGCAGTGGATCGGCGGCCCGCTCCTGATCTTCGGCGCCGCACTCGGCGGAGTCCCCCAGGAACTCGAAGAAGCCGCGGCACTCGACGGCGCCTCACCGAGCCGCCTCTTCTGGGCGATCCGATTCCCGCTGATCATGCCGGCCGTCGGCATCATCACCGTGCTGACCTTCATCGGTTGCTTCAACCTGTTCGACCTCGTCTACGCACTCGGCGGTTCCAACGGCGGCCCGTCTGGATCGATGGACGTCCTCGGACTCCTCTACTACCGACTCGCCTTCGGCGGGGGCACCAACGCGATCGGCGAGTCCTCCGCCATGGCCGTGCTCATGTTCATCCTCGTCTTCGGCGTAGCGATTGCGCTCGAACGATTCCTTCGACGCCGGGAGGCCTGATGACCGCCACGCTCGACGCTCCGCGAACGACGGCGCCCGAACCATCGCGCGAGGCCGACCGGCAGCTGCGAACCCAGCGCCGGACCCGCCTCGGTCAGAAGATCGGGGTGCAGGCGGTGCTCTGGCTGTACGCCGCCATCGCCTTCGGCCCGATCCTGCTGGTCGTGCTCGGATCGCTGCGCCCCACCAATGAGATCCTCCAGAACCCGATCGCGCTTCCGACCAGCTTCGACCTGTCGAACTATGTCAGGGCCTGGGAGTCGGCCTCCCTCGGAACCTACTTCGTGAACTCGGTCTTCATCACGATCTGCTCGGTCGCGCTCTGCGTCGGCGTCTCGGTCGCCGCCGCCTTCGTCATCACGCGCCGACGATTCAGGGGCCGGGCCTTCCTCGCCGCGTTCTTCATCGCCGGACTCATGGTGCCGGCGAAACTCGGCCTGCTCCCGATCTACTACATGTTCCAGGCCGGTGGTCTCATCGACAGCCACCTCGGACTGATCCTGTTGTACGCCGCCAGCGGCATCCCGTTCACGATGTTCGTGCTGATGGGATTCATGCGCGGGCTCCCGGTGGAGCTCGAAGAAGCCGCTCGCCTCGATGGCGCACACGACGGGCGCATCTTCGTCTCGGTCATGCTGCCGCTCGTGCGCCCCGCTCTCGCCGTCGTCACCATCTTCCAGTTCGCCCCGACGTGGAACGACTTCTTCTATCCGCTCATCCTGCTCCGCGACACCGACAAGTACACGATCCCGGTCGGTCTCACCCAGTTCTTCGGCGAGTACTCCACCGATCGAGGCACCTTGTTCGCCGGTCTCGTGATCGCGTTGCTTCCGCTGGCGCTCGTCTTCGCATTCGCGTCGAAGCAGATCATGTCCGGCCTCACCGCGGGGATCAGCAAGTGACGACGGTGGCCGCCGTCGACGGCGGGAAGTCCGGGCTGCGCATTCGGATCTCGACGCCCTCCGGCGAGCTGGCCGGCGACGGGCCGGGGTTCGTCTACACGGAATCCTCGCATGACCTCCGGGCGATCGTCAGGGGTGTGCGCATCGCCCGAGACGACGCCCTCGGACCGGTCCTGGGCCCCGCGACGCCGATCGATTCCATGGCGATCGGGCTCACCGGCGTGCCCGGTGATCGTGCGGAGCGAGCCGCGCTCATCACGGCCCTCGAGAAGGAGCTCGCAACGCGAGTCCTGCTCGTCGACGACGCGCTGCTGGCGCACGCGGGGGCCGTGGCAGGGCCCGGCACCGTCCTCAGCGCCGGCACCGGGTCGATCGTCCTCGCGATCGCAGCAGACGGGCGGCCGAAGTCGGTCGACGGGTGGGGGCCGATACTGGGCGACCGCGGGAGCGCCTACGCGATCGGTCTCGCCGGAATGCGTGCGGCCTCCGCCGCGGTCGACGGGGCCGGGCCGATCACCGCGCTGTCAACCGACCTCGCCGACGCACTCGGAGGCACCTCGCTTGCAGCGCTCCAGCGGTTCTACCGCTCGGAGTCGACGGTGGTCGCCGTCTCGTCGTTCGCACTCCGCGTCGCAGCGGCATCGGAGGCCGGCGACGGTGTCGCGACCGAGATCCTGCGAGCTGCCGCCGCCGACCTCGCCGACACGGTTTCCGCAGCTCATGCGCCCGGGTACCCGATCAGCCACACCGGGCGGCTGCTCGAAGCGAACGGCGCGCTCCGCGAGTTCCTCTCCTCCGCCCTCGCCGCTCGCGGACTCCGGCTCGACTCCCCCCGCGGCGACGCCCTCACCGGCGGGTTGCGGCTCGCACGAGCCACGACCGATCCGGATACCGACATGTCCGTCTACGCACAGGCGCTGAGCGCCTGGGAGAGCGAGGGCCCGTGCTAGCGGTGGGACACGCGGTTGCGCCGCTCCCCGTTCTTCTCGGCGAGCCGCTCGGCGGCTACATCGACCGCACCGGCGGGGCGATCGGCTCGCTCGAACCGCTCGAGGTCCACGCGATCAGCATCAGCACCGGCGAGACACGGATCCTGCTCCTGGTCATCGACCTCATCTGCGTCAACACCGACCTGGTCGCTCGAATCCGCGAGTCGGTGCTCGAGCTCGGAGTCGAGGCGGTGTGGGTCTCCGCCACCCACGCCCATTCGACGCCCGAAGCCGGTTGCTTCCCGGGCGGAGCCACCACGCCCGCTGAGGTGGCGCAGCGCGTCAGCACCGCCGCCCGCGCCGCGACTCGCGATGCCATCGACGCGGAACGAACCGCCGTGGTCCGCGCTGTACGCACCGATGTCTCGGAGGTGGGCGGGCGCCGGAATGTCCCGCCCTCGGGCGCACCGACCGTCCCGATCGACGCCATCGCCTTCGACGGGATCGACGGCGAGCGACTCGGTCTCCTCGTCGTGACCCCCGTGCACCCGACGGTGTTCGGCGCGGACAACCGACTCGCCAGCGCCGACCTCGCAGGCGGAGTGCGGCGCGCCCTCGCCCCCGATGCCCAGTGGGCCGTCGCAGCGACCGGCGCCGCCGGCGACATCAGCACACGGGCGACGCGTCGGGCGCGCAGCCTCGCGGAGATCGACCGCCTCGCAGGCCGGATCGCGAGCGCGCTCCGCGGAGCGCTCGCCGCCCCGACTCCCGCGACGATCGGCGGATTGATCCTGCCGATCTCGCGGACCATCTCCTTGCCGGCGAGCGGGGACTCGGAGCACGCACTCCTCGCTCCACGACTCGACCCCGCCGACGCGTTCTCCGAACGGCGTCGCGTGGTGCTCGAGCAAGGGCTCGCCCTGGCGGCCGCGAACCGCGAGCGCCTCGCACCCGGGACGACGGAGGTCACCCTCGAGGTGTTCGCGCTCGCGCACATCCGGCTCGTCGCCGTTCCCGCCGAGCTCTACCTCTCGCTCGCCGAACGCATCCGCACGGAGCATCCCTTCCCGGGACCGGTCATCGTGATCGGGTACACGAACGGATATCTCGGCTACCTGCCGGATGCGGACGCACCGGTGAGCTACGAGACGGTCGTCAGCCCGGTCGGGCGCGGCAGCGGCGAGCTGCTCGTCGCCGCCGCGCTGGAGCAGCTCTTCGAACTCGAATCCACCCCGTACAGCCAAGGAGTATCGGCATGACGACGACGACACTGCAGTATCAGACGGTTGCGCTGGAGCACATCCAGATGGTGCTGGACACCCAGACCGAACGCATCGAACAGGCCACGGAGATCCTCACCGACGCGATCGCCGCCGGCGGGATCATCCAGGCGTTCGGCACGGGGCATTCTCGGGCGGTGACGCTCGAGCTCGCTGGTCGGGCCGGGGGCCTCGCGGCGGTCGGCATGCTCGCCGTGAAAGACCTGGTCCTCTTCGGCGACACGTCACCCGAGCAGATCCTCGATCCCACGTTCGAGCGCGAGTCGGGGATCGCGGCCAGGATCTACGAGCTCGCCCGGCCACAGCCGAACGACGCGTTCGTGATCGTCTCGAACTCGGGCATCAACTCGGCGATCGTCGAGATGGCCGTGCTCGCGCGCAGCAAGGGCCACCCCATCGTCGCGATCACCTCGCTGAAGCACAATGCGCAGGTCGCCACGCGCGACGCATCCGGTTCGAACCTCGCCGACCTCGCCGATGTCGTCATCGACAACGCCGCCCCGGCCGGCGATGCCACCATCGACCTCGGAAGCGGCATCCGCATCGGCGCGGTGTCGAACCTCACGGGCATCGTCATCGCCCAGATGCTCGCCGAGGGAATCACGCGCAGGCTGCTGGAGCAGGGCGGCGAGGCTCCCGTCTTCGTCTCCGCGAATCTTCCCGACGGTGACGAGCACAATCGGGCGCTCTACACGGCGTTCGGAAGCCGGGTGCGACCCATCGAACCGTGACCGGCGAACTCGTCGAAGGAATACTCCGCCGCCCCAGCGGTTACTATTAGTTGTGATTACAACCAATGGGGCGCCGGAAGGCGCGGGACTGCTCGCCGCCGACACCGGCATGGGCGCCGTGACGCTGCGCGTCGGCGACCTCGACGCCATGATCCGCTACTACCGCGACGCGGTCACGCTCGAACTCCTGAGCCACGACGGCCCCGTCGCCGTGCTCGGCCGCGGCACCACGCCGATCGTGATCCTCGAGCACGCGCCCGAGCTGAAGCACGCGAGCCCGCGCGACGCCGGCCTCTTCCACACGGCGATCCTGTTCGACACCCGCGAGGCGCTCGCGACGGCGATCTACTCGATCGCCTCGAAGCATCCGGGAACCTTCACCGGCAGCGCCGACCACCTCGTGAGCGAGGCCTTCTACTTCACCGACCCCGAGGGCAACGGCATCGAGCTCTACTTCGACCGCGACCGGTCCAAGTGGAGCTGGGCGCACGGCTCGATCGAGATGGCGACGCTGCACCTCGACCCGAACGCGTACCTGCGCGAGCACCTGACCGAGGGCGGGGCGGATGCCGCGGCAACCGGCACCGGCCTGGGCGACGCCATCGTGGGCCACGTGCACCTCTCGGTCGGCGACGTCGCGAGCGCCCGCGAGTTCTACGTCGAACGACTCGGCTTCGAGACCACGGCCGAGATGGGCGACCAGGCGCTCTTCGTCTCGGCGGGCGGCTACCACCACCACATGGCGATGAACACGTGGAACAGCCGCGGTGCCGGCCGCCGGGGCCTCGCCCTCGGTCTCGGCAAGGTCGAGATCGTCGTGCCGAGCGCCGACGACCTCGGCGACCTCGGCGAGCGCATGGGGCACTACCGGGTCGCGACTCGCGACGACGGACTCACGCTCGCATTCGACGACCCGTGGGCGAACCTCGTCGTGGTGCGCGCCGCAAGCTGAGTCGCGCCGCCCATGCAGCCGGCCAGTCCGGAGCTTGCGCCTGCGCGACGAGTGAGTGTACAGTCACTCATATGGCAACCAAGCTCTCCACGGCCGAGGAACGACGACCACTCGTGATCGCCGCCGCGATCACCGCCTTCGCCCGCGCCGGCTATCGGGCGACGACCGTCGCCGACGTCGCCGCAGAGGCCGGCATCTCCTCGGCCTACGTCTTCAAGCTCTTCCCGAGCAAGGAACTGCTCTTCGTCGGGGCCCTTGACGCCTGCTACGACCGGGTCGTCGATTCGCTTGCGACCGGGGTCGAGCGGGCCGATTCGCAGACCCCCGACGCCATCCTCGACTCCATGGGCGGCGCGTACGCCGAACTCATCGCCGACCGCGACCTGCTCATGCTGCAGGTGCACGCGCAGTCATCGGTCGACGTGCCCGAGATCGGCGCGGCACTGCGGCGCGGCTACCAACGCGTGACCGAGTTCGCATCGACGAGGTCGGGCGCAGCGGATGCCGCGGTGCAGCGCTTCATCGCCTTCGGCCAGCTCTGCCATCTCGTGGCCACCCTCGGGCTCGACGACACGTCCGAGCCATGGGCCGCGGCCCTCGCCGCCGGCATCCGGCACCCCGACCTCGCGGCAACGGTCCTCGGCACGAGCCCCTCGGCGCCGTGAGCCCTGCCGAACCGTTCGAGACCGCGGAAGGAGGTGCTCCATGAGATCCGAACGCTTCATGCGATGGGTCGCGCTGATCCCACTCGCGCTGCTCGACCTCGCGATGCTCTCCGCCTGGTCCTGAACACCCGCCCGCAGTTGCGGGCTCTTCTTTCCCCGACTTAGTGACTGACTAGTCACTCACAGACTGGAACCGACATGACTGACACGACACCCGCAGCTTCACCGGCGGACGCACGGCGAACCCAGCCCTCCACCGAGCTGGTGCTCTGGTGGGTCGTCTTCGGCGTGCTCGCCTTCGCCGCGCTGGCGATGCTCGGCCTCTGGAACTGATCACCGCACACGACGGGTCTCCTCGGAGCATCCGTCATCCAACCGAACGGACACTCCGATGAACTCCACCCGTCACCTCGAAGCCCGGTCGCAGCACCCCACTGCGGCCGCTGCTCGGGCCCTCTCCCCCGACCGATCGCCCGACCCCGACGACCGGGCCCGCCTGCGTTGGTGGGCGCTC
Source organism: Agromyces sp. NPDC056389 (assembly GCF_042262385.1). Lineage (NCBI taxonomy): Bacteria > Bacillati > Actinomycetota > Actinomycetes > Micrococcales > Microbacteriaceae > Agromyces > Agromyces sp. NPDC056389. The sequence goes on from NZ_JBHJPN010000001.1 coordinate 1,925,459, forward strand.
GCCGCCCTTGCACTCGCACAGTTCCTCGTCGTGCTCGATGCCTCGATCGTGAACATCGCGATCCCGAGCCTGGGCGCCGACCTCGGCCTCGACCAGGGCGCGCTCGCCTGGGTGATCACGGCCTACGTGCTGCCGTTCGGCAGCCTGCTGCTGCTCGGCGGCCGCCTCGCCGACCGGTTCGGGCACCGCAACGTGTTCCTCATCGGCACGATCGGATTCGTCGCGGCATCCATCGCCGCCGGCCTCGCCCCCGATGGCACCTGGCTGCTGGCGGCACGGGCCGTGCAAGGGGCATCCGCCGCCCTGCTCGCCCCCGCGTCGCTCGCGCTCGTGACCCGGCTCTTCACGACTACGGCCGACCGCGCGAAGGCCCTCGGCATCTGGGGCGCCGTGGCCGGGGCGGGAAGCGCAGCGGGAGTGCTGGCCGGCGGCCTGCTCACCGGCGCCTTCGGCTGGGAGGCGGTGTTCTTCGTGAACGCGCCCATCGGAGCGATCGTCCTCGTCGCGATCCCGTTCCTCGTCGCCCGCGACCGGCGCGGCGAGAAGGGCACGCTCGACCTGCCGGGCGCTGCCACGGTGACTGGCGGCCTCGTCGCCCTCGTCGCGGGACTCTCGAACGCCGAGGCGCTCGGCTTCGGTCACCCGCTCGTCATCGTGCTGCTCGTCGCCGGCGTCGCGCTGCTCGCGGCGTTCGTCGCGATCGAGCGACGCACCGCGTCCCCGCTCGTGCCGCTCGAGCTGTTCCGCAACCGAGCGGTGACTGCGGGCAATGTCGTGATGCTGCTCACGGGTGCGGCGATGGTCGCGTTGTTCTTCGCGCTCTCCGTCTTCCTGCAGGAGCAGCTCGGCTTCGACGCCCTGGCCGCCGGGCTCTCGCAGCTGCCGCTCGCCGGCGCGCTCGTGATCGTCGCGGGACTGGTGCCGACTGCGGTCGCCCGCCTCGGCATCCGTCCTGTGCTGACGGTCTCGCTGCTCGTGCTCGCGGGCGGCCTTGGATGGCTGGCCGTGGCACCTGCGAACGCCGACTTCCCGGTGCACGTGCTCGGCCCGAGCCTGGCCATCGGCATCGGCCTCGGGGGCGCGTTCGTGACCGCCACGCAACTCGCGGTCGACGGGGTCGACGGCGGCGAAGCCGGACTCGCAGGAGGGCTCGTGAACACGAGCCAGCAGATCGGCGGCGCACTCGGGCTCGCCGTACTCGCCTCGATCAGCGGCGCCATCTCCGCGGCCCTCACCGATTCCGGCGCGAGTGTCGGGGTCGCCGCGGCCGGCGGATTCCGCGCCGTGTTCATCGGCGCAGGCGTGGCCGCGGTGCTCGCGGCCGTCGCGACGGTGACCATCCGTCGGAGAGCGACCGCCGCTGCGCCCGCCCGGGCCTCGCGCGGCATCCCCGCCGCGCGGATCGACGAGGGCGCCGCGGTCCCGTCGCGGTGAAATGACGCGGGTCGACCTTCGAGCCGGGCTCGGAGGTCGACTCGCGTCACCTCGGGGCGCGGGGCGGCGGAGTGCTGCCCTCGTCAGCGAGGTGCCGGCTTCGGCCCCTTCGCGTGGGACATGTCGTGGAACTCGTCGAAGGCCTGCCCCTCACCGGGCAACGGCGTGACGTCGGGCCGAGCGCGCAGCCCGTCGAGGATGACGGCGAGCTGACGACGCCAGTACGGCAGGTACATGCCGCCGTACTGGCCGAGCGAGCCGAGCATGTCGACCATCACGCTGAGGTCGACCGCCGTCACGTCCTGGCGCAATGCCCCTTCGGCCTTCGCGCGGGCGACCACCGCGTCCATCATCGGCACGAACTCGGCGGCCGGGCGATGGCTCGGGTCGAGCTCGGCGACGCGGCGCATCACCGCGGGCAGGTGCGGCGAGGCGGCGAGCCAACCGCTGACCAGCTCGAGCCAGAGCTCGATCGCCTGCCACCCCGTCTCGGCACCGAGGAACTGCGGCGCGAAGTCGTGCAGGTCGGCGACCGCGGTGTCGTAGAGCTCGCGCACGAGTGCGTCGCGGTTCGGGAAGTGCCGGTAGACGGTGCCGGCACCGACGCCGGCACGCACCGCGAGCTCGTCGAGCGGCGCGTCGATGCCGCGCTCGGCGAAGAGCTGCTTCGCCTCGACGAGGAGTCGCTCGTGATTGCGTCTCGCATCGCGGCGCGGCGACAGGGATGAACTCACGCTTTCACTGTACGCGCGTCGATCGCGTATGATTCGGAGGGTCGCCTCCGTTTACCCGAATGAACGTGGCGGTGGCCCCTCTGGGGGGAGGGGTCGCGGCGCGGCGGGCACGTGTCGGTAGTTCCGGCAAGGGGATGCCCGCCGTGTCGGCCCTTCAAGCTGCGAACGAGTCCGTCGGGCGGGCATTCAGCGTGCCACGGCGTGAGCGAACCATCCCGTGAGCGTCGCGGGATGCGTGATCGCGGTGCCGACCACCACGGCGTAGGCTCCCGCGTCGATGCACGACGACGCCTGGGCCGGCGTGTGGACGCGCCCCTCTGCGACGACCGGCACGTCGAGCAGCGCGACGAGCTCGGCGAGCACCTCGAGGTCGGGGCCGTCGGTCTTCGGCCGCTCGTCGGTGTAGCCGCAGAGCGTCGTGCCGACGAGATCGGCGCCCGCGTCGACCGCGGCCAGCCCGTCGGCGACCGAACCGACGTCTGCCATGACGAGCGCTCCGGTCTCCGCGCGGAGCCTGCGCACCGTCTCGGCGAGGCTCAGCCCGTCGGGGCGTTCCCGCCGGGTGCCGTCGATCGCGACGATCTCGGCGCCGGCCCGCGCCACGGCGAGCGCGTGGTCGAGCGTCGGCGTGATGAAGACCCCGCCGTCGCCGTCCTTCCAGAGTCCGATCTGCGGCAGCGCGACGCGCTCGTGGATCAGCCGTACGTCGGCGATGCCCTGCGCCCGGATGCCGACTGCCCCGCCGCGCACCGCCGACTCCGCGATCTGCGCCATCGTCTCGGCGTGCCGCATGGGCTCCCCCGGATACGCCTGGCACGAGACGATGAGTCCGCCGCGCAGCAGGCCGAGATCGAGGTCGGTCATGCTGATTCCTCCATGACGGTGGTGGCGACGAGGGCCGCTGCCCCCACGATCGCCGCGTCGGCGCCGAGCGCCGCGCCGACGATCGGCGTGTCGGCGAGGAGCGGCATGCGTTCGGCGCCCGCGGCGTCGCGAAGCGCCGCCCACCACGCCTCCCCCGCCGCCGCGAGCCCGCCGCCGACGATCACGACGTCGGGGTCGAGCGCGTTCAGGAGTCCGCCGATCATGCGGCCGAGCGCACCGCCCGCGAGGGCGACGGATGCCGCGGCGTGCTCGTCGCCGCCCGCAGCGCGCCGCACGACCTCGCGGCCGTCGGCCACCGAGGCGTCGCCGCTCAGTTCGCGGTAGACGGCGCACATCGCGGGCCCGGACGCGACCGCCTCGACGTGCCCGGAGCCGCCGCACGTGCACGGCCGACCGACGGCCTCGATGGCCGGCACATGGCCGAAGTGGCCCGAGACGCCGCAGCGACCCGACTGCACCCGCCCGTCGATGACGAGCGCGCCGCCGACGCCGGTGCCCGCCGCGACCATGAGCACGGTGGGCGACCCGGCGCCCGCGCCGTGCAGCGCCTCGCCGAGGGCGTGGGCGTGCACGTCGTTGACGACGGCGACGGGCATTGCGAGGGCGGTCGTGAGCACGTCGCGCACGCGTGTGCCCGACCAGCCGGGCAGGGAATCCGTCGCGGAGGAGACGATGCCGCTCGCTGCATCGATGACGCCGGCCGAGCCCACGCCGCACCCGCTGACCACGACGTCGCCGCCCGCGCGTTCGAGGAGGGAGCGCACCAGGTCGACGACCGTGTCGAGCACCGCGCCGGGGCCGTGCAGGGCCGGGGTCGGCGCCGACGCCCGGTCGAGCACCACGCCGCCGGCGCAGACGAGCCCCGCGGCGATCTTCGTGCCGCCGAGGTCGACGCCGATGGCGGCTCGCATCGAGCCCGCCCGAGAGTCGGCGCCGGTGGCGGTGCTCATCGAGTCCGCCCGAGAGTCGGCGCCGGTGGCGGGGCTCATCAGGCCGAGAGCTCCGCGCGATCGACGATCGCGGTGATGCGCGCGACGGTGTCGCCCTCGAGCGACGGCACGGGCTGCGACATCCGGTTCGAGGAGATGACGCCGAGGTGGGCGAGTGCCGTCTTGAAGGCCCCGAGGCCGGCCGCCTCGCCGCTCACGCCGCTCGCCTGGAAGACGATCTCGAAGAGCTCCGCGACCTCGTCCTGCAGCACGCGCACGCGGGCCCAGTCGGCGGCGCCCGCTGCGTCGAAGAGCTGCATGTAGCGCACGGGGTCGACATTGCCGAGACCGGGCACGACGCCGTCGGCACCGGCGAGCAGGGCGCCGTCGACGACGACCTCGTGACCGGTGAAGAGCGCGAGCGGGCTGCCCGCCGCGCGGTTGGCCATGACGAGGCGGCGGAACGCGACGTCGTCGCCGCTCGAGTCCTTGACGCCCGCCAGCACGCCCTCGACGCCGAGGCGCACGAGCATCGCGTGGTCGAGCTTCGAGTGCACGCGCACGGGCACGTCGTAGGCGAAGACCGGCAGCGACGTGGCCGCGGCGACGGCGCGGAAGTGCGCTTCGACCTCAGCAGCGCTCGGACGGGCGTAGTACGGCGCCGTCGCGACGATGGCGTCGACGCCGGCGGCCTCGGCCAGGCGCACCTGGCCGATGACGCGGGCGGGCGTCATCTCGTTGACGCCCGCGATCACGGGCACGCGGCCGGCGGCGACCCGAACGGATGCCTCGAGCACCCGAGTGCGCTCGTCGTCGGAGAGGAACGCGACCTCGCCCGAGGAGCCGAGCACGAAGAGGCCGTGCACGCCCGCGGCGATGAGGCGCTCGACGAGGCGCTCGAACGCCGCCTCATCGAAGGCGCCCGACTCGTCGAGCGGAGTGAGGACGGGCGGGATGACGCCGCGGAAGGCGGGGGTGGTCACGTTGGAGCTCCTGGTGGTTCGTGGATCAGGTGGTTCGTGGATCAGGTGGTCGTCAGCGGCGGTGCAGCAGGCTCGGCGCCGCGCCGAGCAGGGTGCGCGTGTACTCGTCGCGCGGGTCGGCGAGCACATCGTCGGCCGGGCCCTCCTCGACGATGCGGCCCGCATACATGACGACGATGCGGTCCGAGACGTAGCGCACCGTCTGGATGTCGTGCGAGATGAAGACCATGCCGAGGTTCAGCCGCTCCTTCAGGTCGCTCAGGAGGTTGAGGATCTGGGCGCGCACCGACACGTCGAGGGCGCTCGTGGGCTCGTCGGCGACGATCACGTCGGGATCGAGGGCGAGCGCCCGCGCGATGGCGACGCGCTGCCGTTGACCGCCGGAGACCTGGCCGGGCAGCACCTCGGCCGCCGAGGCCGGGAGGCCGACGAGCTGCAGCAGCTCCACGACTCGCGACTCGCGCTGCGCCTTCGTGCCGATGCCGTGCACGTTGAGCGGGTCGAGCAGGATGTCGCGCACCGACATCCGCGTGTTCAAGGCGGTCGACGGGTCCTGGAAGACGACCGAGACCGCGCGACCGTACTCCGCGCGCATCGCGGGGGTGCGGCGCTCGAGCGGCGCACCGCGGAAGCTCACCGTGCCCGACGTCGGCATTTGCAGCCCAACCATGACCCGGGCGAGGGTCGACTTGCCGCAGCCCGACTCGCCGACGATTCCGATGGTCTCGCCCCGGTGCAGGGCCAGGTTCACGCCGTCGACGGCATGCACCCGGTCGCGCTTGAACAGCGTGCCCGTGCGCGCCTTGTGCACCACGTGGATGTCGTCGAGGCGCAGGATCTCGTCGCCGCTCATCGGGCCACCTCCGGTCGGAGCTCGGCCTCGTCGGCGCGAGCTGCGTAGTAGTGATCGGAACCGTCGAGCGAACGGAGCTCCGGTCGGGCCAGGCCCACCGGACGCCCCTCGACCGATCGCGGCGCGAAGCGGTCGCCCATCACGAAGTCGCGCGGCGACGGCACGGTGCCCGGGATCTGGTGCAGGCGATCCGCCGCGTCCTCGATCGAGAGCACCGAGCCGAGCAGGCCCCGCGCGTACTCGTGCTGCGGCCGCATGAGCAGGCTCGTCGTCGGCGCCGACTCGACGACCTGGCCCGCGTACATCACGGTGACCTTGTGGGCGAGCTCGGCGACGAGGGCGAGGTCGTGGCTGACGAAGACCATCGCGAAGCCGAGCTTCTCGCGCAGCTCGTTGAGGAGGTCGACGACCTGCGCCTGCACCGTCACGTCGAGGGCCGTGGTGGGCTCGTCGGCGATGATCAGCTTGGGGCTCCGGGTGAGCGCCATCGCGATGAGCACGCGCTGCCGCTGCCCGCCCGAGAGCTCGTGCGGGTAGCTCTTGAGCGTGCGGTCGGGGTCGAGGCCGACGAGGCGCATGAGGTCGTCGGCGGTGCGGGTGCCGCCGCGCTTGATGAGCTGGCCGAGCTGGGTGCGGATGAGCATCGACGGGTTGAGCGAGCTCAGCGCGTCCTGGTAGACCATCGCCATCTCGTGGCCGAGCAGCGCCTGCCGCTCCTTCGGGGCCATCGTCAGCAGGTCGCGCCCCTGGAAGAGCACCTGCCCGGTGATGACGGCCGTGTCGGGCAGGAGCCCCATGATCGCGAGGCTCGTGATCGACTTGCCGCACCCGGATTCGCCGACCAGCGCCATCGTCTCGCCGGGGCGCACCGAGAAGCTCACGCCGTCGACGACCGCGACGTCGCCGTGCCGTTCCGGGAAGCGGATGCTGAGGTCGCGCACCTCGAGGAGCGGCTCGGCGTCGCCGGTGTGGACGAGCCGGTCGGTTCGGGATGCCTCGGCCTCGCGCAGTTCGGCGAGGTGCGCCTGCAGCGCGCCGCTGCGAGCCGCGGCCTCGGCGGCATCGCGCCCGATCGCCGAGGTCGCGGTCGTCTGCACGGCCACCGCGACCGTGTCGGGGATCGGGTCGTAGCCCGACTCGGACTCGACCGTCATGTCGAGGGCGGCATCCGCTGCCGCGGTCTCCGCCGCTGCGTCGACCGTGCGCCGCCTCGCGCCCGGCTTGACGAGCGCGTCGGTCACCCCCTCGGCGAGGATGTTCAGCGAGAGCACCGTGATGAGGATCACCATGCCCGGGAAGAACGTCGCCCACCAGCCGCCGCTGAGCAGGAGGTTCCGGCCCGAGGCGATGATGTTGCCCCATGAGGGAGCGGGGTCCTGCACTCCGGCCCCGATGAACGAGAGGCTCGCCTCGAACACGATCGCGTCGGCGACGAGCACCGTCACGAACACGAGGATCGGCGCGGCGCAGTTGCGGGCGACGTGCCAGAAGAGGATGTACGGGATGCGGGCGCCCATCACCCGTTCGGCGGCGACGTAGTCCTCGCCGAACTGGGCGAGCACGTTGGCGCGCACGATCCTCGCGATCTGCGGAACGTACAGGAACGCGATGGTGCAGATCAGCACCGGCAGGTCCTTGCCGAAGACGGCGACGAACACGATCGCGAGCGCGATGCCGGGGAACGACATGATGATGTCGAGGATGCGCATGACGACCTCGCGCAGCCAGTTCGGGCCGGTTGCCGCGATCGAACCGACGATCGATCCCACGATGAGCGCGATCGTCGTCGCGCCGAGGCCGATGGCGAGCGAGTACCGCGCGCCGTAGATGAGGCGCGAGAGGATGTCGCGGCCGTTGCGGTCGGTGCCGAACCAGTGCTCCCACGAGGGCGGCTGGGCGGGGATGCCGGACTTGAGCGGGTCGTACGGGGCCACGAGCGGCGCGAAGATCGCGACGAGCACCACGAGGGCGAGGAAGACCACGGCGATCTTCGCCCCCACCGGCATGGCGCCGAAGCGCTGCCCCGGGGTGCTCAGCCGTTCGGCGAGTGAGCGACGCATCGTTTACACCGTCCGGATTCTGGGGTTGATGACGAGGTAGAGCATGTCGACGATGATGTTGACGAGCACGAAGGTCAGGGCGATCGTGAGCGTGACGCCCTGCACGAGGTTGATGTCGTTGTTCGTGACGCCGTTGAGGATGAGCTTGCCCATGCCGGGCAGGTCGAAGATGACCTCGATGACGACGGCGCCGCCGAGCAGGTAGCCGATGCGGAGGCCGAGCACGGTCACCGGCGTGATGAGGGCGTTGCGGAGCACGTTGCGACCGACGACGACGTGGCGGGGCAGCCCGCTGCCGATCGCGGTGCGCACGTAGTCGCGGTCGAGCTCCTCGACCATGGAGGTGCGCACCACCCTCGTGAGGGAGGCCGCGACGGGGATGCCGAGGGCGATGGCGGGCAGGGTCATCGAGTTCAGCCAGCCCGAGACCGAGTCGCCGGGGTTCACGTAGCCGCCGGTCGGGAACCAGCCGAGGCCGAGGGCGAACGACTGGATGAGCAGGATCGCGAGCCAGAACGACGGGATGGCGATGCCGGCGATCGAGAGCACGCGGGTGAGCTGGTCGGGCCAGCGGTCGCGGTAGAGCGCCCCGGTCACGCCCATGACGAGTGAGAGCACGCCCGCGATCAGGAGACCGAGGAAGGTCAGCTGCAGGGTGAGGGGGAACGCCGTGGCGATCGCCTCGGAGACGGGTTGGGCGGGCGGCACCGTGGTGCCGAGGTCGCCGCGCAGCAGGTTCCCGAGGAACCGCAGGTACTGCACGAAGATCGGGTCGTTCAGCCCGGCCTGTTCGCGATAGGCCTCGCGGGCCTCTTCGGACGAACTCTCGCCGAGCGCGTTGATCGCGGGATCGCCGGGGGCGAACTGCATCACGAAGAACACGAGGGCGGTGATGCCGAGCACCATGATCGGCAGGACCGCCAGTCGGCGGACCATGAGCCGCAGCAGCGTGGTCACAGGGTATTGCTCCTCAAGAAGAACCGGGGGCCGACCAGGCGGTCGACCCCCGGTGGTCGGATCAGCCTCGGCGCGCCACGTCGAGGAACGACAGGCCGGTGAACGCGAGCGGCTCGAAGTCGGCGAGCGCGTCCGCGTCCCACGCGGTCGGGAGCTTGCGGTGCACGAGCGGGTAGACCGGGCACTCCTCGGCGATCAGGTCGAACGCCTGGCCCCAGAGCTTCGCCTGCTTCTCGGTGTCGCCCGTCGCGACGGCGTCGTCGAGCAGTGCCGTGAGCTCGGCGAAGCCCTCGGAGTCGGCCCAGCGGTACCGCTTCGACGGCCACACCGTGTCGGCTCCGTACCACCAGCGCAGCAGCAGGTCGGCGTCGTTGCCGAACACCGAGGGGTCGCCGGGGGCGACCATGACGGTGTAGGCGCCGGAGTCGACGATCTTGTACTGGGCGCCCGACTGGTTCGCGTCGATGGTGGTCGCGATGCCGACGGCGTCGAGGTCCTCCTTGATGAGGGGCAGCACGTCCTTCACCCAGCTGGTGTCGGTCGCGAGCAGCGTGATCGACAGGTCGGAGACGCCGGCCGCGGCGAGCAGCTTCTTCGCCTTCTTCACGTCGTACGTGTAGACCGTCTTCGCCTTCTGGTACGACGGGTGCTCCTGCTGCAGGTAGCTCGTGGCGGGAGTCGCCTGCCCGAGCATGCCGACGTTGACGAGCTTGTCGTAGTCGATCGCGTAGCGGAACGCCTGGCGCACGCGCACGTCGTCGAAGGGCGCCGCCTCGCAGTTGAACATCATGAAGAGCTGGCCGAACGACTGCACGGATTCGACCGTCGAGTCCTTCGAGAGGTTCGCGACGTCGATGTAGGGCACGTCCTCGATCGCCTGCACGCGACCCGACTGCACCGCGGTGACGCGGGCCGCGGCATCCGACAGCAGGTTCCAGGTCATCGCCGCGGCGAGCGCGGGGCGGGAGCCGGTGTAGGCGTCGTTGCGCTCGAAGGTGAGCTTGTCGTCCTTGACGGCGCTCGTGATCTTGTAGGGGCCGGTGCCGGTCGGCAGGGCGTCGAACGCCGCGGGGTCGGCCGTGACGATCGCCTGCGGCACGATCTTGACGACCGAGAGGCGCTCGACCGCGAGCGAGAACTTCTGGTTGAGCGTGATCTCGACGGTGTTCTCGTCGATCTTCTCGACACCCGACACGAAGGGGATGAACGTGCGGTAGAGCGAGTTGTTGGCGGGGTCGAGCACGCGCTGGAAGGAGAACACCACGTCGTCGGCCGTGACCGGGCTGCCGTCGTGGAAGACGGCGCCCTTGCGGAGCGCCACCGTGATCGTGGTGCCGTCGGCCGAGGGCAGGTCGGCGGCGAGTGCGGCGTACGGCTCGCGGCTGATCGGGTCGAGCTCGACGAGGCCCTCGAGCGTGTGCCAGTTCGCGGCGACGGTGACGGCGCCCGTGGTGGTCATGGGGTCGAAGCCGGTGGAGAGGGGATACGAGATGCCCGCATCGATCGTGCCGTTCTCGTCGACCGGCGCACCGGTCTCGGTCGCGGCCGGCTTGTTCGTCGAGGCCGGGCCGCTGCATGCGGCCAGGGTGGCGACGATTCCCATGGCACCCGCGGCCTGGAGGAAGACCCTGCGGCTGGTCTCCACTCGGAGCGTTTCCTTCAACATTGGATGAATTCTCCTGGATATCGGACATCAGACGTCGTATCTGAGTACACTGAAGCTAGCCCCAACCGAGCGAGAGGTCAAGCCGAAGATGACGACACGTGATCTGACCGTGACGCGGATGTTCTCCGGAACGTCGCGACGCCGCGAGTCCGTCACCGACCAGATCAAGCACCTCATCCTCACCGAGGGCCTGCGGCCCGGCGACCTCATGCCGACCGAGGCCGAGATCTGCGCCCGGCTGGAGGTCAGCCGCTCGAGCGTGCGCGAGGCCATGCGCACCCTCGCGGCGCTCGACATCGTCGAGGTGCGCCACGGCCACGGCACGTACGTCGGCCAACTCTCCCTCGCGCCGCTCGTCGAGGGCCTGGTCTTCCGCGGCGTCGTCGACCAGGACGACAGCGTGGCCGCACTCCGCGAGGTCGTCGAGGTGCGCGAAGCTCTCGACCTCGCCATGGCCGAGCAGATCGTGGCCGCGCTCGACGGCGCCCACGACCCCGAGCTCGAACGGCTCGTCGCCGAGATGACGGCGAAGGCCGCTCGCGGCGAGGCGTTCGCCGCAGAGGACCTCGCCTTCCACACCCGACTGCTCGGCTACCTCGACAACGCACTCGTCGGCCAGCTCGTCGCCGCGTTCTGGGAGGTCAACACGGTCGTCTACCCGATGCTCGGGCTGGCACCGGCCGAAGACATCGTCGACACGGCACGCGCCCACGGCGCGATGCTCGAGGCCGCGGCATCCGGTGACGCGGCCCGCTACCGCCGGGCCGTCATCGAGCACTACCTGCCGCTGCGGCGTGCCCTCGACAAGGCGGCAGCCCGCCGCTGAGGCGCGCCGGCCCACCGGTGACGGGAACCGGCGCCCGCGCCCGCGCTCAGCCGAGCATCTCGGCGAACGCGTCGAGCGAGAGCACGTCGTCGTCGACGCCGCCGCCCTCGTGGCCGTTGTACTGCCAGACGGTGATGGACTTCGGCGCCGGGGAGTTGTTGTAGGCCGCGAAGACCGTCGACGGCGGGCAGACGGCGTCCATGAGCGCGACGGTCACATGCAGCGGCGCGTCGCCGCGCCGGGCGAAGTTCACGCCGTCGAAGTACGACAGGGTGTCGAGCACGGCTTCGGTGCGGTCGCGGTAGTGCGCGAGGTACTCGGCGATCTCCCGGTAGGGGCGCGCATCGGTGATCACGGTGGCACGTGGGAAGTCGCAGAGGAACGGCACGCGTGCGACGACGCCCGCGAGGCCCCGCACGAGCCCTCCGACGGCGAGCGCGAGGCCACCGCCCTGGCTGATGCCGGTCACGATGAGGCGCTCAGCGTCGACGAGCGGCAGCTCGCGCGCGGCATCCGTGAGCCTGACCGCGTCCGTGATGAGCCGACGGTAGTAGTACCCCTCTGCACTCTCGATGCCGCGCGTGAGGAACCCCGGCACCTGCGGGCCCGAGCCGGCGTCGTCGACGGTCGCTCCGCGCGAACCGCTCCAGGCCTGACCCCGCGTGTCGAGCTCGAGGTGGGCGTAGCCGGCCGACGCCCACAGCAGGTTCTCGACGGCGTCGCCGCGGCCCCGGCCGTAGCCGTGCAGCTGCACGATCGTCGGGAGGGGCCCCTCGGTGCCGGCGGGCACGCGAAGCCAGGCACGCACCGGCTGGCCCCCGAAGCCGCGGAAGGTCACGTCGTAGACGTCGAGGGTGACGAGCGGCGTCGCGGTCGCCGTCATGGTCGCGTCGATCGGCAAGCTGCGCGCCTCGGCGAGCGTGTCGGCCCAGAATTCGTCGAAGTCGGCCGGCTCGCGGCCGCTGCCGCGATAGCTGCGGAGTTCGGACTCTGGAAGATCGACGTACATGCGCGGCCTCTCGTTCTCGGTTCTCGATTCGGCGCTCACCGTAGCACGGTGCCCGCTGGACATCTGATGTCAGATGTGTTCTGCTGGTGCGATCGGCACTAGCCACACGACCACTCGACAGGGAAGTCTGGGAACATGTTCGCGAATCTCACCGGCTGGCACATGCTCATCGTCGTCTTCATCATCCTGCTGCTCTTCGGTGCGCCGAAGCTGCCCGCGCTCGCGAAGAGCCTGGGGCAGTCGATGCACATCCTGAAGAAGGAGGTGCGGTCGAACGATGACGCCGCCGATGGCGACGAAGCGGCGACGCGGCCGGCAGTCGCGGAGACGGGAACGGGCGCCAAGTCCGCCTGACTCCCCCCGGCCCGTCGGCCACCCGCGTGGCTAGGCTGGTGGCGTGACCCCTGAGCCAACCGAACCCGGCGAACGCACGATCGACGGCGTCGAAGCCAACACCCGCACGATCGAGGCATCCGTCGTCACCGACTTCAGCGATCGCATGAGCTACGGCGGCTACCTCGACCTGCCCACCCTGCTCTCGGCGCAGCGCCCGATCTCGCGGCCCGAGCATCACGACGAGCTGCTGTTCATCATCCAGCACCAGACCACCGAGCTCTGGCTGAAGCTCGTGCTGCACGAGCTCGAGACGGCGCGCGACCTGCTGCGGGCCGACGCGCTCGCCCCGGCGCTCAAGTGCATCGCGCGCGTCAAGCACATCCAGAAGACGCTCACCGAGCAGTGGTCGGTGCTCGCGACGCTCACGCCCACCGAGTACGCGCAGTTCCGCGGCGTGCTCGGCAACGCGAGCGGGTTCCAGTCGTACCAGTACCGCGCGGTCGAGTTCGTGCTCGGCAACAAGAACGCGAAGATGATGCAGGTCTTCGAGTCGGATGCCGCAGCGACCGCGATCCTCAGCCACGCCCTCGAGTCCCCGAGCCTCTACGACGAGTTCCTCCGCCTCCTCGCTCGCGCCGGCTACCCGATCCCCGCCGAGATCCTCGAGCGCGACGTCACCCAGGCTTGGACGTTCGCCCCCGAGCTCGTGCCGGTGTTCGCCTCGATCTACGCCGACACCTCGGAGCACTGGGCCGCCTACGAGACCTGCGAGGAACTCGTCGACCTCGAGGACAACTTCCAGCTCTGGCGCTTCCGTCACCTGAAGACGGTCGAGCGCATCATCGGCAACAAGATCGGCACCGGCGGCTCGAGCGGTGCGAGCTTCCTCCGGCGCGCGCTCGACCTCACCTTCTTCCCCGAGCTCTACGCCGTCCGCACCGAGATCCCGGGCTGACGATGACCAGCCCGCTCGACCTCGGTCCCCTCGCACGGCCCGTGCGACGCTCGATGAGCGCCGAGCACCCCGGCGAGACGGGCACGATGCTGCCCCCGCTCATCGACCACCACGTGCACCTCATGCTCGTCGGGCCCGACGCTCTGTGCGACACCGCGCTCGCGGGCGTCGTCGACCTCGGCGGCCCGCTCGACACGATCGCGGCATACGCCCGCCGCGACGGCCTGCCCAAGGTCGCCTTCGCGGGCAGCTTCCTCACGGCACCGGGCGGGTACCCCGTCGATCGTCCGTGGGCGTCGCCCGGCAGCGTCCGCGAGATCGTCGTCGAGGCGGGCGACGAGCGCGCCGCCCTGCCGACCGCGGTCGAGACGGCGGTCGGCGAGCAGCTGGCGTTCGGGGCATCCGTCGTGAAGGTCGTGCTCAACAGCGCGGCCGGCCCGGTGCTCGACGCGGCGACGCTCGCCGCGATCGTCGCGAGCGCGCACGCCGCCGGCGTCCCGGTGGTCGCGCACGTCGAGGGCGACGGGATGTCGCAGCTCGCGATCGACGCCGGCGTCGACGCCTTCGCGCACACGCCGTTCACCGAGCGGCTCGACGATGAGCTCATCGCCCGGGCCGTCGCGGCGGGGCAGTGCTGGATCTCGACGCTCTTCGTCGCCGGGTACGGCGAGCCGACCGCGGAGGCGGAGATCGCGCTCGACAACCTCGGTCGCTTCCACCTCGCGGGCGGGCGAGTGCTCTACGGCACCGACCTCGGCAACGGCGAGCAGCCGCTCGGCGTGAACCCCGCCGAACTCGCGCTGCTCGTGCAGGCGGGTCTCGGGGCATCCGCCGTGATCGCCTCGATCACCGACCCCTGGCCCGTCGCGATCGACGGCGCCGTCGCGACCTTCGTGCCCGGCGAACCCCCCGCGAGCCTCGACGAGCTGTCCGGCTGGCTGGCCGGCGCCGATCTCTCGCCCGCCGAAGACCTGCAGCCCTACTTCGATTTGGAGCACCGGTGACCCACGACCCGCATCTCGCCTTCGCCCGCCGCATGGACCGCGCCGACGGGCTCGCGCACTACCGCAAGCGCTTCGCGGGCGCCGAGACCGACCTCGTCTACTTCGACGGCAACTCGCTCGGCCGCCCGCCGGTGTCGGCGATCGAGCGCGTCGAGCGGTTCTTGCGCGAGGACTGGGGCGGCCGCCTCATCCGCGGGTGGGACGAGGCGTGGCTGCAGCTGCCCACCGAGATCGGAGACCGCATCGGCCGCTCCGTGATCGAGGCGAAGGCCGGGCAGACGATCATCGGCGACTCGACCACGGTGCTCCTCTACAAGCTCGCCCGCGCGGCCGTCGACGCGCAGATCGCCCGCGACCCCGCGCGGCGCGAGATCGTCGTCGACACCGACAACTTCCCGACCGACCGCTACGTGCTCGACGGCATCGCCCGCGAGCGCGGCATGCGCCTGCGCTGGATCGAGGTCGACACCTCGGCCGGCGTCTCGCCCGAGCAGCTCGCCGAGGCGGTCGGCCCCGAGACCGCGCTCGTCGTCGTCTCGCACGTCGCGTACCGATCGGCCTACCTGGCGGATGCCCCCGAGCTCACGCGCATCGCGCACGACGCCGGTTCCCTGATCCTCTGGGACCTCTGCCACTCTGCCGGCTCGGTGCCCGTGAAGGCCGACCTCTGGGGCTTCGACCTCGCCGTCGGCTGCACGTACAAGTACCTGAACGGCGGCCCGGGTTCACCGGCGTTCGCCTATGTGCGCGACGACCTGCAAGCGGCGATCGCCCAGCCGATCCAGGGCTGGTGGGGCACGACCGACATGTTCGCGATGGGGCCGGACTACGAGCCCGTCCCCGACATCCGCCGCTTCCTCTCGGGCACCGCGCCGATCGTCGGCATGCTCGCGATGGAGGAGACCCTCGCGATGATCGAGGAGGCCGGCATGCCCGCGCTCCGCGAGAAGTCGATCGCGCTCACGGAGTTCGCGATCACCCTCGCCGACGACTGGCTCGCGCCCCTCGGCGTGACGCTCGCCTCCCCCGCCGACCCCGAGGAGCGCGGCGGGCACGTCACGCTGCACCACCCCGCGATGCGGGAGGTCACCGCGCGGCTCTGGCAGCAGGACGTGATCCCCGACTACCGCGACCCCGGGGGCCTGCGCATCGGCCTCTCGCCGCTCTCGACGAGCTTCGAGGAGGTGCACCGCGGGCTCGACGCCACCCGCGACACCTTGAAGACGGTGCTCCAGGAGCGCGCGGGGCTCGCGTGACGCTTCGAGCCGTCGCGGGGCCCCGGCCCTAGTCGACCGCGGTGAGCGAGCCGGTCGCGGGGCCGGCGACATCCGTCGGCGCGGCGGCGCCCCGCTGCTCCCAGTCGACCGTCACCTTGGGCTTGGCGAAGAACAGCACCAGCACGGCGCCGATCGCGAACCCGATGACGGGCAGCCACAGCGACTGCGACATCGCATCGGTGAATCCACCGGCGATCTGCGGCGGCAACGCCTGGCCCGCCGTCGTCGACTGCTCACCGCCGGACTCGGAGAACCCGGGAAGGTTCGCCTCGAGCCGGCCGTTCATGAGCGCCGTGATCGCCGCGGCGCCGAAGACCGAGCCGAACTGCCGGGTCATGTTGTAGACGCCCGACCCGGCACCCGCCTGGTGCGGCGGCAGGTTGCGCGTCGCGGTCGATGCGAGGGGCGCCCAGATGCCCGACATGCCGAGGCCGAGGAACGCCGCCGGGATGAGCAGCACCCAGAGCTGCACGTCGGGGGTGATGAGCAGCGACATCGCGGCGAGGGCGCTTGCGGTGATCGCGAAGCCGGCGAACGCGATCCACTTCGGGTCCACCCGATCGGTCAGGCGGCCGATGAACGGCGCCATCACGCCCGACACGACCGCCATGGGCACGAGCATGAGCGCGGCCTGCGTGGGCTCGAGTCCGCGAGCGACCTGGTAGTAGAACGCGAGCGGCAGCGGCATGGCGACGATCGCGAAGCCGACGAAGGTGATCGCGGCGTTCGACAGCGCGAAGTTGCGATCCGTGAAGAGGTCGAGGGGCAGCAGCGGTTCCTTGCGGTTGAAGCGCTGCCAGACCACGAAGGCGACGAGCACCACGAGGCCCGTGATGATCAGGCCCCAGACGCTGATCGGCCCGACGATGGTGCCCCAGTCGTAGGTCGCGCCCTCCTGGATGCCGAAGATCACGAGGAACATGCCGACCGCGCTCAGCACGACGCCGAGCCAGTCGAAGGAGTGCTGGTGCGTCTCGAGCCTGGGCACGAGCCGCACCGCGAGGACGAACGCGACGATGCCGACGGGCACGTTGACGAAGAAGATCCACTCCCACCCGAGCGAGTCGACCAGGAGACCGCCGAGGATCGGGCCGACGAGCGTCGCGACACCGGCGACGGCGCCCCAGAGGCCCATCGCCGCGCCACGCTGCTGCGGCGGGAAGATGCGGGTGATGACCGCCATCGTCTGCGGAGTCATGAGCGCGGCGCCGAGCCCCTGCACGACGCGCGCGACGATCAGCATGGTGATGTCATCGGAGAGGCCGCACCAGAGCGAGGAGAGCGTGAACACGGCGAGGCCGACGAGGTAGACGTTCTTCGGGCCGAAGCGATCGCCGAGGCGACCGGTGATGAGCAGCGGCACGGCGTACGCCAGCAGGTAGGCGGAGGTCACCCACAGCACCGCGGTGAGGTCGGTGCCGAGGTCGCGCATGATGGCGGGGTTGGCGATCGAGACGATGGTCGAGTCGACCAGGATCATGAAGAAGCCGATGACGAGTGCCCAGAGGGCCGGCCACGGCTTGCGTTCGGTCTGCATGTGTTCCTCCGGAACGGGTCAGGTCTGCGGGGAGGCGGACGGAGCGGCGGACGGCCACTCGAGTTCGCCGGAGCGGAGTTCGGCGATGGTCGCGGCGAGCCATTCGGCTTCGGCGGCGAGCATCGCCCGGCTGTAGTAGACGTTCAGCACCACGTGCTTCGGCTTGCCCTTGTCGGCGATGCGCACCATCGCCGCGTCGTACCAGGCGATGTCGTCGCGGATCGCGTCGAGCCGGTCTCCGAGCAGCTCGACGACCCGCTCGGCCGGCAGGTTGTGCGCCTCGCCGATGGCGAGCGGGAACTCGGGGAACTCGTTGACGCTCCGGCTGAGCATCTCCTCGAGGCTCTCATCGAACGCGGTGCGCCCCGCCTCCGTCACGGTGTAGACGGTGCGCTCCGGCCGATTGCCCATGCGCTCGGTCGCGCTCTCGACGATCAGTCCGTCGCGGGCGAGACGTTCGACCGCGCGATAGAGCGACCCGGCGCTGACCTTGACGACGCGGTCCTCCCGGCGGGCCAGCATGAGCTGGTACATCTCGTACGGATGCATGGGAGCGTCGATCAGCATGCCGAGCGCCGAGAAGGCGAGCGGGTTGAGGTGCGGCATCCGCGTTCCCTTCACGTCGCAGTGCGGTTATTCCGCTCGGAATAATACGCTTGGAATTCATGCCGCGCAACTTCCCCGCTAGCACCCCGTCTGGGCGGTGGCAAGCCCGTCGGCCGATCCGGGCCCTTCACGGTTCGCGAGCGTACGATGACTCGATCATCCGATGAGATGACCCGATCACTCCGGCGAAGGGAGCCACTGATGACCGACACGGATCGCACTCCGAATGACGTCGCGGCCGCTATGAAGGACACGGCGAACCGAGCAACCGAGACCGTGCGCGACCACGCGGATCACGTGGCCGACGCGGTGAGCGACAGCGCGGCGGACGCGGCGCGAGCAGTGAAGACGAGCGCCGATCGACTCGGGGATGCCACGGCCAGAGTGGCCGGGCAGGCATCCGACACCGTTGGCGACGTGCTGAGCGACGCCCGCGACACCGCAGCGGACACCGTCGACGCCGTCGCCGCGCAGGCGAGTGCGGCCGTCGCAGGCGCGAGGGAGGTCGCCGACGACGGCGTCGCATACGTGAAGGCGCGGTACCGGGAGAATCCGGCCCTCGTCATCGCCGTGGGTGCCGCGGCGATCGTCGCCGTCGGCCTGCTCGTCAAGGCCATCACCCGGCGCTGACGCACGACACGAGGCCTCGGACGAGGACCCGGGCGGTCCGGTCGCGCGTGACGCGACCGGACCGAGAGGTGCGCTCCCGGGCGCCGAGGGCGACGGATGCTTCGATGCCTCGCCGCCCCCGGTAGAATCGACGCATCCACACTTTCGACACCGGACGGAGAACCGCGGTGCCCACCATCGTCGTCGACGTGATGCCCAAAGCCGAACTGCTCGACCCCCAGGGGAAGGCCGTCGCCGGCGCCCTCGCCCGCACCGGACGCACCGGCTTCAGCGGCGTGCGCATCGGCAAGCGATTCGAACTGACCGTCGACGGACCCGTCGACGACGCACTGCGCGCGCAGGTGCAGCAGATCGCCGAAGAGATCCTCTCCAACGGCGTGATCGAAGACGTCGTCGGCATCCACTACGAGGTGACGAACGCCGAGCTCGCCGAAGAGGCGTCCGACGCGGCATCCACCACCGACGACGGCTTCGGCGCTCCCGCCGGCGAAACGCACTGAGCGGGCCCGCCATGCGCATCGGCGTCATCACCTTCCCCGGCTCGCTCGACGACCGCGACGCGCAGCGCGCGGTGCGCCTCGCCGGAGGCGAGCCCGTCGCACTCTGGCACGGGTCGCACGACCTCGAGGGCGTCGACGCGCTGATCCTGCCCGGCGGCTTCAGCTACGGCGACTACCTGCGCTGCGGCGCGATCGCCTCGCTCAGCCCGATCATGACCGAGGTCGTCGCCGCGGCGAACGCCGGCATGCCGGTGCTCGGCATCTGCAACGGCTTCCAGATGCTGACCGAGGCCGGCCTCCTCGAGGGCGGGCTCATCCGCAACGACCACGGCTCCTTCATCTGCCGCGACCAGGTGCTCACGGTCGAGAACGCCGCAACCGACTGGACCGGCGACTTCGAGGCCGGGCAGCAGATCACGATCCCGCTGAAGAACGGCGAGGGCGGCTTCATCGCCTCCGACGAGACGCTCGACCGGCTCGAGGGCGAGGGCCGAGTGGTCTTCCGCTACGTCGACGTGAACCCCAACGGCTCGCTCCGCGACATCGCGGGCGTCTCGAACGCCCGCGGCAACGTGGTCGGCCTCATGCCGCACCCCGAGCACGCGGTCGAGCCCGGCTTCGGCCCCGACACCGCTGCCGCGATGCGCTCCGGCGTCGACGGCCTCGGCTTCTTCACGAGCATCGTCAAGCGCGCCCTCGTCGAGGCGTAGCTTCAGGCACGAACACTGCGAAGGGCGGCCCGATCGGGCCGCCCTTCGTCGTCGCCGCGTCGATGGGTCAGCGGTACTCGGGGTTGGCCTCGAAGCCGGAGTGATCGCCGCCGTCCCACTCTGCGCGCAGGTTGCCCCCGGCCGGAAATCCGCCCGCATCCTTCAGCAGCCGCGCGAGGTGCAGCAGGTTGTACGTCATGAACGTCGTGTTGCGATTGGTGAAGTCGTTCTCGGGGCCTCCAGAGCCCGGATCGAGGTAGCTCGGACCGGGGCCCGCCTCGCCGATCCAGCCCGCGTCGGCGCCCGGCGGGATCGCGTAGCCGATGTGCTGCAGGCTGTAGAGCAGGTTCATGGCGCAATGCTTGATGCCGTCTTCGTTGCCCGTGATGATCGCACCGCCGACCTTGCCGTAGTAGACGTACTGGCCGCGGTCGTTGAACATGCCGCTCATCGAGTAGAGCCGCTCGACGAGCCGTTTCGTGATCGACGAGTTGTCGCCGAGCCAGATCGGCCCGCCGACGACGAGGATGTCGGCGGCCTCGACGAGCGGCCACACCTCGTCGGGCCAGGCGTCGGCCGGCCAGCCGTGCTCGCGCATGTCGGGGTAGACCCCGGTCGCGACATCGAGGTCGACGAACCGCAGGGTGTCGACGTGCACGTCGCGACCGCGCATGAGGGCGATGCTCGCGTCCATGAGGCCCTGGGTGTGGCTCGGTTCGGGGCTCCGCTTCAGCGTGCAGTTGACGTAGAGCGCCCGCAGGTCTGAGAAATCCGGCAACTCGGCCATGGCGCCGATGGTACTCGCGGGTCGGATCGGCCGACAGGGCGGCGACCGCCTCAGCCGCGTCGATCGAGGAGCGCCTCCTGCGTCGGCCGTTCATCGGCGGCGCTCCGGCGCGGCCAGTACGACAGCGCGCGCTCGGCCATCGCGGTGATCGTGAGCGACGGATTCACGCCCGGGTTGGCGGGCATGGCCGCACCGTCGACGACGTGCAGCCCGGGATGGCCCCACACGCGGTGGTACGCGTCGACGACGCCCTGCTCGGGATCGCCCGACACCACCGCTCCACCGAGGAAGTGCGCCGTCAGGGGGATGCCGAACACCTCGGGCCACGAGCCGCGCGCGGATGCCGGCACGCCGCCGGCCGCCTGCATGCGTGCGGCGATCGCCTGGGCGGCGAGGTGCGCACCGGGCAGGTGACTCGGGTTCGGCTCCCCCTCACCCTGGGCGCTCGTGAGCACCGGGCGTCCGAATCGGCGGCGGAGCGAGAGCGTGAGCGAGTTGTCGGCCGTCTGCATGACGAGCGCGATGATGCCGCGCTCGCTCCAGCGACGCAGCGAGCTCACGCGCAGGGTCGTGATCGGATGCCGCAGCGCCCCGCCGATCAACGCCCCGAGCCGCCCGAGGAGGGGGCGCCCGCCGGGCACGAGGCCGGTCGCCAGGGCACCCATCAGGTTCGACCCCGGCCCGTACCGCACGTTCTCGACGTGCGTGCGCTCATCGACGTGGAACGACGTGGTGATCGCCACGCCGCTCGCGAGACCGAGCCCCTCGGGCACCGACACCGCGACCGCGCCGTCGAGTGCTTCGGAGTTCGTGCGCGTGAGGCGCCCGAGCGCGTCGGACAGCCGAGGCAGCGCACCCGAGTCCTTCATACGGTGCAGCAGCTGCTGCGTGCCCCACGTGCCGGCGCCGAACACGACCTGCTCGGCGCTCACCGAGCGGCGATCACGGCCGAACCACGCGCCGCTCCGCACCGATGTCACGGTGAAGCCGCCGCCCGGGCGCTCACGCACCTCGACGACGGTTCGGAGCGGCTCGATCGTGGTGCCGAGCCGTTCGGCCAGCGCGAGGTAGTTCTTCGCGAGCGTGTTCTTCGCGCCCACCCGGCAGCCGACCATGCAGTTGCCGCAGAGCGTGCACCCGGTACGATCGGGCCCCTCGCCACCGAAGAACGGGTCGGCGACCGTCTCGCCGGGGCGGCCGAAGTACACCCCGACGGGGGCGCGCCGGAAGGTGTCGCCGACGCCGAGGTCGGCCGCGGCATCCGCCATGATCTGCTCGACCGGGCCCGAGTGCGGGTACTCGGGAACGACGCCGAGCATGCGCTTGGCCGTCGCGTAGTGGGGGGCGAGTTCTGCCTGCCAGTCGGCGAGGCCGTACCACTGCCGGTCGGCGAAGAACGCGGGGCCCGGTTCGTAGAGGGTGTTCGCGTAGTTCAGCGATCCGCCGCCGACGCCCGCGCCGGCGAGCACCATGACGTGCGGCAGCTTGTGGATGCGCTGCACCCCGAAGCATCCGATCGCGGGCGCCCAGAGGTAGCGCCGAACGTCCCACGAGGTCTTCGCGAAGTCGGCGTCCTCGAAGCGGCGGCCCGCCTCGAAGACGTGCACCCGGTAGCCCTTCGAGGCGAGGCGCAGTGCGGCGACCGAGCCGCCGAAGCCCGAACCGACGATGACGACGTCGTGATCGAAGTCGGTCATGCGGCGCCCTCCCGGTCGTGTTCGGGCGCGATCGCGGCGGCGGACCGGTGGGGTCCGGCCGCCTCGTCCGCCGCGGCCGGCACGAGCACCGTGAGCGCCCCGGGCACCGCCCGGATGCGCGCGCGCCCGGTGCCGACCCGCTCGCCGTCGGCATAGACCACGAGCCCCGGCGCGTCGATGTCGACGAGCGTCGCGCGCGCCGTGGTCACCTCGGGCCGGTCGACGTGCGTGCCGCGCAGCAGCAGCGGGAACAGGCGAACGAGCTTCGCCCGGCCGAGCGGGGCGACGTGCGTGACATCGAGCAGGCCGTCGGCCGGGTGGGCGTCGGGGCACACCGGCATGCCGCCGCCGTAGCTGCGGGTCGAACCCACGGCGATGAGCGTGCCGGGCATGGGATGCATCGCCCCGCCGTCGAAGGCGACGGCGAACGGCATCGGGCGCAGGCGCGCGACCTCGATGAGGATCGCCAGGTAGTAGCGGACGCGCCCTCGCGGCCACTTCAGGCGATTGGTGCGCTCGCTGACGTGCGCATCGAAGCCGAGCGCGGCGACGGTCAGGAAGCGCGCGATGCCCGCTGCCGACTCGACCTCGCCGACGTCGATCGCGCGGGGCGCGCCGTTGAGGGCGAGTTCGGCGGCCGTCGACGCGGCATCGGATGCCTCGAAGGGCAGGCCGAGGGCACGCGCGAGGTCGTTGCCCGTGCCCGCCGGCACGAGTGCGATCGGCACGCCCGAACCGACCACGGCGTCGAGCACCGACGAGAGCGTGCCGTCACCGCCGACGACCACGAGTGCGCGCGGCCGGCTCGCGACAGCCTCGCGTGCGAGCCGCCGGGTGTCGTCGACCGAGTCGCCCGTGAACACGCGCACATCGGCGGCGAGCGCCTCGAGGCGCTCGACGGCTCGCGCCGCCGCGGCGGCACCGCGGCCACGGCCCGAGCTGGGGTTCACGAGCACGGCGATGTGCCCGGTCATGTCAGTGGCTCCCGAGTTCGAGCGGCACTGCCGGGGCGACGACCTCGACCGGTTCGAGGAGCGCACCGGGATTCATGACGCCGGCCGGGTCGAGCTCCGCCTTCACGGCTCGGAGGATGCGGAGCCCCACCGG
This sequence comes from Agromyces sp. NPDC056389, assembly GCF_042262385.1. NCBI lineage: Bacteria > Bacillati > Actinomycetota > Actinomycetes > Micrococcales > Microbacteriaceae > Agromyces > Agromyces sp. NPDC056389. Next base: position 1,948,941 of record NZ_JBHJPN010000001.1, read on the forward strand.
CCCGATCTCGCGCTCGAGCCACGGCGCGTGGTCGCGACCGACGCCGTGGTGGTGGCTGATGGTGCCGCCGCCGGCCATGATCGCGTCGTTCACCGCGGCCTTCACCGGCTCCCACGCGGCGAGCTGGTCGCCCTTCACTCCCGCGAGGATCGTGAAGTAGAGCGCGGCGCCGGTCGGGTAGACGTGCGACACGTGGCAGAGCACGAGCGACTTGGCGCGCTGCCCGGCGAATCCGTCGGTGATCGCGGCGGTCACCTCGCGCTTCAGGCGCTCGAGGTTCGACCAGGTGGTGGCGGTCTCAAGGGTCTCGCAGAACACGCCGTGGTCGAGCAGGGCGTCACGCAGGTACGGGGCGTTGAAGCGGCCGTGGACCCACTCCTCGGCGGCCGTTGGACCGGCCGAGACGCCGCCCGCCTCGCGCAGCACCTGCGCCGTTCGGGCCTGCCGCTCGGCCGCGAGCTCGGCGTCGCCCTCGAAGACGGTGATCGCGCTCGCACCCTTCGCGAGCGCCTTGCCGATGCGTCCGACCTGGGCGAGCGAGACGCCGGTCTCCGCCTCGTCGGAGAGACGGATGACGGTGGGGCCGGTGCCGAGCTGCGCGACCCGGCGCAGGGCATCGACACCTGCGGCGAAGTCGGGGAAGGTCCAGGCCTCCGCCCGCCGCACCTCGGGCGTGCGGTGCACGCGCACGCGCACCTCGGTGATGACGCCGAACGCCCCCTCGGAGCCGAGGAAGAGTCGCAGGAGGTCGGGACCGGCTGCTGATCCCGGCGCGCGGCCCAGGTCGAGCTCGCCGGTCGGGGTCGCGACGCGCAGGCCCGTGACCATCGCGTCGAAGCGGCCGTTGCCGGCGGAGTTCTGCCCCGAGGAGCGTGCTGCGGCGAAGCCGCCGATCGTCGCGTAGCGGAAGCTCTGCGGGAAGTGCCCGAGTTCGAACCCGTGAGCGCCGAGCAGCCGCTCGGCCTCGGGGCCCGTGGTGCCGGCGCGCAGCACGGCTTCGCCGCTCGTCTCGTCGAGGGAGACGAGCCCGGTGAGCCGGCGCAGTTCGAGCGCGATCACCGCACGGTGGGTGCCGCGCTCGGGGTCGAGCCCGCCCACGACGCTCGTGCCGCCGCCGAACGGCACCACCGCGATGCCGCGCGAACCGGCGAGGCGCAGCACCTCGACGACCTGGCCGTGGTCGGCCGGGGAGACGACCGCGTCGGGGGCATCCTGTCGACGCGCGCGACGACGGAGCAGGTCGGGCGTCGAGCGCCCACCGGCATGCCGGATGCGGGCATCGTCGTCGAGTGCGACGTGGTCGTCGCCCACGATCGCGGCGAGCGCGGCCCGATCGGCATCGTCGAGCGACGACGGCGCGAGCTCCACCTCGTCGAGTACGACGGCGGCATCGGGCTTCGGTGTGCGCCCGAGCATCACCGGCAGCAGCGCCCGCACCGCGAGCGGCAGCTCCTTCGCCTTCGCGGGGTCACCCCAGCCGTTCCACCGCATCGGGGTGGATGTCTCGTCGCCGGCGCTTGCGGCGTTGGGGAAGGTGTCTCCGTCGACCATGCGTTACAGTGTGACACATCATGGAAGATCGTCAAGCGCTCCTGCTCGACCGGCCCGTCTGGGACGAGGCCGAGACGCGCATGCTCGACGTGGCCGTCGAGCTCATCGCCGTGCGCGGTTCCGGCGGGGTCACCGTCGCCGAAGTCGCGCGCAACGCCGGGGTCAGCCGGCCCACCGTGTACCGCCGTTGGGCGAGCGCCGACGAGATCGTGCGCGCGGCCCTCCTCCGGGCCACCGTGTCGCTCATCGAGCAGTTCCCCGAACCCGCGCGCTCACGCGACGAGATCGTGCGCGACGTGATGCGGTTCTCCGAGCTGTTCCGCACCGATCCCGTCTACGGACGCCTGCTCGAGCGCGAGCCCGAGGTCTTCATGCGGTACACGCTGCAGCGCATCGGCCAGAGCCAACGCGTCATCCTGCAGTGGCTGGCGGTCGCCATCGAACACGCCCAGCAGGGCGGCTCGGTGCGCGCCGGCGCCCCGAGCGACCTCGCGGTCATGCTCCTGCTCATCGCCCAGTCAGCGATCCTCTCGCACAACACCGTCTCCGCCCTCATCGACGAGCCGCATTGGAGCAGCGAACTTTGGCACGCACTCGACGGACATCTCCGCCCCTGATCCCCGCGGGCCCCGGCCCTGCGCACTCCCCCGCGTTGAACGGCAGTCGCCGGTCGCGTGAGCTCGACGCGCTCGCCGGGCGCAGCGAGCCGGTCGACCTCCTCGTCATCGGCGGCGGCGTCACGGGCGCGGGGGTCGCGCTCGACGCCGCGAGCCGCGGGCTGTCGGTCGTGCTCGCCGAGGCGCACGACCTGGCGTTCGGCACGAGCCGGTGGAGCTCGAAGCTCGTGCACGGCGGCCTGCGCTACCTCGCCACCGGCGACGTCGCCGTCGCGCGCGAGAGCGCCGTGGAACGACATGTCCTGATGACCCGTGTGGCACCCCACCTCGTGCGGAGCCTGCCCCAACTGCTGCCCTTCGTGCCCGCCGTCACTGCGAAGCAGCGCGTGTTCGGCGGCGTCGGCATGGGCCTGGGCGACGGCCTGCGCATGCTCGCCCGCACGCCCGGCGGCGTCTTGGCGCACCCGCGACGCATCGGCCGCGACGAGGCGCTGCGGCTCGCCCCCGCCCTGCGCCGCGAGGGTCTGCGAGGCGGAGTGCTCTCGCACGACGGCCAGCTCGTCGACGACGCCCGGCTCGTCGTGGCACTCGCCCGCACGGCCGCCGCCTACGGAGCGGCGGTGCTCACCCGGGTTCGCGTCTCGAACGCGGATGCCGACGGTGCGACCCTCGACGACACGCTCGGCGGCGGCTCGGTGCGCGTGCGCGCCCGGGTCGTCGTGAACGCCGCCGGCGTGTGGGCGGGCGAGCTCGACCCCGGCATCAGGATGCGGCCGAGCCGGGGCACGCACCTCGTGCTCGACGCGGCCTCCCTCGGGCATCCGACCGCCGCGATCACCGTGCCGCACCCAGGATCGATCAGTCGTTTCGTCTTCGCGTTGCCGCAGCAGCTCGGCCGGGTCGTCGTCGGCCTCACCGATGAAGACGCTCCCGGCCCGGTGCCCGACGTGCCGCAGCCCCAGGACGCCGAGATCGAGTTCCTGCTGCGCACCGTCTCGACGGCGCTCGAGCGGCCGCTCGTCCGAGACGACGTGCTCGGCGCCTTCGCCGGGCTGCGCCCGCTCATCGACACGGGCGACGACGGCTCGACCGCCGACATCTCCCGCCGCCATCACGTGGCCGTCTCGGAGGCGGGACTGCTCAACGTGCTCGGCGGCAAGCTCACGACGTATCGGGCGATGGCCCGCGACGCCGTCGACCTCGCATGCCGGCACGCCGGCCTCGCCGACCTCGGGTGCCGCACCGAGACGCTCGCCCTGGTGGGCGCGCCAGGCTCCGCGGTTCCCGCGGCGAGCGCACCGGCGAACGAATCGGCCGGCGCCCGCACCGAGCTGCCCGCCTCCCTCGTGGCCCGCTTCGGCGCCGAGGCATCCACCGTGCTCGACGTGGCCCGCTGCGCCGACCCCGCCGAGCGCATCGCGCCCGGCCTCGACGTCGCACGTGCCGAGATCGAGTTCGCGGTGCTCGCCGAGGGTGCGCTCGACGTCGACGACGTGCTCGACCGGCGCACCCGCATCGGGCTCGTCTCCGCCGACCGCGAACGAGCGCACGGCCCCGTGGCCGAGATCGTCGAGGAGGCGCTGACGCGGCACTCGAGATGACACATCCTGTCGCCTCCCCCTCGCGGCTCCCGACGACATGTGCCACCTCGACTCGGCGCGCGACGGCGAACGGGCCCGGATGCCTCGCGGCATCCGGGCCCGTTCCGACGTTTCGACTAGGCCGCGGCGCCGTCGGCGACGGCCGTCGCGTGCGCGGCGCGGAGCACGGCGCCGAGCTCGGCGTCGACATTCGTCCAGTACTGGAAGAACCGCTCGCGGATCTCGTCGACCGTGATCGAGGCCGCCTGGCCGGCGAGCGTCGCCTGCAGGCGGAGCTTCGCTTCAGCCGAGTAGACCTCGCGGTAGAGCGTGCCCGGCTGACCGAAGTCACTGTCGTCGGCGCGCAGCGTATACGCCGAGCGCACGAGCTCGCCGTCGCTCTCCCAGCCGCCCTCGGCGGCTGCCTCGGCGGAAGCCACGGGCCCTCCGAACGAGTTCGGCGCGTAGACCGGCGTGGTCGGCGCGTTGAACGCGTGACGCTGGGCGCCGTCCTGCGAGTAGTTGGCGACGGATGCCGCGTGCGGCGCGTTCACCGGAATCTGGTTGTAGTTCGTGCCCACGCGGTACCGCTGCGCGTCGGGGTAGCTGAACACGCGCGCCATGAGCATCTTGTCGGGGCTGATGGCGATGCCGGGAACCGTGTTCGCGGGCGAGAACGCCGCCTGCTCGATCTCGGCGAAGAAGTTCTGCGGGTTGCGGTCGAGCGTGAGCGTGCCGACCGGGATCAGCGGGTAGTCGGCGTGCGGCCACACCTTCGTGAGGTCGAACGGGTTGAAGCGGTACGTCTTCGCGTCGTCGTACGGCATGACCTGCACGTGCAGGTCCCACCTCGGGTGGTTACCGGCCTCGATCGCCTCATGCAGGTCGCGGCGGTAGTAGTCGGCGTCGGCCCCGGCGATCGCCTCGGCGCTCTCGGCGTCGAGGTGCAGGTCGCCCTGCTGCGAGCGGAAGTGATACTTCACCCAGAACTTCTCGCCCTCGGCGTTGATCCACTGGTAGGTGTGCGAACCGAAGCCGTGCATCTCGCGCCACGACTTCGGCAGGCCTCGGTCGCCCATGAGGTAGGTGACCTGGTGGGCCGACTCGGGCGAGAGCGTCCAGAAGTCCCACTGCATGTCGGCGTCGCGCAGGCCCGAGCCCGGCAGGCGCTTCTGCGAGTGGATGAAGTCGGGGAACTTGATCGCGTCGCGGATGAAGAACACGGGCGTGTTGTTGCCGACGATGTCGTAGTTGCCCTCGGTCGTGTAGAACTTCACCGAGAAGCCGCGCACGTCGCGCCAGGTGTCGGGCGAGCCCTGCTCACCGGCGACCGACGAGAAGCGCATCAGCGTCTCGGAGTCGGCGCCCGGCTGGAAGACAGCGGCCCGCGTGTACGCGGAGACATCCGCGGTCACCTCGAAGCGGCCGAACGCGCCGCCGCCCTTCGCGTGCACGATACGCTCCGGAATCCGCTCGCGGTTGAACTGGGCGAGCTTCTCGACCAGGTAGCGGTCGTGCAGCACCGTCGCGCCGTCGGCGCCGATCGTGAGGGAGTGGGCGTCGCTGGCGACCGGGGTTCCGGTCTGCGTCGTCGTGGGCGTCGTGATGGATTCCGACATGGCGTCCTTCTCTCTTCGTTTCTTTCTCTGGGATCGCCGACGCGAGTGTCGACGGGGCGCAGTGAGGGTGCGCCCGAGTTCGGGCGCGCCGGATCGATCCGGCGCGGGATGGAGTGTCGTGTGCGGTACGGGGACGCCGGCGGGCCGGCTTCGACTTCAGCTCAGCGCGCCGCTCGCGCTGCACTCGGGGCAGAGACCCCAGAAGGTGACCTCCGCGACGGCGATGCGGAAGCCGTGCGTCTCGCTCGGCGTGAGGCAGGCGGCCTCGCCGACGACGCACGCGACATCGAAGACCGTGCTGCAGCCCGTGCAGACGAGGTGGTGGTGGTTGTCGCCGACGCGGGTCTCGTAGAGCGCCGGCGAGCCGGCCGGCTCGATCTTGCGCAGCAACCCGGTCTCGGCGAGCGCGCCGAGCACCCCGTAGACCGCCTGCCGAGACGTCGTCGGCAGCGACACGGCGACGCGCGTGTGCACCTCGTCGGCGTCGAGGTGCTCGCCCGGGTGGAACGCGCCGAAGACCGCGAGGCGCGACTCGGTGACCTTGAGCCCCGCGCCGCGAAGCACGGCGGCGGCCTCTTCGCGTTCGTGGGCGGCATTCGAGGTCATGTCCCGAACCTATCAGTTGTCTTGATTCTGTCAAAACAACCGAGCCGTCGTCAGCTCTTCCCCCGGCCGCGCGAATGCCGCATGATGGCTTGCACCCGCAGATCGAAGGAGATCGCCGCATGGCCAGGAGCACCTACCCCGACCTCACCCTTCCCGACCAGTCGATCTACGACTACCTGTTCGGCGGCCTCACCGACGAAGAGCTCGACCGGGTGGCCCTCATCGACGGCGCGACGGGCGCCGAGACGAGCTACCGCCAGCTCGTCGGCCAGATCGGCCTCCTCGCGGGTGCGCTCGCGGCCCGCGGAGTCGGGGTCGGCGACGTGGTCGCCCTGCTCTGCCCCAACGTGCCCGCGTTCGCCACCGTCTTCCACGGCATCCTGCGCTCGGGCGCCACGGCGACCACGATCAACTCGCTCTACACGCCCGACGAGATCGCCAACCAGCTGACGGATGCCGGTGCCACCTGGTTCTTCACCGTGTCGCCGCTTCTCCCGGGCGCGAAGGCCGCGGCGGCACGCCTTGGCATCGCCGACGACCACCTCGTGGTGCTCGACGGCGCCGAGGGCCACCCCTCGCTGCGCGACCTCCTCGGCGAAGGGCACCCGGCCCCCGAGGTCTCGTTCGACCCGGCGACGCACCTCGCCGTGCTCCCGTACTCCTCTGGTACCACCGGGCGCCCGAAGGGCGTCATGCTCACACACGCGAACCTCGTCGCGAACATCGAGCAGGCGCGCGGCTCCATCGGCCTCGTGCCCGACGACCGCGTGCTCGCGGTGCTGCCGTTCTTCCACATCTACGGCATGACGGCGCTCTTGAACTACGCCCTCAAGCTCCGGGCCGCACTCGTGACGATGCCGAGGTTCGACCTCGTCGAGTTCCTCCGCATCATCAGCGAGCACCGGGCGACCTGGGTGTTCATCGCGCCGCCGATCGCGGTGGCGCTCGCGAAGCATCCGCTCGTCGACCAGTACGACCTCTCGAGCGTGCGGGTCGTCTTCTCGGGCGCGGCTCCGCTCGACGGCGCGCTCGCCGAACTCGTCGCCACCCGCATCGGCTGCACCGTCGCGCAGGGCTACGGCATGACCGAGACGAGCCCGGTCACGCACGTGATCCCCACCGACCGCGACGATCTCGACCGCTCGACCATCGGGTTCCTGGTGCCGAACACCGAGGCTCGCCTCGTCGACGTCGAGACGGGCGTCGACGTCGAAGTGCCCGCCGACGACGGCGCGAGCGAGCCCGGCGAGCTGCTGATCCGCGGCCCCCAGGTGATGCAGGGCTACCTCGGCAACGCGGAGGCGACCGCCGCGATGCTCGACTCCGAGGGCTGGCTGCACACGGGCGACATCGCCACGGTGACCGCCGACGGCGTCTACCGCATCGTCGACCGCCTCAAGGAGCTCATCAAGTACAAGGGCTACCAGGTGGCGCCGGCCGTGCTCGAGGCCGTGCTGCTCGGGCACCCGTCGATCGCCGACGCCGCCGTGATCGGCGTGCTCGACGACGACGGCCAGGAGGTGCCGAAGGCGTTCGTCGTGCTGCAGCCCGGCACCGAACTCGACGGCGACGCGGTCATCGCGCATGTCACCGCGCACGTCGCACCGCACGAGAAGGTGCGCGTCGTCGAGTTCATCGAGGTGATCCCGAAGTCGAGCGCCGGCAAGATCCTGCGCAAGGACCTGCGGGCGCGCGAGCAGGCGGCCACCGCCTGAGCCGCGAGCGAGCGGATGCCTCGCGCTGCGGTGAGCGCGCGGCATCCGCTCGCCCGCGCGCTCGCCCGACGCGCACGAGGACGGCGCCGACCGCGATGATGGAACGATGACCGCCACCCTCTCCCCCGAGCTCGAAGCGACGCTGCGCGAGATCTTCGATCGCCGCGACCGCGCGAACATGCAGCCGACGATCGATGAGTTCCTGGCGGTGCTCGCCGTGCATCCCGACGACCCGTACGTGCTCTACGAGGTCGGCGGCTCGTACGACACCGCCGGCGACGAGGAGACGGCGGTCGGCTACTACGAGCGGGCACTGGCGGCCGGTCTCGCGGGCGACCCGCTGCGCCGGTGCCTCCTGCAGTACGGCAGCACGCTGCGCATCCTCGGGCGGCAGGGCGAGTCGCTCGCCGCCCTCGACCGGGCGCGCGCCGAGTACCCCGATTCCGAGTCCGTGCGCCTGTTCCACGCGCTCGGACTGCACGCCGCCGGTCGCAGCGACGCCGCGGTCGGCGAGCTGCTCGCCTTCGCGGCCGACGCGGTGCGCACGCCCGACATGCTGCGCTACGAGGCGGCGCTGCGGGGCAACGCCGCGTACCTGCTCGGACTCGACGAGAGTCGCGACGACGCATGATCCCGTCGCCCCGCGGCGGGTCGACGTAGGCTGGAACGAACACGGGGCGAAGGAGCAGAGGAGGTCGTCATGGCGACGATGACGGCAGCACCGCAGGCCACCGTCGGTCAGGTGATGGCCGACCTCGCGGCGCTCGAGGACCCGAAGATGCGGGCGGTGAACGAACGCCACGGCGACGACCACGGCGTGAACCTCACGAAGTTGCGCGCCGTCGCGAAGCGGGTCGGCACGCAGCCCGAGCTCGCCCGTGAGCTCTGGGCGACGGGCGACACCCCTGCCCGCCTCGTGGCGCTCCTGATCAGCCGCCCGAAGCAGTACAGCGCGGCCGAGCTCGACGCCATGCTCCGCGAGGCCCGCGTGCCGAAGGTGCACGACTGGCTCGTCAACTACATCGTCAAGAAGAACCCGCACGTCGAGGAGCTGCGCGTCGCCTGGTTCGACGACGCCGACCCGGTCGTCGCGAGCGCCGGATGGGCGCTGACCACCGCCCGGGTCGCGAAGTCGCCCGATGGGCTCGACCTGCCCGCGCTCCTCGACCTCATCGAGGCGCACATGAAGCAGGCCCCCGACCGCCTGCAGTGGGCCATGAACGAGACGCTCGCGAACATCGGCATCCACCACCCCGAGTACCGCGCCCGCGCGCTCGCGATCGGCGAGCGGCTCGAGGTGCTGAAGGACTACCCCACCCCGCCGAACTGCACCTCGCCGTTCGCGCCGATCTGGATCAACGAGATCGTGCGGCGGCAGACGGGCGGCTGACCGCCGGGCGGCTGACCGCCGGGCTGAAATTCAGGAGATGCGCGATCGCGGCTCCTCCTGGCGGGCCATCGAGCGAGTTCTCCTGAATTTCGGAGCACCGCCGCGGGCGCTCAGCGCTCGGTGCCGCGCTCCGTCGGCTCGGGCAGCACCCACCGCTTGGGGCGGTCGGCGTCGACCGGCTCCGAACGACCGCGGATGTAGAACATCACGAGGGATGCCGCGATCAGCGCGGTGCCGAGCGGGAGCACGAGCTGCCGGATGATGTTCAACACCAGTTGCACGATCGAGTAGAACGTCTGCCCGGCCTCGCCCTCGGCCGACACGATCGAGTACATCACGGGCGGCGCGAGCAGGATCGTCAGCGCACCCCCGACCGACAGCCCGATGCCCCACCACAACGTTCGCTTCGGCATGCTGTCCCGCATCGGACCTCCTCGTTCGGTGGCACACGCTACCAAGGAATGTCCGCGATGAACACGGCGGTTCCGCCGGCACGGATGCCGCGGCATCCGCTCGACTCGACGAGCCGGCTCAGTACTGCAGCAGCGAGAAGATCTCGTAGCGGTCGCCGAGCGCCTCGCGGCCGCCGAGGCCCTCGAGCTCGAGCGCGACCGAGATGCCCGCGACCTCCCAGCCGGCCCGCTCGACGAGTCGCGCGGCCGCGGCGACGGTGCCGCCCGTCGCGAGCACGTCGTCGACGATGAGCACGCGAGATCCCGGCGGCAGTTCGCCCTCGTGCACCTCGAGTGCGGCGGTGCCGTACTCGAGGGCGTAGTCCTCACGGAGCACCGCTCGCGGCAGCTTGCCCGCCTTGCGGATGGTGAGCACGCCGGCTCCGCAGATCGCCGAGGCCGCGCCCGCGATGAGGAAGCCGCGCGCCTCGACCCCGCCGATGTCGTCGAATCGACCGGCGAAGGGCTCGGTCAGCGAGGCGCCGAGCGCGTGCAGCGCCGGGCCGCTCGCGAACACGGGTGTCAGGTCGCGGAACGTCACGCCGGGTTCGGGGAAATCGGGGATCGACGCGATGAGGCTCGAGACGAGCTCGCGTGCAGACTGCTCGGTCACCGGCCAAGGCTATCGCGGCGCGCTGAACGACGGCCCCGCCCGCCCTGCGCCCGACCCGTCGAATCAATCGTTCGTTCGATGCGCCCGCCCAGCGGCGACTGGGAGGATGGCATCATCCCCCGAACTCTGGAGATCCCCGTGTCACCGAAACGCCTCTACCGCGCCCTCGCCTTCGCCGAGGCCGTCACGTGGACGATCCTCATCGTCGCGATGATCCTGAAGTACGCCGCGGGCGTCGAGTGGGCGGTGCTGGTCGGCGGGTCGATCCACGGTTTCGTGTTCCTCTCCTACGCGCTCACCGCCGTCATCGTCGGCGTGAACCAGCGCTGGAACATCGGCCGCATCGCCTTCGCCGTGCTCACCGCGATCGTGCCTTACGCGACCATCCCGTTCGACCTGTGGCTCGTGCGCAAGGGGCACCTCGAGGGCGACTGGCGCCGCGAGAAGACCGATCACCCGGCCGACTCGAACTGGGTCAATGGACTGCTCCGCTGGTTCCTCGCCCGCCCCGTGCTGCTCATCTCGCTCGCGGTCGTCGGCATCGTGGTCGTCTTCGCCGGCCTCCTCGTGATCGGCCCGCCCGGAGGCCGCGAAGCCTGATCCCCTCGCGGGAGCGCAGAATGGTGACATGCCCATCCTCAACAAGGACATGTCGGTCTGCATCTCGCTCGCGGGTCGACCGTCGAACCTCGGCACCCGGTTCCACAACTTCCTCTACGACGAGCTCGGCCTGAACTTCGTCTACAAGGCGTTCACGACCGACGACATCGAGGGCGCCGTGCGCGGCGTCCGGGCGCTCGGCTTCCGCGGATGCTCCGTCTCGATGCCGTTCAAAGAGGCGGTCATCCCCCTCGTCGACGTCGTCGAGCCCTCGGCCGCGGCGATCGAATCGGTCAACACGATCGTGAACGACGACGGCGTGCTCACCGCGTCGAACACCGACTACGAGGCGATCGCGCAGCTCATCGCCGAGAACGGCCTCGACCCCGCGCAGTCGGTGCTCGTGCGCGGTTCGGGCGGCATGGCGAAGGCCGTGGTCGCAGCGTTCCGCGGCGCGGCGTTCTCCGACGTCACGGTGCTCGCGCGCAACGCCTCCCTCGGGCCGGCGCTCGCCGAGCAGTACGGCTACGCGTGGACGGGCACCGACCCCGAGCCCGGCGCCGACGTCATCGTGAACGTCACCCCGCTCGGCATGCAGGGGGCGGATGCCTCGGCGCTCTCATTCTCCGAGGCGCACGTCGCCGCGGCATCCGTCGTCTTCGACGTCGTCGCCTTCCCCGCCGAGACGCCGCTCGTGTCGGCGGGCAGGGCCGCGGGCAAGCTCGTCATCAGCGGCGCCGAGGTGCACGCGATGCAGGCCGCCGCGCAGTTCGAGCGCTACACCGGGGTGGCGCTCACGCGCGACCAGATCGAGCGCGCCGCCGCGTTCTCACGGGCGGAGTAGCCGCTCGTTCAGTGGTGCACGCGGTTGACGAGCGCCGTCCACACGAGCGCGATCGTCGCGCAGGCGAAGAGCGCGACGAGCACCCACGGCAGCGCCGCGAGGCCGATCACGCCGTAGAGCGCCGCACCGAGCAGCGCGCCGCCGCCGATGCCCGTGTTGAACGCGGTCGTGTAGAACGACGCCGCGGCGTCGCGGATCCTCGCCGAGGCCGAGTGCAGCAGCCTCGTGTTGAGCATCGTCGGCAGCGCGCCGAACGCGGTGCCGAACAGCAGGAAGCTCGCGATGCCCGCCACCGGCACCTGGGGGAACACCGCGAGGCCGACCGCGCCGAGGGCGGTGCCGACCATCGCGACCACGAGTCCGACCGTCGGGCGTCGCCCGAGCACGGCACCCGCGAGCACCAGGCCGACCGCGCCGGCGATGCCGTAGGCGAGCAGCATCGGGCTGATCGCACTCGCCGGCAGGCCCATGACGTCGGTCAGGTACGGGGCGACGTAGGTGTAGAAGCTGTACATGCCGATCATCGCGGTCGCGGTGATGAGGCACACCACGATGACGGGCACGAAGGTCGGGTCCTTGCGCACGCGCACGGGCGCGGCATCCGCTTCGCCCGCGTGATGCCGCACCGAGGGGAGGAACCGCCAGACGAGCACCGCACCCACGAGCGTGAGCGCGCCCATCGCGGCGAACGCGGAGCGCCAGCCGAGCGCCTGCCCGAGCGCCGTGCTGAGCGGCACGCCGAGCACGAACGCGGCCGAGCCGCCGGCGACCGAGATCGAGACGGCCCGGGCGAGCTGCTCCTTCGGCACGAGGTGCCCGGCGTAGGCGCCGACGACCGACCAGAACACGCCGTGCGCGGCTCCGCCGAGCACGCGAGTCGCGACCACGGTCGGGTAGTTCGGCGCCACGGCGGTGAGCACGCAGCTGATCGCCAGCACGACGAGCGCGATCACGATGAGGCGGCGACGGCCGACCTTGCGGGTGAGAGCCGCGAGCGGCACCGTCAGCACGACCACGGTCGCGGCGAACACGGTGACGAGAAGTCCCACCAGGGGTTCGCCGACACCGAGCTCACGGCTCATGTCGGGCAGCAGGCCCGTCGGGAGCATCTCGATCGTGACGGAGAGGAAGACGGCCGAGGCGAGCACGATGAGGCCCAGCCACGGGAACGGCGGCGCGACGGCGGGAGTGGAGGAAGTGGAATCGACGGGAGTTGACGGCGTCATGGGATACCTGAACGAAGGGCGTTCCCCGCGGGCGCGGGGCGGGGCTCCGCGAGCGCTACGGCGGGTCGACTGCGCGCTGATGTGCGCGCCCAGGGTCGTCGAGAACGCGACGACCACTCGGCATTCTACCGGATCGGACGCGTGAGCGCGCTGGGGGATGCACCGACGTACCGTGCGACGAGTGCGGCCGCCCGCTCGCCGAGCGCGGTGCGCAGCGACGGCGGGCCCAGGGCTTCCGCGTCCGTGCCGAGTTGCCACAGCGCCCACTCGGCATGCCGGAGATCCTGGAAGGTGGCCTCGACACGCGACCAGCCGTCGGCATCGGCATCGGGCTCCTCGGCTCGGACCGCCACCGCGGCATCCAACAGCTCCTCGCGCCGTTCGGGGGCCACCCGCGCCAACACGGCGATGTGGCCGTCGGCCAGGAATCGCGCGCTGCGCTCTCGCCAGATCCGGTCCAGGTCGACCTGGCTCGGCCGCTCGGCCGCCTCCGCGAGCGCTTCGGCGTCCGAGATCCGCGACAGACGGTAGGTGCGGTCCTCGCCGTCGGTCGTTGCGAGCAAGTAGCCCCGGTCGCGCACGGTGACCAGGCCGATCGGATCCACCGTGCGCCACGTCGGCTCCCGACCCACTGCCGTGTAGAGGATGCGCAGCTTGACTCCGGTGAGCACCGCACGGCGGACCTCGCTCATCGTCGTGCGCGCCACCTCCTCGGTCGAGCGCCGGCGCGAGAGCAGATCCGTCTCGGGCTCCACGAGGATGCGCCGGGCGGCGTCGTTCGCGGTGAGCCGATCGGTCTCGGGCATCGCGTCGACGACCTTGCGCATCGCCGAGGCGAGCGCCGAGCCGAGTCCGAACGCCTGTTCGCCACGGCCGGATCCGGCGGTCAGCACGGCGAGCGCCTCGTCGGGGTTCAGTCCGGTGAGCTCGGTGCGGAAGCCGGGCAGCAACTCGAACCCGCCGTGCCGGCCGCGTTCGGCGTAGACCGGAACGCCGGCCGTCGACAACGCCTCGATGTCGCGCAGCACGGTGCGGGTGGAGACCTCCAGCTCGTGGGCGAGCGCGTCGGCGGTCAGCCGACCCCGCTGGCGGAGCAGCAGCACCAGCGAGACCAAGCGATCGGCACGCATACGAGAACGCTATCCGAATACATGACAGAGGATGTCTTGATTCGTTGGAAGGCTCGAGATGTACGCAGTCCCGCGAATCGAATGGAGCAGAAGTGGCACTCGAACGAACGGCGATCAACCCGGTGACGTGGTCGGTGGAGATGGGATTCAACCAGGGCGAGCTCGTCTCAGGGCATGCCCGCACCCTGTACTGCTCGGGGCAGACGGCAATGGGCAGCGATGGAAGGCCCCAGCACGACGGGGACATGGCGGCGCAGCTGGCGCTCAGCCTCGACAACCTCGAGGCCGTGCTCGCCGCGGCGGACATGTCACTCGGCGACGTCGTGCGGCTCAACGTGTACACGACCGACGTGGACCTGCTGTTCCCGCACTACGGCGTGCTGGCATCGCGGCTGGGCGGCGCGGGCGTCGCGCCCGCCACCACGATGCTCGGGGTGACCCGGCTCGCGATCCCCGGTCAGATGGTCGAGCTCGAGGCGACCGCGGTCGCGTGAGGTGAACGAGCGGGGCCGCTGCTCGTGCCGGTCGGGTCGGCACGAGCAGCGGGCGAACAGGCCGCGGATGACCGCGGAAAGGGAGTCTGCAACGGCCGGTAGACTGCTGGGGTCAGGCATCCGCCCCGCGGCATCCGCCCGCCGCCGTTCTCTGGAGCTCGCCACTCGTGACCATCAACACCCCCGCCAACATCGCTGCACCGACGACCGCGGTGCTCGACACCGTCGAGGTCGCGGCGACCACTCCCGAGAAGGAGCAGCCGTACGCCGCCCTGGGCCTGAAGCCCGACGAGTACGAGCGCATCCGCAACATCCTGGGCCGTCGCCCCACGAGCGCCGAGCTCGCGATGTACTCGGTCATGTGGAGCGAGCACTGCTCGTACAAGTCGTCGAAGATCTACCTTCGCCAGTTCGGCAAGAAGGTCACGCCCGAGATGAAGAAGAACCTCATGGTGGGCATGGGCGAGAACGCGGGCGTCATCGACGTCGGCGAGGGCTGGGCGGTCACGTTCAAGATCGAGAGCCACAACCACCCGAGCTACATCGAGCCGTTCCAGGGCGCCGCGACCGGCGTCGGCGGCATCGTGCGCGACATCATCTCGATGGGCGCGCGCCCCGTCGCCGTCATGGACGCGCTGCGCTTCGGCGCCATCGACCACCCCGACACCGCCCGCGTCGTGCACGGCGTCGTCTCGGGCATCAGCTTCTACGGCAACTGCCTCGGCCTGCCGAACATCGGCGGCGAGACCTGGTTCGACCCGGTGTACCAGGCGAACCCGCTCGTCAACGCCCTCGCGGTCGGCGTCATGCGCCACGAAGACCTGCACCTCGCCAACGCCAAGGGCGCCGGCAACAAGGTCGTGCTCTTCGGCGCGCGCACCGGCGGCGACGGCATCGGCGGCGCGTCGATCCTCGCCTCCGACACCTTCGCCGAGGGCGGCCCGACCAAGCGCCCCGCGGTGCAGGTCGGCGACCCCTTCGCCGAGAAGGTGCTCATCGAGTGCTGCCTCGAGCTCTTCGCCGGCGACCTCGTCGAGGGCATCCAAGACCTCGGTGCAGCCGGCATCTCGTGCGCGACCTCCGAGCTCGCCTCGAACGGCGACGGCGGCATGTCCATCGTGCTCGACGACGTGCTGCTGCGCGACCCCACGCTCACGCCCGAAGAGATCCTGATGAGCGAGAGCCAGGAGCGCATGATGGCGATCGTGCGGCCCGAGAAGCTCGACGGCTTCCTCGAGGTCGTCAAGAAGTGGGACGTCGAGACGAGCGTGCTCGGCGAGGTCACCGACACCGGCCGCCTCTCGATCATGTGGCACGGCCAGGAGATCGTGAACGTCGACCCGCGCACCGTCGCCGTCGACGGCCCGGTCTACGAGCGCCCGGTTGCCTACCCCACCTGGATCGACGCGCTGCAGGCCGACACGGCCGCGAAGCTCGACCGTCCGGCGACGCCCGACGAGATCCGCGCGCAGTTCTTGCAGCTCGTCGGCTCGGCGAACCAGGCGGATGCCGCGTGGGTTACGAACCAGTACGACAAGTACGTGCTCGGCAACACCGCGCTCAGCTACCCCGACGACGCCGGCATGGTGCGCGTCGACGAGGAGTCGGGTCTCGGCGTCTCGGTCGCGACCGACGCCAACGGCCGCTACTCGCAGCTCGACCCGCGCCAGGGTGCGAAGCTCGCCCTTGCCGAGGCGTACCGCAACGTCGCCGTCTCCGGCGCGGTGCCCGCCGCCGTCTCCGACTGCCTGAACTTCGGCTCCCCCGAGAACCCCGAGGTCATGTGGCAGTTCTCCGAGACGGTCGAAGGCCTCAGTGACGGATGCCTCGAGCTCGGCATCCCCGTCACGGGCGGCAACGTCTCGTTCTACAACCAGACCGGCGACGTGCCGATCCACCCGACGCCCGTGATCGCCGTGCTCGGCGTGATCGACGACGTCGCCCGCCGCATCCCCTCGGGCTGGCAGGACGACGGCCACAACATCTACCTCCTCGGCGACACCGCGCTCGAGCTCGACGGCTCGGCCTGGGCCGGCGTCGTGCACGGCCACCTCGGCGGTCGCCCGCCGGCGGTCGACCTCGCCGGCGAGAAGCGCCTCGCCGAGCTGCTGAACGCCGCGGCGATCGAGGGCCTCATCGACTCGGCGCACGACCTCTCCGACGGCGGCCTCGCGATCGCCCTCGCCGAGGCGGTCGGCCGCTTCGGCCTCGGCGCCCGCGTCGTGCTCGACGAGGTCGCCGGCGACGCCGGCATCGACCTCGCGACCGCACTGTTCTCCGAGTCGACGGGCCGCGTCATCGTGACGGTGCCGCGCGAAGACGACGTGAAGTTCCGCGGCCTCTGCGAGGGACGCGACTACCCCGTGCGCCGCATCGGCGTGACCGACGCCACGTCGGGTGCGCTCGAGGTGCAGGGCCTCTTCACGGTCTCGATCGACGAGCTGCGCGGCATCAACCGCGCGCCGCTCGCCGACGCGTTCGGGCCGATCGTCGGCTACTGACGCCGGTCGAGTAGCGAAGCGCATCGACAACCCCGTGACCGAGTCCGAGTCGTACACCGAGGCGTACGCGGCGTCGCACGGGCGCTTCGCGGTCATTCCCGCCGCCTACGTCGTGCTCCGGCGCGGCGACGAGGTGCTGCTGCAGCTGCGAAGGGGAACGGGCTACTTCGACGAGCACTGGGCGTGCGGCGCGGCAGGCCATGTCGAGCAGGGCGAGTCCCTGCTCGCCGCCGCCGTGCGCGAGACCCGCGAAGAGCTCGGGGTCGGTCTCGACGAGGCGGCGCTCACGGTGCTCACCGTCATGCACCGCACGGGCGGCGAACCGCACCGGGCGATCGAGGAGCGCATCGACGTGTTCTTCAGTGCGACCGAGTGGCGCGGCGAGCCGAGGCTGATGGAGGACAAGGCGGCCGAGCTCGCCTGGTTCCCGCTCGACGCCCTGCCCGTGCCCGTCGTGCCGCACGAGCTCGCGGTGCTCGAGGCCCTGCGCGACGGGCGCCTCGACCCGATCACGCCGTACGGGTTCTGAGATGGCTCCCGAGTCGTGGTCGCTCGCCCTCATCTGGGTGCCGGTCGCACTGCTCGCGATCGCGATCGTCGTCGGCATCGTCGTGCGCTGGTTCCGCGCGCCGCGCGGCACGCGCTCGCGTCTGCGGCATGCACTCGGGCCGCTCATGAGCGCCGGCGAGAAGTACCAGGAGCTGCACACCGGGCAGCGGGGCCTGCAGGATTCGATCATCGAGGCCGTGCAGGAGCAGGAGTCGCAGGGTTCGGAGCGCGGCAGCGGCGACGACGCCGGTCAGAAGACGACCAGGCCGACCAGATAGCTGAGCCCCATCGTCGCCACGCCGATGCCGATCGTGCGGCGCAGCGCGCGCGGCACGGAGGTGCGAGCCGAGAGGGCGATGAGCACGCTCGTCACGGCGAGCGAGATCAGGGTCGCGGCCGCGACCGCCCATTCCTCCCATGCCGCCGGGTACGCGAGCAGCATGAGGAGCGGGAGCAGCGAGCCCGTGGCGAGCGCTGCCGCGTTCCCCAGCGCCCCGAGCACCGGGCGCGAGCGCGGCATCGGCCGGTCGATGCCGTGCTCGGCCTCGAGCTGCGCCCCGACCGCGTCGTGGGCGTGCATCTGCTGCGCGACATCCCGTGCCAGGTCGTGCGAGACGCCGCGCTCGACGAAATGGGCGGCGAGGTCGTCGAGGTCGTCGCTCGCATCCTCCTGGATGTCGAGCGCCGTCTCGGCGATGAGCGCTCGTTCGGCGTCACGCTCGGCGGCGAGCTCGGCGTACTTCGCCCCGAAGCCCGCGACCGATCCGGCGACGAGCGCCGAGAGCGAGGCGACGAGCAGGGTCGTGCTCGAGGCGCCCGCGCCCGCGAAGCCGAGCAGCACACCGGCGGTGCCGATGATGCCGTCGTTCGCGGCGACGGCGAAGTCCCGCGCGGCATCGGAGCGGTACCACCTCATGCGCCCTCCCCTGCCGCCGTGCACCCATTCTCGCGTGACGGCGAGCGGATGCCGCGTGCATGGCGGTAGCCTGTCGGCACTGGCCGGGGCACGAGCACCGCCACCGACGAACGGAGCGAGACCATGGACGGCATGCTCGTCTGGAACCTCCTCGCGTTCATGGTCGGCATCGCCTACCTCGCCGCAATCGTCTGTGTCGTGTCACTGACCTTCCGGAGCGCAGAGCTGAACGAGCTCGAGCGCTGGGTGTGGGTGATCGCGGTGATCTGCTTCCCGCTCGTCGGCTCGATCGTGTGGTTCGCCGCCGGGCCGCACTCATTCGGCATCCGAATCAACCGCGACCCTCGATAGTCGACGGCGCTACAGGACGATGAACGCGTGACTGAATCGCTGCGTCCGCCGAAGGAGACCGCCGAGCCGCTCTCGCTCGGCTGGTTCGTCGCGAAGAACGCCTCCTGGGGCGCGGTTCTCGGTGCCGCGATCTCCGTCGCCTGGATGGTGATCATTCAGGACTTCTTCTTCGCCATGCAGATCACGCTCGTCGGGGCGGCGCTCTCCGCGATCTACGGAGCGGTGAGTTCGGGGCCAGCCCTCTTGGTGGGCAGACGCGCCGCACGGATTCGCGTGCTGATCGTTGGTCTCGTGTTCGCCGGCACCGCAATGGCGACCCAGGTCGCCCTCGTCATCCTCGTGAGTGCCGCGCCCGGCCTTCTCTGGAACGCTGCCGCGTACTCCGTGCTCGGCGGTATCGCCGCCGCACTCACGTACCGCGGCCGCCTCGCACAGCAGATGCGCACGGGACCCACCGCGGTCGCGAGCTGACGCTCAACCGATCAGATCGATGAGCTACGACAGCCTCGTGCTGCCGGGCAATCGATGAGTCCGGCGGTTGCGTGCGGGACGACAGGTCCCGGCGCATCAGCGATCAACTCACCTCACCCGCGACCCCCGGCAGCCCCGCGCACCCCGACCCAGAGCGCAGCCCACTGCGGCCCGGTGAGCCGACTCGGCAGCACGTCCGCGGTGACGCCCACCGAGGCCAGCAGTGAGCGGGTCCGCTCCGCGGACACCGGCCTCGAGGTGCGTCGGAGGATCTGAGCGAGCCCGCGCCCCTTCCCTCGATAGACCTCGGCGACGAACGCCTGATACGCCGCGGTGTCGGCCGTCGATACCAGCGGCTCGCGTCGCCGCTCGATCGTGAAGACGCCGCCATCGACCGAGGGGGCCGGCTTGAACGCCCGTGCCGGCACGCGATCGTGCAGCCGGAACGAGAACCACGGGTCCCATTGAGCCGTGAGCAGGCTCGAGCCGCCGACCCCGCAGCGACGCCGGGCGACCTCCCACTGGGTGAGCAGGATCGCGTCGGTCCAGTGCCCGCGCGGGAGGAGCGAGCGCATGATCGCCGTCGTGAGATGGAATGGCACGTTGCCGACGACGGCATGCGGCGCCGTCGGATAGCGCCAGGCGAGCGCGTCGGCCTCGACGATCGTGACGTCGGCATCGTGCGCGAACTCGCGACGAAGCGAGTCGGCCTGGCGGCGGTCGATCTCGAGCGCCGTGAGCGGCCGGCCGAGCGCCGCGAGCTCGCGGGTGATCGCGCCGCTACCGGCGCCGAGTTCGACGATCGGGCCGCGAGTGGCGGCCGTCAGCGCGACGAACCGCTCGACGACGCGGCGGTCGACGAGGAAGTTCTGGCCGAGTTCGTGGCGCCCGCCGACGGCCGACGGCCGGGCGAGTGCCGAGGCTGGAGCCGGTGCCCGGTGGGAACGGGCGGATCGACCGGAACGGGAGGCGGAAGACGAGAAGGGAAGGGAAGAAGGGTTGTGCGTACGCAATGAGAACTCCGCTGGCGAGGATCGTCAGCCGGGCGCGCCGAAGGGGCACCGCGGCCATGGTCATGGCCGAGGCGGAGGGACGCGTGAAGGTTCGGTCGCTCCGCCTCAGGCGGTGCGGGGCCGAATGATCATTGCAGCGGAATTGCAGGACACGATCGTCGACCCTAGCAAACGGGAGCGGGCCGCGCAGCCGAACGGCTCAGGAGCCCGACGGCCGGCAACTGCCATCATGGAGCCCATGCAACGCTCCCAGCGCATCGTGTTCGCCTCCTTCCTCGTGCTGTTCGCGGTCGTCGCGGTGCTCCTCTCGGCGTCGGCGATCCAGTTGTCGTACCAGCTGGACGACGGCACTGCGACGATGCAGCACACGGTGTTCGAACCGGCCGTGGTCTCGACGGTGATCGCCTCGGCGGTCGGGATCCTGCAGCTCGGCTTCCTGATCTGGAACCTCGTCTCCGAGCCGCCGGTCTTCACTTGGTGGATCGCCCTCGGCCTCACCGTCGTCGCATGCGGATGGACGATCTTCATGCTGTTCCAGCCGACCCCGCTGTTCTGACACCGGCCCCGCCTGGCGGCCGGCCCCGGTTCAGGAACCCGACGGCGGGTTCGCGAGCAGCTCGACCCGGTCGGCGAGATACCGGCCGAGCGGCGTGAGCGCGTCGGGCTGCGCCGGGCTCCAGCGAACGAACAGCTCGCCGCCGACCAGCACGAGCGGGCCGGATGCCCCGGACCGCCCGAGCTCCACCGGGTCGACCGGCACCGCACCGAAGTTCACGGTCTCGCCCTCGGCGAATCCGCCCTTCGAGGCGGCGACGGCGTAGGCGCGCTGCTCGGCGATCGCCGCGGCAGGGGTGCTCCGCCTGACGGGGCGTTCGGCACGCACGACGCGGCCGGTCGCGAGGAGCCGGCCGTCGGCGCCGACGAGCAGCACCCCGAGCCGCCAGACCCGGCCGAGCGGGGTCATCCGCGCCGCACGCGTGATGCCGAGCGTGCGGCGCTCCGGAACGTACTCGGCGAGCGCCTCGTCGCGGGCACTGTGGCGGGCGAGCTCGGCTGCTGCAGCCGATGCGGCATCGGCGAGCGGCCGCAGCACCTGCAGCGCCTCCGACGATTGCGAAGGAGACGGCCCGGGCGCCGAGGCATCCGTCATCGCGATCGCCCGATCAGTTCGAACAGGGCGAGGCCGTATGCCTCGGCGACGTCGGGATGCTCGAAGCGATGCGGCTCGCCGCCGAGCTCGATCTCGACCTCGAACGCGTCGTCGAGGCGCCGCAGCGCCCGGAACGACCCGCGGAGCAGCTCCCGCAACTGGTCTTCGCGCGGCAACCAGACGGCGTCGCCGACCGAGACCGAGTCGAGCGCCCACTCGGTCGTGCCGTTGAAGCCGAGCACCGTGTCGGTCGAGTACGCCTGCGGCTCGATCGTCATCTCGCTGACCGTGAACACCTCGGCCTCGACCTCGGACTCGACGGTATCGGGCAGGTCGAGCGCGAAGCGATCGCCCGACTCCGGGTGCCACACGAGGCCGGCGTCCCGCAGCGCGAGCGCGAGTTCGCGACCGATCATGTGGCGCTCGCGACGACGGGCACGCTGTACTCGGCGTCGACGAGGATCGGCATGTGGTCGGACGAGCCGCGCGCGAGGGTCTCGACGGCCGAGATGTCGAGTCCGACCGAGGTCGCGAGGTCGAAGTGCCCGCGGAAGAACTTGTACCGCGTGTAGGTGCGCTTGTCGCTGAGCGTCAGGTCGTAGCCCGAGTCGCGCACCTTCTCGCCGAGGTTCTCCTTGAAGATCGGGTAGTTGTAGTCGCCCACCATGAGGGTCGGCAGCCCCGGGCCGAGGAACTGCAGCTCGCCGAGCGCCGACTTGATCTGGTGGCGTCGCAGCGAGTTCAGCGCGGTCAGCGGCGCAGCGTGGAACGAGGCGACGATGAGCTCGCGCTGCGCCTCGTTATCGTAGAGCCGCACACCGATGAGTCGTTCGTGCGCCGGCTGCAGCAGCCGGTCGTGCAGCGACTTCTTGAGCGCGAACGCCTGGATGCGCAGGGCTCGGAATCGCTCCGCGTCGTAGTAGAGCGCGAGGCCGAGCCGGTTGCGCTGCGTCGCATCGGCGAGCTGCAGGTCGTGGATCTGCTGCGGGAGATCTTGTGTGTCGCACTCCTGCAGGCACAGGATGTCGGGCTCGTGGCGCTCGACGAGACCGACGAGTTCGCCGCTCGCCCGGTGCTTCCGCAGGTTGTAGCTGATGACGCGCATGATTCGATCAGCCTACGTCTCCCAGCTCATCGGGTCCCCAGAATCTCGGGATCAGATCGGGCGGCGACCCGGCGCGACCCCGACCCGCACGTGCAGCCCGGTCGCGGCCTCCTCGAGCGCGAGGTCGAGTTCGGCGAGCGGATGCGTCGCCCCCACGAGCTCCTCGAAGGGCAGCAGCTGCCACGCCCGCTCGAGGAACGCGACCGCGCGCTCGAGCTGGCCCGCCGAGTAGTTGTGCACGCCGGTCACGGTCGCGAGCCGCCGCACGACGGTCTCGGGGTCGAGGCTCACCTCCGACCCCGGAGAGACGCTGCCCACGAGCACGGCGACGCCGCCGACCCCGACGATGTCGAGCACGGTGCGCACCGCCGCCGCGGTTCCGGATGCCTCGATCGCGACGAGCACCTCCGGGCGGCCGCGCTCCGCGAAGCGCGCGAGCGCCGCGTCGAGGCGATCGGGCGATGCACCTCGGGCGAGCGGGTCGACCGTGACGGCGCCGAGCCGCCGGGCGAAGGCTCGCCGCGCGGCATCCGGATCGCTGACGACGACCTCCGCTCCGGACTCGATGGCCATCGCCGCGACGGAGAGGCCGATCATGCCCGCACCGGTGACGAGCACGAGCGCGCCGTCGAGTCCGACCTTCGCCGCGGCCGCGTCGAGCGCCGCGACCGCCGTGGCCGTCGCGCACGATGCGGGTGCCGCGATGGCTGCGGGCAGCGCCTCGCTGACGCGCACCGTCGCGGTGCCCGCTCGCAGCTGCACGTGGGTGGCGAAACCGCCCGACAGCTCCCAGCCCCGATGCACGCGCTCGTGCCCGTACTTCGCGAGCGTGCGGCACTTCTGCGCGAGCCCCCTGCGGCACCGGTCGCAGTCGCCGCAGCTGACGGTGACCGACCACACGACGCGATCACCGAGTTCGAGCGGCGTGCCGTCGGCCCGCACGGCGCCGTCGCCCACGGCGACGACCCGGCCGACCTGCTCGTGCCCGAGCACGAGCGGCGCGGGAGCGGAGCGGTGGCCGCTGACCGTGTGCACGTCGGATCCGCAGATCGTGGCGAGTTCGACCTCGACGAGCGCCTCCCCCGGCGCGAGCCGCACCCCGGGCGCCGCGAGCGCCTCATGCGGGCGGCCCGGCTCGTACCAGACCATCGCGATCGGCGACGGCTTGACGATGATGTCGAGATCGCCGACCCGCACGACGGTGTGCATCGACACGCCGCTACTCGCCGCGGAGGCCGAGCAGCGCGGGCAGCTCGGTGATGCTGTCGATGACGGCGTCGGCTCCGGCCTCCTCGAGCGCGTCGCGGTCGTGGGCGCCGCTCAGCACGCCGACGACGAATCCGGCGCCTGCATTGACGCCGGATGCGACATCGCTCACGGTGTCGCCGACGACGACCATCGCGTCGACCGCGCTCGCGCCGGTGCGGAGCAGTGCGGTGAGCGGCATGTCGGGGTGCGGGCGGCCGCGACCGGCGTCGGCGGGCGACAGCACGGCATCGGCGAGGTCGTGCCAGCCGAGCGCATCGATGATCGCGGTCCGCGTCTCGGGCGAGAACCCGGTCGTGAGCACGACGGATGCCCCGGCGCCGCGCAGCTCTCTGATGACTTCGGCCGCGCCCGGGATCTCGGCGACGCCCTCGCTCGCGACGAGCTCGGCGTACGCCCCCTCGAAGGCCGAGTTCGCCCGCTGCGCGGCGTCTTCGTCGCCATCGGCGAGCACGCGGAAGACGTCGATCTTCGACTGGCCCATCGTGTCGCGAACGTACTGGAGTGCGAGGTCGAAGGCCTCGCCGGTCGCGATGCCGCTGCGCTCGGCGGCGAGGGCGAACGCCCGCTCCACCACGCCGTCGTCGGCGACGGTCGTTCCGGCCATGTCGAGCACGATCAGCTCGATGTCGCCCGACTCGTCGTCGTCGTCGAGGTCGTCGTCATCGAAGTCCTCGAGCCGCTCGTCGAGCTGCTCGGCGATGAGCGCGCGCGTGCCGGCCTCGCCCGCCTCGCCGGCTTCGGAGAGCTCGGCCAGCTCGTCGCGCTCGGCGAGTTCGTCGGCGGAGAGGTCGATGGGAGTGTTCGAGGTCATGATGCGCCTTTCTGCAGGGTGATCGTGGGTGCCGAGGCGAACGCCGACGAGTCGCGGGCCAACACCGGCTCGCCGGAGAAGCCGGCGACGACGTGCTCGGCGAGCCCGAGTCCGGTCGTCATGCCGATGCCGGTCGTGGCGGCGACGAGGTGCACGCCGGGTTCGACCTCCTCGATGAGGAAGTCCTCGGGCCCGCTCGCGTAGACGCCCTGCCAGCGCTCGACCACGCGCAGCTCGTCGAGGCCGAAGAGCGACCGGGTCTCGGCGGCGAGCGACTCGAACGCGAACTCGGCCTGGAAGGGCGCGACAGTCGTGCCGCGAGAGTGGGTGTCGCCGACGATGAGGGTGCCGTCGGGCAGCCGCGTGTACATCTGGTTCAGGTCGAGCGCCGCGAGGTCGGGGCGCTCGGAGTGCAGCCGCTCGCGAAGGGCCGCCGCAGCCGGAGTGGCCGAGAAGGCGCCGTACCGCACGAGCGACCAGCCGGTGAGGAGCGGTGCGGCGAGCGGCATCCGCAGCTCCGCCGAGACCCGCATCATGTCGAGCGCGCACCGCACGATGCCGTGTCGCTCGGCGACTTCGGGGTAGAGCAGGTCGATGTCGTGGTTCACCGCGACGACCACACGGCCGGCGTCGATCGGGCCGCGGCTCGTCTCGACACGGCCGCGGCGCACGGCGCCGACCGCGGTGCGCCGGCGGAACTCGACGCCCTCGCGCTCGAGGTGCGCGGCGAGCGCGGCGAGGGCCTGGCGCGGATTCGCCTGCAGGTCGTGCGGGAGGAACGCGCCCCCGACGGCGGTACCCGGGGCGAGCGGCATCCGCTCTTCGGCCTCGGCCGCCGTGAGCAGCTCGACCTCGCCACCGCGGGTGCCCTCGAGATCGCTGAGCACGGCGAACTCGTCGTCGCGGCGGGCGGCGACGAGGGTGCCCGATTCCCGCAGCCACACGCCGGCATCGAGGGCGAGCCCGAGCCACAGCTCACGAGAGGTGAGCGCGAACTCACGGGCGAGCCCGGCCTGCGGGGTGAAGCACAGGTGACCGAAGTTGCGGACGGATGCCCCGGCTGCCTCGCTGCCCCGCTCGATCACGACGACCCGCTGCCCGCGCCGGTGGGCGGCGAGTGCGGCGCCGAGGCCGACGATGCCCGATCCGACCACGGCGACGTCGAAGCCGGCCGTGCTCATCGGAACACCCGGCGCATCCACATCGCGATGCCCTCGACGATCAGCACCGTGACGAGGATCATCAGCACGATCGCGGTCACGACGGCGTAGTTCGAGCCCTGCCCGGCGTTCAGCAGGTAGTACCCGATGCCGCCGCCGCCCACGATGCCGAGGATCGTGGCCGCACGGATGTTCGTGTCGAGCAGGTAGAAGCTGTGCCCGATGAGCGCCCGCGTTCCCTGCGGCAGGGTCGCCGAGGCGTAGACCTGGCCGCGGCTCGCGCCGGTGGCGCGCAGCGCACGCTCGGGCCCCGGCCTCACCTCTTCGAACGAGTCGGCGATGAGCTTGCCGAGCAGGCCGATGCCGCCGAATGCGAGGGCGAGGGTGCCGGCCTGGCTGCCGAGGCCCGTGATGACGATGAGCACGATCGCGAGGATCACCTCGGGGATGCCGCGGATCACCACGAGCAGCAGTCGCATCGACGTGCGCACGGTGCCGTTCGGGGCGACGTTGCGAGCGGCGAGCGAGCCGACGAAGACCGACACGACGAACGCGAGCAGGGTCGCGGCGAGTGCGATGCCGATCGTCTGCGCCATTGCACCGAACATGGTGGCGGCGTCGTAGTTGCCGAAGTTCGGCGGCCAGAACTGCACCGCGATCGCGGGGACCTTCGCCCAGAAGGTGATGAGGTCGCCCCACTGGATGTTGCAGACGAGCACGCTGCCGATGACGACCGCGAGCGCGATCCAGCCCCAGACGGCGTTCCGGATCCGCACGGCGTCCCACGGCCTGCTGAGGGCGGCTTCGAGGTCGGATGCCGCGTGGCGGGCGCCGACGCCGTGGCGCGGGGCCGCGGCATCCGCCCGCCCGACCGTTGCCTGCGTCGATGCCTGCGCTGCCGCCGAGCGGGCGTTGCGTGCCCGTGCGCCGGCGTTCTGCACGCCGCGCACGACGCGGTCGCCGAGCCCCCGACCCGACGGCGCGCCGCCGAGCATGGCCTGGCGCACGACGCTCGAGACGATCTCCATGACCACGCAGAGCGCGAACATCACGAGCGCGATGCCGAGGCCCTCCGAGTAGTTCAGCGACTTGAACGCGAACGACATCTCCATGCCGAGGCCGACGACGCCGACGTAGCCGAGCACGACCGATCCGCGCAGGTTGATGTCGTTGCGGTGCAGCACGGTCGCCACCCACGACGGCAGCACCTGCGGCAGGATCCCGCTCGTGAACTCCTGCAGCTTCGAGCCTCCTGCGGCACGGATGGCGCGGCGCGGGCCTTCGTCGATCTGCTCGATGGCGTCGGCGAAGAGCTTGGCGATCATGCCGATCGAGTGGATGCCGATCGCGAGGATGCCGGGGAGCGAGCCGAGCGAGAACATGAGCACGAAGACCATCGCGAGCACGACGTCGGGGATCGCACGGGTCAGCACCGTGACGAAGCGGCCGAACGCCTGCCAGGCGCGGCCCGGTGTGGTGTTCGACGCGGCGAGATAGGCGACGGGCACCGAGATGACCGCGGCGAGCAGGGTGCCGCAGAGCACGAGCCCGATCGTGAGCGCGGTGAGGTAGAGGAGCTCCCCCGGCTCGGGGAAGGTGATCGGGCCGACGCGGGCGAAGAACCGCTCGGCGTTGCCCCAGCTCTCGATCATGCTCGGGATCGAGATGCCCGAGTCCGCGAGGGCGATGACGGACGCCACGACGATCGCGCCGAGCGTCAGGGTCGCGGCGATGCGCTCCGGCGAAACGCGGCGGCGGGGTGCCCGCTCGGCGATCGACGATGAGGGCGGCGGTGCCGATGGGGCCGGAGCGACGGCGGCGAGGCTCATGAGCGCAGCGCGCCGTCGGCGACGTGGGTGTCTGCTGCGGCGTCGGCCGCGGCGTCCGCGAGCTCAACCTCGATCGCCTCGAGTTCCGTGGTCGACGTGGCGACCCGGCCGTAGATCTCCATGACCTCGGCCTTTGAGAGACCCTCGGCGGGCGTGTCGAGCACGACCTCGCCGTGGCGGAGCCCGACGATGCGGTCGCCCCAGGAGAGCGCGAGGTCGACCTGGTGCAGGCTGCAGACGACGGTGAGGCCGGCGTCCATCGCGATCTCGCGGATGAGCGACATGACCTGCTCGCTCGACTCGGGGTCGAGCGAGGCGACGGGCTCGTCGGCGAGGAGGATCTCGGGGTCCTGCATGAGGGCGCGTGCGATGGCGACGCGCTGCTGCTGGCCGCCAGAGAGCGTGTCCGCCCGCTGGTACGCCCGGTCGAGCAGGCCCACCCGGTCGAGGTGGCCGAGCGCCGCGAGCTTCAGCCGCCGCGGGTAGCTCCAGAGCCCGATGCGCGGGCCGCGGAGCTCGGAGAGCGCGCCGGTCAGCACGTTCTCGAGCACCGTTAGCGACGGCACGAGGTCGAACTGCTGGAAGACGAAGCCCATGCGGCTGCGCAGGGCCCGGAGGCGCCGCCCCGTCAGGCGCGGCACCTCCTGGCCGAGCACGCGCACGGAACCGGATGTCGGCGTCTCGAGTCCGTCGAGGTGCCGCAGCAGGGTCGACTTGCCCGACCCCGAGAGCCCGAGGAGCACCACGATCTCCCCCCGCGCGACCGTGAGCGACGCCCCATTCAGCGCCACGGTGCGGCCGAACTCCTTCGTGAGTCCGGTGACGTCGATGACGACGCGATCCTCGTTGCCGACTGGCGTGCCCATGCGGTGCTCCGTGTTCCGTGTTCCGTGCGATCCGACCGTGTTCAGTGCCGAGGCGTCAGCCCTGGCACTGGTCCGCGTTCGTCTTCTCGCAGATGTCGCGGATGGTGTCGTAGTACGCGTCGTCGACGGGCGACGTCGCGAAGAAGACGCTGCGGAACGCGTCGGTGTCGGCGCTGTCGATGCCTGCGGCGATGATCTCGTCGATCGTGACCTCGCCGAGGATGTCGGTCAACTGGGCCTGGAGCTCTTCGGGCAGCGTTTTCGAGAGCACGATCGGCGCGCCGGGAACCATCGTCTCGGCGATGACCTCGACCTTGTCGCTCTTCTCGACCTCGCTGTCCTCGGCGAAGCCGGCCTCGCACTCGACGCCCTCACCGGTCT
This sequence comes from Agromyces sp. NPDC056389, assembly GCF_042262385.1. NCBI lineage: Bacteria > Bacillati > Actinomycetota > Actinomycetes > Micrococcales > Microbacteriaceae > Agromyces > Agromyces sp. NPDC056389. The sequence goes on from NZ_JBHJPN010000001.1 coordinate 1,977,750, forward strand.
TGGTGACCGAGACGTCGTGCTTGCCCGCGAACACCGGCGTGACGTCGGTCTCGGGGTCGATGCCCTCGTTCAGCAGGTTGTAGCTCGGGAACAGGTAGCCCGAGGTCGACGACGGGTCGACGAAGCAGACCTTCTTGCCCTTGAAGCCGGCGAGGTCGGTGATGTCGCTGCCCTTGGGCACGATCGCCTGCGAGAAGTAACCGGGCTCCTGGCCCTCTTCGGTGATGATCGAGGAGATCGGGGTGAGGGCGGCGCCGTTGTTCGTCGCGGTCACGTAGGTGAAGCCCGAGAAGGAGGCGACGTCGATCTTGCCGGCGACGGCGGCCTCGATGAGCGCGGCGTAGTCGGTGGACTCGTGGTATTCGACCGTCTTGCCGGTCTCCTGCGCGATGTAGTCCATGAGGGGCTGGTAGTTCGTCTCGGTGTCGACCGAGTCGGGAACGACGCCGAAGACGAGCGTGTTCTCGTCGACGGCGAACTTCGCACCCGAGGCATCCGCTGCGGCGTCGTCGGCCGCGGAGGGCGACGAACAGGCGGCGAGGCCGACGGTGAGCAGGGCCGCTGCGGCGATCGCGGGCCAGGCCTTGGTGTTGAGCTTCATCGGAAACCTTTCGTGACCGCTGCGCCCGGTGCAGGCGCATGCTGTGTGTTCCGATGGCCCAAGCTAGGCAGCGGGCGCCAACGCAGGGCAGCGTCACGGTTACCGGCAGGTGAACCGCGTGCGGCGTTCTCGCACGGCACGGCGTCCAGTCACTCGTGCGTCAGAATCGGAGCCATGGCCGACCCCGAGTTCCGAACCGCCACGCCCGACGACATTCCCGAGGTGCTGCAGTTCTGGCAGTCCTCTGCGGAGAACGACACCCGGCCGGTCGACACCGCAGCCGCCGTCGAACGACTGATCGCTCGCGACCCCGACGCGCTCATCGTCGCCGTCGTCGACGGCACGGTGGTGGGCTCGGTGATCGCAGGATGGGATGGGTGGCGCGCGCACCTCTACCGCCTCGCGGTGAGCCCCGAGTTCCGTCGACGTGGAATCGGCAACCGCCTGCTCGAGCACGCGGCGGCCGGCCTGTCTCAGTTCGGCGCCGCACGCATCGACGCCATGGTGCTCGACGGCAACGAGCTCGGCCAGACGATCTGGCAGTCAGCGGGATACTCGCCGCAGCCGGAGTGGAGCCGCTGGGTGAAGCCCGCCTGATCGGGCCGAGCGGCGGGCGAGCGCGGCACCTCGTGCCGCATGCGCGCGTCGCAGGGCTCAGCGGCGGATGCGCCCCGGCCCCATCGCAGCACCGAGGCCGGTCGCGATGATGCCCGCGAAGAGCCACCCGTACCGGCCCGAGACGACGCCGATCACGGCGAGCACGATGCCGACGGCGACCACGGTGCGCGAGAGGATGCGCCGGACCCTCGGCCGCGCGAAGAATCGCGGCTTCTCGGCGGGCCCGGCCGGCCCACTCATGCGCCGACGGTGAACGTCGTGCCGGTGGCGTCTTCGGCGGAAGCCCAGAAGCGTGCAGCGATCGCGGCATCCGTCGACGTGCGGGTCGGCCGCTGCAGCGTCGGCTCGCCCTTCGTCGACCAGCGCGGGCCCCAGAACTGGCCGCCCTCGACGCCCGGCGCCGTGAGCGCGTGCAGGGTCGGCTCGGCGCCGCGATGCTTGCCCTGCGCCCACAGCCCCTGCAGCGAGTCGCGGAATCGCTTGCCGGTCGACGGTTCGTTGACGCCCGGCACCCGCGGCGTTCTGCCGCCCACCGAGTAGCCCGGGTGGGCGACGATGCTCGAGATCGGGGCGCCGGCCGCTCGAAGCCGCCGGTCGAGCTCGAAGGCGAAGACCTGCGTCGCGATCTTCGACTGCGCGTAGGCCCGCCAGGCGTCGTAGCCGCGCTCGAGCTGCAGGTCGTCGACGCGGAACGTCGAAAGCCGGCTCGACAGCGAGCCGAGCGCGACGATGCGCGCACCCGGCGCGAGGTGCGGCAGCACCCGCGCCAGCAGCGCGAAGTGGCCGAGCACGTTCGTCGCGAGCACGAGCTCGTTGCCGTCGGGCGATTCGAGACGCGCATTCGGCGTGTGCACCATGCCGGCATTGGCGACGACGCCGTCGAACGACGAGCGGTGCAGCAGGCGGGCGGCGCCGGCGCGCACCGAGTCGAGCGAGGCGAGGTCGATGACGAGCGGTTCGACGGATGCCTCGGGGCGCGCGCCGCGGATCGCGGCCATCGCCGCCTCGAGCCGCTCGGGGCTGCGCCCGACGAGCACGACGTGCGCGCCCGCGCCTGCGAGCCGCGCCGCCGTGAAGAACCCGAGCCCGGCGTTCGCCCCGGTCACGAGGTACCGCTTGCCCACCTGCGACGGCATCGCCGCCGGGTACCAGTTCACGGCTCGGAGCTCACAGCTCGTCGGAGCTTGAGGCCGCGCCGTTGGCGAGCTCTTCGTGGTGCTGGATCACCTCGGCGACGACGAAGTTGAACCACTTCTCGGCGAACGCCGGGTCGAGGTGCGCGTCGATCGCGAGGTTCCGGAGCCGCGCGATCTGGCGTCGCTCGCGGTCGGGGTCGCTCGGCGGCAGTCCGTGCGTCGCCTTCAATCGGCCGACCTGCTGGGTGAACTTGAAGCGTTCGGCGAGCAGGTGGATGAGCGCCGCGTCGATGTTGTCGATGCTGGACCTGATGCCGAGCAGCTCGCTCATGGCAGCATCACGTTCGTCGAAGGACCCGTCACTCATGCTTCGACCCTACCTTCGGCGACGGGTGCCGGCCGAGCCGGTCGCAACGGCTCGGCCGGGCGCGTGGCCGCTGGTCTCGGCCGGGCGCGGACCGGGCTCAGCCCGCCGCCGCCCGCTCGAGCATCGGCTTCGTCGCGAGCAGGCCGAGCCAGACGACGCCGATGCCGGCCGCGAGCACCCCGGCGATGACCGCGAGCGAGAGCGGCGCGACGATGATCGCGGCGCCCGTGAGCGGCAGCATCACGACGGCCGCCGTCACTGCGGAGCCGATCGCGGTGATGCGCAGGGGCGACATGACCGCCCGTCGCCGCGCCGTGTCCATGGTCGGGGTCGGCATGCCGAGCATGTCGAGCGAGCGGTACAGCTCGCCGCGGTCGAGGATGCCCGCGGCCTGGTTCACGCCGACCGAGCTCGCGACCATGAGGAACGAGCCGATGACCGTGATGAGGATGCCGGTGCGGATGTCGGCGAAGAGCTGCAGCGACTGAGTGTCGGCGGCCTCGCCGAAGGAGCCGAGCAGGGCGATGCCGGTGCCCGCGAAGACCGCCATGAAGCTCGTCATCGCGACGCCCGAGACCTGCCGCCAGGCCGCCTTCGGCGACTCCAGCACGGAGCGGGCTGCGAGCAGGCGCGCCGGCGTCTTCGCGCGTCGCGCCTGCGACTGCGCGACGAGGCGGATGACCCACGGGCCGATGAGGTTCAGCACCGCGATGGTGCCGCCGAAGGCCGCGCCGAGCATCGCGAGGATGACCATCACCGAACCGGCGACCTGCAGCACGGACATCATGAGGAACGCGAGCGCGATGACCGCGACGCCGATGACGATGCGGAGCCAGTGCAGCTTCGGGGCGTCCTGCTTCGTGCGCACGCCGAGCGGCGAGATGACGACCTGCCTGAGGCCGAGCACGGCGCTCGCCGCCGCGAGCAGCACGACCCCCGCGACCACCGCGGCGAGCGCGGGCAGGCCGAGCAGCACGCCGTCGATGCCGAGGGCCTCGCCCCGGAACGGGATGAGCGCGACGAGCGGCACGAGGAGGAAGTACAGCACGACGCCGGCGATGGCGCCGGCAGCGGCGAGCACGACCGATTCGAGCACGGCGAGCGCCGACACGGTCGCCGGGGTGGCGCCGAGCAGGCGCAGGGTCGCGAGCCGGTCGTCGCGGCGGCGGGCCGAGAGGCGGGCGGCCGCGCCGCCGAGCGAGGCGAGCGGAACCACGAGCAGCACGAGGGCGATGACCGCGAGCGCCTGGTACGTGACGCCGATGTCGTCGGTCCACGTCCAGAACGACTGGGCGCCGCCGAGCACGACGAGCAGGAGCGAGGTGACGATCGCGAAGGCCGTGACGGGCAGGAGGCTCGCCGCCGCACCGGCGGTGCCGGGTCGGGCGAGCAGCCATGCGACGCGGGCGATCACGCGGTCACCCCGGGCACCCGCTCGCCGACGATGCGGCCGTCGCGCATATCGACGATGCGGGAGCATCGACCCGCGACATCCGCGTCGTGCGTGACGAGCACGAGCGTGCGCCCCTGTCCGGTGGTCGAGTCGAGGAGCGCCTGCATGACCTCGGCCGAGGTGGCCGAGTCGAGCGCGCCGGTCGGCTCGTCGGCGAAGACGACGGATGCCCCGGTCACCTGCGCCCGCGCGATCGCGACGCGCTGCGCCTGGCCGCCCGAGAGCTGGCCGATGCGGCGGTCCTCCATGCCGGCGAGGCCGAGGGCGGCGAGCCAGCCTCGCCCGTACTCCTCGGCGCGGGCGCGCGGCATGCCGTTCAGCATGAGGGCGAGCGCGACGTTCTCGACCGCCGTGAGCTCGGGAATGAGGAGGCCCTGCTGGAAGACGAAGCCGTACGCCTCCCGGCGAAGCCGCGAGCGCTCGCGCTCGCTGAGCCCGGTGACCTCGACCCGCCCGGCGCCCGACTGGAAGCCGACCGTGCCGGTATCGGGGCGGGTGATGCCCGCGAGGCAGTGCAGCAGGGTCGTCTTGCCCGAGCCGGAGGCGCCCATGATGGCGATCGCCTCCCCGGTGCGCACCTGGAGGTCGACGCCCGCGAGGGCGCGAGTCTGACCGAACGACTTGCTGAGGCCGGATGCCTCGATCACGAAGGAACTCATACCCTCGAGCCTGCCGGGGCGGGCCGAGGCGGCGCGTCGGTCGCGCGCCGTATTCGCGCGGCCCCGCCGTCATCCTCCCGGATGACCACGCACCCCGGGGCAGACGGGTGCGGCGCGGCATCCGACCCCCTCGGATGCCGCGCCGCGGCTTGCAGAACCCGTTCCGATCAGCGGGGCGTCGCCCGCCGGATCACGAGGTACCCGCCGATGGCGCAGACCACCGCCAGCCCCAGCACGATGCTGAAGCCGCCCACGACGCCGATGCTGCCGAACCATTCGAACAGGGCCATCCAGCTGCCGCTGAACGTGAAGATCGCGATGAAGGCCAGGAACAGGGCGATCGCGCTGAACGTCACGATCATCATGCCCCGCATACGCCAGCGCATGTACACCGTCGTGACACTCGCGCCGATGAATAGCACGAGCATCTGCATCGCGAGCGTCGAGTAGAAGTCGGTGAGCCACCCCTGCTGCCCGTACCAGAGCGAGTCGAACATGGCGATGCCGATGCCCCAGCCGTTCGTCGCCTTCTCGATCTGCACGAGCGTGGCGATGGCGACGGCGTTCAGGAACGAGACGATGCCGAACATGGCGCTCGTCCCGAGCCAGAAGTCGCGTCGGGTGGTGCCGAAGCCCAGCGCGAACGAGAACGTCAGGCCGATCGCCTGCACGCCGACGACGACGAGGTACCACTGGGGCGAGAGCACCGCCCAGCTGTAGCGCATGCCCTTGGCCATGTCCTCGGTCGGCCCGCCCGCACCCGTGATGATGAGCCCGACGATCATCATGACCGCCCAGGCGGACCCGAGGATGATCCACGGGATCCCGAAGAACACAGAGGGGTTGATGGCGTGCAGGCGAACGATGCGCCAGATCTCATGGGCCCGCGAGCGGGCTTCGGTGCGCACGATCGGCTGATCGATGACGGCGCTCATGCTGCGACCTCCCGGTCGGTCGAGTCGGCACTCAGGTCGGTGCCGGTCATGTGGATGATGAGCTGCTGGAGCGAGACGGGCGCGAGTTCGAGCCCGAGCTCGGCAGCCTTGACGCGGTCGCCCTGGTCGAGGCGGCCGTCGATGGTGGCGGATGCCAGTCCGCCGAGGCCCTCGCGACCGATGACGGGTCGGTCGGCCACGAACGACTCGACCGCGGCTCGCGGTCCGGCGACGGTCGTCGCCGAGCCGCGCAGTTCGTCGGCATCGCGATCGAAGAGGATGCGGCCCTGGTCGATCAGGATGACGTGCTCGAGCAGGTTCGCGACCTCGTCGATCAGGTGCGTCGAGAGCACGATGGTGCGGGGGTGCTCCGCGTAGTCCTCGAGCAGGCGGTCGTAGAAGATGTGGCGGGCGACCGCGTCGAGACCGAGGTAGGGCTCGTCGAAGAAGGTGAGCGGTGCACGGCTCGCGAGGCCGACGATGACGCCGACGGCCGAAAGCTGGCCACGCGACAGCTTCTTGATGTATCGGTTCAGCGGCAGGCGGAAGTCGGCGATGAGCTGCTCGGCGAACGCGGCATCCCAGTTCTCGAAGAACCACGGCGCCGCCTTGAAGACGTGCGCGGCCTTGAAGCTGTCGGGGTATCGCTGCGACTCGGCGATGAAGCACATCCGACGCAGCACGTCGGCGTGCTCGGCGGGCTCGCGGCCGAAGACGTCGAGCGAGCCCGCATCGGGGAACAGCTGGCCGGTGAGCAGCTGCATGATCGTCGTCTTGCCCGCGCCGTTCCGGCCCAGGAGACCGTAGATGCGGTTCTCCTCGAGCGTGAAGTCGACCGCGTCGACGGCCGTGAACGAGCCGTAGCGCTTCGTGAGCCCGGTGGCGTGCACCACTGTGCGGGTCATGATTCGATCCTTTCCGCGCGGAGCATGCCCGCGAGTTCGTCGATGCCGATGCCGAGTTTCTCGGCCTCGATGATGAGTGGTCTGAGGTATTCGGCAGCGAAGCCCGCCCGCCGGCGTTCGACGAGCCGATCGCGGGCGCCGGTCGTCACGAACATGCCGATGCCCCTTCGCTTCTCCACGATGCCGTCGTCGACAAGGCGGGTCACCCCTTTCAGTGCTGTGGCCGGATTGACACGCAGGAACGCGGCGAACTCGTTCGTCGAGGGGATCTGGCCGCCTTCCGGCAGGCTGCCCTCGATGATGTCGTTCTCGATCTGTTCTGCGATCTGGATGAAGATCGGACGCGATTCGTCCATGCCCGCCCAACTCTTGTGCCGTGTACTGCTGCAGGAACCTTGGTTGGTTCATTACTTGTGTAACTAACCAACCATGTACGTGTACGCCTGTCAACCCCGAGTTCTGTTTCGGTCGGGTCAGGCGGCAGCGGCGGGCGCGCGGCGCGGCAGGCGCAGGCGTCCCTGGGCGAGCAGGATGCCGAGGAGCACGAGCACGGCACCGATCGGCTCATGCCATGAGAAGCGCTCGCCGAGGAGCAGCACCCCGAGAGCGACGCCGACCACGGGGGTGACATAGGTGACGGTCGACGCGTTCGTCGGGCCCCACGCGCGCAGCACGTTGATGTTCCAGATGTAGGCGAGGCCGGTGCCGAGCACGCCGAGGGCGAGGAGCGAGCCGACGATCGCGAGATCGAGTTCGACGGGCTGCCACGCGATCACGGGAGTGAGCACGAGCATGATCGCGCCCGCGATGCCGATGTTCAGGAAGGCGAACGTCGCCGGCGCGATCGGCCGGGTGCTCAGGAACTTGCGCGTGTACCCGAACGTGAAGCCGTAGCAGACGGCCGCCCCGAGGCACGCGAGCTGGCCGAGGAGGCTCCCGGTCAGCGCGGCGTACTGCCACGGCCCGATGATGACGACGACGCCCGCGATGCCGACGATCACGCCGGCCCACTGGCCTGCGGCGAGCTTCTCGACGCGGAACGCGAGGGTCGCCATGAGTGCCGTCGTGATGGGGGTGACGGCGTTGTAGATCGACGCGAGGCTCGACGAGACGTGCAGTTCGGCCCACGCGAAGAGCATGTGGGGCACGACGCATCCGCTGATCGCGATGACCGCGAAGTGCAGCCAGACGATCGGCTGCCTCGGCAGCACGGGCCCCCGCTCCCCCGTCGGCGACGCGACGCGCGGCCGCATGACGAGCACGATGACGCCGAGGGTGAGGCCGCCGAGCACGAGTCGCGACCACGCGACCTGGGTGAATCCGACACCCTCGAGCGCGACCTTCATGAAGAGGAAGCTGGCGCCCCAGACCACGCCCATGCCGAGGAACTGCAGCCACGTCGACAGCCGGCTCGGCTGCGACGATGCGGCTGCCGCGACGGCCGCGCCGGCCTGGGCGCTCGGGGTGGTGCTGGTGCTCACCGGTCGAGCGTACGCCCGACCACCGACGGCCCGACACGGGTGCCGGGGTGCATGTCCGGAATCCGCCGAAGCTCGGCAGTCGCGGGATGGGATCGAAATGCTCGGCACAGCGGACCACCGGCCGCCGGCTCCGGATTCCACGGTGCGTCGTCACCGCCGCGACCATAGGCTGGAACGCATGACCAGCCATTTCGATGTCGTCGTCCTCGGCGCCGGTCCCGGCGGCTACGTCGCCGCCGTGCGCGCCGCCCAACTCGGTCTCAGCGTCGCCGTGATCGAGGAGAGATACTGGGGCGGCGTCTGCCTCAACGTCGGGTGCATCCCGTCGAAGGCACTGCTGCGCAATGCCGAGCTCGCCCACATCTTCCACGACCAGGCGGCGACCTTCGGCATCACGGGCGACGCGCACTTCGACTTCGGCGTCGCCTTCGACCGCAGCCGCCAGGTGTCGGAGAAGCACGTCAAGGGCGTGCACTTCCTCATGAAGAAGAACGGCATCACCGAGTTCGACGGGCGCGGGTCATTCACCGGACCGAACGCGATCGACATCGCGAAGGCCGATGGCACGACCGAGCAGCTCACCTTCGCGAACGCGATCATCGCGACCGGTTCGCGCGTGCGCCTGCTGCCCGGCGTCGCGCTCTCGCAGAACGTCGTGACCTACGAGTCGCAGATCCTCACGCGCGACCTTCCGCGATCGATCGCGATCGTCGGCGCCGGCGCGATCGGCATGGAGTTCGCCTACGTGCTGAAGAACTACGGCGTCGACGTCACCGTCATCGAGTTCCTCGACCGGGCGCTGCCGAACGAAGACGTCGAGGTCTCGAAGGAGATCACGCGCCAGTACCGCAACCTCGGGGTGCCGATCCTCGCCTCGACGAAGGTCGAGACCGTCGTCGACAACGGGTCGTCGGTCACCGTCTCGTACACGGCGTCGAACGGCGACGCGGGCAGCCTCGAGGTCGACAAGGTGCTCATGGCCGTGGGCTTCGCACCGAACGTCGAGGGCTTCGGGCTCGAGGCGGCCGCCGTGCAGCTCACCGAGCGAGGTGCGATCGGCATCGACGAGCGCATGCGCACGAACGTGCCGCACATCTACGCCATCGGCGACGTCACCGCGAAGCTCATGCTCGCGCACGTCGCCGAGGCGCAGGGTGTCGTCGCGGCCGAGACGATCGGCGACGCCGAGACGATGGAACTCGGCGACTACCGCATGATGCCGCGCGCCACGTTCTGCTCGCCGCAGGTCGCGAGCTTCGGGCTGACCGAGCAGCAGGCGCGCGACGAGGGCTACGACGTGGTCGTCTCGAAGTTCCCCTTCAGCGCCAACGGCAAGGCGAACGGGCTCGGCGAGCCCATCGGCTTCGTCAAGCTGGTCGCCGACGCGAAGCACCTCGAACTGCTCGGCGGCCACCTCATCGGCCCCGACGTCTCCGAGCTGCTGCCCGAGCTGACCCTCGCCCAGAAGTGGGACCTCGGCGCGCTCGAGCTCGCCCGCAACGTGCACACCCACCCGACCCTGTCGGAGGCGCTGCAGGAGGGGTTCCACGGCCTCGCGGGGCACATGATCAACATGTGATCGGATGCCGCGGCGCGGGCGCTCCGGCGTTGCGCCGCGGCATCCGCCCGGTTCGACTGAGATCATCAGCGCATGTCGACCGTGGCGGGCCTGTTGATCCCCGAGAACCGGCGGAACCCTGCGGTCGAGCTGCTCGACCAGCTCGACCTCGATCACGGCGACGTGCGCGCCAAGCGCACGGGCTTCGCGATCATGCTGCTGCTCTCGGCGATCATCGCGATCGCCGGCATCATCGGCGACTCCACGGCGACCGTCATCGGGGCCATGATCATCGCCCCCCTGTCGACGCCGATCCTCGGCATCGCCGCGGGGATCGTGACCGGCCGGGCCTCGCTCGTCGGCCGCTCCGTGCTGTGGCTCGGCGGCGGCATCGTGGCCGTCGTCATCCTCGGCATGCTGCTCTCGTACACGCTGCCCGACCCCCAGCAGCTCACGACGAATCCGCAGGTCACGAGCCGCACGGCGCCGACCCTCATGGACCTCCTCGCCGCGTTCGCGACCGGTCTCGCCGGGGCGTTCGCGATGTGCCGGCGCGATCTCAGCAACATCCTGCCCGGCGTCGCGATCTCGATCTCGCTCGTGCCGCCGCTCGGCGTGGTCGGCGTGAGCCTCGGCCAGGGCCAGTTCGACGCGGCATTCGGCGCCTCGATGCTGTTCCTCTCGAACGTCGTGGCGCTCATCATCGCCGGATCACTCGTCTTCACGCTCGCCGGCTACCCGCGCGACCCCGAGGCCGTCGTCGATGCGAACCGCCGGCGCGCGTACACGATCGTCGGCGTGCTCACCGCGGTGGTCGCGATCCCCCTCGTCGTGAACTCGCTCGTCATCGCGTTCGTCGCCTCGTGGACCATGACCCTGCACTCCGTCACCGGCGACTGGCTCGACGGCACGAAGGGCGCCTCCGTCACGGGCGTCAGCTGGAACGGGCTGCAGGCCACGGTCGGTGTCGAGAGCCCCGGCGGCGAGCTGCCGCCCCTCGAGGCGTACCGCGACGATCTCGCCGGCGAGCTGCCGTCGTACGTCTCGGTGAGCCTCGACGTGAAGTCGGGCAGCCAGGTCGAGGTGCGCTGAAGGGCCCGCCTCGAGTCGCGGCGCCTCGCGCACGAACGACGAGGGCGGATGCCGCAGCGTGCTGCTGCGGCATCCGCCTCTTCACTCGACGACACGGCACGGGCAGGCATTCCCGCCGCGTCGAAGTGGGTTCCCGGCGACGAGTGGGACTTCTCGCCGCCGGGAGGTTCTCAGTGCTGGGTCGCCTTCTCGGCTCCGACGCCGGTCAGCGAACGCACCTCCATCTCGGATTGCTTCGCGGGGTCCTCCTTCTTCTTGTCGGGCGCCGTGCCGAGCCAACCCGGCCGCACACGGCCAAAAGCCTCCGACGGGGTGCTTGTCCGGAATCCGCCTGAACACGGCGGTGATCCTTCGACGCGCGCCGAACAGTTCAGGGCTGGCACCGATGGCGCCTTCGCGCCTTCGAGGCTAGAGTTCGCCTATCGGCACAGGCTGTTCGAACGAACGAGGGGAACGACTACCCCACGGATCAACGACCGGAAGGAGCCCACGATGCCGAAGCTGGTCACGTTCCCGTCCGCCGATGGCGGCGAAGTCACGGTCCAGGTGCAGGATGCCGACCCCTTCACGGGAGTCGCGATGCGTGGGATGACCGGCGACGCGCTCGTCCAGCGCGCAAACGAAACCATCGACGACGCGATCGCTCGCATCAAACCAGCAGTGCGTTCACTCCTCAGCGAACTCCGTTCGTCGGACGCGGCACCCGACGACATCGAGGTCGCCTTCGGGATCCAGATGAGTGCCGAAGTGGGCGCATTCGTCGCCGCAGCCAGCTCGACGGCGAACTTCTCGATCAAGCTGCGGTGGACATCCGCCGCCGCTTCGACCTGAGCACCCCGTCCGACATCCTGAAACGACGGCGGCGAACGCCATGGAGGCCAAGAACACCAAGAACGCGATCCTCGAACTGGAGATCAGCCCGGGCTCAGGCGAAGGCGTGTTCGTCGCACGGGTACTCCGCTCGATCGGCGGAGGTCAGCCGACGCGCGAGTTCGCCCTCGACATCGATACGCTGCTCTCGCGCCGTTCGCAATTCGAGACCACCGTGCTCGCCTCGGCCGTCTCGGCACGACGTATCGTCTCCGACGCGGAGGCGACCGTGCAGCAGGTCGGGCGCAGCCTGTTCACCTCCGTCTTCGACGACGCCGTCGGCGCCGCCTATCGCATGAGCTCTGCTGTCGCGCAGGAACGCGGGCAGACTCTGCAGCTCGTGCTCCGACTGAGCGCGCCGGGGCTGGCGGCCCTGCCGTGGGAGTCGCTCTACGACCCCGAGACCGGCGCCTACCTGTGCCGGAAAGAACCGCTCGTGCGGAATGTACCGACGCCGTTCACGCCCGCGGCGCTCGCCATCGACCCGCCGCTCCGGATTCTGGGAATCGTGGCATCGCCGCGCGGCCTCCAACCGCTCGACACCGACGCGGAGCGCGGCCGCCTCGAAGAAGCACTGCGCCCGCACCTCGACGCGGGGCTGGTGGAGCTGGTCTGGCTCGACGATGTCACCTGGTCGGGTGTCCACGAGAAGCTGCTCGAGCAGTCGTGGCACGTGCTGCACTTCATCGGGCACGGCGGATTCGATGCGGCGACGGATGAAGGTCAGCTGGTGCTCCTCGATGAGAACGGTCGCCCGGATTTCGTTTCCGCGAGCAGTCTCGCGGATCTCCTGCACGAAGCGGAGCCCACGCCGCGCCTCGTGATGCTCAACTCCTGCCTGTCGGGAGCGGCCAGCCCGGACGACCTGTTCTCGGGCACCGCCGCAGCCCTCGTTCGCAGCGGGATCCACGCGGTGGCCGCCATGCAGTTCGCGATCTCCGATCGTGCCGCGATCGCGTTCTCACGCGGCTTCTACACCTCGCTCGCCCACGGACGCAGCATCGACGAAGCCGTCCGCAGCGGGCGCGTCGGCATCCTCGGCCTCGGCCGGGGAACCCTCGAGTGGGTCACCCCGGTGCTCTATCTTCGCGGCGATGACACCCGGATCTTCGACATCACGCAGCTACCGACCCCTCTGGCGGCGGTAGACGACGGATCCAGCCCCGAAGCAGACCCGCCGAAGCCGGCGGAACCGGTTGCGGTGGAACTCGTCGTCGTCCCCGAACCCGCGGTCGTCCCCGAACCCGTCGTCCCCGAACCTGTCGCAACGCCGGCACCGGTGCCGGCTCCACCTCCGCCCGAAGCCCCCCATCTGAAGGAAACTTCTCCTCAGGGTGATGGCGGCACACCATCGTCGAAGCGGCGCACGCTCGCGATTGCGCTCGGCGCAGCCGCGGTCGTCATCGCCGGCCTCGCCACGTGGGGTGTCATCGCATCCCTCGACGACCAGACCGGCTCCGGCGCGGTGCCCGCTCCACGCACTTCCCAAACCGCCGCCGTCGCCGTTCCGGCAGCCGACGCTTGGACTCCGACCGGCCTCGACTGCTCGGCCGGCGACGACCTCGACATCACTGCGACCGGAACCGTGCTGCATGAGGAGAACCCCGCTTCAACCGTTCCGCCAGACGGTCTCACCGACCCGCACTTCCATCAGTGGAACGTGGCCGGGCTTCCCGATGCCAACACCGTCTCCCTCATCGGCCGCGTCGGAGAGCAAGCGCCGTACTTCGTCGTCGGGAGCGAGTTCCACGGCTTCTGCCCCGCGACCGGCCCCCTCTCATTGGGCATCAACGACGTCGGCCTCGAGGGCAACTCGGGCGCATTCGAGGCGTCGGTCGTGATGACGCCGGTCGAGAACCTCGTGAGCACGGCCGTCGTCCCCGTTTCTGCGAGAACGACGTGGACCGACGTCGGCCTCGCCTGCAGCACGGGCGACCTCCTGCGCTTCGTCGCGAGCGGCGCTCTGCAGGACAGTGCAACACCCGATCGCAGCTCGGGGCCGGGTGGCACACCCGACTTCGAGCCCGACTGGAACGTCGACGGACTCGAGTCCGTCAACCACGCCGCCCTCATCGGCAACATCGCCGGACAGGCACCGTTCGTCGTCGGCACCGGCGCAGAGACGGCCTGCCCGCAAGACGGGCAACTGCAGCTCGGCATCAACGACGACGGGTCTGACGGCGCAGAACACATCGGCGAGTTCACCGTCGGCGTCGCAATCACCTCGGGCTAGCCGCACCGAGCACGAACGACGAGGGCGGATGCCGCAGCGTGCTGCTGCGGCATCCGCCTCTTCACTCGACGACACGGCACGGGCAGGCATTCCCGCCGCGTCGAAGTGGGTTCCCGGCGACGAGTGGGACTTCTCGCCGCCGGGAGGTTCTCAGTGCTGGGTCGCCTTCTCGGCTCCGACGCCGGTCAGCGAACGCACCTCCATCTCGGATTGCTTCGCGGGGTCCTCCTTCTTCTTGTCGAGCACCGTGCCGAGCCAGCCCAGGAAGAAGGCGAGCGGGATCGAGACGATGCCGGGGTTCGAGAGCGGGAAGATCGCGAAGTCGATCGCCTCGGTCTTCAGCATCGAGGTCTCGGAACCCGAGACCACCGGCGAGAAGATGATGAGGATGATCGCCGACGCGAGGCCGCCGTACATGCTCCAGAGGGCGCCCTGCGTGGTGAAGCGCTTCCAGAACAGCGAGTAGACGATCGTCGGCAGGTTCGCGGATGCCGCGACGGCGAACGCGAGCGCCACGAGGAACGCCACGTTCTGGCCGTTGGCCCCGATGCCGCCGATGATCGCCACGACGCCGATGATGACGACGGTGCGGCGGGCGACCTTGACCTCGGCGCCCGGTGCCGGCTTGCCCTTCTTCACGACGCTCGCGTAGATGTCGTGGGCGAAGGAGGCCGCCGCCGTGATCGTGAGTCCGGCGACCACCGCGAGGATCGTCGCGAACGCGATCGCCGAGATGAGGCCGAGGAGCAGCGGTCCGCCGAGCTCGAAGGCGAGCAGCGGTGCTGCCGAGTTCGGGCCGCCCGGAGCCGCGGCGATGACGTCGGCGCCCACGAGGGCCGCCGCGCCGTAGCCGAGCACGAGCGTGAACACGTAGAAGATGCCGATCAGCCAGATCGCCCAGACGACCGACTTCCGAGCCTCCTTCGCGGTGGGCACCGTGTAGAAGCGCATGAGCACGTGCGGCAGCGCGGCGGTGCCGAGCACGAGCGCGAGGCCGAGCGAGAGGAAGTCGACCTTCGCGATCTCGGAGACGCCGTACTTCATGCCGGGGTTCAGGATCTCGGGGTTGCCCGCCGCGGCGACCGCGTTGTCGAGCAGGGTCGAGAAGTTGAAGCCGTTGATCGCGAGCACCCAGACCGTCATCACGCCGGCGCCCGCGATGAGCAGGATCGCCTTGATGATCTGCACCCAGGTCGTGCCCTTCATGCCGCCGATGAGCACGTAGAGGATCATGAGCGCGCCGACGACGGTGATGACGAGCGCCTGGCCGAGCTGGTCGCCGACGCCGAGGAGGAGCGAGACGAGCCCGCCGGCCCCGGCCATCTGCGCGAGCAGGTAGAAGAAGCAGACGACGAGCGTCGTGGTCGCCGCTGCGATGCGCACCGGCTTCTGCTTCAGCCGGAACGACAGCACGTCGGCCATCGTGAACTTGCCCGTATTGCGGAGCAGCTCGGCGACGAGCAGCAGCGCGACGAGCCACGCCACGAGGAAGCCGATCGAGTAGAGGAACCCGTCGTAGCCCGTGATGGCGATCGCGCCGACGATGCCGAGGAACGACGCGGCCGAGAGGTAGTCGCCGGCGATCGCCGAGCCGTTCTGGCCGCCCGTGAACGAGCGGCCCGCGGCGTAGTAGTCGGCGGCGGTCTTGTTGTTGCGGCTCGCGCGGAACACGATGATCATCGTGATCGCGACGAAGGCGCCGAAGATGGCGATGTTGAGCCAGGGCTCGCCGGGCGAGGCGCTCGCGGCTTCGAAGTGCAGCATCAGCGCGCCACCTCCTCAGCGGTGAACGTCGCGCCGGTCTCGATCTCGTCGCGGATCTCCTCGGCGATGGGGTCGAGCTCCTTGTTGGCGTAGCGCACGTACCAGGTCGTCACGGCGAAGGTCGTCACGACCTGCGCGAGGCCGAGCAGGATGGCGACGTTGACGCTGCCGAACACGGGCGTCGACATGAAGTCGTGCGCGTAGCCGGCGAGCAGCACGTATGCGAGGTACCAGACGAGGCACGCGGCCAGCACGGGGAAGACGAACCTCCGGTGCTTCGAACGCAGTCGCTGGAACTCTTCGGATTGTTGCACCGCGCGGTAGTCGACGGGTGGGGCCGTCTCGGTCTCCGCGCTCAGGGCATCGTTGCCCATGGCGAGTCTCCTTCGGGGTCGTGGCGGGGCGGGGGGCCCGGCCGCTGCGGGATGCAGTGGGGCAACTCTCGCGCGCTCGCACGTCGGCGTGGGGTCGATACCGCTCGTCGTCGCCGAACGGCACCCATCGTGCGACGAGCGGCGAGCGGAGGTCGACGAGCGAGCGGGCCGCTGAAGCTCGAACGGTTACGCTGTCGTGCATGCCCGAGTCGATGCTGCTCGCCGCCGCCCTCGGCGTGGTCGGCGGGGCGCTCGCGGTCGGGCTCGTGGTGTTCCTGCGGCGCATCGTGCTGAGCTCGAAGGAGCTCGGCACCGACGCCGAGCAGGCGACCTACCAGACCCTCCACCTCGCGTCGCGGGCCGCGAAGCACCTGCGCGGCGGCATCGACGAACTCGACGCGGCCCGCGCCGGCAAGCACCTGCGCGCCCTGCTCGGCTGCGACAGCCTCGCGATCGTCGATCGCTCGGGCACCATCGCGATCGACGGCGACGAGGCCGTGCGCCCGGTCGCCGAGCGGCTCGCGGCGGCGGCGATCGCCGGGGGCCGGCAGCAGGTGCAGCGCCGCATCCCCATCGGCGCCTGGGAGACGGACGCGGTGGTCGCCCCCATCGTCGGCAGCACGGGGCCGCTCGGCGCGATCGTCGCCTTCGCCTCCCCCGTGCGGGCCGGTCTCGTGCGGGCGACCGGCGAGGTGGCCGACTGGGTCGCCGCGCAGGTCGAGCTCGGCGAGCTCGATGCGTCGCGCGCGGCGCTCGCCGAGGCCGAGGTGCGTGCGCTGCGTGCGCAGATCAGCCCGCACTTCATCTACAACTCGCTGAACGCGATCGCCTCGTTCATCAACACCGATCCCGCGCAGGCGCGCGAACTCGTGCTCGAGTTCGCCGACTTCACCCGGTACTCGTTCCGCCGGCACGGCGACTTCACGACCGTCGCAGAGGAGCTGCGGTCGATCGACAGCTACCTGCGCCTCGAACGGGCCCGCTTCGGCGAGCGCCTGAAGGTGACCCTGCAGATCGCCCCCGAGGTGCTCTCGACGGTCGTGCCGTTCCTCTCGATCCAGCCGCTCGTCGAGAACGCCGTGCGGCACGGCCTCGAGTCGAAGGAGGGCGGCGGGCACATCACGATCACGGCCGCCGACGCCGGCGCGTTCGCCGAGATCAGCGTGGAGGACGACGGGGTGGGCATCGACCCCGAGGTGCTCGCCGGGGTGCTCGCGGGGGCCCCGGCCGGCGGCGAGCACGTGGGACTCCGCAACGTCGACGCCCGCCTCCGCCAGGTCTACGGCGACGAGCTCGGCCTCGTGGTCGAGACCAACGTCGGCGCCGGCACGCTCGTGCGCATGCGGGTGCCGAAGTCGGGGCCACGACGCCCCTCTGCCGCAGCGAGCCCCGATGGGAGACTTGAACCATGATCTCCGTGCTCATCGCCGACGACGAGCAGCCCGCGATCGACGAGCTCGCCTTCCTGCTCGGGCAGGACCCGCGCATCGGCGTGATCCACCAGGCGTCATCCGGGGCCGAGGCGATCCGCCTGCTCACGCGCGAACCGGTCGACGCCGCCTTCCTCGACATCCACATGCCGGGGCTCACGGGCTTCGACCTCGCGCGAGCACTCGCCCGGTTCGAGCACCGACCCGTGCTCGTCTTCGTCACCGCCGACGAAGAGGGAGCCCTCGAGGCCTTCGACCTCGCCGCCGTCGACTACCTCCTGAAGCCCGTCCGCACCGAACGCCTGCACCGCTCGGTCGGCCGCATCGTCGAGGCGCTGAAGGCGGGCGCTGCGAGCCAGACGACGGCCGGCGCACCGTCGGAGCCCGAGATGGTCGCGGTCACCCTCGGCGGCACCACGCGCATGATCCGCCGCGACGACGTTCGCTACGTGCAGGCGCAGGGCGACTACGCACGGCTGCACACCGAAGAGGCGAGCTACCTCGTGCGCGTGCCCATGAGCGACCTCGAGCGCCAGTGGGCCGACGCCGGTTTCGTGCGCGTGCACCGCTCGTACCTCGTGTCGCTCGCCCACATCAGCCGCATCCGGCTCGGCTCCGATCACCCGAGCGTCACGGTCGGCCAGGCAGAGCTGCCGGTGAGCCGCCGACTGCTGCCGGCCCTCCGCGAGCGGCTGGACCAGACGATCATCCGCCCGAGGACGTAGCGTGACCGAGCCGTCGAGCGGGCGAGCGGATGCCGCGGGGCCGCCGCCCCGGGTCCGCGTCACCGCTCCGCGACCGGGCGGTGGCGGGGCATCCGCTCGGCCGCTGCCACCGCATGCGCGTGGCGGGCCGACGAGCGATATCGCGGGGGTCTACGTGCGCTCGTTGATCCGCTCGCAGTTGCGGCTCGCGATCGTGTTCGCCGTCGGCTTCGCGGCGGCCACGACGCTCTTCGTGCTCGCCATCGCGTTCGTGCCCGCCCTCGACTCGAGCTTCGTCTTCGGCGTTCCCGCCTCGTGGCTGCTGCTCGGCATGGGGGTGTATCCCCTGACGCTCACGGTCGCGGGGCTCTACGTGCGCGCCGCGGCACGCAACGAGGCACGCTACCGGTCGCTGACGGAGGCGGAGTGAACCCCGTCATCGGCTACTCGGCGATCGCCGCCGTGGCGCTCGCCTCGGCCCTCATCGGCTTCTACGGCCTGCGCGTCTCACGTACGACGAGCGACTTCTACGTCGCCTCGCGCACCGTGCGGCCGTGGTGGAACGCCTCGGCGATCGGCGGCGAGTACCTCTCTGCCGCCTCGTTCCTCGGCATCGCCGGACTCATCCTGCTGCAGGGCTCGGGCGGCCTCTGGTTCCCGATCGGCTACACGGCCGGCTATCTCATGCTCCTGCTCTTCGTGGCGGCGCCCCTGCGCCGCTCGGGCGCCTACACGATCCCCGACTTCACCGAGGCGCGGCTCGAGTCGACGTGGGCGCGGCGCGTGACCTCGACGCTCGTCATCGTCGTCGGCTGGTTCTACATCGTGCCGCAGCTGCAGGGCGCGGCGCTCACGGTGCGGATCACGACGGGCCTGCCGTCATGGGTGGGGTCGGTCGCGGTCGCGGTGCTCGTCGCGGTCATCGTCGCGGCGGGCGGCATGCGCTCGATCACCTTCGTGCAGGCGTTCCAGTTCTGGCTGAAGCTCACCGCGCTGGCCGTGCCGGTCGTCGTGCTGCTGCTCTTCGTCGGCGGCGGCGAGCCGCCCGCCCAGCTCACGCCCGCCGAGGCGTTCCCCCCGGCGGCCGGCCCGGCCGACCTCGATGTCTATCGCACCGTCTCGCTCATGGTGGCGCTGCTCCTCGGAACCCTCGGCCTGCCGCACGTGCTCGTGCGCTTCTACACGAATCCCGATGGGGTCGCGGCCCGGCGCACGACCGTCATCGTGCTCGCCCTGCTGTCGGTGTTCTACCTGTTCCCGACGGCGTTCGGCCTGCTCGGCCGGGCGTTCGCCCCCGACCTCGCGGCCTCCGGCGAGGCTGACGCGCTCATCCTCCTGCTGCCGGGGCGGCTCGTGCCGGGCATCTGGGGCGAGCTGCTCACCGCCCTCGTCATCGCCGGTGCGTTCGGCGCGTTCCTGTCGACCTCTTCGGGACTCGTCGTCTCGCTCGCCGGCGTCATCAGCCAGGACCTGCTCGGCGGCAGCGTGCGGGGATTCCGCATCGCAGCCGTCGCCTCGTCGCTCATCCCGCTCGTCGTGGCGCTGTCGACCGAGTCGACCGGCCTTGCGGGCAGCGTCGGGCTCGTCTTCGCGTTCACGGCGTCGACCCTCTGCCCCATGCTGATCCTCGGCATCTGGTGGCGCGGACTCACGGCGCGCGGCGCGATCGCGGGCATGCTGACCGGCGCGCTGCTCGCGGGCGGCGCCATCCTCGGCGGGCCGCTCCTCTCGGCCGCGGCGCCCGTGCTCCGCCCGTTCCTCGAACAGCCCGCCGCGTGGACCGTCCCCCTCGCGGTGCTCGTCACCGTGCTCGTCTCCCGGGGCGACCACCGAGGCATCCCGCGCGGCACCGACGCCTTCCTCACCCGACTGCACGTTCCGGAGCGACGCGTGCGCTGACTGGCCGGGGGGTGCGCGGACTGGGTCGGTCGAATAGGCTGTGCGCCATGCCTCGGGGGAATCGCATGCTCTTCGCCGGTCTGACCGGCCTCATCACCGCTGCCGTGCTGACGACGGTTGCGATCACGCCGGCATCGGCCGCGACGACCGCGAGCTGGGCGACGTGGGCGCCGCTCACCGGTGCGGGGGGTGCGTTCCAGACGACGATGACCCTCGCCGGGCAGCCGGCGCTCGCCGCCTCGGTCACGAGCGACTCCCGGGCCGGTCAGGTCGGCGTCATCTCCGGGGCATCCAACTGGCTCGCGCAGGGCACGCCGGTCGGCGCGAAGTACGGCTCGAGCCTGAACCAGCCGTACCTGAACCTCCGGCCGAAGGCCGACACGCCCACCGGCACCTCGACGACGACCTATTCGTTCCCGACCCCGACCCCGTCGTCGAACTGGACCTTCGTGCTCGGCGACATCGACGCCGACCAGGTGCGCATCGCCGCGGTCGGGGCCAACGGTGCGGCGCTGACGGCCGCCGAGCTCGGGTTCCGGGGCGGGTTCAACTACTGCGCGCCCGGCGTCGTCGGCAAGCCCTCGTGCTCGGGCGACGCGGCCGACGTGCCGAGTTGGAACCCCGCGACCCTCACGCTGACGGGCAACGCGACCGCCGCCGACACGAACGGTGCGGCGGGATGGTTCGAACCCTCCGTGCCGATCAGCTCGCTCTCGTTCTTCTTCACGCGCCGCTCGGGCCTGCCGGTCTATCAGACCTGGTTCGCCTCGCTCGCGCGCGACATCACCGGCACGGTCACCGACACCGGCACGGGCCCCGTCGACGGGGTCGCGCTCAACCTCATCGACGCCAACGGAACCGTCGTCGGCACCGCGACCACGGCCGGCGGCGGCCTCTACGGCTTCCCGGGCTTCTTCGCGACCGACGGGTACACCGTCGAGGCGGTGCTGCCTGCGGGCAAGATCGCGGTCGACGCCTCCCGCAAGCCGGCCGACCTGTCGACCGCCGACGCCGTGGTCGACTTCTCGATCCGCGATATCGTGCCGGTCGCGGTCTCGGGCAACGTCTCGGATTCCGAGGGCAACCCGATGCCCGGGGTCCAGGTGACGATCGACGGCCTCACCACGACGACCGACTCGAACGGCGACTACCTGTTCGACACCGTTCCGGTGGGCAGCTATACCGCGACGATCACGACGCCCGACGGGTACACCATCACGTCGAGCCCGCCGCCGTTCACCGTTCCCGACGGCGTCGAGACGCCGATCACCGGTGTCGACTTCGTGGTCGCGGCGAATCCCTCGCTCTCTGGGACCGTCACCGCCGCCGGTGCCGGCGTGCCCGGCGTCACCGTCACCGCGACCGGCCCCGGCGGTACGCTCTCGACCGTCACGGGCGCCGATGGCACCTACCGCTTCCCGCTTCTGCCGACCGGTGACTACACGATCACGATGACGGCGCCCGAGGGCACCGTCGCTGTCGGGCCGGCAACGCGCAACGAATCGGTGACCACGAGCGACGTCACGGGCGTCGACTTCGCGATCGCGAAGACCGGCAGCATCGAGGGCACCGTTGCCACCGACGACGGCACGCCGTTCCCCGGCGCGACCGTTACGATCACCGGGCCCGACGGGGCGACGCCCCTCACGAGCGGCCCCGACGGCACGTACGCGGCCGGCACCCTGCCGCCCGGCGAGTACACGATGACGCTCACCGTCCCGGCCGGATACACCGCCGTCGGGCCCTCGACGATCACGGTCACCATCACCGAGACCGGCGAGGCGTTCAGCGACCAGGACTTCGTGCTGCTCGCGGATGCGCCGACGCCGACGCCCACCCCGACGCCGCCCGCAGGCGGCGGAACGACCGCGGGCACGCTGCCGGCCACCGGCCTGGACCCCGCCTCCGGCGTCGCCGCATGGATCGCACTCGGCGCCCTCGTCGCCGGAGTCGCGGCGCTCTCGACGACCCGCCTCCGCCGTCGTTCGACGCGCTGAGTCGGCTCCCCCCGCCGAGCCCGCCGAACGCCGCCCGGGTAGACTCGCCCGGTGCTCCTGCCCGTCGCCGTCTCCGTGCTCGTCGGCGCACTGGCGCAACGCGTCACGGGCATGGGCTTCGCGCTCATCGCCGCGCCCGCGCTCGTGATCCTGCTCGGTCCCTTCGACGGCGTCGTGCTCGTGAACCTCTGCGCCGTGCTCTCCTCGCTCCTCATCCTGCCGAGGGTGTGGAAGCTCGTCGACTGGACCAGGTTCGGATGGCTCGTCGTGCCGGCGCTCGTCGGCACCGCCGTCGGCGCACTCGTCGCTGCGCGCCTGCCCGGGCCGGTGCTCCAGCTCGGCGTCGGGGTTCTCGTCATCGTCGCCCTCACCGTCTCGCTCCTCGTCACCCGCACCGACCACGTCGCGACGGGGCCGGTTCCGGCGATCCTCGCCGGCGCGGCATCCGGATTCATGAACGCCTCGGCCGGCGTCGGCGGACCGGCGCTCAGCGTCTACGCGGTAGCGACACGGTGGCCGCAGGCCGGGTTCGCCGCCACCGCCCAGCCCTACTTCGTCGTGATCGGCGCGGCCTCGCTCGTCGGCAAGCTCGGTGCGACCGGGTGGGCGCTGCCCGAGCTCGAACCCGGCGCCTGGCCGCTCGTCATCGGGGCGCTGCTCGTCGGCCTCGGCCTCGGCGAGCTCCTGCACCGCCGCATCCCCCATCACGCCGCGCGCATCGCCGTGATCGTGATCGCGTATGCCGGCGGCGCCGCCGCGATCGTCGACGGCGCACTGCAGCTCTGGGGCTAGGCGCCCGGGCGCACCTCGACCGGGCGGTCGCCGTGCGCGGCGAGTCGCGCCTCGAGGCCCACCCGCACCTCGGGCCACTCGTCGATGATCACCGAGTACACGGCGCTGTCGCGCCAGCTGCCGTCGGCGCGGCGCTTGTGCCGGCGCATGACTCCGTCGAGGCGGGCGCCGAGCTTCTCGATCGCGGCGCGCGACCGAGCGTTGTTCGCATCGGCCTGGATCTTCACCCGGCCGAACCCGTTGCGGAACGCGAGGTCGAGCAGCAGCAGCTTCGCCTCGGGGTTGACCGCCGTGCCCCAGACGCCCGGGTCGTAGGCCGTCCACCCGATGTGCGTCGACTCGTTCGGCAGGTCGAAGTCGCCGAGCTTCGTCGCGCCGACCACCCGGCCGTCGTCGGGGCCGCCGCGGAGCCGCACCGTCCACGGCATCGCCGACTCGTCGGCCGAGTAGTACGACCGCGCGAACGCGTCGTAGGCGACGGCGTCGGCGGGCAGCCCGTCGGGTCCTCCGCCGTAGCCACCGGCGAAGACCTCGGGACGGCAGAGGGCGCGATACAGCTCGGGGATGTCGGCGATGTCGAACGGGCTCAAGCGGATGAATCGGCCGAGGAGGTCGTCGTCGGAAGGGCGTGTCGCAGTCACCGTTCGAGTGTGCCACGCGCCGACGACGCGGAGGTGACCGTTCGGCGAAGAGATCGTCACCCCGCGTCGCAGCCCTTCCCATCGACGGGAGCCACCCCTACGATGACCACAGCAAGACCACGACGAACGAAAGGTGGGGGCCATGGGTTCTCTGGACGACATCACGAAGAAGGCGCAAGACTTCATCGAGGAGAACAAGGACAAGATCGCCGACGCGCTCGACAGCGAGCAGGCCGAGGACATCAGCGACAAGCTGCTCGACGGCGTGACCGAGGCAGCCAAGAAGGTGCTGCCCGAAGAGCACCATGACAAGGTCGACGGAGTCCGCGAGAACATCGACGGGGCCATCGGGACCGAGAAGTAGCCTCGCGGTTCGAAGGGGGCGGATGCCGCGGGCATCCGCCCCCTTCGTCGTCTCCGGACTCGAGCGTTCTGCACGTTCCCCTGCGCGCGTTCCCTTGCATCGGCCGTGGCCGGTTGTCACGATGGCAGAGGGCGATCACCGCCCGTGAAGGGGGAACTTCATTCAATGGACCACAAGCCGGCCACGGACACCATCCGGGCGCAACAGGCCGCCGCGCTCGCGCACCTGCCGTTCGACGACACACGTGATTTCGACGACGCCGATCGCGGATTCATCGCCGCGCTCGAGCCGGGTGTCGTGCGGAACGACGCCGCGGAGGTCGTCTGGGACAACGACAGCTACGCCTTCCTCGGCGGCGAGGCGCCCGCCACGGTGCATCCGAGCCTCTGGCGCCAGTCGCAACTCGTCGCGCGGCAGGGCCTCTACGAGGTCGTCGAGGGCATCTACCAGGTGCGCGGCCTCGACCTCTCGAACATGACGATCGTCGAGGGCGACACGGGCGTCATCGTGATCGACCCGCTCATCTCGACCGAGACCGCGGCCGCCGCGCTCGCGCTGTACCGCGCGAATCGCGGTGACCGCACGGTCGTCGCCGTCATCCACACCCACTCGCACGTCGATCACTTCGGCGGTGTCTTCGGCGTGACGACGCAGGCAGAGGTCGACTCGGGCTCGGTGCAGATCATCGCACCCGAGGGCTTCGTCGAGCACGCCGTCGCCGAGAACGTCTACGCCGGCACGGCGATGGCGAGGCGAGCCGGCTACATGTACGGCGCGGCACTCGAGCGCGGGCCGCAGGGCGCCGTGGGCGCGGGCCTCGGGCAGACCACATCGACCGGCGTGATCGGCATGATCGTGCCGACGCTCGAGATCACGACGACGGGCGAGACGCACACCGTCGACGGCGTCGAGATCGAATTCCAGATGGCGCCGGGCACCGAAGCGCCATCGGAGATGCACTTCTACTTCCCTCGCTACCGCGCACTGTGCATGGCCGAGAACGCCACGCACAACCTGCACAACCTGCTGACGCTCCGCGGAGCGGTCGTGCGCGACCCGCACGTGTGGTCGCAGTACCTCACCGAAGCGATCACGCGGTACGCCGACCGCACCGACGCCGTCTTCGCCTCGCACCACTGGCCGACGTGGGGCCGCGAGAACATCGTCGAGTTCCTGTCGGTGCAGCGCGACCTCTACGCCTACCTGCACGACCAGACACTGCGACTCGTCAACCGCGGGTACACCGCAGCCGAGGCCGCGGAGACCTTCGAGATGCCGCCGGCACTCGAGCAGGCGTGGCACACGCGCGGTTACTACGGCTCGGTGAGCCACAACGTCAAGGCGATCGTGCAGCGCTACCTCGGCTGGTTCGACGGCAACCCCGCGCGGCTCTGGCCGCATCCGCCGGCCGCGATCGCCACGCGCTACGTCGAGGCGATCGGCGGCATCGATCGCGTCGTCGAGCTCGCGCAGGCCGCGTTCGACGGCGGCGACTTCCGTTGGGCGGCGACCCTGCTCGACCACGCCGTGTTCGTCGACGAGCACCACGAGGGCGCGCGAGCGCTCTACGCGGATACGCTCGAACAGCTCGCGTACGGCTCGGAGAACGGCACGTGGCGCAACTTCTTCCTCTCGGGAGCGACCGAGCTGCGCGTCGGCAACTTCGGCACGCCGACGAAGACGACCGCTCCGTCGATGCTGGCCCAGCTCAGCCCCGAGCAGTTGCTCGATGCCATCGCGATCAAGATCGACGGCCCGAAGGCCTGGGACCTCGACCTGTCGTTCGCGATCGTGCTGACCGACCTCGACCGGCGTTTCCGGGTGACGCTCCGAAACGGCGTGCTCATCTACCTCGAAGACGGCGCAGGCGACGTCGAGCTGACGCTCAGCCTCACCAAGGGGCGCGTCCTGGCGCTCCTCGGCGGCGATTCGGCCTCGGCCGGCGTCGACCTCGGCGGCGATGCGACGGTGCTCGAACAGCTCCTCGGGGTCATCGACCCCGGCGACGACGCGTTCGACATCGTCACGCCCTAGCGAACGCCGCGCTCGACGCGAACGCCCGGCCGGTTGACCCGGCCGGGCGTTCGTCGTTCACCCCGCGTCAACGGGTGCCGGGGCTCAGCCGGCGCTGTGCCTCAGCTCGGCCCGACCGCGTCGCCGGCGCACGAGCACGAACGCAACGAGCGCCAGGCCGCTGCCGGTGAGGAGCAGGGCCCACGTCATGCGTGCGGCGAGCGCATCACCGTCGACGCCCGTCGCCGGCAGCGGCGGGGCGAAGCGGTTGTCGACGGTGATCGTGACGATCTCGTCGTCGCCGACGACCACCGGAGCGGCCTTCGTCGCGCTCACGGTGACCTCGACCGCCCCGCCGTTCTCGACCTCTTCGGCCCAGCACTCGGCACCGACCGGCAGCCCGTCGATCCGCTTCGTCTCACCGGCCGTGATCGTCACCGGTTCGGCGTCGAGGGCGACAGAGGGGTCGTTGGCGCCGCGATCGAGCACGCACGTGAGTTCGATGCGGAACATCTTGCCCGCCGCTTGCGACGCGTCGCCGCTCACCGTCTTCTCGAGCACGAGGCTGCCTTCGTCGAAGGTGTTCGTCGCCGTGATGGTCAGGAGCTGCGCCGTGTCGGATGCCTCGATGATCGCCGCGTTCTCGTAGGAATCGAAGTCCACCGTCGCGGTCGACGCGCCGCCCTCGTCGGTCTCTGCGGCGAAGCAGTGCGTGCCGCCCGGCAGCGCCACCGGATCTCCGTTCGCGTCGACGACCTCGATCGTCTCCCCCGCCGTGATCTCGATCGCTCCGTCGTAGACCGTGACGAGCTGCCCGTCGACCTCGACCTGGCAGGTGAGCTGCACCGTGAACACCGCGTCGACGACGTACTCGGCGTCGGCGGCCTCGCCGTCGACCTGCTTCGTGAGCTCGACGGTGCCGAGCGAGAACTCGTTGACGAACCCGGCGGTGACGACGGTCTCGACGCCCGCCTCGGCCTGATCGGCGATCGTCACGGTCACGGGCGGCGCGGGCTCGTCCGCGTTGCCCGCGTCGGTCTCGGTGACCACGCACTCGGCCCCGACCGGGATGCCGCTGATCGTCTCGCTCCGGAACGGCCCTGCGCCGCCATCGCTCTCGACGACGAGCTCCTGGTCGACGACCGTCTCGCCCTCGTAGGTGCAGACGACCTCGAACACGTACTCGCCCTCGGAGAAGTCCGGTGCGCCAGGGCCTGCGATCTGCTTCAGCACGTCGAGCGCCCCGGTGCGGAACTCGTTCTCGATGTCGATCCGCACGGGCTCCTCGGCCGATGCGTCGCCCACGACGAACCTGCCGGGCGGCGAGACGGTCGACTCGGTCGCACCGCCGTCGTCGATCTCGGTGACCCGGCACGAGGCACCGGTCGGCAGGTTCTCGACGAGCCACACATCGCCCGGGGCATCCTTCGTCAGGGTGTGCGTGCCGTTGTAGACGACGTCGGGGTCGGCCGCGAAGAGCGTGCAGACGAGGCGCACCTCGAAGTCGCCGAAGGTGCCGCCCCAGGCATCCGCTCCCGTGCCGGTGACCGACTTCACCACCTCGACCGAACCGACCGTGTAGTAGTTCGTGACGGCCACGAGGGTGACCGATTGTCCGGAAGCGTCGTCGGGCAGCACGGTGAACTCGACGCTCGTGACGGCGCCGAGGTCGTCGTCGACGCCGTTCTCGGTGATGACGATCGTCGTGTCGGCGGCACCCCGCTGCTCGATCTCCTCGACGGTGCAGACCGAGCCGACCGGCAGGTCGGGGAACGACTGCACGGCGCCATCCGCCAAGTCGAACTCGGTGTCGAGCACTGTCGCGCCTTCGAATTCGCACTGAGCGCTGAAGCGGAAGACCGACTCGTACTCGATCGACTCACCGTCCTGATTCTCGGCGCCACCGTTGTCGACGGCCTTGCTGACCGAGAACCCGCCGATCTCGTACGTGTTCGTGACCGTCACCTGCTCGAGTTCGCCCTCGGCAGGCGCGGGGTGATGGATGTCGGGGCGAACGGTCAGATCGCGACGCGCGGTCACCTCGCCCGAGCGGCCGCCGGACCCCGAAGGGTTATAGGTGACGGTGGAGCCTTGCGCGGTGACCTCCTGCACGGTGCACTCGGAGTACATCGGCAGGCTCGTGCCAGAGCCGAAGACGACCTGCGTGCCGTCGGCCGGCACCGACACCGGCGATGCCGGGCCGCCGGAACCGTCGACGAGCGAGACGGCTTCGCCGCCCGAGGTGCACTGCACGTCGAAGTCGTACGAGGTCGGCAGCACCCAGTCGTCCGGCCAGTCGGCGGGCACGACGACCTGCTTCTCGAGCGCGATCTCACCGGTCGGCACGGCCACGCCCGCTCGCACCGGTTCGACCGGCCCCTGGTAGACCTCGGCATCGTTGAAATCACCCCGCGAGCCCGACGCGACGGCGTTCCACGCGATCGGCAGACCGTCGCCGACAGCCGCGGGGTTCGAGAAGGGCGTCTGCGTGTCGAAGGTGAGGGCACCCGATGCGCCCGGCGGCAGGCCGCCGCCTTCGGGCCAGGACACGACGATCTTGATCGCTCTGGCCTCGGCGAGTTCCGCCGCCGGGGTGGCATCGGTGAACTCGATCCAGTCGCGGGTGCTCACGTCGGCGAAGCAGGGGTCATCGGCGGGCATGGCCGTCGTGCGGGTGCTGAACTCGATGTCCTTCGCATTGCAGTCCACCGCCGGGACCGTGGTCATGTAGTACGACGTGTGGGTCACGGTCGGGTCGAGGATGTCGATGTTGCCGAGGAAGGTCGGCGACCACTCCGAGCCGCGGCTGGTGCCGATGGTCACACCGGTGTCACCGACGGCCGGCAGCACGTCGATGCCGCCGATCGACTCCACCGGGATGTTGCCGAGGTTCGTGAAGCCGACCAGCCATCGTTCGACGCCGCCCGGGCGCGTGATGGGGACGCAACCGTTGAGGTAATAGCCCGGCACGGCCGAGTTGGACGCTGCGCAGTCGGCGGCCGAGGCCGGGTCGTTCGTGTCGAGCACGCCCAGGTCGTCGTAGTTCGGGTCGCCGGGGTCCGCGCCGGGCACGCCGGCACCGACCCCCCGCACGGCCTTCTGCAGTGAGATCGGCGCCGCCGCCGTCGGGTTGACGGTGGTGTTCGCCGCACATTCGTCGGCCACCTGCGTGGGCGGCACGGCCTCGGCGAACGCCGTCGACTCGCAGGTGTCGAAGGTGCGATCACTCGTCGCGGTGATCGTATTGCCGACCGGCGTGCCGGGAGCGAGGTTCGGGCGGAACTGCAGCGCTGCCGAGATCACGAGCACCTCGCCGGGCTCGAAGACGAATCCGGCCGGCACCGTGATCGTGACGAGACCGGTGGTCGTGTCGAGCGTGCCGGAGAAGCCACTGGCATCGAGCACCGTGCCGTCACCGGCGGTGAGGGTGAAGCCGAACACCGGGTCGGCGTCGGGCACCGGCACGAGCAGCGAGCCGCTCGCGTCGGTCGCGACCTGATCGGTGAGCTCGAGGCCGGTCATCGGCCAGTCCCCGGTGTTCGTGATCGTCATGCGGTACGGGATGGCCCCTGCCGGAGGGAACTGCTGCGACGCCGAGCCGTCCGAACCGTTGCCGGGGACCTTCTCGACCTTGATCGCATTCTGCAGGTGCAGCAGCTGCGTGCTGTCGGTCGCGTCGGCGTCGGCCTCCCAGACCGTGCCGCCGGCGGCATCCCACGCTCCAGTGCCGTGCACGTCCACGACGTCGGTCATGGTGCCCGCCGCAGTCTCGCCCGGCGCGATCGGCTGACCCGGCCGGGTCGTCGGCACGGGCACCGAGTCGACCTCGCCCGTCGGACCGTAGTGCAGGAACTCGAGCCGGTCGGCCGTGAACGCGATGGGCACGATCGGGTTGACCGGGTTCTCCCAGTTCGACTGGTCGTCGTTGACGCGAACCTCGAAGCGCAATCCGCGCACGTCGGCCGGGCTCGCGACGCCGCTCGGCAGCGCCGGCAGCACGGTGCCGTCGGCAGCGGTGTTCTGCCAGTCCCCGACGACCCAGCACGCGGTGAGGTCGGCCGACCCGTTGCAGGTGTAGCCGAGCTCGCCCGTGCCCGCATCGAGTTCCCACTCGACGCCGACGAGCGCCGAGACGCGAAGCTGATGCAGGTTCTGCGGCAGCGTCGCGGTCGGGAACGATGCGAACTCGAAGGCGTTCCAGAAGGTCGGCTCCGCGTCGGTGATGGAGAGCACGGTCGTGCGCACGTTGCCGGTCGGCTGTCCGGTGAGCGTCACCGTGTACCCGTCGCGAGGTTCGTCCTCGAAGCGCGATGCAGGGTCGATGCTCTTCTGCGCGACGACGCCGTACGTCGCCTCGACGAACGGAAGGGTGTCGGTGTCGGTACCGGATGCCTCGTCGATGGCGGGGTTGCCGCCGGGCCGCGTGACCTCCGCGCCCGCGACGTTGGTCGCGAGATCCGCGGTCGTCACCGGTTCAGCGGGGTTGCTGCGCTCCGTCTTCCTGAGCTGGTAGGTGAGCAGCACCGTGCTCTGCTCCGTGGACAGGATCTCCACGCCGGCGGGGTCGGTGTGCAGCACCGTGACGCCGATGACGTCGTCGACGTCGTCGTGTCCGAGCGCGAGCGCCGCGGCGATCGAGATCGGCGCGTCGTCCGCACCGCCCTCACGGGTGAGCGTCACCGTCGACTGCGTCGCATCGGCCGGAACCGTGATCGAGTCGATGCGGTACAGGTTGAGGTACTCGTACATGTCGGTCGCCGAGCCGGGTGCCGGATCGGTGATCTGCAGCGTCGCCACCGATGCCTCGGTCTCATTGCGCGCCGTGATCGTGGCGGTGACGAGCGGGTAGCGCGATTGCGGTTCGGTGATGGGCGGGATCGGCAGCGAGTCCTGGTCGAAGGTCTTCGACACCGAGACGTTGACGGTGGCGTCGAGGATCGTGATGAGGTCGTCGTCGCGCTCGTCGATCGGCGCCGGGCCATCGCCGACGAGACCTGCCGTGTTGTTCACGACGCCGGGCTGACCCGAGTTGAAGTCCTCGCTGTGCAGCGTGCCCGTCACCGGTCCGCCGTCGCTCCGCTTGAAGTCGCGCAGCTCGAACACGAGATCGAGGCGGCGGTCGTGGTCGTACGAGGCGGCGACCCCCGAGCCGGGGGCCGGGCCGGTGCCGGCGCCGCGGTGCGAGCCCTCCTCGTAGGTGAGCCGCACCGCCCGAGTGGTCTGGACTTCGCCGGCCGACAGCACGTAGCCGGGGAACGCCCCGTCGCACGCGGTGCCGTCACCGCAGGCGGCCGAGGTGACGTCGTCCCATGCGCCGGTGTCGCCGTTGAAGAGCTCGACGGAGGCGATGCGGTCGTACTGCATCGCCGGATCGAGCGCACTGTCGATCGCGGCGATCTCGACGAGGTTCCATGCGTCGAAGGTCGACTGCGCGATCGCGGCGTCGCCATAGCCGGGGCCGGCCGTCGGGTCGTCGGTGATCGCGACCGAGTCGAACGGCAGTCCTTCGGTCGACCACGAGATGCGCGCCGTGCGCCGGTCTTCGCTGAACGCGAAGAGGGGGTCGGCGGGGTCGACGATCCAGTGCTTCTCGAGCAGGTCGGGGCCCGGGCCTCCGCCGTCGATCGGGTTCAGGTCGATCTGGTCGCCGTCGGTCGCCGTGTTGTCGTCGGGGCTCGTGTCGTTGGGGTTCTCGACCGCAGAACCTGCCGTGTTCTCGACGGTGAGCGGGTCTGCCGCCTCGGCCGCGTCGGCGACCGATCCCGTACCGTCGCGGAACTCGTCGCGCGTCTCGACCGTGACCGTCGGGGCGACCTGGAAGCCGGGCGGCAGCAGCTCACCGGGCTTCGGGGTGTAGACGAATCGGATGCCCTGGATGTCGTCCTTCAGGTCATCGGGAATCGTCACCACCAAGGTGCCCTCGCCGTCGAGCTGACCGCCGGGCAAGTCGACCCACTGGGTCCCGTCCCAGTACTGGACCTGGAGATCTGCGTCGGCCGGCACCCCGGCCACGATCTGGTCTGCGTCGAAGGTGTTCCAGAACGGCGTGGCCGGGTCACCCGGCTGCGGGTTCGGCGGATCGCTCACGATCAGGTACTCGGAGCCGATCGTCGAGGGGTTCGGTTGCCCGTTGTTCACCGTCGCGAGGAAGCTCACGTCGGTGGTCGAACCCGGCACCGCCCAGATCTCGTCACGCGCGATGTTCTTGTCGATCGTGGTCGAGACCCGACCCGGCTGCCGCGTGATGTCGGCTGCATCCTCGTCGTCGCCCTGCTTGCCGAGCTCGTCGGTGACGGTCGACGTGGTGTTGTTGGTGCTCACGACGTCTTCGGTGTCGACGGGCTGGGCCGTCACGGTGAACGGCAGCGTGGCGGCGGCGTTCTGGATGATCGGCCCGGTGAACGTCACGGTGAACCCGACGACGCCCTCCCTCGTCGGGTCGGGCAGCGTGTTCGGGGCGCCCGCCGTGAGCGTCTCCTCTGTGCCGTCGTCGTAGACGTAGGTGACGGTCGCGCCGGTGGCGTTCGGCGGCCACACGACGCCGTCCGTGAATCCGTCGAAATCGAGGCCCTGCTCGCCGAGATCGGGTGAGCCGGGGCTCGGTTCCTGGATGACCATGGACGTGACGGGGCGGAACCCGTTGGTCGACGTGATCGTCGCCGTCGTCTGCTCGCCGGCGAGCAGCTCGGGGTTCGCGAACGACTTCTCGGTGTCGACGAACGGCCCAGTGTTCGAGACGACGGCGTCGCCGGGGGCGGTCTTCGGCGTGCTCGAGTCGCCGTGCACGACGATGTTCGACGACGCGGTGTTGGGCACCGTCACCGACTGATCGGCGGGGATGTCCTCCACGGTGTCGTTCGTCTCTGCGCCGATGCCGATGGCCGCCTCCGCTCCAGGAGGCGTCGGCGGCAGCTGGCCGGTCGTGGAACTGAAGGTGAAGCGAAGTCCCTTCACGTCGGAGAGCGGATCGACATCCGGGACGTCCGTGAAGTCGGTCGGAATCGGCCCCGTCGCGTAGGCGACATGCCAGACGCCCGCTTCGTCGAGCCATTCGATCTGGACCTGATCGGCACCGGCCGGCGGAGTGATCGAGGTGATGCCGGTGAAGTCGAAGTAGGTGTCGAACGGGCTCGCGACACCGTCGGCCGGGTCCTGCACGACGATCTGTTCGACCGATCTGTTCGACGCGTTACCGCCCCCGATCGTGTAGTCGACCGGCTGGCCCGGCAGTGCGGGGATGCCGGGCGTGCCGTCGGGCTGGTGATCGTCGACCGACTTCTGCACGGTCGAGTCGAGCACCTCGGGCACCTCGATCGTGATCGACGCCGAGGCATCCGTCGGCAGCGCATTGGAGCCGGTCGCGGCGACCGTGTTCACGATGGCGGCGTCGTTGTAGTCGGCGCTGATGTCGGCGGGCACCTGCACGAAGACCGTGACGACCGCCTTCGTTCCGGCCGGCTGCCCGATGCCCTCGCCGCCCTGCGTGGTGAAGTCGACGGTGAAGTCCGAACCGCTGTACGTGACCGTGCTCGTGCCGCCGCCGCTGACCGAGACAGGGGGTGTCACGGAGGGATCGAAGATCAGGGGGGCCGGCAGCGTGTCGCTGAGCTGCGCATCGAGGCAGGTGTCGACGAGGTTGCTGTTGCAGGTCAGCTCGATCGTGTAGCTGAACTGCTCGCCCGGCTGGTACGGCGAGGTGTCGGGATTGACCGTCTTCGTGAGGAGGAAGACGGCGTCATCCGGTGCGGCAACGGCGGGCAGCGCGGCCGGAGCCGTGAGCCCGATCGCGAAGACTGCTGCCACGACTCCTGCGAGCGTACGACGGATGACCGACATCGAGACCCCTCTCGCCCCCGGCCGTCTGGCCGCCCCCGGGGCTGAATCGGGTGCCCGTCGAGTCGGGCACCCGATTCGACCCTATCGAGGGCTCGCAGGAGGAGGGAAGGGCTCGCCGACCGCGCTCAGCCGAGGAGGTCGTGCAGGGTGACGATCTCGTCGCGGCCGGGGCCGACGCCGATCGCCGAGATGCGCGAGCCGCTCATGGCCTCGAGTTCGCGCACGTACGACTGCGCGTTCGCCGGCAGGTCGGAGAACTCGCGGGCGCCCGAGATGTCTTCAGTCCAGCCGGGGAACTCCTCGTAGATCGGCTTCGCGTGGTGGAAGTCGGACTGCGAGACCGGCACCTCGTCGAAGCGCTCGCCGTCGACGTCGTAGGCGACGGCCACGGGGATGCGCTCGATGCCCGTCAGCACGTCGAGCTTGGTGAGCACGAAGTCGGTGACGCCGTTGATGCGCGACGCGTAGCGGGCGATCGGAGCGTCGTACCAGCCGGTGCGGCGCTTGCGACCGGTCGTGGTGCCGAACTCGTGGCCCTGCTCGGTGAGGAAGTCACCCCACTCGTCGAAGAGCTCGGTCGGGAAGGGCCCGGCGCCGACTCGGGTCGTGTAGGCCTTGACGACCGCGATGACACGGTCGATCTTGTTGGGCGCGATGCCGGAGCCGGTGATCGCACCACCGCTCGTCGCGTTCGACGAGGTCACGAACGGGTAGGTGCCGTGGTCGACGTCGAGCATGGTCGCCTGACCGCCCTCGAAGAGCACGGTCTCATCGCGCTCGAGCGCCTGGTGCAGCAGCAGCGCGGTGTCGGTGACCATCGGGCGCAGCCGATCGACGTACGCCAGCAGCTCGTCGACGATCTCGTCGACGGCGATCGCGCGCCGGTTGTAGATCTTCACGAGCAGGTGGTTCTTCTGGTCGAGCGCGCCCTCGACCTTCTGCCGCAGGATGTTCTCGTCGAAGAGGTCTTGCATGCGGATGCCGACGCGATTGATCTTGTCGGCGTAGGCGGGGCCGATGCCACGACCCGTGGTGCCGATCTGGCGCTTGCCGAGGAACCGCTCGGTCACCTTGTCGATCGTGCGGTGGTACTGCGTGATGAGGTGGGCGTTGGCCGAGATGCGCAGCTTCGAGACGTCGACGCCGCGCGCCTCGAGGCCCTCGAGCTCCTCGAAGAGCACCTCGACGTCGACCACGACGCCGTTGCCGATGACCGGCGTGACACCGGGCGTCAGGATGCCGGACGGCAGCAGGTGCAGGGCGTACTTCTCGTCGCCGATGACGACGGTGTGCCCGGCGTTGTTGCCGCCGTTGAATTTGACGACGTAGTCGAGGCGCGAGCCGAGCAGGTCGGTCGCCTTGCCCTTGCCCTCGTCGCCCCACTGTGCACCGATGAGTACGGCCGCGGGCATGTCAGTCCTCTCCTGCCGCGTCGGACGCGGCGGGTTCGGCGACGAGGTCGCCGGTCTGTGCGACGGATGTCGCTTGGTTGCTGGCCTCGTCGACGGCGGTGTCGTGGGCGCTGATGTCGTGGGCGCTGACGATCGTGATCAGCTGGGTCGGGGTGAACTCCGACGCGATGCGGGCGGGAGCCTCGGGGTCGGCGACCGCGAGCTCTTCGGCCAGGCGGCCGGCACGCTCAACGAGGCCGAGCCCCTCGGCAGCACGGCGCTGGGTGTCGAGGGCGCGCAGGTAGGCGCGATTGGGCTCGTCGGACCACGAGACGGGGTCGCCCGACTGCCACCCACCGGCGAGGAGCTGCTCTCGTGCGAGGTCGGCCGCGACGGACGCGAATGCGAAGGACTCGATCGTGCGGCCCTCGGAATCGGCGAGATCGGCGAGTTCGGTCCAGGCGAGCGGCGACGACGGATGCCCCGCGACGACCGCCGAGACCGACGCCCGATCGCCGTCTGCGAGCGCCTGGCGCACCTCTGGTTCATCGGCGAGCGAGGCCTCGGGCTCCGGTGCTGATTGGTCTGGAGTCACACTCCACCTTATCGTGGGGCCCTTCGCCGGCGAGGAGGAGCGACGGGACAAGTGAAACCCGCAGCCAAGTAGGCTGGAGGGCATGTCGAAAGTCCTTTCCAGCCTGCCCGTCGGCGAACGCGTCGGCATCGCCTTCTCCGGCGGCCTCGACACCTCTGTCGCTGTTGCGTGGATGCGCGAGAAGGGTGCGGTGCCCTGCACCTACACGGCCGACCTCGGCCAGCCCGACGAGCCCGACGTCGAGGCCGTTCCCGGCCGCGCCATCGAGTACGGCGCCGAGATCTCGCGACTCGTCGACTGCCGGGCCGCGCTCGTCGAAGAGGGCCTCGTGGCGCTGCAGTGCGGCGCCTTCCACATCCGCTCGGGCGGCAAGGCGTACTTCAACACGACCCCGCTCGGCCGCGCGGTCACGGGCACGCTGCTCGTTCGCGCGATGCTCGACGACGGCGTCGACATCTGGGGCGACGGCTCGACCTACAAGGGCAACGACATCGAGCGGTTCTACCGCTACGGCCTCATGGCCAACCCGCGCCTGCGCATCTACAAGCCGTGGCTCGACGCCGACTTCGTCACCGAGCTCGGTGGCCGCGCCGAGATGAGCGAGTGGCTGCAGCAGCGCGATCTTCCCTACCGCGCCTCCGCCGAGAAGGCCTACTCGACCGACGCGAACATCTGGGGCGCGACGCACGAGGCGAAGGTGCTCGAAGAGCTCAGCGAGGGCATCACGACGGTCGAGCCGATCATGGGCGTGAAGTTCTGGGACGAGTCGGTCGAGATCGCAGCCGAAGACGTCACGATCACGTTCGAGCGGGGCCGTCCGGTCGCGCTCAACGGCGAGCGGTTCGACGACGCGGTCGCCCTCGTGCTCGAGGCCAACGCCATCGGCGGCCGCCACGGGCTCGGCATGAGCGACCAGATCGAGAACCGCATCATCGAGGCGAAGTCGCGCGGCATCTACGAGGCGCCGGGCATGGCCCTGCTGCACCTCGCGTACGAGCGTCTCGTGAACGCGATCCACAATGAAGACACGATCGCGAACTACCACAACGAGGGCCGCCGTCTCGGGCGCCTCATGTACGAGGGCCGCTGGCTCGACCCGCAGTCGCTCATGTTGCGCGAGTCGATCGTGCGCTGGGTCGCCTCGGCCGTCACGGGCGAGGTCACGGTGCGCCTGCGCCGTGGCGACGACTACACGATCATGAACACGAGCGGCCCCGCCCTCAGCTACCAGCCCGAGAAGCTCTCGATGGAGCGCGTCGGCGACCAGGCCTTCGGCCCGGAAGACCGGATCGGCCAGCTCACGATGCGCAACCTCGACATCGCCGACTCGCGCGCCCGTCTCGAACAGTACGCGCGCCTGAACCTCGTGGGCGGTGCGACCGCTGCGCTCGTCGGGGACCTCTCGGTCGGCGACGCCGCGCAGATCCTCGCCGGGCCGGCCGAGTCCGAGCTCGAAGCAGCGACGGATGCCGCGAACGAGGCTTCCGCGTTCGACCTCGGCACCGACTGAGCCGACGCGCACGAGCGCGCTGTCAGCACAGTGCGATCACTCGGGCGAGCCGTCCCCCCGGGCGGCCCACCCGAGCTGTCGATCCGTTCCCCCTGCTGATCGACCGCCGAGCCGGGCGGTGGCTCAGCTCGGAGGAATGCCCGAGTCGTGGGCGTCGCGCACACCTGAAGGGTAGGCCGCTGCCGCGCGGTCGGCGTACCCCAAACCGGGGGACGCGGCCGGTCGGGCCGCACGGCGCGCGAGAGACCGTGAAGCGCCGATCAGGCGGCGGTCTGCTGGTGCGCCGCAACTCGCCATGAGCCGCCCTCGATGAGGTACGTCGTCGACATCCGGAGGTTCACGGTGTCGTCGCCGCGACGAGCGACGGCGCGGTAGACGAGGATGCCGGCGCGATCGCCGAGCCTGATCACGGCCGGCTCGTGCAGGTGGTACTCGTCCCATGGCGGAGCACTCCGCATCGCCGTGAGGATCTCGTCGCGCCCGAATGCGGCGCCGTCGACGATCATGAGTGCGTCGCGGGTCATCGCGCGCTGGTAGTGCTCACCGCCCCGGCCCTCGACGATCGCCCGCCATCCGGCGTGTTCCTCGTGCATGAGTCGAGCGGGCAGATCATCGGTGATCTCGGTCATGCCCCAACGGTAACCGCGATCGGTGATGGCGGGAAGAGGCGAACCCGTCGGCTCAGAGCCAGCCCTTGCGCTTGAAGAGCCCGTACAGCACGCCCGCGAAGGCGAGCATGAGCGCGACCGCGAACGGGTATCCCCATGGTTTGTCGAGCTCGGGCATATGCGTGAAGTTCATGCCGTAGATGCCGGCCACGAGCGTCGGCGCGAAGATGATCGCAGCCCAGCTCGAGACCTTCTTCGCCTGCTCGCTCTGAGCGACGGCCGCCTCGGAGAGCACCTTCGTCTCCTCGTTCTGTCGCTGCGCCACGAGCGTCGAGTGCACCTGCAGGGCGTTCTGGAGCAACTGGCGGAACGTGTCGCCGCGCTCGACGATGCGGATGACGTGGTCCTTCACATCGCGAAGGTAGCGCTGCAGCTCGAGGTCGATGGCGTACTTCTCGAAGCCCCGCTCGAGGGCGTCGAACATGCCGACGAGCGGTCGGGTCGCGCGCTGGAACTCCATGACCTCGCTCGCGAGGTCGTAGATGCGCCGCGTGACCACCGGGTCGCCCGAGAAGAGCTGCTCCTCGATCTCGTCGATGTCGTTCTCGAGGCCGAGGTCGACCGGCGAGTATTCGTCGACGACCTCGTCGAGCACGGCGTAGAGCACGGCCTCGGGCCCCTTCGCGAGCAGCTCGGGCGAGGATTCGAGACGGTGGCGCACCCGCGCGAGGTTCGGCGACTCGGCGTGGCGGATGGTGATCGCGAAGTCGGGCCCGATGAACACGTGCAGCTCGCCGAACTCCACCTGCTCGACGTCGTCGAGGTAGCGTGCGGGCCGCAGCACGACGAAGAGCGTGTCGCCGTAGCGCTCGAGCTTGGCTCGCTGATGCCCCTTGCGCGTGTCCTCGACCGCCAGCGGGTGGAGGCCGAACTCCTCGGCGAGCGCGTCGAGCTCGGCGTCGGTGGGCCGGTAGAGCCCGATCCACGCGAAGCCGCCGTGCTCGGCGCGGCGTTCGAACGTCTCGTCGAGGGTCGCCGGGGTCGCGACGCGCGCGCCGTCGCGGTAGATCGCGTTGTCGATGACCGTCATCGGGCCAAGTCTGGCATCGAGCTCACGGTGCGGCGGGTTCCGACAGGCTCAATCACCTGGCCGCACCGCGTGCGTCAGCACCCAGGAGTGCATGGCGATCGCGGCCGCGGCGCTCGCGTTCAGCGATCGGGTCGAGCCGTACTGCGTGATCTCGACGATCGCATCGGCGGCCGCCGTCGCCTCGGGCGAGAGCCCGGGCCCCTCCTGGCCGAAGAGCAGCACGCAGCGCTCGGGCCACGCGAACGCCTCGATGGGCACCGATCCCTCGACGTTGTCGACGGCGATCACGGGCACGGATGCCTCGTGCGCCCACTCGGCGAACGCCGCGACATCCGGGTGGTAGACGACGTGCTGGTAGCGGTCGGTGACCATCGCCCCCCGCTTGTTCCAGCGACGGCGGCCGATGATGTGCACCGTGTCGGCGGCGAAGGCGTTCGCACTCCGCACGATCGAGCCGATGTTCATGTCGTGCTGCCAGTTCTCGATGGCGACGTGGAACGGGTGCCGGTGCTCGTCGAGGTCGGCGACGATCGCGTCCATGCGCCAGTACCGGTAGCGGTCGATGACGTTGCGCGTGTCGCCGTGCTCGAGCAGCTCGGTGTCGAAATGCGGTTCGTCCGGCCATTCGGCCTCGCCGCCCGGCCACGGCCCGACGCCGTGGGTCAGGGGCGGGACTCGGCCGTCGTCGGGACTCGCAGGTTCGTGCACGCACCCAACGCTAACCCCTTCCCCCGCGCGTCGGTCGAGCCGATCAGCAGCGGTCGCCGAAGCGGTCCGACCGGGGCTGCGAGCGGCAGTCCACGAGATCAGGCCCTCCGCGCAGCGGGGTGCCCGTACGCGGAGTGTTCGAGACCGCGGATGTAGCCGATCGCGAACAGGCGCCCCAGGGTCTCGTACCCGGGTGCCGTGTTCGACTCCCCCTCGAGCGTCGGCACGTGGTCGGGCCGCATCGCTCCGTCGAAGCCGATGGAGTGATAGGCCTCGACGCAGGCCGCCATGTCGGTCTGGCCGGCGTCGTGGAAGGTCTCCCGGAACGACTCGGGCGTGCCCTGGACGTCGCGGAAATGGACGAACGGGATCTTCGCAGTGCCGAACTCGCGGATGAGCGCCGGAATGCTCGTCTCGCCGGCGAGCACCTCGGGCATGAGGGCGAAGTTTCCCTGGCAGAACGTGATGCCGTTGTAGTCGGACGGCACGATCTCGAGCATCCGGCGGAAGCCGGCAACCGAGCTCATGATGCGCGGCACACCGCGGTCGATGCTCTGGGGCGGGTCGTCGGGGTGCATGGCCAGTCGCACGCCCGCCGCCTCGGCCTCGGGCACGACGGCCTCGAGGAAGTACTCCAGTGCACTCCACATCTCCTCCGCGACGACCTCGCCCTCCGGCAGGAGCGCGGGCCGAGCCTGGGCGACGGCGCGGTCGTACCCGGTGACGAGCGCGCCGCCCCGGTCCTCGAGCGCCACGTCCGTGCGGCCCCAGCTGCTCAGCGCCATCCAGTTGTAGGCGAAGGTCGGCACGCCGAGCGCGCCGAGCGCGCGGACCTGCTCGATGATCTGATCGATCTGCTCGTCGCGCCCGACCTGCCCGAGCCGGATCTTGTCCATCGGCGCGGTGTCCTCGGTGGCGATCAGCGAGAAGCCCCACTGCTCGTAGAGCTCCTTGTTGTGGCGCAGCGCCGCCAGGCTCCACGGCACCTCCTCGCGGTCCTCGATCTCCCAGCCCGCACTGCCGACCGAGGCGAACATGCGCTGGTCCTGCTCACCGCCGTTGAGCACGCCGACGACGTTGTCGACGCCGACCTGACGAATGAGCTTCCACGAGGATTCCGGGCGCGGAGGAAGGAACTCGCTGAGCTGGATCATTGGTCTGCTTCCGTTCGTCAGGTTGGCCGGGGCCGGTGATGGATCTGCGGTGGTGGGGCGGGTCAGTCGCGCGTGGGCAACGATGCGGCGATGCGCGAGAGGAGCCCGCCGTCGACCCGGAGCTCGGCGCCGGTGACGAAGCTGGCCTCCGGGCCGGCGAGGAAGGAGCACACGGTGCCGACCTCACCCGCTCGGCCGACCCGGCCGAGCGGGTGCATCCGCCCCCACTCGGCGATCACCGCCTCTTCGCCGGCATCGGTGCCGTCGGACCACTCGCGAGCCGAGCTGCGGAGCATGGGCGTGTCGATCGACCCCGGCAGGATCGCGTTGACGCGCACGCCGTAGGCCGCCTCGTCGACGGCGAGCGCACGGGTCATCGCGTTCAGTGCGCCCTTCGTCGAGGTGTACCCGACGACGTTGTTCTGCGTGGCGACACCCTGCGTCGAGGAGATGAGCGTGATGGTGCCGCGGTTGCGCCGGATCTGCTCGATCGTGTGGTGCACGGCGAGGAACACCCCGCGCACGTTCACCGCGAACACGTGGTCGAAGCTCTCGGGCGTCGTCGTCGCGGCGTCGCCGTAGGTCTGGATGCCCGCCGACGTGACGAGGTGGTCGATCCGGCCGAAACGCGCCATCGCGGCCTCGGCGATCACACGATGGGTCGCCTCCTGCGCGACGTCGCCGGCGACGCCGATCGCGACACCCCCATCGGCGGTGATCTGCTGCACGACCCCGTCGACGTCGGCCTGCGTGAGCCCGTGGACGACCACGGCAGCTCCCTCGGCGGCGAACACCTCGGCGACACCCCGACCGATCCCCGCCGATCCTCCCGTGACGACGACGACGCTGCCCTCATGCTTGCGCTGCATCATGCGCTCCTCTCCTGTCCTGCAATCCTTCACCGGTTCACAACACGCCGAACCGTGCGAACGCGTCGGTCGCGCTCATGCCCGCATCGATCGCCGTGCCGACCAGGTTCTCGGTGCTCGCCTTCTCGACGGCGGCCTCGATCACCTCGTCCTCGACGCTGCGCGGGATGACCAGCACGCCGTCCGCGTCGCCGAAGATCAGATCGCCGGGGGTGACCAGCACACCGCCGAGGTCGACCGGCACCCGGAAGTCGCGGACGACGGTCCTGACGGAGGAGTCCTGCGCATATCCGCCCCAGCTGAACACGGGGAAGTCCCGTGCCAGGACCTGCGGCGTGTCGCGGTGGTACCCGTCGACGACGGCCCCCACGGCACCCCGTCGCTGGGCGGATGCGGTGAGGATCTCGCCCCACATCGCCACGGGCTGGACGATGCGGGTGCTGACGTACACCTCACCGGGCTCGAGCTGGTCGAGCGCTTCGGTGAGCAGGCCGAACGGCTTCTGCTGCGGCCCGTACACGTCGGAGACGAGCGCGGGCATCGCCCGGCCGGCGAGCTTCATGTGCGGCAGCATCGGCCGCACGGCGGGTGGGAGGAACTGGTGGGTGCGGCCGATCGAGTCGAGGATGTCCCCCACGACGGGCGTGTAGAGCACGGTCTTCATCAGGTCGAACAGTTCGGCGTCGGCACGGGCGTTCACGGACGTTCTCCTTCGAATGCTCGGATGTGATGCGGCGATAACTCTACATACTTGTATACTAGTCCGCAAGCTAGACTCCGGAGGGGAGGCACCCATGACGAACACACCCTCGATCCCCGCCCTGCAGCCATTGGCGACCCCGAGATCGCGGTATCGCATCTCCGACGCCGTGTTCACGACGCTGAGCGAATCCATCCGGAACCTCCACCTGCCGCCCGGTTCCCCGATCTCGGAGCCGGGCATCGCCGCATCGCTCCAGGTCAGCCGGTCTCCAGTCAGGGAGGCGATCACCCGGCTCGTCGACCTCGGACTCGTCACGGTCGTCCCCCAGGTCGGCAGCCGCATCGCGCCGATCTCGATCCGCGAGGTGGAGGAAGCGGTCTTCATCCGCCGCGCACTCGAGACGAGCGCCTTCCAGCAGGCGATCGCAAACGGCACGCCCGACACCACGGAGATCCAGGCCCACGTCGACGCGAACGTCGCCGCGGCCGGCGCCGGCGACCTCGACGCGTACTTCGACACCGACGAGCTCCTGCACCAGACGGTGTTCAAGCTCGCGGGCGTGCCGCGGCTGTGGGACGTCGTCCGCGCCACGAAGATCCAGCTCGACCGGCTCCGCCGCCTGAACCTCGAGGCGGCGCTCACCAACGGCGAGCTCCTCGTCGAGCATCAGCAACTGGTCGACGCCCTCGCCGCCCGGGATCTCGACCTCGGCACTCGGGTGATCGACAAGCACTCCAACCGCGTGCTCACCGACACCGTACGGCTGCGCGAGGCCAATCCGACCTTCTTCGCCGAGTAGCGGCGTCCACCACTCACCAATGACGATCACGCTCTCCTCGTCGATGTTCGAGGTCGC
The DNA here is from genome assembly GCF_042262385.1 of Agromyces sp. NPDC056389. Taxonomy (NCBI): domain Bacteria; kingdom Bacillati; phylum Actinomycetota; class Actinomycetes; order Micrococcales; family Microbacteriaceae; genus Agromyces; species Agromyces sp. NPDC056389. Next base: position 2,020,956 of record NZ_JBHJPN010000001.1, read on the forward strand.
CGTCGCGCCGGAGCGCGGCGCCGACATCGTGCAGATCGTCGACCGCGAAACCGGCATCCCGACCCTGAGCGTCTCGCCGACGGCCGACGCGACGACGCCCCCGGCATTCGGCGGCGACTCGATGACGCGATGGACGACCGGTTACCCCGGCGGCTGGCAGTTCCTCACCCCGAACGCGGGTCCGGAGCGCGTGCACGACGGCGTGGTCCAGGGCTACCACGGCGAGTCGGCGCTCTCGACGTGGCGGGTGCTCGAGCTCGGCGAATCGTCCGCAGAGCTGACCGCCCGGCTCATCACGGCGCCCTTCGAACTGCACCGCCGCATCGACGTCGCCGACGACGGGCTCACCGTGGTCGACACGGTGCGCAACCTGTCGGATGACGATGCGAGTGCACGGATGCTGCAGCATCCCGCCTTCGGAACGCCGTTCCTCGATGAGCGCAGCTATCTGGTCACCGATGCGGGCGCACTGCTCACGGATGCCGCGGCCCCGGGCACGCTCGCCGGCGCCGATGTCGCGGGGCGGCCGGACTCGATCCTCGCCGTCGGACCCGTCGCCTCGAGCGTCGCGCTGCCCGCCCCCGGTTCACGACAGGCGCTGTTCGGCGCACTGACCGACTTCGCCTCGCCCGAGCCCGCCGTGCTGTTCGCCAGCCCGACGCACGGCTTCGGCATGGAACTGAGCTGGCAGCGCGAGGACTACCCCGTGGCGTGGCTGTGGATCGAGGCGAACGCCGGCTCCGGCTGGCCGTGGTTCCGCCGCATGTTCGCGATCGCCGTGGAGCCCGGCAATGTGCTGCCCGGCGAGGGCGTCTCGAGCAGCGGGCGCACGCGCGGCGGCGACGGCACGGTCATCGCCGGCGGCGGCGAATTCGTCTCCACCGTGCGGGTGCGGCGCGTCGCACTCCCCTGAATCCTCCTGAGGGCTTTCGCTCCGGGTCGACCGACGGCGCCGCCCTGTCGGTGGATGCCGGATCGAGTCGATCCATGTCGTGAGCCGACCGGCGAAACACGCGTCCAGAGGTTTTCGGTACACCGAAATTTTGATAGGTTTTCGGTATGCCGAAAACGCTCGACGACGAGACGACCACGAACGAGCCCGTGCCCGCGGGCGACGCCACCGGGCAGCGGGGGCGCGCAGCATCCGTGCCCCGGGTGGCCTGGCTGATCGGCCCGGCCCTCGTCGCGGGCGTCGCCTACCTCGACCCCGGCAACGTCGCGAGCAACATGACCGCGGGCGCGCAGTACGGCTACCTGCTCGTGTGGGTCGTCGTGCTCGGCAACGTCATGGCCTGGCTCATCCAGTACCTGTCGGCGAAGCTCGGCATCGTCACCGGCCGGAGCCTGCCCGAGGTGCTGGGCGGCACCATCCGCAACCGCTGGGGCCGTCGTGCGTACTGGCTGCAGGCCGAGCTCGTCGCGATGGCGACCGACCTCGCCGAGGTCATCGGCGGCGCTGTCGCGCTCAACCTGCTCTTCGGCGTGCCGCTCGTGTGGGGCGGACTCATCACCGGCGCCGTCTCGATCGGGCTGCTCATACTCCAGTCGCGACGCGGCCCGCGCACCTTCGAGTTCGTGATCATGGGGCTGCTCATCATCATCGCGATCGGCTTCACGGTCGGCGTCTTCGTCGCACCGCCCGACCCTGCGGGGCTGCTCGGCGGCCTGGTGCCGCGCTTCGCCGACGCCAATTCGGTACTGCTCGCCGCGTCCATCCTCGGCGCGACGATCATGCCGCACGCGATCTACGCGCACTCGGCGCTCAGCCGCGACCGCTTCGTCACGCGCCGTGCCGCGTCGCTGTCGACCACTCCCGGGGCGGTGACGCCGAAGCCCGCGTGGCACGGCTTCGGCATCAGCCGCCGCTCAGAGGCTCCCGAACTCCTGCCGGGCACGGCGACCGACGTGCCGACCGGGCTGCTGCTCCGCGCCACCCGATGGGATGTCTCGATCGCCATGGCGATCGCCGGCACCGTGAACCTCTGCATCCTGCTGCTCGCCGCGGTCAACCTCGCGGGTGTCGAGGGCACCGACAGCCTCGAGGGCGCCTACGCCGCGCTGGGCGCCGCGCTCGGACCCGTCATCGCGACGCTCTTCGCCGTCGGCCTGCTCGCCTCCGGCCTCGCCTCGACCTCGGTCGGCGCCTACGCGGGCGCCGAGATCATGCACGGGCTGCTGCACGTGCGGGTGCCGCTCATCTTCCGGAGGCTCGTCACCCTGATCCCGGCCCTCACGATCCTCTGGCTCGGCTTCGACCCGACCCTCTCGCTCGTGCTGAGCCAGGTCGTGCTCTCGTTCGGCATCCCCTTCGCCCTCGTGCCGCTCGTGGCACTCACGGCCAAGGCCGGCGTGCTCGGACGATGGAAGAACCACTGGGCGACGACGACCGCGGGCATCGCGGCATCCGTGTTCCTGATCACCCTCAACGGCGTGCTGCTCTGGCTCGTGTTCACGGGGGCCTGACCCCGGCGCAGTTGCGGTGCCGCCCGATAGTCTGGGGCCGATGCCCAGCAGCAAGAATCCCGCGATCGAGGACTACCTGAAGACGGTGTATTCGCACACCGAATGGCAGCCCGACCCCATCACGCCCTCCGTGCTCGCCGGCAAGCTCGGCATCGCGCCGTCGTCGGTCACCGAGATGGTGAAGAAGATGGCCGCGCAGGGGCTCGTCTCCCATGTGCCCTACGGCGCGGTGCGGCTCACCGACGCCGGCACGGTGCAGGCGCTCGCCGTCGTGCGCCGCCACCGCCTCATCGAAACCTGGCTCGTGCAGGAGATGGGCTACGGATGGGACGAGGTGCACGACGAGGCCGAGATCCTCGAGCACGCCATCTCCGACCGCCTGCTCGAGGCGATCGACGCCCGGCTCGGCCGGCCCCTGCGCGACCCGCACGGCGACGCCATCCCCACCGCCGACGGCTCGATCGTCGCCGAGCCGTTCGTGCGCGTCGACGAGGCGGCCGACGGCCACGTCGGGCGGGTGCTCCGCATCAGCGATCGCGACCCCGGCCTGCTGCGCGACCTCGAGACCGCCGGCGTCCACCCCGGGGTGGAACTCGAGATCGAGTCCGTCGACGGCGACGCGAACGCACGCGTGCGCATCGCCGGCGAGACGCACGAGCTGCCGAACGGCGCGGCCAGCGCGATCTGGCTGTCCGCATGACGGGCGATCCAACCGCCGAGGCACGTCCCTTCCTCGTCGACCTGCGCGGGGTGGTCGATCTCCTGAGCCGCCACATCTACTCCGGCCCGCACGTGTTCCTCCGCGAGCTCATCCAGAACGGGCGCGACGCCATCACGGCCCGCGCCGAGCACGAGGGTCGCCGCGATGCCGCATGGGGCGTCCGCATCCACCCGCCGACGAGCGCAGACCCGGCGCTCCGCTTCGAGGACGACGGCGTCGGCCTCACCGCCGACGAGGTCGGCGAGCTGCTCGCCACGGTCGGCCGCAGCTCGAAGCGCGACCTGTTCGACCTGCCCCGCGCGGGGTTCCTCGGCCAGTTCGGCATCGGCCTGCTCAGCTGCTTCATGATCGCCGATCGCATCGTCGTGCGCTCACGGTCGGCCCGCGGCGGCCCGCCCGTCGAGTGGGTCGGCGGCACCGGCGGCACCTTCACGGTGCGGGTGCTCGAGGGCGACGAGGCATCCGGAATCGCCGTCGGCACCACCGTCTCGCTCGTGCCGCGCCCCGACGAGGCAGAGCTCTGCTCACCGGCGAGCCTGCTCGAACTCGCACGCCGGTACGCCGAGTACCTTCCCATCCCGATCCTCGTGGGCACCGGCGAAGGCAGCTTCGACAGCGTCGGGCGGCCGGCGGTGTTCGCCCTCACGGGCGACGCGCGCAGCGACGTTCGCGACGCCATCGCCGAACTCGGGCGCGAGGTCGTCGGGTCGACGCCCTTCGACGTCATCGAGCTGCATTCCACCGCGACCGACACGCACGGCACCGCCTTCGTGCTGCCGTTCCCGCCGACGCCCGGCGCCCGCCAGGCGAACCGCGTCTACCTCGGCGGCATGCTCGTCGACCCGCGCGCCGACGAGCTGCTGCCCGATTGGTCGTTCTTCGCGCGGGCGGTCGTGGATTCGAACGGGCTGCGGCCGACCGCGTCGCGCGAGCACCTCATCGAGGACGAGTCGCTCGAGGCGACCCGGGGCGAGCTCGGCGCCGCGATCCGCGCGTGGGTGATGCGGCTCGCCGTCGAGCGACCCGCACGACTCGCCGAATTCGTCGGCATCCACCATCTCGGCCTGAAGTCGCTCCTGCTGCACGACGACGAACTCGCGGGCTTCATCACCCGCTGGCTCACGGTCGAGACTTCGGTCGGAGTGATGACCATCGACGAGCTCGTGCGGGCCCACCCGCACGTGCGGTTCACGGAGACCGTCGACGAGTTCCGGCAGATCGCGGGGATCGTGCCCGCATCGCGGGCCGTCGTCAACGGCGGGTACGTGCACGAAGCCGACATCCTGCGCCGACTGCCGCTGCTGTTCGACGGCGTCACGGTCGAACGCGTGACGGTCTCGGGCGAGCTCGACTCGCTCGACGTGCCGCCGCTGGCCGATCGCGGGCCAGCGCTCGAACTCGAGCACCGCGCCGCCGCGGTGCTCGCCGAGGTCGGCTGCGAGCCGAGCGTGCGCCGCTTCGCACCGAGCGATCTCGCGAGCCTCTACCTCGCCGACGCCGAGGTGCTGCGCTCGATCACCCGCGGCGCCGCCCGGGACACGACCGGCACCCTCTGGAGCGGAGTGCTCGGCCGCATCGACGAGCACCTGCCGAGCCTCGGGGGCGGCGGCCCTGCGCGCGCGAAGCTCTGCCTCAACTGGGACAACCCCCTCGTGCGCACCCTCGCCGGCGATGTCGACGACGCGGTGTTCGACCGCACCATCAGGCTGCTCTACGTGCAGGCGCTGCTGGCCGGCCATCGACCGCTCCGGGCGAGCGAACGAGCCATGCTGACCGGCGCGCTCACCGACCTCGTGGCGCTGAGCCTCGCCCGCTGACCCGGCCCCGCGCCGCTACCCGACCCGAGCCCGAACCCCCGATCATCGACCGTCAAGGGAGAACCGTGTCCGAAGCCATCCGCATCGACGAACTGCTCGAGCAGGTCGACCAGACGCCGTTCGGACCCGAGGAGCGGGCGCTCATCGACGAGGCCATCGCGATCGCGGTGGAGTCGGGCGACGAGTTCTCGGAGTACCGCGCGCGCATGCGCCTCGCATCGTCGGCGAACATGACCGGCGACACCGACGCGCTGCTCAGCTCGTTCGCCTGGTGCCTCGGCAAGCACGACGCCGACGCCGCCCGCTTCCCGGCGAAGCCCGACGACAACGCCACCGACCTGCTCTGGCAGTACAAGTGGATGGCCGGAACGCTCTCGGCGAGCCCCGCGTTCCCGGCCGCCGACATCCGCGCCGTGCTCGACGACATGCAGTCGAGGTACGAGCGTGCCGGCGTCGGCCAGAGCGGGGTCGCGACGGCGCGATTCGGTGCGGCCTTCGCGAACGGATGGCTCGACGAGGCCGCCGCCGCCTACCGTGTGCTGACGACCACCGAGCGCGACGACTACAGCCACTGCGACGCGTGCGTGCGCAGCGAGAGCGCCGCCTACCTCGCCGCCACCGGACGCGAAGACGAGGCCATCGCCCTCTACGAGGAGATCGTCGAGGGCGGGTTCAGCTGCGGCGAGGAGCCGGAGCACGCCCTCTCCGACGCACTGCTGCCGTACCTCCGCGCCGGCCGACTCGAACGGGCGAAGTCCTTCCACCTGCGGAGCTACCGCGACGCGCGAGGCAACGCCGACAACATCGGCATCATCGCGAACCACCTGATCTTCTGCGCGATCACCGGCAACGAGGCCCGCGGCCTCGCGATGCTCGAGCGCCACATCGCCTGGATCGCGCACGACCGACTGAACCAGCGCGCCCAGTTCAGTGCGCTCGCCGCGGCCGGCCTGCTGCTCGACACCGTCATCGACGCCGGGTACGGCGACACCGTCGTGCGCGGCGCCGACGCCGTCGAGCTCGAGCCGTTCTTCGGGCCGCACGACGGCCGCTGGACCGTCGCCGACCTCAGCCCCGTCGCCTGGGCGGCGGCCGCCGCCATCGGGGCCGAGTTCGATCGTCGGAACGGCAACCGGCACCTCGCCGATCGGCTCGAGGCCACGCGCGCACTCCGCACCGAGCGCTACGACGTGCCCATCACGGGCGAGACCTTCGCGCCGCCGGCGCACGCCGCCTCCGCAGACCCCGTCGACGTCGCCGGCTGGCTCGATCGAGCACGCGAGCTCGCCGTGCTCGGCGAGATCGACGCGGCGCTCGCCGCCGCCGATCGCGGACTCGCTAAGCCCGATACGGAGCCCGCCCACGACCACGGCACCCCCGAGGCAGCAGCTGTGAACGACCGACGTGCCGAACTCATCGGCATCCGCCTCGCAGCGCTCGTCGCGGCGCAACGGCTCGACGAGGCCGCGCAGGTGCTGCCCGAGCGCATCGCGGCCGTGCGCGCCACCGGCGACGACGCCCTCGCCGATGCGCTCACCCGTCAGGGCCTGCTGCTCACCGGCGCCGCCACCGCCGCCGACCTGCCCGAGCTCGAGCAGGAGCTCGGCGCCGCGCTGCAGTCGGGTGCCGACGATCTCGCCGCACGCATCGCCCTGCGCATCGCCTCGATCCGTGCCGAGGCCGGCGATGCCGAGAGCGCCGGTACCGCCGCCGACACCGCGGTCGCCGTGCTCGACCGGGCGACCGCGCCTGACCCCTCGCTCGCGGGTGCGGCGTTCCAGCTGGCGGCGTTCCTCGCCGCGCAAGACGGCGATGCATCCTCCGCCCTCTCCCTCCTCGACCGTGCCGTCGCCGCAGAACCGACACGGGTTCGCCGCGCCGAGTCGCACCGGCTGCGCGCGCGACTGCTCGCCGGTGGCGCCGACCTCGAGGCGGCCCTGGCCGCCGCCGAGTCGGCACTCGAATTCGATCTCGCGGCCGACGCGCGGATGCGCGTCGTAGAGGACTGCCAGCTCTCCGCTGCGATCCTCGACGACCTCGCGCGACCCGACGACGCCGTCGCGAGGCTCCGCCTCGCAGTGCAGCACGCCGAGCTCGCGGAGTCGCCGGGGCTCGTCGGCGTGCGCTACGGCCTCGGCCGCCAGCTGCTCCGCGCCGGCCGCTCCGGCGAGGCCGTCGAGGTGCTGCAGGAGGTCTTCGAAGCCGAGGACGCCGCGGGAGCCCCGCCGGCAGCACGCGCCGAGACGCTGCATCTGCTCGGCACCGCATTCCGCGGCGACGAGGAGTTCGCCGCGGCATCCGCCGCCTGGCATGCCGCTGCCGACCTCTTCGAGGAGGCCGAAGCCTGGCCGGGAGCCGTCGCCGTGCTGCTCGACCTCGGCCGGCTCTTCGCGGGGCTCGGCTATGCCGAGGAGGCGATCGACGTGCTCGAGCGCGCCGTCGCCGATGCCCGCCGCGACCCCGAGACGGTGGCCTCGCTTGCGGATGCGCTGCACCTGCTCGGCCAGGTCAGCCTCGAGCACGGTGAACCGTCGGGCCTCGAGCGACTCGACGAGGTCGCGTCGCTCGCACGTGAGCACGGCGCCGACTGGCTGCTCGCCGACGTCGTCGATTCCCGCGCGCGCGGGCTCGCCGCCCTCTCCCGCCCCGAGGAGGCCGTGTCGACCGCGCTCACCGCGGCCGAGCTGTTCGAAGCGGCCGGCGCTCCCCGGCCGGCGGGCGGTTCGATGCTGTTCGCCGGCCGCGTGCTGCAGTCGGAAGGGCGGCACGATGAGGCGCTCGTGCTCATCGGCCAGGCGATCGAGCGGTTCGACGGGCAGGCCGACGCGGTCTCGATCGGTCGCATCGCTCTCGCCGACTCGCTCGAGGCGCTCGGACGCCTCGCCGAGGCGGCCGAGGCCCGGCGGCTCGCCGAAGCAGGCTGATCGGTCGCGATGCGCCAGTACGCGACATCCGCTCGACATCGCCCTGTGACCTGCGCGGCCTAGGCTGGGAGCATGTCACGACGTGAAGAAGTCGAGTGCTGGTTGACCGACATGGACGGCGTGCTCGTCCACGAGAACCACGCACTGCCGGGCGCTGCCGAGCTGCTGCAGCAGTGGGAGGACGCAGGCACGCCCTACCTCGTGCTCACGAACAACTCGATCTTCACCGCACGCGACCTCTCGGCCAGGCTCCGTTCCTCGGGCCTGAACGTTCCCGAGGACCGCATCTGGACGAGCGCTCTCGCGACGGCCGACTTCCTGAAGCAGCAGGTGCCGGGCGGCACCGCGTTCGTGATCGGCGAGGCCGGCATCCTCACGGCGCTGCACGATGCAGGGTTCGTGATGACCGAGACCGCGCCCGACTTCGTCGTCGTCGGCGAGACGCGCAACTACTCGTTCGAGGCGATCACGAAGGCGATCCGCCTGATCGGCAACGGCGCCCGGTTCATCGTGACGAACCCCGACGCGACGGGCCCCTCGGCCGACGGCCCGCTGCCGGCGACGGGCGCGATCGCCGCCCTCATCACGAAGGCCACGGGCAAGGAGCCCTACGTGGTCGGCAAGCCCAACCCGATGATGTTCCGATCGGCGCTCAACAAGATCGGCGCGCACTCCGAGAACACCGCGATGATCGGCGACCGCATGGACACCGACATCGTCGCGGGCATCGAGGCCGGCCTGCACACGATCCTCGTGCTGACGGGCATCAGCGACCAGGCCGAGATCGAGAAGTACCCGTTCCGGCCCGACGAGATCCTCGCGGGCGTCGCCGACCTCGTCGAGGCGACGCCGGCCGAGACCGAACTGTAGTACCGCCGAGCACAGCCCAGCGAGACGAGGAGACACCATGGTCGAGTTGACCGACATCGAGTTCGACGACGGCGAGCTGGTCGCCGCAGCCGTGCTGCCAGGAGACCGCAACGTCGCCGTGCTGTTCGCGGTCGAGGACGAGCCGGTCGACCCGGCCGAGATGCGTTCCATCGCCGAGCAGGCGCTCAGCCGCCCGACCGCTGACGACCTCTCGCGCATCGACGCCGACGTCGTGCGCGAGCTCACCGATTCGGCGTACGAGGGCACCGGCCATGAGGTCACGGCCGACGACTACGACGTCCTCGCGCGTGAACTCGAGCTGCAGGGCGTCATCGTCTCGGCCGACGCCACGCTCGTGCTCGTCTACGAGGCGCCGACCCAGTACCCCGACATGGTCGTGTACTGCCAGCTCGACGAGCAGCTCGCGATCGACGACCTGAGCGTCGCCGATGCAGACGAAGACGACGACGAGGGCGACGACCTCAGCTCCGAGCCGCGGCCCGACGCCGGCTAGGCCGCATCGGGCTCCACCCGCTGCTTCGCCGCGGGCCGCTCCTCGGGCTCGGCGTCGAGCCGTTCGCGCACCTCGGGGTCGAGGTCGAGTTCGGCGGCGCCGAGCACCTCCTCGAGCTGTGCGACGGTCGAGGGCCCCGCGACGGGGATCACGGGCACCTCGCGCCCGAGCAGCCAGGCGAGCGCGACCTGGTTCGGGGTCGCCCCGATGTCGCGTGCCACCTCGTGCAGCAGCTGGATCCGCGCCACCGTCGTGGGGTGGTTCACGCCGCCCCAGAGCGGCTTGTCGGTTCGCGTGAGGGCGCCCTGGTGCAGCGGGGAGTAGGCGGTGACGGCGAGCGGCGGACGCCCGTCGACCCCGGTCGAGGCCGCGTAGCTGAGCAGCTCGGGCGTCACGAAGTTCTGGCGGCCGAGCTTCGGCTGCGGGTAGACGTAGCTGTACTGCTGCTGCACGAGGCCGTACGGCGCGACGCCTTGGCGCAGCGCCTCCTCGCGCGCCTCGACGACGCGCCACAGCGCGACGTTCGAGATGCCCGAGATGCCGATCAGCCCGTCGTCCTGCAGCACGCCGAACGCGCCGACCGTCTCGGCGAGCGGCGTCTCGAGGTCGTCGACGTGTCCGTACACGACGTCGAGGTGGTCGACGCCGAGGTGCTTCGCGCTCTCGCGCGCCTCCCAGCCGATGACCTCGGCGCCGAGGCCCTGGAAGTTCGTCGGCTCCGTGTTCGAGAGCGGAAGCGCCGGGTCCTTCTTCGCGGCGCCGAGCTTCGTGGCGATGCGCAGTCGGTCGCGGCCGCCACGGCTCGCGAGCCAGCGGCCGATCACGTCTTCGCTGTCACGACCGTGGCCGCGATCCCAGAAGCTGTAGTTGTTGGCGGTGTCGATGAACGTGCCGCCGGCCTCGACGAAGCGGTCGAGGATCGCGAACGAGGTGCCCTCGTCGATCTTCGTGCCCATCTGCATGGTGCCGAGGCAGATCGTCGAGACATCGAAGCTCGTGCGGCCGTTGCCGATCGTGCGGTATCGCATGGTTTCCTCCGTGAAGTGGTGGGTGACGGAATCGAGCGTACGAATCATTCGGCTCGGCATTACACTCCAACCAGCGGATGCTTCACCAGACCAATTTTCACGGTGGCACCGTCTGCGCACATCGGCGACGAGGGGGTGGGATGTCTCGGTCAGGCCCCGTGCTCGCCTGGGAGACGATGCTCGACCTCGGCGACGGCCCAGCCCCGCTCCGCGATCGACTCGATCGTGCGATCCGCGACGCCGTGCACTCGGGCCGACTCCCTCCCGGAGCACTCCTCCCGCCGAGCCGCACGCTCGCCGAGACCCTTGGGGTCTCGCGCTGGGTCGTGACCGAGACGTATGGGCAGCTCGTCGCCGAGGGGTTCCTCGAGGCGACGACCGGCTCGGGCACGCGAGTGCCTGCGGGCCGGCGGCATCCGATCGCGTCGCCGCGTTCGCACGACTCGCACACCTCGCACGCCGCCGACCTTGCTCCTCCGGTCGTGCGACTCCGGGCGGAGTATCGTCGACCGCGCCTCGATCTCGGCCCCGGCGTGCCCGACCTGCGTCACGTGCCCCGTGCGCGGTGGGCCGCGGCGGTCCGCCGCGGCCTCGATCGACTGCCCGATGCCGAGTTCGCGGTGGTCGACCGCCTGGGGCATCCGCTCGCCCGCATCGCCGTGGCCGAGTACCTCTCGCGATCGCGACGCGCGAGCGCGACGCCCGACGACATCGTGATCACGCACGGAGCGACCGACGGCATGGCCGGGGTCGTCGCGGGGCTGCGCGCCGCCGGCCACACGGCGCTCCTCGTCGAGGACCCCAGCTGGTCGCGACTCCGCGAGATCGCCGCTGCGGCCGGGCTCACCCCGGTGCCCGTGCCGGTCGACGATTCCGGCATCGACGTCGACGCCGTCGTCGAGGCCGCCCGGCGCACCGGCGCCCGTGCGGCACTCATCACGCCGGCCCACCAGTTCCCACTCGGCGCAGCGCTCTCGCCCGCACGCCGCGAGGCGATCGTGCGGTGGGCCCGCGACGTCGACGGAGTGCTGATCGAAGACGACTACGACGCCGAGTTCCGGTACGACCGCCGGCCGATCGCCGCCCTGCAGGGGCTCGCGCCCGAGCGCATCGTGCTGGTCGGCTCCCTCTCGAAGTCGATGGCCCAGGCCTTCGGGCTCGGGTGGGCGGTCATGCCGCACTCCCTGCGTGAGCGGGTGCCCCTCGCCGATCGATCGCGGCCGTCGACACTCGACCAGGTCGCGCTCGCGGAGTTCATCACCGCCGGCGACCTCGAACGACACTTGCGCGCCGCGCGCGGCCGGTTCAGCCGCCGTCGGGCAGCCGTGCTGGCGGCGCTCGAACGCGAGCTCCCCGGCCTCGCGGTCACCGGCATCGCGGCGGGCATGCACGCCGTGCTGGAACTTCCGGCCGGGGTCGATGCCGGCGCGGTGCGGCGCGCGGCATCCGACGCGGAGATCGCCGTGTCGGATCTGACGGGATACCGCGTCTCGGCCGCCATGCCGAACCCCCAGGCGCTCGTGCTCGGCTACGGCAACCTCTCCGACGCGCTCGTCGACGAGGCGGTCGCGCGGCTCGCCGGAGTCATCCGCTCGCTCGCCTGAGCCGATCGGCGCCGACTGCGACGGCGACGGCTGCGAACGGGGTGAAACCCGATGCCTCAGTGCCTGCCCTGAACCGGCGCCCGGGTCGACCCCGACGCCGGTCGCTGGCCCGGCACGTAGCGTCGCACGGGTTGCGTCCGGCTCTCCACTCGAGAACGACCGGTTCCCCTGCACAGCGAGCACCCCGGTGACCCCGGGCCCGTTGACCCTACTCGACGAATCCGGCTCGACTCATGCGAACTTCGCGAACGACTCTCCGCCGTGCCCTGCTCGGGTTCGGCGTGCTCCTCATCGCCTCGACCTCGGTGCAGGTGGCCGCCGTCATCTCGCACGGCATGTGCTTCCATGTCGCACTCGACTTCGTTCCGCTCGGGGTCGCGATCACGATCGAGTTCCTCGGCCCCTTCCTCGTGGCCGCCCTGGGCGTACGGCGCCCGCGCCTCGTGATCTTCCCGCTCCTCGGGCTCGGCGGGGTCGCCCTCATCGCCCGCCCGACGCCCGAGATCAACCCGATCGGCCTGGTCGCCGCCGCCGTGACCGGCGTCTCGCTCGCCGCGTACACGCTGCTCGCCGAACGCATCGGGCGCACCGCCCCGGCCGACCGACCGCGGGCCGAAGCGCTGCACGACCTCACCATCGCGGTCATCGTGGCAGCGCTGCTCACGGCGCCGTTCGGCGTCGCCGCGCTCCCGTCGGTCGAGCCGGGCGATCTCGCACCGCTCGGCATGGCCGCGGTCCTCGGGGTGCTGATCGCGTTCGCCTGCGACATGCTCGCGGTGCGCCTGACCTCGTCACGCACCGTCGCCGTGCTGTTCTCCTTCGACCCCGCCCTCGCCGCGATCATCGGCATGCTGTTGCTCGGCCAGATGCTCGACGCGTTCACGATCGCCGACATCGTGCTGGTCTGCGTGGCCGGCGGCGCCACGATCCACGTCGCGAGTTCGGTACCGGAGCCGGCAGGTGTCGATGCGCCGGGTCAGTCCCCGAAGCCCGACCAGTAGCGGCCCTGCTCCTTGCCGCGCTCGATGTCGTTCATCGCGTCGGCGGCTTCACGATCGGTTCCGCGCGTCTTCTCGGAGTGCCGCCGTAGCGAGAACGCCCACTGCGTCACGCCCCACAGCACGGCGATGATGACGATGCCCAGCCAGAAGGTCCAGTCCATGGGCGCCCCCTCACTCGATACGCGTCACTCTACGCGCGTGCGGCACGATCGGCCGGGCGAATCCGGGTCCGGCCGATCCCGGCGGCCGGGCGAATCCGGCTCCGGCCGATCCCGGCGGCCGGGGCATCGTCAGACGGTCCATCCGCTGTCGCGACGCCCCTGGTCCTTGAGTCGCTCGGCCTCGTCCCTCGCATCGGCGCCCTCGCGGTCCGTACCGAGCCGTTTGCCGGACACGCGCACGTACACGATCGCCGACACCGTCACGAGGGCGACGACGATGACGACCGCGATGCCGACCCAGAATGTCCCACTCATGCTCGGCCCTCCTCCCCGATACCCGTCACCCTACGCATCGTCGGGAGCCTCGATCCGGGTGATCCGGACGTTCGGCCGGGTTCCGCGGACGTGCCGGCCGGGCGTCCGTCGGATCAGCTAGGCGAGTCGGGCGACGGATGCCGCGACGCCGGCCCAGAACCGCTCGACGTCGAGTTCGACCGCGACCCACGCGTTCGGCTCCCGCCCGAGCATGCCGTCGAGGTCGACGCTCGTCGCCCCGGCCGTCTCGATGCCGAGGAGTTCCACGTCGAGGCGCGTGCGCCGCAGCCCGACGCAGCCGGGGTCGGCGAGCACCGCGACCGCGACGGGGTCGTGCAGCGGCCCGTCGGGCATGCCGAACACCTCGTCGTTCGTGCGGCAGAAGAAGTCGAAGAGCTCCGCGCCGAAGGCCGCCGTGGCGGTGCCGATGGATGCGATCTGCTCGCGCACGGCGGGCGTGACGAGCGCCGTGTGCGTGACGTTCAGGCCGACCATCGTGAATCGCACGCCGCTCCGCACCACGAGGTCGAGCGCCTCGGGGTCGACGAGGGCGTTGAACTCGGCGTACGGCGTCGCATTGCCGCGCTCGGTCGAGCCGCCCATCCAGACGATCTCGCGGATGCGGCCGGCGAGCTCGGGTCGCTCGCGCAGCAGGATCGCGATGTTCGTGATGGGCCCCGTCGCGATGATCGCAACGGGCTCGTCCGAGGCGATGAGGGTGTCGGCGATGAGCTCGGTCGCGCTGCGGGCGTCGAGCGGCACGGTCGGCTCCGGAAGCTCCGGCCCGCCGAGTCCGTTGTCGCCGTGGATCCATTCGGCGGTCTGCAGCGGCCGCACGAGCGGCCCGGGCGCACCGGCCGCGACGGGCACGTCGGTCACACCGGCGACCGACAGCGCGATGCGGGCGTTGCGCGTCGTGAGCTCGAGCGGCGCATTGCCGCCGACCGTCGTGACGGCGAGGAGCTCGAGCGACGGATGCCCCGCGGCCAGCCACAGGGCGAACACGTCGTCGTGGCCGGGGTCGCAGTCGATGACGACGGGAATGGTCATGTGTCGGGCTCGTTCTCTCGGGTGGGGTGGTCGGGAGGACTCAGTCGGCGAGGCCCGCGGCGGCGAGCACGTCGATGCGGGGTGCGTACGAGTCGACCGTTCCCCGGGCCTGCACGGCGAGTGCGCCGGCGGCGACCGCGAGGCGGAGCGCTTCGGACAGCGGCCGCCCCTCGGCGAGGAACGCCGCGAGCGTGCCCGTGAACCCGTCGCCGGCGCCGGTCGTGTCGACCGCGGTCACGCGCGGTGCAGCCGCCGTCCAGGAGTCGGTCGCATCGGCGGCGACGGCACCGGCCGCGCCGAGCGTCACGACCACCGAGCGGGCGATGCCGCCGGCAACGGATGCCGCGAGCACCCGCCACTCGTCGAGGTTCGCGCCCGGCGCGGCATCCGTGCCGATGCCGACCGCGCGGGCCTCGTGCTCGTTCAGCACGAGCGGGTCGGCGACGCCGAGGGCCGCGGCCGAGACCGGGGCCGGCGGGGCGAGGTTCAGCACGAACCGGGCCCCGAGCTCGTTCGCGACCCGGGCGACGTGCTCGATCGTGGCGACGGCGAGCTCGCCCTGCGTGAGCACGACGGTCGCGGCCGCCACGCGTTCGCGCTCCGTGTCGACGAGCGCGGGCGTGAGGGCGAGGTTCGCTCCACCGGTGACGATCACGGTGTTCTCGCCGGAGGCGACGACGGTGATCTGGGCGACGCCGGTCGGGGCATCCGGAACACGACGGATCGCGGCGGTCGGCAGGCCCAGCCGCTCGAGCGTCTCGCACGCGAATGCGCCGCTCGAGTCATCGCCGATGCAGGCCACGAACTCGACCGGCACACCGGCGACGTGCGCCGCGACCGCCTGGTTCGCGCCCTTGCCGCCGAGTGCGACGTGGAATTCGCGCGCGAGGATGGTCTCGCCGGGTGCGGGGAACGCATCGACGTAGCTCGTCGAGTCGACGTTCAGCGAGCCGATGACGACGACCCGGCCCGGTGCGCCCGTGTCCGCGCCCGTGCCGGTGTCGTCGAGTTCAGACGCCATGCGGTCAGGCCGTCGGGCCGGGGCCGTTGATCGGTCCGGTCAGCGGCTCGCCACCCGCACGATTCGCGAAGCAGTAGTAGTTGCGCTGGCCCTCGGCCCACTGCTCCTCGGTCACGGGGAAGCTGCCCTGCACCTGGAGGTCGGGGATGCCGGCGACGAGCGTGGGTTCGAAGACGCCCGCGGCCCGGCACAGTGCCGGCATCTCGGCCACGAGCTGGGCTTCGCCCGGGAACGGCGCCGCCTCGTCGCCGGGCAACGTGCCCCGGTACACGAGCTGCGCGGCATGGGGTGCGGCGCAGTCGACGACGGTGAACTCCTCGGCCCAGACCGACTCGAACGGGTCGATGCACTCGCCGCCGAAGAGGGTGTCCCACGCGTGCACGCCCGCGGGCTGCGGCGCTGTCGGTGCCGCCACGGGCGTCTCGGAGGAGCTCGCGGACGGGCCGCCGCTCGCCTGCTCCCCTCCCCCGCCGGTGAGCTGCGTGCCGAGGAAGTAGAGCCCGGCGAGCACGAGCAGCACGACGAGGCCGCCGGCGACCCAGATCAGCGTGCGCGTGGTGCGGCTGCCGCCCTTCGGGGCGGGCGATCCGCCGGTGCCGCCGCCACGGCCGCCACCGCCGCCTGAACCCGGACCGCCGGTGCCACCGCCGCCGGTGCGCTGCGGACCGATGCCGCTGCCGGTTCCCTGCACCGGATTCGCCGGGAAGCCGGATCCGGAGGCCTGGCCACCGCTCGGGGCTCCGAACGGGTCGTTCGCGGCGGCCGCCCCGAAGAGGGCGCCCATCGCATCGTCGTCGGACGCATCGTGATTCGTCGCTGCCGACGATGCGGCGAAGCGCAGATCGTCGCCATAGGGGGCCGTGTCGGTGGAGAGGACCTGGGTGTCCGAAGGGTCGGCGTCGCTCGGGAAAGCCCACTCCGGCCCGGCGGCCTCGAGCGCGGGCTCGTCGTCCCACGCCGGGGACGCGTCATCGGCGGCGAAGACGTCGGCCGTGTTCGACCCGATGGCAGCGCTCTCTCCGAGGAAGGCGGTCGCCACGGATGCGGGGCTGTCCTTCGGGTCTTCCGCGTTCGGATCGGGCGTCAGGTTCCAGATGTAGCCGGTCTCGGCCATCTCCTGCTCGTCTCCCGCGTCGCCACGGTCCTGGTCGGCGTCGGGCTCGGGCTCGCCGAAGCGGGCGCCGAAGAATCGACCACGGATGCCGGATGACTCCCGCTCGTCGGCGTCGCTCGCCGGAGCGTCGACGGTCTCGTCGTCGTCGTCGTCGAAGTCCAGGCCCAGTGCGTCGAGACCCGTCGGCGCGGGCGGGGTCGGCGGCGTCGTGCCGGACCCACCCGCGGGCGGCGTCGGTTCTGCGCCGCGTGTTCGAGGCGCACCTCCGCCGAGCGACGCGAGGAGGTCGTCGACCGGAGCCGGCGGTTCCCGCGTCGGGTCGTCATCTCCGCCGCTCGCAGAGGCGAAGGCCGGGAACGGCGTCGTGTTGAACGCGCTCGCCTCGCGGATCGGAGCCCCGACCGCTGCGTTCTCCTGCGCCGCGGCCGTGCCGCGCACCTCGAGGAACGGGAACCCGCTGCGGGCATCGGGTTCGGCGTCGGGCACGGCCCTGCTGTTCCGCTCGAACTGCGGCGCCGCGGGCAGTGTCGCCGCGGGCTGCTGCGCCACGGGATCGGGCTGCACGGGGGCCGGAGCTGCCGCAGCCGCGGACTGGATCGGAACGGCCCTCGTCTCGGTGAGGGCGGCGAACGGATCGGTCGTGTCTGCGGCGAACGCGGCGAACCGGTCGCGTTCGGGGCGCGGCGCCTGCTGGACCGGCGGCTCGGGGGCGACCTGGGCCACCGGCTGCACCGGCGCCACGGGCTGCACGGGCACCACGGGCTGCGGCTGGGCCATCGGCTGAGCCGGGGGCAGGGTCTGCGACTGGAACGCCGAGGCCTGGGGCGCCGAGGCCTGCTCGGGCTCGTTGAGCGCTGCCCACAGTTCGTCGTCATAGGAGGCCGGCTGCGGCGCGACGGGCTGGCGTGCATCCCATCCGGCCGGTGCGGTCGACGGAGCCGTCGGATGCACGGGAGGCGCGACTGAATCGGCCGGCTGCACCGGGGTGAACGACTGCCGGGCCACCGGTGGCGGCGCGAATCCGGCGAATGGGGAGTCAGCGGGGGCGAGCGGCGCGGCGGGCTCCGCCGGTGCAACCGGGGCCGCGGGCGCCACCGGTGCCGCGGGCGCAGCAGCACCGTGGCCGCGCCCGTCGACGTCGGACGTCGCGGTCGGCGGTTCGGAGAGGCTTCGGAAGGCCGCACGGATCGCGTCCTCCGAGGAGAGCCCCTCATCAGCACCCCAAGTGAGCGCGAACGGCGCGGTCGGTGTCACGGGCCCGGGCGGAGTCGGCGGCGCCTCGGCGGGTGCAGCTGCCGGCCATGCCTGCTGGACCGGCTCGGCAGGTGCGGCCGGCGGCCACGCGGCACTCGGGGCGGCGGGCGGCCAGGCGGCACTCGGGGCGGCAGGCGGCCAGGACGCAGCAGGCGCAGCAGGCGCAACGGGCGCAGCGGGAGCAACGGGCGCAGCCGGAGTCGCAGGCGGAACCGGAGCGGCGTACGCAGCCGGTGCGACCGGCGGCACCGCGGGCGTGCCGACCGGCGGCTCGACTGCGGTCAGGTAGACCGGTGCAGCGGCCGGCGGCTCATGCGGCAGCCCGACCGCGAACGGCGGAGTCCATGACGGAGCAGGGGCCGGCTGGCCGGCCGCATCGGCCGTCGGCGCGTACTGCTGCGGCTGTTCGGAGGGGCGCAGCGCGGGCGAACCGACGACGGGAAGGGCGGCGGTGACGGCATCCGTGCCCGGAGCCGGGGCCTCGGAGAACCAGTCGAGCACCTCTTCACGTCGCGGCGCCGGAGTCCGCGGCACGGAGGGAGCCGCGGGCGCGGCCTGCTGAACGGGCTGTGCGGGCGATGCGACGGGCGGAGGCTGGACGTCGCGGCGCGGCGCTTCGCCGTCCGCCAGCTGGGCGAGCAGCCAATCGGCTCCGTCGCCCCCCAGACCCTGCCCGTCGCCGCTCATCAGGCCAGCCCCAGGTCTTCCAACCCGATGGCGTACAGGTACTGCACGCCCTCGGCCTCGATGACCTCGCGGGCACCGGTCGCTCGGTCGACGACGACTGCGACGGCCACGACCTCGGCGCCGACCTTGCGGAGCGCCTCGATCGCCTTGACCGGCGAACCGCCGGTGGTCGACGTGTCCTCGAGCACGATGACGCGCTTGCCGGCGAGGTCGGGGCCCTCGACCTGCTTGCCGCGGCCGTGGTCCTTCGGCTCCTTGCGCACGACGAAGGCGTCGTAGGCGAGGCCCTGGGCTGCGCCCTGGTGCAGGATCGCCGCGGCGATCGGGTCGGCGCCCATCGTGAGGCCGCCGACGGCGGCAATGTCGGGCACGTCCTTGATGAGATCGATCATGACCTGTCCGATCAGCGGGGCGACGCGGTGGTCGAGGCTCACCTTGCGGAGGTCGACGTAGTACGTCGCCTTCTTGCCGCTCGTGAGGGTGAAGTCCCCATGGAACACGGCGTCGGCCGCGATGAAGTCGATCAACTGGGCGCGCGCGGCGTCGATGGGCTGAGGCTCTCGGAGGGTCACCCGAATACTCTACGACCCGGTTGGCTGAGAGGAAGGGGAGGATTCGGCGACGGACGTCGACGGCGACGAGGCATCCGACCGCCGATCGCCCGTGGAGCGTCGCGGCCGACGCCCCCAGAACGAACGCGGAGTGCCGGGGACGAGCCGTGCCCAGAACGGCGGCTCCTTCTCCTCGACGAGGCCCGCCGGCACGTCGATGTGGAACTCGGCGATCTCCTCCGCCCCCTGATGCACGACCCGGTAGAGCGCCGTGCCGATGAGCACGCCGAGGGCGATCGACATGATCGAGATGAGTGCCTCGGCGAAGTCCTCGTAGCCGCGGGTGGTGCCGATGGCCTCCGTCAGGCCGACGAGGCCGGCGGCTCCGGGCACCAGCAGCCAGAACGCCGGCAGGAAGGTGAGCTGCGAGGGTGCGCCGTGCCGCAGCGTCGCGACCCACAGCACGACCGGGGTCATCGCGAGGGCCCCGACGAACCCGCTCACGGAGGCGCCGATGAGCGCGCCGCCGACGACCTGGCCGCTGTAGGCGACCAGCAGCACGAGCAGCACCCAGCCGAATGTGCGCGGTGGCGCGGAGAAGTGCAGGTAGTTGCCGATCGCGAAGAGCAGCACCCCGAACACTGCGACCCACCAGGGGAAGACCTCGCCGGAGTCGAGCGGCACGTACGAGGAGCTGGCGACCCCGACGAGCGTGCCCGCCGCGAGGATTCCGAAGGCGAGCAGCGAGAGCTGCACGAGCCCGAACACGAGACGGGAGGCACCCGCGAGCATCTGGCCCGCCGCGAGCTCGACGACCGCGGTCGTCAGCACCCCGCCGGGGAGGAAGGTCGCGAGCGGGGCGATGAGCAGCCTGATGGGATCGCCCACCGCGAAGTACGGTGCGATGAGGAACACCGCGGTCGCGCACACGAACGCCGCGAAGACCGGGAAGACGATCTGCAGCGTCGGCGAGCGCACGAGCTTCGCGACGCCGATGAACGCGCCGAGCACGAAGGCGACGAGCGCGCCCTGCCACGTCGGCGCGAGCAGCAGCGCGAGCCCGGTGGTCAGCACGGCATGGCCGAAGGTGCGCACGACCCAGCCGTGCGACGGCTTCATCGCGCCGATCTCGTTCAGCCGGGTGATGCCGTCGAGCGGGGTGACCTCGGCCCGCTTGGCCGCGTCGATCAGGCGGTAGAGCGCCGCGATCTGGTCGAAGCGGAACGAGGCGTTCACCGACGACCGGATCGCGACCCTGCCCGAATCGCCCGCACCCGTCTCGATGAGGATCACGGTCGGCAGCACGACCACGTCGGTGTCGTCGCGCCCGTAGGCGCCCGAGACCTTCACGAGCGTGTCGCGGATCTTGTCGGTCGAGTCGGCGGCCGCGTTCATCCCCTCCGCGAGCCCGAGGAGGAATCTGCGGAGCAGCGCCTGGTCGGCCGCCTCCGCCATCAGACGATGACGAAGGAGAGCGCCACGCCCACGAGGATCGCGACGATGATGTAGACGAGGTTCGGCAGCTGGAACGAGTGGTCGAAGACGAACTTGCCCATCTTGGTCGTGCCGGTCTGGTCGAACGCGACCGTGGCGACCTGGCTGCCGTTCGCGGGCAGCGTGTAGATGCCCATCGCGGCAGGCCAGAGGCCGACGAGCAGCGACGCCGGCAGGCCGATCGTGATGCCGATCGGCACGATCGCATTCGTGGCGCTCGACTGGCTCGTCGTGAGCATCGCGACGAGGAACAGCGCGAGTGCGAAGAGGAGTGCGCCGAGGAACGCCGACGACCCGGAGACGAGCGAGCCGAGACCGTCGACGATGAGCGTGTTGTTCGCGGCGACGAAGGTGTTCGCGAGCCACGCGATGCCGAAGAGGGCGATCGCACCGACCATGCCGGCGGGGAAGGTCGACTGCTTCGGGACATCCGCCGCCTTGACCTTGCAGGTCACGAAGATGAGCGCCGCGATGACGCCCATGATGACCTCGATGATGACGGTGATGCTGACCCGCACGGGGTCGCCCGAGTCATCCGTGCCGATCACCGGGCGGAGGCCTTCGAAGAGGCCGAAGAGCACGATGACGCCGACGCCGGTGAGGAAGATCGACGCCGAGAGCACGGCGCTGCGCGGCAGCTTCTTGTCTGTGTCGACCACGACGGCCGGCTTCACGAGGTGCTCGGCGACGCGGCGCTGGAACTCGGGGTCGTCCTCGAGGTCCTTGCCGTGCTTCACCATGACGAGCGCGGCGATGCCGAGGCCGATGATCGAGGCGGGCCACATGATGAGCAGCAGCTTGCCGAGGTCGACGCCCTGCGGTGCGAGCAGCACGACCATCGAGGCGGTGGCCGCGGAGACCGGGCTGCAGAGGATGCCGACCTGCGAGGCCACGGCTGAGACCGACAGCGCCCGCTCGGGGCGGATCTTCTGCTGGTACGAGACGTCGTAGATCACGGGGAGCAGCGGGTAGAAGATGTTGCCGGTACCGGCGCCGACGGTGAACAGGAACGACATGGCCGGCGCCAGGAAGACGACCGACTTCGGTCGCTTCTTGATGACCTTCGACGCGATCGAGACCATCCAGTCGATGCCACCGGCGGCTTGCATCACGGATGCCGCGGTGATGACGGTGATGACGATGAACACGGCGTCGACCGGCGCGTTGCCGGGCGCCTCGCCGAAGACGAACACGAGCACCGCGACACCGACGAGGCCCCACACGCCGAGGCCGATCCCGCTCGTGCGGGTGCCCATGTAGATCGCGAGGATGACGACGATCAGTTCGGCGACGAGGATCCAGACGTTGTCGTTCACGACGAGGGTCCCTTCACGATGGGGCCGGTACTGGCCAGCACCTTCGTCGGGAGGGGCGTCTCGACGATCTTCCCGTCGATCGCCTCGACCTTCAGCGCCAGCGGGTCGTCGACGGGGCTGATGGCCGTCACGAACTCGGAGCCCTCGAAGTGCAGCGACTGCAGGTTGCCGACCGCGTAGCCCGTCGCGAGCTCACCGCTCAGCAGGGAGGCGTGGAACAGGGGCTGGCGCTGGTCTTCGGCGTCGTAGTGCGGGCAGAAGCTGCCGTGCAGGAAGCCGAGCCCCTCGGGCAGCACCTGCAGGGTGGGTCCGTAGCTGTCTGTCGTGCCGCCCTCGAACCAGCAGATGCCACCGGCGGAGCCGCCGGTGAAGACCGTGTTCGAGTTCGGGTCCTCCCACATCTCGCGCATGATCTCGTCGAGGCCCTGGCGCTTCCAGACGTCGAGCATGTTGGCGGTGTTGCCGCCGCCGACGTGGATCACGTCGAAGCCCTTCACGAAGCCTGCGAGGTCGTCGACCGCGCGATGGAAGAGGGGCAGGTGATGCGGAGCGCAGCGGTCGGAGTCGTACGTCGTGTAGAAGCTCACGATGTACGCGGCGTCATCGCCGGTCGCCGTGCCGACGAAGAGCACGCGCGGGCGCTCCTTGCCGGTGAGCTTCAGGATGTAGTCGTGCGTCGGGTCGGCCCGACGCTCCATCATCGCTTTGCCTGCGCCGGTCGCAACCACATGCGCCATCGTTCCCCCAAACGTCGAGCCTTCGGGCACACGCTAGCGGGAGATCGTCAGCCGTGTCGAGAGGCGCGACGGCACGCATCGGGATCCCCCCATCCCATCCCGATACGCATGACGAAGGGCCGCCCCGCGGGGTGTCCCTCCCCCGCGCGGCGGCCCTGCAGCGGGACCGTGCATCAGGAAGAGGATTGCCCCTCTTCCGTGCAACGGTCCGGCAATCCGGGGAACGGACCCCCGGAATTCGCGGACCTAGACGGTGCGCGCGAACGTCTCTCGCGGCTGGCGACGGTAACCGTCACGAGCGGTGACGACGATCGAGCCGATGATGGCGGCGACCGAGACGGCGCCGAGAAGCACGATGACACTGAACATGGTGATTCCTTTCGAAGTACGAGCGGGAGATCGAGCGATCGATGCCCCATTGCACGAGTTCGATATCTCAATTGAATCGCGAATGATAGTGCAGCACAAGCTTACGATTCTACAACGACGATGTAGTCTGGCTACATGGACGTGCGGCGATTGGACCTGCTGCGAGAGCTCGCAGAACGCGGCAGCGTGACGGCCGTCGCCGAGGCCACCGGGCGCACGCCGTCGGCGGTGTCGCAGCAGCTCAAGGTGCTCGAGCGCGAGGCAGGGATGCCCCTCACCGAGCGCAGCGGCCGCGGCGTCGTGCTCACGAGCGCCGGGCACGCGCTCGCCCGCAGCGCGGCAGATGTCGCGATCGCCCTCGAGCGCGCGACCGCCCTGTGGGACGAGTTCCGCAACCACCCGAGCGGGGAGGTCTCGCTCCTCACCTTCCCCACGGTCGGTGCGACGCTCCTTCCCGCGGTGCTGACCGACCTCGCGCAGGTCGCCGGGCTCGTCGTGCACGCCACCGACCTCGACCCCGAGCTCGCCGAGTTCGCCGACCTCACCTCCGACTTCGACATCGTGCTCGCGCACACCATGCCGGGAGTGCTGCCGTGGGGCGGCCGCGGCCTGAAGGCCGTGCCGCTGCTCACCGAACCGCTCGACATCGGCCTGCCCGCCGACCACCGCCTGGCCGGGCGAGCGCACCTGACCCCCGCCGATCTCGTCGACGAGACCTGGCTCGGCGTGCCGCCCGGCTTCCCGTTCGAACGCATCCTGCACGCGATCGAGCAGCAGGCGGGCCAGCGGGCGAACGTCAGCCAGCGGTTCAGCGACATGCGCATCATCGAGGCCTTCATCGAGGCGGGCCTCGGCATCGCGTTCGTGCCGCGGTTCACGAGCGGCGCCGTGCCCGATTCGATCGTGTTGAAGCCGCTGCGCGGCGTGGCATCCGCTCGGCAGATCGTGGCGCTGGTGCGGCCGGATGTCGCGGAGCGCCTCGCCGTGCGCACGGTGCTCGACGTGCTCGTGGCGCGCGCCTCGCGGCTCGAGCAGGCGCACGCCACGACCGGTTGAACCGCGCGGATGCCGCTCGGGCCACCTGCTCGGGTCCACCCCTGTCGCTGCGGACCCCGGTCGTCGGTGGTCCCGTGCGACACGAAGGGTCCCGAGCTGCGAAGTAGACTCCCCGTTCATGAGCGATGACGCGATCCTGTTCGAAGTCGAGGGTGGGCTCGCCCGCCTCACCCTCAACCGGCCGAGTCGGCTGAACGCCGTCGACCCCGAGGCGATCCGTCGCTGGCAGAGCCTCGCCCATGAGATCGCCGAGCGCGACGACATCGGCGCCGTGCTCTTCGACGCCAACGGCCGGGCGTTCTGCGCGGGGGGCGACGTGCGGGCGATGTCCGAGCTGGCAGCCGCTGCCGAGTCGAGCGGCGAGGAGTCCGCCGCCGCGACGATCACGGCGCTCGCCGACGCGATCCACGACGGCCACCGCACGCTCCGCGAGAGCTCCAAGCCGATCGTCGCCGCCGTGCAGGGTCCGGTCGCGGGCGGCGGGCTCGGCTTCATGCTCGTCGCCGACCTCATCGTCGCCTCCGAGCACGCGACGTTCGCGAGCCGGTATGCGGATGTCGCGCTCACGCCCGACTGCGGCGTCAGCACCCTGCTGCCCGAGGCCGTCGGAACCCGGCGTGCGCTCGAGCTCACGCTGACCTCGCGCACCCTCACCGCCGCCGAGGCGCTCGACTGGGGACTCGTCGCCGAGGTCGTGGCCGCCGACCGGCTCGAGGCACGAGCCCGCGAGGTCGCGCAATCCTGGATCGATGGAGCCACCGCCGCCTTCGGACAGGCGAAGCGCCTCGTGCGCTCAGGCCTGAGCCGCGACTTCCAGGTCGCCCTCGACGACGAGGCGCGCACGATCGGCGCAGCCTTCGCGACGCCCGAGGCGAGCGCCCGGATCGCGGCGTTCGGGCGATCGAACCGATCGAGCTAGGCGAGCGCCCGCTTCGCAGCGTCCGGCCGTTCGAGCTGGCCGCGGCTCGCCTGCACCCGAAGCGCTCGGACGAGCTGCTCGACCGTCGGCGCGCCGGCGAGGCCGGGTGGGCCCGATGCTCGACCGGCGCCTGACCTAGTCGTGCTGCGGGAACCCCAGGTTCAGCCCGCCGTGGCTCGGGTCGAGCCAGCGCGACGTGACCGCCTTCTCCTGCGTGAAGAAGTCGAAACCGCGCGCGCCGTAGGCCTTGGCATCGCCGAAGAGGGAGTCCTTCCAGCCGCCGAACGAGTGGTACGCGACCGGCACGGGGATCGGCACGTTGATGCCGATCATGCCGACCGTCACCTCGCGCTGGAACCGCCGGGCGGCCCCGCCGTCGTTCGTGAAGATCGCCGTGCCGTTGCCGTAGGGCGAGGCGTTGATCACCTCGAGCCCCTCCTGGTAGCCGTCGACGCGCACGATCCCGAGCACCGGCCCGAAGATCTCGTCGCGATAGACGGATGACTCGAGCGAGACCTTGTCGACGAGGGTCGGGCCGAGCCAGAACCCGGCGTCGTCTCCGTCGATCGGCGTCTCGCGACCGTCGACCACGACCGTCGCACCGTCGGTCTTCGCGACGTCGAGGTAGCCGACGACCTTGTCGCGGTGCTCGCGGGTGATGAGCGGCCCCATGTCGCAGCCGCGGGTGCCGTCGCCGGTGGTGAGCCGCGACATCCGCTCGCTGATCTTGGCGACGAGCTCGTCGGCGACCGAGTCGACCGCGAGCACGACCGAGACCGCCATGCAGCGCTCCCCCGCCGAGCCGAAGCCGGCGTTGACCGCAGCGTCGGCCGCGAGGTCGAGGTCGGCGTCGGGCAGCACGAGCATGTGGTTCTTCGCTCCGCCGAGGGCCTGCACGCGCTTGCCGTTCGCGGTCGCGGTCGCGTAGATGTACTTCGCGATCGGGGTCGAGCCGACGAACGAGATCGAACGCACGACGGGGTGTTCGAGCAGCGCGTCGACGGCCACCTTGTCGCCGTGCACGACGTTCAGCACGCCGTCGGGCAGCCCGGCCTCCTGCATGAGCCGGGCGAGCCAGATCGCCGCCGACGGGTCCTTCTCGGAGGGCTTCAGCACGACCGTGTTCCCGGTCGCGATCGCGAGCGGGAAGAACCACAGCGGCACCATCGCCGGGAAGTTGAACGGGCTGATGATGCCGACGACGCCCACGGGCTGCTTCGTCGAGTACACGTCGATGCCGGTCGACACGTTCTCGGAGTACTCGCCCTTGGTGTAGCCCGGCATCGCGCACGCGAGCTCGACGACCTCGAGGCCGCGGGCGATCTCGCCGGCCGCGTCGGAGAGCACCTTGCCGTGCTCGCTCGTGAGGATCGCGGCGAGCTCGCCGCTGCGGGCGTTGAGCAGCTCGCGGAAGGCGAACATCACCTGCTGGCGCTTGGCGATCGAGGTGTCGCGCCACGCGGGGAACGCGCGGGCCGCCGCTGCCACGGCCGCGTCGACGTCGTCGGTCGACGCGAAGCGCACGCGCTTCTGCTCGACGCCGCGGGCCGGGTTGTAGACGGGGCCGCTGCGGGCCGAGTCGCCGGCGACGGATGCCCCGTCGATCCAGTGCTCGATCGTGACGAGCTCGCCCTCGAGCGGTTGGGTCTCGGCGAGCGATGCAGCCGTTCGGCCCGTCCGGTCGTTCTGGTCTGCCTGCTGTGTCTGGTCTGTCTGGCTCATGGGTCAGCCCTCTCCTTCGAGTGCGGTGCGGAAGACGTCGTCGTAGATCGCCATCGCGTCGGCGACCTCGTCGGCCGTGACGACGCACGGCGGAACGACGTGGATGCGGTTGTCCTGCACGAACGGCAGGAGCCCGCGCTCGACGAGCGCGGACTTGAGACGGCCCATCGCCGCCGCGGGGAGCGGCTCGCGGGTCGCGGGGTCGGCGACCAGCTCGATCGCCCAGAACACGCCCTCGCCGCGTACCTCGCCGATCATGGCGTGCCGCCCGGCGAGTTCGACGAGCGCCGGGCCGATGACCGTCGCGCCGATCTCGCGGGCGTGGTCGACGATGCCCTCCGACGCCATCGCGTCAAGCGCGGCGACGATCGAGGCCATCGCGAGCGGATGCCCCGAGTAGGTGAGCCCGCCGGGGAACACGCGGTCGTCGAACGTCGCTGCGATCGGGTCGGAGATGATCACGCCGCCGACCGGCACGTAGCCCGAGTTCACGCCCTTCGCGAAGGTGATGAGGTCGGGTCGCACGTCGTAGCCGTCGAAGGCGAACCAGCGGCCGGTGCGGCCGAACCCGGCCATCACCTCGTCGAGGATCAGGAGGATGCCATGCCGGTCGCAGAGCTCGCGCACGCCGGCGAGGTATCCGGGCGGCGGCACGAGGATGCCGGCGGTGCCGGGGATCGTCTCGAGCAGCACCGCGGCGATCGACGAGGGCCCTTCGGCCTCGATCACCCGGCGGAGGTGCTGCAGCGCCCGTTCGGACTCCTGCTCGGGCGTCGTCGCCCAGAACTCGGAGCGGTAGAGATAGGGCCCGAAGAAATGCACGTGACCCCGGGCGAACTCGTTGGGGATGCGGCGCCAGTCGCCCGTCGAGACGATGGCCGCACCCGTGTTGCCGTGGTACGAGCGGTAGGTCGAGAGCACCTTGTCACGGCCAGTGTGCAGGCGCGCCATGCGGATCGCGTTCTCGTTGGCGTCGGCGCCGCCGTTGGTGAAGAACACCTTGCGGAATCCGGATGGCGCGCGCTCGACGATGCGCTTGGCGGCCTCGCCGCGGGCGAGGTTCACGGTCGACGGGGCGACCGTGGTGAGGAGCTCGGCCTGCTCCCGGATCGCCTGCACCACCGAAGGGTGCTGGTGTCCGATGTTGACGTTCACGAGCTGGCTCGAGAAGTCCAGATACTCACGGCCCGCGTGATCCCAGACCCGGCTGCCGCGACCGCTCGCGATCACGAGGCCCGACGGATTCGCCTGCGCCGACCAGGAGTGGAAGACATGCTCGCGGTCGAGCGCGCGAGCGAGCTCGTCGAGGCCGTCGGTGAGGCTGCCTCCGGTGTTCGTGTCGGTCATGGCTTCGGTGCCTTCCTGTCCGTTCCGTTCGGTGAGTCGGATGCCGCGGGGTGGATGCCGCGCGGCCGGCCGGTGTGCGCCGACCACGCGGCATCCGCTCGCTAGTTGCCGCCCTCGGTGAGTTCGACCTCGATCGGTTCGAAGCCTTCGCCGGTGACGTCGACGCCGTCGGCCTTCAGCTCGTCGAGCGCCTTCGTGATCCACTCGTTCGACCAGGCCGACGCCGGCGGCTCCTCGGTGATGGGGCTCGCGCCCGACTCGTTCACTGCGCTGAGCGCGCCCTTCACGGTCGCGTCCCACGCGGACTCGTCGATCATGCCGATGCCGTCGGGTGCCGGCCAGATGAGCTTGTTCGTCTCGTTGACCATCCAGAGCTCGTGGCTCGGCCCCCAGCCGGAGCCCTCGGCGATCGTGATCTCCGACGCCTCCTCGGGGTTCTCCGCGGCGTAGATCCAGCCCTTGATGACGGCCTTCAGGAACGCGACCGTCGTGTCCTGGTAGGCCTCATCGCTCTCGAGGCGCTCGGTGTCGGCCCAGATCGCGTCCTGCAGCATCGCGCCGACCGTGTCCTGGTACGAGATGACGTTGAAGTCCTCGGGCTGGTAGAGCTCGCCCGTGTCGGGGTTCGGCGTCTCGAGCAGCTGCGCGTACTCGTTGTAGGTCATCGCCTGGGCCGCGTCGATGTCGCCCTGCAGGAAGGCGTTCATGTTGAAGTCCTGCGTGATGATCTGCACGGTCGAGGAGTCGAGGCCCTCCGCGGCCATCGCCGCGAAGATCTCCCACTCGTTGCCGAAGCCCCACGAGCCGATCTTCTTGCCTTCGAAGTCGGCGACGGAGTCGATGCCCGAGTCGGCCCACGAGACCTGCAGGGTGCCCGACTTCTGGAAGATCTGGGCGATGTTGGTGAGGTTCGCGCCCTGCTCGATCGAGCCGAGCACCTTCGGCACCCAGGCGATCGCGTAGTCGACGTCGCCGTTGGCGAGCGCGTCCTGGGGCACGATGTCGCCGCCCGAGGGGATGATCTCGACGTCCAGCCCCTCCTCTTCGAAGTAGCCCTGGTCGACGGCCGCGAAGTAGCCGGCGAACTGGCCCTGCGGCAGCCACTGGAGCTGGAGCTTCACCGAGGTGAGGTCGCCGGAGCCCGACGCGTCGTCGGATGCGCCGTCGGACCCGTCGCCGGAGCCCGAGCATGCGGTGAGGACGAGCGCCGCCGAGACGGCGAGCGCGCCGCCGATCGTCGCGAAGCGACGTCTGCTGTGGTTCATGTCGGTCCTTTCGTGGTGCGGTGCGGTGGTGGTGCGGTTCCGTCCGGGCGAGCCCGGGGGTCTGGAGTCAGGGGCTGCGCTGCTCCCGCGGGCCGCGACGCTGCAGCAGCCGTTCGAGGCCGAGTGTCGCGAGGTAGAAGAGGAGGCCGAGGGCGATGGATGCCACGACGTACGCCCAGGCCCGCGCATAGGCGCTCGATGCGGCCGACGTCGAGATGAGCCCGCCGAGCCCGCCGCGCGGCCCGCCGAAGTACTCGGCCACGAGTGCGGAGATCACGGCGAGCGACGAGGCGATGCGGATGCCGGTGAGGATGAATGGCCGCGCGGTCGGCAGGGTGAGCGCGCGCAGCACCTGGCCGGAGCTCGCGGCGTACGCCTTCATCAGGTCGCGATGCACGGGCGTCGTCTGCCGGAACCCGCGGAGGGTGTTGATGAAGACCGGCACGAACGAGGCGAGTGCGGCGATCGCCTGGCGCCCGAACTGGCTGTCGGCGCCGAACATCGAGTTCAGCACCGGGGCCAGGGCGACGATCGGGATGACGGCGAGCGAGGCGACGACGGGCGCGCTCATCTGGTCGATCGGCCGCCACCTCGCGGCGAGCGCGGCGACCGCGATGCCGAAGATCGAACCGACGAGAAGGCCGAGCAGGGCGTTGGTGCCCGTGAGCAGTGTCGCCTGCACGACCGACGGCCAGTAGGCGATGAGCTCCTCGACGATCGACGCGGGGCTCGGCAGCAGGTAGTCGCTGACGCCCACGACGCTCACGAGGAACTGCCACAGGCCCAGCACGATGAGGCCGACCGAGATCGGGGCGACGATGCGCAGCGTCGTCTCGGTGCGGGGGCTCATGCCCGTTCGCGCGACGACGGTCGACATCAGCGGTTCTCCACTCCGCGCGCGCCCGCCGAGACCGGCGAGCCGCCGTGCAGCGCCTCGCGCACCGCGGTGACCATGTCGAAGAAACCGCGCTCCTCGCGGAGCTCCTCGGTGCGGGCGGCCCGTTGCGCGTCGGCGCCGAGGCGCATCGGCACGATCTCCTGGATGCGGCCGGGGCGGGGCGACATCACGACGACCCGATCGGAGAGGAACACCGCCTCGGGGATGGAGTGCGTCACGAAGACGACGGCCGCCCCGGTCTCGGCCGAGATGCGCACGAGTTCGGTCTGCATCTTCTCGCGCGTCATCTCGTCGAGCGCGCCGAACGGCTCGTCCATGAGCAGCAGCCGCGGCTGCTCGGCGAGCGCACGGGCGATCGCCACGCGCTGCTGCATGCCGCCCGAGAGCTGGTCGGGGTAGCGGTCGGCGAAGTCGGAGAGCCCGACCATGTCGAGCAGTTCGGCCACACGGGCACTGCGAGCAGCGGAGGCCGCACCGTGCAGTTCGAGCGGCAGCGCGACGTTGCCCGCGACCGTGCGCCACGGCAGGAGGCCCGCCTGCTGGAACGCGATGCCGTACTCCTGGTCGAGCCGCGCCTGCTTCGCCGTCTTGCCGAACACGGAGACCCGGCCGGCACTCGGTTGGTCGAGATCGGCCACGAGGCGCATGAGCGTGGACTTGCCGCAGCCGCTCGGGCCGATGAGCGAGACGAACTCGCCGGGCGCGACCGTAAGGTCGACCGCGTCGAGCGCCTGCACCTGGCCGGATCGGGTCTCGAAGACCTTGTCGACCCCGCTGATCTCGACTGCGCCGACCTGCACCCCTGCGGGCGTCTCGTCCGTCATGCCGCCTCCTCCGTTCGTCGGTAGTTCCTGAGGATCACGCCGAGGAGCGCGACCGACCCAGCGGCCACGAGCCCGAGCACGATCGAGCCGAAGATCGGCCCCCACGCCTTCGCCGGGTCGCCCGACGCCTGCCCCGCGAACTGGATCAGGATGCGGCCGATGCCGCCCTGCAGGCCCGTCGACACCTCGGCCACGACGGCGCCGATCACCGCGTTCGCGGCACCGAGCCGGAGCGCGGGCAGCAGGTAGGGCACGGATGCCGGGAAGCGGAGCTTCACGAGCGTCTGCCAGTAGCCGGCGGCGTAGGTCTGCATGAGCTCGGTGTGGATCCGGTCGGGAGACTGCAGTCCCTTCAGGGCTCCGATCGCGATCGGGAAGAAGGCGAGGTAGCTCGCGATGAGGGCGACCGACATCCAGTCCTGCCACTCGAACGAGCCGATCTCGACGCGCGAGCCCCAGCTCTTCACGACGGGCGCGAAGGCGATGAGCGGCACGGTCTGGCTGAGCACGATCCACGGCAGCAGTCCCCACTCCGCGATGCGCCAGCGCTGCATCACGAGTGCGAGGCCGATGCCGACGACGACCCCCACGAGCCATCCGGCCGCGGCGATGCCGAGCGTCGTGAGCGCGGCGAGCGCGACGACGCTCCAGAGCGGCAGCGCGTCGTCGGCCCGGGTCACCGGCGCGGCGAGGCGCGCGCCCATGTCCCAGACGTGGGGCATCGCGAGGTCGGTCGTGCGCGGCAGCACCCGGAGGCCGCCGAGCACCACGCCGTCGGCCGGCCCCAGCAGCTTGTAGCCCTCCCACACGAGCGCGATGACGAGGATGCCGGCGAGGCCCCATGCCCAGCGGCCGAGCTCCCGGCCCGCCCGCCCGAGGCGACGCGGCGCACGCGGGCCCGACGCCGGCGCCGCGGCATCCGTCGCCCTCGTCTCGCGCACGCCGGTCTCGATCATGCCTTCGCCGTGAGGTGCTCGGAGAGCGCCGGGATCACGGTCTCGCCGTAGACCCGCAGCGTCTCCTCCTTGTTGTCGTGCTGGAGGTAGCCGGCGAACTGGTCGACGCCGAGCGCCT
Organism: Agromyces sp. NPDC056389; assembly: GCF_042262385.1. Lineage (NCBI taxonomy): Bacteria > Bacillati > Actinomycetota > Actinomycetes > Micrococcales > Microbacteriaceae > Agromyces > Agromyces sp. NPDC056389. Next base: position 2,053,072 of record NZ_JBHJPN010000001.1, read on the forward strand.
TCAACCGCTCGAGCTTCTCGATGTGCTGGTCTGCGGTGCCGAGCACGCAGAACCGGTCGACGATCTCGTCGGGCACGAAGCTCGTGTGCACGTTGCCTGCGCGGCCGTGCTCGTTGTAGTCGTAGCCCTCGCGGGCCTTGATGTAGTCGGTGAGCGCATCGGGCACGGCGCCGTGCGCGCCGTACTTCGCGACGATGTCGGCGACGTGGTTGCCGACCATGCCGCCGAACCAGCGGCACTGATCGCGCATGTGCTCCCAGTCGTCGCCGATGTACATGGGCGCGGCGACGCAGAACTTGATCGACATCGGGTCGCGCCCGGCGGCCTCCGCCGCGTCGCGCACGTGCTTGATCATCCACTCGGCGATGTCGACGTCGGCGAGCTGCAGGATGAATCCGTCGCCCACCTCGCCCGTGAGCTTCAGCGCCATCGGGCCGTACGCGGCGACCCACACCTCGAGCTCCGAACCGTGACTCCACGGGAACTGGAGCTGCGAGCCGTGGTACTCGACCGGGCGGGAGTTGGCGAGCTCGCGGATCACGTGGATCGCCTCGCGGAGCTCGGCGATCGTCGTCGGCCTGCCGTTGGTGACGCGCACCGCCGAGTCGCCGCGGCCGATGCCGCAGACCGTGCGGTTGCCGTACATCTCGTTGAGGGTCGCGAAGATCGACGCCGTCACCGTCCAGTCGCGCGTCGCCGGGTTGGTGACGAACGGCCCCACCTTGACCTTGCGGGTCTCGGCGAGGATCTGGCTGTAGATGACGTAGGGCTCCTGCCAGAGCAGGTGCGAGTCGAAGGTCCACACGTGCGTGAACCCGTGGTTCTCGGCGAGCTTCGCGAGCTGGATGGTGCGCGATGCCGGGGGGTTGGTCTGCAGGACCGCTCCGAATTCCATCCGTGCTCCCTTCCTTCGTGTCGGGTTTTGCGTCGGCGCGGCGCCGGCGTCAGATGAGGTACTGGCTCAGGCCGCGCTTCAGGAACCGGCCGTCGCCCTTCGCGCCGAGGTACTGGTCGCCGTCGACGATGACCTTGCCGCGGCTGAGGACCGTGTCGACGTGGCCGTCGATCTCGTAGCCCTCCCACGCGGAGTAGTCCATGTTCATGTGGTGGGCCCGCCCCGTAGGGGCACCGGATGAATCCAGTGCGAGGCCGATCGAGGTGTGGCCGTTCGGGTCGTAGACGACGATGTCGGCGTCGGCGCCCGGCTGGATCACGCCCTTGGTGCCGTACAGGCCGAACATGCGGGCGGGCGTCGTGCTCGTGAGCTCAACCCAGCGCTCGAGGGTGATCTCGCCCGTGACGACGCCCTGGTACATGAGGTCCATGCGGTGCTCGATCGATCCGATGCCGTTCGGGATCTTGCGGAAGTCGCCGAGGCCGAGCTCCTTCTGGTCCTTCATGCAGAACGGGCAGTGGTCGGTCGAGACCATCTGGAGGTCGTTCGTGCGCAGCGCCTGCCACATCGAGTCCTGGTGGCCCTCTTCACGAGAGCGGAGCGGCGTCGAGCAGACCCACTTCGCCCCCTCGAACGAGCCCCACTGCTCGCCCTTGGCGCCCAGTTGGTCTTCGAGGCTGAGGTAGAGGTACTGCGGGCAGGTCTCGCCGTAGACGTTCTGGCCCTTGTCGCGCGCCCAGGCGAGCTGCTCGACGGCCTGCTTCGCCGACACGTGCACGATGTAGAGCGGGGCGCCGGTGAGCTTCGCGAGCATGATCGCGCGGTGCGTGGCCTCCTCCTCCATCTCCCAGGCGCGGGCGACGCCGTGGTAGAACGGGTCGGTACGGCCCTGCTCGACGAGCTGGGCGGCGAGCACGTCGATCGCCGGGCCGTTCTCGGCGTGCATCATCGTGAGCATGCCGGTGTCCCGCGACACCTGCATGGCCTTCAGGATCTGGGCGTCGTCGGAGTAGAAGACGCCCGGGTAGGCCATGAACATCTTGAAGCTCGTGATGCCCTCGTCGGGCAGCCGCCGCAGTGTCGCGAGCGACGCCTCGTTCACGTCGCCGACGATCTGGTGGAAGCCGTAGTCGATCGCGCAGTTGCCGGCCGCCTTCTCGTGCCACGCCGCGAGCCCGTCTTCGATGCGCTGCCCGTAGGTCTGCACCGCGAAGTCGATGATCGAGGTCGTGCCGCCCCATGCGGCCGCACGGGTGCCGGTCTCGAAGGTGTCGGATGCCTCGGTGCCGCCGAACGGCAGCTGCATGTGGGTGTGCGCGTCGATGCCGCCGGGGATGACGTACCTGCCGGTGGCGTCGATCACCCGGTCGACGGATGCCGCGACATCCGTGCCGAGCAATGCGGCACCCGGCTCGAGCACGGCGCGGATCGTCTCGCCGTCGACGAGCACATCGGCGGCGCCGCGACCGGTCGCACTCACGACGGTGCCGCCGGTGATGAGGGTGGTGGTCATGTTCGCTCCTTCGCGTGGCTCGTCGGGTTACGGCTTGGGGATGGAGGTGTAGGAGTCGGGGCGGCGGTCGCGGTAGAACTGCCAGGCGTTGCGCACGTTGCGGATCATGTCGAGGTCGAGGTCGCGCACGACGACCTCTTCGCCGGACTCCGAGCCGTACTCGCCGACGATGTTGCCCTGCGGGTCGACGAACTGGCTCTTGCCGTAGAAGTTCACGGCGAGGTCGCCGTACTCGTTGTCCTCGAGGCCGACGCGGTTGGCCGCGGCCACGAAGTAGCCGTTCGCGGCGGCGGCGGCCGGCTGCTCGATCTCCCAGAGGCGGTTCGAGAGACCGGGCTTCGTCGCGTTGGGGTTGAAGACGATCTGCGCGCCGTTCAGGCCGAGCTCGCGCCAGCCCTCGGGGAAGTGCCGGTCGTAGCAGATGTACACGCCGATCGGGCCGACGGCCGTGTCGAACACGGGGTAGCCGAGGTTGCCGGGGCGGAAGTAGAACTTCTCCCAGAACTTGTCGAGGTTCGGGATGTGGTGCTTGCGGTACGAGCCGAGGATCGTGCCGTCGGCGTCGACGACGACGGCGGTGTTGTAGTAGACCCCCGGCTGCTCCTCCTCGTAGATCGGCAGCACCATGACCATGCCGAGCTCCTTCGCGAGCGCGGCGAAGCGCTGCACGATCGGGCCGTCGGCCGGTTCGGCGTAGTCGTAGTACTTCACGTCTTCGGTGATGCCGAAGTACGGGCCGTAGAAGAGCTCCTGGAAGCAGATGACCTGGGCGCCCTGCGCCTTCGCATCGCGGGCGAACTGCTCGTGCTTGTCGAGCATGGACTCCTTGTCGCCGGTCCAGGTCGTCTGCGTGATGGCCGCTCGGACGATCGTCATGTTGCCTCCTGAGTCGGTCGGCGTCATTGCCGTGCACTCGATGGGCGTGGAACAGAGGTGCTCACCGGGTGGTGCTGTGACGCCGAGGCTGTGCTCGCGGACCGCTTCGTCCGGAGCTCCCGAACGGGTGCGCGACCCGTTCTGTTATTGTTCGGCGTGAACATTTCTCTTGTGTTTCACACTGTGACGTTGTGGTTACTTATCTTGTCCCTCACGTCGTGAGGAGGCAATGGTCGTGTCAGGTATTCATGTGAATGGATCACGAATGACGGCGGTTCGGCTGGAGGGCGCGGAGCTCATCGCACTCGCGGAGTTCGGCGAGACGACCCCGCGCGGCATCGCCGGGGTGATCGCGCGGCTCGTGAACTCGGGCGAGCTGGCCGCAGGCACTCGGCTGCCGACCGTGCGGGAGCTCGCCAGCGAGCTCGGCGTCAGCCCGGCGACCGTGAGCCAGGCCTGGCAGGCGCTCTCGCGCACCGGGCTCATCGAGTCGCGCGGGCGTGCCGGCAGCTTCGTGCGGCCGCTCTCGCAGGGCTGGCTGGCCCCCCGAATGCGCGGCATGGCCGCCCCGAACGACCCCGTGCGCCTCGACCTCTCACGCGGCACGCCCGATCCGCTCCTGCTGCCGGCACTCGGCCCGGCGCTCTCCCGGGTGTCGGCGCGCGCCGAGACCGGCAGTTACCAGGCCGAGCCCGTGATCCCGGGGCTCGCCGCCGTACTCGCCGACTCCTGGCCGTCGGACGTCGAGACGATCATGGTCGTCGACGGCGCCCTCGACGCGATCTCGCGCACCCTCGACGAGGTCGTGCGCTACGGCGACCGGGTCGTCGTCGAGAGCCCCGGGTTCCCGCCGTTCCTCGACCTCCTCGACCTGCTCGGCGCCGAAGCCGTGCCGGTCGCGGTCGATGAGGCGGGCATGACACCTGAGGGGCTCGCCCGAGCGCTGCATCAACAGCCCGTCGCAGTGCTGCTGCAGCCGAGGGCGCAGAACCCCACCGGAGCGTCGATGACGCTGGGCCGAGCCGAGGCGCTGGCGCGGGTCATCCGCTCGGCCGAACGGGCCGGCGAGGTCGTCGTCATCGAAGACGACCACTCGGGCATGATCTCGACCGCGGGCGATGTGACGCTCGGCACGTGGCTCCCCGAGCAGGTCGTGCACGTGCGCAGCTTCTCGAAGTCGCACGGTCCCGACCTCCGCATCGCCGCCGTCGGCGGCCCCCGCGACCTCGTCGACCGCATCGCCGCCCGCCGCATGCTCGGCCCGGGCTGGACCTCGCGGATGCTCCAGACGATCCTGCTCGACCTGCTCACCGACGGCACCTCGCTCGACGACGTCGCCGAGGCACGGCGGCAGTACTTCACGAGGCAGCGCGCACTCGGCGACGCCCTCCGGGTGCGCGGCGTTCCGGTTGCGGCCGCCGACGGCGTGAACCTGTGGATGCCGGTGCTCAGCGAGCGCTCGGCGCTCGTGCAGCTCGCGGCGTCGGGCGTGCGAGTGGCGGCGGGCACACCGTTCCTCGCGGCATCGGGCAACGGCGCGGCGGGTGCGGGCAACGGGCGCTCACGCTCCGGCGGCGACTTCGTGCGGGTCACCGTCGGCATGGTGCGCGACGACGTCGACGAGGTCGCCGATGCGCTCGCGACGGCCGCGCAGCACGTGGTGGCGGGCGGGTACTGACCCGGGCGCCTACGCGCCGAGAAGACGCAGGATGTCCCGGAGGCGGGCCGTCTCGGCCGGGCCGAGCGCCTGTTCGATCCTGGCGTTCGCCTCGGCCGACGCCACGACCGCCGCGCGGCAGAACTCGGCGCCCCGCCGACCCAGTCGCACGATCGTGGCGCGCTGGTCGGTCGGGTCGGACTCCGTCGTGACGTACCCGGCCGCGGCGACGGTGCGCACGAGGGCGCTCATCGCCTGGCGGCTGATGCCGGCTCGGGCGGCGAGCGTCGAGACCCGGGTCCCGTCGGGATCGAGCGCGGAGAAGACCGCGACATGCGCCTGGTGCACGTCGCCGAATCCCCGCTCGGCCAGTCGCTCGAAGATCGCAGCCGTCAGCGTCCGCGAGACCGCGCCGATCGTGTGGGTGAGATCGTGGCGGCTGGCCTCCTCGAACTCGCGCAGCGCATCGCCGTACATAGGCAACCTCCTTGACAAGATAGGCAACGGGGTTGACTATTAACGCAACCCGGTTTCCTACCGGCGATCCTCCCAGATTCGAGGTCATCGATGTCAGACACGATCACCGTTCCCGCACTCGGCGACACGCTTCCGGACATTCCGCTGGTCGATGGGACGGGCGCCTCCTCGCGCGTGCTGGACGGCCTCGGCGCCCGCGGCGCGGTCGTCTTCTTCATGCGGTCGAGCACGTGCCCGGTGTGCCGCGCGCACGTGCGCGAGCTGCAGCGGATGTCGGACGCCGGCCTGCTGCGCGGCGCACGCGGAATCGTCATCACCCCGGGCGGTGCGGCCGAGGCCGCTGCCGTCGCCCGGCGCACGACCCTCGGAGTGTTCGCGTCGGGTGAGCATCACCGCGACGTCGGACTCGGCCGGTTCCTCACCCTGCAGCACAGCGGCACCTTCGTCGTCGACGGCACCGGTCGCGTGCTCGCGCAGCGGACGAGCGCGCTGCCGACCGCGAGCTTCTCCCGTCGCGAGATCCTCAGCGCGCTGGAGTGATCGAGGCGCCAGTCACGACCTCGCGCCGCCCGGCACCCTTGCATAGTGGTCGGGGCTCATCGTGAGCTCGGCGTGGCCCGCCGTGATCGAGCGCAGGTCGAGCACGTAGCGGCCGAGTTCGGCCTCCGGCACGTTCGCCACGATGCGCGCCCGACCGTCACCGACGACCTCGGTCGTCGTGACCCGCCCGCGACGGCCCGACAGGTCGGTCAGCACCGTGCCCTGCAGCTCGCTCGGCACCGTGACGGTCACGAGCGAGACCGGCTCGAGCAGCACCGTGCCCGCTTCGGCGAGCGCCGCCTTCACGCCGATCGACGCGGCCGTGCGGAAGGCCATGTCCGACGAGTCGACCGAGTGCGCCTTGCCGTCGACCAGCTCGACCCGCACGTCGACCACCGGATGCCCCTGCGGCCCGCCAGCCGCGAGGGCGTCGCGCGCGCCCTTCTCGACGGCCGGGATGTAGGAACGCGGCACGGCGCCGCCGACGACGGAGTCGACGTACTCGAACCCGCCGCCGAGCGGCAGCGGCGACACTCGCAGCTGCACCACGGCGAACTGGCCGTGGCCGCCCGACTGCTTCTTCAGCCGCCCCTCGACCTCGGCCCGGCCCGCGATCGTCTCCCGGTAGGCGATCGGCGACGGCGAGGTCGTGACGTGCACCCCGAACACGCGGGCGAGCCGCTCGATCGCGACGGCGACGTGCGTGTCGCCGAGCCCTCGGAGGATCGCCGCGCCGCCAGTGCGGTCGATCACGAGCGTGGGATCCTCGGCGACGATGCGGCCGAGCGAGGCCATGAGCTTCTCATCGTCGGACTGGGTCACGGGCTCGAGGCTCACCGCGTACACCGGGTCGCGCCGCGGCAGCGGAGCGGGCTGCGCGGTGCCGTTGGCGCGGGTCCACAGCAGCGTGCCCGACGGCGATCCCGTGAGCTTGGCGACCGCGCCGACGTCACCGGCACGCAGCACGTCGGCGGGCAGGTGCTCGGCTCCTCGCAGCCGGAAGAGCCCGTGCAGCCGCTCGTCGGCACCGGTCGTCGCGTTGGTCAGCCGGTCGCTCGGGTGCACGACGCCCGACAGCACCTTGAACGTCGACACCTGCCCGACGAACGGGTCGGCCACGGTGCGGAAGACGTGCAGCAGGGTCTCGCCGTCGGGGTTCGGGGCGACGGCGACCGCGGTGCCGCCCATCACGATGCGGCTGTCGTGATCGAGCGCCGACGGCGCCAGCGCGCACACGAGATCGGCGACCCGGTCGACGCCGGTGCCGGTCACCGCGGAGCAGACGACCACCGGGATCGCCGCGCCGGTCGCCACTTCGCGGGCGAGGGTGCGCTCGAGGTCGGATGCCGCGGGCTCGCGCCCATCGAGGTACGCCTCGAGCTGCTCGTCGTCGTGCGACACGATCTCCTCGGTCACCTCGACGTGCAGGCGATGCTCCTCGGCCTCGACCGCGGGCGGAAGCGATTCGTCGTGATGACGCCCCGCCTCGTCGTAGACGAGGGCCCGCTCGCTCAGCACGTCAGCGAGCGCCGTGAAGTCGTGCTCCTCGCCGAGCGGCAGCTCGAGCGCCACGAGGCGATCGCCGAACGCCTCGCGCAGCTCGTCGAGCACCCGGCGGAAGTCGGCGCGGGCCTTGTCCTCCTGGGTGATGACGACGATGAGCGGCACCCCCGCCGCCTGCGCAGCGGCCCAGGCGGATCGCGTGCCCGCGGTCACGCCGTCGATCGCGCTCACAGTCAGCACCGCGACATCCGCCACCGCCAGTGCCGTGTCGAGGCCGCCGATGAAATCGGGATGCCCCGGCGCATCGGCGAGGGTCATGGCGTGCTCGCCGCCGTCGGGCGCGGTCCACGCCAGGTGCGCGAGCGAGAGTCCGAGGGACATGCCCCTCGCGATCTCCTCGGGCTCGTGGTCGCCGACGGTCGTGCCCTGCTCGACGCTGCCCGCCCGCGGGATCGCGCCGGCGCGCAGCAGGAGCGCTTCGAGCAGGGTCGTCTTGCCGGAACCCGCTCCGCCCACGAGGGCGACGGTCCGGTGGGTCGGGGTCGATGCCGAGTTCATTGGGCCTCCCGCGCCGGTGCGGTGCTGTCCGTCCAATGGTGTACCCGGCGGGCGATGAGCGCCAGCCCTCGGCGGGCCGCAGTCGGCGGTCAGCCCGGGATGATCCGCACCCCGGCGCGCTCGAGTCCGCGCATGGCCGGCGACGCCGCATCGGCATCGGTCACGACGCCGGCCACCTCGTCGAGCGGCAGCACGCGATAGGTCGAGGCGGCGCCGATCTTCTCGGTGCTCGCGAGCACGTAGGTCTCGGCGGCCGACCGCGCGAGCGCGCGCTTCATCGCCGCCTCCTCGGCGTCGCCGGTCGTGAGGCCCGCCTCGGCGTGCACGCCGGTGACGCCGAGGAAGAACAGGTCGGCGCTGACGTCCCGCAGCGCCTCGACGGCGATCGCGCCGCACGTGACCATCGAGTGCCGGTAGACCCGACCGCCGATGAGCTGCAGCTCGACGTGCTCGTGCTCGGCGAGCGCCACGGCGATCGTCGGGCTGTGCGTGATGACCGTCGCATGCAGCGATCGGGGCAACGCACCCACGAGCGCGAGGGTGCTCGTGCCGCCGTCGAGCAGCACGGTCGCGCCGGGCTCGATGAGGCCCGCTGCGGCCGCCGCGATGCGGTGCTTGCTCTCGGGCTCGATGCGGGTGCGCGCCTCGTACGGCGAGGTGGCCGGCGACGCCGGCAGTGCTCCCCCGTACACGCGTTGGCAGAGGCCCGCCGCCGCGAGTTCGCGGAGGTCGCGGCGGATCGTGTCCTCGGAGATGCCCAGATCAGCCGCGGCATCGGCGGCCACGATTCGGCCGTCGCGCTGCAGCAGTTCGAGCAGCAGTTCACGGCGTTGTGCGGCAAGCATGCACGTTCCTCCTTGTTTCTTTACATTCTTGCACGTTATGGTGGCCGACATGTCGAAACCACTCCTCATCCTCATCGCCGGCCCGTACCGCTCGGGCACCGACGGCGACCCCGCCCGCATCGCCCGCAACCTCGAACGCCTCGAGGAGGCGTCGTGGCCGATCTACGAACGCGGTCACGTGCCGATGATCGGCGAATGGGTCGCGTTGCCGATCCTGCGAGTCGGGTCGACGGATGCCTCGGGCCCCGAGGCATCCCCCGACGACGCCGCGCCCATCGAGGGCGACGTGATGTACACGACCGCCCACCGCCTGCTGCAGCACTGCGACGCCGTGCTGCGCCTCGAGGGCGCCTCGCACGGCGCCGACCAGGACGTGCGGATCGCCGAGGCGCGCGGCATCCCGGTGTACCGCTCGATCGACGAGATCCCGGTGCTCGCCGCCGCCTGATCACCGGACCGCTCATGTCGCACGGGACCGCCGATATCCCGGGCCCGTGCGATACGAGTGGTCCCGAGCCGTCGGCACGATCCGCCGTCGACGTAGGGTGGCTAGGTGCAGATCACGGTGCTCGCGGGCGGAGTCGGAGGCTCGCGCTTCGTGCGCGGCGTGCGCGAGGAGTGCGCCCGTCGCTGGCCCGACGGCGACGGGGGCACCGAGGCATCCATCACCGTGATCGTCAACACGGGCGACGACATCTGGCTCGCGGGCGTGCGCCTCATGCCCGACTTCGACTCGCTCCTCTACTCGCTCGCGGGCGTCAACGACACCGAGCGCGGCTGGGGCCGGGCGGGCGAGACCGAGCGCGTCGCCGCCGAGCTCCGCGAGTGGGGCGTCGGCTGGCCGTGGTTCACCCTCGGCGACCTCGACCTCGGCACGCACCTCGCGCGTACGGCGTGGCTGCGCGAGGGCGCGGCGCCGTCCGAGGTGGCGCGTCGCCTGCAGCTGCGCTGGCCGCTCGGCGTGCACCTCATCCCGGCGACCGACACCGAGGTCGACACCGACGTGCTCGTGGCCGACCCCGACAAGCTCGACGGCGAGCGCGAGATGCACTTCCAAGAGTGGTGGACTCGCTATCGCGCCACCCTCCCCGCGATCGCATTCCGTCAGCGGAATATCGCGGCGGCGCGCCCGGCTCCCGGTGTCGTCGAGGCGATCATCGGGGCCGACATCGTGCTCGTCGCCCCGTCGAACCCGGTCGTCTCGATCGGCACCATCCTCGCCGTCCCCGGCATCCGCGAGGCGCTCGCCGAGACCTCGGCACCCGTCGTCGGCGTCTCGCCGATCATCGGCGGCAAGGTCGTGCGCGGCATGGCCGACGCGTGCCTGCCCGTCATCGGCGTCGAGACGAGCGCCGAGGCGGTCGGCCGGCACTACGGTTCGCGGTCGACGGGCGGCCTGCTCGACGGCTGGCTCGTCGACGAGGCGGATGCCGCGGCGCTCGCGCCCCTCGAGGAGATCGGGCTCACCGCGGCATCCGTGCCCCTCTGGATGCGCGACCTCGACACCTCGGCCGATCTCGCCGGTGCGGCGCTCGATCTCCCGGTCTAGGATGGTGGCCGACCCGCCGATCTGGATCTGATCGGCGTGTGCGGCCCGGCATTGGGCTGCGAGTCCCCGACAACGTCGGTGTCCTGCTCGCACGCCATCCGGAGGCCACATGCCCGCGTTCCGTTCCCCCCTTCTCGCTGTGCCGTTCGCCGTCGCGCTGCTCCTCGCGGGGTGCGCGAGCGGCAGTGCCGCCGGTCCTGCCGGCACCGATGCCGCGGGTGAGTCCGCCGCATCGGCGTACCCGCTCACGATCGACAACTGCGGCACCGAGGTCACCTTCGACTCGGCGCCCGAGCGCGTCGTGACGATCAAGTCGTCGACCCTCGAACTGCTGCTCGCCCTCGGCCTCGAAGACCGCGTCATCGCTTCTGCCTTCAGCGACGGGCCGGCGCCCGAGGCGTACGCCGACGCCGCATCGGGCATCGACGTGCTCTCCGACAAGGTGCCGTCGCAGGAGGCGACGCTCGCGGCGGAGCCCGACCTCGTCTTCGCCGGGTGGGAGTCGAACCTCACGGCCGAGGGCGCCGGCGACCGCGAGACGCTCGCGAAGCTCGGCGTCTCGACGTACGTCGCCCCCGCGGCCTGCAAGGGCGAGGGCTACATGCCGAACCCGCTCACCTTCGACGAGGTCTTCCGCGAGTTCGAGGAGGCCGGCGACATCTTCGGCGTTCCGGATGCCGCGGCCGACCTGGTCACGACGCAGCGCGCCGAGCTCGACGCCATCGAGCCGAACTCCGACGGCCTCACGGCGCTCTGGTACAGCTCCGGTGACGAGACCCCGTTCGTCGGCGCCGGCATCGGCGCACCGCAGATGATCATGCAGGCCGCCGGCCTCGAGAACATCGCGGCCGACGTCGAGGACACCTGGACCTCGATGGGCTGGGAGGCGATCGTCGCCGCGAACCCCGACGTCATCGTGCTGGTCGACGCCGCGTGGAACACCGCAGAGCAGAAGATCGCGCACCTCGAGTCGAACGCCGCGACCGCGGCCCTGCCGGCCGTGCAGGAGCAGCGGTACCTCGTCGTCGACTTCCCCGCCACCGAGGCGGGCGTGCGCAACGTCGGCGCCGTCGCGTCGCTCGTCGACCAGCTCGGGGCGCTCGGCTGATGACCGGCGTCACGGAGACAGGACGACCCGCCGGGTCGGCGCCGGGAACAGGTGGCCCCGGTCGCTCCGGCGCGCCCGTTCCCGTCTCCGTGACGCGGCGAACCCGGGGGCGGGTGTGGCTCTGGGCCGTCGCGCTCGGCGCGGCGCTCGCGGCATCCGTCGTCGCAGCGGTCACGATCGGCCCTGCCGGTCTCGCACCGGCCGACGTCGTCGCGAGCATCGCGGCGCACCTCGGCATCGGCGAACCGACGCTCAGCCCGCTCCGCGACGGCATCGTCTGGGAGCTCCGGATGCCCCGCGTGCTCACGGCCGCCGCCGTCGGCGCGGGACTCGCCCTCTGCGGCGCCGTCATGCAGGCGCTGACCCGGAACCCGCTGGCCGACCCGTACCTGCTCGGCCTCTCGTCGGGCGCATCCGTCGGCGCGGTGATCGTCATCGTGCTCGGCGTCGGCCTGCTGCTGCCCCTCGCCGCGTTCGCCGGCGCCCTCGCCGCGCTCGTCGCGACGCTCGCGCTCGCGGGGGCCGCGGGTCGCGGGGCGGGCGGCTCGGGCGGCGGACTCTCCCCCACACGCACCGTGCTCGCGGGGCTCGCCGTCTCGTCGATGTTCGGAGCGATCACGAGCCTCGTCATCTTCTGGAGCGCCACCGGCGACAGCTACCGCGAGATCCTCAACTGGCTGCTCGGCTCGCTCGCGGGCACCGATTGGGTCTCGGTCGCGATCGCGGGCGGGGCGCTCCTCGCCATCGGCATCCCGCTCGTCGCGAGCGCCCGCACGCTCGACGCCTTCGCGTTCGGCGACGCCGCGGCATCCGCCCTCGGCGTGCACGTCGGCCGCAGCCGGGTGCTGCTGCTCGGCGGCACCGCCCTGCTCACGGGCGCCCTCGTCGCCGTCAGCGGGTCGATCGGGTTCATCGGCCTCATCCTGCCGCACGGCGTGCGCCTGCTCGTGGGGTCGCGCCACCGCGCGCTGCTGCCGCTGTCGGCGCTCGCCGGCGCCCTCTTCCTGGTCTGGGCCGACACCGCAGCGCGCACGCTCTTCGATCCCCGAGAGCTGCCCGTCGGCATCATCACCGCGCTCGTCGGCGGTCCGGTGTTCGCCCTGCTCCTCATGCGACGGAGGGTCTCGTGACCGACGGACTCGAACGCACTCGCCCTGCTCCTCATGCGACGGAGGGTCTCGTGACCGACGGACTCGACCTCTCCCGCGTGCGCTTCTCGCGCACCGGCCGCCTCATCGTCGACGACGTCGACGTCACAGTTCCCGCGGGCTCCCTCGGCGCCCTGCTCGGCCCGAACGGCGCCGGCAAGTCGACGCTCCTGCACCTCATCGCGGGCATCGAGCGAGCGGATGCCGGTGCGCTCGCATTCGCCGGCAGCGACCTCGCCGCGCTGCGCCGTCGCGACCGGGCGCGCCGCATCGCCCTCGCCGAGCAGGAGACGCACGACGCCCCCGAACTGCGCGTCGATGAGGTCGTCGCGCTCGGGCGCACCCCGCACCTCGGGCCGTGGTCGGGACTCGGCCATCGCGATCACGCCGTCGTCGCGGAGTCCCTCGCGGCACTCGGCCTCGAGCCGCTCGCGACGCGCGAGTACGCGACGCTCTCGGGCGGCGAACGCCAGCGGGTGAACCTCGCCAGGGCGCTCGCGCAGGAGCCCGAGCTGCTGCTGCTCGACGAGCCGACGAACCACCTCGATGTGCGCGCGCAACTCACGAGCCTCGAACTGCTCCGCGCGCTCGCCGCCTCGGGCCGCACGGTGCTCGCCGCGCTGCACGATCTCGGCCTCGCTGCCGCGTACGCCGATCACGTCATCGTGCTCGACGGCGGCAGGGTCGTGGCATCCGGTCCCCCGGCCGACGTGCTCGAACCGGGGCTCATCCGCGAGGTCTGGGGCGTCGAGGCCGAGGTGCTTGCACACCCGTCGACGGGTCGACCGCTCATCGCCTACTCGGGCGTCGCGGCGCCGCATCCACCCGATGTCGCGCTCGACGCGCGCCCGTGACGTTCGAGCCGTTGGACCCTGCGCCTACATGGGCGCGTCGACATCCGCGCGGTCGCGGGTGTTCCGTGCGATCTCCTCGGTGGCGGCCGCGATCCGGCGCAACGCGCCGATGACGCTGATCACGGCGAAGAAGAGGAAGAGCGCGAAGGCGACCGTCAAGAAGTCCATGCGGCGAGCATAGGGCCGCTCGACTTCCCTCGAGGCGTGCGGCGGCGCGTAGCCTGAGGGGATGACGCGAACGGCCTACGAGGCGCAGCCCCACGATCGTCTGCTCGACGGCATCGCCGCCGAGTTCCTGCACAACGCGCCACGCGGTCGCCGGCTCATCGCGGTCGAGGGGTTGGCGTTGGACGATGCGGCGGGCTTCGCCGACGACCTCGCGGCGGTGCTCGCCGCACACGACCAGACCGTCGTGCGCGCCTCGGTCGGCGACGCCGGCGAAGCCGTGCTGCGCGCCGACACGATCGAGCCGTTCCGCACGGGCGCGCTGCCCGGGGCATCCGACGACGCGGTGCTCGTCGTCGACGGACGGGGCCTGCTCGACGGCGGTGCGCGCGGCATCTGGCACTTCTCGCTGTGGCTGCTCGCGGGTGACGAGCTGCCGCACTCCGGGGCATCCGTCATCGTCGACGTCACCGACGCCGCATCGCCGAAGCGCTTCTTCTACGACTACTGCGCCTTGCCGCCGAGCGTGAACTGAGCGAACGGATGCCTCACGAGAGCACGTCCTTCGTCAGCATGCGACTCACGGCGAGCGCCCCGAACACGACCACGTAGCCGGCCTGCAGCACGGCGTTGTCGAGGAACGAGTCCCAGACGGGCGGCTCGCGGAGCAGGTCGGCGAAGCCCAGCCAGTACTGCGTGAACAGCCACGGATGCAGCCACTCGAGCTGCGGCAGCGCCCCCATGATCTGCGAGACCACGGCCAGGATGGCCGTCGCGGCCATCGCCCCGACCGGCACCGTCGTGAGCGTCGACAGGAACAGTCCGATCGCCGACATGCCGAGCAGCGACACGGTGACGTAGGCGGCGATGGCGAGGAAGCGCAGCAGTCCCTCGCCGACGCTCACCGTCGCCCCCGAGAGCAGCGTCACCGGTCCGACCGGGAACAGCGCCCAGCCGACGAGGCTGCCGACGACCACGACCGTGAGCGTCGCCGCCGCGCAGAACACGGCGGTCGCCGCGTACTTCACGACGAGCAGGCGCACCCGCCCCGCCGGAGCGATGAGGAGGTAGCGGAGCGTGCCGTGGCTCGCCTCCCCGGCGATGGTGTCGCCCGCGACGACGCCGATCGTGAGCGGAAGGAACAGCGGCATCGCCACGACCATCGCGGTGAGCCCGACGAACAGCCCGTTCTCGGTGATCTGCCCGAGGAACGCCGGGCCACGACCGCTCGGGGCATCGCCCGCGACCCGGATCGCCACCGCGATGAGGATCGGGATGAGCGCGAGCGCGCCGAGGAGCGCCCACGTGCGACGACGGCGGAAGAGCGTGAGCACTTCCGACGCGAAGAGCGAGAGGGTGCCGCCGCGGGCCGGTTCGCGTGCACCCTCACTGGACAACGTCGAACCCCTCGCCCGTGAGCTCGACGAACCGCTGCTCGAGACTCGCCCGTTCGACCTCGAAGCCCCGCACCCGCACACCATCGGCGACGAGCGCGGCGACGACGGCCTCTGACGCGACCTCCGACGACCCGATGCGGGCCGCGACGAGGTCGTCGCCTGCGCCGTCGAGGCCCCCGTCGACGTGCATGCCGAGTCGCTGCAGCACCCGTCGCGCCGCCGCCGCGTCGGGCGTGCGCACGAGCACGCGCGCCTCACCGGCGTCGCGGAACTCCGCGAGCGTGCCCTGCGCCACGAGCCGTCCGGCGCTCATGACCCCGACATGCGAGCACACCTGCTCGACCTCGGCCAGCAGGTGGCTCGACACGAACACGGTCGTGCCGTCATCGGCGAGCGAGCGGATGAGCGATCGCACCTCGCGAGTGCCCTGCGGGTCGAGTCCGTTCGTGGGCTCGTCGAGCACGAGCAGCTCGCGGCGCATGAGCAGGGCGTTGGCGATGCCGAGCCGCTGCTTCATGCCGAGCGAATAGGCGTGGACCTTCTTGCCGCCCGCGTGCGAGAGTCCGACGCGATCGAGCGCCTCGTCGACGCGTGCCGCACGCGTTCGTCGGGGTGCGTGCCGGTCTGCGGCGTCGAACCGTTGCAGGTTCGAGACCCCCGAGAGGTACGGCGAGAACGCCGGGCCCTCCACCAGCGCACCGACCCGGGGCAGCACCGAGTCGACGTGCCGCGGCATGTCGGCGCCGAGCACCCGGGCGCCGCCGGCGCTCGCCCCGACGAGCCCGAGCAGCATGCGGATCGTGGTGGTCTTGCCCGATCCGTTCGGGCCGAGGAATCCGAAGACCGCGCCGCGCGGCACCGCGAGATCGACGCCGTCGACCGCGAGCTGCGAGCGGAAGCGCTTGGTGAGTCCGTACGTCTCGATCGCGAGATCGCGCCGGTCGGCGGAGTCGGCCACGTCGGCCACGTCGGCCGCAGTCGCGGCCTCCGGCGATCCGCCGGTCAACGACCGCTCGCCGCGACGTCGAGCAGGCGGTCGACGGTGACGGCACCCGCGAGCACGCGCCCGTCGTCGGTGAAGAGCACGGTCGCGAGCGAGGTCTGCAGGACGCGCCCGCCGTCGACCGGCTCGGCGATCGTGCCGAGCAGAGCGGATGCCTCGGCGCCGAACCCGTCCGTGGCGTCGGCGCCCGGCGCACCGGGGGTCGCCGCCGGCAGCACGACCACGGCCGACCAGCCCTCGCCGACGACGTCGGGCTGCGGCATCCGATCGCTCGCTTCGCCGCCGCCCGCTGCCTGCTCGGCCCGCAGCTGCTCGAGTTCGGCGAGCGTGGGGATCGGCACCTCGTGCTCCGTCACCGTGGTGCCCTCGGGCGGAGCGAAGGCGAACACCGACGCATCGGGCGAGTCGAACGACACCTCGGTGAAGGCCACGCTGAACGCGGGCTCCGAAGCCCCGCGCGCCGTCACCGACGCGGCGAGCGCGACGCCCGTCTCGCCGTCGATCGCCACGGAGATCTCGCCGATCAGGGTGTCGGCGTCACGCGGTTCGAGCACGAGCTCGTAGACCTCGCGGCCCGCGACGCGGGAATCGGTGCCGACGCTCACCTCGGTGGTCTCGTCGAGCTTCGCGAGCGCCTGGTCGAGCACCTCGTCGGGCGTCGGCAGCGACGTGCCGAGTTCGGCTTCGAGCCGGTCGCGTGCTTCGTCGGCGTGCGCTTGGGCCTCTGCTTCGACCTCGGCCTTCAGGGCGTCGAGTGCCGCCCGATCGACCGTGGCGTGCGTGGCCGCCTGCTCGGCGGAGTCGTAGATCCAGGCGCCGTCGGCAGACAGGTAGACGTCGCGTTCGGCGAGCGGGTCGAGCACCTGCAGGCGGGCATTCGCGCCGTCGACGTAGACGCGCGCGGTGTGCGTTCCGGTCGCGAGCGAGATCAGGTCGTCGAGATCAGTGGCGGATGCCGCGTCGTCGGTGGCATCGCCGCCGGGACCGCCTGTGCCGCCCATCGCCCCGGTGAGCCCCGAGAGGTCGGGGAGCCCGAGCTCGGAGGTCTGCTCGATGGTGCCCGACAGTGCGTCGACCTCGCTCCCAGCCGCGAATTCGAGCAGCTCGGCGGGGGTCAGGTCGGGAAGGTCGACGGCCGCGTTCGCCTGCATCGGCACGAGCACGACGGCGACGCCGATCGCGATCGGCGCGGCGATGGCGGGGATCCAGCGGCTGAGCCGACGGGACGCCCCGGTGCCGTCTTGGGCGCGCATGCGCTCAGGCTACGCCGAGTGACGTCATCCGTCATCACCCGGTCATGAACCCACAGGATCCGGGTGCCCGTCGCTCCTCGAGGACCGTTGCCGTCGGCCGCCCGGCGGTCTACCGTGAGGGCAACCGCAACTGATGTACCCGATTCGGGGGGTTCTCATGGTCGACGTCACCCATCGTTCCGCGTCTCGCGGCCTGAGCCTCGTGCTCGGTGCTGCGCTGGCTGTCGCCGGCATCGCGGCCGCCGCACCTGCGACGGCCGGCGGGCGGCCAGCGCCGCCGGCGCCGCCGACGTCGATCGGGCACGGCGGGGCCGTGTCCTCGGTCGACTCCGAGGCGAGCGCCGCAGGTCTCGAGGTGCTGCGCAAGGGGGGCAACGCCGCCGACGCCGCCGTGGCAACGGCGGCCGCGCTCGGCGTCACCGAGCCCTACAGCGCCGGCATCGGCGGCGGCGGCTACTTCGTGTACTTCGACGCGGCGACCGGCGAGGTCACGACGATCGACGGACGCGAGACCGCCCCCGCGTCGATGCCGACCGATGCGTTCGTCGATCCGGCCACGGGCCAGCCGTACCCGTTCGCCGCGGCCGTGTCATCGGGCCTGTCGGTCGGCGTGCCCGGCACGCTCGCCACCTGGGAGGCGGCGCTCGACCGGTTCGGAACCGAGTCGCTCCACGACATGCTCAAGCCGTCGATCCTGCTCGCCACGCGCGGGTTCCGGGTCGACGAGACGTTCGCCCAGCAGACGGCCGCGAACCAGGCCCGGTTCGCGGCGTTCCCCGCCACGGCCGAGCTGTTCCTGCCGAATGGCGCGCCGCCAGTGGTCGGGTCGACGTTCAAGAACCCCGACCTGGCGAAGACGCTTCGAGCGATCGCGGTGCACGGCACCGACGTCTTCTATGAGGGCGCCCTCGCCGACGAGATCGCCGCGATCGCGCAGGATCCGCAGACCGATCCGGCGGCGACACTGCCCGCGTTCCCCGGTTACCTGACTGCCGACGACCTCTCCGACTACGAGGTGGTCGAGCAGGACCCGACGCACATGGAGTACCACGGACTCGACGTCTACGGCATGGCCCCGTCGTCGTCGGGCGGCACGACGGTCGGCGAATCGCTGAACATCCTCGAGAACTACGACCTCGGGTCCGAGGAGGTGCCGCAGGCCCTGCACCTCTCCCTCGAGGCCACCGCCCACGCCTTCGCCGACCGCAACGCCTACGTCGGCGATCCGGCATTCGTGGACGTGCCGACCGAGACCTTGCTGAGCCAGGACTTCGCTGACGCACGCGCATGCGCGATCGATCCGGATGCCGCTTCGGTTAAGCCCGTGGCGCCTGCGCCGCTCGACGCGGCGGGCTGCGCGACGGCCGCCGTCGCCGACCCCGTCGACACCGAGAACATCTCGACGACGCATCTCTCCGTCGTCGACCAGTGGGGCAACGCCGTCGCCTACACCCTCACGATCGAGCAGACGGGCGGCTCGGGCATGACCGTGCCGGGGCGCGGATTCCTGTTGAACAACGAGCTCACCGACTTCAACTTCGTGCCGAACCCCGCCGACCCGAACACCGTCCAACCCGGCAAGCGCCCGCGCTCGTCGATGTCGCCCACGATCGTGCTCGACGGCGGCGACGTGCGCTACGTGGTCGGCTCTCCGGGAGGGTCGACGATCATCACGACCGTCGCGCAGGTGCTCATGAACCGCATCGACCTCGGCATGACCCTGCCCGAGGCGGTCGCGGCACCGCGGGCATCGCAGCGCAACACCGTCAACGTCTCGGCCGAGCAGGCGTTCCTCGACGCCTACGCCGCCGTGCTCGCGCCATACGGACACACGTTCGGGCCACCGGCTGAGATCGGTGCGGTGGCGGCCATCGAGGTCGACGCCGACGGGCTCATGACCGCGGTGGCCGAACCCGTGCGCCGAGGCGGCGGCACCGGGCTGGTGGTCGAACCGGCTCCCTGAGCTGCCGCCCCGCCGGTCGAGGGGCGAGACAATACGGACGGAAACTGACCGCATGATTGCGTAGCGTGGCCGATATGGACATCGAATCACAGCACCCCGTCGTCAACAGGGCCGCCCAGCCGTGGATCGTCACGCGCGACACCGCGCGCCTCCTCGCCTTCGCAACTGAGGTGTTCGGCGCCGTTGAGATCGCTCGCGTGCCGACCGAGGACGGCGGTATCGGACACGCCGAATTCGCGATCGGAGACACCTGGTTCCTCGCCTTCGATGCGCAACCCGATTGGACCGACACTCCCTCGATGCTCCGAGTCTTCGTCGATGACGCTGCAGCGACTTTCGAACGCGGCGTCGCCGCCGGCGCGAGGATCGTCACCGAGCTCGACGACGCAGCATGGGGCGATCGCGGCGGCCGCCTGCGCGATCCGCTCGACAACATCTGGTGGGTCGTGCAGCACGTCGAAGACGTCGCCCCCGACGAGATGGTGCGGCGGTTCGGCGAGCCGCGCTACCAGGAGTCCATGCGGCGCGCGCAGGAGACGCTCGACCGCGAACTCAGCGGCCGCACCGACGGCTGGTCGAGCCGGCCGGTGCTCTGAGTCTGGTCGGACGCCGGGGTCAGAGCGCGCGCAGTCGCGGCGCGAGGTCGCGCGCGAAGAGCTCCTGGAATCGAGCCTGGTCGTGACCCGGCGCGTGGAAGACGAGGTGGTTGAAGCCCCAGTCAACGTACTGCTTGATGCCGGCGACGACCTCGTCGGGGTCGCTGCCGACGATCCAGCGCTTGGCGATCTGCTCGATCGGCAGCGCGTCGGCGGCCCGCTCCATCTCGACCGGGTCGGTGATGTCGTGCTTCTGCTCGGGGCTGAGCGAGAGCGGCGACCAGAACCGGGTGTTCTCGAGCGCGGCTGTGGGGTCGGTGTCGTACGAGAGCTTGATCTCGATCATGCGGTCGAGGTCGTCGTAGGAGCGGCCGCCCGCTGCGACGCCCTCCTTCACGGCCGGAATGAGCTGCTCGGTGTAGAGCTCCATGCCCTTGCCCGAGGTGCAGATGAAGCCGTCGCCCGCGCGCCCGGCGTACTTCGCCACGGTCGGCCCGCCGGCGGCGATGTACACCGGCACCGGGACATCCGGTCGGTCGTAGATGGAGGCGTCGTGCGTCGAGTAGTACTCGCCCTCGAAGCTCACCTGCTCGTCGTCGGTCCAGAGCGCGCGCATGAGGCGCACCGACTCGCGGAGCCGCGCGAAGCGCTCGCGGAACTCGGGCCACTGCTGCTCGCCTGCGCCGCGGAACCCGGTCGCGATCTCGTTGAGCGCCTCGCCGGTGCCGAAGCCCGCGATGATGCGCCCCGGGTAGAGGCAGCCGAGGCTCGCAAACGCCTGCGCGAGCACGGCGGGGTTGTAGCGGAACGTCGGCGTCATGACGCTCGTGCCGATGCGGATGCTCGAGGTGCGCTCTCCGACCGCGGCCATCCACGTGAGCGAGAACGGCGCGTGGCCGCCGTCGTGCCGCCACGGCTGGAAATGGTCGCTCGTGAACACCGACTCGAAGCCGTTGGCTTCGGCCGCGACCGCGATCTCGACGAGCTCGCGCGGGGCGAACTGCTCGGCTGAGGCCTTGTATCCGAGGGTGAGCGTCATACTCCGATCCTCGCACGATCGGCGCGGCTCGGCGCCGATCGCTCAGGGAAGCAGCGTGAACAGCAGCACTGACGCGATCGGCACGATGATCGGCACGGCCGTCACGGCGAAGACGCCGACGCAGATCAGGAATGCGAGGAGCGAGATGCCGTAGCCGCGGTAGGGCGAACCTTGCAACTGCTTGCGGGCGCGCAGGGAGACGATCATGCCGGCGATGGCCGGGACGATCGCGATCGGTCCCGCGAAGAGGGAAGCGAGCGCCGTGCAGGCGATCACGATCGAGATCACGGCGCTGCCGGCGACGGCTCCCGCGTCGGCAGGCGGTGCTGGATTCGCCGGTGCCGCGTCGGACGGCGGCGCGGTGTCTTCGACGTCCTCGGCGTGATCCATTCACGGAGACTAACGAGCGCCGGCGCCGCCCCGCAACGGAATGCCCGCAGCTGCAACCCGCGTCAGCGGCCCGACGCCGAGCGCGAGCGCGTCGGCGAGCGCGTCGATGGTGTCGACGTCGCGTCTGAGGCCGGCGGATGCCTCGAGTTCGACGAACCCGGCGGCGGCATGCCGCGCGGCCGAGTCGGCGCCGAAGTGCGGCGCGAGCCCGACCCCGGCCGAGGCGGTCGCGAGCGTCGTGCCGGTGCCGTCGGCGTCGCGCACGTAGGCGAGCGGATGCCGCGACGCGGCGTCGAGCACGGCGTCGAGTTCTTCGGGCGCGAGGGCGGGCAGGTCGCCGAGCAGCACGGCCACGGGCCGAAGGCCCGCCTCGTCGTCGCCGACCCGAGCATGGGCGATGCCGTACGCGATCGCCCGGGTCAACCCCCGCGGCCCGTCGGCCGGCTCGGGCAGGAACTCGGCTGCGCCGGCGAGCGCCGGATCGTCGCCGACGACGATCACGCGCGCGACCGACCGGGCGGCCATCGCGGCGGAGACCGTGTCGAGCGCGAACGCCCGGGCGAGCGCCTCCCGTTCGGCCGGCGGCACGGCCGCAGCGAGCCGAGTCTTCGCCCCGGCCGGCGCCTTCACGGGGATCACGACGGTCCAGACCGCCCCTGCCGAGGCATCCGCTGTGCGCCCGCCCTCGGAGTGAACGGAGCTCGCCGGAGGCAACGAGTTCGCGTCCTCCGACGCGATCCGCTCACTCCGACGCGGACCTCGTGCGGTCATGCCCGGAGCCCCGGCAGCACGTCGCGACCGAAGACCTCGAGGAACGCGGCCTGGTCGCGCCCGGCGTTGTGCAGGTAGATGCGGTCGAAGCCGAGGTCGAGGTGGCGTTGGATGTCGGCGCGGTGCACGTCGGGGTCGGCCGAGACGACCATGCGCCCGGCGAAGTCCTCGGGGCGCACGGTTCTGGCGAGCTGCTCGAACTCGAAGGGCGAGCGGATGTCCCCGCGCGGGATGCGGAGCCCGCCGTTCGGCCACTCGGTGAGCGCGCCGCGCATCGCCTCCTCATCGGTGGGCGCCCACGAGAGGTGCAGCTGCAGCACCTTCGGCATGCGCGAGGCATCGCGGCCGACCTCGCGCGCACCCTCGCGGAAGCGGGTGAGCAGGGCGGCGAGCTTCTCGGCGGGCGCCCCGATCGTGATCATGCCGTCGACGGTGCGGCCCGCGCGCTTCGCGGTCACCGGCCCCGAGGCGGCGACGAGGATCTCGGGCGCGACCGCCGGCATCGTCCAGAGCCGCGCGGCCTCGAGCTTGAAGTGCTGGCCGGCATGGCGCACGTCGCGCCCGGCCAGCGAACCGGCGAAGAGCTTCTTGATCACGTCGACCGCCTCGAACATGCGGTTGATGCGGTCGGGCGCCTCTGGCCAGTACGGCCCGACGACGTGTTCGTTGAGCGCCTCGCCGGAACCGAGGCCGAGCCAGTGCCGACCCGGATGCATCGCCGCGAGCGTCGCGCTCGCCTGGGCCACGACGGCCGGATGCATCCGGAACCCGGGGGTGGTCACGCCCGGGCCGAAGTCGCCGCGCGTGCGTTCGCCGATCGCGCCGAGCACGCTCCACACGAACGAGGACTCGCCCTGCGCGGGGATCCACGGCTGGAAGTGGTCGCTCGCCATCACCCCGGTGAACCCGTGCGACTCGGCGAGCGCGCTGAGCGCGACGGCCTCTGCGGGCGGGAACCGCTCGAGCATGGCGGCGTAGCCGATGTGTGCTGACACGACTCCATCTTCGCGCGTCGGCGGGCGGTCGTGCGCCGGCGGGCGGTTCACTCCGCGGCGGCCAAGGGCCCCTCGGACTGCGACTCGTCGAAGCCGTCTCGGTAGCCCTCGTTGTACGCCTCGTCGGCGCCGACACGGAAGAGGTCGCGCTCGGCCGGGCGCTGGATCGAGCGTGCACCGGGCAGGTCGAGGTCGCCGACGAAGTGCCCGAGCCCGCGCACCACGGCGACGGGCACGCCCGACGACTTGCCCTTCACGAGCTCGGCGGCGCCCGCGATCTCGTCGGCGACGCACGGCATGGTGACGGCGAGGGGCTTGCCCGAGGCATCCGTCGACCCGCGCAGGTCGTCGAAGACGTGCACGCCGGCCGCCCCGATCGCGAGGTCGGTCTGGCCCTCGCGCCACGGCCTGCCGAGCGTGTCGGAGAGGATGACGCCGACATGGGCGCCGGTCAGCGCACGGATGCCGGTGGCGAGCGCTCGCGCGGAGGCATCCGGGTCGACCGGCAGCAGCAGCACCGTGCCGTCGGGCGTGTTCGACGCGTCGACGCCGGCCGCGGCGCCGATGATGCCCTGGCGGTTCTCGACGATGCGGGTCACGCCGCCGTCGTACTCGCGGCTCGCGACGACCCGCACGGTCTCGTCGGTGATGGCCTGCTCGCGGTCGACGGCCGCGACGATGCGCCCCTCGGCCTTCGAGACGATCTTCGAGGTGATGACGAGGATGTCGCCGTCTTCGAGCGCCGCCGCGTCGACGATGAGCGCTGCCAGGTCGGCGCCCTTCACGATCTCGGGCAGGCCCTCGACGCCTTCGATGCTGAACTTCACGGCCACCCCCGGGATCTCGCGTACGTCGATCTTCGCAGCTTCGGGTGCCGGGCCGCCAGAACCTGCCCGACCGAGGCACCGTGCGCTACGCTCCCGGCATGGCCATCGACGGTACCGACCCCTCGGTCGACGACCGAGACGACGGGCGCGACGAGACCCGCATCGAGCGCCTCGATCGCAACTGGAACGACATCCTGCAGGAGCTGCGGGCGACGCAGACCGGCACCCAGATCATGACGGGTTTCCTGCTCGCGGCGGCATTCCAGCCCCGCTTCCTCGACCTCGACGGCTACGAGCTCTGGCTCTACCTCGTGCTCGTCGCGCTCGCGTGCGCTGCGACCCTGCTCGGCCTCGCGCCGGTGATCCTGCATCGCCAGTTGTTCGGACTCCGGCAGAAGGAGCAGATCGTGCGCCGCGGCAACCGACTGCTGCGGGCGCACCTGCTCGTGGCGACGCTGCTCGCGGTCGGCGTGGCCGGGTTCATCTTCGAGATCGCGCTCGGCCGCGTCGCCGGCTTCATCGCACTCGGCGCAGCGCTCGTCGCCGCCGCCTTGCTCTGGGTCGTGGTGCCGCGGCTCGCGAAGCGGCGATCGTGAGCGCGGTGGCGAGAGCGGGCTGAACTCCCGCTCGAACGACTGCCGTCGACCCATTCGTGTCGCCGCGCCCGAATAGGCTTGACGACATGCGCATCGCCACTTGGAACGTCAACTCGATCCGCGCCCGCGTGGGGCGCACCGTCGATTGGATGGTGCGCGAAGACGTCGACGTGCTCGCGATGCAGGAGATCAAGTGCAAGCCCGAGCAGTTCCCGATCGAGGCGTTCGAGGAGGCCGGCTACGAGGTCGCGATCCACGGACTGAACCAGTGGAACGGCGTCGCGATCGCGAGCCGCTCGCCGATCGGCGAAGTCGAGACCTCCTTCCCCGGCATGCCGGGCTTCCTCAAGGGGCTCGAGGGCCCCGACCAGCCGCAGGAGGCGCGCGCAATCGGCGCGACCGTCAACGGTGTGCGGGTGTGGAGCCTCTATGTGCCCAACGGCCGTTCGCTCGGCGACCCGCACTACACGTACAAGCTCGACTGGCTCGCCGCGCTGACCGAGTACACGCGCGCCGAGACATCCTCTCGGCCCGAAGTGCCGTTCGCGCTCATGGGCGACTTCAACATCGCCCCGCTCGATGAGGACAACGGCGACCCCGCGGTCGTCGAGGGGCAGACGACGCACGTCTCCCCGGCCGAGCGGCAGGCGTTCTTCACGCTCGAGAACGCGGGAGTGACCGACGTCGTGCGCCCGCGCATCCCCGAGGGCTACACCTACTGGGACTACAAGCAGCTGAAGTTCCCGCGCAACGAGGGGCTGCGCATCGACTTCATCCTCGGGTCGGCGGCCTTCGCCGAGGCAGTGACGGATGCCTCGATCCACCGCAACGAACGCAAGGGCGACGCCCCGAGCGACCACGTGCCGGTGCTGGTCGAGCTCGCGATCGGCGATGACGACGACGATCGCCCGATGATCTTCTAGCGGGCTCTCGTGTCAGCGATGCGCTCGCCACATCGGCTGCAGCGC
The DNA here is from genome assembly GCF_042262385.1 of Agromyces sp. NPDC056389. Lineage (NCBI taxonomy): Bacteria > Bacillati > Actinomycetota > Actinomycetes > Micrococcales > Microbacteriaceae > Agromyces > Agromyces sp. NPDC056389. Next base: position 2,078,558 of record NZ_JBHJPN010000001.1, read on the forward strand.
CGGGGCGTCGGTGGCAACACGAATCGGCGTTCCAAGGTCGCGGAACCCGTGACGCAGGTAGAAGCGACGATTGTCGGGCGATGACGCCTCGAGGTAGACGGGCAGTTGCTGCGTCTCGGCTCGGTCGATGACCGCGGCGAGCATGATGCCGCCGATGCCGCTTCCCCGTCGTGCCGGGTGCACGGCCATCGACGGAAGGTAGACGTGCGGCGATCGCGGGCGCCTCGCGTCGGTCGCGTGCTGGAGCAGGCGCATTCGCTGCGACAGCGGATCGCGTCCGGTGATCTCACTTGTGATCACGCTCGACGAGTGCTGCCAGATCGACGCACCCAGCGGAATGCCGTCCGGTACCGCCGCGGTGATCACGCTGCCGGACGCGATCGCCTCGCGCAGCGACGCGTCGAACATGAAGCGCAGGATCTCGAGGCGGGAGCGCTGGTCGGGATGGATCCACCCGGTGAGTGCGTCATCGTCGAATGCCGACGCGCACAGTTCGACGATCACTGCGGCGTCGCGCGACGTGGCGAGTCGTGCTCGGATTCCGGGTTCGGTCATTGGCGGTGCCCCTCTCTGATTTCGATCTGCGATGGCCGCGAACCCGACGTCACGACGTCGCCGCGTGTGCGAGCGCGCTCGGCGTGAGGCGCCCGACGATCGCCGGTGCCTTCCCGACGAGGGCGTCGTTCGACAGCGCCTCGATCATGAAGAGCGCGTAGTCGACCCGTCGGGTTCGGTCGCTCGCGAGCACGGGGTCGCCGACGTGATCGGTCCAGACGGGGAGCCCCTGACTCTCGCCCTCCTCGAGCGTGCTCGCCCGCACCAGGGTCCACCGGGTGCGGCTCGCGTAGATCCGGCGAGCGGCCTCGACCTGGTCGTCGATGTCCATGATGCGCAGCGCACGCATGAGCTTCGTCATCGCGGCCTGCGCGCGGAGGGTCGACGGCGAGTACTGATCACGATCGTCACGCGGAACGTGCCACCCGCACGAGAAGATCAGGCGCGCCCCGGGCTCCGCGAAATCGAGCACCGCCTGCGCGGTGCCGGAAGCGTACTGCCGGACGCCCCAGGGAACCAGCACCACGAGCACCCCGTCGCACCTGGCGATCGCCTTCCGGATGACCTGCCGGTCGTCGGTGTCGCCGGGCACAACGGTGATCCGGTTCGACAGGTCGCCGAGCTTGCCGACGCTTCGCTCTCGACAGACGCCGACGACCTCGAACCCGCGGTCCAGCGCAAGCCTGACCATGTGCTGGCCGAGCTTGCCCGACGCGCCGATGATCGCGACTCTGCGGTTGCCTGCCGTCATGTCCTGCTCCGCCCTCGCACGTGTACTTACAATGTAAGTACCGTATACTTACATTGTAAGTAGCGCAAGCCTCGAACGGAGCACACGCATGAACATTCCCACCGAGGCCGGCCGGGACACCCGCCGAACGCCGCTGAATCGAGCGCGCATCGTCGAGGCAGCGGTCCGACTGGCCGACACCGCCGGCCCGTCAGGTGTGACGATGCGGGCCGTGGCGGCGTCGCTCGGCGTCGAAGCGATGTCGCTCTACAACCACGTGGCGAACCGCGCCGATCTCCTCGACGGCATGGTCGATGCCGTGTTCGCGGAGATCGGGCTCCCGGATGCCTCGGGCCACTGGAGAGGCGAGATGCACGCCCTCGCCGTCTCGACCCGCACGGCGTTGCAGCGACACCCATGGGCGATCGGAATGCTGGACTCGCGAAGCACGCCGGGGCCGGCGACGCTGCGCCACCACGACACGGTGCTCGGTGCCCTGCGCCGGGCGGGGTTCTCGACGACGATGTCGGTGCACGCCGTGTCGGCGCTCGACAGCTACGTCTACGGCAGCCTGCTGCAGGAGGCCAGCCTCCCGCTTCGCGACGGCCGGGATCTCGGCGACGCGGCGGCCGAGCTGATCGCGAGCCTCCCGGTCGCCGACTACCCGCATCTCGCCGAGATCGCCCGGGAACGAGCTGACGCCGGCGTCGCAGCCCCCTCGGCCGACGACGAGTTCCAGTTCGGCCTCGCGCTGATTCTCGACGGACTCGGACCCGACACCCCCTGACGAGCGGACTTCCCGGTCGATACAGCCTTTCGTGAATACACGATCCTCTGTATCGTCGTCGATGTGACCGAGACGGCGACCCTGACCCACACCGCGGCGCTCGCGCGCCTCGGGCACGCGCTCTCCGATGAGACCCGCGCCCGCATCCTGCTCTCGCTCCGCGAAGCGCCCGCGTATCCGTCGGACCTCGCGGAGTCGCTCGGCGTCTCGCGGCAGGTCATGTCGAACCAGCTCGCCTGCCTGCGCGGCTGCGGCCTCGTCGAGGCGGTGCCCGACGGGCGGCGCACCTCGTACCGCCTCGCGGGCGATCACCTCGCCCCGGCCCTCGGCGACCTGCTCCGACTCGTGCTCGTCGTCGATCCGGCGTGCTGCTCGAGCGACGACTGCACCTGCGCATGACTTCGGTGCCGCTCACGCCCGGACCCGGTGAACCCGGGCCGCTCACCCCGCTCACCCCGCTCGCCCCCGAGCGCCGTACCGTGCTCGTGCGACGCATCCGGCTCATCGTCGCGGCGACCATCACGTACAACGTGATCGAGGCGATCGTCGCCCTCGCCGCGGGATCCGTGGCGTCGTCGGCGGCCCTCATCGGCTTCGGCCTCGATTCGATCGTCGAGGTGCTCTCGGCCGCCGCGGTGGCCTGGCAGTTCGCGGCCCCCGACCCGCACCGGCGCGAACGCGCCGCCCTGCGCCTCATCGCCGTCTCGTTCTTCGGCCTGGCGCTCTTCGTCTCGATCGACGCGGCCCGCGCGCTGCTCGGCGCGTCGGAGCCCGAGCACTCCCCCGTCGGCATCGTGCTCGCCGCGGTGAGCCTCGCGATCATGCCGTTGCTGTCGTGGTTCGAACGCCGCACCGGGCGCGAACTCGGTTCGGCGTCCGCCGTCGCCGACTCGAAGCAGACCCTGATCTGCGCCTACCTCTCGGCCGCGCTGCTCGCGGGACTCCTGCTCAACAGCCTGCTCGGCTGGGCGTGGGCCGATTCCGTCGCCGCCCTCGTCATCGCCGCGTTCGCGGTACGCGAGGGCGTCGAGGCCTGGCGCGGCGATGCGTGCACGGTGCCGGTCTCGGTGCTGACGGGCGAGCGCGGGGCCGAGTCCGACGACTGCTGCTGAGCGGGCCCGCAGTTCCTCCGCCTCCCAGCCTGCGGCGATACGCTCGAACACGTGACCAGCTCCCCCGACCTCCTCGCAGACGGCCCCTTCACGGGCGTGACGCTCGGGGGCCGATACCGCCTCGACGGACTCATCGGCCGCGGCGGCATGGCGAGCGTCTATCGCGGCGAAGACCTGAGCCTCGGTCGCCGGGTCGCCGTGAAGGTGTTCGCCGAAGCGGCCGAGGGCATCGACGACGCGGCGCGCCGCCGTTCGGAGACGGCACTGCTCGCGAGCGTCGAGCACCGCGCGCTCGTGCGCCTCTACGACGCCGCGCACGACCGTGGCATCGATCGCGAGTACCTCGTCATGGAACTCGTCGACGGCCGCGACCTGCGGAAGACCCTGCAGGCCGGCCCCGTCAGCGCAGCGGATGCCGCGTGGCTCGCCGCCGACCTCGCCGAGGCGTTGCACGTGATCCACGCGCGCGGCATCGTGCACCGCGACGTCAAGCCCGCGAACGTGCTGCTCGCACCCTCGCACCTGCCGACCCGCAGTTGGAATCCGAAACTCGCCGACTTCGGCATCGCCCGGCTCATCGACGACGCGCGCCTCACCCGCACGGGCGCGTACGTCGGCACCCCCGGTTACCTCAGCCCCGAGCAGGTCGGCGGCCGCGCTCCCGGCACCGCGTCCGACATCTACTCGCTCGGACTCCTGCTGCTCGAGGCGCGCACCGGGCGGTCGGCATTCCCCGGCACGGCGTACGAGGCGACGGCGGCACGCCTCGTGGGCGACCCCGAGATCCCCGCCGAACTCGGCGCCGACTGGGTCGAGCTGCTCCGCGGAATGACCGCTCGCGAGGCATCCGCCCGACCGACTGCGCTCGACGTCGCGATGGCGGCCGGGCAGCTGTCGACGGCGCCGGCCATGGCCGCCACCGCGCAGACGGATGTCGCAGCGACGGCCGTGCTCGAGGCATCCGATGCCCCCACGCTCGTGCTCGGCGCGCCCGAGGCGGGCGACGGCGCGGTCGCCGCCCGCGCCGTGGCCGCGGCGTTCCAGCCCGCCCCGGCCCCGTCGCGACGCTGGATGCGTCCGGCGATCGCCGTCGGGCTGCTCATCGTCATCGCGATCGGCATCGCGCTGCTCGTGCCGCCCGTCATCGCGAGCCTCACCCAGCCGCAGACGGCTCCCACCGAGACGCTGCCGACCCTGCCCGGCGAGCTCGGCGTGCATCTCGAGCAGCTCGAGGAGGCGGTGACGCGATGACGCGCGCGCGACTCCGCACCGCCGTGGGCGCCGGCCTCCTGGCCGGGTCGCTCGTGTTCGGGCTGGCCGCCTGCGGTCAGGCTCCCGAGGCGGTGAGTGCCGATCTCCACTCCTCGGTCGTGCAGGTCGCCAAGCGAGCGGCGAGCGGCGACTACCTCGGCGCGATCGCCGCCCTCGCGCTGCTCGAGAACGACGTGTCCGCGGCCGTCGACTCGGGCGCCATCGACGAGGAGCAGGCCGCCGACATCGGGGAGGCGATCGCCCTGGTGCAGGCCGACCTCGAGGCGGCCGAGGCCGCCGATTCCGTCACGCCGACGCCGACGCCATCGGAGGACGACGACGACAACCGCGGCCCGGGCAACAACAACGGCAACAAGGACAAGAACAAGGACAAGAAGCACGAGCAGGGCGACGACGACTGAGCGCTCGCCCGAAGCGCACCTGCGACCCGCAAGTGCGTAGTCTCGTGGGATGCCCACGCTCACCGTTCCCGGCGCCGAACTCCGCTACGAGTCGACGGGCCGCGCATCCGCCCCGGCGCTGCTCCTCATCCCTGCGGGCATCGCGACGCTGCGCATGTGGGACGAGCAGATCGACGCCCTCGCCGAAGACCACCTCGTCGCCCGGTTCGACCCGCGGGGCTTCGGGGGCACGCGCCATGACGAGGCGGTGCCGTTCGCGAATCACGCCGATGCGGCGGCCGTGCTCGACCACCTCGGCATCGCCGAGGCGACCGTGATCGGGGCGAGCCGCGGCGGACGCATCACGCTCGACACCGCCCTCGCCTTCCCCGACCGCGTGCGCGGCGTCATGACGATCGGTTCGGAGCCGGGCGGGTTTCCCGACCTGCCGCTCACCGACGAGGAGCAGCGCCGATTCGACGAGATCGAGGCGATCGACCCCGCGATCGACGCGGCGCTGCTGATGCGCCTCGAGGCGGACGTCTGGGCGGTGGGGCCCACTCGCACCGAGGCCGAAGTGGACCCCGCGTTCGTTCGACGGGCGCGCGAGCTGAACGCCCCGAATGCCGCGCACGCGACCGACGACGGCACCGTGCTCCCGCTCGAACCGCCGGCGTACGAGCGTCTCGGCGACATCCGCGTTCCCGCGCTCGTCACCGTGGGCGAGTACGACCTCAGCATCGAGCTCGCGGCGTACGACCACCTGCTCGCGCACCTGCCGAGCGCGACGGGCGCTCGCTTCGCCGACACCGCCCACCTGCCGAGCGTCGAGCGCCCCGAGGAGTTCACGCGCGTGCTGCTCGACTGGCTCGAACGGCACGGGCTCTGACGACGCTCAGCGCCGACCGGTGAACCGCTCCATCGAGCGGTAGACACCGAAGCCGTCGCCGACGACCAGGTCGAAGACGCGCGTCGGCAACAGCGCCCGGAGTGCCCGTGAGAAGCGGACGCTCCTCGGCAGCTCGAGCAGGGGCCGGCCCTCGAGCATCGCCCGCCAGACGCGGTCGACGACGTATTCGGGATCGAGCACCGGCGCGAGCACCGGACCTCGAGCACCGGCGAACATGCCGGTCGCGATGTAGCTCGGCGTGACCGTGGTCACCTTCACGTTGCCGTGGTCGGACTGTTCGAGCTCGAGGCGCAGCGAATCGCTCCAGCCGATGAGCGCCGCCTTCGATGCGGCGTAGACCGCCATGCGGGGGTTCGCGAGGGTGCCGGCCGCGCTCGCGACGTTCACGATGCGCGCCGCGCGGTACGCGTTCGAGATCATGCCGGGCAGGAACTCGCGCGCGATGTACATCGGCGCGAGCGCGTTGACCTGCATCGTCGTGCGGGTGTCGTCGCCGTTGTCGGTGTTCCAGAAGTAGCGGTTGCCGCGCACGATGCCGGCGTTGTTGATCAGCACGTCGGGGTTGCCGACCTCGCGCCGCACCCGCTGCGCGGTCTTCGCGATCGCGCCGAGGTCGCCGACGTCGACGACGTACGACTGGATGCGGGTGCGCCCGCGCGAGATCGCGCCGAGCTCGTCGACGGCGCGGGCGAGCGCAGCCGCGTCGCGGTCCCAGAGCGTGACGGATGCCGCGTGCTCGGCCACCGCTCGTTCGGCGTACATGCGGCCCATGCCGCCCGCGGCCCCGGTGATCAGCACACTGGCACCGCGAACCGTTCTCGTCATCCGTCCATTCTCGCCCACGCTCGCACTCGCCGTGCCGGCGCGGTGCTGCGTCCGGAGCATCGACACGGGATGACCGGATGGAGTGCCGGGTCGCAGGAAGTTCGAGCATCAGCGGAATCACCGAGGAATTCCCGTATTACGTCCCGGGTCGGACCCGCCTGACAGTGTTCCCTGCGATGGATAGCGTCGAAGCACCCCATCCACCACGGACCGTCGAGGAGGCGCCATGACCGCGGCATCCGTCTCGTTCCGCGCCGTCGGTCGCGCCTTCGACACGACGGCCGGTCGCCGCCAGGTGCTGCGCGACATCGACCTCGAGGTCGGAGCGGGTGAGATCGTCGCGATCCTCGGCCCGAGCGGGTGCGGCAAGTCGACGCTCCTCCGCATCGCGGGCGGGCTCGACCGTGCGAGCGGCGGCTCGGTCACGGTCGACGGCACCGTCGTCGCACCCTTCGACCCGCGCTCGGCCGTCGGCTTCCAGGAGCCGCGGCTGCTGCCGTGGCGCACCGTCGCCGGCAACGTCGCACTCGGGCTGCCGCGCGGCACGTCGAAGTCCGCCGGCCGCGACAAGGTGGCCCGACTCATCGAACTCGTCGGCCTCGCCGACTTCGCCGGGCATCGGCCTCGCGAGATCTCGGGCGGCATGGCCCAGCGCACCTCGCTCGCCCGGGCCCTCGCCCGCAACCCCGGCGTACTGCTGCTCGACGAGCCGTTCGGCGCGCTCGACGCGCTCACCCGGCTGAAGATGCAGGACCTCCTGCTCGACGTGCACGCCGCCGCGCCCACGACGGTGCTGCTCGTCACGCACGACGTCGACGAGGCCCTGCAGCTCGCCGACCGGGTCATCCTGCTCGGCGACGACGGCGAGCGGCCCGGCGCCGACATCCGCCAGATCGTCGTCGTGCCGGGTTCCCGGCCGCGCGACCGCGGTTCGGCCGAGCTCGCCGAGCTGCGCGGCCGTCTCCTCGACGGCCTCGGCATCGATCGTCACGGTGCCGCCCGCGGCATCGAGACCACCACGACCATCCCGCACTACCCGTTCTGACCGGCGCGCACAGCACGCGGCGCCACCACCGAAGCCACCACCATTGAAGGAGTCCCCCGTGCCACGCACCCCGTTCCTCCGTTCCGCGCTCGTCGCGGGCGCGGCCGCCGCCGCCCTGCTGCTCTCCGGCTGCGTCGCCGGCGAAGGCCAGGCGGCCGAGCCCGACCCCGCAGAGACCGGGGAGACCGTCTCGCTCGAGGGCCAGACGCTCAACATCGACTTCGCGACGTACAACCCGCTGAGCCTCGTCATCAAGGACCAGGGCTGGCTCGAGGACGCCGGTCTGACGGTCAACTGGGTGCAGTCGGCCGGGTCGAACAAGGCCAACGAGGCCCTCCGCGCCGGAGCGATCGATGTCGGCTCGACCGCCGGCTCGGCCGCGCTGCTCGCGCGTTCGAACGGCTCGCCCATCCAGGTGATCGACATCTACTCGCAGCCCGAGTGGGCGGCCCTCGTGGCGCCCGACGGCTCGCCGATCACCTCGGTCGAAGACCTGAAGGGCAAGCAGGTCGCGGCGACCAAGGGCACCGACCCCTACTTCTTCCTGCTGCAGTCGCTCGAGGCCGAGGGCCTCTCGGCAGACGACATCGTCGTGCAGAACCTGCAGCACGCCGACGGCTGGGCCGCCCTGCAGAACGGCTCGGTCGACGCGTGGTCGGGGCTCGACCCGATCATGGCCGGCGCCGAGGAGCAGGGCGCGACCCTCTTCTACCGCAACGTCGACTTCAACAGCTACGGCTTCCTGAACGCCACCGAGTCGTTCATCGCCGAGAAGCCCGAGGTCGCGCAGGCCGTCGTCGACGCCTACGAGCAGGCACGCGCCTGGGCCGCGGAGAACCCCGAGGAGACCGCGCAGATCCTCGCCGACGTCGCAGGCCTCGACCTCGCCGTCGCGACGAAGGTCATCGAGGAGCGCTCGAACCTCGACGTCGACCCCGTGCCGGGCGACGCCCAGGTGGCCGTGCTCGAGAAGATCGGCCCGATCTTCGTCGAGCTCGGTGACGTCGCCACGCAGGCCCAGGTCGACGAGGCACTCGAGACGATCGTCAACGACACCTTCGTCACGAAGGCCGACGCGAGCCGCTTCGAGTAGGAGACGACGATGACGGATGCCTCGCACACGACGCTCTCGACGGGCGCGGCGATCCACGACGGCGCTGCCGTGCGGGTCGCCGTGAACGGTGGTTCGACGTCGATCGCGGCCGGCCATGGGGCATCCGTCACCTCGCCCGACGGCGGGCGCCCGCGGGCCCGCCTCGTCGACCGCCGCTGGTTCCGCATCGTCGGCGGCGCGATCATTCCCCTCGCCCTGCTCGGCATCTGGCAGTGGGTCTCGACCTCGGGGTTCGTGCCCCTCTCGCAGCTGCCGTCCCCCGAGATGGTCTGGCTCGCCGCGGTCGACCTCGCCCAGCGCGGCGTGCTCGGCCTCTACGTCGCGATCTCGACCCAGCGGGTCTTCCTCGGCTTCGCCTTCGGCGCCGCGGTCGGTCTGGCGCTCGGAGCGGTCGTCGGGCTCTCGCGGCTCGCCGACGTCCTGCTCGCGCCGACGCTCGGCGGCATCCGGGCGGTGCCGTCGCTCGCGTGGATCCCCCTGCTCATCCTCTGGTTCGGCATCGGCGAGGACTCGAAGGTCATCCTCATCGCGATCGGCGCGTTCTTCCCCGTCTACACGATCGTCTCGGCGTCGCTGCGGCACGTCGACCGCCAGCTCATCGAGGCCGGGCGGGCGTTCGGACTGCACGGCCCTGCCCTGTTCGCGACCGTGCAACTGCCCGCGGTCGTGCCCTCGGTGCTCTCGGCGCTGCGGCTCGCCCTCGCGCAGTCGTGGCTGTTCCTCGTCGCGGCCGAACTCATCGCCTCGTCGATGGGGCTCGGATTCCTGCTCAACGACTCGGGCCAGAACGGGCGCATCGACCGCATCTTCCTCGCGATCATCCTGCTGGCACTCCTCGGCAAGCTCACCGACTCGGTGCTGGCGCTCATCGAGCGCTGGGCGGTGCGCCGCTGGGCCTAGCGGCAGCCTGAAGCGCCGGGCGCTCGCGGCACTCGATCAGTCGAAACGCTTGGCCATCCGCATCGAGGCGGTCTCGTAGCCGAGCGACTCGTACAAACCGCGGGCGGCGGCGTTGAACGCGAACACGTTGAGGCCGATCGAGTGCGCGCCCTGCGATCGCGCATGCTCCTCGGCGAGCTGCATCGCCTCGTGACCGGGCATCGGCACCCCGCCCGGAAACGAGTCGGCCATGCCGTCCACGGCATGGCGAGCCGCCCACTCCTCGGACCTGCCCGTCGCGACGAGGTCGCGGGCGTACTCCGCGGCGCTGCGATCGATCCACTCGGGAAGGCGGGAACGATCGAGCGGTCGGAGCGAGGCGGTCATGAGCGAAGCCTGCCATACGGCAGCACAGGGTCGGGCCTTCCACACGCGGCGACCGTCATGGCACCATGGGCGGATGACCGACGACGTCCGACTCCGCCCCAAGACCGACGCAGAGACCGCTGCCTGGTTGCCCGTCGCGATGGCGGCGTACGAGCAGGCACGTCAGGTCGCGGGTGACACCGAAGAGCAGGCGGCCGCCGGTCGGCGCGCTTCGGAGGAGCAGTACTTCCCCGGCGGGCGCCTTGTCGACGGACACGCGCTCTTCACGATCGAGGCCGACGGCGATGACGCCGGCTGGCTCTGGGTCGGCCCGATGGCCGACCCGGCCAACTGGTACGTCTACGACGTCGAGGTCCACGAGACGCACCGCCGGCGCGGACTCGGCGCTCGCGCGATGCAGCTCGCCGAGGCGGTCGCGCGCGAGCACGGCGCGGTGAACCTGCGACTGAACGTCTTCGGCTACAATACGCCGGCGATCCGCCTCTACGAGGGCCTCGGCTACGAGACGGCGGCGATCCACATGCAGAAGGCCCTCTGACCGACGGGCGGATGCCGCGGCATCCGTTCACTCACTGCCCGGTGATCACCAGGGCTCGTCGGCCGCCGGCATGAGGGTTCGCAGCTTCGCGACGCCCTCGGGGAAGCACGCGTCGAAGATCTCGGTCGCCGAGACCTCGTCGCCGTAGTCGCCGGTCAGGCGGAGTCCGACGATCGCGTTGATGAGCATGCCGGTGGCCATGAACTCGCGGGACTGCTCTTCGGAGAACCCGGCCTCCTCGCGGAGGAAACGCCAGATCGCGCTGAACCCCGCGCGGGCGACCCTGCCGATCACGGGCTCTCCGCCGAGCGCGGTCGAGCCCGCGATCACCGAGAGCATGCCGCGCTCGGCCAGCAGCGCCGTGTACGCGGTGCCCATGCGCTCGCCGCGCCCCTCGTCCGCGCCGGGCAGCGCCGCCCGGAAGTCGCCGATCAGCCGCGCGTACGCCCGCTCGATGACCTCGACGAAGAGCTTCTCCTTCGTGCCGAAGAGCCGCACGACATACGGCTGGCTGACGCCGGCGGCGCGGGCGACCTCGTCGGTCGTCGTGCCGACGTAGGTCTTCGCGCCGAATACCGCGGTGGCGGCCTCGAGGATGAGCTCGCGGCGGTCGGCCGCCTTCATCCGCGGAGCCGTGGGGACCGATTCGACCGTCATGGTTGACATGTTATCAGTCGATTACTACAGTTCGAAGTAATCATCCGATAACAACAAGGAGCGCGGTCGTGTCCACCACTCTCGATGCCGCAGTTCGTCCCGCCGAGCGCCGTTCCGGCGCCCGACGCCCGAGCCCGATCTGGCTCGTCCTCGTCGCCACGGCGCTGCCGATGTTCATGGCGACGCTCGACAACCTCGTCATGACCAACGCGCTGCCGGTGCTCCACTCGGAGTTCGGTGCATCAGTCGAAGAACTGCAATGGTTCATGAACGCCTACACGCTCGCCTTCGCGAGCACGATCCTCATGGCCGTCGCGCTCGGCGACCGGTTCGGGCGGCGCACGGTCTTCGTGATCGGCATCGTCGTCTTCACCCTGAGTTCGGCCCTCGCCGCCCTCGCCACCGATCCCGGCCAGCTGATCGCGGCGCGCGCCGCGCAGGGCTTCGGCGCCGCGGCGATCATGCCGCTCTCGCTCACGCTGCTCGCGGGCTCGGTGCCGATCGCGCGCCGACCGCTCGCGATCGGCATCTGGGGCGGCGTCTCCGGTCTCGGCGTCGCCGTCGGCCCGCTCATCGGCGGCGCGATCATCGAGGGCTGGGCCTGGCAGGCGATCTTCTGGATCAACGTGCCCATCGGCCTCGCATCGATCGCGCTCGCACTCGTCGCCCTGCCGAACAGCTTCGGCGCCCGACTGCGGGCGGATGTCGTCGGCCTCGTGCTGTCCGGGCTCGGCCTCCTCGGCCTGGTCTACGGCATCGTGCGCGGCAACGACGCCGGCTGGTCGAGTTTCGAGGTGCTCGGCAGCCTCATCGCGGGCGGTGCGCTGCTGGCCGCGTTCATCGCATGGGAGGCGCGCACGCCGGCGCCGCTCCTGCCGCTCCGCCTCTTCCGCGACCGCAGCTTCACCGTGGCGAACCTCGCGGGCTTCGGGTTCAGTTTCGGCGCGTTCGGCTCGATCTTCCTCCTCATCCAGTTCCTGCAGGTCGTGCAGGGCGCGAGTCCGTTCGAGGCGGCACTGCAGACCTCGCCGTGGACCCTCGCCCCGATGATCGTCGCCCCGCTCGCGGGCGCGTTCGCCGGACGCATCGGCACCCGCGCGCTCATCGTCGCCGGCCTCGTTGCCCTGTCCGGCGCCCTCTTCTGGTTGGCGCAGTTGCTCGATGCGGCCACCGAGTTCTCCGCCTTCGTCGCACCGTTCATCCTTGCGGGCGTCGGCATGGGGCTCGTGTTCGCACCGTCGGCGACGGCCGTGCTCGCGACCATGAAGCCGAATGACCACGCAAAGGCGAGCGGCACCAATTCGATGCTGCGCGAGGTCGGCGTGGCGCTCGGCATCGCCGTGTCGACGGCGGTCTTCACCGGGGCGGGCGGCGCGCTGACGCCGACCGACTACGGCATCGGCGCCCAGCCCGCTGTCGTCGTCGGCGCGGCCGTGCTGCTGGCTTCGGCGCTCATCGCCCTGCTGCTGCCCGCCGGGCGCGCCGTGCCGTCGTCGCCCGGCTCCCGGATCCGCGAGGCCGATCCCGTACATTGACAGCCATGGACGACGAAGTCCCCACCGGCAGCGCCGTGTGGGGACTTCGTGCGGATGGCCCGCGAGACCTAGTAGGTCGAGATGTTCGGGTTCGAGGCCGCGACTGCGAACGCCACGATGAAGATGACGACGATCAGGGCGATCGACACGAAGCCGATGATGATCGCCGCGAGCGCGAGGCCGCGGCCGCGCTCTCCGGTCTTCTTCACCTGGTTCAGGCCGATGAAGCCGAGCACGATCGCGACGATGTTGAACCCGACGAGCGAGAGCACGAAGCCGACGATCGAGAGGACGTTCCACTTCTCGGCGGGCGCCGACGTTGCAGCTACGGGGGCGGGAGCGGGAGTGGTCATGTGTGAGGTTTCCTTGCTCTAGTGGTCGACGAATTGCCGAACCGAATACTGACAGTGCCCGCGAGTCGGTGTCAATGGAGAGAACTCTCCGTATTGCGCCGTGCGACTCCGTGCGTCGCTTCCTGCGTCACGTCAGCGTCACGTCAGCGGCGCGCGCGGAAGGCCGCGCGCGCCTCGGGGGCGAGGTGCTCGGTGGCGTACGACAGCATCGTACGAGGCATCCTCGCGGCGTATTCGTCGAGGAAGTCGGTGAGCGCCCCGCGGTCGACTCGCTTGCCGAGCTCTCGCAGCATCCAGCCGACCGCCTTGTGCATGAGATCCTCGCGGTCGGCGAGCAGCCGGGGTGCGAGCCGGAGGATCGGCCCGCCGTCGCCGGCCTTGATGTAGGCGAAGGTCGAGAGCACCGCCACCCGTCGCTGCCAGAGCGCATCGGATGCCGCGAGCTCGTCGAGCAGCGGCGATCCGTCACCGTCGTCGGCCAGGAGCACCTGCCCCACGAGGAACTCCGCCGACGCGTCGACGAGATCCCAGTTGTTCACGCGCCCGGCCCGCACCGCGTCGAGGTAGGCGTGATGCAGCGACGCGACCGCGGCATCGTCTCGCGTGCGCGGCCTCATGGCGAGCTGCAGCTGCCGCACCATCACGAGGAGCGCGGCGAGCCGATGCTCGTGGACCTCGCTCGCGAGCAAGGCGGATGCCTCTGGCAGCGGCATCCGCTCGAAGCCCTTCACGATCGCCCGGGTCGCCGGTACGCGAACGCCGACGAAGACGTCGCCCTCGCCGTACTCGCCAGGGCCGGTCTTGAAGAAGCGCTGGAGGAACGCGGCGTCCGCCGGGTCGCCTGCGGCATCGAGCGCGGCGGCGAGCGCGGCCGCGGTCAGCTCGGACGGGGCCGGCGCGGGCGAGTCGGACATGTGCCGCACTCTACTGCTCCCACTCCCCACCGCGCCCACGCCGCGTGCGCGCATGCGATGGGGCCCCGGCGTCGGCCGGGGCCCCATCGGGTCGAGCGCGTCACCGGAGTCGATCCGATGATGCGCCGTGCTCGAGCTGGTGCTGACGAAGCGACTCGGCATCGCTGCGAGCCTCGGCCTGCTTCGCGGTGCGGACGCCTTCGACCACCGCGGCCGACGAAGACTCGGCATGACTGCGAGCCTCGGCCTGCTTCGCGGTACGGACGCCTTCGACCACCGCAGCCGAGGGTACGGATGCGGCGCCGTCTCGGGCGTGGAGCTCGGCACGCATGGCTGCCGACTCGCGCCGAGCCGTGTCCTGGAGCTGCTGCTGCGACTGCTGGTGACCCGCGGCCGGCTCCGGGTCGTTGCCGCGCACGCCTGCGCATGCGCTGAGTGCGACGAGGAGCGCCACCGCACCGATGGCTGCTGCTCCCGTCTTCGTGGTGTACATGACTTCTTTCCTTCCATCTTGAACTGAACAATCCTCAGGTTAGGAAGCAGCGCGGGACGCGTCATCCGGACCCGCACCGGACTCCGGCTCGGTGCAGTCGGTCCGGCCGGCACGTGTACACACCGGCAGCACTCAGTGCCAGCACGCGCTCCGAGACGGGGCTCGACCCCGGTCGCTCATTCGACACGCCTGCGTGCGACGGCGATCTCCGCCGCGGATTCTTGCGCTCACGCAACAATCCCGCGTCGGGGCACAACCAATCGCAGAGCCTCCGCTCGTAGCCTTGAAGAGCACGGCGATTCGCGCCGCGCACGTCCCAGACGCACACCCACCCCTCATCGAGGATCGGAGGTTCACATGTCGAGCAACACCACGATCGACGCCATCATCGGCGAACCCGAGGTTCTCGAGGACGCGGTGACCGCCGCCGACCTCGCACTCGCCGAGGGCGTCGAGACGGATGCCGCATGGCTCCGCCTCAAGGAGTCGGCCACCGCGCTCCAGGCGCTGCAGGTGAAGGACGGCTCGGTGCCCGAGGCATCCGACGCAGTGCCCGATGCACATGGCGAGGCGTCGACGCTCGTCGACGCGATCGTCGAGTCGATCGAGGCCCTTGCGCCGCGGTTCCCGCACGAGGCCGAGTACCTCGCGGCATCCGTCGTCGACTTCCGCCGCTGGCAGTCTGAGGGCTTCGGCGTGCCCGACTTCCTCGACTCGCTCGTGGCGTTCCAGCCGCAGCGGCACCGCATCGACGGCATCCGCCACCTCGTCGTCTTCCCCATGTACACGCAGAACGGTTCGTCGGACCGGCACGTCGAGGCGCTCGTCGTCGAGACGATCTGGCCCGAGTTCATCGCAGAGCTCGAGGCCGGCGACTACGGCAACAAGCTCTTCGTGAGCCTGCGCCTCGTCGACTTCACGCCCGGGTACGACACGAACTCGGCGGTGCTGTTCCCCGAGACCGTCGCGATGCGCGAGATCCCGACGTTCACGTGGGGCGCGATCTTCCAGGACCGTGAGGCGGCGCGCTACCGCCGTGTCGTGCGCGCGGCATCCGACATCACGAAGCTCGAACTGCCCGCCGATGCGGCGGCGCTGCTCGAGGACCAGGAGCTCGCCGAGCGCACGTTCGTGATGTGGGACATCATCCACGACCGCACGCACATGCGCGGCGACCTGCCGTTCGACCCCTTCATGATCAAGCAGCGCATGCCGTTCTTCCTCTACTCGCTCGAGGAGCTGCGGTGCGACCTCACGGCGTTCCGCGAGTCGGTGAAGATCGAACGCGCACTGAACGCGCGCCTCGCTGCCGGCGAGGAGCTCACCGATGTCGAGGAGCAGATGCGCTCGACCGGCAAGCTCGTGCAGTACGCCGTGATCTTCGACCGCATCTTCCGGTTCGCGATCACGGGTTCGCGCGTGCGCAACTACGACGGGCTCGGCGGCCAGCTGCTGTTCGCGTGGCTGCACCAGAAGCACGTGCTCGACTGGACGGACGTCTCCCTGAGCTTCGACTGGGACGCCGTGCCCGACGCGGTCGTCGAACTCGGCGACGCGATCGACGAGCTGTACTGGAAGTCGATCGACCGCCCGAAGACGGTGCACTGGCTCGCCGCCTACGACCTCGTCACGAGCGTCGTGACGCCGAACCCGGCGTCCGTGTGGGCCGAGGGCCTGCCCCGCGAGGTGCTCGCCGGCCCGCCGAAGGGCTACACCGACCTCGTGATGGACGACGAGTTCCCGCTCTCGATGTTCTACGAGGCGCTCGACAAGAAGATGAAGCCCGTCATCGAGTCGACGGTCGGCATCACGGCAGCGAGTGCCTGAGTCCATGGCAGCAGGCGACCTGTCCGGCCGGACGGTGCTCATCGCGGGAGCGACGAGCGCCTCCGGTCGGGCGGTCGCCCGCGCGCTGCTCGATGAGGGCGCCCGCGTGGTCGCTGTCGGCAGCGACGAGGAGCGCCTCACCGCCTTCGAGGCAGAGCTGCCGGGCGTGATCGGCGAGCGCGCCGACCTCACCGACGGCGACGACGTGCTCGAACTCGCGATGCGCGTGCACGCGAGGGTCGGCGACGTCGACGGGGTCGTGCACCTCGTCGGCGGATGGCGTGGCGGTGGCGGCATCGCCGGCCAGACCGAAGAGGACTACCGCGTGCTCGAGCGTTCGTTCACGGCGCTCCGCTACGTCAGCCGCGCGTTCTGGGACGACCTCGTCGCATCCCCCGCGGGCCGCATCGCGATCGTCTCGTCGACGACGGTCGAGCGGCCCACCGCGGGCGGCGCGAACTACACCGCGGTCAAGGCCGCGAGCGAGTCGTGGATGCGCTCGCTCGCACAGGGCTTCGGCAAGGCGGGCGACACCGCGGCCGCGGTCACGTTCCGCGTGCAGGCGCTCGCCGGCCTCGAAGACCGGCTCGCGACCGCGGTCGTAGACCTCTGGGGCACGGATGCCGCAGAGCTGAACGGGCGCGTCGAGACGCTGTCACCCGAGGCCTGAGGCCGACCGGTTCGCGCGACCGGGCGCGACCAGGCGCGTCCGGGCGCCGACCGCCCGACGCATCGGGGCGTCTCGAGCGACGTCAGTCCTGAGGCGACTGACCGGCGTCGGGCGCCTCGGTCTCGGCGGGCGGCGGCGGGGCAGCAACGGGCGGCCGCGACTGGTCTTCGCGCACGGCCTCGCCGAGGCATCCGCCGTTCTCGCCGCCGTCTCCCTCGAGGGCGAGCCGCCAGGCGGCCTGGCCCTCAGCGCTGAGCCCGGCGGGCATCGCCGGGGCCGTCGATGTCGGATCCTGCGGCTCGGTGGTCCACCACTCCCACTCGCGGTACTCGTGGCCGGCCGCGACCATGCACTCGCGCACGAGCTGCTGGAAGCCGAGCCAGGCCTGCTGGTCCTCGGGCGTCGGCATCGGGTCGGGCACCGGTGGGCTCGTGGGATTCGGCGTCGGCTTCGGCGTCGGAGCCGGAGTCGGTTGCCGAGTCGCCTCGGGCGGGGTCGTCGGCTTCGGCAGCGGCGCGTCGTCGGTGTCGGCCCCGTCGGCCGGGGCGCCGGAGGCGTCGCCCTGCGCCTCGCCCGCGTCGACGTCGTAGGCGTCCGAACCCGTCGCGACCGGCTGCGGCGAGCGGGCGTCGTAGAGCACCGGGGCGCCGGTGGAGGCGGCGGCGACGCCGACGAAGATCGACCCGACGAAGAGTGCCGTGACGACGGCACTGAAGACGACGGTCTTGCGCATCGGGCACCTCCCGCAGCGATTCGGGAACGACCGCTCGGCCGCTCGGTGGTGTCCGAGCCATGGTACACGCCCCCCGAACGGGGGGCGAACCCGGGAGTTAGACGGCCGCCGGCCCCTGCTCCGAGATCTCCTCGGGCGTGTCGGGCGACTCGCCCGTCGCGACATCCGCCGGCGACCCCTGCTTGCGGCTCAGCCAGAGGAACGGCACGGCGAGCGCCTGGATGCCGCCGCTGACGAGCAACGACCCCGGATAGCCCCAGAGGTCGGCGGAGCGGCCGAGCACCGGCTGGATCACGGCGCCGCCCGTGCTGCCGAGCAAGGAGTCGAAGGAGAGCACGGTCGCGCGCTGCTGCGACGGGATCATGTCGTTGAGGTACGCCTGCTGCACCGGGCCGGCCGCCGCGTCGACGAGCCCCCACACGGTGAGGAGCACGAGCGCGATCCAGAAGTTGCGGTTCACGCCGAGCGCGAGCAGCACGAGGCTCGAGACGACGAGGCTCAGGATGATGGTCGTCGTGCGCTTGCGGAATCGCCGACGCACCCAGGGCGCCACGAGGCCGCCGACGACCTGCGAGCCCGACAGGATCGCTGCAGCGAGACCCGCGATCGAGTACGCCTCAGTGTCGCCCCAGAGCTCGACGAGGTAGGGCTGCAGCGCGTAGAAGACGTAGAAGCCGACGCCGGTCGTGAAGAACGACGCGAACATGACATACCGCACCGGCCGCCGCCCGAGCCCGTACTTCACCGAGGCGTTGAAGACCTCCTTCGTCGCCTGGATCGGGTGCGCCCGGCCAGCGGGCGTGAACCCGAGGTCGCGCATCACGAGCGCCGCGACGACGAACATGACGATGAGGATTCCCGCCCGGATCAGGAACGGCACCCCGAGGTTCGTGGCCTGCGCGACCACCCCGCCCGCGATCGACCCGATGAACATCGCCGCGCCGGCGAGCGCGAGGCCGCGCCCGAAGACCCGCTCGAGCCCGCCCGTGTAGCCGGTCGCGGCGAGCGCATCGACGAGCCACGCCTCGACGGCGCCCGAGAAGAAGGTGAAGCCGAGCCCGAGCAGCACCGACACGATCGCCCACATCCAGAACGGCGAGTGGGCGACCCAGAGCAGGTAGTACAGCACGGTCGTCACCGCGAGCGTGACGGTGCCGAGCAGGTACGAGACCCGCCGGCCGAGGGTGTCGGCGACGACCCCCGTCGGCACCTCGAAGATCACCATGCCCACCGAGAAGAAGGCGTTGGCGGCGAACGCCTCGAAGTTCGTGAGGCCGGCGTCGAGCAGGAAGAGCGTGTTGACGCCCCAGATGAACGAGGCGGCGAGGGTGTTGCCGATGAGCAGGGTGAAGTACGTCGCCTGCACCCGGCGCGCCGCCGGGTTCGGTGTCGTCTCCGCACGCGTCGTGCGTTCGGCCATGCGACACATCTTGCTCGCTTCGGGCGTGCACCGCCACGGTCACGTTCGCGTGCGGTTGTCGCGCTGTCAGCGGTTGCCGCGCTGCGAGCGGATGCCGCTGCGGCGCGCTGCTCGACGCGGCATCCGTCGCCCGCTACGCTCGCGGCATGATCCGCTTCCTCATCCGCACGGCGATCTCGCTCGTGACCGCCGCCCTCGGCCTGCTCGTCGCCTCGTGGATCCTCCCGGACTTCCACATCGAGTGGGGCGGGTTCCTCATCGCGATCATCGTCTTCACGATCGCGCAGGCGGTGCTCGGGCCGTTCATCTTCAACGTCGCCCGTCAGCACGCCTCGGCGATCCTCGGCGGCATCGGCCTCGTCTCGACGTTCGTGGCGCTGCTCATCGCCTCGCTCTTCCCGGGCGGTATCACGATCGACGGCTGGGTGACCTGGGTGCTCGCGACCCTCACCGTGTGGATCATCACGGCGCTCGGCACCTGGCTCCTGCCCCTCATCTTCCTCAAGGAGAAGGCGAAGGGCGCCAAGGCCTGAGCCGCGGCATCCGCGGGGCTCAGCGCTTCGAGGCTTCACCGAGCATGCGGACTCAGTGCATGTTGTCGTTGCCCGACTCGTGCACGGCGCGGCCCCAGCAGCCCGCGTCCTCCCAGCGGTAGGCGGCGCCGAGCCCGGCGTTGCCGTCGAGGGCGAGGGCCCACTCGGCCCGCTCGGACTCGGTGAGATCCAGCGGTTGGGCTCCCGCCCCGTCGGGGTTCCACCACTCCCAGTAGAGGTACTCGTGGCCGGCCTCGGCCATGCAGTCGCGCACGAGCTGCTGGAACTCGAGCCAGACCTCCCGCTCGGTCGGCGCTTCGGGGTCGACGGGCGTCTCCGCCGCGCCGAGCGGCTGCCCGGCTGCGCGGGCATCGGCCTCGGCCGTGTCGCCCGCCTCGGCGCACCCCCCGCCCGGTCGGTTGACGTCGGGTCCGTACAGGGCCTGCGTCCAGAGGACCGAGGTCTCGTAGTCGAGTCCGGTCGGCTGCGGACTGCCGCCGAGCCACCACTGCCATTCGAGGAAGTCGAAGCCGGCGTCAGCCATGCACTCGCGGATGACGACCTGCTTGCCGAGCCATTCCGAGCGCGCTTCGGGCGTGACGTACTCGTCGTTCAGCGGGTCCAGGTACGGGTTGTAGTCGGCGGCGTTCGTGCCGCTTCCCGAGACGGAGGCGAGCTGCGAGCCCTGCGCCTCCACGCCCTGCCCTGCCGCCGAGGCCTGCTCGGCCTGCCGGTCGACACTGCCGTCGGCCTCGGAGGAGACGAGCTCGGCTCGGGGCTGGCCGGCGTTGTACGCGGCGGCACCGAGCGCGACGATGGACGCCCCGCCGAGCACTGCACCCGTGATCGCGGCGATCGCGGCGATGCGTTGCACGTTCATGCGATGGTTCCTTCCGGGTCGAGGACGGGCGAACGGCGCGCCCGCTCGGGTCGTGCGGCCCACAGGGCCCTGGCCGACGGCAGCCACCAGGCGGCCATCGAGACGAAGAAGAGCACACCGCCGGCCGACAGCACGCGATTGATGACGATCGTGTCGCCGAGCGCCGAGGTGTAGACGGCATTGAGCGTGGTGCTCGTGGCGATGAGCGCGTACATGCCGAAGCGGAGCAGCACGTAGCTCGCGACGGCGAGCCAGAGCGCGCCGAGCCAGCGCGCTTCGGGCACGATCGTCAGTGCCGAGCCGATGAGCGCGAGGCCGAGTCCGACGACTCCGGCGGCGACGAGATCCCAGGCCCCGGCCCACGAGCCGTCGAGCATCCCGGCGCCGACCCGCACGACGATGAGCACGCCCCAGGCCACGAGCATCGCCGTCGCGACGTGCGCCAGTGCGGGCAGTGCGAGCGGGAACGTGCCCCTCGGCGCCGTCAGCGAGACGCCGCGCAGCCGGGCGACCCGCCACGCGAGGTCGGCGGGAACGCCGCGGATCGCGCGTCCGACGATCGATCGACCGGCGGTCGGCGCATCGCCCGCCGCCGCCCGCTCCTCGAAGACGTCGGACTCGAGTTCGGCGAGACGATCGGCGGCGACATCCTCGGGCAGGTCGCGCGTGTACCAACGGCCCCACGCGAGCACGGCGCGATCGCTGCGATGCACGGCACGGTCGCGTCGATCATCGGATGCCGCTCGCTCGCGCTCGTCGAGAACTCCGCCGATGCGCTCGACGGTCATGCGAAGGCCGCCTTCGCCGGCACGGCAGCTGCGACCCGACGCGCGTCGAGCTCGGTGCGGTAGGCGAGTTCGCCGGCACCCGTGACCCGGTACAGACGGCGCCGCGGGCGCCCCTCGGCCGCACCGATCTCGGCGTCCTCCCAGACGGATTCGAGCAGACCCCGCTCGCTCAGTCGGGCGAGCGCCTTGTAGAGCGTGCCGTGCGCGGTGAGCGCCGCGGCATCCGCTCGCTCGGCGATGCGCTTCGCGAGCGCGAAGCCGTAGAACTCGCCGTCGTCACCCTGCAGCTCCATGCCGGCCGCGAGGATGTCCACCTCGAGGTCGACGAGCCGTCCTTCACGTCTGCGCGCCATGGGATGAGAATAGGAAGATACCTTCCCCAAGGCAAGGCCTCGCACGATACTGAGCAGGATTCGGAATTCGGCGCACCTCGGGTTAGCCTGCTCGTCACCATCCGCGAACCCGACGCGGATCCGTACCGGGAGCCCCCACCCATGCGCAAGCGCACCGTCGCGCTCATCATCGTCGCCGCCGTCATCCTCGCCCTGCTCGGCGGGGCCTACTGGGCGGGTCGTCACCTCTTCTTCGAACCCACCGCGAAAGGCGTCGACTCGGTCGTCGCCGAGCTCGACGGCGAGCGCGTGCTCGGCGTCTTCGCCCACCCCGACGACGAGCAGACCGTCAACGGACTGTTCTTCCGCGCCCACCAGGGCGGGGCGTACACGGCCATGATCACCGCGACGCAGGGCGAGGCCGGGCACCAGACCCCCGTCGTCGCGCGGCAGGAGGACCTCGGCGACATCCGCAAGGCCGAGGCGCTGAAGAACAGCTTCAACCTCGGCGTCGACCGGCACGTCGTGTGGGACTACCCCGACGGCGGGGTGCCCGAGGCCGATGAAGACGAGCTCGTCGCGCGCGTCGTCGCCGAGATGAAGCGCGTGCGCCCCGATGTCGTCGTCGGCTTCTGGCCCGAGAGCGGCGCGACCGGCCACAAGGATCACATGCAGATGGGCAGGGTCACCGAGCTCGCGATCGCGGAGCTCGAGGCATCCGGCGGCTCATACACGGGGCCGGAACATCTCGTGTACACGATCAGCCCCTCGGGTGCCCTCTCGGTCTTCGGCGGCGAGGCCGGTGCGTTCGTCGTCGCGAACCAGCCGAAGCCCGAGTACGCGATGAGCGCCGAGGTGGCGAAGAAGCACGAGGGGTGGACGATCCACTCCTCGCAGTCGAACTACATGCAGGAGTCCTACATCCTGCCGACGTGGCTCATCTACGCGCTCTGGGACCAGGAGTTCTACCACGTGCGCGATCTCGAGGCCGATCCGCTCGTTTGATCGGTCGCTTCGGCTCGACTCAGGCGAGCACGAGTGCCTTCACCGCCGAGCTGAGCCAGGCCTCGAACTCGGACTGACTCCACCCGGCGCCTTCGACGAGCTGCTCGTACCCCTCGGGCGAGGCGAGGAACGACAGCACGTCGGCGAGCCGATCTCGCTCGGCGTCACCCGGCGCGTCACCTCGGAGCATCCCCCGCTCGACGAACAGGTCGATCGCCGCGCGGAAGTCCGCGTGCCGGCGCACCTGCTGCGCATCGAGCGCCTCGCGCACGAGCGGGTCGGATGTCCCGGCACTCACGAGACTGCGCCAGAGCCTCCCGGCGCGCGCGTTCGCCTCGGCGACGAACCGCGCCCAGGCGGCGAGCAGCTCGTCGGGGTCGCCGACCTCCATGATGCGACGGCCGACCTCGCGTTCGTTGATGCCCTCATGCCCCTCGTCCCCGGCGAACGCCTGCTCGAACGACGCCAGCAGCAGCTCGCGCTTGGGGCCGTTGAGCTTCACGGTCTCGACCGAGACGGATGCCTCGCGCGCGATGTCGGCGAGTGATGTGCCGGCGTACCCAGCGGAGGCGAAGCTCGCGCCCGCCGCGGCGAGGATGCGTCGTCGGGTCGCGGCAGCCTGCTCGGCCCGAAGGGTCGAGCGATAGCTGCGCGAGGGCGTGGTCGACATGGACATATTGACTATCCTAATGGGTTAGTGAATACTCTGGAAGGCAGATCAAGCCTATTGGAGTCCCATGCCTTCCATCCTCATCGCGAGCACGCCCGTGCACGGACACGTCACGCCTCTGCTCGCCGTCGCCCGTCACCTCGTGCTCGGGGGCCACCGCGTCCGGTTCCTCACCGGCTCGCGCTTCCGCTCCGCAGTGCGCGAGACCGGAGCGGAGTTCCTGGCGCTGCCCACCGACGCCGACTACGACGACCGCGACCTCGAGGCCGCCTTCCCCGGCCGTGTCGGGCGCACCGGCCCCGACGGCATCCGCTACGACATGTCGACGATCTTCCTCGGTCCTGCCGCGAGTCAGCTGCGCGCGGTCGATGACGCCCTCGTCGCAGCGTCCACCGACGTCGTGCTCTTCGAAGGACTTCTCCTCGGCATGCTCGGCCTGCTCTCGCGGCCCGCGTACGCGAGGCCGAAGACGGTGAACCTCGGCATCTTCCCGCTCGGACTCGACAGCGTCGACACCGCGCCGTTCGGGCTCGGCGTGCTGCCGAAGCCCGGCATCGCCGGCCGCGTGCGCAACGCCGCCCTCGGCTTCGCCGCGAAGCGCGTCATCTTCGGGGGCGTGCAGCGCACCGCCGAGCACTTCGTGCTCGAGTCCACCGGCGAGCGGCTCGAGGAGTTCTTCTTGAACTCCGCCGCCCTCGCCGACGCCGTCGTGCAGTTCACGGTGCCCGGTTTCGAGTACCCGCGGCGCGAGCTCGCGGCATCCGTTCGCTTCGTCGGACCGGTCTCGCGCACGGTCGCCTCGGACCACCCGGTGCCCGAGTGGTGGCACGAGCTCGACGGCACGCGGCCCGTCGTGCACGTCACCCAGGGCACGATCGCGAACACCGATTTCGACGAGCTCATCGCCCCGACGATCGCTGGGCTCGCGGATTCCGAAGCCCTCGTCGTGGTCAGCACGGGCGGGCGGGCGGTCGCGAGCCTGCCGCATCCGCTGCCCGCCAACGTGCGCGCTGCCGAGTTCCTGCCGTACGACCGGTTGCTCCCGTTGACCGATGTGCTCGTGTCGAACGGCGGCTACGGCGGCGTGCACTACGCACTCGAGCACGGGGTGCCGCTCGTCGTCGCCGGCATGACCGAGGACAAGATCGAGGTCACGGCTCGCGTGCAGTGGTCAGGCGTCGGCGTGAACCTGCGCACCAATCGGCCGAAGGCGGCGCAGGTGCGCGAGGCGGTCGACCGCGTGCTCCGCGAGCCGGCGTACCGGGAGGCGAGCGAGCGACTCGGCGCGGAGATCGCGGAGTCGGAAGGTCTCGCGGGCCTCGACCGCGCGATCGAGGACGTGCTCGGAATCGCGGTCGCGAGCGAGGTGTAACCGCGCGCACCGCGTCTGCCCGCACACTCACCCGCCCGCCGGTACCAGCGGCCGGACACCAACCTCCTCATCCGCCCGCCCACTCCCCGCATGCCATGCCAACCTGTGGAGAACTTCCACCCGGCCACTCCTGTGGAGGATGAGTGGCCGGTAAACGGCTGGTGAAGCGGGATTTCCCCGACGTTCGAATGTCGGTGGGTGGTGGCAGTGTTGTGGGCATGACCGGCATCCGCGAGGCGCTCGAGCAGGTTCGCTCGGCGCTCGACGCGGCGCTCGATTTCGACGCACCACGTGGCCTCGGCGATGATGAGCTGCTCCTCGCGACGGGCGCACTCGAACGCGTCGGGCGACTGCTCGACGCGCACCGTGCAGGCGTCGCGGGTGAGATCGCGGACCGTTCCCGGGTCGAGCTCGGCGGTCAGCGATTGTCGGCGCGCAAGGGGTGCCGTTCCGCGGCCGAACTGCTCGAGCGGGTGACGCAGGTCTCAGGCGCCGAGGCGCGTCGCCGCATCAGCGTCGGCGCCGCGACCCGGGCCGGCACCGGCCTGACCGGGCAGCCCGTGCCCGCGCAGCACCCGCACGTCGCAGCCGCGCTGGGCGCAGGCGAGATCGGCGCCGACGCGGCGGCCACGATCATCCGCGAGCTCGGCCGCACCCGCACCGTCGCCGACCCCAGTCGACTCGACGTCGCCGAACGCGAACTCGTCGACCAGGCGACCGGCACCGGCGACGCGGCACCGGTACGTGCCGGCGCCGAGGAACTGGCCGTGCAGGCGCGCGCATGGGCGGCCTTCCTCGATCAAGACGGACCTGAGCCCGACGACGAGCGGGCGATGCGCCGGCGAGGCTTCCGTGTCGGTCGAGCGCGCGAAGGCCTCATCCCGATCTCGGGCGAGCTGCTGCCAGAGGTCGCGGCGAAGCTCACCCGTCTCCTCGACGCGCACCTCTCGCCCCGCAGCGGTGGCGGATTCCTCACCGACGCCGAGCGCGCCGACCCCGCCGTGCAGGCCGAGACCCGCACCAACGAGCAGCAACGACACGACGTGCTCGCCGCGATCATCGACACCGCCGCACGCTCCGGCGAACACCCGACCATCGGCGGGGCAGCCCCGACCGTCCTCGTCAGCGTCCGCGCATCCGACCTCGACGCCTCACGGGGCGCGGGCCACGCCGACGGCGTCGAGCTGCCCATCTCGATACGCGCAGTACGGCACATGATGTGCACCGGCGGCATCCAGACCGTGGTCTCCGACGACGCCGGCCCCATCATCCGCCTCGGCTCACCCGAACGCTGCTTCACCGCGCACCAGCGCCGGGCGATCACCCTCCGCGACGGCGGCTGCCTCATCCCCGGCTGCACCGTGCCCGCCGCGTGGTGCGAGATCCACCACGTCACCCCCGACAGCCGCGGCGGCCCGACGCACACCGACAACGGCGTGCTCCTCTGCTGGTATCACCATCGCTCGATCGACACCTCCGGCTGGGCGATTCGCATGCGGCGCGGAGTGCCCGAGATCCGGCCACCCGCGTGGCTCGACCCGGGCGGCGGCTGGCGCACGTC
Source organism: Agromyces sp. NPDC056389 (assembly GCF_042262385.1). Classification (NCBI taxonomy): domain Bacteria; kingdom Bacillati; phylum Actinomycetota; class Actinomycetes; order Micrococcales; family Microbacteriaceae; genus Agromyces; species Agromyces sp. NPDC056389. The sequence goes on from NZ_JBHJPN010000001.1 coordinate 2,104,835, forward strand.
GACCACTTCACCGACCCGACTCGCCGACCGACTCGCCGATCGACGCGACCTTCACTCCGCAGCGCCCGAACGCGCCTCGGTGTGAGCGATCGCGTGACCGGAAACCCGGAAACCCGGCAACCCGGCAACCCGGCAACCGCTCAGAACCGCCGCGTGAAGGGCGCGGGCTTCCTCATGCGCACGAGCAGCACGATCGGAATGAGCACGTACGGCAGGTTGAACGCGAGGAACTTCACGGGGTTCGTCGTCTGCCACTCGGGCTCGCCGAAGAACTCGACGCCGAACACGATGATGCCGGTGATCGTCGAGATCATCGTCGCGTAGATGACGCTCGGCAGCTGGATCCAGTTCCAGCCGCGGATCAGGGAGATCACGAGCACGATGTAGAACGGCATGTAGACGAACGCCGAGAGCCCGGTGACGATGCGCATCCACACGGGCGGCTCCATGAAGAGCGGGTCGGTGTCGCTCGCGTACCAGTAGTTCGAGTTCACGAAGAAGTTCGACGACGGCTGCGAGATGTCGACGCCGAGAGTCGGCAGCATGTCGCTGATCAGGCTCGTGATCGTGAAGAGCGAGAAGACCACGATGAAGAACCAGTCGAACGGGCGCTCGCGCAGGCTGAGGTTCGGGGCGGTCGTCGAGTCGGCGGTCATGGTTCGAGAGCGTATCGAGCCGGATGCCGCGCCCACCAGCATCTCGAGGCGCGCGCCAGCATCTCCGTCGCCCGATGGATCCGCGCGGCGGGGCCACTCGCTAGCGTTGTGGGATGACTGGCATGACTGGCGTGACGGCTGCCGCGACTCCGCCCGTCGTCGAGGGCGTCGAGTGGATACGCCCACGGCCGGGGCGACGCGCCCTCCGCAACGATCTGATCCTCGCGGTAATGCTCGCCCTCGGCACGGCCGCAACGGTGGTGCTGTATCGCCTCGCCGGGTGGGGCGAGGGCGACGGGGAGGGCGAAGGCGCCCCGTGGTGGGGCTCGGTGATCTGGGTCGCCGCGATGACCCTCCCGCTCGCGGCACGACGCATCCAGCCCGAGATCGTGGCGCTCGTGGCATCCGCGACCTTCATCGTCGGCGGTGTCGTGCCCGTCGGCGACGCACTCTTCAGCAACATCTGCCTGTTCGTCGCGATCTACACGGTCGGCGCATGGAGTCGCAGCCGTCGCCGGGCGACGATCGTGCGCGGCATCATCGTCGTGGGCATGTTCGGGTGGCTCTTCTGGGGGCTCATCTACTACTCCGCCGTGCAGGACTACCTGCCCGACTTCTCCCGCGAGGGAGCGCTCTCGCCCTATCTCGCGTACGGCCTGATCAACGTGCTCACGAACCTGCTCTACTTCGGCGGCGCGTGGTACTTCGGCGACACCGCCTACCGCTCGGCGCGATCGCGCGCCGAGCTCGAGCAGCGCACTGCCGAGCTCGCTTCGGAGCGCGAGCGCACTCGCGCCCAGGCCGTCGCGATCGAGCGTTTGCGCATCGCCCGCGAGCTGCACGACGTCGTCGCGCACCACGTCTCGGTGATCGGCGTGCAGGCCGGCGCTGCACGCCGAGTGCTCGCGAAGGATCCGGCCGCCGCGGCGACCGCACTCTCGTCGATCGAGTCGAGCGCCCGCGACGCCGTCGACGAGTTGCACGGCCTGCTCGGCACCCTCCGCGGCGACACGGAGACCGGCCCGGTCGCGGTGCTCGATGACGCCCTCGGGCTGGCCGGCGACGACCGCGAGCCGGCGACCACGAGCACGTCGACACGGGGCATCGCGCGCCTCGACGAGCTCGTCGCGGAGTCGACGGCGATCGGTCTGCCGACGACGCTCGCGATCATCGGCGACGCCGTCCCCGTCTCCGCGGTCGTCGACCTCAGCGCGTATCGCATCGTGCAGGAGGCGCTCACAAACGTTCGGAAGCACGCGGGCGCCGCCGCGACGGCAGAGGTCCGCGTGCGCTGGGCCGATGAGTCGGTCGAGGTCGAGGTGACGAACTCCGGCCCCGTGATGCGCCCGACGAGCGACACGACGACGGATGCCTCGAGCCGCCGCCTCGGCCAGGTCGGCATGCGCGAGCGGGTCGCCGCGGCCGGCGGCCGCCTCGAACTCGGACCGCGATCGCGCGGCGGCTACCTCGTGCGCGCCGAGTTCCCGCTGCGCCGGGCCGAGGAGGTGCCCGCGTGAGCATCAGGGTGCTCGTGGTCGACGACCAGTCGCTCGTGCGCGGCGGGTTCCGCACGATCCTCGACTCCGAAGACGGGATCGAGGTCGTCGGCGAGGCCGCGAACGGCGAGGAGGCGATCGCCGCGGTCGCGGACCTCTCCCCCGACGTCGTCTGCATGGACGTGCAGATGCCGGGCATGGACGGACTCGAGGCCACTCGCCGCATCACCGCCGACGAGGCATCCGCTGCCGCCGTGCTCGTGCTCACGACCTTCAACCGCGAGGACTACCTGTTCGCCGCCCTGGAGGCCGGGGCGAGCGGGTTCCTGCTGAAGAACTCGAGCCCCGAACAGCTCATCGAGGCGGTGCAGGTGGTCGCGCGCGGCGACGCACTGCTGTCGCCGGATGTCACGCGGCGCGTGATCGAGGCCGTGGCGAGCCGTCCACGGGCGGAACCGGCCGAGCTCGCGATACCCGCCGAGCGCGAGCCGAAGCCCGCCTCTGAGCTCGACACGCTCACCGACCGCGAGCGGGAGGTGCTCGAGCACCTCGCACTCGGCCTCTCCAACGCCGAGATCGCCGAACGGCTCTGGGTCGGCGAGGCGACGGTCAAGACGCACGTGTCGAAGGTGCTCATGAAGCTCGGCCTGCGCGACCGCGTGCATGCCGTCGTCTACGCCTACGAGCACGGGGTCGTGCGAGTGCAGCGCTGACGGCCCCGTCAGACCGACTGCGGCGAGCGCAACGCTCCGCCGGCACCGGGATCGCCGGCGTCGTGACCGAGCGAGACTGCGGCGTTCACCGCGTCGACGTGCACGATGCGCGGCCGGAAGGTGCGGGCGTCGGCATCCTCCATCTGCGCGTACGAGATCACGATGACGAGGTCGCCCTCGTGCACGAGATGCGCAGCCGCACCGTTGATGCCGAGCACACCCGAGCCGCGCTCGCCCTCGATGACGTAGGTCTCGAGTCGGGCGCCGTTCGTCACGTCGACGATCGAGACCTGCTCGCCGGGGAGCAGGTCGGCGGCGTCCATGAGGTCTCGGTCGACGGTGACGGAGCCGACGTAGTGGAGGTCGGCGTGCGTGACGGTGGCGCGGTGGATCTTCGACTTCAGCATGGTCCTGAGCACGACTGCCAGCCTACGGATGCCTCGTCGACTCCCGATCACGGAGGCGCCATGCTCACCGGATGCCTCAGCGACCGTTCCGGGCCGCCCCTGACTGGCATACTCGCTGCATGATCGACGTGCCGCCGCCTGCCGAGGACACCACGGCCGCACCCGGTTGGTATCAAGACCCCGAGGCGGCCGACATGCTGCGCTGGTGGGACGGCAGCTCGTGGTCGGAGACCGATACCAGAGTCGATGGTGATGACGGCTATCCGTCGTGGCATCCGGAGTTCTACCGGCAGCGCATCAGATCGGCACTCGAAGCGGTCTTAGTCAAGGTCGCAGCGCGGACCTGGTGGAGATGAGCCTCAGCCGAGCTCGCGCAGCTGCGCCGTGCGCTCGCTCGGGGTGTCGCCGGTGTTCACGGTGCCGCGCGGCTCGATGAGCATCGCCGAGACCTCGCCGTCGGCACGTGGGCGGTGCTCGACTCCCCTGGGCACGACGTACACGTCGCCGGCGCCGAGCTCGACGTCGCCGCCGCGCAACTGGATGACGAGCCGGCCCGAGACGACCATGAAGAACTCGTCGGTGTCGGGATGCGTGTGCCAGGTGAACTCGCCCTGCGCCTTGAAGACCTTCACGTCGTAGTCGTTCACGCTCGCGAGGCGGTGCGGCTGCCAGTGCTCGGAGAAGGAATCGAGGGCGGCCTGCAGGTTGCGCACATCGCGCACATCGCTCGCTTCATCGGTCATCGCGTCATTCTCCTCTTGACGCGGGCGTACCGTCGACGTAATGTAAGCGAATCATTAATTAAGGAGTTGCTTACATGCAGCAGGGGCCCGACGAGCTCAGCCTCGTGTTCCAGGCGCTCGCCGATCCGACGCGACGCGAGATCCTCTCGCGACTCCGCGGCGGCCCGACGACCGTCGGCGAACTGGCCGAGCCATTCTCGATGAGCCGGCCCGCGATCTCCCAGCACCTCAAGGTGCTCGAGCGCGCCGGGCTCATCGAGCGAACCGCGTCGGCCCAGTGGCGCACCTGCACCCTCCGCACCGAGCCGCTCGACGAGGCATCCGCCTGGGTCGAACGCCATCGCGGCGAGTGGAACGCCCGCTTCGACCAGCTCGACGAGCACCTCCGCACGAGGAAGGGACCGACGGATGCCTGAGCAGACCGCCTCCGCAACGAAGCAGTTCACCATCACGCGCGTCTTCGACGCACCCCGAGCAGTCATCTGGCGCGCGTGGACCGACCCCGACGAGGCCTCCGCGTGGTGGCACCCGGTCGGCGTCGCGACACCACGCGAGACCGTGGAGCTCGACGTGCGCCCCGGCGGGAGCTACCGCTACACGATGATCGCCCCAGACGGCTCGGAGTATCCGACGGCGGGTGTCTACCGCGAGGTCGTCGAGCCCGAGCGGCTCGTCTTCACGTGGGGCATGCCCGGCGACGACGACGCTCCGCTCATCACCGTGACGCTCGTGGAGGTCGGCGAGCGCACCGAGATGACGTTCCACCTCGTCGGCATCGCAGGAGTGCCCGGCGACGAGAACGTCTACGACGGCTGGGCGAGTGCCTTCGACGTGCTCGATGAGCGACTCGACGCTCCGCTCGGCCACCCGCTCGATGGCCCGCTCGCCGACGGAGGGCAGCGCTGATGGGCCGGCTCACCGTCGAGCAGATCGTGAGCGCCGACGGGTACGCGGCCGACGAGTCGGGCGGCCTGGACTTCTTCCTCGCGGCCGGCTCCGTCGACCCGGCGGACCCCGACCAGATCGCCTTCCTCGAGCAGGTCGACGCGATCCTCCTCGGCGCCAACACCTACCGGATGTTCGCGGACTACTGGCCGAACGCCGACCCGGCGGCCGAGCCCGTCGCCGAACCGATCAACCGCCTCCCGAAGTTCGTCGTCTCGAACTCGCTCGAGCGAGCGCCGTGGGGCGACGGCGAGATCGAGATCCTCGGCGGTGACGCCGCCGACTCGGTCGCAGCTCTGAAGCGGCGCACGGACTCGATCGTCGTGTGGGGCAGCTTCACGCTCACCGATGCACTCTTCCGAGCTGGGCTCGTCGACGTGTTGCGCCTGCGGATCGTGCCCGTGCTGATCGGTGCGGGCCGCCCCTTCACGCCGGCCGACCTGGGCGATCGACCGCTGACCCTCGACCACACCGTCGCGCACCCGAGCGGGCACATCGGCACGACCTACGTGATTCGCTGACCCGGCCCGGGCTAGCTGCGCTCCACCGGCACCTCGGCGGCGCCGGAGACGGATGCCTCGCCGTCCGGCGTCGTCGCCTCGTCATCCGGCGTCGTCGATGCCTCAGCCGGCGCGCCGTCCAGGTATTCCGCCGTCAGCAGCCGATAGGAGCGCGTGCCGAAGGCGAGGAGGGCGAGCACGACCATCGCGAGCCCGCTGAAGAGGAACACGAGGGCGATCCCCCGGGCGTCGCCGGCGCCGAGCAGCCAGCCCCAGGTCGCCTGCCCCTCGGCGGACTCCATGTAGGGGATGATCCAGAACTGGGCGATCGGGGCGATGAGGAAGGCGGTGATCGGAGCGGCCGCCGCCTCGAACGCCTGCGCGAATCCGAACACGCGGCCCTGCCGCCGGAACGGCACGACCTTCTGGATGACGGTCTGCTCCGCCGCCTCCACCGCGGGGATGAGGGTCATGTAGATCCAGATGCCGATCCCGTAGAGCACCCACCACTCGCGGATCGTGAACAGCGCCCCGAGCAGCCCCATGCCGACGACGACGAGGAGCATCGTGCGGATCGGATTGCGGCCGAGGCCCCACTTGGCGATCACGATGCCCCCGATGATGAAGCCCGACGAGGAGATGCCGAGCACGAGGCCCCAAGCCTCGACCGGGAACAGGGTGAGTCCGTACGGATCCATGAGCGCCATGTAGACGCCGCCGATGAGGTTGTTGAACGTCGAGAACACGATGAGGGCGAAGAGGCCCGGCGCTCCCCGGATCGCGGCGATGCTGCCGCGGAGGTCGATCGCGGGCGAGTGGTCCCGGTCGAGGACCGGGTGCGCCTCGGGAATGCGCACGAAGAACAGGTGCACGAGCGCGACCAGGGTCGCTGCGATGGCGAGCGCGAGCGTCCACCCCATGCCGAGCATGCCGATCGAGAGCCCGCTGAAGACGCTCGTGACGAGGAATGCGAGCCCCTGCACGGTGCCGACCATGCCGTTGGCGTTCGCGTGCCGCTCCTCGGGCACGAGCAGGGTCACGGTCGTCGACAGTGCGATGTTGCGCATGTTCTCGACGACGGCGCCGAAGAGGATGATGCCGGAGAACAGCCAGAACCACGGGCCGCCGAGATCGAGCAGGGCGGACTCGGGCTGCAGCAGGTAGAGCACACCGGCCACCGTGAACGAGCCGAGGGTCACGAGGCTCGAGAAGACCATGACCCGCTGCTTGCGGTGCCGGTCGACGATCGTGCCGAAGAAGATCGAGAACAGCGCGATGAGCAGCATGTAAGCGCCGCCGATGATGCCCGTCGCGAGCACCGACCGGGTCTCGAGGTACACCCAGAAGGTGAGCGCGAACCAGAGGAAGCTCGTCGTGACGTTCGCGATCATCGTGTTCGCGAGCACCTGCACAAAGGTGCGCATGCCACCGGGCGGCGGCACGACCGGTGCGGACGGCCCCGACGCAGGCGATCCCGAGGCGGGCGCAGCCTGCAGCGCCTCGCCCGGTCCGGATCCGCCGGGCACGTCGGTCACCCTGCGAGGATAACCAGCCCCTGCGACATCCGGAACCCCTCTCAGCCGACGCGCGCGACGCGAGCGGCGACGACCTCGGCGGCGAACGCCGTCGCGAGCCGGGCGCAGCGTGCCGCGGATTCCTCCTCGTGGACGAGTGCGGCATCGACGAGCTGCTGCTTGTCGATGCCGGCGGCGGCGAGTGCGGCGTCGTCCCACTTCTCGAGGTCGCGCGCTCCCGCCTCCGGGTGGAACTGCACCCCCCGCACGTGGCGACCGAGTCGGAATGCCTGGTTGACGCACGCCTCGCTCGAGGCGAGCAGCACGGCGGCATCGGGCAGGCGCGTGATCATGTCCTGGTGGTTCTCGATCACGTGCGCGACCGGTGAGAGCGACGAGAGCACGGCGTCGTCGCCGCCCTGTTCCGTGACGAAGACGGGAGTGGCCCCGCGCTCGGGCGTACCGTACGAGGCCCGCACCTCACCGCCGGCGACGTGCGCGATGATCTGCGCACCGAGGCACACTCCGAGCGTGGGGATGTCGGCCGCGATGGCCTCGGTCGCGAGCTCGCGCTCCCGGGCGAGCCACGGGGCGCGATCGTCGTCGTCGGGCATGAGTCCGCCGCCGAGCATGATCAGGCCGTCGAAGGAGGTCAGGTCGTCGGGCAACCCCTCCTCGCCGACGGCCACCACGAGGTCGAGCCCCGCGTCCTCGAGCCACGGCAGCATGCGCCGCAGGCTGCTCGGGCGGGAATTCACGACCACGAGCACCTTCGGGCCGTCGTTCACTGTCACCATCTGCGCTCTCGCTCTCTCACGCCTCGACGGGTCGGCTCGAGCCGGCGCCCGTGAAGCCCAGGTAGTCGTCATCGGATGCCGCGACCACGCGCAGCACGTTCTCGGTTCCGAGCTTGCGCAGCTCGGGCTCCGTCCAGCCGCGGCGGGCCAGTTCGGCGAACAGCACCGGATAACCCGAGACGTCGTCGAGCCCCTCGGGCATGTCGTCGGTGCCGTCGTAGTCGCCGCCGAGGCCCACCCCGTCGATGCCGGCGACGTTGCGCACGTGCTCGACGTGATCGGCGGCGTCGGCGACGGTGACCGGCGGCTTCGGTCCGGTCTCGCCGCCGTCGACCCACTCCCGGCGCTCGGCCGTGAGGAAGGAGGGCACGAAGGTGACCATGTACACGCCGCCGCCGTCGGCGACCCGGCGGATGATCCGGTCGGGCATGTTCCGCGGGTGCGGGTTCAGGGCCGCGGCGCTCGAGTGACTGACGAGGGTCGGCCGGGTCGACGTGTCGAGCGCTGCATCGGCCGTGGCCACCGAGACGTGGGCGAGGTCGACGAGCACGCCGATGCGGTTCATCTCGGCCACGACCTCGCGGCCGAACTCGGTGAGCCCGCCATGCCGCGCCTCATCGGTCGCGGAGTCGGCCCAGTCGCTCGTCGACGTCCAGGTGAGCGTCATGTACCGCGCACCGAGCCGGGCGTACTCGCGCAGCACTGCGAGCGAGTTGTCGATCTGGCCGCCGCCCTCGACGCCGATCATCGAGGCGATCCGACCCGCCTCGATCGCCCGCCTCGCCGTCTCGGCGGTCGTCGCGAGCTCGAACGTCTCGGGGTAGCGCGCCGCCATGCGGTGCACGAAGTCGATCTGCTCGAGCGTCGATCGTACGGCGGCCGCCCCCTCGATCTTCGAATCGACCCACACCGACCAGAACTGACCGGCGACACCGCCGTCGCGCAGCTTCGGGATGTCGGTGTGCAGCGGCGTCGGCTCGGAGCCGTCGAGCCCCTCGACCGAGTAGCCGCGCTCGGTGCGCGCCGTCCACGGCAGGTCGTTGTGGCCGTCGAAGACCGGGATCTCGAAACGCTCGTGCTGCATGACGCCGTCCTCAGTGCTCTCGGTTGATCAGGTGGGTCTGGAGCCGGGCCGTCAGTTCGGCGTCGAAGACCCGCTGCACGCCGTCGAGCTGAGCGACGGCCACCGCGGAACGCGTGCTCGAGAGCAGCCAGATGTCGTCGGCGAGCGCGAGCTGCTCGACCCGCACGGGCTCGCGGTGCGTCTCGTGACCGAGCTCGGCGAGCAGCTCGATCGCGCTCGCGAGCGTGGTGCCGGCGAGGATGCCGTCTTCGCTCGGCGGGGAGACGAACCGGTCGCCGAACCGCAGCAGCACCGTCGACGACGGCCCCTCGAGCACGAACCCGTCGATGCTCGTGAAGATGACGTCGGCGGCGCCTCGACGCGATGCCTCTCGCAGCACCGACTTGTTGACCGCGTACGACAACGATTTCGCGCCCTGCAGCAGCCACGGCGAAGTGCGCGCGACGTCGTGCCGGTACCCGCGATCGAGCGTGACGACCGAGACGCCCTTCGAGCGCGGCACGGTGAAGTCGTCGGCATCGGCGATGCAGACCCAGCCGACGGGCACGCCCGTGCCCTCGATGCCGCGGGTCATCACGAACTTGACGAAGCCGTCGGCGGTGCTGTCGTGCGCCGCGATCGCGGCGTGGATCGCGTCGCGCCACACGTCGAGCTTCGGCGCGGGCAGGTCGAGCAGCGCCGCCGAGCGGGCGAACCGTCGCAAGTGCTCCTCGATCGACTGGGGCCTGCCGTTGTGCACCCCGAGCGTCTCGAAGATCCCGTCGCCGCGCGTCGCGCTCAGGTCGCGCACGTTCAGCTGCGGCGCGTCGACGTCGGCGAGGCGGAATGGGGTCGGCGTCCCGGGGCCGCCCTCGGCTGCGTCGTCGACCATGACGAGCACGGCAGCGGATGCCGCGGCTCGCGTCTCGTTCGGCGAGGCGCGCTCGGCGGAGTCGAAGCGGCGCTCGAGGTTCTGCTCGATCCAGGCGAGGTCGACTTCGAAGCCGATGCCGACGCCGGTCGGCACTGCCACGACGCCGCCACGAGCGATGACCGACGGCGTGATCACGTCGCGGGCGTAGTACTTGTCGGAGCCCGAGACATCCGAGGGGTAGCTGAAGTGCTCGAGCGAGGAGAGCGCGAGGTTCGCGGCGCGCCCGATGCCGAACTCGTGCATTCCGCCGCACCACACGGGGATGCCTGCGGCGCCGGCGAGGTCGTGCGCGGCCTTCGCCACGGTCAGGCCGCCCATGCGGGAGACCTTGATGTTGAGCACCCGACCCGAGCCCAGCGCGATCATCGTCTGCAGGTCATCGAGGCGCACGATGGACTCGTCGAGGCAGACGGGCGTCGCGATGCGCTCCTGCAGGCGGGCATGCCCCACGAAGTCGCCGGGCCCGAACGGCTGCTCGATCATGCTGAGCGACTCGGCGTCGAACTCGGCCAGTCGGGCGATGGTGTCGTCGTCGCTCGAGTACGCGCCGTTGGCGTCGACGTGCATCTGGAGGTCGGGGAACGCGCGCCGAACTTCGCGCACCGGGTCGAGGTCCCAGCCGGGGGCGATCTTCAGCTTCACCCGGCCGTAGCCGGCGTCGAGCTGCGCGCCCACCTGCGCGAGCAGCTCGTCGATCGTCGGCTCGATGCCGAGCGAGACTCCGGCCTCGACCTCGGTGCGGGTGCCGCCGAGCGCCTCGGCGAGGGGAATGCCGCGCGACGTCGCCCAGAGATCCCACGCGGCCCCGGCGAAACCGGCCTTCGTGAACTCGTGGCCGCGGATCTTCGCCCAGAGCGCATCGACCGCGCTCGGGTGGCTCCAGTCGGCTTCGAGCACGCGCGGCACGAGGTAGCGGGTCGCGATCGACCACGCCGTCTCGGTGTTCTCCGCCGTGAAGTAGGGGTCGCTCGGAGAGGCGATCTCCCCCCATCCCGTGGCACCCGCGTCATCGGTGAACCGCACGAGGATGTGTTCGAGCCCGGTCTTGCGATGCGAACTCGTCTGGAAGCCGTGCACGAGCGGCAGGCTCACCTGGAAGAGTTCGATGCGGGTGACCCTCATGGTGCGTCCTCGTCGTTTCGGTGGTCGAAGTACAGGTTCATCTCGTGGTTCAGCTCGTCGCGCGTGGCCAGCCGCCGCCGGGCGCCCTTCGCACTCGCGGTAGTGAGCGTGCTGAGCAGGTGGCAGACGGCTGCGACCGAGGTCGGCGAGTCGGCGTACGACGCGGATCCGGTCTGCAGCACGATCAACGAGGTCGCGAACGGTGCCAGCGGCGCGTCGTCGCTGTCGGTGAAGACGACGAGCTGACCGCCCGCCTCGCTGAAGAGGCGGCCGAGCGTGACGGTCTCCCGGCGGTAGCGGCGCAGCGAGAAGAGGATGAGCACATCGGTCGAGCGCACGTCGCTGAGCACGTCGAGCGGGTTCAGCGCGTGCCCGTCGATCAGGTAGACGTTCGGCACCGTCGCGGCGAGGTCGGCGTTCAGGAGCGCGGCGTAGGCCGCCGACTTGCCCGCTCCGGCGATGAACTTGCGCCGCGAACCGAGGATGATGGCGGCCGCCTGCGGCACGGCCGCGCTCGCGCGGAGGTGCGCGAAGGTGCTCTCGAGCGAGGCGGCCTCGGTCTCCATCACGCGGTCCTGGAGGCCCTCGGCCGAGAGGTTCTTGCGCATGCGCACGCCGAACCGCGCCTCGGGCGAGCTCAACGTGCGGTTGAGCTCGTGCTCGAGCTGCTCGTGCTCGAGCTGTTCGTCGCTGCGCGCCTGCATCGTCATCGCACTCGCCCTCCGGCCACCGACGGCACGGCGAGGTAGGCGGAGGCGGCTTCGTCGATGCGCTGGCAGCTCACGAGTACGAAGCCCTGACCGTGCAGTTCGTGCATCGTGTCGTGCAACCGAGCCGTGCCGGCCTCGCCGGTCGGGATGACCACCCAGCGCCCGGCTCCATGCGCGATCGACGCGCCCGGCTCCGCACCCGCGAGCGAGGCGGGCGGACGCTCCGAGCGGACTGCCGCGTAGGGGTCGCCTCCGGCCGCCAGCGGCCAGTCGACGAGCAGGCGATCGGTGCCCGGCCGCCCGTAGTAGTCGCGCACGAAGGCGGAGCTGTGCGCCCCGAGGATGTCGAGGTTGAAGTGGGCATTGCGCCCCAGGGCGGGGTCGAACGCCCAGCGCATCGTCGAGACGCCCGAGGCGAGCACGACCTCTCGCTGACGCAGCTTGAGCAGCCTGCCGACACCGCGTCCTTGGGCGTGCTGCTCGACGACCGCCGCCTGGGAGTAGTGGAAGACACCGGAATCGTCGGAACCGAGGAAGCCGTATGCGAAGCCGATGAGCTCGCCGTCGGCATTCCGCACCCCGACCGCGGACCCGCCGTTGCGCACGAGCGCGCTCAGCAGGTTGCTGTTCAGCGCGAGCTCCTCCGAGGAGTAGCCGAAGACCCGTCGGTACAGCGCACTCGCCTGCTGGAAGTCCTCGTACTTCGAGAGCTCATGGGTGGTGAGTCGCTCGTCCACTCCACTGTCTCGCGCCTTCGCATCGGTCACACTGCTCATTATACGAATCATATAATTGTCACGTCCAGCAGAATCACCGCGTTTCGCGCCCGGAATTCTTCGAACCGTGTGGAACGGTGTTGCTACCATATGCTTCATATCTTCGACAAGGAGTGAGATGACGCCAGCAGAGATCGAGGCAGCTGCGGATGCCGCGTGGCACACGGTGCTCGAGCGGCTCGAGCAGCTCGTGCGCATCGAGACCCCCTCGTTCGATGCGGTGGCGAGCGCGCGCATCGCGCTCGTGCTCACCGAGTGGTTCGAGCCGCTCGCGAGCGAGCTGCGCACGGTCGTCACCGAAGCGGGAACGCACCTCGTCATCGACGTCCCCGGCACGGACGACGAGGCGCCGCTCCTGCTGCTCGGCCACTCCGACACGGTGTGGGACCACGGAACGCTGACGGGCGAGGTGCCGTGGTCGGTCGAGGGCGATGTGGTGCGCGGACCGGGTGCCTTCGACATGAAGAGCGGACTCGTCACCATGCTCACCGCCCTCGAGATCCTGCGGGATCGGCCGAGGCGCGCGGTGCGGATCCTCATCAACTGCGACGAGGAGGTGGGCTCCCCCACCTCGCAGGAGCTCGTGCGGAGCGCGCTCGACGGCGTCGCCGGCGTCATCGGCTTCGAGTCGCCGCACCCCGACGGCGCGTTCAAGGTGGGGCGTGCCGGCAGCACGCGGCTCCGGCTCGACATCGAGGGCAGGGCCGCGCACGCCGCACTCGACCCCGAGAACGGCGTCTCGGCCATCGACGAGCTCGTCGACCAGCTGCTCGTCGTGCGCGAGGTCGTCGCCGAGGCATCCGCGACCTCGCCCGTGCTCTGCAACGTCGGCACCATCTCCGGGGGCGCGAGGGCGAACGTCGTGCCCGACGCGGCCTCCGCCGAGATCGGGCTCCGCTTCGTCGACGGTGATTCGGAGCGGCACGTGCTCGATGCGCTCGCACGACTCGAACCCATCCGCTCCGGCGCCGTCGTGCGCGCCACCATCCTGACGAGCAGGCCGGCCTGGCAGGCGGGCGCGGGCGATGCGGAACTGCTCGAAGAGGTCGGGCGCGCGGCATCCGCTCTCGGCCAGTCGGTGAGCGGCCGACCCGCGGCCGGCGCCGGCGACACCAACCTCGTCGGCTCGCTCGGCATCCCGACGATCGACGGCTTCGGCCCGCGCGGCGGTGGCGCCCACGCGGTGACCGAGCACCTGTCGCTCTCGTCGCTGCGCGAACGCATCGAGCTGCTCACGACGGTGCTGGCTCGCTGAACCCCGCTCACCAATTACGTTCCCCACCGACCGCGGCGGGAAGCGGCACGTCGGCCGGGCGCGTCACATACACGACGCCGCCGCTGCCGCCGGCGCTCCGCAGCCAGGCCCGTTCGAAGGCCGCGCGCGGATAGCTCCGGCGCACGCCCGAGGCATCGGGCGCCGCCGGGTCGTTGACGACGACGTCGCCGTCGGCCGTGAATCCCGCGATCACGAGCAGGTGGCCCTCGGTGACATAGCCGGCCTCGGGGAGCTCGTCGCGCGTGAACGAGACCGAGGCGATGAGCGGAATGCCCGCGGCGATGAACCGTTCGGCCTCGTCGAGCGAGCGCAGCCGGGTGACGAACGATTCGAGCCCGCTGCGGGCTGCGAACGCCGCGTTGAACGACCAGTTGCCCGTGCCCCCGTAGTCGTGGTCGTAGCATCCGGTCGCCGCCCACACGACCTGGGGGTCGCCGTTCGGCGCGTCGATGCCGACCAGGGCCTGCTCCGATGGCAGTCGCCCCCAGAAGCCGAGCACCATCGCGGTCGCGGTCGGCGAGCACCAGGCCTCGCCGCCGCCGCCGAGTTCGACGTGCGTGCCGCGGTGCAGCTGCTGCGAGAAGCGCGGCACCTCGAGCGCGACGCCGTCAGCGCCAGGCGCACCGGGCGCGCCGGGAGCCGCGTCGTCGATCGAGGAGACCATCGCCCCCACCATCGCGAGCGATGCGGCGGCATCGGCTTCGACGTCCTCACCGCGGGCGAAGGTCGCGCGAAGCCGGTACGCCGTGAACGCCCGACCCTCGGCGGCGACGAAGGTGTCGGCGAGCACGGATGCATCGGCGTCTCGCTGGCTCGACACGGTCGTGCGCCGGATACCTCTCGCATCGTCATCGTGCTCCGTCCACCGGGCGAGCGCGAACCACGCGGTCCATGACCCGTCGGCGATCCGGGCGCTGAGTTCGAGCTCGATCCAGGTGCCCGGCGGGGTGCTCGCGTGCCACGACAGGATCGCCTCGGTCGCGGGGAACGGCACCTCGACGGCTTCCGAGGTCCAACGAGCCGACGCTGCAGCCGGTGCCGGTGCCGGTGCGACCTCCGCCGCCCACCCGGGGCGCAGCCGTCCTGCGTCGTCGACGACGGTGCCCTCGTGCGTTCCCGGGGCGAACCCGGCCGCCCCGCGCACAGCGTCGAACTGCACGTGCCGTGTCATGCTTCCCCGCCTCAGCCGTGCAGCAGGTGGTCGCGGATGACGTCGCCGGCCTCGCGCATCGTCGCGAGCGCCTCGTCGCGGTGGTCGGAGCCGCGCTCCCAGTTCGCGAGCACCGAGTACGCCACGCGGCGCTCCGGCGACATCACCACGCCGATGTCGCCGCGCACGCGGCTCGTCGTCCCGGTCTTGTTCCACATCCAGATGTCGCGGTCGTAGAAGTAGTGGGCGAGCGGGTCGAGGCCCCAGGCCGACGCCACCATCGAGCAGTCCATGCCCGCGCCGAGCCAACGGCGCAGTGTGTCGCACCCGGCCTCGGTCAGCACCTCGTTCTTCGCGACTCGCGCGACGAAGTCGGTGAGCTCCCGGGCGCTGCCCGTGGAGAGGTTCGGCGGAAAGCCCGTGGGGATCGGCCAGCGCACGATGTCGTCGAGCGAGCTCTCGGTGTAGCCGAGGGCCGCGGTCGACGCGTGCACGGCGTCGAGGCCGACCCGTCGGCACATCGTGTTGGTCGCCGCGTTGTCGCTCACCGCCCCGATGAGGGCGCACAGGTCGTAGATGCTGAGCGTGTCGGCCTGCAGCAGGTACCAGAGCCCCGAGTTGTCCATCCACTCGCTCGGCCGACGGGTCACCGCCTCGTCGAGGCGCAGCTCGCCGCGCTGCTCGAGTTCGAGCACCGTGTGCAGCAGGAACACCTTGCCGATGCTCGCCGTGTCGAGGGCGAGGTGCTCGCCCTGCTCGAAGAGCACGTGGCCCGAGTCGAGGTCGACCGCCTTGGCCGACCACGTGATACCCGATCCCGTCGCGAACTCCATGCGCTCCCCCGTTCCGCCCTGTGTCATACCCGCGCCTCCGTCTCGAGCACTCGTCCGGCCACGAAGGCACCGAGTCCCATGGCCGTCGGCTCACCGCGCCCCTGCACGATGATGCGGTCGTTCGTGAGGTCGGCCACCGTCGTCGCGAACGTCCACAGGCCGGCGGAGCGGTTCAGCACCCCGTCGGACCGGAGTGCCGCGAACACCGACTCCGCGTCGAGCGTGGCGCCCTGCCGCTCATCGAAGTGCCCGCTCAGGCGCTCACCGCGCGTGCGGCTCTCGACGAGCGACTCGTCGCCGGCTTCAGGCTGCATGCCCGGGCCCGGCTCGCCGACGAACCGCAGGTGGTTCGTGTGCCAGAGGCAGGGCGCGTCCGCCGAGGCATCCGTCGTCGCGATGACGCCGGCGACGTTCTCGATCATGACGACCCGGCCGGTCTCGCGGTCGCCGACGTTGAACGAGAACCCGCCGGCGCATGGCATGGATGCGGCGCGCTCGAGCGCCTCGCGGCCCGAGTGGCTCCGCTGCGCATGACGCGCGACGAAGTGCCGTCCGGCGCCGGTCGTGTCGGGATCGACGACGGGCAGGTGGTCGAGTCCCCAGACCGTGCCCGGCTCCGTCGCGACGAAGGAGTTCGCGGGCAGGAAGCCCGGGTACCAGACGACCGTCATGCTCGGGTCGCCCTCGATCACGAGGGTCAGCAGGCAGACGTCGTCGACCGAGCCGCCTGCGCCGTCTTCGTTGTGACCGACGACGAGGGCATCGGATGTCGCGAGCGACACGTCGCTGCACCCGGTGCCGTCGCGGCCGAGGTCGCCGCGCAGGTTGTAGACCCACAGGTCGAACGCGGGCAGCCCCGCTCCCTCGGCGAGCAGGTCGAGCTCGCGCGACTCGACCGGGCAGAGCCGACGTGTCGACGCCTCGATGCGCCGCATGCGTTCGGCAACGACCTCTCGCTCGACGCGGGTCATGAGCGCCGACCACTGCGCGTCGGCGCGACCGCGGATGTCGCGGATGCGCTCGGCGAAGTGCTCGCCGAGCTCGCGGAAGACCGTCTCGCGGTCACCCGTGACGACCACCCAGGGCAGGCCGGAGACCGCGGGATTCTCGTGGACGGTCATGCCGGGTTCACTCGGCGGCCGCGAGCACGCCCTCGCGCCCCACGATCTTCGGAGCGGCTGCGAGCAGCTTCTTCGTGTACTCGTGCTGCGGGTCGAGGAGGACGGTCTCGGTCGCGCCCCGCTCGACGATCTCGCCGTGGTACATCACGGCGACCGTGTCGGCGATGTTCCAGGCGAGGCCGAGGTCGTGCGTGATGACGAGTGCGGAGAGGCCGAGCTCGTCGCGCAGGCGGAGCATGAGCGCGAGGATCTCGCCGCGCGCCGAGGCGTCGAGCGACGCGACCGGCTCATCCGCGATGAGCATCTGCGGATTCATCGCGAGGGCGCCCGCGATCACGACGCGCTGGCGCTGACCGCCCGAGAGCTCGTGCGGGATGGCCTCGAAGAAGTGCTCGGGCGGCGTGAGCTCGGCGTTCTCGAGGCTCGCGGCGACCTGGTCGCGCTCGTCCCCGGGGTAGCGCTGGATGCGCAGCCCCTCGGCCACCGACTCGTAGACACTGAGCTTCGGATTCAGGGCGGCCGACGGGTCCTGCAGGATGAGCTGCACCTGGCGACGGAACTCGCGCAGCTGCTTCGTCGAACGACCGAGCGGCGTGCCGCGGAAGAGCACCTGGCCGCCCTGATCGGGCCGCTCGAGGCCGAGCAGCGTGCGCGCGAGGGTGGTCTTGCCCGAGCCCGACTGACCCACGAGCGCGACGATCTCGCCGCGACGGCACGCCAGGTCGACCCCGCGCACCGCGCGCACGTTCTTGCCGCGGGCGCGGAACGTCACGCTGAGGTTGCGCGCCTCGAGCAGCACCTCGTCGGTCGCCCCGAGGTCGCCCTTCGCCGGCTCGCGCACGGGCGCCGAGGCATCCGCTGCGCCGATCGCGTCGATCGAACCCGTCGCGACCGAATCGCTCCGGCGGGTGACCGGCTTCAGCCGCGAGGCCGGGTCGCCGATCGTCGGGAAGGCATCGGCGAGCTGCTTCGTGTAGGCCTCGCGCGGCTCGGTGCAGATCTGCTGCGATTCGCCGACCTCGACGAGCTCGCCGTTGCGCATGACGGCGATGCGCTCGCACGCGGTGGCGAGCACCGAGAGATCGTGGCTGATCATGAGGAGCGAGATGCCCCGACGGGTCACGAGGTCCTTCACGACCTCGAGGATCTGGCCCTGCACGATGACGTCGAGCGCGGTGGTCGGCTCGTCGGCGACGATGATGTCGGGCTCGCACGCGAGCGCCATCGCGATCATGATGCGCTGCTTCTGGCCGCCCGAGAGCTCGTGCGGGTACGAGGCCGCCTTCGCGATCGGCAGGTCGACCTGGTCCATCAGCTCGGCGAGGCGCGCCTTGCGCGCCTCCGCGGTGCGCCAGCCGTCCTTCACGTGCAGCTCGAGCGCCTCGATGATCTGCTGACCCACCGTGCGAACGGGGTTCAGCGAGTGCATCGCCCCCTGGAAGACGATCGCGACCTCCGACCAGCGGAGCGCTCGCAGCTCGCCGAAGCTCAGCTCGGCGACGCTCCGGTCGCCGACGCGCACCTGACCGTCGATCACGGCGTTGTCGGGCAGCAGCCGCAGCGCGCTCATCGCGAGCGTCGACTTGCCGGAGCCCGATTCGCCGGCGATGCCGAGGGTGCCGCCGGCCGGCAGCGAGAGGCTGACGTTGCGAACCGCGGCGATGTCGCCGCGACCCCGCGACGCCGCGGTGCGGTACGTGATGGAGACGTCGTCGAAAACGAGATCCGGCATGCTCAACGGCTCCTCAGGGTCGGGTTCACGATGGCTTCGAAGGTGCGCCCGACGAGGGTGAAGGCGAGCACCACGAGCACGATCGCGAGGCCGGGGATGACGACGTACCACCAGTAGCCGCTCGTCGCGGCGGAGACGTCCATCGAGTCCTTCAGGATCGTGCCCCATGACTGCTGGGTGGGGTCGCCGAGGCCGAGGAAGGCGAGCGTCGATTCGGCGATGATCGCCGAGCCGACGGTGAGAGTGGTGTTGGCGAGCACGAGCGGCAGCACGGCCGGGAAGAGGTGCTTGCCGATGATGTGCCAGTGCCCGGCGCCGAGCACCTGGGAGCGTTCGACGTACGGTCGGGCCTCGACCGCGAGCGTCTGGGCTCTCACGAGCCTGGCCGTGGCCGCCCACGAGGTCACGCCGATCGCGATCACGATCGTGAGCACGCCCCGGCTCAGCACCGACGACAGCACGATCGCGAGCACGAGCGAGGGCAGCACGAGGAAGAAGTCGACGAATCGCATGATGATGCCGCCGGTGACGCCGGTGAAGTGGCCGGCGGCCATGCCGACGAGGGTGCCGATGACCATCGACATCGCCGTGGCGGCGACGCCCACGAGGAGGGAGGTGCGAGCGCCCCAGATCATGCGCACCCACAGCTCGCGACCCTGGTGGTCGGTGCCCATCGGATGCTCCCACGACGGCGGCGCGAAGCGCGGCTGATCGGTGAGCTGGGTGACGTCGAGCATCGAGCGGTCGGCGATGACCGGGGCGAGGATCGCGAGGAGGATCACGATGCCGAGGAAGATCAGCCCCGACATGCCCGAGGCGCTCGCGCGGAACTCGCGCCACAGCTTCGCGGCGGACGCACGGCGCCGGCGGCTCGCGACCTGCCGGGTCGTCAGTTGCGCGACGGGCCGCGCCTGTTCGGTGGTGCTCATGCGCGCCTCACTCTCGGGTCGAGCTGCCGATAGATGAGGTCGGCGATGAGATTCATGACGATGATGATCGTCGAGAAGACGACGAAGGTGCCCTGCAGCAGGGGCATGTCGGGGCCGCTGATGGCCTCGTACGTGAGCTTGCCGAGACCGGGCCAGGAGAAGACGGTCTCGACCGTGACCGCGCCGGCAACGAGACCGCCGATGTGCATGAAGACGAGCGTGACGGTGGGCAGCAGCGCGTTCGGCACCGCGTGCCGGCGACGCACGAGGTCGTCGCGCAGGCCCTTCGCACGGGCGGTCGTCAGGTAGTCGGAGGACTTCTCCTCGAGGAGCGACGCGCGCATGACCATGAGGTACTGGGCGAAGACCACCGCGACCATGGTGACCACGGGGAGCACCATGTGGCGCGCGACGTCGATGACGTAGGCGAACGTGCCCGGCTCGACGCCGGGGCTGACCATGCCGCCCGTCGGGAACCAGCGGAGGGTGCCGCCGAAGATCATGAGCAGGATCAGCGCGAGCCAGAACGTCGGCACCGACCACAGCGTGAGCGAGGTGCCGGTGGCGATCTTGTCGAAGAGCGAGCCGTTGCGCCAGGCCGCGCGCTGGCCGAGCCACAGCCCGAGCGCGATCGCGATGATGGCGGACGTGCCGGTGAGGAGGAGCGTCGGGCCGAGGTACTGCCCGATGAGCTCGCTCACCGGGGTGCGGTACACGTAGCTCTCGCCGAGGTTGCCGGTGAAGATGTTGACGAGATAGTCGAGGAACTGCTGGGTGACGGGCTTGTCGAGACCGTACTGCCGCCGGAGCTCCGCGATCTGCTCGGGGCTCATCGGGCGTTCCTGCGCGATGCGACGCACGGGGTCGCCCGGAAGCACCCGGAAGGCGAAGAAGCCGAGCAGCACGACCATCACGAGGCTGATGAGCGCCCCGCCGAGCTTGGTGCCGAAGTAGCCCAGGAACGACGAACGGGCCGGCGATTCCTCTGCGAGCTTCTGGTCGTGCACCTCCGCGTTCACGGGGGTGATCGTGTCTGTCATTGCGCTCCGTCCTCCTTCTTCCTGCGCCCTGTCGGTCGCCCGGTCGGATGCCGCGGGGTGCGGCATCCGACCGGGCAGTGCGACGAACGCTACTCGCGGTCGCCCGCGGTCTTGCGACGTCGCACGATCACGATCGCCACGACGCCGGCGGCCACGACGAGCACGCCGAGTCCGATCCAGAGGCCGACGGCGGGGCCGGAGTCACCGGTCGAAGCGGATGCCTCGTCGGACACGGGCTCCACCGTGTAGTAGCCCCAGTAGCCGGCCTGGTTCGCGATGATGCCGTTGTCGGCGGGCTGCGTGGTGAAGCCCGTGAAGCGGTCGGAGCGGTAGGCCTCGAGCGACTGGCCGTACCAGAGGGTGATCTGGGCGACGTCCTCGTAGTGCATGCGGAGCATGTCGTGCACGAGCTCGGCGCGCTTGCCCTCGTCGAGCTCGGAGTGCTGCTCGGCGTAGAGGGCGTCGAACTCGGGGTTGCAGTAGCCGTCCTGGCTCGTCGCGCCGTTGCCCTCGGCGTCGGGACGCGAGGAGCACAGGTTGATGCCGAGCTGGTAGTCGGGGTCGGGGTTGACGCTCCACCCGGAGAAGTACAGGTCGTAGTCGCTCACGGCCGTGCGGTCGGAGATCGTGTCGCTGTCGGTGGTCTCGAGCTTCAGCTCGACGCCGATGTTCGCCATCCAGGGCACGAGGTACTCGGCCGTCGACATCTCGACGATGTCCTCCGCGTCGGCGAGCAGGCGGATCGAGAGTCGGTTGCCGTCCTTCTCGCGGATGCCGTCGGCGCCCGCCACCCAGCCGGCTTCGTCGAGCTGGGCCGTCGCCGCGTCGGGATCGAACGACACGATCGCCTCGTCGTCGTCGGGCAGGTGCCACTTCTCGAACGCGATCGGGATGAAGCTCGTCGCAGGAGCGCCGTAGCCGCCCAGCACGTTCTTCAGGAGCGACTCCTGGTCGATGCCGAGGCGGATCGCCTCGCGCACGGCCGGGTCCTTGAGGACCGGGCTGCCCGTTCCGTAGGGGACGCCCTCGGGCGTCTCCGCTCCGGCGTTCACGCTGATCGACGTGAAGCGACGGCCGGTGCCCGCGTGGGTCGTGATGCCCTCTTCGCCTTCGAGCGCCGACATCTGGGTGTCGGTGAGTCCGGTGACGAGGTCGACCTCACCGGCGCGCAGCGCCTGGATCTGGGCGTCGGAGTTCGTGTAGTAGATGTACTGGATGCCGTCGATCTTGGGAGCGCCCCGCCAGAAGTTGGGGTTCGCCTTGAGGGTGATCGACTGGTTGGCCGAGTAGCTGTCGAGCGTGTACGGTCCGGAGCCCACGACATCGGCGTCGTTGGCGAAGGTCGTGGGGTCGTCGACCTCCGACCAGATGTGCTCGGGGAGCACGGGGATCTCGGTGCCGGGGTTCGGCGCCTGCGGTGTCTTGAGGTTGATGACGACGGTGAGGTCGTCGGGCGCCTCGACGCTGTCGAAGTTCGCCACGAGGTTGCCGTTGGCGGTGCCGAGCATCGGGTCGTTCATCATCGACTCGTACGTGTACTTGACGTCGGCCGAGGTGATCGGCTCGTCGTCGGACCACTTCATGCCCTCGTGCAGGGTGAAGGTCCAGGTCATGCCGTCGGGGCTGGCCTCCCACTTCTCTGCGAGGCCCTCGGTCGGGGAGCCGTCTTCGGCGTCGTTCTGCACGAGGCTCTCGTAGACGTACCGGATGATGTTCGTCGGCGTCAGGTAGATCGAGATGAACGGGTTGAAGGTGTCGACGAAGCCGGCGGTCGCGATGCGCAACGTCTTGGCATCGGCGCTCGCCGACGCCTCTGGGCTCGCGTCGGCGAAGACCGGGGCCGCGAACGAGGTCGCTGCCGGGCCGATGGCGAGGCACGCCGCGAGGGACACCGCGGCGACGGTGGACAACCCGCGTCGCGCCTTTCCGTTTCTTGGGGCTGAAGTAGCACGCATACGTTTCATATTCCTTCGCTGATGGGGACGGACATGTGTGCAGAACTCGGATCTCTAGCAAGGGAACATGATGACCTGATGAAGTGTCAACAACAAAGATGCGATTCGTATCGGAATTTACAGAACGGCAACATTCCACAAGATCCGATACGGATACGGTGAAAATCCGAGAACATAGGGCTCTGATCGGAAATTTGCCACTCGGAGGGCGTCACAATCAACCCGGGGCACAACGGCCGCTCGTGGCGGGGAGTGTCGCTCGATCCTCTGGTCGGTCGAGCCGGGCTCCATTGCTCCAGGCTGAACATCTGAACCCTATCTCATGCGTTGAGCGAGACGAACCTCGTCGAAGCCCCGCCGGTTCCCGCGCACTATGGTGGAGCGCATGAGCGAGCCGACCGCGACACCACGTCTCGACAACGACATCGACCAGCGCATCGTCTCCGCACTCGCCGCCGACGGGCGCACGACGCTCGCGACGCTCGCCACGCTCACGGGCCTGTCGACCTCGGCGGTGCAGTCGCGCGTGCAGCGACTCGAGCAGCGCGGCGTCATCACCGGCTATCGCGCGGTCATCGATCCGCAGGCCGTCGGGCTGCCGGTCTCCGCGTTCCTCGAGATCTCCGTGCTCGACCCGGCCATGGTCGGCGACCTCGGCGCACGGCTCGGCGCTTACCCCGAGATCGAGTCCTGCTACGCGGTCTCCGGAGACGCCGGCCATCTCGCGGTCGCCCGCGTGGCGACGACGGCCGACCTCGCCGACCTGCTGGTGCGCCTGCGCACCGACATCCCCGCGCAGGTGCGCGCGACGATCGTGCTGCGCACGCTCTTCGAGACCCGTCCGTTCACCGCCTCGGCCTGAGCCTCCTGAGCGCCGGGCCCACCTGAGCGCCGGGCCCACCTGAGCGCCGGGCGCCGGGCCCACCTGAGCGCCGGGCCCACCCGAGCGTCTGACCCGCCGCATCCCCCGCAGAGCGGAGTCGCAGCCCTGCTGCGGCGTCGGAAGACCCGTCGCACGACGGATGCCGCGAGCGCGCGGCATCCGTAGCGTGAGGGCATGCTCGAACTCCACGACGTCACCAAGCGCTACGGCGAGCGCCTCGCCCTCGACCAGGTGGGCTTCACCGTCGGCGACGGCCGGCTCACCGGCTTCGTCGGCGGCAACGGCGCCGGCAAGACCACCACCATGCGGATCATCCTCGGCGTGCTCGCCTCGGACGGCGGCACCGTGACCCTCGACGGCGAGGCGCTCACGAGCGCCGACCGGCGCCGGTTCGGCTACATGCCGGAGGAGCGCGGCCTCTACCCCAAGATGCGCGTGCTCGAGCAGACCGTCTACCTCGCCCGCCTGCACGGCTGGAGCGCGGCCGCGGCGCACCGCAACGCCCTCGAACTGCTCGAGCGACTCGGCCTCGGCGAGCGCACGAACGACACCATCGAGTCGCTCTCGCTCGGCAACCAGCAGCGGGCGCAGATCGCGGCAGCGCTCGTGCACCGCCCCGAGGTGCTCGTGCTCGACGAGCCGTTCTCGGGCCTCGACCCGATGGCCGTCGAGACGGTGCAGGGGGTGCTCGCGGATGCCGCGGCATCCGGCGCACCCGTGCTCTTCTCCTCGCACCAGCTCGACATCGTCGAGCGGCTCTGCGACGACCTCGTCATCATCGCGGGCGGCCGCATCGCGGCTGCTGGCAGTCGCGACGCCCTCCGCGCCGAGCACGGCTCCGACCGCTGGGAGCTCCTCACCTCCGGTGATCTCGGGTGGCTGCGCCAGCAGCCGGGCATCCGGGTCGCGGACTTCGACGGCGGCTGGGCCGTCTTCGAACCCGAGTCGGATGCCGCGCGGCAGGCCGCCCTCGCCGAGGCCGTCGCCCGCGGCGACGTCATCAGCTTCACCCGCGAGCACACGACGCTCGCCCAGATCTTCACGGAGGTCGTGCAGTGACTCTCGACACGAACGCATCCCGCACCGGCGGCCGGCCCGACGGTGAGCGCCGCACCCCCAGCTTCACCGACAACGTGACCCTGATCGCCGGACGCGAGATCTCGATGAAGATGCGCAGCAAGGCCTTCCTCATCTCGACCGGCGTGCTCATGCTCGTCGTGCTCGCCTCGGTCGTGCTCGGAAGCATCTTCGGATCGCAGTCCGACCTTCCCAAGGTGGCCGTGGTCAACGGCGCGACCGAAGTCGTCGCGGGCAACCCGGCCCTCGACGCGGTGCCCGTCGCCGATCAGGACGCGGCCGAGCAGCTGCTGCGCGACGGCGACGTCGACGCGATCGTGGCCCCCGCGGCATCCGAACCGCTCGGCATCGTCGTGATCGGCCTCGAGTCGGCGCCGAACTCGGTCGTCTCTGCGCTCTCGGTGAATCCGACCGTCGAACTGCTCGACCCGGCCGCGGTCGACCCGATGCTCGCCTACTTCGTGGCGTTCGGCTTCGGCATCGTGTTCTTCATGTCGGCGCTCACCTTCGGCACGACGATCGCGCAGTCGGTCGTCGAGGAGAAGCAGACCCGCGTCGTCGAGATCCTGCTGTCGACCGTGTCGGCACGGGCGCTCCTGACCGGCAAGGTCATCGGCAACAGCGTGCTCGCGTTCGGTCAGATCCTCGCGATCGCGGTGCTCGCGCTCCTCGGGCTGCTGCTCACCGGCCAGCGGGTGCTGCTCGGCGGGCTCGGCGCCTCGATCGTGTGGTTCATCGTGTTCTTCGCGATCGGGTTCGTGATGCTCGCCGCGCTCTTCGCCGCGACCGCTGCACTCGTCTCGCGAGCCGAGGACATCGGCACGGTCACGACGCCCGTGACGATGCTCGTGATGATCCCCTACTTCCTGGTCATCTTCTTCAACGACAACCCGACGGTGCTCGCGATCATGAGCTACGTGCCGTTCTCGGCACCCGTCGGCATGCCGATACGGATCTTCCTCGGCACCGCCGAATGGTGGGAGCCGTTCGTCTCGCTCGCGATCCTGCTCGCCACCGCGGCACTCGCGGTCGTGGTCGGCGAGCGCATCTACCGCAGCTCGCTGCTGAAGACCGGCGCTCGCGTGCCGTGGGGCGAGGCCCTGAAGAGCTGAGCACGAGCGAGCGGATGCCGCGGGCGGGTGTCGACGGCGGCATCCGCCCGCGGCATCCGCTCGTTCCGCAGCAGTGCGAGGATGGTTCAGTGACTGAACAGCTCCACGACACCTCCGTCCGCGGTTTCGCCTCCGACAACTACTCGGGTGTGCACCCCGAGGTGCTCGCGGCGATCGCCGCCGCCAACGACGGCCACCAGGTCGCCTACGGCGAAGACGTCTACACCGAGCGACTGCAGCAGGTCTTCGCGCGGCACTTCGGCGAGGGCGTCGAGGCGTTCCCCGTGTTCAACGGCACGGGCGCGAACGTCACGGGCCTGCAGTCGATGCTCCCCCGCTGGGGCGCCGTGATCTCGGCGAGCACCGCGCACATCAACTCCGACGAGGGCGGCGCGCCCGAGCGGGTCGGCGGCATGAAGCTGCTCACGGTTCCCGCCCCCGACGGCAAGCTCACGATCGAGCTCATCGACCGCGAGGCGTGGGGCTGGGGCGACGAGCACCGTGCGCAGCCGCTCGTCGTGTCGATCACGCAGACCACCGAGCTCGGCACCGCGTACACCGTCGACGAGGTGCGTGCGATCGCCGACCACGTGCACGAGCGCGGCATGACCCTGCACATGGACGGCGCGCGCCTCTCGAACGCCGCGGCATCCCTCGACCTCCCCCTCCGCGCCTTCACCCGCGACGCGGGCGTCGACGTGCTGAGCGTCGGCGGCACGAAGAACGGCGCGCTCGGCGCCGAGGCGATCGTGGTGCTGAACTCCGAGGCATCCGTGGGCCTCACGTACCTGCGCAAGCTCAACATGCAGCTCGCTTCGAAGATGCGCTTCACCTCGGCGCAGCTCATCGCGCTCTACGAGGGCGACCTCTGGATCGAGAGCGCGCGGCACGCGAACGCGATGGCGCGGCGCCTGCGCGACGCGCTCGATGCGGGCATCGCCGCCGGCGAGCTGCCGGGTCTCGGCTTCTCGCAGCAGACGCAGTCGAACGGCGTCTTCGCGACGCTCCCGGCGGGCGTCGCCGACCGGCTTCGCGAGCGATTCCGCTTCTACGATTGGGATGCCGCGCGCGGCGAGGTGCGCTGGATGTGCTCGTTCGACACGAGCGAGGCCGACATCGACGCGTTCGTCGCGGGCATCCGCGAGGAGCTCGCACGGGTCTGACCGCCCTCCGCGCGGCGCGGGAACCTCGGGTTCGCTGAGAATCATGCGTGAGCATGGAATACCGGATGCCGCTGCGCGTTGCATCCCTCGGGTCGACGATGCCCCGGCATCTGTCCCACTCTCGTGAAAGCCGCAAGCGCATGACCCTCATCACCGACATCACCTCCCGCCGCGCCGAGACCGACGCGCCGCTCATCGCGCCGCTCGTCGAGCGCTTCAGCCCCCGCGCGTATGACCCGACGGCGGAGATCGACCCCGCGGTCATCCGTACGATCCTCGAGGCCGCGCGCTGGGCTCCGTCGGCGAACAACGTGCAGCCCTGGCGCTTCATCGTGGGCCGCCGCGGCACCGACGCCTTCACGAAGCTGCACGATGCGATGCTCGGGTTCAACCAGGCGTGGGCGGATTCCGCCGCAGTGCTCATCGCGAATGTCGCCGAGACGGTCGACGCCGAGGGCACGCCCCGCCCGTGGGCGCGTTACGACCTCGGTCAGGCGGTCGCGCACCTCTCGGTGCAGGCGCAGCACGAGGGCCTGCACACCCACCAGATGGGCGGCTTCGAGGCCGAGAAGATCCGCGCCGCATTCGGCCTCGCCGACGGACTCGAGGTCGTCTCGATCACCGCGATCGGCGTGCTCGGCGATGTGAACGCCCTGCCCGACGCGCTTCGCGAGCGCGAGAGCGCCCCCCGCCTGCGCAAGCCGCTCTCGGAGCTCGTGCTCGTCGGCGAGTGACGAGCGCACACAGCAGACCCTGAGCGCCGCGAGTCGATTCGACTCGCGGCGCTCTTGTCTTCGGTCGCCCGTGCTGTGACGCGTCGACCAGGCCGCTATGCGTCGACCGGATCGACGACCGAGATCGGCCGCGTCGGCGGCTCGTGCCGCACCGGCATCGCCGCGATCACCCGCTTCAGGCGCCATGCCGCGAAGACCGCGAGCACGCTGAGCGCGAGGTGCATGCCGAGGAACGCGTCGCCGAGTCCGGCGCCGAGCAGCACGCCGGCGACGAGCGGGCCGGCCGCGGTGAACGCCGTCTGCAGCGCCGACATCGCACCGAGCGTGCTGCCGACCATGCCCTTGCGTGCGAGCGAAGCGATGAGCGGGTTCAGCACTGGGCTGTAGATCGTCTCGCCCACCGCGAAGATGCCGTAGGTCATGACGAACATCGCCGAAGCGACGCCCGGTGCGAGCTGCGCGCTCGCGAGCACGAGCCACGCGACGACCCAGATGCCGCCGACGGCCATGAGCAGGGCGGGCGCGCTGACCTTCGCCGTGAGCCGCACGACCACGACCTGCAGCGCCACGATCACGATGCAGTTCACTGCCGCCGCGGTGCCGACCGCGACGGGGTCGACCTGGAGCACGGTGATGCCGTACGCGGGAATGCCCGACTCGAACTGCGCGTAGAACCCGAGCGCGAGCGCGATCATGATGACCGAGGTCCACCGGAGCGCGGGGTTCGCGAACACGAGCCGGAAGGCGCCCGGTCGACGTTCACCGGCCAGGCCGGTGACCGCGTCGGCCGTGAACTCGGCACTGCGCCGGGCACCGCGTCCGGCGAGCGCGATGATCGCCGACGACACGGCGAACCCGGCGGCGGCCATGAGGAACCCGATGTCGAGTCCGTCGTGCCGGCCGAGGTCGATGATCTGCCCGGCGAAGAACGCGCCGGCCGCCATGCCGAGCGCCTCACCCGTGAACTTGTACGCGAAGACCTTGCGCCGGTCGTCGGTCGACGACCAATCGAGCGCGAGCACCTGCTTCGCAGGGACCGCGGCGGCGAGCCCCAGTCCGAAGACGAGCATGCCGCCGAGGAAGACGGCGGGGCCGTCGGCGAAGACCAGCGAGGCCGCGCCGGCGGCGCCGAGCAACTGCGCGACGACGGCGACGTGCACGGGGTTGTACCGGTCGGCGAGCCTGCCCGCGATCGGCGCGGCGACGAGCGCGCCGACGGAGAAGAGCGACGAAGCGGCGGCCGCGACGAGCGCGCCCCAGCCGCGCGTGTCGGCCGCGTAGGCGTACTGGTACGGGAGCACGGCGCCCCAGCCGAGCATGCCGATGCTCGATGCGAGAATGAGCAGCTTCGCGCGCATGGGCACGCCACCTTTCCGGGAGTCATGGTCTCGAACGAGACGGGTGCCTCACCTGTCTGGCCGGACGGGAGGCGATGATTCGAATACGAACTATTCGATATCGAAATATTAGCAACCGAACATCGCATGCGAGAATTCCCGTATGGCCAAACGCACTCCGTCAGCGCAGGAACTGCACCGTCGCGCTGTCGCGACCTACGTCGCAGCGGGCGGCGAGGAGTCCGTGCAGCGGGTGATCACCGCCGTGCAGGGGCTCACGAAGAAGCTCGACCAGTGGTACGTCAGGCAGCTCGCCGACCTCGACGTGAGCTCGGGCGAATGGGCCGTCGTGACCTCGCTCGCGAAGGCCGGGGAGGCGCTCACCCCGAGTCAGCTCGCCGAGCTCACGAACGTGGCGCCGTCGTCGATGACGCATCGCCTCGACAAGCTCGCCGAGCGCGGCCTCGTCGAGCGCGCGGCCGACCCCGACAACCGCACCCGCATCCTCGTGAGCCTCACCGAAGAGGGATGGGGGCTGTTCAGTCAGGCGATCCGCGACTCCGACGTCGTCGAGTCCGACGTGCTGCAAGACCTCGGCGACGCCGAACGCGCGGAGCTCGCGCGCCTGCTCGAGGTCGTCATCGCCCGACTCGACGACATCGACGCCTGACCGCGCCGACGCAACCACGCCGGCACGCGACGACGCGTCAGTCGTTCGCCCGGTCCCGCAGGTGCGCGCGCAACTGTTCGACGACGAGTTCGTGATCGGCGAGCTCGGGCAACCCCGAGACGCCGACGGCGCCGATGACCCCGACCTCGCGGATCCGGATCGGCACGACCCCGCCGTGCGCCGCGTACTCGCGCGGGTCGAGGCGAGCGTGCACGTCGAAGTCCTCGCCCTTCGCGCGGAACTCCTCGCCGACGAGCAGCGAGGCCTGTCCGTACCGTTCGACGACGCGGTGCTTGCGATCGAGCCAGGCGTCGTTGTCGGCGGTCGCGCCCGGCAGGGCGGCATGGAACACGCGCTGCTGTCCGAACCAGATCGCGATCGCGACCGGATGCCCCGCCTCGGCGGCTGCCGCACGGAGACGCCCGCCGAGCACCCACGCGTCGTCGAGCGTGAACCGGTCGAACTGCAGTTCGGATGCCTCGGCGACGAGCCGTTCGAGGAGCTCGCTCATGGGCGCAGCAGCACCTTCGTGGCGCGCCGCTCGTCCATCGCGGCGTACGCCTCGGCGGCCTCGGCGAGCGGGAGCTCGAGGTCGAAGACGAGCCCCGGTTCGATCGCGCCCGACCGCACATCGGGCAGCAGCTCCTCGATGTAGCCGCGCACGGGAGCGACGCCGCCGTTCACGCCGACGTTGCGGTTGAAGAGGGGGCGCACCGGCAGCTCCGGCCCGCCGTTCGGTGCACCGACGTAGCCGACCATCCCGCCGGGGCGAGTGGAACGGATCGCCTGATCCATCGACTCCTTCGTGCCGACGCACTCGAGCACCCGGTCGGCGCCGATGCCCCCGGTGAGCTCCTGCACCCGCGCGACACCCTCGGCCCCGCGCTCCTCGACGATGTGCGTCGCACCGAACCGGCGGGCGAGCGCCTGTCGCTCGGGATGCCGCGACATCGCGATGATCGTCGTGGCACCGAGGCGCTTCGACGCGATGATCGCGCAGAGGCCGACCGCACCGTCGCCCACCACGGCGACCGAGTCGCCGGCCGAGACGCCGGCGGAGACCGCGGCGTGGTGGCCCGTGCCCATCACGTCGGCGAGGCTCAGCAGGCCCGGCACCTCGTCGTCGCCGACGGGTCCGGGCACGACGACGAGCGTCCCGTCGGCGAGCGGCACGCGAACCCGCTCGCCCTGACCGCCGTCGGCGAAGGCGCCCACGCGGTCCTCCGAGCCCCACCATCCGCCGTTCAGGCACGAGGTCGAGACGCCGTTGCGGCAGTTCGCGCACGTGTTGTCGCACACGTAGAAGGGGGCGATCACGAAGTCGCCGACGGCGACCACCGTGACCTCGTCGCCGATCGCCTCGACGACACCGATGAACTCGTGCCCGATGCGATGCGGCTCATGCGTGGGGGTCACGCCCCGGTACGGCCAGAGGTCGGAGCCGCAGACGCACGCGGCGACGACCTTCACGATGGCGTCGGCGCCGGTGGAGAGCACCGGGTCGGGGACGGATTCGACACGGATGTCGCGGGGTGCGTGAATGACAGTGGCGAGCATGCACCGAGCCTACGCTCGCGCATCGCCGAGCATGCCGATCGTCACGGACCGTCCATCTCGGCTTTCGACGGCGGCCGGACTGTGTTTCAGTGGAGAGATGTTCCCCCGCATGCCGTGCCCCGACCCGATTCCGCTCCGAACGACGCGCACGCAACGAGCCCGCGTCGATCGTGGCTGCTGATCACGGGCTGGGGTGGTACGACCCCGAACGACTCGACGCATCGGCGCGTCGGGCGACGTCCTCCTATCTCCGCCTCAGACGCCCGATCGGCGTGGTCGGCCAGAGCGAGCGGAACGACGCCTTCCTCCGCGAGCTGACGGTGAAGTCGGCCTCGACGTTCGAGAGCGAGGGCATGGTGCCCTGGGGCATCCTCGAGACCGAGAGCCACGGTGCGGTCGTCGTGCCCGCCGACCTCGCTGCCGCGGCAACCGTGCCCAGATCGGCCATCGCCCTGCGACGGCTGGCCGCGCGAGTCGGTCCCATGCAGCGGCGACTCGAAGCTGCGCAGGCCGCGATCGAAGAGCGCCCCGCCGTGCGTCGCCTCCGCACGAGGTTCATCGCGGCCGCTGTCGCGCACGCGGCGCTCTTCCGCCAACTCGAGGACTGGTCGCCGCCTCCATCGGAGTGAGGCGCGCGGGCGCCGCTTCCCCGCTCGTTCGTCGAGGTGCCGTATGCTCGCGCCAACGCATCGGCACGGGGAACTGCCGATCGTGGGGGTGATGGTGGAATCCGAGGCGGCAGAGCGGCTCCGGGAATGGTTCGACGCGCAGCGCGGGGTCGAGGGCGTCCGGCTCGACCGCGCCATCTCGACGTTGCTCGGCGAACTCGACGAACGCACCCGCCGTTGGGCGAGGTCGCTCTGCGCGGCCCATGCGGATCGCACCGGATCGCACGTCGACGATGTGCACAACCTGATCAGGCTCGAGATCGCACTCAAGATCCGATCCCACCTGGGGGCGGTCAGCCCTGCTCCGATCGACGACTTCCATGCCCTGTTCCGGCGCATCGCGTCGCGAGCCGCATACTCGTACTTCCACTCCTCGGCCTACACCGGCGTGCGCGGCGCGAACGGGGCGGCCCGACGCGCCTCGACGATCCACTCGACGAGGGCCGAACTCGCGGCCGAGCTCGGCCGCCACCCCTCCGATGCCGAGGTGATCGCCGAAGTGAACCGTCGCGCCCACCTGAGCCGACGCGATCCGGCGAAGCAGGGCGCGCTCGCCACGAGCGCCGACCTCGCGCCGACCGCGTTCGTGCCCCTCGAACTGCTCGCCGACCTCGCGAGCACGACCGGTGCCACCGAGTCCGACACGAGCCTCGATCGGCTCGACGCGGAACGGCTCGTCGCGCGCACCCTCGACGTCAGCCGCGCCGTCTCGCCTGCGCTGGGCGATGCCGCCCGACTCTGGATCGGCCAGGCTCTCGCCGACCCGCCCGTGGTCCGCACCGCCGCAGAGATCGCCGAAGCACTGGGTGCGACCCCGCAGGAGGCGGAGCGGCTTCTCCACGGCTGCCGCACCATCGCGACGCTCATCGGCGAGAGCGAGTTCGGCGTCTCCTCACCGTTCGGCTGAGACGGCGCAGGCGAGCACGCCCTCGCGTTCCGGTTCGCGCCCCGCCGGCATCATCGACGAGCGACTCGTCGCGAGCACGAGCGCCGAATCCCACAGACGCGTCGCGAACGCTGCACGCGATGACAGGTATCGTGCGATCGCGTCCTCCCCGTGCTCTCCGGGATCGGCGAACGGCGCGAACAGCGCCACCGTGGCGCGCGAGCGTCGACCTTCGAGGTGATCACGGCATGCGGTGAGGATCCCTTCGGGAAGTCCGACGACGTACGCACGGAGATCGGCAGCGACCCGTCGCTCGATGCGCCCCGCAACCGCGATCGGCAGGTCCTCGTCGACTGCCACGGCTGCCCAGATCTCGACGCGCAGCGCGGCCCTCGTCGACAGGCCGAGGTCGAACTCGTCGAGCAGTTGATCGCACGCTCCGGCCGCGCCCGCGTACCCGCGCTCGAGCACGGCACCTGAGCGCAGCGCGGCGGCATCGATGAAATCCGCGTAGTGCTGGTCGATCGACGTTGGCTTCGTGAAGCCCTCGACGAGGTGGAATCGCTCGACCGGGCGATGTCGCGGGCTGAAGTCGGGCCCGAGCCGCACCTCCTCGGCGAGTGCGGCGACGGCGGCACGTGAGAGAGAGTGGCCGGCGAGCGCCTCGGCTTCGGCCACTCGCTCCTTCAGGATCCGGAGCGCCTTGGCGGTCTCGTGCCGTACCGGACCATTGACGAACCGCGAGCACACGGCGGTCGCGATCCGTTGCACCACCGCCCCAGGGACGGGGTGGCCCTGGCCGACCCGCTTGACGAGTTCGAGCAGGGTCTCGCCGATCGCGTCCTCGGCATCCGCCTCCGACAGCCCCACCCTGCGACGCAGGCCTCGCACCGCGCGCGTGACCTCGACCACGAGTCCCGCGGCCGCAGCCCGACGCACGTCCTGTTCGGAGCTCACGAGGTCCGCACGGAAGTCCCGAGGCCGGTGCACATCCAGGGGCTGCATGCGGTGGTCCTGCAGTTCGGCGATCGTCGTCATACCGATCACGTGTGCGGCGGCGGCACTGCCGCACGGTTCGTCTCTCGACGGCCGCGATGCATGCAGCGTGAGCGCGATTCGCGATTCAGCCCCGACCGGCCTCGACGCACGGCACGGCCGTATCCGGCGAGCGCGGGATGCCGCGACGCGAAGGGATAATTCGCGTTCCGCGGCGGCCGCACACCGCGCGTCGCCGTTCGGCACCCGGCTCAGCCCTCGCGCAGGGCCGACGCTCCCTGCAGATCGAGTGCGGCGAGCAGCGCCCGCCGGCCTGCCACGAGCCGACTCCGGAGAGCGAGATGGCGCTCCAGCGTGGCACGGACCTGCTCGACGACGGGCGTCGCCGCCTTCGCCGTGGCCATGCGACCGAACCCCGACGATGTCGCCGCCGCCGCGATGAGCACCACGACGAGGAGGATCGCGAATCCGGCGATCGGCGGTGCGCCGATCGTCGCCATCACGACGAGCACGAGCGCGGCGATCACCGCGGTCGCGAGCCCGCTGAGCAAGGGCACGAGCGAGATCGCCGACCCACGGTCGTTCGCGAGCTCGGCCAGGTACGACTCGGCCCGGCCGATGCAGGCGTCGATCCGGGCGATCGCGCTGTCCCAGGAGTCGACCCGCGTTCGCGAGACCGGCAGATGAGCGCCCGGACGGTGCGCTTCGGGGCACATGGGGTCGTGCACGGTGTCGGCGGGGAGGCTCATGTCCTACTCGTGCGCGGCACTCGCGCGAGTCGACCGCGGCATCCGGAAGCGACGTCGGATCACTGCTGCGAACCCTGCCGCGCATGTACTCAGCGTCGGTTGCGGTCGACGGCGTATGCCGACGACCGGAGACCGTGCACCGAGAGCTGAGGGGACCCCGGTGAGCACCACAACACGAGATCGAACCATCGTCGAGCACCTGCCATTGGTCGGATTCCTGGTGTCGAAGGTCATGGCGGGAGCGACGCATTTGTCGCGCGACGACCTGGCGCAGGCCGGCGCGCTGGCGCTCGTGCAGGCCGTCGACGCGTACGACGCCTCCAGAGGCGTGCCGTTCGGCGCCTACGCGCGTGAACGCATCATCGGCGCGATCCGCGACGAGATGCGCGCGGCCGACTGGGCGAAGCGCTCGACACGACAGACGATCAAGGCGACGCTCGCCGTACAGGAGCAGTTGACCTCGGCGCTCGGCCGGGGGCCGACGACGCTCGAGGTGGCCGGGGCCCTCGGAGTCGACGAGGCGACCGCCGTCGAGTACACGGGCCTCGCGAATCGCCGCATCGGCCCGTTCGACGAGGCATTCGCGGGCGACGAGAGCTCTTCCGTCCTGCTGCCCGAGACGGAGGCGATCGTCAAGGAGCGCGTCGAGTTCGTGCGGAAGGCCGTGCAGACCCTTCCGGACCGGATGCGGTACATCGTGGAGGCGGTCTACTTCCACGACCGCACCGTGACCGAGCTCGCCGCAGAACTCGGTGTCACCCACTCCGCGATCTCCCAGCAGCGCGCCGAAGCGCTGCGGCTCATGCGGCTCGGTGCCGAGGGCCATCTCCGCGAGGAGGAGCAGGAGCTCCCGATCACGGCGCCGACGAGCGCGCGGGCCCGCGGCTACCTCGCGGAGCTCGGCGATCGGCTCGCCGCGCGCGTCGACTCCTCGCGATTCGCCTAACGGCTCGCGCACGACGACCGACAGTGCTGCATACCGGTCCACGGATGGGCCGGTGACCCAACGATCAAGGAAGAACATCCCATGGGAATGCAGATCAACACGAACGTTGCGGCGTTCAACGCGCACCGCAACCTGAGCAACACGCAGAACGAGTTGTCGAAGTCCCTCGAGAAGCTCTCGAGCGGCCTGCGCATCAACCGGGCTGCCGACGACGCGGCGGGTCTCGCGATCTCGGAGGGCCTGCGTTCGCAGATCTCCGGTACCAAGGTCGCCGCTCGCAACGCACAGGACGGCATCAGCGTCATCCAGACCGCTGAAGGCGCCCTGACCGAGGTGCACACGATCCTCCAGCGTGTGCGCGACCTCGCCGTGCAGGCCGGTAATGACTCGAACAACGCCAACTCGCGTTCGGCGATCAAGACCGAGGTCGACGACCTCGCCGCGGAGCTGACCCGTGTCGCCGCTTCGGCGAACTTCAACGGCATCAAGCTCCTCGACGGCTCGAACGCGTCCCTGACCTTCCACATCGGCGCCGGCGGCGTCGCAGCGGAGGACCAGATCGCCGTGAGCCTGACGAACGTCACCACCGTCGCGACCGCCGTCGGCGCTCTGACCTTCGACAGCGCGGCGAACGCCGCGACGTCGATCACCGCGCTCGACGCTCAGATCACGGCCATCTCGACGGCTCGCGCCGAACTCGGTGCCAACCAGAACCGGTTCGAGTCGACGATCCGCAGCCTCAACGTGTCGGCCGAGAACCTGTCGGCCGCCGAGTCGCGGATCCGTGACACCGACATGGCATCGGAGATGGTCAACTACACCCGCGCCAGCATCCTCTCGCAGGCCGGCACCGCGATGCTCG
This sequence comes from Agromyces sp. NPDC056389, assembly GCF_042262385.1. Lineage (NCBI taxonomy): Bacteria > Bacillati > Actinomycetota > Actinomycetes > Micrococcales > Microbacteriaceae > Agromyces > Agromyces sp. NPDC056389. Next base: position 2,140,887 of record NZ_JBHJPN010000001.1, read on the forward strand.
CCCAGGCCAACCAGGCCAACCAGGGCGTGCTGAAGCTCCTCGGTTGATAACAGCCGCCAGTGACTGAGGCCTGGCGGTGATCGGCGTGAGGTCCCCTGCCATCACCCGACACCGCCGGGTCTCTTCTGTTTCGACGCGAATCGATTGGAACTCGCCATGGGACTCTCCCTCGACGGCCTCGCGAGCGGCCTGGACACGACCGTGCTCATCGCCAAGCTCATGCAGCTCGAGGCGCGCCCGCAGGTGCTCCTGAAGGCCACCGCTGCGAAGGCCGCCAGCGCCCTCACCGACTTCCAGTCGCTCAACACCCGGCTCGCCGCCCTCCTCGAGAAGGCGGGCAAGGCCGCGGCCCCCACCGGCCTCCAGCAGTTCACCGCGAGCACCTCCGACGCCTCCGTCACTGTGAAGGCCGGGGCCGACGCCGCAGCCGGCAGCCTCGACCTCACCGTGACCCGGGTCGCCAGCCCGCACGTGATCGTCTCCGCCGCGATGCCGAGCTGGCCGGGCTCTCCGCCGGTGCTCACGATCGTGCGCCCCGACGGCACCCGCGCACAGGTCACCGCGACCTCCGACTCCCTCGCCGACATCGCGCGGGCCGTCGACAACGCCGAACTCGGCATCACCGCCACCCGCGTGCAGTCGGGAACGGATGCCTCGGGCACCCCGCTCTTCCGCCTGCAGTTCGCCTCGACCGAGACTGGAGCGGCCTCGGCGTTCCAGGTGTTCCGCGGCAGCGAGGCCGACGTGGCCGCCGGTACGGCGGTCGACGTGGCCGCCGAGGCCGGGGCATCCGTCATCCGGCAGGGGCAGGACGCCGCCGTCACCCTCTGGGCGGGCACCGCCGCCGAGCAGTCGATCACCTCGGCGTCGAACACGTTCACCGGCCTGCTGCCGGGTGTCGACGTCACGGTCTCCAAGGTCACCGCCTCGCCGGTCGGCCTCACGATCGGTCGTGACCTCGAGGCATCGTCGGACACGGCGGCCGCCTTCCTCGACGAGGTGCGGTCGATCCTGACGTTCATCTCCCAGAAGTCGGCGACCTCGAAGACCACGGATGCAACCGGGGCCACGATCACGAATGTCGGCAGCTTCACGAGCGACTCGAACATCCGGGGCATCCGGCAAGCCCTCGTCGACGCGATCCAGGCGCCCATCGACGGGAACTCGCTCGCGCCGCTCGGCATCAGCTTCTCGAAGACCGGCGAACTCGAGTTCGACGCCGAGAAGTTCGCGGCAGCACTCACCGACGACCCTGCACACCTCGAGGCGGCCTTCTCGACCATCGCGACGCGCCTCGGCGAGGTCGCGACCCGGTACTCCGACAAGTACGAGGGCCAGCTCTCGAAGCAGATCGAGGGCAAGCAGTCCCTCATCGACGGCATGGACAAGCAGATCGAGGGCTGGACTCGCCGCCTCGAGCAGCGCGAGGCGACGCTCAAGCGCACCTACGCCGCACTCGAGGTGGCCATGAGCAAGCTGAACGACCAGTCGAGCTACCTCGCTTCACAGCTCGCCGGCCTTCCCTCGTGGGACGCGAAGTCCAGCAAATGAGCCCACCGGCAAGATGCCGTCGTCACCAGTGAGGAGCCCGAAGTGACCGACCACCTCGACGAGTACCAGCGCACGGCGATCATGAGCGCGACGCCCGCGCAGCTGCTCACGATGCTCTACGACCGGCTGCTGCTCGACCTCCACAGGGCCGAGGCGGCGCAGACCGCGGGCAACTGGCCCGTCGCGACGGCCCAGCTCATGCACGCGCAGGACATCGTCGTCGAGCTGCAGCGCTCCCTCGACCTCGAGGTGTGGGACGGCGCGAAGCGGCTGATGGCGATCTACGACTACGTGTACGAAGCTCTCGTGAGGGCCAACATCGGGCGCGACGTCGAGCTCACCCGGGAGTGCACGCGTCGTCTCGAGCCACTGCGTCAGGCCTGGCACGAAGCGGCCATGGCGCCGAGTTCCGCAGGAGGATTCCGTGTCGGCTGACGACGCGAGCACCACCACCGCGTCGTCGTACGAGCGCTGGGTCGCCCACCTCGCCGCGGTGAGCGCGCCGATCGACATCGACGGCGTGTCCCACGGCAGGTTCACCGGCCCGCTCGCCGTTCCGATCGACCCGGGGCTCCCGCCGCTGCCTCCCGAGCTCGCCTCGGCGGTCGGCCGGGCGCTGCAGGAACTCCGTGGCCGGCTCGCCGAGATCGCGAGCGAGCGCGACCGCGTGGCCGGGGAGCTCGAACAGCTCGCGCGGGCGTCTCGAGCGCCCGCCGAACGCCGCCCGGTCTACCTCGACGCCGTCGGTTGAGCGCCTGCAGCTAACGGATGCCGTGCGACTGCCGATAGCCATGCACGAGCAGGGAACGCTCGACGAGTCAGGCCAGGGATCGGCCACCCGACGTACCGGAGGGACGCCGTGCTGGATTCCGTGACCGCCCTCGCACTCTCGAGCGCACTCGACGGCCTCGCCGAGCGGCAGCGCGCGATCGCGAACAACATCGCGAACGTGAACACACCCGGCTACCGGGCGCAGCGCGTGAGCTTCGAGGCCGCGCTCGCAGCATCGGTCGAAGCGGGCGACGGTCGCGTCTCAGCCCGCGTCGCGGACTCGCTCGAGCCCACGAAGCTGAACGGCAACAACGTCAACCTCGACACCGAGACCCTGTCGAACATCGACACCGTGCTCCGATACCAGTTCGCCACCCAGGCCGCGAACGGCCAGTTCACCTCGCTTCGCACCGCGATGCGAACCAACTGATGACCCGGAGGAGCAACCGATGACCTTCGACGCGATCGGCATCGCCGGCACGGCACTGACCGTGCACCGCAAGTGGCTCGACGCCGTCTCCGACAACCTCGCCAACGTGAACACTGCGACGTCGACCGCCGGCGATGCGTTCCAGGCGCGGTACGTGATCGCGCAGGCCGGCGAGGGCACGAGCGGCGTCTACGTGCAGGGCGCCGCCTTCGGCGATGCCGAGGGACGTCTGGCATACCAGCCCGACCACCCGCTCGCCGACGCCGACGGCTACGTGCGCTACCCCGACATCGACCTCTCGGCGCAGATGGGTTCGCTCATCATGGCCCAGCGCGGCTACCAGGCCAATGCGGCGGTCGTCGACCGGGCGCGCGAGACCTACCTGGCTGCACTGCAGATCGGACGGAGCTGAGCATGATCGAGTCGATCGGAGCCGTGCAGGGTGTGCGGCAGACGGGCTACCTCGCCGAGACGGAGGCCATCGCGGCGAACTCCCCGGCGGGCGACGGCTTCGGCCAGGTGCTCGCGAGTGCCGTCGACGGCGCGCAGGCCCTGCAGGGCGAATCGAAGACGCTCGCCGTGCAGGCGGTGACCGGCGACCTCACCGACATCCATGACGCGACGCTCGCGTCCACCCGCGCGGCGGTGACCCTCGAGCTCGTCGCCGCCGTGCGCAACAAGGGCGTCGACGCGTTCAACGAGATCATGCGGATGCAGGCCTGATGCCCGCACCGGTCAGAGCGGGCCTCGCCCGGCTCGGAGCGATCGTCGGCGGCTTCAGCATCGCCCAACGCGTGCTGACGCTGCTCGGCATCGCCGTGCTCGCGGTCGGCATCGTCGCGGTCGGCGCCTGGCTCTCGAAGCCGGCGTACACGCCGCTCTTCTCCGGTCTCTCCGGTGCCGACGCGAGCGCCGTCGTCGAACAGCTGCGCGGCTCCAACGTGCCGTACCAGTTGGCCGAGGGCGGCTCGACGGTGCTCGTTCCCGAAGAGGTCGTGTACGAGGAGCGGATCAAGGCCGCTTCGGCGGGCCTGCCCGTCTCGTCGACGGGAGGCTACGCGCTGCTCGACAGCATGGGCGTGACGACCTCGGCGTTCCAGCAGTCGGTCACCTACAAGCGCGCGATCGAGGGCGAACTCGCGAAGACGATCGGCTCGATACAGGGCGTCTCCGCCGCCTCGGTGCAGCTCGCCCTGCCAGAGGAGACCGTCTTCGTCTCCGAGCAGCAGAAGCCCACCGCGTCCGTCTTCGTCGAGACCGCCTCGGGTGCGACGCTCTCGACCTCCCAGGTCAACGCGATCGTGCACCTCACGAGCGCCGCCGTCGAGGGCATGGACGCGGAAGGGGTCGCGGTGATCGACGCCGAAGGCAACGTGCTCTCGGCGGTGGGCGTCGGACCGTCGGGAACGGTGGAATCGAAGGCCGGAGACTACGAGCAGCGCGTCTCGGCGTCGGTGCAGGAGATGCTCGACCGGATCGTCGGCTCGGGCAACGCCACCGTCGCCGTCGCGGCCACGATCAGCTCGGAGAGCGCGGAGGTCACGAGCGAGCGCTTCGAGGCCGCGCCCGAGACCCCGGCGCTCAACGAGTCCGTGAACACCGAGAACTACACGGGCACGGATGGCGCGGCGGCCGGCGTGCTCGGCCCGGACAACATCGCCGTGCCCGGCGGAGCCGGCGGCGACGGCACCTACACATCCGAGGAGACGGTGCGCAACAACGCGGTCGACAAGGTCACCGAGACGCGGACGATCCCGGCGGGTGCCGTCGCCAAGCAGACGGTCTCCGTCGCGATCGACCGCGCCTCGGCCGGCGACATCCGCCTCGCCGAGGTTCGCGACCTCGTGGCGAGCGCCGCGGGCATCGACGCCGAGCGCGGCGATGAGCTGAGCGTCGAGCTCGTCGAGTTCAGCACGGCCGATGCCGCCGCGGCCGGAGAGGCCCTGCGAGCGGCCGAGCGCCAGGCCGAGGAGGAACGGCTCGCGGAGCTGATCCGGGCCGGCATCATCGCCGTAGCCGTGCTCGTGCCGCTCGTGATCGCGGCGATCGTCATCGCACGCCGCCTGCGACCCCGCCGCGAGCCGCTCGAGCTCGAGGAGTCGCACCCGCACTTCGACGTGCTCGATGGCGCAGCGGCCTCCGCGCCGACCGTGCCGCTCGAGCTCGAGCCGCCGGACCCCGACGACGGCGAGGCTCGACGAGCCGACATCGCGCGAATGGCGGAGCAGGATCCGGAGAAGACCGCGCAACTGCTGCGGGCGATGCTCGATGAGCGGACTCCGGCATGAGCGAGACGACTGCCCTGACCGGGGTGCAGAAGGTCGCGGTCGTGCTCATGAACCTCGAGCGCGAGCAGGCCGCGAAGCTCCTCAAGGAGTTCAGCGAACCCGAGGCCGAGGAGATCACCGCCGAGATCATCCGCCTGCAGCGGGTCGACGCGGATACGACGGACCAGGCACTGGCCGAGTTCCACGACCTCGCCGTGCGGGGGCGGGTCGCCGCACGCGGCGGGCACGAGATCGCAGCCGGCCTGCTCGAGTCGTCGTTCGGCGCCGAGAAGGCTGCGGGCGTCATGAACCGTGTCGCCTCCTCGCTCGCAGGCAAGTCGTTCGAGTTCCTCGACGCCGCGGAGCCGGCGCAGGTCGCCTCGTTGCTCGACGCGGAGATGCCCCAGACCGTCGCGCTCGTGCTCACCCATCTGCGGCCCTCGCACGCCTCGAACATCCTCGCCGGCCTACCCGACGAACGTCGCGCCGACGTCGCCGAGTGCATCGCGCAGATGACGAGCGCCACTCCAGCGGCGATCGCGATCGTCTCGTCGACCCTCAAGTCGCGCGCCGCCTCGATGATCTCCCCCCGGACTGCCGCCGAGGTCGTCGGCGGCGTGCAGCCGCTCGTCGACATCATCAATCGTGCGCCGGTCGCGACCGAGCGCGCCGTGCTCGAAGCGCTCGACGCCCGCAACCCCGAGCTCGCCGACGAGGTGCGCAGCCGCCTGCTGACCTTCAACGACATCGTGCGGTTCGACGACCGCGACGTGCAGCGAGTGGTGCGCGGCGTCGACATCGCGGTGCTCGCTCGAGCGCTGCGCGGCGCACCGGCCGCCGTGGAGCAGAAGATCCGCGAGAACCTCTCCGAGCGCAATCGCGAGCTGCTCGACGGAGAGGCCGGAGTGATGGGCCAGCTCCGCGTGTCGCAGGTCGAGGAGGCTCGAGCCGATCTGGTGCGTGCGATCAGGGAACTCGCCGAGGAGGGCCAGATCACCGTGCATCGAGCCGAGGGAGACGACTTTGTCGACTGAACTGTTCGCGCCGCTCGTCTTCCCGGCCCTGCAGACCGCCGGGGCGGAAGACGCGGTGCGCGAGGCCGTGCAGCGCGGCTACGCCAAGGGACTCGCACGAGGCCGACGGCGCGCCGAGCTCGAACGCGACGAGCTCATGGCCCGAGTCGACGCCGACGCCGAGGCGCGGAACCGGCTCGCCGATGCGCGCATCGTGATCGCGCTGCAGCGGCTCGAAGACGCGCGGGACGCGCTCGAACGCCGCGTCGCCCCGGTGCTCGTCGACTCGGAACGCGCGATCCTCGAAGCCTCGATCGCACTCGCCGAGGCGGTGCTGGGCACCGAGCTGGCCAACGCCGAGGTCGCGGCGCGCAGCGCGCTGGCGCGCGCACTCGGGCACCCCGCGGCGCCGGCGACCGTCGTCGTCCGCATGCCGCCCGAGTCCATCGCGGCGCTCGCCGCCGCCGGCGTCGAGGCGCCGGTCGCCCTCGCGGCCGACGCGACCCTGCAGTCCGGCGATGCGATCGCCGAACTGCCCGACGGACTCGTCGACGCACGAATCGCCGAGGCCCTGCAACGCGCACGGGCCGCACTCCTCGAGGGGGCGCCGTGAACATCCGTGAAACGCCCCGCTTCGCAGCCGCGATCCGGTCCGCCGGGCCGGAGCGGATCGGACGCGTGCGCAGTGCGGTGGGCCTCGGCATCGACGTCGAGGGGCTCGATCTCGCGATCGGCGATCTCGTCGAGATCGGCGACGACGGAATGGCGGCGGAGGTCACCGCGTCCCGCCCCGGGTCGGCCTCGTGCATGGCGCTCGAGTCCTATGCCGCTCCGGCGCCGGGCGCACCAGTGCGACGACTCGCGCAGACGGCATCGGCTCCGGTCGGTCGCGGCCTCCTGGGTCGCGTCATCGACGGGCTCGGCCGCCCGATCGACGGCAAAGGCCCGCTCGCCGACATCGAACGGGTCGACCTCGCGAACCGGAGCCCCGCGCCGATGAGCCGTGCACGGATCGACATGCAGCTGCACACGGGCGTGCGCGTGCTCGACGGGCTCGTTCCGCTCGGCCGCGGCCAGCGCATCGGCCTGTTCGCCGGGTCGGGCGTCGGCAAATCGAGCCTGCTCTCGATGGTCGCACGGGGCACGGATGCCGCGATGTCGGTGATCGCCCTCGTCGGCGAGCGCGGGCGCGAGGTACGGGAGTTCCTCGACGACGATCTCGGCGCAGCGGGCCTCGCCCGATCGGTCGTGGTCGTCGCCACCGCCGACGAGCCCGCCCCGATGCGCCTGCGTGCAGCCCAGCTCGCGACTCGGATCGCGGAAGAGGCTCGGGAACGCGGCGAGCACGTCGTGCTGATGATGGATTCACTGACCCGCGTCGCGATGGCGCAGCGCGAGATCGGCCTGTCGGCGGGCGAGCCGCCGGCCACCCGCGGCTACCCGCCATCGACCTTCTCGTTGCTGGCGCGGCTGCTCGAGCGCGCGGGAACCGCGGGCACCGGCTCGATCACGGGCGTCTACACGGTGCTGGTCGAGGGCGACGACCACAACGAGCCCGTCGCCGACACCGCGCGATCGATCCTCGACGGCCACGTCGTGCTCGTCCGACGCCTCGCCGTGTCGGGCCACTTCCCTTCGGTCGACGTGCTCGACTCCGTCTCGCGGGTCGCCCCCAAGGTGACCGAGCCGAGCGCCATGGCCGATGCCGCCGTCGTTCGTCGTGCACTGGCCGCTCGGCGGCAGGCGCAGGATCTCATCGACGTCGGCGCCTATCAGGCGGGGGCGAACCCGCTGGTCGACGCGGCGATCGCGCACGAGGGGGAGATCGACGCCTTCCTCCGGCAGCGGATCGACGAGCAGACGGCGCCCGGCGACGCCGGTCGGCTCGTCGCGGCACTCGCCCGGGCGATCGGCGGTGAACGATGAGCCGCGCGTTCAGCCTCAGCGCCCTGCTCCGGGTGCGCCGGATCCAGGAGGATCAGGCGCAGGGCGTGCTCGCCGCGCGCAACGGGCGGCTCCGCGACAACGAGGCGGTACGCGAGCGAGCGCTCCGCCACCTCGAGGCGTTCGGCGAGCCCGGCACCTCACTCGAGACGCTCAGGGCGGTCGCGGCCGCCCGTGCGGCGAGCGCGGCGATGCTCGGCGAGTGGGAGATCCGCCAGGAATCGCTCGAGCGCAGCGCGGCCGAGGCTCGCGTCGAGCACGCAGCCGCGCACGCACGCACTCGCGGACTCGAGCGGCTCGAGGCCACGCACACGGCGCACGCGGCTGAAGCAGACCTGAAGGCGGAGCAGTCGCGTCTCGACGAGCTCACCGCCTCGCGCACCGCGACCGGGAAGGGACGGTAACCATGCCCATCGTCGACACGATCGGACGGATCGATGAGATCACGTCACTCGTCACGACGCTCGAAGGCCGTGGCAACGCGGCATCGGCGGCCCGGTTCGAGACGACGCTCGCCGCGCAGCCCGCCGCGGTCGCGCCGGTGACGACCCCGGCCGCAACCGCGACCGCCGGAGGCGTCACCGGCCAGGCGATCGTCGATCAGGCCAAGCAGTACCTGGGCGTGCCGTACGTGCTCGGCGGCACCGACCGCTCGGGAATCGACTGCTCGGGGCTCGTGCAGCGGGTGCTCGGCGAACTCGGCATCGAGGTGCCTCGCCGGGTCTCCCAGCAGGAATCGGTCGGCGAGGAGGTCGGCTCGCTCGCCGAGGCCCAGCCGGGCGACCTCATCGTGACGCACAACGCCGACCACATCGTCATCTACGCCGGTGACGGCATGATCGTGCACGCACCCTACGAGGGGCGCACGGTGTCGTACCAGCCGAACTACCTGACCGACGCCGACATCCAGACGATCCGGCGAGTGGTGCCGAGCGGTTCCGCGGTGCCCCCGGCGACGTCGACGGATGCATCGGTCACGGCGGCGGCCGGCCCGACGCCGCTCGGCGGCGGCGTCGACCTCGCCGGTGCGCTCGGTGGCACGAACGGGCTCGCATCATTGCTCGGCGCGCTCACCGGCACCGGCACCGGTTCGGGGTCCGAGGCATCGAGCCGGCTCGTCGACCTCCTGCTCGCGTCGCAGCTGCTCGCCCTCACGCGGAGCGCACTGTGAGCGCGGCGGGTGGCGTGGTGATCGCCACCCTTCCGAGGCCGGCAGCTGCTCGATCAGACAGCGACCGGGGCACTACCGCGACGGGCAGCGCCACGGCGTTCGCTGCGGCACTGCGCGGCGCCGGCGAGACCGGCCGTGAGCTCGGCCGCGAGCTCGTCGAGGTCTCGCCGACGGGCGATGCGGCTTCCGAGCAGGCAATCATGGCCGACACCGCGGCGAACGCCCCCGCACCGATCCTGCCGCTCACCGTGCAGCCGACCGCGACGCCGGTCCAGGCCTCGGTCGGCATGCCGGCCGACGCTCCGTCGTCGTCAGCGATTGCGAGCTCGGAGTCCGAGGACCCGGCCGGACCGGTGGCGGCGCCCACGATGGTCGACGCGCTCGGCGAATCGGCGGCTGCACCGCTCGCTGCACCGTCGCCGGGCGCCTCGTCGATCATCGCGGCGGCGGCCGGCGCCCGCACGGCGACCCCCGCCGCCGGCTCGCCGAGCCCTGCTGCGGCTGCGACTGCGGTGACTACGGCGACTGCGGCGACTGCGGTGACCGACGGTTCCCCGCGCGCACCGCTCGGCGACGCGGCCGAGTCGCGTGCAGCAGGCCCACAAGCCGATGTCGACCCCGCGCCGGCCGACAGCGGCCGGCGCGCATCGTTCGGCGCCGAGGCATCCGCTGCCGTTCCGACGACGGGAGCGACCACCACTCGACCCGCACCCTCCGTCGACGCCGCGATGCCTGCGGAGGAGCCCCGGACCGGCCTTCCTCCGGCAGCTCCCGCGGCCCTCGCACCGACGACCCTCGTCGATGACGCCGTTCCGGTGCCGATCAGTGCACCCATCACCGCAGCGGGCGATCGTGCGGCCGTGCAGTCGCCGGCCCATGCGGTGCGCGGGGGCGTGGCCGACTCCTTCGCCGCCCAGCTCTCCAAGCCGGTCGTGGCACTCGCACAGGGGCCGACGGGCATCCAGCACGTCACCGTGCAGGTCAGCCCCGAACACCTCGGCCCCGTGTCCGTGCGCGCCGCCGTCTCACCCGAGGGCGTGCGCATCGAGCTCCTCGCTCCGGGCGAGACCGGCCGCGAGGCCCTCCGCCAGGTGCTGGGCGACCTCCGCCGCGACCTCGTCGCCGCCGGACTCACGGCGACGCTCGACGTCTCGCCCCGCGACGCCGGAGCCGGGACGACCGGGCAGCCGCCCGCCCGCGACGAGTCGGCAGAGACCGACCCCGCACCCGTCCACCGAGAGACGAGGGAGGAACCGCCACGCCTGCAGCTGCGCTGGAGCCCGGCATCCGACCTCGACGTGATCGCCTGAGGAGACCGATGACCGTCGACGCACTCACCGCACCAACAGGATCGGGCACCGGCCCGAGCCTCTACACCGGGGCGACCGCCAAACGAGCGCCGAAGCAGGAGATGGACGGCGAGCTGTTCCTGAAGCTCCTCGTCACCCAGCTGAGCCACCAGGATCCGTCGAGCCCGATGGACACCAACGCCATGATCAGCCAGACCACCGAGCTCGCGACGATGGAGCGGCTCACGGCACTCGCCACGCAGGTGCAGGAGTCGTTCTCGCTCCAGATGCGCACCGCGGCATCCGCCCTCATCGGCAAGGAGGTCGACTACCTCGACGCCACCGGCGCGACGGTGAAGGGCGTCGCGACCTCCGTCTCGTTCTCGGGGCCGGTGCCCCTCGTCAACATCGACGGCAAGGCCGTCGCGCTCGACTCGATCTCCGCCGTGCGCTCCTAGCGCCATCTCGAAAGGACCACCATGCTCCGCTCGCTCTTCTCCGGAATCTCCGGCCTCCGCTCGCACCAGACCATGCTCGACGTCACGGGCAACAACATCGCCAACGTGAACACCGCGGGCTTCAAGGCTTCGGCGACCCAGTTCCAGGACACCCTGTCCCAGCTCATCCAGGGCGGCGGGGCGCCGGGGGCCGCGATCGGCGGCACCAACCCGGCACAGGTCGGCCTCGGCGTGCAGCTCGCCGGCATCAGCACGAACTTCTCGCAGGGGTCGGCGCAGGCGACGTCGCGCGCGAGCGACCTCATGATCTCGGGCGACGGCTTCTTCGTCGTGCAGTCGGGCGGCGAGACGCTCTACACGCGCGCCGGTTCGTTCGAGTTCGACGCGCAAGGCCGACTCGTCACGCAGGACGGGGCCCTCGTGATGGGCTGGAACGCGGCGGGCGGCCAGATCAACCAGGGCGGGGCCCTGCAGAACCTGACCCTGCCCCGCGGCGCGGTCTCGGCCGCCATCGCGACGACCGCGGTGCGGTTCTCGGGCAACCTGCCGGAGGACGCCGCCGACGGCACCGAGATCGTGCGCGACATCGACGTGTTCGACGCGAGCGGCTCGGCCACCACCGTCAGCCTCACCTTCACCAAGAACACCACCGGATGGGAGGTCTCCGACGGTGCGACGGTGCTCGACACCCTGACCTTCGTCGATGGGCAGCCGACGGGGCCCGCGACGATCGCCGTCGGCGGCGTCACGGTCGACGTCTCGAAGCTGACGGGCTTCGCAGACCTCTCCACCGTCAAGGTCGCCGGGCAGGACGGACGTGCCGCCGGCACCCTCGACGCCTACTCCATCGGCCCGGACGGCACCGTCACCGGCACCTTCTCGAACGGCGCCACCGAGGCCGTCGGGCGCATCGCGCTCGCCAACTTCGTGAACCCCGGTGGGCTCGAGAAGGCCGGCAACTCGACCTATCGCGCCACCGCGAACACCGGCGGCGCCGAGATCGGCGCGGCCGGCGACGCCGGATACGGCGCGCTCGCGAGCGGCTACCTCGAGATGTCGAACGTCGACCTCTCGCAGGAGTTCACGAACCTCATCATCGCCCAGCGCGGATTCCAGGCCAACGCGCGCATCATCACGACCTCCGACGAGGTGCTCCAGGAGCTCACGAACCTGAAGCGCTAGCCGCACGGACTCGACGCCGGCGGGCGGTCTCCCTAACGGGAGGCCGCCCGCTGCCGAGAGTGGAGGGGGACGGCTCGGTGCGAGCCGCGCGACCGCGAAGGATCCCCATGATCGTGCTGACCAGGCTGAACGGCACGCGGTTCGCGCTGAACACCGATCTCGTCGAGCGCATCCACGCGAACCCCGACACGACGCTGCTGATGGTCGACGGCACGAACTACATCGTCACCGAGACGATCGACGAGGTGATCGCCGCGGTCGTCGAGTTCCGCGCACGCGTGCTCGCCCGCACCGAGGAGCTCACCGGCGAGCCCCGGCCGCGAGACGTCATCCCCCTCGCACGCACACCGAAGGGACGGTAGCCATGGACCCCGCACTGCTCATCGGCATCGTCCTCGCGTTCGGCTCGCTCTTCGCGATGATCACGCTCGAAGGGGCGCATGTCGAGGCCCTGCTCCTGCCGGCGCCCATGGCACTCGTCTTCGGCGCCACGATCGCGGTCGGGCTCGCCGGCACCACGGTGAAGGACGCCTGGCGCGCCTGCAAGGCCGTGCCCCGGGCATTCCGCGGCAGGACCGCGAAGCCGGAGGCCACGATCGACCGCCTCGTCGAACTCGCCGAGAAGGCGCGTCGCGAAGGCCTGTTGTCGCTCGAGCAGGATGCAGCGGAGACGGACGACCCGTTCCTGCGGAACGCGCTGCAGAACATCGCCGACGGCATCGACGGCGACGAGCTGCGCGAGCTCCTCGAGGAGGAGATCCACTCGAAGGAACAGCTCGGCACCCAGGCCTCCCGATTCTTCAAGTCGCTCGGCGGGTACGCGCCGACGATCGGCATCATCGGCACGGTCGTGTCGCTGACCCACGTGCTCGAGAAGCTCGACTCCCCCGACACCCTCGGCCCCTCGATCGCGACGGCGTTCGTCGCGACGCTCTGGGGCCTCCTGTCGGCGAACTTCCTCTGGCTCCCGATCGGCGACCGCATCCATCGCCTCACCACGCTCGAAGCCGAGAACATGACGCTCGTGATGGAGGGTGCGCTCGCCGTGCAGGCGGGCAGCCAGCCCCGCCTGCTCGGTGAGCGGCTGCGCGCCATCGTGCCCGGCATGGAGCAGCTCGAGGCGGCATGAGCGCCCGCCTCGGCCGGCGCCGCACCCAGGGCGCCGAGGTCCACAACGACGAACGCTGGATGGCGTCGTACATGGACATGGTCACCGTGCTCATGTGCATGTTCATCGTGCTCTTCGCGATGTCCTCGGTCGATGCCGACAAGTTCGAGGCGCTCCGCGACTCCCTCGCGACGGGCTTCGGCCAGGATCCGACGACGTTCGCCGACACGGCAGAGGGCATCATCGTGCCCGCGGAGCTCGAGGGCGACGACGAGGAGTTCACCGATCTCGAACTCGCCCGGCAGGAGCTCGAATCGCTCCTCGCGATCCGCGACCGCATCGATGCCGGACTCGCGGCGCAGGGCATCGAGCACGCCGTGTCGTACGACATCGACGAACGCGGCCTGATCGTGCGCCTCATCGGCGCCGAGACCTACTTCCTCGGCAACAGCGTCGACCTCAGCGGGAAGGCGGAGGCCATCCTCGGCGTCGTCGGCGGCGTGCTCGCGACGGTCCACCACGAGGTCAGCGTCGAGGGCCACGCCGATCCGCATGGATCGTCCGGCCCGTTCCCGACCGACTGGGAGCTCGCGAGCGGCCGCGCCACGCAGGTTGTGCGCTACCTCGTCGAGCGCACCGGAGTCGGACCCGAACGCGCCGCCGCGATCGGGTACGGCTCCGCCCGCCCCGTCACGAGCGCGGCGGATGAATCGGCGATGGCCCTGAACCGCCGCGTCGACGTCGTCGTGGTCTCCGACCAGCCCGAATCGGTGCGGGCGCTGCTACCGGAGCTCGCCGAGCGCCTCGCCGAGGTCGGCAGCGAACCCCCGGCGAGGGGCGCGTCCGCGACCGGGGGCTAACCGTTCCCCGCCGACCGCCGATAGTGACGGACGTGCCCCGAATCGCAGACACCGACGACCGCGAGTCCCCGCGCCCGATCGACGCCTACGACTTCCGACGGCCGACGACGCTCGCCCGCGAGCACTCGCGCGTGCTCGAGCTCGCCTTCGAGACGTTCGCGCGCCAATGGGGCACGCAGCTCACCGCCAACGTGCGGGCGCGATCGCACGTCGCATTCGACCAGGTGACGATGCACACCTACGACGAGTACGCGGCATCGTTGCCGCCATCGACGACCATGGTGCTGTGCCGCGTCGGCGCGGACTCCGAGAAGGTCGTCATCCAGTTCCCCGCCGTCGCAGCCCTCACCTGGCTCGCCCACATGCTCGGCGGCACGGGCGATCACGCCGAGCCGGAGCGGACGCTCACCGAGATCGAGCAGGGGCTGCTGCGTACGCTCGTCGACGACCTCCTCGACGACCTGCGGTACTCGCTCGGGCGCCTGCTGCCCGGCGACCTCGAGGTCGACACGGTGCACCACAACTCGCAGTTCGCCCAGGCGGCCGCCACCTCCGAGCTGATGATCGTCGCCGCCTTCCTCGTCGAGTGCGGCGACCGATCGGCGCCCGCGACGCTCGCGTTCCCCGCCGAACTGCTGCTGGCCGGGCTCGGAGACGCGAATCCGGTCGTCGCCACCGAACACGCGCGAGCGTTGATCGCCGGCCAGCTCGAGCTCACGCCGATGCCGTTCGCCGTGCAGCTCCCGCCGATCGCGGTCAAGCCGCGCGACGTCCTCGCGCTCGCGGTCGGCGACATGATCCCGCTCGCCCACGCTGCGCATTCCCCGTTCCATGTCACCGTCGACGGCCAGTTCGTCGGCCGCGCCGCGATCGGGCGCGCCGGCGGGCGACTCGCCTGCACCATCACCGAGACTCTGGAGACCGCTACATGACCACCTCGACGACGACCGCCGCCGCTTCGGCGGCCGACGAACTCGTGCGGACCCTGCCGAGCGAACGCACGCTGACCGCCGTCTCCGACGAACCCGCCGCCATCGACGCGGCGGAGACCTTCGAGGCGAGCCACATCGGCACCGCATCCGTCGAGTTCGCGGTGGCCTTCCTCGAGGCCGATGAGCTCGGCGCCGGCGACGGTCTCGCGCCCGAGAACCTGCTGCACCCGGCGCTCCAGGCCGCCGGTCGCCGCTTCGGCACCGGGGTGCTCGGAGACGTGCGCCGAGTCGAGCGGTCACCGCTCTTCGAGGACCCGTCCTCGGCCGTGTTCACCCTGCTCGACGGAGAGTCGCTCGTCGGCTGGTTCGCCGCGCGGGAGCGCAGCGCACGAGACGACGCCCGCGGAGCCGGCGGCGGATCCGAGCGCCTCGGCCGCATCAACGGCGTGGAGATGTCGCTCGCGGTCGAGATCGGCCGCACGAGGATGACGGTGCGCGACATCCTGAACCTCGAGCCGGGCGCGGTCGTCGAGCTCGACCGTTCGGCGGGTGCACCTGCCGACATCCTCCTGAACGGCAGGGTCATCGCCCACGGCGAGGTCGTCGTCGTCGACCAGGACTACGCGGTGCGCGTCACCCGCATCCTCGACACCCAGGACAGCGCGCAGTAGTGGAGACCCTCTTCCTCGTCCTGCGCGTCGCCGTCTCGCTCGGCGTCGTCCTCGCGGTCATCTGGTTCGCCCACCGGCGCATCACGGCGACCCGCGCGCGGACGAGGAAGGCCGAGCTCGTCACCGTGGTCGCCCGCCAGTCGCTCGCCCCGAAGGCCTCGATGGTGGTCGTCGACGCCGACGGCCGCCGCCTGATGCTCGGCGTCACCGAGCACGGCGTCTCGGTGCTGAGCGACCGGCCCGCCCCTGAGCCCGTCGCGGCGCCCGCCTTCGACGAGGCCCTCACCGCGGCATCCGTCGCGAATCAGACCATCCCGATCATGCCCGCAACGCACGGACTGCGCCGCGGGCCGATCCTCTCGGCCGAGACATGGAAGCGCTCGCTCGCCGGGGTGAAGGAGGGCCTCGGCATATGACGTGCCCCTCGGCCGGTTCCAGCCGGTCGGGGAAGCTCATGCGGATCGCCGCGCTCGCGGCGGCTTCCACCGTCGTCGCGATCGTACTCGTGGCGCTCTCCGCAGCTCCGAGCTTCGCCGAACCCGTCGACCCGGCACCGCCGGCCGACCCGAATGGACCGGGCGGCGGCGGCTTCGGCGTCGAGATCAACGGCCCCGACGGCACCCCGTCGTCGGCGGTCGTCACCCTCATCGGCATCACGCTGCTGTCGGTGGCCCCGTCACTGCTCATCATGATGACGTCGTTCACGAAGATCTTCGTCGTGCTCGCGATGGCGCGCAACGCCCTGTCGCTGCCGGCGATCCCGCCGAACCAGGTGCTCGCCGGGCTCGCGCTGTTCCTGTCGTTCTTCATCATGCAACCCGTCTTCGCCGAGGTGAACGAGGCGGGCGTCCAGCCCTATCTCGCAGGCACACTCGACTTCGGGCAGGCGCTCGAGGCGGGCAGCGCGCCACTGCGCTCCTGGATGCTCTCGTTCACGCGCGAGGAGGACCTCGCGCTCATGACCCGCGCCGCGGGGCTGCCGAACCCCGACTCCCCCGCCGACGTCGACCTCATCACCCTGATCCCCGCCTTCCTCATCTCCGAGCTGCGCGCGGCGTTCATCATCGGCTTCGTCGTCTTCGTGCCGTTCCTCGTGATCGACCTCGTCGTCGCCGCAGCGCTCATGTCGATGGGCATGATGATGCTGCCGCCGGTCATGATCTCGCTGCCGTTCAAGATCCTGCTCTTCATCCTCGTCGACGGGTGGGGCCTGCTCACCACGACGCTCATCTCGAGCTACCGGGGAGGTTGAGTGGACGCGAACGCGGTGCTCGACATCGGCCTGCAGGGACTCCTCGTGGCCGCGAAGCTCAGCGCGCCGATCCTCGTGACCGCGCTCGTGGTGGGCTTCGCGATCTCGCTCATCCAGTCGATCACGCAGATCCAGGAGGTGACGCTCTCGTTCGTGCCGAAGGCCTTCGCGGTCGCGGTGGCACTGCTCGTGTGCGGTCACTGGATGATCAGCGAGATCGTCAGCTTCACCCAGGAGCTCTTCGCCCGCATCCCCGAACTCGTCGGGGGCGCATGATGGCGATCCCGCTCGACTTCGCCTGGATCGAGGCCGTCATGCTCGCGAGCGTGCGCATGGCCGGATTCGTGGTGATCGCACCGCCGTTCTCGTACCGGGCGATTCCGGGCCGGGTGAAGGCGATGGTGGCCCTCGGCCTCGGCGTCGCAGTGGCACCGCGGGTCGCGAACGGCTACGAGACGCTCGGCGACGCCGCGTTCTTCGGCGCGCTCCTCACCGAGCTCGTGACGGGGGCGACCCTCGGCTTCCTCGTCTACGTCGTGTTCGCCGCGGTGGCGTCCGCCGGCAACCTGATCGACGTGTTCGGCGGTTTCCAGCTCGCCCTCGGATTCGATCCGCAGTCCATGGTGCAGGGCGCCCAGTTCGCCCGGTTGTTCCACATGGCGACCCTGGCCCTCATGGTCTCCTCCGGCGCCTACCTCGTGCTCTTCACCGGGTTGTTCCAGTCGTTCGATGCCGTGCCGATCGGGTCGGGCATCGACACCGCGGCATCCGCCGAGACGCTCATCGGCGCCGTGACGGGCCTGCTCGTCGCGGCGGCCCAGATCGCCGGGCCGCTCATCGTCGTGCTCTTCCTCGCCGATGCCGGGCTCGGCCTGCTCACGAGGGTCGCACCCGCGCTCAACGCCTTCGCTCTCGGCTTCCCGCTCAAGATCCTGTTGACCCTCGCGCTCGGCGGCACCGTCTTCATCGCGCTTCCCGCCGTGGTCGAGGCGCTCACCGGCGATGCCGTCTCCGCGATGAGAACGGCGGGCTGACCGTGTCGGATGCAGAGGAGCGCACCGAGCAGGCGACCGAGAAGCGCATGCGGGAGGTGCACGAGAAGGGACGCCTGCAGAAGTCGCAGGACCTCACCGCCTGGCTCGGCATCGGTGCAGCGGCGGTCGCGCTGCCGGCCACGATCGTGAACGCGACCGATGCGGCGGTCGCCCAGTTCCTCACGGTGACGGATGCCGCGAGCTCGCCCGACCCGGTCGTCGCCGTCGAGGCACTCCAGGCCGGGCTCGGCTCGATCCTGCCGAGCATCGGCTGGCTCCTCGTGCTCGTCGCCGTGATCGTGCTCGCGGGGGCTGCGCTGCAGGGCGGGGTGCACCTGAAGAAGCAACTCCTCCGGTTCGAGCAGTTCAACATCGCGACCGGGTTCTCCCGCGTCTTCGGCATGCAGGCGCTGTGGCAGGGCGCGAAGGCGCTGTTGAAGACGCTCGTGGTGGGCGCGGTGCTGTTCCTCGTCGTGCAGGGGCTCATGCCGCTGCTCCTCGGCGCGGGCGGACTGCAGCTCAGCGCCGTCGTGCAGGCCGCGGCGGACGGCACGACCGCCCTGCTGATCGCGGCCATCGCGGCCGGCCTCATCCTCGCCGCGGCGGACGTGTTCATCGTCATGCGCCGAAACCGCAAGCACACGATGATGACGAAGAAGGAACTCAGGGACGAGACGAAGAACACCGACGGCGATCCACTCGTGAAGGCGCAGCGCCGCTCCCGCCAGCTCGCGACGAGTCGCAACCGCATGATCGCGGCCGTGGCCGACGCCGACGTGGTGATCGTGAATCCGACGCACGTCGCGGTCGCCCTGCGGTACGAGCCCGGCAAGAGCGCCCCGCGACTCGTCGCCAAGGGCAAGGGCCTCATCGCCGCGCGCATCCGCGAAGAGGCCGAGCGCAACGCCGTGCCGCTCGTGCGCGACGTGCCGCTCGCCCGGGCGCTGCATGCGACGTGCGCGATCGGGCAGGAGATCCCCGTCGACTTCTACAACGCGGTCGCGATCGTGCTCACGTTCATCGCGGCGCTCAAGCGCCGCGGGGCCACGGGCGGCGTCCACCAGCTCCAGACGATGCCAACAGGGGGACTCGGATGAATCGGAATCTGTCCATGATCGCGGTGCCGATCGGCGTCGTCGGGATCCTGCTGCTGCTCATCGTCCCCGTGCCGTCGTGGCTCCTCGACGGGCTCATCGTGATCAACATCCTCTTCGCGCTGGTCATCCTGCTCACGACGATGTTCGTGAAGAAGCCGCTGGACTTCTCGGTGTTCCCGTCGCTGCTGCTCGTCGCGACGCTGTTCCGGCTCGGGCTGAACGTCGCCTCGACCCGGCTCGTGCTCGGCGAGGGCTACGCGGGGCAGGTGATCCAGGCGTTCGGGCACGTCGCGGTCGGCGGTTCGATCATCATCGGCGCCGTCGTCTTCCTCATCCTCGTCGTGATCCAGTTCGTCGTCGTCACGAAGGGCGCCGAGCGCGTGGCGGAGGTCGGGGCGCGATTCACGCTCGATGCCATGCCGGGCAAGCAGATGGCGATCGACGCCGACCTCAACGCCGGACTGCTCTCCGAGTCGGAGGCGCGCCGCCGCCGGGCCGAGGTCGCCGCCGAGGCCGACTTCTACGGTGCGATGGACGGCGCCTCGAAGTTCGTGAAGGGCGACGCGATCGCCGGCATCGTCATCATCCTGATCAACATCATCGGCGGCATCACGATCGGCATGGTGCAGCGCGGCATGGAACTCGTCGACGCGATCGACACCTACACGCTGCTGACGATCGGAGACGGGCTGGTGACGCAGATCCCGGCGCTCCTCATGGCCGTCTCGACGGGCATGATCGTGACCCGCGCCAACGCCGACGCCGACATGGGCCAGAACGCCGCGACGCAGTTGCTGCAGTCTCGCACCGCCCTGCTCATCACTGCAGGGGCCGCAGCGCTCATGGGCCTCATCCCCGGCATGCCGATCATCCCCTTCTTCGTCGCGGCGATCGTGCTGATCGTGCTCGCCCAGCGGGTGCGGGCACGCGAGGCGGTCGCCGCGAACGACGAACGACTCGCCGAGTTGGAGTCGACGGCGCCGAAGGCCGAGACGCCGGCCGACCTCATCGAGCAGGCGCGCGTGCACGCGCTCGAGATCGGACTTGCACCCGACCTGATCGACGTGGTCAACGGCTCCTCCGACGACCTCCTCGCCCGCGTCAAGGCGCTCCGCAGGAAGCTCGCTCTCGAGATGGGCTTCGTGATCCCGCCGGTGCGCACCCGCGACAGCGTGGAGCTGCCGCCATCGAACTACTCGATCCGCCTCGCCGGCGTCGAGGCCGGCCGAGGGATCGCACCGCCCGGGCGGGTCCTGGCCCTCGGCACCGGCCTCGACGAGTTGCCGGGCGAGGCCACCGTCGAGCCCGTGTGGGGCCTCGCCGGCAAGTGGATCCCGACCGAGGCACGCCGCAGCGCCGAGCTCGCGGGCGCGACCGTCATCGACCGCGTCTCGGTGATCGTGACCCATCTCTCGAGCGTCGTCGGCGACAACGCGGCCCGGCTGCTGTCACGAGAGGACGTGCGGGTGCTCACCGACGGGGTGCGGGCCGACAACCCCGCCGCCGTCGACGAGCTCACGCCGAATCCGCTCTCGCTCGCCGAGGTGCAGCGCGTCCTGCAGGGGCTCCTCGCCGAGCGCGTGCCGATCAACGACCTGCCGCGCATCTACGAGGCTGTCTCGCTGAAGGCGAAGACCACCACGGATGCCGAGGCGCTGGTCGAGGCGGCCCGCGATGCGCTCGGCGCGGTGCTCCCGGCCGCGCACGCCGAGGCCGGCATCCTCCGGGTCGTGATGATCGACCCGCTCCTCGAGCAGCGGATGCTCGAGGGCCTGCGGCCCGGTGAGCTCGGCTCCCAGATCCTGTTGCCGCCCGATGCGATCGAGCATGTGCTCGGCGGCATCCGGCATGAACTCGCCCTCGCCGATTCGAACGGCGCGCGACCGGTGCTCGTATGCGCCCCTGCGCTGCGGCCGGCGATCCATCGCCTGGTCGCCGCTCAAGTCTCGAGCGTGCCGGTGCTGTCGTACCAGCAGGCGACATCGGGCGGGTTCACCATCGAGACCGTGGGGGTGATCCGAAGCGATGCAGAGCTTCCGGCGTAGGGCGAAGAACCTCGACGAGCTTCGAGACGAGGTGCTCGCCGACTTCGGACCCGCGGCCCGCATCGTCGACGCGACGCGGATCACGAGGAAGGGCGTCGGGCGGTTCTTCGCCGCCGACGAGGTGGAGGCCACCATCGAGATCCCGACCTCGCCTGCGGCGACCGGGTACTCGGGACTGCGCGGGACTGCGGCCCCGGCGGCCCAGCCGGCCGCGGCCGGGTTCTCGGGCGACGGCATCGATCGGGCCGGCATCGCCGCCCTGCTCGCGCATGCCGATCGAGCCGATGACGGTGCCGCCGTCGACCCTCCGTCGACCGCGTCCCCCGCGTTCGCCGCACTGCTCGAGTCGGTCGAGCGGGGCCTCGGCCTCGCCCCCTCGGCAGCGCGCGAGCCCGAGCCGGTCGCGTACCTTCCCGATCCCGACCCGCCGATTCGTCTCCTCGAGCTCACGGCCGGATCGGGCATCGGCACACCCGCGGGGCCGCCGCCCCGCCGGATCGCGCTCGACCCGGCTCCCGGCGATCTCGTGCTGTTCGTGGGCCTCGGCGACGACGCGGCCTCGACGGCGGCCGCGATCGCGTCGTCGGCTGCGACCTCGGGCACGAGCACGAGCACCGGAATCGACCATCGCACGTCGGGGTCGACCGCCGGGGAGTCGGCGATCACCGGCCGACGCGACGCGCTGGTGCAACGCGCCGAATCGATCGGGCACGGCCGCGCCGTGTTCGTGGCGCACGCGGCCTCGCTCGACGAGGGGTTCGACGCCCTCGCCGAGCTTCGGCCCGACGAGACCTGGGCCGTCGTCGACGCCAGTCGCACACCTGCCGACACCGCCGAGTGGGTGTCGCGACTCGCTGCCGCCGTCGGGGTGCACGCACTGGCCGTGATCGGCACCTCGCTCACGCGCGACGCCGAGGCGGTGCACCGCCTCGGTCTCCCGATCGGCTGGACGAGCGCCGATCCTGCACCGCGCCGCGCATGAGTGTGGTGAGCCGTCGGGGAGTCTGCGGCCGAGAAGGGCAGCGAATGCTGGTACTGACACGGAAGTCGAATGAACGCGTGATGATCGGCGACGACGTCGTCATCACGATCCTCGAGGTGCGGGGCGACAGCTCCGTGCGCATCGGCATCGAGGCGCCGCGCGACCGGCGCATCCAGCGCGAGGAGATCGTCGTCGACGTGGCGATCGCCAACCGCCACGCGGCGAGCGCGTCGCCGACGGCCGAGCGCGAGCTCACGCGGCTGCTCGGCGGCGCCTGAGCGGCACGACGTCGATCCGGGCGGTGCTCCGCCCGCGTCAGGCGTGCGTCAGCAGCCCCGCGAGCGGGGTGCGCAGCGGCCACGCCGAGCCTTCGAGGATGACCTGGCGCGCGACGCCGCTCGGCGCGACGAGCACGGGCGCGGCCAGGTTCACCGTCGTGTGCTCGCCCGAGGGGTTCACGACCACGAACACCTGCACCGCTGCGGCGTCGGCACCGAGCTCGCCGAGATCGTAGTTCGGGATGACCGGGCGGTAGTCGGCGAGGTGTACGCCGGCGTCGAGCAGGAAGATGCGAGGACCGTCGTCGGCACCGGTCAGGGTGCAGAGCCCGTGGGCCCCGTCGACCGGCTCGAGTTCGAAGCGCGTCTGCGGCCCGAGGCCGTAGGGCGGGGGCGAGAAGGTCACGAGGGTCATCGGAGGAAGTCCATGAGAGTCGGGCGCACGGCGCGGGCGGTGGCGGAGAGGGCGGCCTGGTAGGCGACCTCCTGCATCTTCAGCTCGATCGCGGTCTGGCCGATGTCGAGGTCCTCGATGCTGCTCCGGGTGGCCTCGAGCGCGACCGCGGAGGTCAGGTTCGCGGATGCCGCCTCGAGCACGGTGCCGTGCCTGGCGCCCGCCTCGGCGTGGGCGCGGGAGATGTGCTCACGGTGCACGTCGATCGCGGCGACGTGGCCGCCGACGTTCGTCCCGCCCCGGAGGTCGGCGACGATCGCGTCGATGGTGGCGAAGACCGAAGACGGACCCTGACCGAACGCGGCGGCACCGTCGACGTCGACGCGCACCGTGGCACCGTCGCCGATCCGTCGCTCGACGGCGCCCTGCCCCCCGGTGAACGAGTAGTCGGCCGCGAACGCGTGCCCCGCATCGGAGTTGCCGGCGAAGACGCTGCGGCCGAGGTAGCTCGTGTTCGCCTCGGTGAGCAGCAGCTCCCGCACGGATTCGAGTTCTGCGGCGATCGCCTCCTTCTGCGTCGGCGACATCGCTCCGTCGTTGGCGCCCTGCAGGGTCAGGTCGCGCACCCGTTGCATGAGCTTGGTGGTGGAGCTGAGCGCACCGTCGACGGCGGAGAGCCATCCGTTCCCGTCCTGGATGTTGCGCCCGTACTGCTCGGTGGCCCGCTGCGCGCTGCGCACGTTCATCGCACCCACGGTCGCGGCCGGATCGTCGGACGGCTTCGTGATGGCGCGGAAGCCGGAGGCGCGCTCCTGGCTCTGCGCGAGCTGCGAGGCCGCGAGCTGCAGGTTCCGCGACGACGAGTGCATCATCGTCATGGTCGTGACTCGGGTGATCACGAGGTCACCTCCCCACGATGCCGGTGCGGTTGATCAGCACGTCGAGCATCTCGTCGATGGCGGTGAAGACGCGGGCTGCACCTTGGTAGGCGGTCTGGGCGAGCACCAGGTTCATGTTCTCCTCGTCGAGGTCGACCGAGGCCGACGACTGCTGGCGGGCGACGGCGCTGGTCATCGCGAGCTCTGCCACGACGGCGCGATCGTGCTCGGCGCCCGCCGCGACGCCGACCTTGGCGACGAAGGTCGCCCAGTGGGCGTCAGGGGCGTCGTCGGCGAGCCGGAGCTGAGCGATGGCGTCCGCCATCGAGCCGTCGAGCGGACCGGCGCCGACCGCACCCGAGGCGATGCCGGCCGCATCCGTCGGGATGACGCCGAGCCCGAGCGCTGCCGGTCGGGTCGGATCGACCGAGAAGAAGTCGAGGCCCGTCTGCCCGCCCGTCGTGCTGCCACTGCGGTGCAGCGTGTTGACCTGCACCGCGAGCGCCTCCGCCAGTCCGTTGTACGAGGCGAGCGCCTCGGCGAGTTGTCCGCCGTTGCCCGAGGCCGTCGCCGGAGCGAGCATCGAGACGGCGCCGGCGAGTTCGCCCCCGTCGAGGGCGACGGGCGTGCCGGGCCGTCGCTCCCACTCGAGGGTCACTGAACCGCCGTCCGGCGTCGTCGGACCCGCGAGGACGACGCGGTTCCAGCTCGTGCCGCTCACGACGGGGTTGCCGCCGATCAGCACGTCGACGGTTCCGTCGCTGTTCGCGTGCACGACGCCGCCCGCGGTGCTCGCGAGCTCGGCGGCGTACCGGTCGCGCTCGTCGGCGAGTTCGTTCGTGTTGCCGCCGGCGAGCCCGACACGGCGGATGGTGTCGTTCAGCGTTGCGACGCGTTCGGCGGCGTTGTTGACGGACGAGACCATCGTGTTCGCCTCGGCCCGCAGGGACTTCCATTGCGCGGTGACGTCGCGGTATCCCTGCGCGATGCGGGAGATGAGCGCGTTCGCCTCCTCGAGCACGACGGCGGTGGCGGCGCCGTCGCCCGCAGCATTCGCGAGTCCCTGCCATGACGACCAGAACTCCTGCAACTGCGCGGCGATGCCGTTGGCACCGGGTTCGTTCAGTCCGCCCTCGAGCCGGCCGAGCGCGATCGCGCGAGCGGCGTGGTAGCCCGCCGTCGACGACGTCGCCCGAACCTGTCCGTTCAGCATCTCGTCGGCGAGCCGGGCGATTCCGCTCACGGTGACGCCCTGGCCGATGCCCGGTCGGGGCGGCGCCAGCAGTCCGACGGCCCCGAGCGCCCCGTTCGCGACGAGTTCCGCGCGCTGGCGGGTGTAGCCGGGCGTCTTCACGTTCGCGACGTTCTGGCCGGCGACCTCGATCGCGGTCCGTGCGGCGTTCAGCGCGGTGAAACTCGTGTTGAGTCCGCCGAATGTGCTCATCAGATCTCCTCGTCGACGAGTCGGGCGCCGGATGCATCGTGGGCGAATCCCCGTGCGTCGTACGTGCCGCTCGTGGTTCCTGCGCCGCCCACGACGGTCATCGCGTCCTGTGCCGCCCGGTTGGCCTCGCGGAGCATCCGCTCGTTCGCATCGCGGACGCCGCCGATCTCGGTGGTGACGCGCACGAGCGCGGTCAGGTGCGATTCCAGGATGTCGCTCCAGACCGCGTCGTCGAGGGAGGCGACGATCTCCCGCAGGGTCGCATCGGCATCGAGTTCCAGCTCCTCGGCGAGCTCGGCGGATTCCATCGCGCGGGCGAGTCCGACCTCCTTGAGACGCGTCGTCACGTACTCGATCTCCTGCGCGGCGCGCCCGAGCCATCGATGCTGAGCGGTCGCGAGCAGGAGGCGCTCGACGTCGAGCTTGTAGTGCAGCACTTCGAGCAGTTCACGTTCCCGCCAGAGGACGGCGGAGAGTTCGTGAACGCCCATCGGCTGCGCCCTCCTCCGGATCCAGCCGGCCCGGTCGGAACGGCTGCGAACACGACTATCGGCAACCGCAGCCGAGCGGTTAGGCGCTTCCGGAGGCAATCCGACGCCGACACATGCGGATCCGGCCCGCTGCCGCGCATGAGTACCAGTGCCCCACTCCCCGCCCGTCGCATCGCCCGACACCCGATGGACCACCCGATGGCGCCCTCGCGCGCCCGAACCTCCACCCCGGCACGACCCGCCCGGGGTGCGTCGAGCATCGACGGCTCCACCCGAATGGAACCCGATATGACCATCTCCTCACGCGTCCGCCCGCACCCGACCGAGGGCTGGGACGAACGGCGCGCCCACCTCGACGGCGTCTCGTACTGGCGGCGCGGCGAACGCCATCGCACCCTCGGCTGGGCGGTCGACCGCGACGGTGCACGGGAGGCGTGGTTGTACGGCCATCGGATCCCGACCCCGGATCACGCCCCCACGGACCCGCTGTCGTTCGCCGGGCAGTCACGGTCCGGCGAACTCCGGTGGGCGGACGGCGAGGGCACCCTCCGCGTCGTCTGCTCCAGGAACGCCGCAGGCGTCGACGAGACGAGGTTCCTCGACCGCGACGGCGAACCCGAGCGGCACTGGCGCCACGGCCATCAGCTGACGCGCGAGCTCTGCACGGGTGAGCGCCGCCACTACGAACGCCACGCCGAGGGATGGCGGCTGCATCGCATCGGCGGTCCGGCGATCGAGGACGCGGGGAGCGCGCTCCGATGCGGATGGTTCGAGCACGGCGAACCGGTGGAGTCGCTGCAGGCGCTGCTGAGCGACGCGAGGGCACTCGCGGTCGCGCGGTACGACGCCGGTCGCGACCCGATGCCGCACCCGCTCGACGCCGCGCAGTTCGCCCGGATCGCCGCGTACGTGGCGAGCGCGCCCGATGGGGAACGCAGCTGGGAGCTCTCGATCGCCTTCCCGACGGCGTGGGCCGCGGGAATGCGCGCTGCAGGACTGCTGGATCGGTAGGGCTCCCGACACGGGAATCGCCCCCGACCGACTACCCCCCTTTCGGGGGGGCATTGCCCCCATTCTTTGAACCGGCTGAACGAACGCTGCGCCCGAATCGTGCGGATCCCGGGCATACGGCGCGTATCCGCACCATGGCGGATTCCGTTTTCCGCACGAAATCAACGTTGTACATGTCCAACCCGAGCGTGTGAGAATCGCGACGTACCACCGAGTGACACGGGGATGGCCGCTTCCCGGGGGGAGATCACGGTGGTGCGGAGATCCGTCGGGGGGCGGATCTCCGCGCAACACCCGGTTACGCGGCGCGCACGATGCGCCACGTATCTCAGTGGCGCCACGACGGAGAACGAACGAGCGGGGAATCGCATGGTGGACGACGGGATGCAGGTGCGGGATGCCGCGCTCTCCCCCGTCGTCGTGCGGTCTCTGCCGCCTCTGCCGGGGACCGGCGACTGATGCTCACGCGCAGCTCCGGAGCATCCGGCACCGTCTCGCCCCGCCGAGGTCTGCCCACCGCGCCGGACGTGCGCGCGACGCCGCCCACGGCCACGACCGCCCCGACGCCGTACGCCGACGACCTGGACTGGGAGCGGACAGCGAAGGGAGTCGTCGAACTCGCGTCGCGGTCCGGACGTCTCCCCTCGGCCGGAGCCGAAGCCGACGACGTCGAACGCCGACACGCCCGCTGGCTGCGACACCAACGCGAGCTCTCCCGCACGGGCACGCTCCGTCGCTGGCGCGCCGAATGGCTCGACCGGCATCTGACGGGCTGGCGTCGACCATCCGAAACGCGGTGGCGGGCGCACGCCGTGCAGGTGGCGATCCATCGCATCGAGCACGGACGCATGCCGACGATGAACGCCGCGGACGAAGACGGGCGACGACTCGGGAACTGGCTGCACACCCAGCGCCGCCGACTCCGATCGGGGCGGCTCGACCCCGAGCGGGGCATGTGGCTCGACCTCAACCTTCCCGGCTGGGACGACCCCGCCGCCGATGCCTGGTACGCGAATGCGGAGTCGTGCGCCCTGCACGTCGCCGACGGCGGCAGGTTTCCCGCGGGCGGAGCAGACGATCCCGCCGAGCGTCGCCTCGCGATCTGGCTCCGCGGCCAACGCGTGATCGCGCGACGCGGCCGGATGGCCGATGAGCGACGCCGGTGGCTCGACGAGGCGATCCCGGGGTGGGATCGCCCGCACGAGACCGATTGGTTCACGCTCGCGACCTCGCTCGTCGCGTTCGAGGCATCGGCCGGCCGGATGCCGGCCACCGGCGCCGACGCCGCCACCGCAGAGCGTCGGCTCGGCACCTGGCTCTCCCGGCAACGATCGCGGCACGCCGCAGGGCGACTGCCCGAGCGGTACGTGGTCTGGCTCGATGAACGACTCCCGAGCTGGCGCACCCGGGCGACCGATCAATGGTCGTGCCGGCTCGAGGCGACCATCGCCTTCGCGATCGCGAACGGTCGGCTTCCGGCGCGATCCGCCGAGGCCGACGGCGCTGAGCGCGGACTTGCGATCTGGCTCGCCAACCAGCGGGCTGCGAATCGGCGAGGCGATCTCTCGGCCGACCGTGGGCGGCAGCTCGGAGCGGCGCTGCCGGGTTGGGCTTCTGTTCGCGTCACGAGCTGGAGCGCCAACGCCGATGCGCTCGCTCGGTTCGCGGCCGCCCACGGCCGGCTCCCGGGCCTCACCGAGCCCGACGGCGAGGCCCGCCGTCTCGCCATCTGGCTCGGCAGGCAGCGCACCGCGGCGAATGCGGGAGCCCTCGCTCCCGAACGCGAACGGGCGCTTCGCCTGCGGGTGCCCGGCTGGCGCACGCACCACCTCAGCGCGTGGCTCGCGACCGCCGAGCGGGTCGCACGATTCCATGGCGATGAGCAGCGCCTGCCGACCCGCCGGAGCGACGCACCGCCCCTCGAGATCGAGCTCGCCGTCTGGCTCAACAACCAGCGTTCGGCCGCGAAGGCCGGCAGACTCGCACCGGAGCGCGAGCGTTGGCTCGACGAGCAGCTCCCCGATTGGGACGACCCGCGGTTCTCGGCCTGGCTCGTGCGTGCCCGTGCGATCGTCGACCATCGCGACACCGTCGGACATCTGCCGAACGGCGGGTCGTCCGATCGTCTCACCCGGCGGCTCGGGGCCTGGCTCGACGCGCAGCGCGCCGCACATCGGGCCGGATCGCTCGAGAGCCGGAGGGCCGAGTGGCTCGACGTGCACCTGGCCGGGTGGGCGACCGCCGAGACGGTCGGGCGGCCCGTGGGCACGCGCACCGGGGCAGCCGACGACGGGCCGCCGCCGCGCGATCGGGTGCGACGGATCGATGATCGCGAAGCGACGCTCGACGCGTGGCTCACCCGAATCGCCGCACGAGGACGCGACCGCCTGCACGGCGAGCAGCTCGATTGGCTCGACGCGAACCTCCCGGGGTGGGATCAGCGGACCGCCTGAGCCGGGGGTTCAGCTGCCCGTCACGGCCAGCCTGCGCAGGTCGTCGTCGAGCAGTCGCGTGATCGAGCGGAGCGTGTCGGGTGCCACGTCGATGAGGCTCCGTGCGGCGAACTCGCGCACCCGCCTGGTGCGCAGCTCACGGAGATGGTCGAGCCTGGCGCCGACGCGCTCGGGCACCGCTGCTTCGCCGACCAGGTAGCCGGGGTCGATGTCGAGCACGCCCGCGATCGCCGAGAGGAGCCGTCGATCGGTCACCAACGGGCCGTTGCCACTCACCATGTACGCCCACCGCCCTCGCGAGAGCGAGATGCCCACGCGCTGCAGGTCGCCGGCGAGGGAGCGGAACGTGACCGGCGTGCCGCCCTCGGCGACCACGAGGTCGAGCACGAGGTTCAAGCGACGTGCGAGCTCTTGCTGCGGACTCTCGAATTCACGGACCTGATCGGGCATTCTGGTCAACTCCATGAGGGCCGGGGCGCGGGAGCGCAGTCCACGAACGGGTGGTCTCGGTCGGATCGAGAGCACGCGAGTCCTCGGGGATTCCTCGGCTCTCAGAGGAGAGTAGTGGACATCCTCCGACGGCGCACCGGGGAGAACTCCCCAATGCGGGGGCCATTCGGTACCCTCGCCCGAGCGTCGACTCCGGCCGCCTACACGTGCGGCACGAACTCCTGCCACGCGAGCCGCTTCTCGCGCCGCGGATCGAGTTCGACGCGGTCGAGCCGATCGAAGACGAGTGTGCACCTGTCCTCCTCGTCGTATCGCGGCCAGCCGTCGAGCGGCGCACCGGATGCCGCGAGCGCGACCCAGTGCGCCTGCATGCGCCGCCCGACCGTACGGAACATGCGTCGCCCGCCGAGCATCGTGAGCCCCGCGCCGGTCAGCGTGTCGAACTTCTCGAACAGGGCGAAGAGTTCGAGCCCGTGGGTCGCATCGAGACCGAGGAGCCGCGGCATCCGCGGGGCCGCATCGAATCGGTACATCCATGTCGGTGCGTACCGCGAATGCCGCTCCGCCACCTTCACCGTCGGGAACCAGAACGTGAAGTCGCCGGCGAAGTCAGCCGCCGGCCGGCGCTCGGGCAGACCCGCGTATTGACGTTTGATCGCCTTGCGCGAGCGCTTGCGCGTGTTCGCGAAGATCGCGCGAATGCGCGGCTTCGTCGTCGGCAGGATGCTGATACGCCCCTCGAACAGCGATCCCTCGCGATCGTTCGTGCCGATGATGAGCGGCACCCGATGCGCGAGCCCGTCGCGGAACGCGTCGAGCGGGCGGCGCGGCAGGAACTCGCCGTCGATCACGGGCGCGAGGCAGATCGTGCCGGGGTCTTCATCGGGGGTGCGGATCGTGAGGGCCGTCGTCGCATCGGCGAGCTGCATGGCATCGGCGGTGCACAGCATCGCCGCGGCATCCTCGACCGACTCGCTCTCGAGGTCGTCGTCGTCGACCACCCGGCTGAGCAGCTGCACGTACTCGCGGGCCCAGCGCGCCGTCGTCTCGGGCAGGTACACGGCGTTCGCGGGCGAGCTCTGCGCGATCGCGCGGCTGAACAGCCCGCCGGCGGCGGGCGCCGTGAGCAGGGTCGTCACCGAGTTCGCGCCGGCGGACTCGCCGAAGAGCGTCACGCGGTCGGGGTCGCCGCCGAACGAGCGGATGTTGCGGCGCACCCATTCGAGCGCGGCGACCTGGTCTCGCAGGCCGAGGTTCGCCTCGATCGGGCGCTCGGGCGTCGAGTAGACGCGCAGGTCGAGCCAGCCGAGCGCCCCGAGGCGGTAGTTCATGCTGACGTAGACGACGCCGTGCTCGCGCACGAGCCGCTCGCCCTGGCGCGGATACTCGCCCGAGGAGCCGACGCTGTAGGCGCCGCCGTGGATGAACACCATGACCGGTCGCCCTGGCGTCGAGTCGCTGTCGTCGGGTGCGATGACGTTCACGCTCAAGCAGTCCTCGCTCCGTGCGAGGCCCGGAGCCGCGCCGATGAACTGGCCCTTCCGCCGCTGCGGCGCGACCGGACCGAACTCGACGGCGTCGCGCACGCCGTCCCAGCCCGCTGCCGCGCGGGGCGCACGGAACCGGAACTCGCCTCCCGTCGACGACGCGTACGGGATGCCCCGCCAGCAGCGCACACCGTGCCTGAGCACCCCTCGTACCGCGCCCGTCTCGGTCTCGACGACGAGCGCGCGATCGACCCGCACCCCTGCCCCCAGCAGCATGCCCGGGAGCCTACGCCTGTCGGGTGAACGCCGGCATCCGGTCGTCGAACCGCGCGTGAACGTGACGGGGCCGGGCTGCGCTCGCGCAGCCCGGCCCCGTCGTGTCATCGATCGATCAGTGTCCGATCGCCTTGCGGGCGTTCACCACGCCGGCTCCGTAGAAGCCGTTGTTCGCGGTGCTCCCCTCGCAGGTGTGCGTGGCCGTCACCGTCGCCCCACTCGGCAGGTTGCGCGTGTAGGTGAATGCGGCGGGCACGGGGCACGCCGTGTCGACGGCGCTCTTCGCGAGGAGCGACTCGACGACGCGCGGCGGCAGGTACTTGCCCCCGCGGAAGACGTCGGGCAGGCCGTACCGGC
Organism: Agromyces sp. NPDC056389; assembly: GCF_042262385.1. Classification (NCBI taxonomy): domain Bacteria; kingdom Bacillati; phylum Actinomycetota; class Actinomycetes; order Micrococcales; family Microbacteriaceae; genus Agromyces; species Agromyces sp. NPDC056389. The sequence goes on from NZ_JBHJPN010000001.1 coordinate 2,172,463, forward strand.
TCACGATGAGCGCGGCGACACCGGCGGCGTGCGGCGAGGCCATCGACGTTCCCTGCAGGTACTGGTAGTACCCGCAGGTCGTGCCCGCGGCGTCGCAGCTCTTCACGACGTACTCCACCGTCGGGTTGCCGTCGGCGTCGATCTCGCCGTTCGCCTCTGCGAGGGCCTTCGGGTACGCGGCGAGTGTCGCCTTCGTGATGTCGCGCGTGTTCCCGGCCGTGTCGTAGACGTCGCCGCCCGGGGCCGCGACGTCGACGTAGCCGTTGCCGTAGTCGGAGTAGTACGCCTTGCGGCCCGACTGTCCGATGCTCGACACCGAGATGACGCCGTCGGCCTCGGAGGGCGTCGAGACGCAGCTCGCGGGGTCGAGCAGGTCGCGCGCGTACGCGACCTCACCCGGCACGTCGGCGAAGTCGGGGCTCGACGCATCGCTGATGGCCTTGGTGTAGTCGGTGGCGCCGTTGCCGGCCGCCGACACGAGCGTGACGCCGCGGAGTCGAGCGAAGTCGAGCGCGCGCTGCATCGCCGCGACGATCGTGCGCTGCTCCGCCTGGTCCTCGGGCGAGTCCGCCGGGTGGCTCGAGCAGTTGAAGAGCCACGGGTCGACGTAGTAGCTCATGTTGACGACGTCGACGCCGACCTTGCCGGCGTACGTCAGCGCGTCGAGCGACGGCTGCAGGAAGAAGTACCCCGAGTCCTGCCCGGCGCGGAGGTTCACGAGCGAGACGTTCGGCGCGACGCCCGCGATGCCGATGCCGTTGATGGGTGCGCCGATCGTCGAGGCGACGTGCGTTCCGTGGCCGTCCTCGTCGACGTCCGCTGCGTCCTCGCAGGACTGGTCGGCCTCCTCCTCGCACGGGCCGTCGATCGGGTCGCCGTTCGCGTCGAACGGCACGTCGACGGTGAAGTTCCGGCTGAGCTCGGCGTTGAAGTTCGGTGCGATGTCGGGGTGCGAGCCGTCGATTCCGGTGTCGATGATGCCGACGAGCACGCCCTTCTTCCCGGTCTCCCACTTGTAGGAGCCGTCGGCCGTCGCCCCGATCGCCTGCATGTCCCACTGCAGCGGTGCGAGCGGCTCCGCGACGGGCTTGCCCTTGCCGTTGCCGTTGCCGTTGCCCTTGCCGCCTGCGACGTGCTTCGCAGCGGATGCTCCGGCTCCCGCAGCGCGCACCTCGGCTTCGGCCTCGTCGTGCTTCTTGGCCTCGCCGCCGGCACGTGCGGCGGGCACGTCGGCGATCACCCGGTTCTGGGCGGTGCCCTCGATGACCCCCTGCTCCGCGGCGACCTCCGAGAAGTCGGTGGCCGTCGTGACCACGGTGGCGACGCCGACATCCGTGTTCTCGCTGACGATGGTGCCGCCCGCCGCGGCGACCGCGGCGTGCGCGGCCTCGCTGGGAGTGCCCTCGGCGAAGAGCACGACGTACTCCTGCTCGCCGGTCACCTCCCCGGCCGTCGAGGTCGTCGCACCGGCCGAAGTGGCGGCGAGTGCCGTCATGGCCAATGCGAGAGCGGATGTTGCGGCGATCGTTCGAAACTTGCGCATGACGCTCCATTCACGAGACGTGGTGAGCGCGATCCTTCCACGGCGCGCGAGCGCTCGACAAGAGGTTGACGGCGACGGTGCGGATACCGTCGGGCTCGCCGATCAGCGCGCAACATGCGCGCGTGGCGACGGTGATTTCGGTCGTCTGCGCCGGAGTGCGCGCTCGGCGTCAGCCGGCCGAGGCGCGAGCCGATGTGCGCGCCGGCGATGGCACGAGCATGCGCAGCGCCCATCCGAAGAGCACGAACACCACTCCGACCCCCGCGGCGAACAGGGCGACGCCGAACGAGACGACCGAGGTGAAGAGCGAAGCCCGCAGGAACGACGCGTTCATCACGGTGTCGCGCACGGGGTCGTCCTGGTCGAGCTCGGCGTACGTCTTGCCGCCGCTCGCCTCGAGCGCGTGCGCGTTGATGACGCCCGCCTGGATGAAGGCGTCGACCGGTCCGTCGACGACCTTGCCCGCGAAGTACGGGGAGTCGTCGGGGATCGTGATGTTCTCGGCCCGGAGCTGGTTCGAGACCCCGATCCAGGCGATGATCGCCACGACGATCAACAGGATGCCGCCGATCACGCCGGCCAATCCGATGAGACGGATGCCGCGTCGCTGGCCGTGCGTCAGCACGACCTCGCCGATCTCGTCTCCGTTCGCTGCAGACATGTCGCCTCCCCCGGGTTCATCACTGCTGTCGCCACACTAACGCCGCGGGCGCCAGTGGCGGAAGAGCCGTGCCGGGGCACGCCGGTGGTGGGATGTCGGTCGGGTGCAACAGAATGCTGAAGTGATCAGCGCGAGGACGTTCTGGAGTGCCCTGCCCACCGAGGGTCGGTGGCTGCTGTCGACCGTCGCCATCCAGACGCTCGGCCGGGGCCTGACCCTGCCCTTCACGATCATCTACCTGCACGAGGTGCGCGGCTTCGATCTCGGGTTGTCGGGCGCGCTCATGAGCCTCATCGCCGTGGTCGGGCTCATCGTCACCGGCCCGGGCGGCACGCTCATCGACCGCTTCGGCGCGAAGGCCGTGCTGCTCGCCGGCCTCGTCTCGATGATCGCCGGCTGCACCTTGCTCGCCTTCGCCACCCACCCGGCGGTCGCGGCCGTCGCCCTCGTGCTCATCGGGGTGAACTTCGGCGTCTCATGGCCGGGGTTCAACGCGCTCATCGCCGCCGTGGTCTCGGGCGACCTGCGCCAGCAGTACTTCGGCGTGAACTTCGCGCTCGTGAACCTCGGCATCGGCGTGGGCGGCATCATCGGCGGGTTCTACGTCGACGTCGACTCGCCCGAGACGTTCACCGTGATCTTCCTCATCGACGCCGCCAGCGCACTGATTCCCATGGCGCTGCTGCTCGGCCCGCTCCGCCACGTCCGCACCCAGTCCGAGCCGACCGAGGAGTCGGCAGCTGCGGGCGGCTACCGCGAGATCCTCCGCCAGCCGGCGGTGCTCTGGCTCACGCTCCTGACCTTCATCGCCATGTTCATCGGCTACGGCCAGATGGAGGCGGGCTTCCCGGCGTACGCGCGGCAAGTGGCCGAGGTCTCGACCCGCGTGATCGGACTCTCGTTCGCGGTCAACACCGCGGTCATCGTGCTGCTGCAGTTCACCGTGCTCGCGAAGATCAGCGGCAAGCGGCGCACTCGGGTGATGTGGGTGATGGCCGGCGTCTGGGCGCTCTCGTGGCTGATCCTCGGCGCGGCGGGCCTTCTGCCCGACTCCCTCGCCGCGGCCATCGGCGTGCTCGCGTTCATGGGCGTCTTCGCCTTCGGCGAGACCCTGCTGCAGCCGACTGTGCCGGCGATCTACAACGACCTCGCCTCCGACCATAACCGCGGCCGCTACAACGCGATCAACTCGGCCGCGTTCCAGGGCGGGGCGATCGCCGGGCCGATCGCAGCAGGCCTGCTGCTCGACCACGACCTCGATGCGATCTACATCGCCGTCATGGTCGTCGGCTGCCTCGGCATCGGCGCGCTGGCCCTCGCCCTCGAGCGTCGCATCCCGGCGAGCGCCAACGGCGTGCCAGCGAGCGCGACCAGCACGACGACCACCACCGCGAGCACGACCGAGCCCGCCGCGGACTGATCCGCGGCGGGCTCGGCGTGCAGGGCCGGTTACCGGTCGTCGTCGATGATCTCGGCGTCGATCACGTCGTCGTCGAACCCGGCGTCACCACCGGCGTGCGGCACCGGCGTGTCGGCCCGGGTCACCGACAGCGAGTCGCCGTCGTCCGCGAGCTCCACCACGACGCTGTCGCCGTCGCGGACCTCGCCCGTGAGCAGCGCCCGGGCGAGCCGGTCGTCGATCTCGTGCTGCATGAGCCTGCGCAGCGGCCGCGCGCCGTACAGCGGGTCGTACCCGCGTTCGGCGAGCCAGGCCCTGGCATCGGGAGTGACGCCGAGCTGGAGTCGCCGCTCGTGCAGCCGCGCCGACAGCCGGTCGATGTAGAGGTTGACGATCTCGCCGAGCTCGGCCTCGCTGAGCGCGGAGAACACGACGATGTCGTCGAGCCGGTTCACGAACTCGGGCTTGAACGCCTGCCGCACCGTCTGGAGCACGGCCTGCTCCTTCTCATCCCAACTGAGGCTCGGGTCGATCAGGTACTGCGAGCCGAGGTTCGACGTGAGGATCAGGATGGTGTTCCTGAAGTCGACCGTGCGGCCCTGGCCGTCGGTGAGACGCCCGTCGTCGAGCACCTGGAGCAGCACGTCGAAGACCTCGGGGTGCGCCTTCTCGACCTCGTCGAAGAGGATCACGGAGTACGGGCGACGACGAACGGCCTCGGTGAGCTGGCCGCCCTGGTCGTAGCCGACGTACCCGGGCGGCGCTCCGACGAGCCGGGAGACCGAGAACTTCTCGCCGTACTCCGACATGTCGATGCGCACCATGGCGTGCTCGTCGTCGAAGAGGAACTCGGCGAGCGCCTTCGCGAGCTCGGTCTTGCCGACACCCGTCGGGCCGAGGAACAGGAAGGATCCGGTCGGTCGATTGGGGTCGCTGATGCCCGCCCGCGAGCGGCGCACCGAGTCGGCGACCGCCGCGACGGCGCGCTTCTGGCCGATGAGGCGCTTGCCGAGCTCCTGCTCGAGGTGCAGCAGCTTCTCGGTCTCGCCCTGCAGCAGCCGGCCGACGGGGATGCCCGTCCACGCGGCGATCACCTGGGCGATGTCCTCCTCGGTCACCTGCTCGTTGACCATCCGGGGCTCGTCGGGAGCCTGCTCGGCCTGCTCGGCCGCCTCGAGGTCGCGCTGCAGCCGGGCGATCGTCTCGTATTCGAGCTTCGACGCCTTCGCGTAGTCGGCCTCGCGCATGGCGCGGTCGCGCTGCGTGACCGCGTCGTCGAGCTGCTTCTTCAGGTCGCCGACGCGGTTCAGGGACATCCGCTCGCGTGCCCAGCGTTCCTCGAGCCCGGCGAGCTCGCGCTCCTGCTCGACGAGCGTCTCGCGCAGCTTCGCGAGCCGCTCCTTCGACGCGTCGTCCTTCTCCTTCTTGAGGGCGAGCTCCTCGAGCTTCATGCGGTCGACCTGGCGCTTCAGCTGGTCGATCTCGACGGGGCTCGAGTCGATCTCCATCTTGAGGCGCGACATCGCCTCGTCGACGAGGTCGATCGCCTTGTCGGGCAGTTGTCGCGCCGAGATGTACCGGTTCGACAGGGATGCCGCGGCGACGAGCGCAGCGTCGGAGATCGTGACCCCGTGGTGCGCCTCGTAACGGCCCTTGAGCCCACGGAGGATCGCGATCGTGTCTTCGACGCTCGGCTCGCCGACGTACACCTGCTGGAACCGGCGTTCGAGCGCGGCATCCTTCTCGATGTATTCGCGGTACTCGTTGAGCGTGGTCGCGCCGATGAGCCGCAGCTCACCGCGGGCGAGCATGGGCTTCAGCATGTTGGAGGCCGCGACGGACCCCTCGCCGCCGCCGGCACCCATGAGCAGGTGCAGCTCGTCGACGAAGGTGATGATCTCGCCCTCGGCGTCGTTGATCTCCTTGAGCACGGCCTTCAGCCGCTCCTCGAACTGACCGCGGTACATCGCACCGGCGACGAGCGCCGAGATGTCGAGCGAGATGAGCTGCTTGCCCTTCAGCGACTCCGCGACGTCGCCCGCGACGATGCGCTGGGCGAGCCCCTCGACGACGGCGGTCTTGCCGACGCCCGGCTCGCCGATGAGCACGGGGTTGTTCTTCGTGCGTCGCGTGAGCACCTGGCTGACGCGACGGATCTCGGAGTCCCGCCCGATCACGGGGTCGAGCTTGCCCGCCTTCGCGATCTCGGTGAGGTTGACGCCGTACTGTTCGAGCGCCGACTTCTGCTCTTCCTGCGTGCTCGGCGCACCCTGCATGTTGGCCACAGGCTCTCCCTTCGTTCAAAACTTGAGTGTACTTAACTCAACTTTGTCGAGAGGGCTGGTATTCCGGCTTGCGCGCCGAATCTCCCCCGGCTCTCACGCTAGACGGATGCCGCGTGGCGCGCCAGCGATCCGCGGGTGCCACGGCCCGCCGCCGACCGATCAGACGGCCGACCCTGGTCGGCCGGTCAGCTCACGACCTCGACGGCGAGCACCGTGGTGCGCACGATCCCGGCGGGCGTCGGCGACTCGTACCTCACCGGCATGCCGGGCAGCGCCCGCGCGAACCAGAACGTCTCCACCGGCGCATCCGGCGCCTCGTCGCGGGTGTCGAAGCGCAGGCACTCGACCCGACCGACCGGCAGCTCGAGCGTCTCCTCGGTCAGCATGGTGCGCTCGGCCGGGAATGCGGCGTGACCCTGCAGCTCGCGCCAGGTCACCCGACCGCCCGCGACCTCGCCGTCGACTCCCCCATCGGGCGCGACGCGCCAGCGTTCGAGCATCGCGCCGTCGTCGTCGCATGCGCTGAAGCGGTTGACGCGCTCGAACGTCTCACCTCCGGGCTCCTCGACGAGGATGCGGATGGTCTTGCCGAACCCGCTCGCGTCGCGGATCTCGTCGGCGGTGAACGGCGTCGGCAGGAGGCCCGGCCCGAGCACGTGAGGGTCGCTCATGCACGACATTCTGCGTCATCCGCCGTCATCTCGACAGGGTCGCGGCGTATTCAATGCTTTCTCATACGTTGATGCGTGAAGCTCGAAGTCCGACCCCGAGGAGCCGCAGTGCAGAAGCGTACGAAGATCATCACCGCCTCGATCGTCGCGGGGGTGCTCGTGCTCGGTGCGACCGCCGCCATCGCGGCGCCGATCGTCTATCGCGACCTCATCGTCGGCGAGGCCGATTCCGCCCCGGCGGTGACGGCTGCGCCCTCGGCGACGGCCGAGGCGGGCACCGAGGCATCCGACCTCACCGGCGAGTGGACCGTGGCCGGCGGCTCGTTCGCGGGCTACCGCGTCGACGAGGTGCTGAACGGCACCGACGTCACGGTCACCGGGCGTACCTCCGACGTGACGGGCGGCTTCACGGTCGACGGGCTGAGCCTGACCGCGGCGTCGCTCGAGGTCGACGTCGCGTCGATCGCGACCGACTCGGGCAACCGCGACGAGTACTTCCGCTCGAACGCGCTGCGCGTCGACCAGTTCCCGACGGCGACCTTCGTGCTGACCGAGCCGATCACGGTCGACACCGCGCCAGTCGTCGGCGGGGTGCAGACGGTGCAGGCGATCGGCGAGCTCACGCTCGCGGGCGTCACGCGCACCGTGACCGTCGACCTCGACGCGGTCTGGAACGGCAGCGACGGCCAGGTCGCCGGCAGCATCCCGATCACGTTCGCCGACTTCGGCGTCGAGGCGCCGAACCTCGGCTTCGTCTCGGTCGAGCCAGACGGGTTCGTCGAGTTCTCGCTCGTGCTCGCTCGGGAGTGAGGTGGATCGGCGGCGTTGTGGCAGTCTGCTGCGATGGACGCATCGACTGATCAACCGCAGATCGGGCAGATCACCGTCGACCGAACTGCCCTGACCAAGCCCGGGGTCGAGCTTGCCTCCCTGCTCGAATCCCTCGATCTCGAGGTGTCGATTGCAGCCGTGCCGAACGACGCACCCGCGTCGGGGTGGAGGGTGCTCGCCCGCCCCGAGCACGCTGTCGTGCTCGGGTCTCCGGTCGAAGACGGCTCGAAGTGGTGGCGCATCGCGCAGGTCGCGCTGCCCCGCGACCGGTCGCGTGCCGCGCAAGTGCAGATCCACCCCGAACCGCAGCCACTCCGAGCGAGTCGGGCCGAGCGGAGCCGGGGCCTCGTCTTGCGGTGGCCCGACGTCACCCGTTCGGAGCCCGCCCTCGATCACCTCGTGGTCGACGTCGTCAACACGGGCGAACACCGGTGGCGCCCCGACGGCGACTCCTTCGTCGCGATCGGCTTCCTCGCCCGGGCCGGCGAGGAGCCGGGACCGGCTTTGTTCGGCTTCACGGGTGGCCAGGAGCCGGCCTTCGCGCTGGATCCGGGCGAGTACGCACGCGTCCGTGTGCTGCTCGATGCGAATCAGTGGCGGGATCGAGTACCCGGAGACCACGAGATCACCGCAACGCTCATGGACCTCGGCGTACGCACCGAGACTCCCCTCGAGGTGCACCTCACCGCCGAACTCATCGAACAGCACCAGCCGCGCCCCGGACGAACCCGCCTGCCAGCTGCAGAACACCGTCACGCGATGGAAGAGCGACTGGAGGGAGTCCGAGCGCTGCTCGCCGCGAGAGCGCTGCTCGGTTCCGTGCTTGAGACGGTGACCAATGCGACATCCGACGCGGATGCGCTGCTCGGGCTCGGGGAGCTGCTCGACTGCCCGCACGCTGTCGCCACGGGCGTCTACAACACGCCACTCCGCCGGTTCGGCTCGGAGAGCATCGATCGCCTCGCGCAGGAAGCCGAGGAACTCGAGCGCGCGAACGCACGATGACCGACCGGGTCTGATCGGGGCGCCTGCCGCGGGGGCGCCTGCCGCGGACGGCGGCTCGCTGCGGCATCCATGCACAGGAATAGACTCCATCGCCCGGTCGTTCCACCAGTCGTGCAACGCTTCGGAACGCTCTCATTCGGACACTACGGCCCGCTCGGCGGCGGCCGCGAACTCTCGGCGGGCGACTCCATGCTGCAGGCGATCGACCTCGCCCAGGGCATGGACGAGCTCGGCGTGAACGGCGCGTACTTCCGCGTGCACCACTTCGCGCGCCAGCAGGCGTCGCCGATGCCGCTGCTCGCCGCGATCGCCGCACGCACGCGGCACATCGAGGTCGGCACCGGCGTCGTCGACATGCGCTACGAGAACCCGCTGCACCTCGCCGAGGAGGCCGCGGCCGTCGACCTCATCTCGGGCGGTCGACTCGCACTCGGCGTCAGCCGGGGATCACCCGAGACGGTCGTGCGCGGCTACGAGGCGTTCGGCTACACCGGTTCGCAGGACCCGCGCGGCGCCGACATCGCCCGCGAGCACTTCGACCGCTTCCTCGAGGCCGTCGAGGGCAAGGGCATCGCCGAAGCGGATGCCTCGTCGCCGTTCGGCGGCGGCGCGAGCGGCCTGCAGCGCATCGAGCCGTACTCCCCCGGCCTGCGATCGCGCATCTGGTGGGGCGCCGGGAACAGCGACTCGGCCGAATGGGCGGGGCGCCGCGGCGTGAACCTGATGTCGTCGACCCTGCTCACGGAAGACCGCGGCATGCCCTTCGACGAGCTGCAGGCGCAGCAGATCCAGACGTTCCGCGCGGCCTGGCGCGAGGCCGGCCACCCCGGCGAGCCGCGCACCTCGGTGAGCCGTTCGATCTTCCCGATCACGACCGCCGAAGACGAGCTCTACTTCGGCGGCCGCCAGGACGGCGACGGCGTCGGCTACATCGACGGCATGCGATCGACGTTCGGCAAGACCTACGCCGGCACGCCCGACAAGCTCGTCGAGCAGTTGCTCCGCGACGCGGCGATCCGCGAGGCCGACACGCTCATGCTCACGATTCCGAGCCAGCTCGGCGTCGAATTCAATCTGCGGATGATCGCGGCCTTCGCCGAGCACGTCGCGCCGAGCCTCGGCTGGGAGCCGGCGAACCGGTGACCGCGACGGTCGACGGCGGCGCGGGCCCGACGCGCAGGCCGCGATCGCAGGCCCCGACGCCCGACCTCGGCACGCCCCTCTCGCGGTTCGGGAACGACAGGAGCAGACTCGAAGCATGGACGACCAACTCGACGAACGCCCACCGACCCGTCACCTGACGGAGGCGGAGTGCTGGCAGCGCATCTCCGACGCACCGTACGGCCGAATCGCCGCGGCCGCCGGCGGCGAAATCGACATCTTCCCGGTGAACCACGTGGTCGCGGACAACCGCACGATCGTCTTCCGCACTTCTCCGGGCACGAAACTGCTCGAACTCACGATCCACCACCATGTCGCCTTCGAGGTCGACGGCGCCGACGACCGTGAGGCGTTCAGCGTCGTCGTGAAGGGCGAGGCCGTCGAGTTCGATCGGCAGTCCGAGATCGCCGAGGCCGAGCGGCTCGGCGTGGAGCCCTGGGCTCCCGAGACGAAGGACCGGTGGGTGCGCATCACGCCCGCCGAGGTGCACGGCCGCCAGTTCGAGCGCCCGCACCCGTAGGGGCGAGCCGTTCGGGCGGGCCCGGCCGGCGGCGATCAGGCCGGGCGGTCAGGCCGGCGTGCGGCCTGAAAATGGTCCGCGCCTCCCCGCCGGGTCACGGCGAGGAGGCGCGGGGTTCGTGGCGTCGCCGTCCGAGGGAACGGCGACTGTGCCCGGCTACGCGCCGTGCGTGCGCCTGCGCAGCCAGAACAGTCCGGCCGCCCCGGCGAGCAGCGCCACGGCGAAGCCGGTGAGAGCCCAGCTCCTCGCCGCATCCCAACCGGTGGTCGCGAGCCCGTCCGATCCGGTCGAGCCGGCACTGCCGCTCCCGGTGTTGTCGCCCCCGGTCGATCCGGTGCCGCCTGCGTCTCCGCCGCCGGCGCCTCCATCGCCGCCCGCGTCAACCGCAGCGAACACCACCGAGGCGATCACCCTGCTCTCGACGCCCGTGAGCACCAGCTCCTCGCCGTCGATCGCGAAGCTCTCCACCCCGGTGACGCTGATCGCCGAATCTGCGATCTGGAAGCCGCTCGCCGGGGTCAGCGACAGGCGCACGACACCGCCCAGATCTGCGACGCCTTCGGCGGGCGAGACGGTGCCGTTGCCGACCTCCGTCTCGTACGTGAAGCGAACCGGCTGTCCCTCGACGGCGACGACCGCAGACCGCAGGGCGTCGAAGCTCACACGCAGCTGCTCCTTGGTCGGAGCCCCGGCGGCTTGCCGTTCCGCGCCCGCCCCGGTGCCGAGAAGCACCTCGCTGTTGCTCGTCGCGGTCGCGAGCGCCTCACCGAGCGCCGCATCGAAGACGCGCCCGTTCGACGCTGCGACCTCGTTCGCGCTCGCCAGTTCCTTCGCGTACTCGACCGCCTGGGCGAGTGCCTCGGTCTCTGCGGTGGAGTCGTCCGCCGCGAAGAGACCGGCGATCTCGTCTGCGCTCAGCGCGCTGTCCCACATCCGCAGCTCGTCCATGTCGAGACCGATGCCGTAGTTCTTCCCGCCGTCGACGCCGACCAGCATGTGCAGACCGCTGGTCATGCTGCCGACCCCCGCGATGCTCGTCTCATTCGTCGCCACGCCGTCCATGTACGTGCTCGCGACGTTCCGCGAACGGTCCACCGTGACGGTCATCAGATGCCAGCTGTTGCGGTAGTCGGTGACCGTACCGGTCGAGTAGACGCCGTTCGTGCCGTCGCCGAGGGTGAACTCGATCTTGCCCGTGTTCGTGCCCTCGGGGGCGATGTTGATGCCCGAGCGGTACCAGTTCGACCAGTTCTTGTTGCTGATGATCGAGCCGTACCCGCTCACTCCGGTGACCTTCGTCCAGAAGCTGATGGTGAGGTCCTTGTCGGCACCGAGATCGAACTCCGGGCGAGAGCCGAGGTCGACGTAACTGCCGGCACCGCCGCCGATGCGCACGGCCTTGCCGGATGCTCCCACGCGGTCGGTGTCGACATACGAGACCGAGCCGACCGGAGTCGCGGTCGGCGCGCTGTCTGCGGCCGCACCGGTGTCACGGAGGTCGCCCTCGAACGCGAGGCTGAGGAACTCGCCCTCGGGCGCAGGAGCCGGCGCCTCGGGGAACTCGGGGAAGACGAGCTCGCCCGCGGTGCGCACGGTGCCGGCGAGCGGCTGGGACTTGTTCTGGAAGTCGTCGAAGGCGGTGACCTTGACCGTGTAGTTCTTGGCCGGCTTCAGTCCGTGGATGTCGAAGCCCATCGTGCTCGGGGTCATGTAGAACCGCGAGTACGCCTTGAACGTCCCGGTGAGGGATTTGGGAGGGTTGTTCCCGAAGTCGGGCACCTGGTTCACGCTGAACGGCACGGGGGTGCCGGCCTGATCGGTGATCTCGACCTCGTAGAAGTTCACGAGTTCGTCATCCTTCGCCTGGTCGAAGCTGAGGGTGAGCGAGCTCTCGGTGACATCGGTCGCTGTGATCGCGGCGGCATCCCACCACGGCGCCACGGTGCTGCGCTGCGCGTCGGTGTAGGTGAAGCCGTCCTTGCCCTTGGTCGTGTCGATCACCCACGGCATGCCCATCCAGCGCTGGTGGGTGACGTCGAAGCGGCGGATCACGGTGGTGCCGTCCGTCAGCACGCTGATGAAGTTCGCACTCTTCTGCGGCACCCCGCCCTCGGCGTCGCCCTGGTTGCCGCCGAAGTAGCCGCCTCCGACGAAGTCCGAGGGGACGTCCTGATAGATGTAGTTCATCGAGGCGTTCTCGTAGACCGTGAAGTCCTTCTGGTAGATGCTCGTCTCGGGGTTCGACGAGAAGTGCGTGTGCGCCGAACCGAGCACGGCCTGCGGGTAGTCGGCGAGGATGCGCTGCACGTCGGGACCGGCGAGGTCGTACTCGCCGTGGAACGGGCCGCCGAGCGAGGTGCCCCCGTAGCCGCTGTGGATCGAGACGAAGATCGGCTTCCTCGGGTCGTAGTCGGGCTTGGCGGCGATCTCCTGGAGCGCGCTGGTGAGGAAGGCCTGGTACCCGGCTCGCTGCCCGCCGTACCCGAACGTGCTCGTGCCGTTGTAGTCGAGACCGATGAAGTCGATCCCGCTGATCGTGGTGTGGAAGTTGCTGACGTACCCGGTGTCGGCGTTCGGATAGAACCACGCCGGGGCATCGGCCGGCGCATTGTCGGCCCTGGCCGAATCGAACGTCTCGCCCATCAGATCGGCGATGTCGTGGTTGCCCTGGGTGAACAGCGCCTGCGACTCGGGGAAGCTCTCGCGAATGACTCGTTCGACCGCTCGGTACCAGCCGGCGACCTTCTCACTGTCACCGGCGAGGTGTGCTGAGTACTCCGGGTCGTTCGCCCCGACCACGTCGCCGTTGTCGACGACCACCTGAGTGTCGAAGGCCTTCTCATCGGCCCAGGCGCGAATGCTCTGGAAGTGCTGCTTCACCCCGTCGTATGCCACCTCCTCCGAGGTCTTGTCGGCGGTCGCGGTGCCGCCGAGCTCGGTGTCGGACATCGTGATGAACTCGAGCCTCGTGTCGGCGCCGTTGTACGCATCGTTGGCGGCATCGATGCGCTGCTGCGTCATCGGCTGTACGTCGCCCGTCGCGCTGCCCGGCGCGGCGGCCGCGGGCATGGCAGGCAGGAGCAGTGCGATCGCGGCGGTCGCGACGATCGCGCCTGCGCTGACGCTGCGTGACATCTTCGCGGGACGGGTTCGCACCCGCGGCGGGCGGTGGGAGAGCGACATGGGGTTCCTTCGTGTGTGCTGGGAATCGGTGGATGGTCAGGGGAGATGAGCGGACGTCAGCGGAGCGCGGCGTCCATGGCGAACAGGCCGCGCACCCACAGCGCGGTCACGGGGCGCAGGTCGGAGAGGTGGTCTGCCGAGCAGCCCGGGTCGCGATGGCGGTCGGGGCCGACCTGGACGAGACGGCATCCCGCGGCGGTCGCCGCCGTGGCGCCGACCGCCGAGTCCTCGAACACGATGCAGGCGCCCGGTTCCGCACCCAGCAGCTCAGCCGCGCGCAGGTAGGGCTCCGGATGCGGTTTCGTGCGCTGCACGTCATCGGCCGTGATGACGGCATCGAAGCGCCCGAGCGGCACGCTCCGCTCCACCGCCGCGACCCACCGTCGGGACGAACTCGTCACGAGGCCCAGCGAGATCCCCGCCTCACGCAGACTCCGCAGCGCCTCCGGTGCCCCGGCGATCCACGGCAAGCGCCCGCTGAACACCTCGATCGCCGACCTCTCGAGCTCCTCGGCCACGCGATCGCCGGAGGCGCTCTCGCCGGTGAGGGCGATGACCCGACGAGCGGCCTCGCTCGTCGTGAGCCCTTCGAACTCGGCGAGGAGGGCCGGCGAGGCCGATCGTCCAGCGCTGTCGAGGCGACCTCGCACCACCTCGAGCCAGAGCCGCTCGCTGTCGACCAGGGTGCCGTCGAGATCGAAGAGCACGGCGGCCGGCCCGGCGGTCTCGGCGGCGGAGGAGAGGTGCGTTGTCGGGATCACCCAACGATTCCCGTTCCCGTCGGTGTGCAGGGGGCGACGAACCGGTGAATGAGATCTGAACAGTCCCGATTCTTCGTCCGAGATGGGGGGACAGCTGTGAACGGTTGTCCACCGGGAGGGCTCCGTGCTGGATCGAGTGACCTACTCTGAGACCGTGCCACCCGGATCCGCACGCTCGCATCGCGAGATCATGAGCGATCTTCTGACCCGGATCGTCGACGGGGAGTTCATCCCCGGTACGACACTTCCGTCGGAGACGAAGCTGGCGCAGCGCTACGGTGCGACTCGCGGCACCGTTCGACGTGCGCTCGCCGGGCTCGAGACCAGGGGGCTGGTGACGCCGGTGCAGGGCTCCGGCTGGGTCGTGCGCTCAGCTCGCCAGAACCAGTCGTTCGATGAGCTGCGCTCCTTTGCGCAGTGGGCACGGAGCAAGGGGATGACGCCCGGCGGTCAGGTCCACAGTTCCGAGTTCGGCGAGGCCACCGGCAGCGAAGCGCGCCGGCTCCGCGTGAGCCTGCACAGCCGGGTACTCCGGGTCGCCAGGGCGCGCAGCCTCGACGGACGCGTGGTGATGCTCGAACGCACCTGCTACCCGAGTTGGATTGCAGACCGGGTCGCCGCGATACCCGGTGACGAGGCATCCGTCGTCGACGCTCTCAGCCGCGACTTCGATGTGGTCACCGCCCATGCCGAGCATGCGATCGACGTCGTGCCGGTGTCCAGCGCCGACTCCGAGCTTCTCGGTGTGCGCCGCGCGGGTCCCCTGCTGCGAGTCCGGCGCGTCAGCTACACGTCAGGCGGTGCCCCGATCGAGTACGGCGAGGATCGCTACCTCCCCGACACGGTGACGTTCCTGGTGGAGGCGTCACGCGAGAGCAACTCCCTCACCCGCTCGGAGTTCGAGCTGTAGACGCGTCACGACATGCCGCGGCCGCAACTCTCAGCCTGAGGCCGCGCCGCAACGACAGAACCGCGCCTCCCTGATGGCTGTAGGGGAGCCCAGGGAGGCGCGGGGTCTGCACCGAAGCCCCGCCGCCGGGCTTGAGACGGCGGCGAGGCCCCGGGATACGCTCGGCGACCTAGCCGACGCCCTCGAGCGCGTCGGTCTCGGTGTTGCCGATGTTCGCGATCACCTCGGGGCGGCGCTTGGCGAGGTGCAGGTACCAGGCGAGCGCGGCGATCATGGTGATGAGGAACAGGTACGGGATGACGTTCAGCGGCCATGCCGGCACGGGCCACACGTTCGCGAAGAACACGTAGACCATTGCGACGACGGCGACCGTGGCGCACACCCAGACGAGGCCGTTGCGCATCTGCTCGCGGCGCGTGTAGACGACGCACGCGATCGCGACGAGGGCGTAGGCGACCATGTAGCCGTAGGTGCCGTAGGTGTCGACCCACACGACGATGTCCATCGGGTGCACCCCGATCGCGAGCAGCACGATGTCGAGCACGATCGCGGCGGGGCCGGCGACGAGCAGCACGCGGTGCGGCGTCAGGTGGCGCTCGTGGGTGCGGCCGAAGCGCTCGGCGACGACCCCCTCCTTGCCCATCACGTAGATGATGCGGCCGACGACGTTGAGCGGGGCCACGACGACGGCGAAGAACGAGGCGCCGACGCCGAAGGTGAGCACGGGGCCGAACCAGGCGGGCATGCCGATCTGCGCCGAGATCGCCTCGAGCGGGCTCGCGACCGTGGCGAGGTCGTCGCCGAGGATCGCGATCTGCGTGTAGGCCGAGAACACGTAGAGCACGCCCACGCCGAGTGCGCTCCACATGATCGCCCGCGGGATCGCCTTGTACGGGTTCTTCGCTTCACGACCGAGGGCATCGGCCGAAGAGAAGCCGACGAAGCCCAGGATGCCGAGCACCATTCCCGCTGCGACGCCCTGGAACGGCACGCCCTCGAGCGAGAACTGCGCCGGGTCCCATGCGTTCGGGCCGGCCCACACGAGCGCGAGCACCAGCAGCACGAGGATGATCGCGACCGAGACGAGTTCGAGCACGAGCGAGACGCGCGCAGAGAGGCGGATGCCGCGAATGGTGAAGAGCGTCGCGAGCCCGCCGAGCACGATCGCGAGCGTGATCTGCGCGGCGACGCCCTCGAACGGCACGCCGATGAGCAGCAGGAACTGGTTGAAGTACGAGACCGAGCCGCCGAGCGAACCGGCGGCGATGCCCCAGCAGCCGATGAGCAGGGCGACGCCCGCCAGGTACGCGCCGAACGGGCCGAGGCCCTTCGCGACGTAGGTGTAGAGCGATCCCGCCGACGCGTGCTTCTTGGCGAACACGGCGACGCAGTAGCCGACGGCGAGGATCACGATCGTGGCGAGCACGAACGAGAGCATCGTTCCGTTGCCGGCGCCGATGAAGATGCCGGCGGCGGTGAACGCGATGACGGCGCTCGGGGCGATGTTGGCGATCGCCTGGGCCGCGAGCTCGGGTCCGCTCATGACACCGCGGCGGAGCCCGGCGTCGGTCGGGGCGTCGGCTCGGGCGGCCGGCGCTTCGGTGGTGGGGGTGGTCATGGGGGAACTCTCCAGTGAGTCGGGTGCAGCAGCGGTCAGGGGATGAGGAGCGTGCGGAGCGCTTCGCCGGATTCGAGGTCGTCGAACGCCTCGGCGGCCTCGGCGAGCGGGCGGCGCGCCGAGATCAGCGGGTCGAGCTTGAGCTGGCCGTCCATGTAGCGGTCGACGAGCGCGGGGATGTCGATGGAGGGGCGAACCGACCCGTAGTTCGAGCCGAGGATGCGCTGGTCGGCCTCGGCGAGCACGAGCGGCTCGAACGAGGCCTTCGCACCGGTCGGCGGCAGGCCGACGATCACAGCTGCGCCGCCGAGGCCGAGCATGCGGATCGCCTGCTCGGTCGTCGAGGTGCGCCCGATCGCGTCGAACGCGTAGTCGACGCCGTCGGGGATGAGGGCGAAGAGCGCGTCCACCGCATCGACCTGCGAGGCGTCGATCTGGTCGGTGGCGCCGAACTGCACGGCGAGCGCGGTCTTGTCGGCGCGCACGTCGACCGCGACGATGCGCTCGGCGCCCGCGAGTCGGGCACCCTGCACGACGTTCAGGCCGACCCCGCCGCATCCGATGACGACGACGGTCGAGCCGGGCTCGACGGCGGCGGTGTTCAGCACCGCGCCCACTCCGGTCGCCACGGCGCAGCCGACGACCGCGACGACGTCGAGGGGGGCGTCGTCGCGCACCTTCACGGCGCCGGATGCCGGCACGACGACCTCCTCGGCGAACGACGAGACGCCGAGGTAGTGGTGCAGCGACGCATCGCCCTGCGAGAGGCGCGAGGTGCCGTCGAAGAGCACGCCCTTCGGCGCGACGACCGTGGCGACCTTCTGGCAGCGGGCCTCGTGACCCGAACGGCAGTAGCGGCACTCGCCGCACGGCGGCACCCACGAGAGCACCACGTGGTCGCCGACGGCGAGCGAGGTGACGCCCTCTCCGAGCTCGACGACCACGCCAGACCCCTCATGACCCATGACGAGCGGAGCCGGGGCGTCCCATTCCCCTCGCTTCACGTGCAGGTCGGAGTGGCAGACGCCCGCCGCCGCGATCTTGACGCGGACCTCGCCGGCCTTGGGGGCGGCGAGCTCGACATCGGCGACCTCGATCGGCGTCTCCGGTGCGCGGAAGACGATGGCTTTCATGATGCTCCCTTGGATCAGTGCTGGGGTACGCCCGATGCTAGGCAGGCTCGATGCCTCGAGTCACTGTGAAGAATGTCGAGAGGTCAGCGGATGACGCGGCATTTCGTACACTCGAAGGCATGGCTCGTGACGTGCTCTCGATCGCCCGCGTGCTCGGCGGCGAGCTCATCGGCGACGGCGTCCGGCCCGCGACGCCCGTCGACGCGGCGCTCCGGCTCGAGGAGTTCAGCGTCGTCGGCCACCCCGGTTTCGCGACCCTCGTCGTCGCCGGCGCCGAGCGGCTCGCGAACGCCATCACCGCGGGCGGCCCCCGCTCCGATGCGTTGCGCGGCGCCGTGCTCGTCAGCCACGGGGCGACGCGGGCGCTCCGGCGCGCGGTCGAGTCGACGGGCGCCACGGCGATCGTCGGCGCCGAGGCATCCGACACCGTGCTGCACCCGCTGCTCGTCGCCCTGCTCGCGACCGACCAGGCCGCGGAGGACCGTCTCGTGACCACGGGAACCAAGGTGCTCACCCAGGTCGCGCGGCGCGGCGGCGTCGGCGCGGTCGTCGCCGAACTCGCCCGGCGCATCGACGGCTGGGCGGTGCTGCTCGACCCGCACGGACAGGTGATCTCGACCGCGGGCGCCGGCGGGCTGCACGTGCAGGACGCGGTCGCCGTCGCGTTCAGCCGACCGGTGCGGGTGCGGCATCCCGGCCTGCAGGTGCACCCCGTCGGCACGGGCGAAGACCTCAGCGCCTACCTCGTCATCTCGTCACGCGAGGCGTCGATGAGCCGCGGCCGCGACCTCGCCTCGCAGGCGGCCGCGCTGCTCGACCTCATCCTGCGCACGCACGACCGCACCACGACCGAGCGGCTCGGTCGCGAGGTCATGATCGACACCCTGCTCGAGGGCGGCCCCGCTGCCGCCGCGCTGCTTCGCCGGTGGGGCGTGCACGAGAGCTCGCTCACCGGGTTCGCGCTCACGGCCAGGTCGAAGTCCGTCGACCTCGAGCGACTCGTGACGCGCTGGCTCGACGAACTCGGCAGCGTGCACCTCATCACCGTGGAACCGGGTCACCTGCTCGGGTTCCTCCGCGACGATCGGGTCGACGACCTCGTGCGCCGCGTCGAAGACGTGACGGCCGATGCACGCACCCCGCTCCGCCTCGGGCTCGGCTCCCCCGCGGCATCCGACGCCCTCGGCCGGACCGCGGCCGAAGCGCGGCAGGCGCTCGACATCGCCGTCACCGACGGTCGAACGGTGTCGCGCTATCGCGCGCTGCCCACGGTCGCGCTCGTGCTCGACCGTCTGGACCCCGGCGATGCCGCCCACCTCGCCGAGGTGCTCGATCCGCTGCGCGGCGACGACGGCCTGCACGGCGAGCTCACCCGCACGCTGCGCGTCTACCTCGCCGAGCACGGCTCGTGGGGTGTGGCCGCCGAGCAACTCGGCGTGCACCGGCAGACGCTCACGAACCGCATCCACCGGGTCGAGGAGCTCACCGGCCTCTCGATGGGCAACCCCGACGATCGCACCGCGGCCTGGCTCGCGATCCGCGCGCTCGGCCACTGAGCGGATGCCCCGTCGGAATGCCCCGGCACGGCACCGGGTTATCGTCGAGGGACATCGAGGAGGATCCATGCCATTGGTAGGCGAGTACGAGCCGAGCACTTCCGCGTGGGCGCGGAAGCAGGCCGAGGCGTTCGAGGCGTCGAACGGCGAGACGTCGAACACCCTCAGGGGCATGCCGATCATCGTGCTCACCACGGTCGGCGCGAAGTCGGGCAAGCTCCGCAAGACCGCGCTCATGCGCGTCGAGCACGATGGCGAGTACGCCATCGTCGCCTCGCTCGGCGGGGCGCCGAAGCATCCGGTCTGGTACTGGAACGTGAGGAAGCACCCGCACGTCGAGCTGCAGGACGGCGGCGAGAAGCACGACTACGACGCACGCGAACTCGAGGGCGAAGAGCGCGAGACCTGGTGGGCACGGGCCGTCGAGGCCTACCCGCCCTACGCCGACTATCAGGTGAAGACCGAGCGCCTGATCCCGGTCTTCAAGCTCACTCGCGTCGTGCTCTGAGCCCCGGAGGACGTCCGTGAAACCGGGCAGGGATGCGACGCCCGCTACAGCCAGCGCATCGTGAACGCCCGCGCGAGCAGCGCGCGCAGCGGCGGTACCGCGAGCGTGCGCACTGCGGCGTTGCGCACGCGCAGACGGGCGCCCGCCGCAGGCGCGCCCATGCGCATGTTGAACGCGGCCTGACGGATCGCCCGCGACGCCGACGCGCGCCGCGCCCGCTCATAGCGCTCGAACGCCTCGTAGGGGGCACCCGATCGGATCGCATGCTCGAGCTCACGGTCGAGGAGCACGGCGTCGAGCCATCCGAGGTTCATGCCCTGGCCGCCGATGGGGCTGATCTCGTGCGCGGCATCGCCGACGAGCGCGACGCGGCCCCGGTGCATCCGCTCGGCCAGGTGCTGACGGGCCTCGAACACGCTCGGCTCGGCGGCGGCCTCGACGTCGAACCGCCCGTCGACGCGCGACGCGATGATCGTCGCGAGCTGCGCGGCGCCCGGGTCGCGCGGCGGTCGGCGCACCCACGCGACCCAGCGCCGCAGGCCGCCCGGCAACGGGAACGACTCGACGACGCCCGCCGGCTCGAAGTGCAGCAGCGCCGTCGACGTCTCGCCGGTGTCGTCGCGGGTGTCGCCCATCACGTAGTGCGCGCGGCCGGGCATCGTGGTCCAGTCGATGCCCACGAGATCGCGGATGCCGCTGCGCACGCCGTCGGCCCCGACCACGTAGCGCGCGAGCACCGTGACCGCCGCGCCGCCCCGGTCGGCCCCGACCTCGACGTGCGTGCCGCGATCGCGCAGCGCACGCACCTCGACGCCGCGTTCGAGCGCCTCGGGCGCGAGCTCGCCGAGCCGTCGCTCGAGCATCGCCTCGGTCTCGAGCTGCGGCAATGACCACACCGAGCCGGCCCGGGCGAACGACATCGACCCGAGCACGCTGCCCTGGCAGGTGACCCGGCCGTCGAGGATCTCGACGCCCGCCCGGCGCACCTCGCCCTCGAGCCCGACCCGGCCGAGGGCGCGGAGTCCAGGCGGGTGGATGCCGATCGCCCTCGAGCGACCCGAACGCTCGGTGCGGCGCTCGAGCACGACGACGTCGAGCCCGCGCTGGGCGAGCAGGCACGCGAGCAGCAGCCCGACGGGCCCCCCGCCCACGACCGCGACGTCGCGCATGACGCCGTCGGTGACGCTGGCGGTCGGGCCGACGGATGCCTCAGGCATTCGCGCCCCAGACCACCTCGAGCCGCGACGGGAACGCCCGCCGCACGGCCCAGCCGTCGGGCAGCACCGGGGCGAGCTCGGCCGCGGTGTGACTGCGGCGGATCGAGGTGAGCCCGTCGGGCCGGATGTACGAGCCCGCGAGGAGGTTGCCCGCGAACGGCAGCGTGCCGAGCCAGAAGCCCGCGTAGCCGAGGCGCGTGCGCTCGATGTCGCCGTGCACCGCGAGCGCGCCGGGCCCGAGCAGCAGCTCGCTGTCGCGCAGCAGCGAGCCGAACTCGCGGCCGTCGAGGTGGTGCAGCACGTGGTTCGAGACGACGAGGTCGAACTGCTCGCCCTCGTCGACGAGGTCGCTGCTCAGTGCACGGCGGAGCGTCAGCCCCGGTGTCGGCGGCCTGGCCGATGCCCAGGCCATCGCCCGTGCGTCGGGATCGATCGCGGTGATCTCGAGCCGCAGCCCGTCCGCTTCGGCCCATCGCAGCAGGCGCCGGGGCAGGTCGGCGCTGCCTGCGCCGATGTCGAGCAGCCTGGTGCGCCACACCGGCGAGAGCCGCGGCCGGATCCAGCGGAGGTACACGGCACGCTCCCCCGACACCACGGCGTTCACGAGCCGGAAGCGCTCGTAGGTCTTCGCGAGCATCACGGGGTCGGCGTCGGGGCCGTCCATGAGCTCCCGCGCATCCGCGTCGCGCGCACCGAGGCCGACCCGCGACTCGGGAGACACGGTCACCGCCGAACGGTCAGGAGCGCCGACTCGACGGTCAGCCCCGGCCCGAACGCCATCGCGGCGACGCGGTCGCCGTCGGCGGCGGCATCCGAGTGCAGGATGTTCCGCAGCACGAACAGCACCGTCGCGCTCGACATGTTGCCGTAGTCGCGCAGGGTGTCCCGCGCCGGAACGAGCTGCGCCTCGGTGAGCCCGAGCCGCGACTCGACCTTGTCGAGGATGCTCCGACCGCCGGGGTGGATCGCCCAGTGCTCGATCGCCTCGCTCGACCCATCGTTCGCGAGCGCCGCTGCGAGTTCGTCGTCGTGTGCGAAGAGCGGCTCGAGCGCACCCGTGATGTGTTCGTCGATGATCGCGGGAATGGCGTTCGAGAGCACCATCTCGAAGCCGTGGTCGCCGATCTTCCACGCCATGTCGCCCTCGCCGACCGGCGTGATGCGGGTGGCGAAGCGATCGAGGTCGAAGGCCTTCTCCCCCGGCTCGGTGGGCCGGGCGGTCACGATGCCCGAACCGGCGCCGTCGGCGAACAGCGACGACGCCACGATCGTGTCGGGGTCGTTCGACGCCCGAAGGTGCAGCGTGCAGAGCTCGACCGAGACGACGAGCACGACCGCCGAGGCATCGGCCGTGGCCAGTTGCGACGCGATGCGCAGCGCCGGGATCGACGCGTAGCAGCCCATGAAGCCGAGGTGGTAGCGCTCGACGCCGGGATTCAGACCGAGATCGCGGGCGATCATGAAGTCGGGGCCGGGCGCGTAGAAGCCCGTGCACGAGACGGTGATCACATGCGTGACATCGGATGCCTCGATGCCCGGCGTCGCTTCGATCGCCGCGCGCCCCGCCTCGACGTAGAGCCGGGTCGCGTGCTCGGCGTACAACTCGTTGCGCACCTTGGTGCCCGGCAGCAGCAGCTCGCCCGACTCGTTGTCGAAGAACACCGGGTTCTCCGGGTGGGCATCCCAGCGCAGCTCGTCGAGCACCGAGTGCCGGCGCTCGATGCCCGAGACGTTGAACGAGGTGGCGACGATCCGCTGGCCCAGCCGGCCGAGGCCGGGCTGGGCCGCGAACACGTCGCGCACCTCGTCTTGCACGAGCACCGTCGCCGGCACCGCGGTGGACAGACCCCTCAGGGTGACGGTCATGATTCAGCGCCGGCAGCCGAGCGGATGCCGCGACGGAAATCGCACGAGGCTCGCAGACCCTGGCCGGTCAGCCGAGGAGCTTCGCTTTGGCGGCGGCGAACTCTTCTGGCGAGAGGATGCCCTGCTGCTGGAGCGCGGCGAGCTTCTGCAGCTCGGCGACGATGTCGACCGCGGGCGCCGGTGCTGCCTGCGCCGCAGCCGCCTGCTGCCCCGCGACTCCCATCGCCGCCTGCTGCTGCGAAAGGGCCTGCTGCGCCGCGGCATCCATCTGCGCCTGCTGCTGCTGCGCCTCGTACTGCTGCTGCTCGTACTGGTCTTGGGCCTTCTGCTGCTGGTGTCGCTGCACGCTGCCGCTGACGGCGGTGGCGGTGCCGGCGACGACGGCCGTGCGAGCGGCCATGCCGATCAGCCCGGGGCGTCCCATTCTTCTGAGCGGCATCTTCCTACTCCTCTTCTGCTTCTTCTGCTTCGGCGAGCGCGGCGTTGACGACGGGCGCCGGGATGCGTTCGGTCTGCAGCACGAGGCCGCCCGACGCGGCGAACTTCGATGCCAAGCGCTTGGCCCACACGAGCTCGATCGCGAGCAGCGCGCCGGAGGTTCCCGGCGGGATGCCCTGAGCGAGCTCATGGGCGTCTTCCTCGGCGACGAGGCCGATCGCCTCGAGCTCGACCGTGCCGAAGCCGTACTCGTCGCTCACCTGCTCGAACTCGGTGATCAGCACCGACCCGTCGGTCTCGCGCGAGATCACGAGGAAATCGAGCAGCCGGATCTCACCGCCCTCGACCAGTTCGCCGATCGCCTCGAGCGTGCCCGGGTCGGGCCGATCGCCCTCGAACCCCACCAGATACAGCTCCACCGGGCCGTATTCGAACTCCGCCATGATCTCCCCAATCTCACGTGTTTGCAGACTACGCGTGCGACGCAGGCGAATCCAGAGCGGAAATCGAATCGCGTGCTTCCGAACCCGGACGTGCCCGGGTAGCGTCGAGGAATGCGGCGGAGCCGCCGCAGTACCGAGGGGGAAATGCATGTCCGGTGAATTCAGGGGGACCATCAAGCTCGACGTCCGGGACTCGGTCCCCGACTGGTCGCCGTACGAGCTGCCGAAGGCGCCCGACGGCGCGCCGAACGTGCTCGTCGTGCTGTACGACGACACCGGCATGGCATCGTGGTCGCCCTACGGCGGACGGATCGACATGCCGACGATGGACCGCCTCGCCGCGAACGGCCTCACCTACACCCAGTGGCACACGACGGCGCTGTGCTCGCCGACCAGGTCGACGTTCCTGACCGGACGCAACCACCATGCGAACGGCATGGGCAACATCATGGAGGGCACGAACGGCTTCCCGGGCCTGTCGGGGCACATCCCCGCCGAGTGCGCGACGATCGGGCAGGTGCTGCAGCAGAACGGCTACTCGACGTTCTGGGTGGGCAAGAACCACAACGTCCCCGAAGAGGACGTCTCGGCCGGCGGAAGCAAGGCGCAGTGGCCGCTCGCGATGGGCTTCGACCGCTTCTACGGCTTCCTCGGCGGGGAGACGAACAACTGGTACCCCGATCTCGTCGAGGACAACAGGTTCATCGAGCCGCCCGCCACGCCCGAGGAGGGATACCACCTCTCCAAGGACCTCGCCGATCAGACGATCCGCATGATCCGCGACCAGCAGTCGTCGAACCCGTCCAAGCCGTGGTTCACCTGGTTGTGTCCGGGCGCGAACCACGCCCCGCACCACGCGCCCGAGGAGTTCATCGCGAAGTACCGGGGCAAGTTCGACGACGGCTACGACGCGTACCGCACGTGGGTGCTCGAACGCATGGTCGAGCGCGGCGTCATGCCCGAGGGCACGGCGCTGACGCCCTTCAACCCGATGCCCGACGACCAGGCGAACGCCGCCGACTACGTGAAGCCCTGGGAGTCGCTCTCGGCCGACGAGCAGCGGCTCTTCAGCCGGATGGCCGAGGTCTTCGCCGGGTTCAGCGAGTACACCGACACCCAGATCGGACGCGTCGTCGACTACCTCGAGGCCTCCGGCCAGCTCGAGAACACGGTCATCTTCTACTGCGCCGACAACGGCGCCTCGGGCGAGGGTTCGCCCGACGGCTCGGTCAACGAGAACAAGTTCTTCAACGGCTTCCCAGACGACCTGGCCGAGAACCTGTCGAAGATCGACGTGCTGGGCGGACCCGAGACGTACAACCACTACCCCACCGGTTGGGCCGCCGCGTTCTCGACCCCGTTCCAGATGTTCAAGCGCTACTCGCAGTTCTCGGGCGGCACCTGCGACCCGATGGTCATCCACTGGCCGGCGGGCATCACCGCCAAGGGCGAGATCCGCAACCAGTACCACCACTCGACCGACATCGTCGCGACGATCCTCGACATCATCGGCATCGAGTTCCCCGAGGTGTTCCGCGGAGTCGCGCAACGCCCGCTCGACGGCGTCTCGATGAAGTACAGCTTCGACGCAGCACCCGACGGGCCGACCGAGAAGCCGGTGCAGTACTACGCGATGCTCGGCACGCGCGGCATCTGGAAGGACGGCTGGAAGGCCGCCGCCATCCACGCCCCGCTCACCGGTCACGGCCGCTTCGACGAGGACCGCTGGGAGCTCTACCATGTCGAGTCCGACCGCTCCGAGTCGAAGGACCTCGCCGACGAGCACCCCGAGAAGCTGCAGGAGCTCATCGACGCCTGGTTCGTCGAGGCCGAGAAGAACCACGTGCTGCCGCTCGACGACCGCTCGGCACGCGACCAGCTGACGATCGAGCGGCCGCAGTCCGAGCCGCCGCGCACCCGCTACGTGTACTACCCCGACACGGGGGCGGTGCCCGAGTCCGTCGCGGTGAACGTCCGCGGCCGCTCGTTCAAGATCATCGCCGACGTCGTCGTCGAAGCGGGCACGCAGGGCGTGATCTTCGCGCACGGCTCGCGCTTCGGCGGTCACTCCTTGTTCATCAAGGACGGCAGGCTCAACTACGTGTACAACTTCCTCGGCATCCCGCCGGAGCAGACGTTCACGTCGGCGACGCTCGCGCCCGGCAAGCACGCGCTCGGCATGGAGTTCGTTCGCGAGCGCGCCGGCGAGCACGGCGAGTCGATCGGCACCTGCAGGCTCTACGTCGACGACCAGGTCGTGGCCGAGGGCCCGATGCGTGCGCAGGTCGGCAAGTTCACGCTCTGCGGCGACGGCCTCTGCGTCGGATACGACAGCGCCGACGCGGTGAGCGAGCAGTACACGAACCCGTTCCCGTTCACGGGCGGCACCCTGCTCGGCGTCGCGGTCGATGTGAGCGAGGAGCAGTACCTCGACCTCGAACTCGAGGCGCTCGCGGCGTTCGCGCGAGAGTAGCGCCGCCCCCGGAACACCGATCGGGCGTCGGACCTGGCAAGGTCCGACGCCCGATCTGCACGCGGCCGTTCGTCAGCCCACTGGAGCGGGTCCCGCGTGCGGGTCTCCCGACAGCCGGCGAAGTGGACCCGATCGTTCGTCGGGCTCGAGCAGCAGCGCCCGCACGAGCAGCGTCAGCGGGATGCAGAGGATCGCCCCGATGGGGCCGATCACGAGCGTCCAGAACACCACGGAGAAGAACGTCAGCGTGAGGCTGAGACCCACCGCGTCGCTCACGAACTTCGGCTGCACGAGCACCTGCAGCACGACGTTGATGACGCAGTACGCGGCCACCACCGCGAGGGCGAGCGGCCAGCCGCCGACCACGAGCGCGAGCACCGCCGGCGGGATGAGGCCGATCACGAAGCCGATGTTCGGTATGAAGTTCGTGACGAAGGCGAGGATCGCCCAGACGATCGGGATCGGCACGCCGACCCACCAGAGGAAGAGACCGTCGAGCACGGCGACGACGAGTCCGAAGCTCGCGTTCACGACGTAGTACCGACGCACGCCTGAGAAGTACCGGGCGCCGATCACGTCGGCCGCCGCCGTGCCGAAGACCCGGTCGCGACGACTGAGGCTCGAGGCATCCGCCGCCATGAAGATGACGTAGGCCAGCACGAAGAAGAAGGCGGTCGCTGCGCCGAGCACGGCGTCGGCGACGCCGGCGGCGAAGGCGAGCAGCGTCTTCGGGTCGATCGCGGCGGCGGCCGACTCGGCCGCCTCGCTCGTCATGCCGAGCGATGTGAGCCAGTCGTACACGGCCTGCACGGTCGCGGCCAGCTCGTCGGCGTAGTCGGGCAGCATGCCGATGAACTGCGCGGATGCCACGACGAGCAGGGTGCCGAGGATGGCGAGGATCAGGTACGCGACCACGATCACCGCGGTCGTCGCGAGCCAGCTCGGCCAGCCGCGCCGCTCGAGCGGGCGGCGTACCGGATGGGAGATGATCACCACGACCGCGGCGACGGCGGCGGGGGCGAGGATGTCGCGGGCGAACCACACCCCGGCGAAGACGATGGCCGCCGCCGCGATCGTGATGAGCACCCGCGTGCCGTGGGCGAGCCCGCCCTCGGTGCCGCGGGCGGGCATCGGCTCGATCGAGGGTCGCTGCGGGGCGTCGTCGGAGGCTGCGACAGCGGCAGCCGGTACGGCAGACGCCTCGACCGGCGCCCCGTTCGGCACCGGTTCGGCGGGAGGGGTCGGCTCGGCGGCATCCGTCATCAGAAGCTCCCGATCCCCTTGCCGATCATCACCACGCCGATGACGAGGAGGAGCACCGCCATGACGGTCGCGTTGTTCTGCACGAGCCAGCCGCGGAGCGACTCGAGCGGGGCGGCCATCTTCTCGGAGGCGACGAGGTAGGCGATCACGGGCACCGCGACGGAGCTCGCGGCGATGACCACGAAGACCACGATCACGAGCGTGATCTCGCCGCCGTTCAGGCCGGCCGTGCCGATGAGTACCCCGGCTCCGGCGGCCATGAGCAGGTTCTTCGGGTTGACCGCGGAGAGCAGGAACCCGAGCACCGCACCGCGCACCGTGGTCATCGAGTCGATCGCCGACATCCACTTCGGCAGCGCGGCCGCCTCACCGTCCTTCGGGCGCCCGCGCCACTGCTTCAACGCGAGGAAGAGCAGGCCGGCGCCGAGGAGGAGCTTGATCACGCCGGCGATCGGCTTCGAGGCATCCGGGTCCTGCTCGGGGATGATCGAGGCGAGCAGCGTGAACACGACGACCGCGACGACGATGCCGAGCACCCAGCCGATGAGGAAGCCGACGCTCGTGCCCTTCGCCTTCGGCGAGAGCAGCATGAGGATCGCCGCGATGATCGGGATCGGGCTGATCGCGATGCCGAGCGCGAGCGGCAGGATGCCGCCGATGACCTCGCCCATATCTGTGTACTCCTGTCTGGCGACGCTGCCGCCGCCGTTCGTCTACCGCTGCTGCGGCGTGTTCGAGAGCTCCGCGATCGCCGAGCGGTTGGTGTCGAAGATGCGGTGCTCGCCGAGCAGGCCGAGGTCGGTGAGGCGCGCTCGCGCGTCGGGCCGCACCCGGCTGAACTCGAGTTCGATGCTCCTGGCGTCGAGCCAGCCGACGAGCGCGGTGAAGCTCTCGGCGCCGGTCACGTCGACGTCGGTGACCGCCTCCATGTCGATGACGATGTGCCGCACCGAGCCCTCTGGCACCGCCTTGACGGCCTTCTTCACGGCGTCGTCGAACACCGAGCCGTTCGCGAAGAACAGCGGCGCAGCGAGGCGGACGACGATGATGCCCGGCGCGGTCATCGTGCCGACGGGTGCTTCACCGAGGAGGGACTCGGCGGGCGAGTCGCCGGCCGCGAGCACGTCGATCGGCGGGTTCGCCGCGCGCTTCGCGAGGTTGATGAGGGCCAGCACGAACGCGACGACGATGCCGGGGATCGAACCGATGAGGAGCGTCACGAGGAAGCACACCGCCGCGATGGCGAACTCGAACCGGTCGGCCTTCCACAGCATCCTGAAGTCCTTGATGCCGAGCAGCGGCAGGATCGCGACGCCGACGATCGCGCCGATCGCGGGCGACGGGATGTCGGCGAGCAGGGCGGTGCCGAAGAGCAGGAGCAGGAGCGTGCCGACCGCGAGCACGAGCGACGGCAGTTGCGTGCGAGAGCCCGCCTGGTCCATGGCCGCCGTGCGCGAGGTCGACGAGCCCATGGCGAAGCTACCGCTCGCACCCGCCGCGACGTTCGAGACGCCGAACGCGAAGAGGTCGCGGTTCGGCCGGGTCGGGTAGTTGCGCTTCTCGCCGTAGGAGCGGGAGACGAGCAGGCCCTCGGCCGTCGTCACCATCGTGAGGGCGATCGCCGAGGGCACGAGCATGAGCCACATCGACCAGTCGATGACGGGCCAGGTGAGCGCCGGTGGGCCGGCAGGCACCTCCCCGAGCACGTCGACACCGGCACCGTCGAGCCCCCCGATGACGACCGCGATCGTCGCGACGACGAGCACGACGAGCGCCCACGGCACGAGGCGCAGGAACCGTTGGCCGACGATGAGCACCGCGACCGAGAGCGCCGCGATGAGCAGCGACCACCCGTTGACCGTGCCGAGCCCGGTGACCAGCCCGACGACCTTGTCGGTGAACTCCCCGCCCGAGTCGATCTTCACGCCGAGCATCTTCGCGATCTGGCTCACGAGGATGTCGAGTGCGAGCCCGCCGACGAAGCCCACGAGGATCGGCTTCGACAGGAAGTTCGCGATGAAGCCGAGCTTGAAGACCGACATGAGCACGAAGAGGATGCCGCAGATGATCGCCTGCGCGAGGGCGAGCGTCGAGTAGTCGGCGCTGCCGGCGGTCGCGAGTCCGCCGAGCGACGAGGCGACGAGCGCGGCGGCCGCGGCGTCCGGCGACACGATGAGCTGGCGGGACGAGACGAGGAGGGCGTAGACGATGGTCGGCACGATGAGCGCGTACAGGCCGGCGGTCGCGGGCAGGCCGGCGATCTGGGCGTAGCCGATGTTCAGCGGGATCGCGATCGCGAGGAGCGTGACGCCCGCAGTCAGTTCGCGAGCGATGTTCTTCCTGTTGAGTCCTGCCAGCGGTTTCTGCACCGGTCCCCCTCCGTCTGCTCAGAACGACACTAGCGAGCGGATGCCTCGCAGCACCGCTCGGCTCCCGCCGCGTCGCGGCGCCGTCAGTCGGCGCCGGTGGGCGCAGGAGTCGCGATGGGCTCGGGGCCCTTCTTCGGAGCGGCGATCCGGAACTCGGGGGCACCCGTCACGAGGAGCCAGGCCGGCAGCACGATCACGCACAGCATCGGCAGGATCGTGATGTCGCCGGCGACGGCGACCGCGACGAAGATCGCGATCCACCCGTCGCGCGTCACGACGAGCAGCACGCCGACGATCGCGCAGCCGACGGCGAGGCCGAGCGGCAGCGACGGGATGAGCGCGTGCCCGAGCATGCCGAGCGCCACGGCGATGAACGTGGCGGGGAACACGCGACCGCCGCGGAAGAGGGAGCTCGCGGCGATGAGCAGGGCGAGGATCTTGATGCCCGCGATCGCCGCGAGCTGCGGCGCGTCGTAGGCGTCGGGGTCGTTGAGGAGGTCGCCGATCTCCTCGAGGCCCTTGAACATCGTGATCGGGCCGCCGAGCAGGCCCAGGAGCCCGAGCAGGAGCCCGCCGGCCGTGGCGATGAGCACCGGATGCCGGAGCGAGTGCATCGCCCGGTAGATGATCGGGAAGGCGGCGAGCATCGCGAGGCCGATGATCGCGGCGGCGGTCGCGACGATCGCGCCGGTGAGGAGGTCGAGCGCCTGCGGTGCGCCGTACGGCGGCAGGCTGAACGTGAACAGCGGTGCGCCGACGAGCCGCATCGTGAACGCGCCGGCACCGGCCGCGACGAGCGGAAGGAAGAGGCGGTCCCAGAGCGCGCCGCCCGACTTCAGCGCCGCGACGATGCCCGTGAAGACGAGTGCGGCGGCCACGGGGGTGCCGAACAGCGCGCCGATCGTGGCCGAGGCGGCGAGCAGCACGGTGAGCTGCTTCGGCACCGAGGGGATGAGCCGCGCGATGACCGAGACCATGAGGGCCGTGTTCACGGCGATGATCGGGTTCTCGGGGCCGAGGCTCACTCCACCGGCGAGCGCCAGCACCGTCACGATCAGGAGCCCGGGGAGGTTCCGCAGCGGCTGCGGCTCCTCGACGAGCTCGGTCGTCGCCGAGTCGGGCCCGCCGTGGCCGGGCACGAAGCGCAGCACGAGCCCCACGGCGAGACCCGTGAGCGTGAG
Organism: Agromyces sp. NPDC056389; assembly: GCF_042262385.1. NCBI lineage: Bacteria > Bacillati > Actinomycetota > Actinomycetes > Micrococcales > Microbacteriaceae > Agromyces > Agromyces sp. NPDC056389. The sequence goes on from NZ_JBHJPN010000001.1 coordinate 2,203,458, forward strand.
CACGACGACGATCCACCAGCCGTTGGGATCGACGCCGAGCGTGTCGGGGAGGGCATCCCAGAGTGCCGACTGCAGCACGGCGGCGAGCCGGTCGAGCCCGAACAGGATGAGCGCGGAGACCACGCCGATCGCGAGCGCCGGAATGGCGAGGAGGAGGAGGCGCTTCGGCGTGACCTCGGGGTCGCGCGGCGGTATGGCGAGGCTCACGGTCAGATCCTGTCTGCGGGGGTGAGGGGTGCGGTCGGCACGTCGCTCGTCACCACGGCGTCGAGCGAACGGGATGCCAGCGCGTCGGCGACGGCGTCGACGACCGCGGAGCGCACGGCGACGCCGTGCAGGGGGTGGTGCCAGAACTGGAGGTGCAGCACGGAGCGCGTCGAGGTGCGGGCGATGGTCTGCACGACGAGCGGCTCGTGGCGGTGCACCCCCGCCGCGGCCCTGACGGCGTCGATCGCGACCGTGCCGAGTTCGTCGGCGGAGGGCCCGTCGGCTGCGGCGGCGACGCGCACCTCGACGGTGCTCCGGCGGGCGCCGTGGGCCGAGTTGTTCACGAGGGGGTTCTGCAGCACGTTCGCGTTCGGCAGGTGTACGGTCTGCCCGTCGGCCGTCCGCACGACGACCGACCGGCCGTTCAGCTCCTGCACGATCCCGACGGTCCCGTCGCTCTCGATCTCGTCGCCGATCGCGATCGGTCGACGGGTCTGCAGCACGACGCCGGCGGCGAAGTTGTCGGCGATGCCGCGCAGCACCAGCACGAGCACGACCCCGACGATGAGCGCGACCGCGATGAGCGGCTGGATCGAGGCGCCGAAGAAGCTCAAGGCGATTCCGACACCGAGCAGGATGATGGCGTAGTTCACGACCCGGACGATGAGCGTCTGGAGCGCAGGGGTGAGGGCGGGAACCTTGGCGAGGAGCCTGCGCGTGCCCTTGCGGGCGAGCACCGCGAGCAGCCACGTCGCGATCGCCGTGAGCAGCGCGAGGCCGAGGCTCCATCCGTCGATGTCGAGCGATCCCACCCAGTCCGCCACGTCCCCTCCCGGTGCCGAGGCTACCGCTGCACCGGCCGCGCCGTGGGGATGCACGCCGTGGGATGCACGGGTCAGGCCGCGAGCCGCCGCCCGCGCGGCATATGGACGCGCGCCCACGCCAAGCGATAGGTTCGCCTCAGCGGCGCTCATTGGGGGGCGCGCAAAGTGAAAGGCTGCACACACATGAGTTTCTGGGAAAGCTTCTGGGACCTGATCTGGTGGTTCCTCTGGGCGTTCGCGTTCATCGCCTACCTGTTCGCGCTGTTCGCCATCATCGGCGACCTGTTCCGCGACCAGAAGCTGAACGGCTGGTGGAAGGCGGTGTGGATCATCTTCCTGATCTTCGTGCCGTTCCTCACCGCGCTGGTCTACCTGATCGCACGCGGCAACGGCATGGCCGAGCGCTCGCAGAAGGAGTACAAGCAGGCGCAGGCGGCGACCGACGCGTACATCCGCCAGACCGCCGGCGCGGCAGCCAGCCCCTCCGATGAGATCGCGAAGGCCAAGGGCCTGCTCGACTCGGGCAGCATCACCCAGCAGGAGTTCGAGCTCCTGAAGGCCAAGGCGCTCGCGCACCCCACGCAGACCGTCTGATTCCAGACCTGCAGCTGAGAGGGTCGGATGCTTCGGCATCCGACCCTCTTCGCGTCCGCGGTGCGCACCAGGTGAAGAAGTCGAATACCGGACGAGAACTGACCGGATGACTCCGTAACGTCGCTCACATGACTCACGACAGCACCGGGATCCGGCCCTTCCGCATCGACATCCCCCAGGCGGAGCTCGACGACCTGAACCGCCGTCTCGCCGCGACGCGCTGGCCCGACGAACTGCCGGGCGTCGGATGGTCGTACGGCACGCCGACGGGCTATCTGCAGGGCATCGCCGACTACTGGCGAACGACGTTCGACTGGCGCGAGCGTGAAGCGGAGCTCAACGCGTACCCGCAGTTCACGACGACGATCGACGGCCAGAACGTCCACTTCCTGCACGTCCGCTCGCCCGAACCCGACGCCATGCCGCTGCTCCTGACGCACGGGTGGCCGGGCTCGATCGTCGAGTTCCTGCGGATCATCGGGCCGCTCACCGACCCGCGCGCACACGGCGGCGACCCTGCCGACGCGTTCCACGTCGTCGCACCCTCGATGCCCGGCTTCGCGTTCTCGGGGCCCACGCACGAGACCGGCTGGGACATGTCGCGGATCGCTCGCGCATGGGCCGAGCTCATGAGCCGGCTGGGCTACGAGCGATACGGCGCCCAGGGCGGCGACACCGGTGCGGTGATCTCGCCGATGCTCGGGAGGATCGCGCCGGACCACGTGCTCGGCGTGCACGTGAACGGCAGCCTCGGGTTCCCCTCTGGGGATCCGGCTGAGTTCGCTGCGATGAGCGAGGCGGAGCAGGCGCGGCTCGCCGCCATGCAGCGGCAGATGGAGGAGGGCACCGGCTACGCGGTCATCCAGTCGACCCGGCCGCAGACGATCGGCGTCGGGCTCTCGGACTCGCCTGCGGCACAGCTCGCCTGGATCGTGGAGCGGTTCAAGGAGTGGACGGACCCCGCGGCCGAGCTGCCCGAGAACGCCGTCGACCTCGATCAGCTGCTCACGAACGTGAGCGTGTACTGGCTCACCGGCACGGCGACGTCGGCCGCCAGGCTCTATCGCGAGGGCCGCGCCAGCTGGGGGCAGGAGACCGCGCCGAGCGGCGTCCCGTCAGGAGTCGCCGTGTTCCCCGGGGACTTCGGGATCCGGACGATCGCCGAACGCGAGAACAACGTCGTGCACTGGTCCGAGTTCGATCGAGGGGGCCACTTCCCGGCCATGGAGGTCCCCGATCTCCTGGTCGACGACGTCCGCACCTTCTTCCGCGGGCTCCGCTGAGCACCGCGCAGCGTTCGGCGCTCTACTGCTGCGACGACGCCGATGCCCCGACCGGGATCGGCGTCGCCGCGGCATCCGCCGTCGACTGCCCGTGCATGGCGCCGGTGTTGCGGAGGAAGACGATGATCCAGCTGAAGATCAGCACGGCTGCGACGAGTTCGACCGCGGTGAGGTTGTAGTAGCCCGTCGCGAAGAAGACGGCGAGCATGACGATCACGCCGACGTAGACGTAGCCGAGCAGGATGAAGACCTTCGGCATCGACGGGATGAACCACCGCAGCCCGATCACGAGCACCGCGTAGGCGACCGCCATTCCGGTGGCGACCGTGTTGTGCAGCACGAAGAACCGGTCGACCGGGAAGATGCCGACGCACGCGAGGAAGATGCCGATGAGGATCATGCCGACGCGCACGATGTTGCGGCCGCGCAGTTCGGCATGCGTCGTCGTCGGCACCGCGGCGGTGGCGTAGCGGGCGATCGTCGTGACGATCACGCCGGCGATGATGAGGGTCAGGTTGAAGGCGAGAGCCGAGATGTCGTTCGTCATGCCGAGCGCACTCAGGTTCATCTGCCACCAGAGCGGATCGCTCGAGCTCAGCATGCTCGCGAGCGCGCCCACCACGAGGAACAGGGCGAGCACGAACGAGAGCAGCATCGGCGTCAGGTGCGCCGCCGAGAGGAACACGGCGTACGCGGTGACGGCCATGCCGACGCCGGCGAGCACGGCGCCGGGGATCGTGAAGACCACCGCGCCCTGGAAGCTCTGCTCGAGCAGGTCGGCGAGGCCGATCCAGCCGAGCAGCGCGATGAACGCGTGCGCCAGCGCGATGGCGGTGAGGTCGAACCAGTGGATGCGCGCGCCCGGCGCGTCGAGGCCGGGGAGCGCGGCGTCGGCGAAGCCCGCGGCGCTGCGGGTGCGCAGTGCGAGCCGGCCGAGCAGGAAGGCGATGAGGGTGACGATCGCGGAGCCGAAGGCGACGAACTCGCCGAGCGAGCCCTGGCCCGCGATCGGCAGGTCCTTGCCCATGAACACGAACCACGCGACGAGTCCGCCGACGACGAAGACGGCAGCCCCGATGAGCAGGGCGATCGACTCGAGCGACTCGGCGTTGGCCGCCGGGTGGCGGAGCACCCGGCCGATCGACGTGGGAGCGATCGAGACGGGCGTCGCCGGGGAGTCGATGGTCATGGTGTTGCGGCTCACTGGCGCTCCTCGAGATGTGCACCACGCGCGGGTCCCGGCTGCGCCGGCGGCGACGGTGATTCGGCATCAGCATGCCAGCGATCGGGTCCGTCGCTCGAGAGCGACCCGCACTCGGACACGCTCAGCCCTTGATGGGGTCGAGCACCTCGAGCATCGAGCCCTGCACGAACCCCGCCCATTCGTAGGCCGCCCGCAGGTAGTCGTCGCGGGTCTCGTCGGCGTCGGCCTCGTCTTCGTCGACGATGCCGACCCGCTCGGCGAGGATCAGACGCAGGTCGGTGAGGAAGGTCAGCCAGCCCCACGCCTCCGACTGGTCGAGCTCGATCTGCACGACCCCGCCGTGCTCCTCGACGGCGGTGGCGTCGCGCACTCGCTGCGCCGCCTGCCGCTTGCCGTCGACGAGGCTGTCCCGCGTGTAGCGGGTGTAGTCGTGGCCGGCCTCGTGGTCGTCGGGGTACGCGTTCGGCAGCAGCCGACCGAGCGCGGGGTCGTCGGCCTCGCCGAGGAGCAGCACCGAGTCGACCTGGTCGGCGAGCTCCGAGAGGAGCATCGCCTCTTCGGTCTCGAGCACGATGCGCACGCCCTCGCCGCCGCCGAGCCCTGCGACGATCACGGCTCGGTCCGCTCGACGGTGGCCTGCAGGCCGTAGCCGTGCATCGCCTGCGCGTGCCGCTCCATGGCCTCGCGGTTCCCGGTCGCCACGATGGCGCGGCCCTCGGTGTGCACGAGCATCATGAGCCGCTCGGCCTCGGCGCGCGGGAGGCCGAAGTAGCTGCGGAAGACGTAGCTCACGTAGGTCATGAGATTCACCGGGTCGTCCCACACGACCGTGCGCCACGGCAGCTCGACCTCGACGCGCAGGGCGCCGTCGGTGTCGAGTTGCTCGAGCGTCGATGTCATTCTCCAAGCCTGACACGATGTGCTCGCGTCCGCACCCCGCCGGGCGCTTCCGTCACCGGCGGGCGAGGCGGGTACACGAGCGTCACGAGCACCACCGAGATGATCATCAGGAGGAACCACGACACGAGCTTCGACGGCGACACGAGGTGCCAGCCGTCGAGCTGGTCGGGGTAGAGCCATGCACCCGCCCACGTGCCGATGTTCTCGGCGAACCAGATGAAGAGGGCGACGAGCAGGAAGCTCACGAGCACCGGCATGCGCGGCGTGCGCCGCCACACCCGGAAGTGCATCACCGTCGGCCACCACACCACGACGACGGCCGCGACGAGCACCCAGCGCAGGTCGACGATGAAGTGGTGCGTGAAGAAGTTCGCGTAGATCGCCGCTGCGACCGCGACTGTGAGCCAGCGCCGCGGGTACCGCGTGAACCCGAGGTCGAAGAGCCGGTACACGCGCACCATGTACGAACCCACGGCCGCGTACATGAAGCCCGTGAAGAGCGGCACGCCGGCGATGCGCAGTACCCCGTCGCCGTCGTACGACCACGAGCCGACGTCGGTCTTGAAGAGCTCCATGACGGTGCCCGTGATGTGGAAGAGCACGATCACCCAGAGCTCTCGCCCCGACTCGAGTCGCGTCGCGACCATCACGACCTGGATCACGACCGCGGCGATCGTGAGGGCGTCGTTGCGTGCGAGCGCCGCGTCGTCGGGGTACCAGAGCCGCGCGGCGACGATCACGGCGAGCAGCGCAGCGCCGAAGATGCAGGCCCAGGCCTGCTTCGCCCCGAACACCAGGAACTCGATGAGGCCGGCACGGATGCCGCGTTCCGATGCTCCGGCGAGCAGGCGATGCGCACCGCGGTCGAGGGCCTGTTCGACGGCCGTGAGCTGTCGAGCGTCCTCCCGGCCGACCGCTCGGGCCCGGGCGGTCACGACAGGTGCCTCGTCGGTCACGCCGCCCGCCGCGAGGCCGTGACCGTGAACTTCGGGTTCCGGGCGATCTGCCGAGTGCGCCCGACGACCCGTTCGAGGAGCGGCCGGTAGGCCAGGTGCGAGTTCCACACGCACCAGAGCTCGCCACCCGGAGCGAGCACGCGCGCCGCGTCGGTGAAGAGGTGCGCCGCGATGCCGGTCGAGATCGCCGCGTCGCTGTGGAACGGCGGATTCAGCACGATGAGGCGCTCGCTCGCATCGGGGAGCGCTTCGAGGCCGTCGGCGCGGGTGACGTGCACGCGGTCGCCGACTCCGTTGGCATCGGCCGTCAGCAGAGCGGATGCCGCGGCCGATGCCGACCGGTCGGTCGCCGTGACCCGCAGCGCGGGTCGCTCTCGTGCGAGCCATGCCGCCACGACGCCCGTGCCGCACGCGAGATCGACGGCGGTGGCGGCATCCGGGACCGCGTCGCCCAACTGCTCGAGCAGGAACCGGGTGCCGATGTCGACACCGGTGCCGGCGAAGACGCCGCCGTGGGCGACGACCGTGAGGCCGAGGTCGTCGTGCCGGGCGCTGCGCGGCCAGTGCACGGCGACCGGAGCCGGCGGACGCGGCGGGACGACGGGCTCGCGCGCGAGCAGCACGCGCGACTTCTGCCGGGCGCGGCTCACGTCGACCCGCGCGAAGCTGCGACCGAGCACGTCGTTCATCGCGAGGGACATGTGCTTGATCCTGCCGCCGGCGGCCACGACGACCCCGCGGTCGGCGTGCTCCGAGATGAGCTGCGACACCTCGTCGAGCCGGTCGAGCGAGCGCGGCAGGCGCATGAGCACGACCCGCGCGCCCGCGACGAGCGCGGGGCCGAGCGGCAGCGAACGCACCTCGCTCCCGAGGCCGAGCCGGCGCGCGTTCTCGGCGAGCGCCCGCTCTCCCGTCACGAGATCCTGGTGCACGCGGATGCCCCGTGCGCCGGCGTCGGCAGCGGCGAGGGCGAGGGCCCCGTAGGAGTCGTCGATGACGACGACCTCGCCGGGCCCCGCGGCACCGATGAGCGCCGCGGCCTCGTCGAGGATCAGGCGGTCCGCGGCATCCGATGCCTCGAGTCCCGGGCCTTCGACATCGGGGTGGCGCCGCAGGGCACCGAACTCGAAGGGCATCACCCCAGCGTACGACGCGTCGAATCGATGTCGACTCCCTCTCCCGCTCACGGTGTCCGCCGGACTAGCCTGTCGAGTGTCGATATGACTTCTGGGGGTTCGCGATGACCATCGAAGCTCAGCACAGCACGACCGACGACCACGCCGTCGAATGGTGGGCCCTCGCCCCCGACGACGTGATCGTGCAGGCGAAGACCGATGCGACCCGCGGGCTCACCGCGGCCGAGGCCGAGCGGCGACTCGCCGAAGCGGGGCCCAACGCGCTCCAGAGCGCTCCGCCGCCGAGCGTCTGGCGCATCGCGCTCAGCCAGGTGCTCGAGCTCATGACCCTGATGCTCATCGCGGTGACGATCGTGTCGCTCCTCATCGGCCAGGTGACCACGGCGATCATCGTGGCGATCCTGGTGCTGTTCAACGTGATCACGGGTACGCAGCAGGAGGTCAAGGCGCGCCGCAGCGTCGATGCGCTCGCGAAGCTGCAGACCCCGAAGGCACGGGTCATCCGCGATGGCGCACTGCTCCAGATCGACGCGACGGGACTCGTCCCGGGCGACATCGTCGAGCTGGAGTCGGGTGATCTCGCGCCCGCCGACGGCCGGATCCTCAGGTCAGCGAACCTCGAGACCCAGGAGTCCTCGCTCACCGGGGAGTCGCTGCCGATTCCCAAGGGCCCGGCCGAGAACCCCGCCGAGACCGCACTCGCCGATCGCACGTCGATGGTGTTCCAGAACACGTCGGTCACTCGCGGCACCGCGCGCGTCGTCGTCGTCGAGACGGGCATGCGCACGCAGATGGGCCGCATCGCCTCGCTGCTCACGCAGGTGGGCGACAAGAAGTCGCCCCTGCAGCTCGAGCTCGACGGGCTCACGAAGGTGCTCGGCATCATCGCCTGGAGCGCCGTGCTCGTGATCGTGATCATCGGCTTCGCACGGGGACAGAGCCTCGACGAGCTGCTGTTCCTGGCCACGGCCGTCGCGATCTCCGCGATCCCGACCGGCCTGCCGGTGTTCGTGCAGAGCCTGCTCGCCTGGGGAGCCTCGCGGCTCGCGAAGGAGCGTGCGATCGTCACGTCGCTGAACGACGTCGAGACGCTCGGCGCCACGAGCGCGATCTGCTCGGACAAGACCGGCACCCTCACGCTCAACAAGATGACGGTGCGCACCGCCTGGTTCGGCGGCAACACCTACCGGGTCGTCGGTGAGGGCTACTCGTTCGAGGGGAAGGTGCTCGGCACGTCCGACGAGCCGCTCGACGCGCCCACCCTCGGACTCGCGATCAGCCTGCCGAACGACGCGAAGGTGTCGCCGGAAGGCGACGTCGTGGGCGACCCGACCGAGGCCGCGCTCGTGGTGCTCGCCGCGCGACTCGGCATCGACGCCGATCAGGCCCGCAAGGACTACCCGCGCCTCGCCGAGGTGCCGTTCGATTCCGACTACAAGTTCATGGCCACCCTGCAGCGCATCCCGGTGCAGGGTGAGCGGCGGCTCGTGCTCATCGTGAAGGGCGCGCCCGACGTGGTGCTCGGGCGCTGCGTCACGATGCTGAGCGAGACGAGGGAGATCGTGCCCGTGGCATCCGACGCGGCGACGGCGGAACTCGAGCGCATGTCGGCCACCGGCCTTCGCACGCTCGCCTTCGCCGCCCGATTCCTCGACGACGCCGACGAGGGCAGGGTCGCGGCCGACCCGATGTCGTGGGTGTCCGATCTCGCACTCCTCGGCATCGTCGGCATCGTCGACCCGCTGCGAGCCGAGGCGAAGGCCGCCGTCGAGGTGGCGCACCGGGCCGGCATCGACGTGCGCATGATCACGGGCGACCACGCCGTCACGGCCGGCGCGATCGGCGCCGAGCTGGGTCTCGGCACCGGGGCCGTCAGCGGCGCCGACCTCAAGCAGATGAGCGACGAGGAACTCGCGCGTCGCCTCCCCGACCTGCACGTCTTCGGCAGGGTCACGCCCGACGACAAGCTGCGACTGGTCGGGCTCCTGCAGGCCGACGGCGCCATCGTCGCGATGACGGGCGACGCCGTGAACGATGCGGCGGCGATCAAGCAGGCGAACATCGGCGTCGCCATGGGCTCGGGATCCGAGGTGACGAAGCAGGCCGCGAAGCTCGTGCTCACCGACGACAACTTCGCGACGCTCGTGCACGCCGTCGAGCTCGGCCGCATCGTCTACTCGAAGATCACCGCGTACCTGCGCTTCCAGATGACGCAGCTGCTGAGCCTGATCATGCTCTTCCTCGCCGCGAGCGCGTTCTCGATCGCGGAGGGCGTCGCGCTGTTCCCGGCCCAGGTGCTGTTCATCAACTTCTTCGTGGCCCTGTTCGCGGTGATCGCGATCGCCGCCGACGCGAATCCGCCCGGCATCATGAACCACCCGCCGCGCGATCCGAAGGTCGGCGTCGTCAACCGGGTGTCGCTCGTGGAGTGGCTGGTCTACGGCGCGGTCATCTTCCTCATCGCGCTCGTGCCGCTCGTGTGGGGGCCCGACGTGCCGAGCCCGGTCGAGCCGACCGCGTCGATGACGATGGCGTACGTCGTGCTCGGGCTCTCCACCGTGCTGAGCGCCCTGCTCATGCGCCGCACGCCCGAGTCGGGCCTGCTCCCGCCCATCGCTGCGGTCGCGAAGATCCTGATCTGGCCGGTCGTGCTCATCGTCGTCTCGACCGAGCTGGGGCTGTTCCAGCGCATGCTCGGCACCGTGTCGCTCACGGGCTGGCAGTGGCTCGAGTGCATCGGGCTGACCCTGGTCCTCCTGGTCGTGGTCGAGGGCGACAAGTGGTTCCGGCGACGCCGGCTCGCGCGCCGTCAGGCTGCATCCCCTGTGGCCGCGGCGGCCGGCATCCGCTGAGGGTCGATCACCACCGATTTCTTCACTGGGTGCGGCTCTCGGCGGGGTTTGCTACCCTCGGTGCCGCATGCAGGACGCACGGACCGGGGGACGACGGGCGGCGCGACATGAGGTCGCGACGCCCGTGACGCGTCCCCGGCGGCCGGTGCCGTCGCGTGCACGTCAGCCGCGCCGATCGCTCGCAGCGGCCGCAGTGCTCTCGGTGCTCGGCCTGCTCGCCGGACTCGCCTTCGCGCCGCTGCCGCAGCCCGGCGGTCTCGCGTCGTTCGCGTCTGCGAGCGCTCCGCACCTCGGCGATGTGCAAGACCTCAAGGTCGCATCGGATGTCACGGCCCCGACTGTCTCGCACGAGTCCTATGTCGCGACCACCGGCGCCCAGACCCTCGTCGCCGGCGGCACGAACGTCGACTGGGCCAAGCTCGTGCTCGTCGAGGGCGCCTGGCCGGTGACCGAGGAGAACGTCACCTTCATGATGCGCTGGATGCGCCAGGAGAACGGCGCCGACAACTGGTGGAACCGCAACAACCCGTTGAACAACGGGCAGGGTTCGGGCGGCGGCTCGGGCCTCGGCAGCTATCCGACGCTCATCGAGGCCGCGTTCTACGCCGCCCAGAACCTGCAGTCGGGTCGATACCCTGAGGTCGACGCCGCACTCGCTCAGGGCGATTCGGCCGATGCCACCGCGCAGGCGATCTGGGCCTCGGCGTGGGCCTCGAGCCACTACGGCTACGGCACCCACTGGAGCTCACGACCCTACGAGGTCATCGAGGCTCCGGCCTCCGCCTGGGGTCGCTGAACCGAGCAGGCCCGCTGAGCCCGACTAGTCCCGCTCGAGCGGACGCCACACGACGACCGCGTTCTCGCGGCGCACCCGCGTGCCGGCCTTCAGGGAGATGACCTCGCCGGCCGAACCCGCTGCGAAGACGCGGCGGCCGGGGCGGTTCAGCATCTCGTCGGCGAGCGCGCCCTCGAGTTCGCGCACGCGAGCGCGCAGCGTCGCCACCTCGTCTTCGAGCCCGAGCACCCGGCGGATGCCCTCGAGGCTCACGCCCTCGCTCGAGAGCTGGGCGATCTCGCGCAACTGCACGACGTCGTGCATCGAGTAGCGGCGCGACTTGCCCGCGGTGCGGGTCGGTGAGACGAGCCCGAGCCGGTCGTACTGGCGGAGCGTCTGCGGGTGCATGCCCGCAAGCTCGGCGGCGACGGAGATGACGAAGAGCGGGCTCCTCTCGTTCATCTCCATCGCCTAGCCCTTCGCCTTCGCGAGCAGCTCGTCGCGGGGGTTCTCGTCGGGGAGCAGGGCGGCGAACTCCTCGAGCTTCGCCTCCGCGTCCTTCGAGAGGTGCGAGGGAACGGCGACCTGCACGACCGCGAGCAGGTCTCCGGTGCCCTTCGATGTCGTGACGCCGCGGCCCTTGACGCGCAGCACTCGACCGCTCGGCGTGCCGGGGGCGACCCGCAGCTTCACGGGATCGCCGCCGAGCGTCGGCACCTGGATGGTCGCGCCGAGCGCGGCCTCTGCGAACGTGACGGGCACGGTGACCCGGAGGTTCAGGCCGTCGCGCTCGAAGACGGGGTGCTTCCGCACGGTCACGGTCAGCACGATGTCGCCGGGCTCGCCGCCGTCGGGCGAGGGCATCCCCTTGCCGCGCAGGCGGATCTTCTGCCCGTCGGCGACGCCCGCCGGGATGCGCACCGTGATCGGCTTGCCCTCGGAGGTCTGCAGGGTGATCTGGTCGCCCTTGGTGGCGGTGACGAAGTCGAGCGTCGTCGACGCCGTGACATCACGGCCCTTGGTCGGGCCGCCGGCGCCGCGGTAGCCGCCCGTCGGCTGGCCGAAGCGACCGCCGCCGAAGAGCCCGCCGAGCAGGTCGTCGTAGTCGCCGCCCTGCTGGAACGTGTACGACTGGCTGCGGCCTCCGCCGCCCTGGCCGAACATGCCGCCGAAGACGTCTTCGAAGCCGCCGGCGCCGCCGGCACTGCCCGGCGCGGTGAATCGGGCGCCGGACCCCATGGCCCGCACGGCGTCGTACTCCTTGCGCTGCTCGGGGTCGGCGAGCACGGAGTGCGCCTCGCTGATCTCCTTGAACTTCGCCTCGGCGGCAGCGTCGCCGGGGTTGGAGTCGGGGTGGTACTTGCGCGCGAGCTTGCGGTACGTCTTCTTGAGCTCCGCGTCGCTCACGTCTTTGGAGACGCCGAGCACCTTGTAGAAGTCCTTGTCGAACCAATCCTGACTGGCCACCGGCACCTCCTCTCTCGTGTGTGTCTGAAGTCTGTCTTGAGTCTGTCGGAAAACCGTGTCGGCCGGCCGGCGACATCCGCGAACGGATGCCGCGGGCCGGCCGAGTCGGGTCTACTGCGGGGTCTTCACGACGACCTTCGCTGCGCGGAGCAGCGTGCCGCCGAGGGTGTACCCGGTCTCGACGACGTCGGCGATCGTGTCGATCTCGACGTCGTCCGAGGGCTGCTGGAAGATCGCCTCGTGACGCTGCGGGTCGAACGCCTCGCCGACCTCGCCGAACGCGGTGAGGCCGAGCTTCTCGACCGAGCCGCGCAGCTTCGCGGCGATGGTCGCGAACGGAGCGTCGCCCTCGAGGTCGCCGTGCTTCTCGGCACGGTCGAGGTCGTCGAGCACTGGCAGCAGCACGGCCACGGCCGCGCCGACGGCGCGCTCGCGCTCGAGCTCGCGATTCGCCTCGGTGCGCTTGCGGTAGTTGGCGTACTCCGCGGTGATGCGCTTGAGATCGGCCAGGTGCTCGTCGCTCGGCTCCTGCACCTCGGCGTTCGCCGCGTTCAGGATGTCGTCGACCGTGAGCACCTCGTCGTCGTCGACCTCGAGGTCGGCCCCCTCCGGGGTGACGGATGCCGCGGCATCCGTCACCTCGTCGGTGGCGCCGGCGTCGGGATCGGGGACCTCGGGAGTCTCCTTCTCGTCTGCCATGGCTACTTCTTCTCTTCCTCGTCGTCGATGACCTCGGCGTCGACGACGTCTTCGTCGGAGGACTGGTCGCCCTCGGCGCCCGACGCGTTCGCGTCTTCGCCGGCCGCGGTGCTCGCGTCGGCCTGCTGCGACTGGGCGTAGATCGCCTCGCCGAGCTTGCCCTGCGATGCGTTGAGCTTCTCGAAGGCCGACTTCACGGCCTCGTCATCGTCGCCGGCGAGCGCGGTCTTCAGCGCGTCGACATCGCCCTGCACCTCGGACTTGACGTCAGCGGGGAGCTTGTCGTCGTTGTCCTTGATGAGCTTCTCGATCGAGTAGACGAGCTGCTCGGCCTGGTTGCGGGTCTCGGCCGACTCGCGACGCGCCTTGTCTTCGGCGGCGTGCTCTTCGGCCTCGCGCACCATGCGCTCGATGTCGTCCTTCGGGAGGCTCGAGCCGCCCGAGATCGTCATGCGCTGCTCCTTGCCCGTGCCCTTGTCCTTCGCGGACACGTGCACGATGCCGTTGGCGTCGATGTCGAACGTGACCTCGATCTGCGGGATGCCCCGCGGCGCCGGCGCGATGCCGGTGAGCTCGAAGGTGCCGAGCGGCTTGTTGTCGCGCGTGAACTCGCGCTCGCCCTGGAAGACCTGGATCGCGACCGACGGCTGGTTGTCGTCGGCGGTCGTGAAGGTCTCGCTGCGCTTCGTGGGGATGGCCGTGTTGCGCTCGATGAGCTTCGTCATGATGCCGCCCTTGGTCTCGATGCCGAGGCTGAGGGGGGTGACGTCGATGAGCAGAACGTCCTTGCGCTCGCCCTTCAGGACGCCCGCCTGGAGGGCGGCGCCGACGGCGACGACCTCATCGGGGTTGACGCCCTTGTTGGGCTCCTGGCCGGTCTCCTTCTTCACGAGCTCGCTGACCGCGGGCATGCGCGTCGATCCACCGACGAGCACGACGTGCGCGATGTCGGAGAGCTTGACGCCCGCCTCGCGGATGACGTCTTCGAACGGCTTCTTGGTGCGGTCGAGCAGGTCGCTCGTCATGTTCTCGAACTCGGCGCGCGTGAGCGTCTCGTCGAGGTTCGCGGGGCCGTTCTCGGTGAGCGAGAGGTAGGGCAGCTGGATGGACGCCTTCAGGTTCGAGGAGAGTTCCTTCTTGGCCTGCTCGGCGGCCTCCTTCAGGCGCTGCTTCGCGATCTTGTCGTTCGAGACGTCGACGCCCGTCGACTCCTTGAACTTCTTGATGAGCCAGTCGACGATGCGCTGGTCCCAGTCGTCGCCGCCGAGGCGGTTGTCGCCCGCGGTGGCGCGCACCTGGATGGTCGAGAAGTCGTCGTCCTTGCCCACCTCGAGGAGGGACACGTCGAACGTGCCGCCACCGAGGTCGAAGACCAGGATGAGCTCGTCTTCCTTGCCCTTGTCGAGGCCGTACGCGAGCGCGGCCGCGGTGGGCTCGTTGATGATGCGCAGCACGTTGAGGCCCGCGATCTCGCCGGCCTCCTTGGTGGCCTGGCGCTCGGCGTCGTTGAAGTACGCGGGGACCGTGATGACGGCGTCGGTGACGGTGTCGCCGAGGTACTGCTCAGCGTCTCGCTTCAGCTTCTGCAGGATGCGCGCCGAGATCTCCTGCGGCGTGTACTGCTTGCCGTCGATCTCGTCGGTCTTCCAATCGGTGCCCATGTGGCGCTTGACCGACGCGATGGTGCGGTCGACGTTGGTGACGGCCTGGCGCTTCGCGGTCTCGCCGACGAGCACCTCGCCGTCTTTCGTGAATGCGACGACCGACGGAGTGGTGCGCAGACCCTCCGCGTTCGCGATGACCGTGGGCTCGCCGCCCTCGAGGACCGCGACGACCGAGTTGGTGGTGCCGAGGTCGATTCCTACTGCACGTGACATGTGTGTTCTCCTTCTCTCCGCCAGCGGTCCGGGCCGCACGCGAGTGCCGCACGGCCTGTGGATCAGCTGGCCGGATACCGGTTCGACCCTTCCTGGCCCGCAACCGAAGTACCTGAGGCAAGACTTGAGCCTTGCCGACTCAAGCTTCTCAGCGCCCCGTGAACGTGTCAAGTCGAGGCGGTGAAACTTGAGTGTACTTGACTCAACTCACAGCAGGCGTCCAGTATTCCGCGCCGGGGGCTACCGGCCTCGTCCGCGCATCCCTAGAGTTTCGCGCAAGCGCCACGTGGAGACGATGAGGGGAACGATCGTGAACGGGAGACGGATGAAGCTGGTCGGCGGCCTGACGGTCGCGCTCGCGGTGATCGGAGGGCTCGGGGCGACCGGAGCGGTCGCAGCGCCAGGAGCAGCGGGTGGGCCGCGCTACACGGCGGGCGCACCCGGGGCCGGTGATGCGTACTTCCCGAACGCCGGCAACGGCGGCTACGACGTGCAGCACTACGACCTCGGCGTCACGTACTCGCCGCCCGCGGCCGCGCCCGCACCCCTCGAGGGGCAGTTCGAGGGCACCGCAACGATCGACCTCGTCGCCACGCAGGACCTCGACCGGTTCAACCTCGACCTCCGCGGCATGACGGTCAGCTCGCTGACGGTGAACGGCAAGACCGCGAAGCTCGTCGCCCCTCCGGCCACCGGAGCAGTGGTCGAGGGAGCCGCCTACTGGCAGGTCCAGAACGACGCAGAACGCGTCTGGGAGCTCACGGTGCAGCCCCGCCCGAAACTCAAGGCGGGCCAGAGCGCACGGGTGGTCGTCGAATACGGGGGGCCGACCACGCGGCCGCTCGACATCGAGGAGGCGCTCTACGGCTGGGTGACCACGCGCGATGGCGCCATGGTCGTGAGCGAGCCCGAAGGCTCGATGACGTGGTACCCCGTGAGCGACCACCAGACCGACAAGGCGAGCTACAGCTTCGCGATCACCGTGCCGGAGGGCAAGGTCGCCGTGGCGAACGGCACGCAGCCCCGACCCGAGGAGACGGCCGGCGGATGGACGACGTGGTTCTGGGACGCCCCCGACCAGCAGGCGAGCTACCTCACGACCGCGTCGGTCGGCGACTTCGAACTTCGCACCTCCGTCTCGTCGAGCGGTGTGCCGATCATCGATGCCGTCGACACGAAGCTGTCCCCCACCCGGCTCGCGACCACGAACGCGAGCCTCGGTCGACAGGTCGCGATGATCGACTTCTTCGAGAGTCGATTCGGCCCGTATCCGTTCACCTCGTTCGGAGCGATCGTCGACAACGACTCGGTCGGATACGCCCTCGAGACGCAGACCCGCCCGGTCTACTCGAGCCAGGCGAGCCAGGGCACGGTCGCGCACGAGCTCGCGCACCAGTGGTTCGGCGACGCCGTGAGCCCCGAACGCTGGCAGGACATCTGGCTCAATGAAGGCTGGGCGACGTACGCGACGCGGATGTGGACCGAGCACACGGGCGGCACCACCGCGCAGCAGGCCTACGACAACTGGTACAACCAGGCCCGTCCGGCCTCGTACTGGCAACTCCAGATCGGCGATCCCGGCCCACTGGGCCTCTTCGCCGGCCAGATCTACGACCGCGGCGCCGGCACGCTGCACGCGCTCCGCGTCGAGCTCGGCGACGAGGCGTTCTTCGCCGGCACCCGACTCTGGCTCGAGCGCTACGACGACTCGGCCGCGACGGCCGACGAGTTCCAGGCCGTCTTCGAGGAGGCCTCGGGAGCGGACCTCGACGCCTTCTTCCAGATCTGGCTGTACGACCAGGTGAAGCCGCCGGCCACCTGGACGACGCCGTAGCGACGACGCCGTCGGGCAGCCGCCTCGAACAGCGGGGCCCACCGCGCGCCGGAGCAGCAGGCGATTATGGTGGGACTCGTGCGAGGTGCTTCCGGGGTGCGGCTGGCGTCGAGGGCGGTCGCGGCCGTCGGACTCGTGGGCGTCGGCCTGCTGCACGCCGCCTGGGCGAGCGGTTCGAGCTGGCCCGCGAAGAGCCGCGCCGAGCTGGCGGACGCGACGGTCGGATCGACCTCCGCCCCACCGGCGCCCGTCGCGACCGCGACGGTCGCAGCGATGGCGACGGCGGCCGGCCTCATCGTCGGCGGAGCGCTCCGGGATCGTCCGATCGCCGTGCTCGCCCGGCGCACTGCGGGGCTGGCACTCCTGACGCGAGCGGCAGTCGGTGGCGTCGTGGCAGGTCGGGCACTCGGCCTGCCCGACCCGAGCGATCGGTTCCGCAGGCTCGACGCACGCTGCTACCGCCCGCTGTGCCTCGTTCTCGGTATCGGAGCGCTGGTCGGCGCGCCCGCCGACCGCACCCGTCCTGCTGGCAAAGGGCCGACCTGGCCCCCGATCAGGCCCGACCGGGATGGACTCGTGCCGGTTCGCCCACGTATGCTCCGGGCATGACCCGAGCCCCTATGACTGGCGCGATCCTCACGTCAGCCATCTCGATCCTGCTCCTGACCGGGTGCGCGAGCGCGGGAGGCGCGACGACCTCCGAGACGACGCCCGTTGCGTCTCCCGAGATGGTCGAGCCGAAGCCCTCTCCCACGACAGAACCTGCCGATGAACCCGACCCGGTACTGGATTGCGCGAACATCCTGACGGCGGAGACGTACCCGGCCCTCGACGAACGGGGCTTCGAAGCTCGTCCCGACGCGGAGAGCTATCCACCACCCGCCGGTGCCGACCTCGTCGCCGAAGGCGCACTCGAGTGCCTCTGGACAGCGGGCGACGAACGGGTCTGGATCGCTCGCCTCGCAGAATCGGACGAGCTGTGGAACGCCCGCGTCGCAGGGCTCGCGCCTTCAGGATGGACCGCCGTCGATCGCCCGTTGCCCGAGGCGCTGGTTCGGTATCCGGAGTTCGATGAGGACCTCCAGCCGGCGATCGCGCACGTCGATGGTGTCACGTACTTCGCCGAGCCCGGCAAGACGCTGCGATCGATCGCCGCGATCGCCGGCGGACCGGGCAGCTGACGGAACCCGGCCCCGGCTCCGGAGCAACAGACCCTCGACGAATAGGCTCTCATCCATGACCCGACGCCTCTCCGCCGGCCGCGCTCTGCTCGCCGCCTTCGCCGTCGTCCTGCTCAGCGGTTGCACGGCGGCCGACGTCGACGCTGCTCCGTCGGCGTCGTCTTCGCCGACATCGGCTCCGACGTCGCCACCGGAACCGACGCCGACTGCGGCTCCGGCTGCAACCTGCGAAACGGTGCTCTCGGCCGAGGCGTACCAGAAGCTCGCCGACGACGGCGTCGAGCCGCGCCCCACGCCCCACGTGTTCGATGCACTCGCCATTCGGATGGTCGAGGCCGACGGCATCGCCTGCGCCTGGGTGAAGCCGAGCACCGACATCAAGCTGACCGTCGTCGAGGTCGGCGTCACCCCCTCCGACGGGGCCGCCTGGGCGGAGACGCTCGGCGAGACGGGATACGTCCTCACCGACGACCCGGTGCCCGGTGCCTACGTCGGACCGGTGGAACCGGGCAGCGGCATCAGCCCGATCGCCGTGCTCACCGACGCGTCGCTCACCTTCGTCAGCGCTCCCACCTTCGCGTCGATGCTCGCGCCCGCGGCATAGCCTGCGGCAGAGCCCTCGGCGAGGCCCGACCGCGCCTCAGCCGAGCGCCGCGCCCTCGGCCGATGCGGAGGGTTTCGGATCAGGCAGCCGTCGCATCCGCAGTGCGTTCGCGACACCGAGGAGCCCCGCGAGGATCGGCACCAGCAGGGCGACCTGCAGGGCGATGAAACGCGAGTCGGTGTTGATGCGCAGGATCTCCTCCTGCACTTCGGGCGTCTGATCGACGAGCAGTGACTCGAGGCCGGTGTTCGTCATGATCTCGGCGTCCTCTTCGAGCACGGTGGAGACCTGCTGCTGCTCGTCGGCGCTCAGCACCGAGCTCGCCTCGGCGCTCGCGGTGAACGTGAAGGCGAGCGTCGCGAGCATGATCGCGCCGGCGAAGGCGAGCCCGAACGAGAGGCCGAACGAGCCTGCTGCAGAGTTCACGCCCGCCGCCTCGCTCACGCGCTCGTCGGAGATCGGCGAGAGCGTGTAGTTGTTCAGCTGCGAGACGAGCAGGCCGAGGCCGCAGCCCGCGATGATGAGCGGGATCGTGAGATACCAACCCGAGTCGGCGATGGGCACGATCGGCACGAGGATGA
Organism: Agromyces sp. NPDC056389; assembly: GCF_042262385.1. NCBI lineage: Bacteria > Bacillati > Actinomycetota > Actinomycetes > Micrococcales > Microbacteriaceae > Agromyces > Agromyces sp. NPDC056389. Next base: position 2,222,432 of record NZ_JBHJPN010000001.1, read on the forward strand.
CGATGCCCACGACGACGAGGACGAACCCCCAGAGGATGATGTTCGCCGGGCGGCGCTTGAGTCCCCGGCCGGCGAGCAGCGCGACGACGAACATGCTGAGCGAGAGCGGTGCGATCGACAGCCCCGCCTGCAGCGCGTTGTACTCGAAGACCATCTGCAGGTAGATCGGCAGCACGATCATCGTGCCGCCGAGGGCGATCTGCTGCAGCAGCTGCCCGCTCGCGCCCGACCGGAACATCTTCGAATCGAAGAGCGTCGGGTCGAGCAGCGTGGGCTTGCCGCGACGCTTGCGGCTGCGCAGCCAGAACACCAGGAGGCCGAGGCCGAGCACCCCGATGCCGATGATCAGGCCGACGTACCCGCCGCCCTCCTGCCAGACGAGGATGCCGGTGACGACGCCGCCCATGCCCACGATCGACAGCAGTGCCCCGACCAGGTCGATCGATCGATCGCCGTGGTACGGCACGTCCTTCACGAGCCCGATGCCCGCGAGTACGACCGCGATGATGACCGCCTCGAGGGCGAAGCCGACCCTCCAGGAGAGGAAGGTGGTGATGAACCCGCCGAGCAACGGCCCGACGGCGGCGGCGATAGCTGCGGATGCCCCGACCAGCGCGTACACCCGCGTCTGATGGGCGCCCTCGAAGTTGCCGTGGATGAGCGACTGCATCGCTGGCAGCAGCAGTGACGCGCCGATGCCGCCGATGAACGCCCAGAAGATGATGATCGCGGTGAGGTCCTGTGCGAAGACCATCGCGATGGCCCCGATCGCATAGCCGAGCAGGCCGAGGATGTAGGCGAGCTTGCGCCCGATGAGGTCGCCGGTCTTGCCGCCGATGAGGATGAACGCCGCCGAGACGAGTGCTTCGAGCGCGATCGCGCCCTGCACGCCGCTCACGGTGGTGTCGAGATCGCGCACCACCGCCGAGATCGACACGTTCATGAGCGAGGTGTCGACGACCAGCACGAACATGGCCATCGCGAGCAGGATGGCGAGTCTGCCGTTGAACCGCCCCCCGGCGGCTGCGTTGGGGTCCATGGCTCACTGAACCACATCACGGTCCTCGACGGAAGAGCCCGTTCACGACGTGTTTCCCTGCTGGGGCTACGATGCGGCCATGCCGAAGCCGCCCTCCGCCGACACCGCCGGCCACGTCGTGCACCTGCTCGAGCGACTCGACGCCTCCGAGAGCGTGCCCGAGTCGCTCGGACTCCCAGCTCGGCTGGGCCCGGTCGGTCATTCGGTGTTCGCGGTCGCGAACGTAGTCGCGACCATCGGCGTCGTCGCGGCCCTCATGCTGCTCTGGTCCGGAGCAACGCCCGGGTGGTGGTTCGACGCGGTCTTCACGATCCTGCTCGCCGCGATCCCCGTGATCCTCTGGGCACTCCTCGTCGGATCGATCTCCGGGGCGAAGAAGGAGCGTGCGATGCAGGCGGAGTGGGCGATGCTGCGCGACGGCGCGCACGCCGAGCACGGAGTCGTGCTCGCCCGCGACATCCGACTCTCGGAGGACGGCACGGTCTCGTCGTTCGACCTCACGGTGTCGGGCGCCGAGCAGGCGATGTTCCGCGCGGAGTGGCGCCCGCGATCGGCGACGAGCCGTGGACTGCTGCAACCGCAGGTTCCGGGCATCGGTGCACCGGTTCGGATCTGGCGGACTCCCGCTCCCGGCGACGGTGTCGAGCCGAAGTCGCTGATCGCCGTCGAGGTCGCCGATCCGAGCGTGGTCGCGGCGTCGGGGCGCGTGTGACGGAGTCTGTCCCGACACCGCGCGTCGCCCTGTCAGCGACGCGGCGCTGACTGGCGCGCGGCGGGCGCCCGCTCGACCGCGGTCTCGACGAGTCGCCGCATGGCCGTGGGGATGCGGGGCTCGTCGAGTGCGTCGATCATGAGCGGTGCGAACTGCGCCTTGCGCCCGGCGTGGGTGCCGAGGAACCGCCGGAGCTGCGCATCCGTCGGCCGCAGGCGCTGGGCGGGCTGGTGCTGGAACCCTCGGAAGCGCACGATCTCACCATGCTCGGCGAGCAGCTGCTGCATGCGATCGACGCCGAGCGCGCGGATCAGCTCGCCCTCGAGGTCGGGCTCGCACGCGAAGAATCCCAGCGCGGCGAGCTCATCGAGCGTGCCCGCAGAACCGAGCCCGGCGTCGTCGACGGCACGTCGAACGTACCCGATCTCGGCGGCGTCGTAGGGCCCGAGCACGCGCGGCGGTCGGTGCCGTCCGGCGATCTCGCCGAGGTGGCGGTGCAGGTTGGTCACGCCGTGCATCGAGACGACGCGCGCACCCGCCGAGGCGAGATCGCACCCGAGCCGCGCCGCGAGCGCCTCGACCGCGAGCCGGTCGCTGTCGCCCTCGACGAGCACCACGGTGGCGGATGCCTCGTGCCCCACGTCGCCCTGCATGGCGCCGACCCTACTCCGCCCGCGCCGGCACAGCGACGAACTCGGGTCTGGACGTGGAGCATGAACGCACCTAGACTGCCGGAGTTGCCGTTTCGCGCAGCACCCGCTCCGGTGCATCCGGTGAAGAAAGGAGTCGATCATGGCTGTCGTTGTCGTGAACCTCCACGTTCCCTTCACTTGCGAGGCCTCCACCCGCTGAGCGGCCCGGTGGCCTCCGCGACCTTCGGAGATCCACCTTGCACATCACCTCGTCTCTCGACGAATCCGCCGTCGTGCGTGCGCACACGGCATCCATCGCCTTCACGACCCCGCGGTTCGACGCGGGCGACCTCGCCTTCCAGACCACGGAACCCGGCGAGGGCCAACGCTGGTCGACCTGGCCGGCCACCACGCCGCTCGAACGCGGCCCGCAGCCGCGGCCCGCGTGGCTCGTCACGGATGCCGCGGCGATCGACACCGAACTCGGTGTCGTGAAGACCGGCAAGGAGGCCGACCTCTACCTCATCGAACGCGCCGTGCCCGATGCCGAACCCGGCACCCTCGGCGCGCACGTGCTGCTCGCCGCGAAGCGGTACCGTGGCACCGAGCACAGCGACTTCCACCGCTCGACCGTCTATACCGAAGGGCGCGGCACCCGCCGCAGCCGTGACGCCCGCGCACTCGCGAAGGGCACGACGTTCGGACGCGAGGTCGCCCGCGTGCAGTGGGCCTACGCCGAGTTCGAGGCGCTCAAGCGGCTCACCGAGCTCGGGGCGGCGGTGCCGTACCCGGTGCAGGTGAGCGGCACCGAGGTGCTCATGGAGTTCATCGGCGACGGCCGCGTCGCTGCGCCTCGCCTCGCGCAGGTGCGCGCGACGCCCGACGAGCTGCGCGAGCTGTTCCACCAGGTCGTCGAGTTCATGCGCACGCTCGCGCGCTCGGGGCTCGCCCACGGCGACCTCTCGCCGTACAACCTGCTGGTGCACGACGGGCGGATGGTCGCGATCGACCTGCCGCAGGTCGTCGATGTGGTGTCGAATCCGCAGGGCTTCGACCTGCTGCACCGCGACTGCCGGAACGTCTGCGACTGGTTCACCCGACAGCGCCTCGAGTGCGACGCTGAGCAGTTGTTCGGCGAGCTGATCGCCGAGGTCTACAGCTGAGCGGCGGGCGGTCGGTCGCGAGGTCGTCTCAGGGCTACCCCTGAATGCGGGTCACGAATCGAGCACACCCGTTGCGAATAGGAAGATATGTTCCTATTCTCTGGGCATGGCTTCTCGAACCGAATTCCTCGCGGCGATCGCCGCCGGCGCACTCGTCCTCGTCCTGACCGGTTGCGGCGCGGGCGCGGCCGATCCGTCCGCCTCCGGCGCCGCTGCGGAGACCGTGGCGAGCGTCGAACCCTCGGCCCCCGCCACCGACGCCACCGTCGATCCTCCGGCCGCGGCAGCGGGCTGCGACACCGTGCTCACCGACGCCGAATACGCGCGCCTCAGCGACGAAGGCCACGAACTCGAGGCGGAACCGTTCCTGCTCGGGCCGGTGATGGAGCGCATGGCGGATGCGGGAGCGCTCGTCTGCGTCTGGACCAAGCCGAACAGCGATGTCGCCGTCTGGTACGCGCGACTCGAGGTGGGCGACGAGGGTCAGGCATGGCTCGATCAACTGCAGGCGGAGGGCTGGGTCGAGGACACCGAGCGCGGCGACGGCACCTACCTCGCTCCTGCCGACTACGACTCGAACTACCAGCCGTCGGTGCAGCTCGAGTCCGGTGTGCTGCACTTCGGCAGCTACAACCCGATCCTCCAGGAAGTGCTCGAGCTGCAGTAGGAGCGCACCGGCTCGCGGCACCGCAGGCCGCGAGCCGCGAGCGGTCGGGTGCACAGCAGCGATACAGTGCCCTCGGGTCGATGAGGACCCCGGCTCGCGTGAGCGTGCCGACCGGGCAGCGCCCGGCCGCGGCATCCGCCACCCGCTGTTCACCTGAGAGAACGAGACTGCAGCCATGACCGATCCCGACGCGTCGCGCTCACCCGAAGCGCCCCGCAACTTCCCGCCGTCCCACCTCACCCCGCCAGACGGGGCCGCGGCGACGATCGGGGTCGCGACCGGGCAGGTCGAGGCGGTCGCCGAAGCCGGCGCGCGCAAGGGGCGCATCTTCGCGTGGGGCCTCTGGGACTGGGGATCGGCGGCGTTCAACGCGGTCGTCACGACGTTCGTGTTCACGGTGTACCTCACGAGCGAGTCGTTCGGCCCGAAGGGCACGGTCGAGGCGCAGCTCGGCTGGGCGCTCGCGATCGCGGGCCTGCTGATCGCGCTGCTCGCGCCGATCACGGGCCAGCGCTCCGACACGAGCGGTCGCCGCAAGTTCTGGCTCGCCGTCAACACGTACATCGTCGTTGCCATCACGGTCGCGATGTTCTTCGTGCAGCCCGGCCCCGAGTACCTGCTGCTCGGCCTGTTCCTGGTGGCCGCCGGCAACGTGTTCTTCGAGTTCGCGGGCGTCAACTACAACGCCATGCTCGTGCAGGTCTCGACGCCGCGATCGATCGGCAAGGTCTCGGGCTTCGGCTGGGGCATGGGCTACGTCGGCGGCATCGTGCTGCTGCTCGTCGTGTACTTCGGCTTCATCCAGCCCGAGGTCGGCCTCTTCGGCGTCACCGGCGACAACGGCATGGACGTGCGCGTGACGATGCTCGTCTCGGCCCTGTGGTTCGGCCTCTTCGCCCTGCCCGTACTCTTCGCGGTGCCCGAGTACCGCAACCCCGCGGCGGTCGAGCGGGAGAAGATCGGCTTCTTCGCGTCGTACGCGCGGCTCGGCCGCGACATCAAGCGGCTCTGGAAGGAGCAGCGCAACACCGTCTGGTTCCTGTTGGCGAGCGCGGTGTTCCGCGACGGGCTCGCGGGCGTCTTCACGTTCGGCGGCGTGCTCGCGGCATCCGTCTTCGGCTTCTCGGCCGGCGAGGTCATCATCTTCGCGATCGCGGCGAACGTCGTCGCGGGCATCTCGACGATCGCGGTCGGCGCGCTCGACGACCGGCTCGGTGCGAAGCCGGTGATCATGGCGGCCCTCATCGGCCTCGTCATCAGCGGGCTCATCGTGTTCTTCCTGCACGACGGCGGGCAGATCGTGTTCTGGACCGCGGGCCTGGCGCTCTGCCTCTTCGTCGGCCCGGCGCAGTCGGCGAGCCGCACCTTCCTCGCCCGGCTCATCCCCGCCGGCCGGGAGGGCGAGGTCTTCGGCCTCTACGCCACGACCGGCCGTGCGGTGAGCTTCCTTGCGCCGACCGCGTTCGCGCTCTTCGTCACGATCGGCGGCGAGCCGTACTTCGGCATCCTCGGCATCGTGCTCGTGATCGCGCTCGGGCTCGCGCTCCTCATCCCCGTGAAGGCGAGCGCGCCGGCGAAGTAGCGATCAGTCGCCCGCCCGCGCCCGCAGGCGGGCGACGATCTCGTCGAGCGTGCGGCTCACGATGCGGGGCATGTCGACGGCGTCGGGGTTCAGGAGCCACTGCACCTGCAGGCCGTCCATGACGGCGATGAGCGCCGAGGCCGAGTCCGAGAGCTCGTCGGGGTCGGTGTTGCCGGTGACCTCGCCGAGCACGCCGGCGATCTTCTCGCGCAGCACGTCGAGGCGCATCTCGAAGTACTCGTGCGCCGGATGCCCGTCGGTGACCGACTCCCCCGAGAGCACCGAGTACGCCTGCACGACGCCACGGCGGTGCGTGTTCTCCTCGACCGTGTCGACGAGGTGCTGCAGGAACGCCGGGCCCTCGGTCTGCGCGCGGGCGGGCACCCCGGCGACCTCCTCGCCGTCGCGGTACTTCAGCATCGCGACGAGCAGCCCCTCCTTGCTGCCGAAGTGGTGCAGCACACCGGCATGGGTCATGCCGGCCTGCTCGGCCACCTCGACGAGTGCGCCTTTGTTGTACCCGCGGGCACCGAAGACGTTCATCGCGGCCTTCAGCACGGCTTCGCGGCGCTCGGTGGTACGGGCCTGCGGACGCAGGGCGCGCTCGGCGGCCGGCTTGCCGCGCGCGTCGTCATGGGCTGTGGCCACGGGGTTCCCTCCTGTGCGGATGCCTCGCAGCCCCGCGTCTCGCTCGATTGCAGCATTCCACGGCGACGCCGGCACTGCTCACCGTCTGGTGTTATCGAAACGTTACCACTCCAACTTACTTACAGGTCAGTAAGTATGTCAGCATGGCCGCAGTCCCTCGACGACGAGACACGAACGGAGTGCAGGCGTGAGCCCGAACCACACGGTGACCGAACCGGCCGACACGGCGGCCCCCCTCTCACCCGCGGCGATCGCCCGCAGTCTTCCGCTCGACGAGAAGGTGCGACTGCTCACCGGCGCCGGAACGTGGACCCTGCACTCGCTGCCCGAACTCGGCCTCCGCACGATCACCGTCTCCGACGGTCCGATCGGCGTGCGCGGCGGCGACGACACCTCGAGCCTGCCGTCGGCGCAGCTGCCGGCCCCCTCGGCGACCGCCGCGACCTGGGATCCCGAGATCCAGCGCCGCATCGGCACGCTCATGGCGTCCGAAGCCCGCCGCAAGGGCGTCGACGTCGTGCTCGCGCCGGTCGTGAACCTGCAGCGCACCCCGGTCGGCGGGCGGCACTTCGAGTGCCTCTCCGAAGACCCGACGCTCGCGGCGAGCCTCGCCGTCGCGTTCGTCGAGTCGATCCAGGCCGCGGGCGTCGCCGCCTGCATCAAGCACTTCATCGCGAACGAGTCCGAGACCGAGCGCACCGAGTACCTCGCCCGCATCGACGAGCGCACGCTGCGCGAGGTCTACCTCGCCCCCTTCGAGGCGGTCGTCGAGGCCGGTGTCTGGACCCTCATGGCGGCCTACAACGGGCTCGCCGTCGGCGGCGTCGAAGCAACGTCGACCGAGCACGAGGTGCTGCTCACCGACATCCTCCGCACCGAGTGGGGCTTCGACGGCGTCGTCGTCAGCGACTGGCTCGCGACGAAGACGACGGATGCCCCGGCCAACGCCGGCCTCGACCTCGTGATGCCCGGCCCGCTCGGCCCGTGGGGCGACGCCCTCGTCGACGCCGTGCGCGCCGGCCGGGTGAGCGAGACCGCGATCGACGAGCACGTCGAGCGCATCGTGACGCTCGCCGCAAGGGTCGGCGCCCTGAGCGGCACGCCCGGACTCGTCGAGTCGGCGCCCACCGGCGACTTCCCCGCTCCCGACTCCCCCGAGGTGCGGGGCCTCCTCACCGAGCTCGCCGCCCGCTCGACCGTCGTGCTGCGCAACGAGGGCGGCCTGCTGCCGCTCGCCGTTGCGGCCGGGGCATCCGTCGCGCTCATCGGCCCGAACGCCGTGAAGCCCTTCACCCAGGGCGGCGGCAGCGCGTTCGTCACGCCCCCGCTCGTCGCCGACCCGCTCGCCGCTCTCGTCGAGGCGCTGCCCGGCGCATCCGTCACGCTCCATCGCGGCGGCACGGCAGAGGCGACCGCACCACTCGTGCCCCTCGACCGGCTCACGACACCGGCGGGCGAGCCCGGCCTCATGGTCGAGCTGCTCGGCGGCGACGGTGACGTGCTCGAGCAGTTCGCCGTCACCGACCCGTCGCGCATCTGGTTCCCAGTCGAGCGACCGGATGCCGCGAGCGTGCGCCTCGTCGCCGAGCTCGAGCTGCCCGGGGCCGGCCGGCACGAGATCGAGATCGCGCCGGTGGGCGCGCATCGCGTGCTGGTCGACGGCGAGCTCATCGGCGAATCGGAGCGGAGGGTCGGCTCCGAGGTGGTGCTCGACTCCTCGTACGCGAACCCGCCGAGCCGCACCGCCGTCATCGACACCGATGAGACGCGATCCGTCACGATCGTCGCCGAGCTGCAGATCATCGACGCCGAGTCGTACGGCCGATTCGTGCGCGTGCACCTCCGCTCGCGCACGCCCGGCAGGTCGGTCGCCGAGGAGATCGACGACGCCGTCGCCGCAGCCGCCTCCGCCGACCTCGCGATCGTCGTCATCGGCACGAACTCCGAGACCGAGTCCGAGGGATGGGACCGGCCGAATCTCGCCCTGCCCGGCCGTCAGAACGAGCTCGTGCGCCGCGTCGCCGCCGCGAACCCCCGCACCGTCGTGGTCGTGAACGCGGGAGCACCCGTCATCCTGCCGTGGCTCGACGAGGTGCCGGCCGTGCTGTGGTGGTGGTTGCCCGGCCAGGAGGCGGGCACCTCGCTCGCGGCGGTGCTCACGGGCGCGATCGAACCCTCGGGTCGCCTGCCGTGGACCCTCCCGGTCGACGAAGCGGATGCCCCGGTGCCGAACGGCCTGCCGGTCGGCGGTTACCTCGACTACACCGAGGGCATCCACGTCGGCCACCGCGGCTGGGATCGGCTCGGGCGCACGCCCGCCCGCGAGTTCGGCTTCGGCCTCGGCTACACGAGCTGGCAGTACGAGGCGCTCTCGGTCGCCCCGGCCGACACGGGCGCGCATGCGGAGGCATCCGTCACCGTCTCGAACGTCGGCGGGCGCGACGGCCGCGAGGTCGTGCAGGTCTACCTCGAGGGCCCCGACGACGGCATCGAGCGGCCGGTGCGCTGGCTCGCCGGTTCCGCGGTCATCGACGCCGCAGCGGGGGCATCCGTCACCGTCACCATCCCCATTCCGCGTCGCGCGTTCGAGATCTGGGATCTCGAACGCGGAGACTGGAGCCTGCCGCGCGGCGAGTACCGCGTGCGCGTCGGGCGTTCCAGCAGAGATCTCCGTCTGGAGGCCGTGCTGCAGGTTCACCCCTGAGGCGCGCACGAACACACGCACCATCCAAGGCACCACACACAACAGAAATGCAAGGAGGCATTCTCATGAGAAAGAGCATCCTCGCCGCCGGCGCCGTACTGGTCGTCGCCGGCTTGGCGTTCACGGGCTGCAGCGCGGACTCGGGCGGCGACAGCGGCGGCTCGACCAAGGTGCTGACCGTCGGCATGCCGAACGGCCCGCAGGCACCGAACCAGAATCCGCTCGCCACCGGCTCTGCCTCGCTCTCGCTCGGCTACGCGTTCGTCGTCTACGAGTCGCTCATGCAGATCAACGAGCTGCACCCCACCGACGACCCGACGCCCTGGCTCGCCGACTCGGTCGAGTGGAACGAGGACTCGACCCAGGCGATCATCACCGCTCGCGAGGGCGTCAAGTGGTCGGACGGCGAGGACTTCACCGCCGACGACATCGGCTTCTCGATCCAGCTCCGCAAGGACACGCCCGCACTCAACACCGACTTCCCCGACCAGTACGGCGACATCACCGTCGACGGCAACCAGGTCACCGTGAACTTCACGACCTCGCAGTACGTGAACCGCGACAAGCTCTACAAGCTGCTCATCGTGCCCGAGCACATCTGGGCCGAGGTCGACGACCCGGTGGAGTTCACCGACGACGAGATGATCGGCACCGGGCCGTTCCTGCTCGACACGTTCACCTCGCAGTCGGTGTCGCTGAAGCCGAACCCCGACTACTGGGGCGGAGAGCCCAAGGTCGGCGCCCTGCGCTACGACACCTTCAACGACAACAACGGACTGACGACCGCGCTCACGACCGGCGAGGCGCAGTGGGGCTGGACCTTCATCCCCGACTACGAGAACACCTTCATCGCGAAGGACCCCGAGCACTTCCACCAGGTCGCCGGCGGCGGCTTCGGTGCCGACGTGCTGTTCCTGAACAACCAGACGAAGCCGTTCGACAACGTCGCATTCCGTCAGGCGCTGAACCTCACCATGGACCGCGAGGAGATCTCGACCAAGGCCGGCTACGGCGTCTGGCCGACGATCTCGAACGTCACGGGCCTGCCGCAGCCGACCGGTGACGAGTTCATCGCCCCGCAGTTCCAGGGCGAGGAGCTCTCGGTCGACGTCGACGCCGCGAAGCAGGTGCTCACCGACGCCGGCTACACGTGGGACTCGGCCGGCAAGCTCATCGACCCCGATGGCGAGGCGGTGTCGTTCGTGCTCACGAATCCTGCGGGCTGGAGCGACTACCTGAGCGCGCTCGACATCATCAAGGCGGGCGCCGAGGAGCTCGGGGCCACCGCGAGCGTCGAGCCCGCGGTGCAGGACACCTGGTTCAACGACATCATCCCGTTCGGCAACTTCCAGGCGACGCTGCACTGGGTCGACAACGGCTCGACGCCGTGGAACCTCTACTCGAACATCATGGACGGCGCCTCGTACGTGCCGCTCGGCGAGACTGCGAACTGGAACTTCGGCCGCTACGACAACGCCGCGGTGACCGAGGCCCTCGCAGCGTTCAAGGGCGCCTCCGACGACGCTGCCCGCGACGCGGCGATGGCGACGATCCAGCAGGCCTTCGTCGATGACGCCCCGGGCCTCGTGCTCTGGTCGCGCCCGGCGGTGGCTCAGTACTCTACGGTCAACTACACCGGCTTCCCGACCGACGAGGACCCCTACGCCAACCCGCAGCCCACGGGCCCGCAGGCGGCGCTCATCCTCTCGAAGCTCGAGCCGACGAAGTAGCCCGAGGCGAGCACGCCGAGCCCGTCGAGGGAGTCTCCCCGACGGGCTCGGCACCCGCGTCGACCCGAACCGATTTCCCGAGCCCCAGGTGATCCGATGAGCAACGAAGCCCCCGTCCTGCAGACGGTGAAACTGCAGAAGCACTTCCCGATCGGCGGCATCCGCTCGCGAGGCGCGGTGCACGCCGTCGACGACGTCGACCTCGAGCTGCACCGCGGCCGCGTCGTCGCCCTCGTCGGGGAGTCCGGCTCGGGCAAGTCCACCATCGCGCGACTCCTCGCCCAGCTCATGCCGGTCACCGGCGGGCAGATCCTGCTGCACGGCGACGACGCGACCGCCAAGCACCGCCGCGCCTTCCGCCGCTACGTCGGGCGCGTGCAGATGATCTTCCAGGACCCGTTCGGCTCGCTGAACCCGGTCAACACCGTGCGCTACACGCTGAGCCGCAGCCTCCGCATCCATCGTGGCCGACTGCGCGGAGCCGAGCTCGAGGACGCCCTCGACGAACTGCTCGAGCGCGTGCAGCTCACCCCCGCCGAGCGGTACATCGACAAGTACCCCCACGAGCTCTCGGGCGGCCAGCGCCAGCGCGTGGCCATCGCCCGCGCTCTCGCAGCCGACCCCGAGGTGCTGCTCGCCGACGAGCCGATCTCGATGCTCGACGTCTCGATCCGCCTCGGCATCCTGAACCTGCTGAAGGACCTGCGCGACCGACTGCAGATCGCGATCCTCTACATCACCCACGACATCGCCTCGGCCCGCTACTTCGCCGACCGCACGATGGTCATGTACGCCGGCCGCATCGTCGAGAGCGGCGACAGCGAGTCGGTCACGCAGGACCCGAAGCATCCGTACACCCAGCTGCTCGTGCGCTCGGCCCCCGACCCCGACGACCTCGAGGCCCGCGCCCATGGCGCACGCGGCGAGGCGCCGAGCCTCGTGACTCCCCCGAGCGGATGCCGCTTCAACCCGCGCTGCCCGTTCGCGACCGAGCTGTGCCGCACCGAGGTGCCGCCGCTCGTCGCCGTCGGCGAGGGCCGCGAGGCGGCGTGCTGGGGCTACGCCGACCGCCCCGACCGACCCGAACTCGGATCGGTGCTCGAGGCCTTCGGCGAGCGCCCGCACCTCGACGCCGACGCGCTCGATGCCGTGCTCGACACCGACACGGAGGTGGCGCCGTGAAGTTCGTCACTCGACGCCTGTTCTTCTACGCGATCACGGCATGGGCCGCCGTCACCATCAACTTCTTCATCCCCCGGCTGCTTCCGGGAGACCCGGTCAAGGCCCTCATCGCGAAGAACCAGGGCAAGATCTCGACCGACGCGATGCAGGCGCTCTACGCGATGTTCGGCCTCGACGAGGAGTCGTCGCTCTGGGACCAGTACGTCGAGTACTGGAACCTGCTGCTGCACGGCGACCTCGGGGTCTCCTTCGCCTTCTTCCCGATGCCCGTGAACGAGGTCATCGCGCAGGCGATCCCCTGGACCGTCGGGCTCGTGGGCATCGCGACGATCCTGAGCTTCGCGATCGGCACGCTCATCGGCACGGGAATCGGCTGGCGCCGCGGCACCTGGGCGGATTCACTGCTGCCGATCTCGACCTTCTTCTCTGCGGTGCCCTACTTCTGGCTCGGCCTCATCGCGATCTTCGTCTTCTCGGTCACCCTCGGCTGGTTCCCGGCGAGCGGCAGCTACGACCGCTCGCTCATCCCCGGCTGGAACTGGGAGTTCGTGAGCTCGGTCATCTACTACGGCACGCTGCCAGCGCTGACGATCGTGATCTCGTCGATCTCGGGCTGGATCCTCGGCATGCGCAACATGGTCGTGACCGTCTCCTCCGAGGACTACGTGACGGTCGCCCACGCGAAGGGCCTCTCGGAGCGCCGCGTGATGTTCGGCTACGCCGCCCGCAACGCGGTGCTGCCGCAGGTCTCGAGCTTCGCGCTCTCGCTCGGCTTCATCGTGGGCGGCACGCTCATCATGGAGATGGTGTTCACCTACCAGGGCATCGGGTTCCTGCTCTTCAACGCCGTGAACGCGAAGGACTACCCCCTCATGCAGGGCTGCTTCCTCGTCATCACGGTCGCCGTGCTCGTGGCCAACATCATCGCCGACTTCATCTACGTCGTCCTCGATCCGCGCACCCGACAGGAGGGTTGAGATGACCATCGACTCCAGCATCGTCGAAGAGACGAACGAGCTCGCGATCCCGTCGCAGGCTCCGCAGACCGGCGTGGTCTCGGCGGCACGCACACCCGGCAGGCGACGACCCACGAAGTTCCTGTTCCTCCGCAACTCGAAGGCCGTCACCGGTCTCGTGATCCTCGGGTTCTTCACGCTCATCGCGATCATCGGGCCCTGGATCGCCCCCTACGACCCGAGCGCGCAGAGCGACGACCTGCTGCAGCCGCCGTCGTGGGAGCACTGGATGGGCACCACCCACCTCGGCCAGGACATCCTCTCCCAGCTCATCGTCGGCACCCGGGGCGTCATGGTGGTCGGCTTCGTCGCCGGCATCCTGGCGACCGTCATCGGCGTGATCGTCGGCATCGCCGCCGGCTACCTCGGCGGTGTCGGCGACGAGACGCTCTCGGCGCTCTCGAACGTGTTCCTCGTGATCCCGCAGCTGCCGCTCATCATCATCATCGCCGGCCAGCTGCCGAGCGCCGGCGGCCTGACGGTCGCCGTCGTCATCGCCGTGACCGGCTGGGCGTGGGGTGCGCGCGTGCTGCGCGCCCAGACCCTCTCGCTCCGCCGCCGCGATTTCGTCGAGGCGGCGCGGGCCAACGGCGAGGGCACCTGGCGCATCATCACGCGGGAGATCCTGCCGAACCTCACGGCGATCATCGCCTCGGGCTTCGTCGGCACCGTGACGTTCGCGGTGCTCTCGCTCATCACGCTCGCCTTCATCGGCATCGGCTCCGGCAGCGACTGGAACTGGGGCACGATCCTCTTCTGGGCGCAGAGCCAGCTCGCCCTGCAGCGCGGCGCGTGGTGGTGGTTCATCCCGGCCGGGCTCTGCATCGCCCTGCTCGGCATGGGCCTGACCCTCATCAACTTCGGCATCGACGAGTTCGTGAACCCGCGCCTGCGCTCGACCGGCATGAACGCGAAGACGCTGCGCAAGCGCGGCATCCGCCCCCGCATCGGGTTCACGCCCGTCGTGCACGAAGCGAAGGAGGACCGCGCATGACCGCCGCCGGCGCATTCGACCCGTCCACGATGACGGATGCCTCCGCGAGCACGCGTGCCGCAGCGGCATCCGACCCCGTGCTCGAGATCAGGAACCTGTCGGTCGACTACGGCTACGACGACGACCCCGTGCACGTGCTGCGGCAGGTGTCGCTGACGCTCGGCCGCGGCGAGGTGCTCGGGCTCGCGGGCGAGTCGGGCTGCGGCAAGTCGACGCTCGCGTACGCGGCGACCCGGCTGCTGCCGCCGCCCGGGCTCATCACGGGCGGCGAGGTGCTCTTCACCGACCGCGACGGCACGAAGACCGACATCCTGCGGCTGAACGACGCGCAGCTGCGCGCATCGCGCTGGCAGGACATGGCGATCGTCTTCCAGGGCGCGATGAACTCGCTGAACCCCGTGTTCCGCATCGGCCGGCAGATCGCCGACGGCATCATGGCGCATCGACCGGGCATCTCGAAGGCCGAGGCGCTCGAGCGCTCGGCCGAGCTGCTCGAACTCGTCGGCATCTCGCCCGACCGGCTGCGCTCGTACCCGCACCAGCTCTCGGGCGGCATGCGGCAGCGCGTCATGATCGCGATGGCGCTCGCCCTCGACCCGCAGGTGCTCATCATGGACGAGCCGACGACCGCGCTCGACGTCGTGATGCAGCGCCAGATCGTCGAGCAGATCGCCGAGCTGCGCGCGCGGCTCGGCTTCTCGGTGATCTTCATCACGCACGACGTGTCGCTGCTGATCGAGATCGCCGACCGCATCGCCATCATGTACGCGGGCGAGATCGTCGAGGATGCCGCGGCGCTCGACGTCTACCAGCGGCCGCGGCATCCGTACTCGTCGGCGCTGCTGCACTCGTTCCCACCGCTCCGCGGACCGCGACGCGAGCTGACCGGCATCCCCGGCTCGCCGCCCGATCTCTCGAAGCTCGGCGGTGGGTGCGCGTTCCGCGACCGCTGCGCGTTCGCGTTCGACGCGTGCACGACGGTGACGCCCGAGCTCGTGCGTCCCGACGTCGTCGACGACGACCCGCGACGATCGGTGGCGTGCCTGCGGCACGACCCGGCCCGGGTCGAGGCGGCCGGGTTCCCCGCCGTCGAGGTGCCCGAGGAGCTCGCAGTCAGGTGAGGGGGCGGAGCCGATCTACCCAACGGCTCCGGATTCGATCATGATGACACCGTGAGCTTCGACGTCTATCTGCAGGACTTCTCGGATGCCCCTGCGGACCGAAGCGTGTCGGTCGGGAAGCTCGTACTCGGGCCGATGCTCGATACTGGCGGTGCCAGAGTCGTGACTGCCGACGGCTCGGCGGACGTCTACGGCGCCAGTGAGATGCCGTTGCATTCGCTGATGTTCACTCGCATCGCGGGTGAACTTGCCTGGAACGTGATCTTCGACGCAGCGGTGGCCGGCGACTGGGTCGTGCTGCCCATTGGTGGGCGAGTGTGCATCGTCAGGGACGATCAGGCGGCTTCGATCCCGGAAGACCTCGCGGTAGACGGCCACGTGCTGGTGAGCTCGGGAAGAGAACTCCGCGCCGCCGCGACCGAAGACATCTCGAGACCCCTGCCGCCTGCCGCTTCCGAGCTCGGAGCCGGGTGATGCAGCCGCGCGTCTAGTCGCGCGGCCACGCTTCGATGAAGCGCGAGAGCAGGCGCGCGAACTCGGCGGTCTCCTCGGGCGTGAATGCAGCGAGCGCGGTCTCGACCGCGCTGCGGCGCGTGTCGCGGGCGCTCTCGAGCAGCTTCCGGCCGGAGGCCGTGAGCACGAGGGCGCTCCGCCGGGCGTCCGACGGGTCCGCCTCGCGGCGCACGTGGCCCGCCTCGACCGCCGCCTGCACGAGCCGACTCGCGCGAGGCTGGTCGACGCCGATCGCCTCGGCGAGTTCGCTCACCGACGGCGGGTGCTCTGCGCCCGCAAGGGCGTCGAGCAGGCGGAAGCGCGCCGCGTGCGCGAGAGCGTGCCGGCCGGGTCCGCCGCCCGGGCCGCGCCCGCGGCCCCGGCCTCCCCAACCGTCGGGGCCGCCGCGGTGGCCGCGACGGTCGTGCCCGAACGGGTCGCCGTGCTCATCGTGTTCAGGGTGCTCAGGGTGCTCCCCCGGGCGACGCCCGTGGCCGTGCCCGCGGTCGCCGCCGTGCCCGTCGTGCCCCTCCTGGCCGAAGTGCTCGGCCCTGCGCTGCAGCCGTCGGCGCTCCTGATCGCGGCGCATCGTCACGAGGGCCTGCTCGATCAGCGTGATCGGGTCGTTCGGGGCGGAGCCCGCGGCATCCGACCCTGAGTGTCCTCCGGGAGGGACTTGACTCGATGCGTTCATGTATGTCATTGTACATATACATGCTACAGTGCATGCAATTGATCGGGTGCTCCACCCGGGTCCGTGCGAACGCCTTCTGAGCGAACGCCGCCCGAGCGCACCCGCCCTCTGCGGGCGAGCCTCCAGTGCCGCCCGCGACACCGACGCGCACCGCGTCAGGAAAGGAACACCCATGACCACCCCCGACAACACTCAGAACACCTCCGACGACTCCACGAGCCCCCGCCCCTTCGGCTTCTGGCTCCGGGTCATCGACCGCCGCCTCGACGAGGCGATGCGGGAGCTCTTCGCCGAAGAGGGCATCACCCGCCGCGACTGGCGGCGACTCAACCTCGTGGCGGGCACCGTCACCGACCCGCGCATGAGCGAGCGGCTCGCAGCGCGCCCCGAGCGCGTCGAGCCCCTCGTCGAGCGCGGCTGGGTCGAAGGCGAACCCGGCGCCTGGCGCCTGACCGAGGCCGGCGAGACCGCCCGCGCCTCACTGCAGGAGCGCGTCGCAACGCTGCGGGCGAAGGTCGCCGGCGCCGTCAGCCCCGAGGACTTCGCCACCACGATGGCCTCGCTCGAGGCGATCGCCGGCGAGCTCGGCTGGGTCGAAGGCGAGCGGATGCCGCGTCGCCACGGCCGCGGCTTCGGCCGCCGTCAGCACGGCGAGGGTTTCGGCCGCCGCCACGGCGAGGGCTTCGGCCCGCGCGACGGCGACTGGCACGGTCGCGGACACCGCGACTGGCCAGGTCGCGGCCACGGCGAGAGCCACGGCCGCTGCGGCCACGGCCATGGCGCCGCCGGCAGTGACATGCACGTCCACGTGCACGTGCACGGCGATGCCGGCCAGCACGGCCACCCGCGCGAGCACGGCGACCACGGTCACGAGGGCCACGGCCCCGCAGGCCACGGCCGCGGTCGCAACCGCGCCTGACCAGGACCGCTCCACACCACGAGGGACCGCCGCCGGCGGGTCCCTCGTCTGTCGCGGCATCCGTCGCCCGACCTCAGCGCCGCTCGGCCTCCGAGCCCGACAGGCGCTGCGCGATGTAGATCGGGATGATCGACACGAGCACGAGCACGACGGCGATCACCGAGACGATCGGCGCCTGGTTCGGTCGGAACATGTTGTTCAGGATGAAGATCGGCAGTGTCGTCACGCCCGAGCCCGCAGTGAACGTCGTCACGATGATCTCGTCGAAGCTCAGCGCGAAGGCCAGCAGGCCGCCCGCGAGGAGGGCGGAGCGCAACTGGGGGAAGGTGACGAGTCGGAACGTCGTCCAGACCCCGGCGCCGAGGTCGGCCGACGCCTCCTCGAGGTTGAGGCCGAGCCGGCGGAGCCTCGCGATCACGTTGTTGAACACCGTCACGATGCAGAAGGTCGCGTGCGCGATCACGACCGTCCAGATCGAGAGCGGCACCCCCATGATCGTGCGGAAGAAGTTGTTGAGCGCGATACCGGTGATGATGCCCGGCAGGGCGATCGGCAGGATCACCAGCAGACTGATCGCCTCGCGCCCGAAGAACTCGAACCGCTGCAGCGCGAGCGAGATGAGCGTGCCGAGCACGAGCGAGACGGCCGTCGCGACGAGCGCGACGGCGACGCTCGTGCCGACCGCGTCGAGGGCGCCGGCGCTCTGGAACGCCTTGCCCCACCACTCGAGCGTGAATCCCGGCGGGGGCCAGGTGAGCGACGTCGACGTCGAGAACGAGTTCACGAGCACGACGAACAGCGGCACGTAGATGATGATCAGGATCGCCGTGGTGATGACGCCGAGGGTGATGCGGAATGGCCGCGACAATCGCATGCGTTCGTCCCTTAGAGGTTGTCGAGGGCGCCGGTGCGGCGCACGAGGAAGAGGTAGCCGAAGATGATCACGATCGGGATGAGCGCGATCGCGGCGGCGAGCGGCAGGTTGTTCGCCGCACCCACGTTCGTGTAGACGAGGTTTCCGAGCATCTGGCTCGCCCCGCCCACGATGTTGACCGTGATGTAGTCGCCGAGCGAGAGCGCGAAGCTGAAGATCGTGCCCGCGATGATCGCGGGCAGCACGAGCGGGAAGACGACCAGGCGGATGGTCGGCCACGTCCGTCCACCGAGGTCCGAGGATGCCTCGAGCAGCGAGTCGGGCACCCGCTCGAGCCCCGCGTAGATGGGCAGGATGACGTACGGCAGCCACAGGTACGACAGCGTGATGATCGTCGCCGGCAGCCCGTACCCGATCGTCTGGCCGCCGAACGGTGCGACCAGCCAGTCGAGGATGCCGTCCTGCGAGAGCACCGAGCGCCACGCGTAGGCCTTGACGAGGTAGCTCGCCCAGAGCGGCGTCAGCACCATGATGAGCAGCACCCGCCGCATCCGAGGGCTCGCGACCTTCGCCATGTAGAACGCGATCGGCAGCGCGAGCGCCACGTCGATGAGCGTGACGGCGAGCGCGACGCCGAGGGTGCGCAGCGTGACGGTCTGGTACAGCGACCCGGTCAGGACCTCGACGATGTTGTCGAGCGTGAACTCGGTCGTGATCTCGCCCGTGAAGCTGTCGACCGACCAGAACGCGGTGACGAGCAGCAGCACGAGCGCCACGATGTAGACCACGCCGAGCCAGAACAGCGGGGCGCTGAGCAGCAGCGCGAGCCTGGTGCGCGGGTGGGTGCTGAGGAAGACGGATGCCGCGCGCGCGGGCGTGCGCCGCGGGCGCGGAACCGAGGGGTGCGCCGGTGCGGGCGCGGTCGCCCGGGTGTTCGTCGTCATGCGTGTCCTGTCGTGTCGAGCGGGAACGGGGCGGCCCGGCGGACGGGCCGCCCCGAAGGTCGGGCTGCGTCAGCCCTTGATCTCCTGCCAGGCCTCGGTCCATGCCGAGTAGTCGGTGCACTGCACGTCGGTGCGTCCGTCGATGCACTCCTCGATCGGCGTGGTCCAGTACCAGATGTTCTCCGCGTACGAGGCGTCACCGGCGTGGTAGGCCTCGCAGTCCTCGCGGAAGTCGCACGCCTCGTCGCTCGACGGCGCCTCGCCGAAGTACGAGGTGGCCTGGCCGTTCGCCTCGGGGCTCGCGATGTAGTCGAGCCACGCGTACGAGCAGTTCGGGTTCTCGGTGCCCGACGAGATCATCCACGTGTCCGACCATCCCGTCACGCCCTCTTCGGGGACGGTGACGTCGGTCGGTGCGCCCTCGGCCGCGGCGACGTTCTGGATGACCTGCCACGTCGTGCCGACGACGCTGTCGCCGGTCGTGAACGCCTGGATCTCCTTGAGGTAGTCCGACCAGTACTCGCCGATGTTCGCCCGCTGCGTCTTCAGCAGGTCGACGGCGGCCGCGAGCTGCTCCTCATCGAGCGCGTAGGGGTTCTCGATCCCGAGGTCGGGCTGCGTGGCCATGAGGTACATGGCCGCGTCGGCGATGTAGATCGGCGAGTCGTAGGCCGTGACCTTGCCCGCGTAGGCGTCGGACTCGTCGAAGACGACGCCCCAGCTCGTGGGCGCCTCGGTGAAGACGTCCGTGCTGTACATGAGCAGGTTCGCGCCGTAGCCGTGCGGCATGCCGTAGTTCTCGCCGTCCACGGTGTTCCACGCCTTGTCCTTGAGGAAGTCGTAGACGTTCTCGTAGTTCGGCGTCAGCTCCATGTTCACAGGCTGTACGTCGTCGCCCGCGACGAGTCGCAGCGAGGCGTCGCCCGAGGCCGACACGACGTCGTAGTCGCCCGTCTTCATCAGGTTGACGGCCTCGTCGGAGGTGTTGAACGTCTTGACCGTGACCTCGCAGCCGGTGTCCTCCTCGAAAGGCGTGACCCAGTCGACGGCCGGGTCGTTCGCGCCGTCCTCGGCGTAGCCCGGCCATGCGAGCACCGAGAGCTGACCCTCCATCTCGCCGAGCTCGGTCGCGGCCTCGTCGCCGCCTCCGCCTCCGCCGCCCGAGGTGCCGCAGGCGGTGAGCATCGCGATCGAGGCGATCGCGAGTCCGACGGTCGCGCCTCGTCGCGCGTTCCGCATTCGCATCATGGTTCTCTCCTGTTTCTCTTGGTGGTGCAGTCGGGATGCGTCAGCCGGCGGTGCCGGGGAGCATCGCGCCGATCGACGCGGTCGGGGTCGGGTTCTGCGGGCCGACGGCCGTACCGTCGATCGCGACCACGTCGCCGTCGTGCCACGAGACGACGACCCGGTCGCCGTGCTCGTCGTCGTGCGCGCGGCCGCGCACGTTCTGCTCGAGGACGCTCACGCGGGGCCCGGCGTCGAGGTCGACGACGAGCCGGACGCCGCTGCCGAGGTAGATCGCCTCGACGATGGTGCCCGGCGCGTTCCGGACGCCCTCGCCGTGCTGGGCCTCGGCGCCGACCGTCATCTTCTCGGGGCGCAGCGAGTGATGGCCGACGCGCTCGAGCAGGGCGAGCGAGTGCTCGGGATCGAAGAGGTTCGAGGTGCCGACGAAGTCGGCGACGAAGCGCGAGACCGGCCGTTCGTAGAGTTCGGCAGGGGTGCCGAGCTGCTCGATCCGGCCGGCGTTGAAGACGGCGATGCGGTCCGAGAGCGTGAGCGCCTCCTCCTGGTCGTGGGTGACGAAGATGAAAGTGATGCCGAGTTCGCGCTGGATCTGCTTGAGCTCGACCTGCATCTGCTCGCGGAGCTTCAGGTCGAGGGCGCCGAGCGGCTCGTCGAGGAGGAGCACCTTCGGCTCGACGACGGTGGCTCGGGCGAGGGCGACGCGCTGGCGCTGGCCGCCCGAGAGCTGCGACGGCTTGCGGTCGGCCAGCTGCTCGAGCCGCACGCTCGCGAGCGCGCGGCGTGCGCGCTCGTTGCGCTCCTTCTTGCCGAGGCCGCGCACGCGCAGCCCGTAGGCCACGTTGTCGAGCACGCTCATGTGCGGGAAGAGCGCGTAGTCCTGGAACACCGTGTTCACGTCGCGGTCGAACGGGGCGCGTTTCGTGACATCCTCGCCGAAGAGCTCGATGGCCCCGCCAGTGGGCTGTTCGAACCCGGCGATGAGCCGCAGCACGGTGGTCTTGCCCGAGCCCGAGGGGCCGAGCATCGAGAAGAACTCGCCCGCCGCGATCTCGAGGTCGACATTGTCGACGGCCGTGACGGCGCCGAACTCCTTCGTGAGCCCCGTGAGTCGGATCGCCGGCTGCGCTTGGGTCATGACATCTCCTTCGATGCTGACTGGTTCAATCATCTGGTTCCAGATGTTCGTCAATTCCAAATCATATGACTCCAGATGTAAATGTCCAGACCCTCGTGTTACGGTCGTGTCACAGATCAGCAGCGACACGAGCACGGGAGGTCGGATGCCGCAGGCCACCAGCCGCTCCGATGCGACGCATGCGGTCGTGTTCTCCCCCCTCGAGGGCGCCGGCCGCGCAGAACTCGTCGAACAGCGACTGACGGATGCCATCGTCGCGGGCGTGCTCCGCGACGGCGAGCGCCTGCCGAGCGAATCCGAGCTCGCGAAGAGCCTGGGCGTCGCCGTGGTCACCGCCCGGGAGGCGCTCGTCGCCCTTCGCGACAAGGGACTCGTGCTCACCCGCCGCGGCCGCGACGGCGGCAGCTTCGTCACCCACGACCGCGACGCCGCCATGCGCATGATCGACGCGCGCGTGCGCGCGCTCAGCCGCATCGAACTGCGAGACCTCTCGCTGCACTACGCCGCGATCGCGGGCATGGCGGCCGAGGTCGCCGCCGATCGTGCGAGCGACGACGACCTCGCGAGCCTCGTCGAGATCGACGCCCGCGCCGACCTCGCCACCCCCGGCGGCGCTCGGAGGGCGGTGGGCAGGTTCCAGCTCGAGATCGCCGCCGTGAGCCAGTCACCCAGGCTCGTGCACGAGGAGCTCCGCCTGCAGGCGGAATCCGGCCCCCTGCTCTGGCTGTGCCTGCGCGAACAGGCGTATCGTGACCGCAGTAGGCAGGCACGGGTCGAGGTGATCGAGGCGATCCGCGGGGTCGACCCCGCACGCGCACGCCGCGCGACCACCGACCACATCGCATCCGCCACCGAGTGGCTCATCGATGAGAAGGCTCGGCTCGAGTCCCCCGAGCCGGGCCCGCAACCGGCACCGGGTGCCGTAGACCGGAAGGGGTGAGGAAATGACCACCACCGTCGCCAACGCAGCCGACACCATCGCCCACCGCATCGCCGCCACGATCGATCCGCTGTTCGCGCTCATCGACACCTGGCGCGACGTGCTCGAAGCCCGGCTCGCCGTCGCGGCCGATCCGACCGCTGCCGCGCTCGACCCCGTCATCGCGAAGCTCGTGCGCCCGGCGCTCGACGACTCCAGAGCGCTGATCACGGGTGCGGGCTTCGTCGCGGCGCCCGGATTCCTCTCCGATGCACCGTGGCACCTCGCGTGGTGGCTGAGCGGCACCAACACCTTCCGCGCGGCCGCCGACGGGGGCGTGCGCCGCCTCGACGCGGTGAGCGATCCCGACGCCGAGCAGTTCCGCGACTACACGACGCTCGAGTGGTGGCGCACGCCGGCACGCACCGGCACCCGGCACCTCACGGGCCCCTACGTCGACTACCTCTGCACCGACGACTACACCGTCACGATCACGACCCCCGTCATGGTCGATGGTGAGATGGCCGGAGTCGTGGGCACCGACGCGTACGTCGCCCGCCTCGAGCAGGAGCTGCTGCCGGTGCTGCGGGAGTCGGGGCATCCGTGCACGCTCGTGAACGCGTCGGGCCGCATCGTCGCCTCGACCGATTCGCGGCATGCGACCGGAGCCCTGCTCCGGCTCGACGGGCTCGCCTCGGTGCTCGCGCCGCTGCACGAGCACCAGGGCCAGGCATCGGCGAGCGTGCTGCCGGGCGGCCAGTTCGTCGTCCCGTGCGGCGACACGACGCTCGCGCTCGTGTTCGCGTCGGCCTGAGACCGGGCGACTCGACCACCGATCCGCGAGGTCGTCAGGCCGCGAGGTCGTCAGGCCGCGAGGTCGTCGACGTCGGCGAGCCGTGCCACGACCACTGCATCCGCCCCGGCGGCGCGGAGGCGCGTGGCGAGCGCGCGGCGGGCGAAGACGTACGGCTGGTTCGAGCCGCTGAGGAGCGAGCGCGTGTTCGCGGCATCGAGCAACGCGGTCGCCTCGAAGGCGAACTGCTGCGGGTCCTCGTCGGTGCCGACCTCGCCCTGGGCGACGGCGTAGCCGAACGAGGCGGCGATGTAGCCGTTCCACTCGGTGAGGGCCGCGGCGAGCGCGTCGCGCACGGGCCCCGGCTTGGTGTCGAACTCGGAGGTGACACCGGCGAAGAAGCATCCGCCCGCGAACACGCGACCGCGCGAGTAGGCGATCCAGCCGTCGAGCAGGGCGACGATACGACGGATGCCTCGGGGCTCGACCCGCGCCGGCTCGATGACGCTCGCGACGAAGCGCAGGCGCGCCGTCTCGACGGTGGCGAGCTGCAGGCGCTCCTTCGTGCCGAACAGGGTGGCGACCCCGCTCTTGCTGACGTGCGCGGCTTCGGCGAGGCGACCGATCGAGAGCCCGTCGAGGCCGTCGACCGAGGCGAGGTCGACGGCGTGCTCGAGCACGAGGCGACGCGACGCATCGCCCTTCAGCCGTCGCCCATCGGTCTCGATCATGCCTTGATTGTACGCACGATCGTTCGTATAGTATGCGTACGACCGTTCGTATTGTTACCGAGCAGATCCGAGGAGCACGATGTCAGCAGCATCCGCCATCGCCACCGGAGTACGCGCCGCATCGCGCGTCTCCCCCGATCTCGGCGCGGCCCTCGCCCTGCCGCTCTTCATGCGCGTCGGCCGCCGCACGCCGGTCGCCGGCACCGACCTCGCGACGCATCGGGCGGCCCGGCGCGGCAGCGTGCGCATCCCGGGCCTGCGCAGAACGGGCGTCGACGTCGTCACCTACGAATGGGGCGCCGGCGAACGCACGGTGCTGCTCGCGCACGGGTGGCAGTCGCGCGCGAGCGTATTCGGTCCGCTCATCCGCGAACTCCGCAGCGAGGGCTTCCGCGTGCTCGCCTTCGACGCCCCAGCCAACGGCGACTCCCCCGGCCGCGGCACCTACCTCGTCGACCACCTCGACGTCATCGCCGAGCTCACCCGCCGCGAGGGGCCGTGGCATGCGCTCGTCGGGCACTCGTTCGGGTCGCTCGCGGCGCTCGTGGCGACGCACGACGGCATTCCGACGACGCGGGTCGTCGGCATCGCCGGCGCGGCCGATCCGCGCATCTTCGTCGACGGATTCGGCGAGATGCTCGGCCTCGACGCTCGCACCCGCGACGCCCTCGCGGCACGGTTCGCCGACCGCGTCCTCACCGGAGAGCCCGACCCGTTCGAGCGCTACTCGGCGGTGCGGCATCCGCTGCCAAGCGCCACGCCGCTGCTCCTCGTGCACGACCGGGGCGACCGGCGGGTGCCGTTCGCCGAGTCCGAGCGGCTGCTCGCGGCGAACCGCGACCATGCCCGACTGCTCGCGACCGAGGGGCTCGGGCACAACCGGGTGCTCCGCGCCGACGCCACGCTCGACGCGGTGATGGAGTTCCTGGTCTCGAGTGACGTATCGAGCGTGGAGCCCGAAGCGACGCGCGCGGCCGCCTGACGAGCGGCGCCGCGGACGACCGGCCCCAGACGGTTCGTCAGCTCGTCAGCTCGTGATGAGCGCGAGCAGCGCGGCCAGTCGATCCTCGCCGTCGCCCGGAACGCGACGCGTGCGCTGCAGCATCGTCAAACCGTGCAGGCTCGCCCACAGCACCTCGGCGAGCGTGTCGGGGTTCTCGGTGAACGGCTGCACCGCCGCGCGGATCTCGGAGAAGCCCGCGACGAGTTGCGGCAGGGTGCGCGCGTCGGCGAATGCGAGCCCGGTTCCGCGCACGAACATCGCGTCGTACATGGCGGGATGCGCCGCGGCGTACCCCAGGTAGGCGCGACTGACCGCCTCGAGCGCCTGCTCGGGGTGCGGCGCGCCGGCACGAGCCCGGGCGAGCGCGTCGGCGATCTCACCGAAGCCCTCGACCGCGACCGCGTCGATCACGGCGTCCATCGACTCGAAATGCGAGTAGATGACCGGCTGCGTGTAGTCGATCGCATCGGCGAGGCGGCGCGACGTGACCGCCGGCCAGCCCTCGGCCTCAGCGAACTCGCGGGCCGCCGCGAGGATCGCACCCCGCCGCTGCTCGCGTCGCCGCGCCATGCGTTCACTCGTTGCCACGAACCGAGACTATCGCTCGATCGAAAGGAATGCTAGCGTCGCAATAAATCTTTCAACGAAAGGAATCACATGGATCTCGCACAGTTCACCCCGGCGACCTGGATCGGCGCGGCCCTCGCGCTCGTCGTCGCAGTGGGCATCGTCTACGTCGGCATCTCGTACCTCATCGTGCCGGCCGCGACCGCGCAGGGCTTCGGCTTCACGAGCGCGATCACGCCCGAGACGACCCCGTGGCAGCACATCAAGGGGCCGCGCGACATCGTGTCGGGGCTCGTCGTCGTCGCGATGCTCGTCTTCTTCGGGCCGGCTGCGGCGGCCGTCATCCTGCTCATCGAGGCGCTCATCCCGATCGGCGATGCGCTCATGATCATCCGCAACCACGGCCGGCTGGCGATCGCCCTCGGCGTCCACGCCTCGACGGCGACGGTGATGATCGTCGCGGCCGTGCTGCTGTTTCTCTGACCGCCCGAGGGCTCAGTCTCCCCGCGAGCCGGCGTCGGTGACACCGACATCCGTGCGGTGGAACCGGTGGAAGGAGCGCGACGCGGTCGGCCCGCGCTGACCCTGGTAGCGGTTCGCATACTCGGCCGAGCCGTAGGGCCGCTCACTCGGCGACGACAGGCGGAAGAAGCACATCTGGCCGATCTTCATTCCCGGCCAGAGCTTGATCGGCAGGGTCGCGACATTGCTCAGCTCGAGCGTGACGTGGCCCGTGAAGCCCGGGTCGATGAAGCCGGCGGTCGAGTGCGTGAGCAGGCCGAGGCGGCCGAGCGAGCTCTTGCCCTCGAGGCGCGCGGCGACGTCGTCGGGCAGGGTGACCGCCTCGTACGTCGAGGCGAGCACGAACTCGCCCGGGTGCAGGATGAACGCCTCGTCGGGCCGCACCTCGATGAGGTGCGTCAGCTCGGGCTGGTCTTCGGCCGGGTCGATGAACGGGTACTTGTGGTTGTCGAAGAGACGGAAGTACCGGTCGAGGCGCACATCGATCGACGAGGGCTGGATCATGCCCGGTTCGTACGGCTCGAGCCCGATGCGGTTCGCGTCGAGTTCGGCCCGGATGTCACGATCTGAGAGCAGCACGCTGCCAGCGTAGCAACGCGGTCCGACCCCGGGCGGCCGGGGGCGAGCCGACCCGAGGCGCTCAGTGCGGCGAGCGGAACGCCTCGTCGGGCATCAGCGCCGTCTCGGCGCCGCATCCGAGCTCGCCCGGCTGCAGCAGGACATCCGGCACGTACAGGCGCTCGGCGACCCCGTTCTCGCTGCGCACCAGCAGGCAGTCGTGGGCGTCGCGCATCGCGAGTCCGACGCGGTCGCCGTCGCGCGCCACCTGCACCTCGGCGATCGGCGGCCCGTCGGGCTCCTGCGGCAATTGCGCGGCGACGGCGGCAGCGATCTCATCGGCCGGTGCAGCGGCGGATGCCGCGAGCACGGCGATCGCGACCGACTCGGCCTGCTCGGGGATCACCGCGCGAGCGTCCGCGGGGGGCGCGACCGCGACGAGCGGGCTCGAGCAGTCGACGGTGCTCGCGCCGCCGTCGACGAACCCCCAGCGATCGAACTCGAGGCTGATGCAGTAGTCGCGCTGCGGCGCGCCCTCGACGGATGCCTCGGTGAGCCGGCTTCCCAGCACGAGGGCGCCCACCGGCTCCTGCCAGGAGGCGTCATCGTACGATTCGATGCCGACGAGCATGAACGGATCGGCGTGGTCGGGCGAGCCCGGTTGCCATCCGGCGCCCTGCGCCGGCTCCACACCCGTGCGCGAGAGATCGAACGCGATGCGGCGCGCGTACTCGGCGATGCCATCGGCGGGTTCGTCGAGACCAGTGGACTGCGAGATGAACCCCGCGTCACCGGCCGCAGAGATCGCCTGTTCGTCGAGCAGCCGCTCGAGGCGGCCGCGCTCCGAAGGCGGCGTCGAGCACGCGGTGAACGCGACGACGGCCGCGAACACGCCGGCCATGGCGATGAGACGACTCCGATGCTCCCCCATGGGTCGAGCATGCCGCATCGTGGATGCCCCTCGCAGCACATGATCGGGAGGAATCCGGAGACCGGGTGGCGGAGCGCATCGGGAGCATTGATACGATGGTGATCGCTGCATCCTCAGGATGCCGCATGCGGATGTAGTTCAATGGTAGAACTTCAGCTTCCCAAGCTGATAGCGCGGGTTCGATTCCCGTCATCCGCTCCACGACCGGCATGGCCCCGATCACCGGCTGCAGATTCCCACCTCGACACGCGAAAGTCGCCACTCGCGCGCCTACCCCCCAACGGGGGTGAATCTGGTGATAGCCTCGATGCACCACCACGATCGGCGGCGACTGCGATTCGGGTTCGCAGCCTCCTCATTACCGGTCGTGATGGACGGACGGAGAGCAGGAGGGGGCCATCGGCTCTCCGCCTCTAAGTGACGCGTGCGCTCGTGCGTGCGCCATCGATGGAACCGCGACCCTACCCGCGTAGGTCATCGATGGCCGGGCCGGTGAGACCCCTTCACCGGCCCGGCGGCCCTCGCCCTGCCGCACGACGGCGATCGCTGGCCGCGTGTCGGCGGCCTGGTGCAGACTGGCAGCATGTGCGGACGATTCGCGAACGACGCAAAGATCGACGAGCTCATCCAGGAGTTCGTCGCCGAGGGCGGCGACTACCGCGACTGGCGGCCCCAGTTCTCGATCGCACCGACCGAGGTCGTGCCCATCGTGCGCGAACGCAAGAACAGCGAGACCGGTGAGGTCAGGCGTTCGGTCGACCCTGCGGTGTGGAACTTCCGCCCTTCGTTCATGAAGGAGTCGAAGCGCCCGCAGTTCAACACGCGCATCGAGACGGTCGCCACCAACGGCCTGTGGAAGGGCGCCTTCGCCTCGTCCCGCTGCCTCGTGCCCATGCGCGGCTACTACGAGTGGACGGGCGAGCCGGGCAGCAAGCAGGCCTGGTTCCTGCACGGCGACGCA
Organism: Agromyces sp. NPDC056389; assembly: GCF_042262385.1. Taxonomy (NCBI): domain Bacteria; kingdom Bacillati; phylum Actinomycetota; class Actinomycetes; order Micrococcales; family Microbacteriaceae; genus Agromyces; species Agromyces sp. NPDC056389. Next base: position 2,250,913 of record NZ_JBHJPN010000001.1, read on the forward strand.
CCGCTGCTCGCCGCAGCGGGCATCTACACCGCGCGCAAGGTGGGCGACGAGTGGGAGGTCTCGACGTCGATCATCACGCGCGAGGCTCGGGATGCCTCTGGCGAGGTGCACGACCGCATGCCCGTCTTCCTCGAGCGCGACGCCTGGAACGAGTACCTCGCGCCCGTGAAGCTCGACGAAGCCGGCAAGGCCGAGATGCTCGAACTCATGACGGCCGAATCCGAGCGCGTGGCCCGATCGATCTCGAACTACGAGGTCGACCGGAGGGTCAACAACTCCCGAGCCGTCGACCCCGGCGACCCGACCCTCATCGAGCCGATCGCCTGACGCCGGTGGGCGCGAACGGCGCCGGCCCGAACCGGACTGCTCGGGTCAGAACTTGCCGCCGAGCGCCTTGTTCTTCAGCGCGTCGAACTCGCCATCGGTGATGAGCCCCTGCTCGCGAAGCGCCTGCGCCTTCGCGATCTCGTCGGCCGGGTTCGCGAACGACGTCGCGCGGATCTCCTCCTCGGAGTACTCCTGGTACTCGACCTGCTTGCGGGCGGAGCGCTCGGCCATGCCGTTGCCCCGCGCGATCAGGTAGACCAGCGCCGTGACGAACGGCACGAAGACGAGGAAGAGCACCCACAGCGCCTTGAACCAGCCGTTGAGGCTGTGGTCGCGGAAGATGTCGATCAGGATGTAGACGAGCGCGAACAGGTACGCGACGTAGGCGAAGATCCAGAAGCAGAACCAGAACCAGTCCCAGACGCTGTTGAGGAAGTACATGGTGATCGCCCCTTCGACAGTGCCGGATCCCCGGCGCGCAGAATCGGCACCGTGACGGCGCCCTCGGTCCTTCCGTCACAACCTAGCGCAGCCCCCGCCCCGCACGGGAGAGGCCACGCGGCTCACCCCGGCAGGGCGTACGACGGAAGCCCTCGGCGTCGGATCAGCCACTCCGCCACGATGAGGTTCGGGATCCAGCAGAGGAACGGCACCGCGGCGTAGGCGTTGTCGAACGCGGCCTCGAACTCGAACTCGCCGCCGGGCAGCGCCTGCACGCCGAGCAGCACGCCGATCCAGAGGCGCAACGTGACCGCCGCATACGTCAGCGCGAAGTTGCGCATCATCCAGGCACGGTGGCTCGCGACATCCCCCGCCCTGATCGCGCGATAGGCGCGCAGGCCGGTCGCGATCCACAGCACGGCGAGGGCGCCGAACCCGAAGAAGCCCACCAGGCCCGCCGAGTTGAACGGAGCCATCACGAGGGCGGCGACGCCGGCGATCAGCACGGCGATGAGGTAGGCGCGGCCGGTCCATCGGTGCACACGCGGATGCCGCGAACGGAGCCCGCGCCAGAACTGCAGCGGCCCGACGACGAGCGCCACGCCGCCTGCGATGATGTGCACCATGAACGCGAGTTGCACGAACCAGGGCCGGCCGTCGTAGTTCGACGCGAGGCCCACCCCGTCCTCCGAGAGCGCGGCGAGCGACGCGGTGAGGTAGGGCACGACGGCGTAGACGGCGATCGCGAGCGATGACAGCAGCAGCCACGTCCACCCCGCACGCGTCGCGATAGCGGGCGGGGCCGGCTTCCCCTTCGATACCGACGGTTGGGGTGCTGCTGCGGTCGTGGTCCGGTTCCCGATGCTCATGGCCGCCATCCTGACCATCGCGATCTGCCGCCGGCATCGAGCAGTCCCCCTGATCCGTCCGGGTGGTAACCCCCCTCCCGAGCGCGCTCCGGTCAGCCGTCCGATCGCGGGCGGCGTCGCACCCGGTGCGACGATGTGACGACGACGCCGAGGCCCAGCGCGAGCACCGCGAGCCACACGCCCGCACGCGGGTCGAGCGGCGGGCCCGATTCGGCGAGCGCGGGCTCGGCCCCGGCCGCTGCCGGCGCAGGGGCTGGAGTGGCGGGTGCCGGCGCTTCGGCGAGGAACACGATGCGCCCGTTCACCGAGTCGAAGTGCACGGCACGGTGCAGGAAGAAGCCGAGCCCGGTGTTGTAGTGCCCGCCGTTGTCGGTGGTGGTGTCGAGCTTCACCACCCCGCCCGGCTCGTCCATCGCCGTCGTCGTGAACGAGTTGAACGGCGCTGCGACATCGGCTCCGGCCTGCGCGACCGACTGGCCGGGATCGAGCAGGTGCGCCTGCTGCGGCAGCGTGCCGTAGACGTCGGCGAAGACGTGCGCGATCGGTTCGCCGGTGTCGAAGACGGTCGTGTGGTGCGAGCGGACGTCTCCGATCGTCCAGGTGATCCCGACGGGCTTCTGGTAGCGCGGCATCCCGTTCGCGTAGCGGCCGGTGCCGGGCTCCTGATGCACCCAGGTCGACCCGTCGGGAACCTGAACCGGGCCGATCACGAGCCGGGAGTTCGACGGATCCGTGAAATCGAGCGTGAAGCCCTCGCCCGCGCTGCCGAGTGCGAAGCCGAGCGGCGATTCGAGGATGGCGGCCTCGCCCGCCTGGCCGATGCCGAGCATGCCGTCGGATTGGACGGCGGACGGGTGCAGCGGCCACCGCTCGGGCGGCGTGCATGGCTGCGGTTCCCAGTCGGGGCATGTGAGCTCGTTGCCGAGCAGGAAGGGGACCTTCGGAATGGCGAGATCGCCGAACTCGATCGTCGCGAGCTCGACCGCGCCGGTGACACCGCCCGAGACGTAGTTCGCGTGGTGCGTGATGCCCGTCGGGACCGCGTCGGGCACGACCACCCCGGGCCGCAGCACGAGGCCGTTCGACCCGGTGTCGAGGTTGAGCGTGAGCTCGGCGCCGCCGACCGTGATCGTGATGGTCGGCGTCGGACCGATGCCGGGCGACTCGACGATCTCGACGGGCACCGAGGTCGTGCCCGGTCCGTCCAGGTCGAGCGCGAGCGCGGGTGCCGCCGCTGCCGAACACGACAACGCGGCGACGACCGTCACCGCGATTCCAGCTCCGATGGCATGGCGATTCCTCATCGATCCCCCGTTCCGAGGGCGCGCACGCCCTCATCGCCGCTCGACGGTGCGAGCGGTCCCCCTCCGAGAGCTTCGCCGACGACGATCCGGCGCGTCAAGGACGACGACGCCGTGCCTGCTCCCCGGCGACGTTCACGAGCGCGCGCTGCCCCGCCACGCGCTCACCCCTCGGGCGCCGCCAGGAGCCGTCCCGATTCCACCGCCGCGACGAAGGACCGGTAGTCGCGTTCGTTCTGGTCGGCGTACGCGACCGCGAAGTCCGCGACGGCCTCGTCGAAGCGATCGCTCTCGCCGAGGTAGCCGGCGATCGCGACCCGGTCGCCCGAGCGGGCGTGGGCCCGCGCGAGTGTCTCGCCGCAGACCTTCGCGTAGAGCTTCGCTCCCGACGGCACGCCGTTCTCGATGTCGAACGCGCCCTTCCAGTCGTGCAGCTGACGCAGGTAGAAGTCGCGCATCTCGCCGCCGCCGTCTTGCACGCGCTGCCACCCGAGGAACAGGTCGCTCGCGGCCTGCATGATCCGCTGCCCCCGCACGACTCGCTCTCCGTGATGGTCGTACGCGCTCGGCGCGACGAAGCGTTCGAGCACCGACGCCTCCGCCTCCTTCGCCTGGAGCAGGAGCGGGTCCTCGTCGTCGCGACCGCGCAGCAGCACGATCCAGGCCCGGGTTCCGACACTGCCGACGCCGACCACCTTGCGTGCCATGTGCAGGTACCTGAACTCATCGAGCGGATGCCTCGCGAGCGGCAGTGTCATGCGGTATCCGCTCAGCAGTTCGCGCATGGCCTGCTCGTCGTCGGCGTGCGTGCGGCCGAGCGGCGAGAGGTCTTCGATCGGCACGATGAGCGGCGGATCGGCGGCGATGCGCAGCCGACCGTCGACGACGCGCACGAGCTTCGAGAAGTCCTTCATGCTGTCACGGGTTCTGGCCTTCGCGATGATGGAATCGGTGCGCTTCACCTGCTCCTTCTCGGCCTTGCCGGCCTGCCGCTCGGCCCGCACCCACTCGGCGAGCGTGTCGGCGTCGAGTCGGTCGTACCAGGCTTCGAGCACCCGCGACTCGGCGGCCCGATGCATCCGCTCGCGGTAGCCGCGCACCGCCTCGACCGTCGTCGTGCGCCGCTCCGCTTCGGAGAAGCCACGGGACCTGCCGGCGATCTCGAAGCTCGCCGCCAGACGTTTGAGGTCCCACTCCCATGGGCCGGGCAGCGTCTCGTCGAAGTCGTTGATGTCGAATGCGAGCTTGCGCTCGGGAGTGCCGAAGATGCCGAAGTTCGACAGGTGCGCGTCGCCGCAGATCTGCACCGTGATGCCCGAGTCGGCCGTGTGTGCGAGGTCGGCAGCCATGATCAGGGCCGCCCCGCGGTAGAACGTGAACGGCGAGACCAGCATGCGCGCGTGGCGGATCGGGACGAGCTCGGGCACGCGGCTCGCCGCCTGCTCCTCGAGCAGCGCCACCGGATCTGGGCGGTCGACCGCCGGGACCCAGTCGGCGTGCTCGGCACGCGGCGAGCGTCGGCGCGCCGCACGCCCCCACTCCGCCCTGGCCGCGAAGTCGGTGGGATCCGGGAGCGCTTCGGACGGCGCAACGGCCCCGGCGCCCGGTGCAGCGGTCTCGGATGCCCCGTGGTGCGGCGTCATGCGGCTCCCCCTGTTCTGTTCTTCGTCCCCCGTCAGGCCGGCATGGCGCCCGCCATGAACGGCTCGTAGTGGTTCCCGTCGGGTCCGAGGACCGCGACCGACGACTCGGGCACCTCGAGGAATGCGCCGGGCAGGTCGTTGAGCGGCTCGGAGACCACGACTCGCGCGTTCTCGCCGAAGAGCTTCAGGCGCGGGACATCCGGGTACATCTCCTGGAGCGTCGGGACGTCGACGGAGTGGAAGAGCGTGCGCGACCGGCCCTCGGTGGAGTACCGGAACGCCCAGATCGTCGCACCGTCGGCGAGCGCGACGGTGCCCTGCATCGGATGCTCGATACCGTGCGCCCCACCGATCTCCTCGACGAACTGCACGGCCTTCCGCATGCCGGCGATCGGGTCCTCGAGGAGACCGAAGGTCAGCGCGAGGTGGAAGAGCACCTCGGAGTCCGTGGTGCCCAGGATGTGCGGATAGAGCGAGCGGTCGACCGCGAAGGTGAGATCCCGCTTCAGCTCGTGGAATCCGTTGATCACCCCGTTGTGCATGAAGAGCCAGTTGAGGTACCGGAACGGATGGCAGTTGGTGCGCTGGATCGGCGGACCGGCGGCCGCGCGAACGTGACTGAAGAACAGCGGGCTCTCGACCGCGTCGGTGATCTCGCGCAGGTTCTCGTCGTTCCACGCGGGTTCCACGCTGTGATAGATCGACGGGAGGCTGCCCTCGGTCGAGCCGACGGGATACCAGCCGAACCCGAATCCGTCGCCGTTCACGGTCTCGGCGCCGAGCGGTGAATCGAGCGCCTGCGCGACGAGCGAATGCTGCGCGTCGAGGATCACGAGTGACGGTTGAAGCGGTTCTCCCGCATAGGCAAGCCAACGGCACATGGCGGCTCAGCTCCTTCGTCCGGCATCGGAGCGCGCATCCGGCACGGAGCGCGGATGCGGTCAGCCTAGCGCTGCCGTGAACATTCCTCACCTGCCACGTCGAGAGAAGCGCAGCTCGGCGACGGCGGACCGCGCGTTTGCCGCGACTACCGGCCTCAGCCCGCGGGCGCTGCTTCCGGCGCCGGCTCGGGCGCCGCTTCCGGTGTCGGGCACTTCGCCAGCTCGTGCATCTTGGCCGTCGCCTGTTCGAACGACCACGGCAGCTCGACGAGCGGCTGCTCGTGCTCGGGAGCGGCCGGCGCCTTCGACGCCAGCGAGGCGAGCGCGAACGCCGCTTCACGCACGAAATCGCCGCCCGACGTCGAGTTGTTGAGGGCGATGACGATGGTGAGCCCGCTGTCGGGATCGGTGAACGCGGCCGTCAGCGCGCCGGGCGACTCGCCGGCGAGGCCGCGCATCGGGCCGAACTCGGCTCCTCCGAGCCCCCAGCTCTGCCAGGCCGGCGCGTCGCCGCCCAGCGGGATCGGCGTCCACTGCTTTCGCGCCGTCCCTTCGTCGAGCAGGGCGCCCGTCGCGAACGCTGCGCTCAGCCGGCGGGTGTCGTCGAGGCTCGAGACCGCGCCGGCCGCGGCACCGCCCATCGAACTCGACTGCTCCGTGTCGTCGCGGATGACGGCGCAGTCGGCCGTTCCGTTCGCGGCGAGCGCCGCCGAGTAGGCGCCGAGTGCACCGTCGAGCTCGGTGTCGGTCGGCGCAGGAAGCGTGGTGTCCTCGATCCCGAGCGGATCGAAGACGTACTGTTTTGCGAGATCGCCCCAGGCGCGTCCGGTGCTGCGCTCGAGGGCCATCGACAACAGGAGCACGCCCGTGCGCGAGTGCGACCAGTGCTCGCCGGGCGTCCCGGTGCGCGGAAGGGCGAGCCCGCTCGAGAGCAGCTCGGTTGGCGGCCAGATGCGCTCGGGGTTCGCCACGAAATGGCTCTGCAGCCCCGGGTAGTAGTCGGCGACTCCCGAGGTGTGCGCGCAGAGCTGCCCGAGCGTGATGCCGTCGAGGCCGGGCACCCAGTCGACGTAGTCGTCGACCTGGTCGTCGAGGGCTACTCGACCCTCGTCGACGAGACGCAGCAGCACGGTGCACGTCACTTCGCTCGTGAGGGTTCCGAGTCGGAACTCGGTGTCGGTGGTGACCGGTTCGGACTTCTCGTCGAAGTCGACGGTTCCGGTCGCGCCGGTCCACTCGCCCGCCCACGGCGACCACGCGCCGGCGATGCCGCCGCTCGAACCACTGAGCGCCACGGCTTCGTCGAGCACCGCCTGCAATTGGCCGGCGAGCTCGTCACCGAACGGGGACCCGACGGGGTCGAGCTCCGCCAACGGGTCGACGGAACCGCCGGTGCAGCCCGACATTCCGAGCACGCCGACGAGGAGGACGGCAACGACTGCCCGCCTCCGTGCGACCTTGATCTGGCCAGCCACCTAGCTCCCCTCAGCCGTGTGTCCGGTGAAAGTGTAACCCGGTAAAGCGGCGAAGCCGGTCTCGGGCCGGTCGTGGCGCCGGAAGCGGAGGGCGGCCGACCTGAGCTGCACGGCTCGAGTCAGCGCTGCTGCGCTGTGATCTCGCGATCGGCCCTCGACATGAAGCGCTCGACGTCGCGGTCGACGATGATGTCGCTCGGGCGAAGCGGTCGCTCGAGGTAGAGCCCCTCGAGCGAGGTGAGACGACTCAGTGCGACGTACGTCTGCCCGGGGCTGAAGACCCGTTGGCCGAGGTCGACGATCGCCGCGTCGTAGCTCGCACCCTGCGACTTGTGGATGGTCACCGCCCAAGCCAGTTTCAACGGGAACTGCGTGAACTCGGCGACGATCTGCTTCTCGAGCTTCTTGCGGATCGGATCCCAGGTGTACTTGTACTTCTCCCACGTCACCTGCTCGACCTCGTGCTCCTCACCGTCGACGTCGACGCGCACCGCGCGGTCGAGCGAGGTGACGGTGCCGATCGTGCCGTTCACCCATCGCTGGCCCTCGGGGCCGATCGCGGTGTCGTTGCGGAGGAACATCACCTGTGCGCCGAGCTTCAGCTCGAGGTTCTCGTCTGCTGGGAACGCCCGGCCGCCGAAGTCGCCGTTCACCTCGGCCTCATTGCCCTGGGACTGCCCCGGCAGGCGGTGCAGCTGCGTGCGGTTGATGCGGTTGACGGTGTCGTTGCGGGTCGCGAGCGTGATGGCGCCGTGCTCCGGCAGCGGCCGGCGCGCACCGACGCTGTTGAGCACCCCGGCGATCTCGGCGGTCACCATGCCGTGGCGCACCGCGTTCAGCATGTGCTTGAACTCGTCGTCGTGCTGGCGATGGATCTCGCCGAGTTCGAAGATGCGCAGATCGGTCTCTCGCCACACCTTCGCGTCGAAGAACCACATCGAGTCGTAGGTGTCGGCGAAGTAGGCGCGCTCGTCGGCGTCGCCCGGCACGGGTGCGAGTTGGTACGGGTCGCCGAACAGCACGACCTGTGCGCCACCGAACGGCTCGAAGGGGCGCTGCCTGGCCTGACGGAGCGACCGGTCCATCGCGTCCAGCAGGTCGGCGTTGACCATCGAGACCTCGTCGATGACGAGCGTGTCCATCGCGTTCAGGATCTTGCGGACGGTGTCGTTCTGCTCGATGTCGTGATCGGCGATGACCCCGATCGGCAGCCGGAACAGCGAGTGGATCGTCTGTCCGCCGACGTTCAGCGCCGCGACACCCGTGGGGGCGCAGATCACGATCTGCTTCTGCGTGTTCCAGTTCAGGTGGTTCAGCAGGGTCGACTTCCCGGTGCCGGCGCGACCCGTGACGAACACGTGCTCGCGCGTTCCCTCGATGGCCTGGAACACCGCGGCCTGTTCACGGCTGAGGGTGACGTTCTGCACTGGGGCGCTTTCGATTCGGCGAGCGGATGCCGCGGGGCGGAGGTCGCGGCGATCCCACTGTAACCGCCTCGGCACTGGGCCGAGCCGCGCTGAGGCCATGCCGTTCGGAGCTCGCCCCCAGTTCCCGCAGCCGGCGCCGCATACACTGGTGCGGGTGGGGAGCTCCGGAGTGCGCAGCAGTCGAATCTCGCCGTTGTCCGTAGCCGGGTGGCTCGGGCTCGCGGTGCTTCTCGTCGGCGCCTTCATCGCCGCGCTCGGCACCCTGAACCAGACGATCTACGGCTCGTCGAGCTTCATCGAGCGCTACCTCACGGCCATCGCGAACGACGACATCGCCGAGGCATCCACGACCCCCGGTGTCGCCCTCGACGAAGCCGAACTCGCGGCACTCGGCCTGCCCGCCGACGTCTCGACCGCGATGCTGCGAACGGGCGTCATCGAGTCGGGGCCCGAAGACATCCGCATCATGAGCGACGTCGCACGGGCCGACGGCATGCACACCGTGACCGCCAGTTACCGGCTCGCCGACGCGATCGTGCAGTCCTCGTTCGACGTGCGACCCATCGAGCCGCTCTACGGAGTGCTGAACCGTTGGGAGTTCGCTGTCAGCCCGCTCGCCGTGATCGACGTCACCGCCGCGCACAACCCGACGTTCACGGTCGGCTCGCTCACGCTCGACGCGCGCGCGCTGAAGACGGGCGAAGAACTCGCCGCCTTCACCCAGGTGACGCCGTACATCGCGATCGCGCCGGCCGTCTACGAGTTCTCGTACAGTTCGGAGCTGCTCGAGGCCGTGCCCGTCCCGTTGCAGGCCGATGTCTCGACGCGCACGGCCGTCACCGTCGACGCCCAGCCGACCCCGGCCTTCGTCGAGCGCGTGCAGTTCAAGGTCGACGACTTCCTCGCCAAGTGCGCCGCACAACCGGTGCTGCAGCCGGCCGAGTGCCCCTTCGGCATCGAGATCGACGATCGAGTGACCGGTGAACCGCAATGGAGCATCGTCAGCTCCCCCCAGGTCACCCTGACGCCGGGCGAGTCGTCGTTCGACATGCCGCCCACCGAGGGCGTCGCCCACATCACGGTCGAGGTGCAGTCGCTCTTCGACGGGCATCACTACACGCTCGACGAAGACCGCCCGTTCACCCTGGCCCTCGCGGCGGTCATCACGCCCGACGACACCATCGCCATCCAGCTGAAGTAGCGGCGCTACTGCGGCCGGTCGTGCTCGGCGATCGCGGCCAGCTGCGCGTTGTACGCCTCGAGTTCGGCATCGCCGGTGCGGTCGGCGTGCCGGTCGCGGCGCTTCGACTCCTTCTCGTCACTGCGCGCCCACTGCACGGCGACCGTGATCGCGAGCGCCACCGTCGGGATCTCTCCGATCGACCAGGCGATACCGCCGCCGAGCTGCTGGTCGACGAGCGCGTCGGTGCCCCAGCCCATCGCCCCGTACCAGTCGGCGAGCAGCAGCCCGGTGCTCGACATGATCGCGAGGCCGAAGAACGCGTGGAATGCCATGGTGCCGAGCAGCAGCAGCAGCCGGAATGCGTACGGCAGGCGGTAGGGCACGGGGTCGATGCCGATGAGCGACTGCACGAACAGGTAGCCGGTGATCAGGAAGTGCACGATCATCCACTCGTGCCCGATGTGGTCGAGCATCGTCCAGCGGAACAGCGGCGAGTAGTAGAACACCCAGAGCGACCCGACGAAGAGCAGGGCCGCGACGATGGGGTTCGCGATGAACCCGGCGAACCTCGAGTGCACGGCGAGCAGGATCCACTCCCGGCCGCCGCGGCTGCCGTCCTTCCTGGCGCGGATGGCGCGGGCCGCGAGCGTGACGGGCGCACCGGGCACGAGCAGCACCGGCACGGCCATCGTGAGCACCATGTGCGCGAGCATGTGCGCCGAGAAGAGGTACTGCTCGTAGACGTTCACGCCGCCGTTGGTGATGTAGGCGAGCAGCAGCAGCCCCGAGATCCAGAGCACCGTGCGGTAGATCGGCCAGCGGTCGCCGCGCTTGCGCAACCGTCGCACGCCCGCGACGTAGAAGAAGATGCCGAAGCCGCACGCGAGCAGCCAGATGAGGTCGGGGTTCCACTCGGTGAAGAAGCGGAACGTCTCGGGCCACGGCGGCAGCGGCTCACCCGTGAGGATCTCCGCGGGCGTGCGGGCGAGCGAGCCCGCCTGCTCCTCGGAGACCGGGGTGGCTGTGCGGGCGAGCGCGGCGGCGGCGCCCGAGGCGAGTCCCATGAAGGCGAGCTCGGCGACGACGAGCCACCAGAACGAGCCGTTGCGGCTCCCGTCGCCACGCGACATCCGACCGATCAGGAACCGGCGCTGCGCGGCGCCGAACAGGCCGAGCGCGACGAGGGCGACCACCTTGACGACGACGAGCCCGCCGTACGGCGTGAGGAGCTGGTCCCAGTCGCCGATGCGGAGCGCAGCGCTCGCGTAGCCCGAGAGCGCCACGACGATGAAGCTGATGAGCGCGACGGTCGAGTACCGCGCGAGCACGACGGGCAGCCGCTTCGCGCCGAGCTCGCCCTTCAGCAGCACGATCGTGACGAGCCCGCCGAGCCAGACCGAGGCGAAGACGAGGTGCAGGCCGAGCCCGGTGACGGCCGCCGCGTGACCGGCGGCACCCGCCGCATGGCCCTGCTGGGCCAGCGGCACGAGCGAGGCCACCGCGAGCACCGCCACGAAGACGAGGGCGGTGTGGTTGCGCACGGCGAAGCACAGCACCGTGACGGCGGCGGCCACGAGCATCGTCGTGAGCCAGGCCTGCCCGAGCTCGATGGTCGTCACGAACTGGCCGAGCTTCTGCCCGAACGCATCGCTCAGGTCGAATGGCACGCCCGTGACGAGCAGGAAGGTGAAGAGACCGGTCGCGCCGCTCGCGACGGTCAGCACCGCAGCGGATGCCGCGGCAACGTCGAGTGCCAGGTCGAACTCTCGCCGCTTCGGGCTCAGCGCCCAGACGGCGAGCACGAGCGCGCCGATCATGCCCGCCGCGCCGAGGTTGACGAAGAGCTTCGCGATGGGAACGCCGTATCGGGCGATGGGGCCCGGGTCCTGGATCAGCTGTTCGGCCGCTCCCCCGCCGTAGGCGAGGCCGGCGAACGTCGCGGCGATGGCGACGACGATGAGTGCGGCGGGGCCGAGCACTCGCACGGAGCGGGGCACCGAACCAGCCTAGACGGCGCAGCCCGTGCGTCCGCCCAGAGCGGGCTCAGGAATCACGGGAACCAGCAACGACGGCGCAGCCCGTGCGTCCGCCCAGAGCGGGCTCAGGAATCACGGGAACCAGCAACGACGGCGCAGCCCGTGCGTCCGCCCAGAGCGGGCTCAGGAATCACGGGAACCAGCAACGACGGCGCAGCCCGTGCCGTCTGAACAGACGAAGGGGCGCACGGCTCGCGCCGTACGCCCCTTCGGGAAGTCGCAGTTACTTCGCAGCAGCCTTGAGCTTCGAACCAGCCGAGACCTTGACCGAGTAGCCGGCCGGAATCTGGATCTCGGCACCCGTCTGCGGGTTGCGGCCGGTGCGAGCTGCACGGTGCGTGCGCTCGACGGCGAGCCAGCCCGGGATGGAGACCTTCGTGCCCGAGCCCACGGACTCGGCGAGCGCCTCGAAGAGGCCGCCGAGAACGGCGTCGACGGTAGCCTGGCTCTGTCCGGTCGACGCTGCGACCTTCGCGACGAGCTCGGTCTTGTTGAGCGACTTGTCAGCCATTGAATGTCCTCCTCGGACGTTCGCTGTTCGGTACAGCAGTTATGAGTTCCCGGGAACGATCGTTCAACCGCCCCCGTGGCCGATCAGGCCGCCTCGAATGTAACAGAGTTCCGCGGAATCCCGCGGATTTCCGGCACTTTCCGACACCTTCGCTTCGGCGTGTCGCGTCCGCTGGGAGCGAATTCCGACCTCTGGGAGCGCCGAACACGTCACCGAGGCGGCGCCGAGGCCCGTCGGCGGGCATCCGGATCCCGCCTGCGTCGCGCACGCGAGCCGGCAGACGAACGAGCAGAGCGGATGCCCCGGTGCGGGGCATCCGCTCTGCTCTCGTTCTCGTTCTCTCCAGCTCCCATTCGGTCCGGCCGCAGCCGGGACGCTGCTCAGTCGTCGATCGCCGACCAGCGCTTCAGGAAGGTCGCGAGCTCCTCGCGCGACGTCGTCGCCGCGGGGCGGAACGCGCCGCTCACCGTGGTGAGGCGCTCGGCGGCGACCCACTCGATCGCCCGGAAGAACGTCGACCCGACCGCGACGTCGCTGAACGTCGCCGTGGCGGGTGCGGTGAACGACGGCGCCGACGCCCGGTAGAGGAATGCGGCGAGGTGCTGGCGCGTCAGCTTGTCGTCGGGGCCGAAGCTGCCGCTGGCGGCGGTGCCGCCGACGCTGACGAGATACTCGACCGCCGTGAACGCCACGTGATCGGCCGGAACGTCGGCGAACGTCGGCACTGCGGGCACCTCGAACTCGGGCGAGCCGGCGAGCCGGTACAGCGCGATCGCGGTGACGCCGCGCGTCGCAGGAGCCTTCTGTTCGAACCGCACGATGCCGTCGTCGCCGCGGATCCCGGCGATGACCCCGGTGCCACCCGCCCACCGCACATTGGTGGTGTGACCGCCGGCCGTCAGGTCGGCGAATCGCGGCGCAAGGGGCGCCGTCGCCTCGGACGTGGCCGAGATGGGCTCCGCTCCGGGGCGCGTGCCGGTGACCGTGACCGCGAGCGTCACGCCCTCGAGGGCGTCGCCCGGCACCAGTTCGGTGCCCGTCGCGTCAGCGAGCGGCTGACCGTCGGCGAGCCACTGGTAGGCGAGCTCCGCGCCGTCGCCCCAGTCGCCCGCGTCGACGGTGAACGCCTGGCCGACCTGTGCGACTCCGTGCACCGTCGGGGTCGGCGCCGGCTCGGGCTCGGGTGCCGTCCGCGTCATGACGGCGTTGATGCCCGTGAACGCGCCGCCGTTCGGCGCCTCGAGCACGGTGGCCGCTTCGCGGGTCGACGCGTTCTCCCAGAACTGGGTGGCATAGGGCACGGCCGCATCGCTCCGGTCGGCGAACTCGACGATGTAGTCGCCCGGGGGCAGGCCGCCCATGCGGAACGAGATGTCGTCGCCGGCTCCGCTGATCTGCTCGGGCTCCGCCCACACACCGGGGGCGCGTTCGAACAGCAGACGCAGGCTCGCCCCGGTCGCCGGTCCCCCGTGCTCGTCGATGATGCTGCCGGCGATCTGCACGCCCGGCGCAGCCTCGACGTCGACGCCCGGAGTCACCCCTTGCGCGGTGACCGCGGCCACGGCCGCCTCGTCATGGAAGAAGCCGCCGCCGTAGTAGGTCTTCGCCCAGTTCGCGCTCCATGAGCCGTACGACATCACGGTGTACTCGCCGGGAGCCAGGCCCGACACCTCGTATGCTCCGGAAGCGTCGGCCTGTTCGGAGACGACCGTCTCCCACACGCCGCTCGAGTTCTTGCGGAGCACGTCGAAGGAGGCCTGCGCCGACGGCACGCCGCCGGCTTCAGCACGTTCGGTCAGGGTTCCGGCGAGCGCGCCGCCGGCGGTGAGGTTCGCGTCGACGGCCTCGGCGACATCACCGGGGCTGAGGTCGAGGTGGGTCGACGATGCGCGGTCGACCGCACCCTGCCAGTACTGGTGCGCCCATTCACCGTCGAAATCGGAGAAGCCGACGACGTACTCGCCCGCTTCGAGGCCCGCGAGGCGGTAGGTGCCGTCGGCGGCCGTCACGGCCTTCACGGTCGCGATGTAGTCGTCGGACGAGCCCGCGTAGGAGGCGGCGACCTCGATGCCTTCGACCGGAGCGCCATCGGCGGACACGGTGCCCTCGATGACGGCACCGGCGTTCAGCTCGAAGTCGGCTGCGAACGACTGCCCGCCGACGAGCGCGACGCGAGCCGCGGCATCCTCGTCGTACACGTCCTGCCAGTACTCGTCGACGAGCTCGGACTCGCTCCCCCAGCCGGGTCCGGCCTTCAGGACGTACTCGCCCGTCGGCAGGCCCGTGATCGTGTAGCTGCCATCGGGGGCGACGGACGCCCCGCCGCGGGTCCCGGTCAGGTCCGACGAGAGGTAGGCGTAGACGAACCCCCCGGCGACCGGCTGGCCGGCCTCATCGACGACGGTGCCCGACACCGTCGCGCCGAGCTCGAGGGTCGGCTCGATGGTCGCCGCTTCGCCGGCGGTCACGGTGATGTCGGTCGCGGTCTCGAAGGCGCCGGCGGCGTCCCAGTACTCGTAGACGTACTGCGCGGTCTGCACCTGCGGGTTGATCGAGGCCCGATACGTGCCGGGGGCGAGGTTCTCGATCGAGAAGGTCCCATCGGCCGCGGTCACCCCCTCCTTGCCCTCGCCCCAGAGCAGGCTCCAGCAGTCGCGCTGCTCCAGCGGGTCGAAATCGGGGTCGCAGAGGAAGAGCTGCACGCGCACGCCCTCGAGCGGCGCGCCGGCCTCCCCGGTCACGACGCCGGCGATGGAACTGGTCGTCTCGGACTCGGCCGCAGCGGCGGGCGACGCGACCCCGGCGAGCCCGACGAGCATCGCGAGCGCGCCGAGTATTCCGAGGTACCGTCGTCGGCGCTGGGCCGGCGGGGATTCAGGAGTTTGCGGGTGCATCGAGATCCTTCCGTGAGCGCCGAGAGTGGCGGCGTTCCCACGGTACGAAGCGGAGACGTGCGTCCGCTATGGGCAGAACTCCCCGCCGGTCAGGACCCGCGAGGCTGCGAGTCCGTGCCGATCATGCCGCGCACACGACGGAAGGGGCGCCCAGGGAAACCCTGGACGCCCCTTCCGGTGAAGCGTGAAGCTACTGCCTACCAGCTCGACTTGGTGATGCCGGGCAGCTCGCCACGGTGCGCCATGTCGCGGAAGCGGACACGCGAGACACCGAACTTGGTGAGCACACCACGGGGGCGGCCGTCGATGGCGTCACGCGAGCGCAGGCGAACCGGCGACGCGTTGCGGGGAAGCTTCTGCAGGCCCTTGCGAGCGGCCTCACGGCTCTCGTCGGTGCCGTTCGGGTCGATGAGCGCCTTCTTCAGCTCGAGACGCTTCGCGGCGTACCGCTCGACGATGACCTTGCGCTGGTCGTTGCGTGCGATCTTGCTCTTCTTCGCCATGTCTTAGCGCTCCTCTCGGAAGTCGACGTGCTTGCGCACTACAGGGTCGTACTTCTTGAGCACGAGGCGGTCGGGGTTGTTGCGGCGGTTCTTGCGGGTCACGTAGGTGTACCCGGTGCCGGCGGTCGACCGAAGCTTGATGATCGGCCGGATGTCCTGTGCCTTCGCCATTAGAGCTTCACCCCACGTGCCTGCATGTCCTTGACCACTGCCTCAATGCCACGAGCGTCGATCACCTTGATGCCCTTGGCGGACACGTTGATGGTGATGCTGCGACGCAGCGACGGCACGAAATAGGTCTTCTTCTGCACGTTCGGGTCGAAGCGGCGCTTCGTCCGGCGGTGCGAGTGCGAGATGTTGTGCCCGAAGCCGGGAACGGCTCCAGTCACCTGGCACACTGCTGCCATTGGTTTCCTCCAATACCGAGGGGCGGATGCCCCTCCCAAGGTCTCTTGTCTGCTGACCCTCTCCATGCGGAAGCCCGCGATTTCTCGCGTGGTTTCGATGGGGATTGTCGCGGCATGGGCAGTGGAAGTGCCCAGCCAACGAGCCAGCTTACCAGACGAGGCGCCAGCGACCGAACCGAGCGGATGCCGCAGCCGCAGCCGGCACGGACGATCCTGCGTCAGTCGCCCCAGACCGGGCCCACGACCCGTTCATGCCGCTGGAGCGGGCGGCGCGACAGCACCGCCGCGACGAAGAAGCAGAGCGCGCCCAGCAGTGTTCCGAGGTTCGCCCAGAACTGGCTCACGAAGTCGCCGGTGACCGGCGACACGTAGGCGCCAACGGCCGACACGGCGAATGCCACCGAACCGATCATGTTCAACCACGTGCCGTGCCAGGTACGGGCATGCGTGTCCCAGAGCGCGAGTCGATGCCTCGTCGCCACGACCGCCAGCGCACTGGACACGAGGAAGGCGATGGAGCCGAACGCATCGGGCCGCCACCCCGCGCCGAGCTTCTCGGGCGCGGCGATCGCGGCGGCGAGGGCGACGCCGGTGCTCACGTTGAAGCAGAGGGTTCCCGCGAACTGGACGGCAGCCGACCACCAGTCGGCACGGTCGGCCGTGTTGGTGCGGCTCCGCGGCGGACGGCGGCCGCTGAGGCTCAGCTGGATGAACGCGGCAGCGGTGAAGAACAGCGATCCGACGAAGAACGTGATGCCGACCATCACGGCGCCGGCCCAGTCCGCGTAGGCGGGGAAGGCCCCCGCCATGAAGCAGAGTGAACCGATCGCGAATCCCCATGCCTCGCGTCGGAGGCGCAGCGGAGTCGTGTCGGCACCCGAGGCGGCATCCGGTGCGCGTCGGTCGTGCGCGGCGCTTCCGTCGGTCATGGCCATGCGCCTCTCGTCCCGGGTGCCGGGCGCCATCCGCCCGATCCCACTGTAGCCACGCACCCTTGACGCCCATCGGGGTTCGGGCCACACTCGGGGTTTGGGCCGTCCACTGGGGGGTGACACCCTGCGCTGTCGTCCTTGACGCGCCCATGTTCATGCACGACGAAGCAGAACACGGGGGATCAACAATGACCGACAACAAGCCACGATCGCACTCGGGCAGCGGTGACAGCACTCCGATCACTCCGGATCGATCGCGTCACGCGTTCTCCGGCATCGCGGATCGCACGCAGTTGAATCCGATCTTCGCGCGAGAGGGCGAGGCCACGGACTTCCCGGTGGACCGCCTCCCCGAGGGCGAGTCGCTGCCCGAGACCGCCTACCAGATCGTGCATGACGAGGCCATGCTCGACGGCAACGCCCGCCTGAACCTGGCGACGTTCGTCGGCACCTGGATGGATTCGTTCGCGTCGAAGCTCTACGCGGAGACCGCCGACAAGAACATGATCGACAAGGACGAGTACCCGCAGACGGCGGCCATCGAGACCCGGTGCTGGAAGATGATCGCGAGCCTCTGGAACGCGCCGAGCGCGGAGGGCGCCATCGGCACCTCCACCATCGGCTCGTCCGAGGCGTGCATGCTCGGCGGACTCGCGCTGAAGCGACGCTGGCAGATCGCCCGTCGCGCCGAGGGCAAGTCGACCGAGAAGCCGAACCTCGTGCTCTCGAGCGCGGTGCAGGTGTGCTGGGAGAAGTTCTGCAACTACTGGGATGTCGAGGCCCGATACGTTCCGATCAGCGACGAGCACAAGGTGCTCGACGGCCACGACCTCGACAAGTACGTCGACGAGAACACGATCGGCGTCGTCGCGATCATGGGCGTGACCTACACGGGCATGTACGAGCCGGTCGCCCAGATCTCCAAGGCGCTCGACGCGATTCAGGAGAAGACCGGGCTCGACGTGAAGATCCACGTCGACGGCGCATCCGGCGGCATGATCGCGCCCTTCCTCCAGCCCGACCTCGAATGGGACTTCCGCGTCGACCGGGTCGTGTCGATCAGCACCTCGGCGCACAAGTACGGGCTCGTCTACCCGGGCCTCGGCTGGGTGGTCTGGCGCACGGTCGGCGACCTGCCTGAGGACCTCGTGTTCGACGTCACCTACCTCGGCGGCCACATGCCCACCTTCGCGCTGAACTTCTCGCGACCGGGCGCTCAGGTGCTGCTGCAGTACTACCTCTTCCTCCGACTCGGGTGGGACGGGTACCGCAAGGTGCAGCAGGCGTCGCAGGATGTCGCGGTGTACCTCTCGGGCGAGATCGCGAAGATGGACGCGTTCGAGCTCTGGAACGACGGCACGGACATCCCGGTCTTCGCGTGGCAGCTCAAGAAGGGCCACACCGACAAGTGGAACCTGTACCACCTGTCAGAGCGCCTCCGCCTGAAGGGCTGGCTCATCCCCGCCTACCCCATGCCCGACGACCTCTCCGACCTCGTGGTGCAGCGCATCGTCGTGCGCAACGGACTCAGCCGGAACCTCGCGGAGTCGCTGCTCCTCGACATCAAGGAGGCCACCGAGTTCCTCGATGCCCTCGAGTCGCCGATGCCGATCGAGGGCCAAGTGTCCTCGTTCACCCACTAGGGGGCGATCATGACCGACATCAAGGACTCGGCTGCCGCCTCGCCCGGGTCACCGGCACCGCGGCGGGCCGACGGCACCATCGCGCCGTCGCCCGAACACGTGAAGCCGCATCCGTTCGAGAAGGTTCCGCACAAGCCGGCCATCGGCGCACCGGGCGTGACCTCGCAGAAGTTCATGTCGCTCATGCAGCTGGCGATCCTCACCGTCGTCGCGGTCGCCTCGCTGCGGAGCCTTCCGGCCATGGCCGGCTACGGGCTCGGGTCGATCACGTTGTTCGTCATCCCCGCGATCCTCTTCCTCATCCCGACGGCGCTCGTCGCCGCCGAACTCGCGACCGGATGGAAGGGCGGCGTGTTCACGTGGGTTCGCGAGGCGTTCGGCGGCAAATGGGGGTTCCAGGCGATCTGGCTGCAGTGGGTGCAGAACGTCGTCTGGTACCCGACGCAGATCGCGTTCATCGCAGCGTCGCTCGCGTTCGTGTTCCTCGACCCGAACCTGGCGAATTCGGGGCTCTACACCGCGATCGTCATCCTGGTGCTGTACTGGTTCTCCACCTTCATCACGCTGAAGGGCGGAAACCTCTTCGCGAAGGTCGGCTCCTGGAGCGGTCTCGCCGGAACGATCTTCCCGGGCCTGCTGCTGATCATCTTCGGCGTCATCTGGGTCTCCACGGGCCAGACCAGCCAGATTCCGCTCACGGCGGCGTCGGTGATCCCGCCGTTCACCGGACTCGCCTCGATCGTGCTCATCGTGTCGAACGTGCTCGCCTACGCCGGCATGGAGGTCAACGCGGTGCACGCGAACGATCTGAAGAGCCCGGGCAAGGAGTACCCGAAGACGGTGCTCATCGCGTCGATCCTGATCCTCGGCATCTTCATCGTGCCGACGATCGCGATCGGCCTGGTCGTGCCGTCCGACAAGCTGGGGCTGACGACCGGCATCAACCTCGCGTTCCAGGCGTACTTCGACGCCTTCGGAATGTCATGGCTGACACCGGTGCTGTCGCTGCTCATCGCGCTGGGCGCATTCGCCTCGGTCGTCACCTGGATCGCAGGGCCGTCGCGCGGTCTCCTCGCGGCCGCACGAAGCGGATACCTCCCGGTGTTCCTGCAGAAGCGCAACAAGGCGGGCGTCCAGGTCGGCATCCTCACCGTGCAGGGCATCGTCGTGACGCTGCTCGCATCGCTGTTCCTCTTCGTGCCGAACATCAACACGGCGTTCATCCTGCTCGTCGACATGGCGGCGGCGCTCTACCTCATCATGTACATGATGATGTTCGCCGCGGCCATGCGCCTGCGGGCGAAGCAGCCGCACGTCGTGCGCACCTACCGGGTTCCTGCGATGTACGTGATCGCGACGATCGGGTTCATCGCCTGCCTGGCGGCGTTCATCCTCGGCTTCATCCCGCCCGAGGGGTTCGGCGGCGGTGCGCCCGGCTGGACCTATCCCGTGCTCGTCGGAGTGGTCGTGCTCGCCTTGGGGGTGCCGCCCCTCATCTTCTATGCGGCGCGGAAGCCGTCATGGGACCAGCGCACCGCTGAGGAGAAGACGACGTTCGACGACGTGCTCGTGAACCCGCCCGCCGCAGCGGAGCAATCTGAGGCCGCGGCCCCGCCCAGCGCTGCGGGCGGCGGGACGTCGACGCCCGGAGGCTAGGCCCTCGACGCTCGGAGACGAGAGAGGCGGGTGAAAGAGGGGGCGGATGCCGCGGCATCCGCCCCCTCTCTTCACCCGCCGGTTCGCGTCGGGGCCGCGAGCTACTTCGTCAGCGTGTCGACGAAGTCCCGGTTGTCGGCGATCCACTGCTCGACGGCCGGCGCGTAGTCGTCGGAGCCGTCGGCGTTGAACATCGCGTTCTCGAGCGAGAAGAGCAGCTCGGAGTCCATCGTGAAGTCCTTCAGCCAGCCCGCGAGGGTCGGGTGCGACGCCTCGAATCCCTTGCCGCCGAACGAGTGGATGCCCTCGGCGTCGCCGAGCGCGCCCTCGGGGTCCTCGAGGTCCTTGATGGGGAACGCGTCGTAGGCCCAGTGCGGGCGCCAGAGCGTCACGGCGACGTTCTCGCCGTTCTCGGTCGCGGCGGTCAGCTCCGCCAGCATCGCGGGCGTCGAGCTCGTCAGGTAGTCCATCTTCTCGAGACCGTAGGCGGGGATGACCTCGTCGGTCGTGACCCGGTTGAGGCCCGAGCCCGGCTCGATGCCCACGAGGCGGTTGTCGAACAGCTCGGCGTTGGCGGCGAGGTCGGCGAGCGAGTCGACCGGGGTGTCCTCGTTCACGGCGATCGTGAGCTTCGCGTCCTCGTTCCAGGCGCCGAGGTCGACGAGGTCGTCGCCGTACTGCTCGATGTAGTCGGCGTGCGTGATCGGCAGCCAGGTGTCGAGGGTCACGTCGTAGTCGTCGGTCGTGAGACCGGAGTAGACCGGCGCGGGGTCGGCGTACTCGAGCGTGACGTCGTAGCCCTGCTCGGTGAGCACGGCCTTCCAGAGCTCGCTCGCGGCGATGCCCTCGTCCCAGCCGTTGAACACGGCGATCGTGACGGACTTCTCGTCGCCGTTCTCGAGGGTCTCGGCCTCCGCACCGGCGGCGCAGCCGCCGAGTGCGAGCGCGGAGACCGCTCCGAGTGCGAGTGCTCCGGTGAGCGTGCGCTTCTTCATGTGTGTTCCTTTCCTCCCGTGTGCTGTGTCACGGGTGTTGGGGAGCGCCGCGCGAGTCCCGCACGGCGAGTCGTTCGTCGCGGGTCAGGCGGTGGCGGATGCCGCGGGCAGCCGTTCGGCCTCGGGACCGAGCGGCTCCGCCGCATCCGTCGTCGGTGCCTGCCTGCGTCGCCGCCCCGGCTTGCGCGGGGTGCCGAGCGCACCGGTGACGCGGTCGAGGATGATCGCGAGGATCACGACGGAGAGCCCGGCCTCGAAGCCGAGACCGACGTCGATGCGGGTGAGCGACTGCACGACCTGGCCGCCGAGCCCGCCTGCGCCGACCATGCCCGCGATGACGACCATCGAGAGCGAGAGCATGATGACCTGGTTGACGCCGGCCATGATGCTCGGCATCGCGAGCGGCAGCTGGATCTGGCGGAGGATGCGCCACGGCGAGGAGCCGAAGGCCTGGCCGGCCTCGACGACCTCCTTGTCGACGCCGCGGATGCCGAGCTCGGTGAGCCTGACGCCGGGCGCCATCGCGAAGATGATCGTCGCGACGATGCCGGGCACGACGCCGACGCGGAAGAGGATGAGCGCCGGGATCAGGTAGACCATCGCGGGCATCGTCTGCATGAAGTCGAGGATCGGGCGGATGACCTTCGACGCCACGTCGGACCGGGCGGCGAGCACGCCGAGCGGCACCGAGATCACCACGGCGATGAGCGAGGCGACGAGCACGAGGGCGAGCGTCGACATGGCGTTGTCCCACTGGTCGACGCCGACGATCACGAGGAGGCCGAGCGCGGTGCCTGTCGCGAGCTTCCAGCCCTTCGCGAGCCAGGCGATCGCCGCGAGCACCACGATGACGACCCAGAAGGGCGCCGTCTGCAGGGCGAAGTCGACGAGGTCGTAGAAGCCGGCGAAGATGTTCCGCACGACCGTGAAGAACCCGCCGAAGACGTCGGTGATGAAGTGGATGACGGCGTCGGCCCAGTCGCCGAGGGGAAGGCGGAAGTTGTTCACACCGGGCTCCTCTCCCCCGCGGCTTCCGCTCGCGTGGCTTCGGCCCGGATGTCGGCGGCCTCGGCCGCCGCCGCAGCGACGGCGGTCGCGTCGGCCGCATCGGCGATCGCCGTGTCGGGCCGAGAGGTTCGGTGCAGCGTGGCGGTGATGACGTCGACCGGGATCGTCGCGGGCGTCTCGATGACGGCATGCTCCCCCGTGTTCGACGAGACGTTGCCGAGCGCCGCGAGCAGGGTGACGCGCGGCACGGCGCCGAGCAGGCGCCCCTGGTCGTCGACGACCGCGAGCGGCAGCTGGCTCTCGACGGCGCTCTCGAAGAGTTCGGAGAGGTGCTCGTCGGCGCCGACGACGGGGTGGTCGTCGCTGATGGCCGGCTCGAGCGACCGCTCCCCGCGCTGCACGAGGCGCAGCACGTCGCGGTCGTGCACGACGCCGAGCAGGCGTCGGCCGCCGCCGACGACGAAGACCATCGAGGTCTGCAGGTCGCGCATCGAGCGCAGCGCCGCCCTCGGACCGGCCGAGGCGGTGACGACGGCACGCGGCGCCTCCATGACGTTGCCGGCCGTCAGCACGCGCGAGCGGTCGACATCCTGCACGAACTGGGCCACGTAGTCGTCGGCGGGGTCGGTGAGGATCTCCTCGGCGGTGCCGAGCTGCACGATGCGCCCGTCGCGCATGACGGCGATGCGGTCGCCGAGGAACATCGCCTCGTTGAGATCGTGCGTGATGAAGACGATGGTCTTGCCGAGCTCCTGCTGCAGTTCGACGAGTTGCTCCTGCATCTCCTTGCGGATGAGCGGATCGAGTGCCGAGAACGCCTCATCCATGAGCAGGATGTCGGTGTCCGACGCGAGCGCCCGGGCGAGCCCGACGCGCTGCTGCATGCCGCCCGAGAGCTCGGCGGGCATCTTGTCGCCCCAACCGCCGAGGCCGACGCGTTCGAGGATGTGCTCGGCGCGTTCACGCCGTTCGGTCGCGCCAACACCCTGGATCTCGAGCCCGTACGCGGCGTTCTCGAGCACGTTGCGGTGCGGCAGCAACGCGAAATGCTGGAAGACCATCGACACGTGGCGACGGCGCACCTCGCGGAGCCGCTTCGGCGACATGCCCGTGATGGTCTCCCCCATGACCGTGACGGTGCCGTCGGTCGGTTCGAGCAGGCCGTTCAGCGTGCGGATGAGCGTCGACTTGCCCGAGCCCGAGAGTCCCATGACGACGAAGATCTCGCCCCGCCGCACATCGAAGTCGGCGTCGATCACTGCGGCGGTGCCGAGCGATGAGAGCTCGGCGCGGCCCGCGCCGGCACGGAGGCGCTCGAGCGCCTCCCTGGGCTTGCGCCCGAAGAACTTCGTGAGGCGACGAACCGAGAGCGCTGGTGCTCCGGACTCGAGTGCTGGTGTTTCGGACATGGACAGGCTCCCGGAGCGCACGCCGAACACCGCGCACGAAAGACGTGCGCGGTCAGGAATCGGGCAGGGCTGACTCGTGGGTCACGGCCGGGTTCACGGCGATCCGGATGTCTGGACTCAAGCCCCGGTCTTTGCTGCGACCGCGGGCGAAACACGACTTCCATGCAGCCGACCATCGGGGCCGGATGCCACGCCGCCGAACCATACGATTCTGCATGCCGATCTCGGAATGCAAAAGCGCGGACTGGGCGATTCGGTCTTTGCAGGACCACGTCCACCGTATCGAGGTCGTCACGACAAACCCAAATCGTGCCGCGTGAATACCGCTGTGATCAGGGATTTCGCTGCGCCCGTTGACGCGCTACTCCCCCGCGGCCTGCAGTTCGGTGCAATTGGCGCAGAGGCCGAACACGTCGACGACGTGCGCCGCGCCGGTGAACCCGTGCTCGGCCGCGACCGCCTTCGCCCACGCCTCGACCTCGTCGGCGGCGATCTCGACGGTCAGCCCGCAGTTGCGGCAGATCAGGTGGTGATGGTGCCCCGTCGTGCTGCAGGCGCGATACAGCGCCTCGCCCTCGGGCGACTGCAGCGAGTCGGCCTCGCCGCTCGAGGCGAGGTCGCCGAGCGCGCGGTACACCGTCGCCAGGCCGATCGGCGACCCGCTCGAATGAAGGGTCGAGTGCAGCGCCTGCGCGCTGATGAACCCCTCGGTGCCGTCGAGTGCTTCGCGAACGGCCTCTCGCTGCCAGGTGTTGCGCTTCATGCGATCCGTGCGTCCTCCGCGGTCTCCACCGGTATGGCGACTCGGTTCAACGGTAGTCCCCGAAGCTTGGAGATACCCAGAGCGAGCAGGAAGAACGCCGTAGCCGCGAGGGCGATCGCCGGCCCGGCGGCGATCTCGAACATCCGGGACGAGACCACGCCCAGCACGCCCGCCGCCGCACCGATGACGGGTGCGGCGAACAGCAGCCCCCGGAACGAGCGCACGATGAGCCGGGCTGCGGCCGCAGGCGCCGCGATCAGCGCGATCGCGAGGATGGCGCCGACAGCTGGGAGCGAACTGACGACCGACGCGGCGGTGAGGCCGAGCACGAGCAGCTCGATCGGCCACTCGCGGTAGCCGGCGGCGCGGAATCCTGCGGGATCGAAGGTCGAGAAGGCGATCTCCTTGCCGAACAGGGCGATGCAGACGACCGCGACGATCGCGACGGATGCCGCGAGCAGAATATCTCCGTCGCTGACCGTGAGGATCGAGCCCATGAGCAGTGATTCGGCTCGTACCGGGAGGCCGGGGATCAGCGCCTGAAGCAGGGCACCCGCGGCGAAGCCGCCCGTCAGCACGATGCCCGCGGCCACCTGCGCGCCCTGCCGCCGCACGCGGGCGATGCCCGCCATCACGGCGACGAGGACGACGGATGCCACAGCAGCGCCTGCCGGCACGCTCACGCCGACGGCGGCGGCCGCCACGGCGCCGGGATAGGTGCCATGCGTCAGGGCCTGTGCGAAGAAGGTACGACGCCGCACGACCACGAGGCTGCCCACGAGTCCTGCGCCGGCGCCGATGATGATCGCGGCGATGAGCGCCCGCTCGAAATACCCCATCAGCGCCCCTCCCCCGCTGCGACGGGATCGAGCCGGCCCGATCGGGTGCGGGAGCGTCCGACCGCGCTGCTCACGAGCAGCACGAGCGCGTACCCGACCACGAAGACCGCGACGACCGTGCTGCCGGCCGGCACGTCGACGCCGGCGCCGACCGAGATCGCGAAGCCGAGGGCCAGGCCGAGCCATGCCGCGACCGCGGCGAAGACCGCAGCCACGGGGAACAGCCACCACATCCGCCCGGTCGTCAGCCGGGCCACCGCGCCCGGCACGATCAGGAGCGCGAGCACGAGCAGTGTTCCGATCGTGCTGGCGGCGGCGACCACGACGAGGGCGATCGCCGAGTTGAGCACGAGGTCGAGCACGAGGGCCGAGTCGCCGGCCGCGCGGCTGCCCTTCGCGTCGAAGGCGCGGTACAGCTGCTGCTTCAACGTGAGCAGCACCATGCAGAGCGCGAGCAGGCTCACGACCACGAGCGGCAGCACCTCCGCCGGCGGAATCGTCAGCACGCGGCCGAAGAGCAGCGCCTCGAGCTCTCCGGCGTAGTCGTCGCTGCGCGAGACCACGATGACGCCGACGCTGAACGTCGCGGTCAGCACGATCGCGATCGCCGCATCGGAGGTGATGCCCGCGCGATCGAGCCAGGTCAGCGCGAGTGCGCCCGCAAGCGCGGCGATCGCAGCGCCCGGCAGGAGCCCGGCGCTGCCGCCGACCGCGAGACCGATGGCGAGGCCGGGGAACACGGCGTGGGTCAGGCCGTCGCTGATGAACTCGAGCCCCCTGAGGTTCACGAGCACGCCGACGAACCCCGCGACCACTGCCAGCACGAGCATGACGAGGAGCGCCCGGCCCATGAACGGGATGGCGAATGCGCCGAAGAGCGCGTCGGTCAGCGGCATCCGTCACCGCCCGGCCGGATCGAACCGTTATATGTCGCGTGCGGCATTCAGTGGCCCTCGTGCCCGGGGACGACGAGGGTGTGCTCGTCGATCTCGACCTCGACGCCTTCGAAGCACTCCTGCACGTTGCTGAGGGTGAGCACGTCGTCGACCGGTCCGCTCGCGAGCTGGGTGCCGTTCACGAGCACGACCGAGTCGCAGACGCGTCGGGCGAGATCGAGATCGTGCGTCGAGACGAGCACCGCGACGCCGCGGGTCTTGAGCGTTCGAACCGTCTCGACGAGCGCGTCTCGGTTGGGCTGGTCGAGCCCGTTGAACGGCTCGTCGAGCAGCAGCAGCCTGGGATCGGAGGCGAGCGCGCGGGCGAGGAGACCCCGCTGACGCTGCCCGCCCGAGAGCTCGCCGAACGGGCGCTTCGCGAGCTCGGCGAGTCCGACGGTCTCGAGCGCATCCCGCACGGCGGCGCGATCGGCGCGGCCCGGCCAGCGGAGGAGCCCGAGTCCGCGGTAGCGGCCCTGCATCACGACCTGCTCGACACTGATCGGGAAGTCGGAGTCGAGGTCCGCCGATTGCGGCAGGAAACCGACCATGCCGTTCGCGGCATGCGAAGCGGCGGGGTCACCGTCCGAGGCACGGGTGCCGAACTCGATCGTGCCGGCGGTGCGCGGCACGAGCCCGAGGATCCCCTTCAGCAGGGTCGACTTGCCCGCGCCGTTCGGCCCGATGAGCGCGACGGCCTCACCCGGCGCGATGTCGAGGTCGAGGCCGCTGACGCCCGTGCCGCCGGGGTGGGTGAACGCGGCGCCGCGAAGGCGCAGCACGGGGGAGTCGTTCATGGCTGTCATCCTTGCAGCGCCTCGGGCAGCGCGGTAGGCGTGACGCCCCACGACTCGAGGATGAGGCGCGCATTGTGCAGCTGGCTGCCGAGGTAGGTGGCGCCGTCGCTGCCCTCGACGCCGAGCGAATCCCCGTAGAGGGCGTCGGGTCCGGAGTACACGGTGACGCCGGCCTCGGCGGCGATGGTCTCTGCGGCCTTCGGTGAGATGGATGCCTCGGAGAACACGGCCGTGGCACCGGTCGCACGGATGCGATCGACGAGTGCATCGATCTCGGCGGCGCTCGGCTCGGCGTTGTCGTCGAAGCTCGGGATGACGCTGCCGACGAAGGTGACGTCGTAGGCGTCGACGAAGTAGGTGAAGGCGTCGTGATTCGTCACGAGCAGTCGCTCGGCGACCGGCACGGTCTCGACGTTCTCGGCGATCCAGTCGTCGAGCGCGTCGAGTTTCGCCAGGTAGGCGGTCTCGTTCTGCGCGACGACGGCGGTGTCGACACCCGGCACGGCGGCGAGCCCGTCGGCGATGTTCTCGACCATCTCTTCCGCGAGCTCGGGATCCGTCCAGATGTGCGGGTTGCCCGCGCCGTGATCGTGGTCGTCGTGCTCGGCCGACTCGTCGTGATCGTCGGCGGCGTCGTCGTGGTCGTGGTCGTGGTCGTCGGTGCCGTGGAGTTCGATACCCGTGCTCGCGTCGATGAGCGCGCCCTCGAAGCCCGAGGCCTGCACGGCGTCGTCGAGCCAGCTCTCGAGGCCGCCCCCGTTGACGACGAGGGCGTCGGCCTGCGACAGCGCGAGCAGCTGCGCCGCCGACGGATCGAAGCTGTGGGCGCTCTGCCCGGGGGAGAGCAGCTGGGTGACCGGAGCGCTGTCACCCACGAGCTCGCGAGTGAAGTCGCCGACCTGGGTCGTCGTCGCGACGATCTTCGGGCCGTCGCCTGATGCACCGGATGCCGCGGGCGCCGAGCACCCCGCAAGGGCCAACGCCGCTGTCGCGAGCACGGCACCGCCGGCGAGTGTCGCGGGCAGCCGGCGGAGGGCTCTGCTTCGGTTGGTCATGATCCCACCGTACGTCTTATTGATAATGATTGTCAAAACCATGAAGCGACGGAATCGGACACACTTCGTGAACATCCGCCGATGCTCCCCGTATTCCGGCGACATCCTGTGGACAGCTCTGGCGAGTGTCCGACCGACGTGGGAGAGTGAAGCACGTGGATACGACGACAGCTCCTCTCACGTTGCATCCGTTCACCGTCGCCGATGCCGAGCGCGTGCTCTCGGGCGAGGTGGACCCCCATGACGGATGGGAAGGCGCGTACGCCTTCACCGACGAGCCCGAACTGCTCGCCGAGTACCTCCGCATGGTGCAGCAGAACGGCGATCCGACGCCCTACGGCCCCTACCTCGTCCGACGAGGCGAAGACGGCCCGGCGATCGGGGGAGTGAATCTCTTCGGTCCGCCCGGCGACGACGGCGCCGTCGAGTTCGCGTTCGGGCTCGTGCCCGCCGTGCGCGGGCAGGGGCTCTCGACGCACACCGTCGCGGCCGTCGTCGAGCTCGCCCGAAGGGCCGGCGTGATCGTTCTGCGCGCCGAGGCCGAGGTGCCGAACCTGCCGGCCCGTCGTGCGCTCGAGGGGGCCGGCTTCGCCCAGTCCTCGCGCACGGCCGAGGCGATCACCTACGACCTGCACCTGTAGCCGCTGCGAGGCGGGTGAGGCGCGAGCGCCTACTCGAGCAGCAGCGCCGGCTCTTCGATGATCGACGCGACGTCGGCGAGGAATCGCGAGGCCACGTCGCCGTCGACCACGCGGTGATCGAACGAGGCACCGATCGTCGTGACGAATCGCGGTCGCACCTCGCCGTCGACGACCCACGGCTTCTGCTTGATCGTGCCGAGCGCGACGATCGCGACCTCGCCGGGGTTCAGGATCGGGGTGCCCGTGTCCATGCCGAAGACGCCGATGTTCGTGATCGTGATCGTGCCGTTCTGCATCTCGGCGGGCTGCGTCTTGCCCTCGCGCGCGGTCAGCGTGAGCTGTTCGAGCGCGGTGGCGAGCTCGACCATCGTCATCGCCTGCGCCTCCTTGACGTTCGGCACGATGAGTCCCCGCGGCGTGGCCGCGGCGATGCCGAGGTTCACGTAGTTCTTCACGACGATCTCGGTGTCGGTCCACTGGGCGTTGACGGTCGGGTTGCGGCGCACGGCCCAGATCATCGCCTTGGCCATGATCAGGAGCGGTGAGATGCGCACGCCCGCGTAATCGGGGGAGGCCTTCAGGCGCTTCAGGTACTCCATCGTGCGGCTCGCGTCGACGTCGACGAACACGCTCACGTGCGGCGCCTGGAAGGCGCTCTGCACCATCGCGCTCGCGATCGCCTTGCGCACGCCCTTCACCGGGATGCGCTCTTCGCGGCCCTCGGGCCGCTCGGGCGTCTGGATGTTGCGGAAGACGCTCGCCTGGCTGGCCTCGCGGATGACGTCGTCCCGAGTGATGTCACCGATCGGGCCCGTGGGCGCGACGCGTGACAGGTCGACGCCGAGGTCCTTCGCGAGCTTGCGGATCGGCGGCTTCGCGATGACCGGAAGCTGCGGCGCGGGCCGCGATGGAACGACGGCAGCGGATGCCGCGGCCCCGACCGCGGCCGCGGGGCTCGGGTTCGCCGGCGTCACCGGGGGAGCGGTGACGGGTGCGAGATGACCGTGCGCTCCATCGGGTGTGACATGGCGCTTGCGCCGCGTCGCCGCCGGCCCCGAGCTGCCGTGCCCGACGAGCACCGCGCCGCTCTCTTCGGCGGCGGGCGCCGGGACCGCAGGCGCCGTGCTCGCAGGCGCTGAGGCCACGATGGCGGGGTCGGGCGGAGTCGGGGCGCCGGAGGC
This sequence comes from Agromyces sp. NPDC056389, assembly GCF_042262385.1. Lineage (NCBI taxonomy): Bacteria > Bacillati > Actinomycetota > Actinomycetes > Micrococcales > Microbacteriaceae > Agromyces > Agromyces sp. NPDC056389. The sequence continues at coordinate 2,280,665 of NZ_JBHJPN010000001.1, forward strand.
GGGCGCAGCGGCATCCGTCTGGATGACCAGGATCGGCGTGCCGACGTCGACCGTGTTCCCCTCTTCGACGAGCAGTTCCGAGACGACGCCCTCGAATGCGCTCGGCAGTTCGACGAGCGATTTCGCGGTCTCGATCTCGACGAAGACCTGGTCGAGGGCGATGCGATCGCCGGGCGCGACCCGCCACTGCACGATCTCGGCCTCGGTGAGGCCCTCGCCGACATCGGGGAGGGGGAATCGGATCTCGCTCATACTCTTTACCCTCGCAGTCGGTCTATGCCGTCATCGTCATGTCAGCGCGGCGCGGCGCCGCTCCGTGTCAGTACGCCAGGGCGCGGTCGACCGCCTCGAGCACTCGGTCGGGGCTCGGCAGGTACTCGGTCTCGAGCGCGGCCGGCGGGAACGGCGTGTCGAAGCCCGACACGCGCAGCACCGGCGCCTCGAGCGAGTAGAAGGCCCGCTCGGCGACCGTCGCAGCGATCTCGGAGCCGACCGAGACGTTGCCGTACGCCTCCTGTGCGACGACGAGACGCCCCGTGCGGTGCACCGATTCGAGCAGGGGCCCGTAGTCGATGGGGGAGAGCGAGCGCAGGTCGACGACCTCGATGCTGCGGCCCTCGGTCTCGGCGATGTCGGCCGCCTGCAGCAGCGTCGCGATCATCGCGCCGTGGCCGACCACGGTGACATCGGTGCCCTGGCGCATGACGCGGCTCGCGTGCAGCGGAAGGCCTGCGTGGTCGAGGTCGACGGGGCCCTTCGGCCAGTAGCGGCTCTTCGGCTCGAAGAACAGCACGGGGTCGTCGGAGCGGATCGCCTCCTGGATCATCCAGTACGCGTCGTGCGGGTTCGACGGGCTCACCACTCGCAGGCCCGGGGTGTGCGCGAAGTACGCCTCGGGACTCTCCTGGTGGTGCTCGATCGAGCCGATGTGGCCGCCGTAGGGCACGCGGATCACGACGGGCATCGAGAGGGTGCCGTCGTGGCGCACCGTCTGGCGCGCGAGCTGGGTGGTGATCTGGTCGAACGCCGGGAAGATGAACCCGTCGAACTGGATCTCGATCACCGGGCGGTAGCCGCGCATCGCGAGGCCGATCGCGGTGCCGACGATCGCCGACTCGGCGAGCGGGGTGTCGAGGATGCGCCGTTCGCCGAACTCGGCCGAGAGCCCCTCGGTCACGCGGAAGACGCCGCCCAGCGGGCCGATGTCCTCGCCCATGAGCAGCACCTTCTCGTCGACGCGGAGCGCCTCGCGGAGGCCCGCGTTGATGGCCTTGGCCATCGAGAGCGTCTGCACGCCGCGCACTGGCGCCTCGCCGGTCGAGGGCGTGTCGCTCGCGACATCCGTCACGTGGTTCTCCTCTTCGGTGCGGGCGCTCATGCCGCGCCCCCTGCCGGGCCCTCGAACGAGGTCTCGAAGTTCTCGAGCCATGCGGCCTGCTCGACCATGAGCGGGTGCGGCTCGCTGTAGACGTGCTCGAAGATCGCCTCGCGCGTCGGCGCCGGCAGCTCGAGCGCGCGGCGGCGCAGGTCGGCGGCGATGTCGTTCGCCTCCGCGTCGACGTCGGCGAAGAACGAAGCGGATGCCCCGCGGCCCTCGAGCCACGTGCGGTAGCGCGTGATCGGGTCGCGTGCCTCCCAGTAGGCCACCTCGTCGTCGGTGCGGTACTTCGTGGGGTCGTCGGCCGTGGTGTGGGCGCCCATGCGGTACGTCACGGCTTCGATGAGGCTCGGGCCGTCGCCGGCGCGCGCCTCCTCGAGCGACTGGCGGGTGACCGCGTAGCTCGCGAGCACGTCGTTGCCGTCGACGCGCACGCCCGGCATGCCGAAGCCGCCGCCGCGCAACGACAGGGGGCTGCGCGACTGCCGCGCGACGGGCACCGAGATGGCCCACTGGTTGTTCTGGATGAAGAAGACCTGCGGGGTCTGGTAGCTCGAGGCGAAGACGAGCGCCTCGTTCGCGTCGCCCTGCGAGGTCGAGCCGTCGCCGTAGTACACGAGCACCGCGGCATCCGTCTCGGGGTCGCCCGTCGCGGTCGCGCCGTCGAACTGGAGCCCCATGGCGTAGCCCGTCGCGTGCAGCGTCTGCGACGCGAGCACGAGCGTGTAGAGGTGGAAGTTGCCGTTCTCCTCGGGGTTCCATCCGCCGAGGGTGGCGCCGCGCAGCAGCGCGAAGATGCGGGCGAGGTCGAGCCCGCGGATCATGCCGACGATGTGCTCGCGGTACGACGGGAAGAGATGGTCCTGCGGTCGGGCCGCGTGCGCTGAGCCGACCTGCGCCGCCTCTTGACCGTGGCTCGGCACCCACAGGGCGAGCTGGCCCTGCCGCTGCAGGTTCGCACCCGCCACGTCGACGCGGCGCGAGACCGCCATGTCGCGGTAGAAGCGCTGCAGTTCGGCATCGCTCAACGCCTCGACGAGCGGGAGGTAGGCCTCGGCCTCGGGGGAGGGACGAAGGTCGCCCTCGGGGGTCAGGAGCTGGACCGTCGGTGCGGTGAACTCTCTTTCGCGGGCTGCCACCGTTCCACGCTACCCGCTACTGCGGGTGCCCTTCTTGTGAGCCCGGTACAAGCTCACCCAGAATCGTGAGGAGGATCTCCACAGATTCTTCTTCGCCGATCGAGATGCGGATGCCATCGGGAGCGAAGGCGCGCGTCACGATTCCGGCGTCGAAAAGGCGCTCGGCGACGTCGACGGTCGCATCCCCGGCGGGCAGCCAGACGAAGTTGCTGCGGGCGATCGGCACCGGCCAGCCCTGCGCCACGAGGGCGGCGTGCACGCGGTCGCGCCGGTCGGCGATCGCGCCGACGCGCTCGAGCAGCTCGGCCTCGGCGGCCGGCTCGAGCGATGCGATGGCAGCGGATGCCGCGGCAGCCGTGACCCCGAGGGGGATCGCGGTCGCGCGAGCCGCATCGAGCAGCTCGACGGGGCCGATCGCGTAGCCCACCCGCAGCCCCGCGAGTCCGTAGGCCTTCGAGAAGGTGCGGAGCACAACGAGGTTCGGGTAACGGCCGATGAGGGTGCTGCCGTCGACGGCGTCGGCGGCGCTGCCGTCGCCTCGCACGAACTCGGCGTAGGCCTCGTCGAGCAGCACGAGCCGGTCGGCGGGCACCTTCGCCATGAAGGCCTCGAACTCGGCGGCGGTCACGACGACGCCTGTGGGGTTGTTCGGGGAGCAGACGATGACGACGCGCGTGCGATCGGTGATCGCGTCGGCCATCGCGTCGAGGTCGTGGCCGTGATCGGCGCGGTTCGGCACCATCACGCTCGTGGCGCCCGCGACCGTGACGAGGCCGGGGTAGGCCTCGAACGAGCGCCAGGAGTAGAGCACCTCGTCTCCGGGAGCCGCCGCCGCGAGGATGAACTGGGCGAGGAGCGCGACCGAACCGGCGCCGACGAGCACCTCGTCGGCGGTGACGCCGAAGCGCTCGGCCAGTCGTTCGCGGAGGGCGAGCGCCGTGGCATCGGGGTACCGGTTGATGTCGTGCGCGGCTGCGGCGACGACGTCGACCACCGAGGGCAGCGGGCCGAAGGGGTTCTCGTTGCTCGAGAGCTTGAAGCCGTCGGCGGGCGCGGGGCGCCCCTGGCGGTACGGCGGAAGGGCGGCGATCTCGGGGCGCAGGCGTACGCGCGCCCCCGTGGGCTCCGGTGCGGTCACGATTTCCACCGTACTCCTTCGTTCTCGACGGCCTCGTCTGACAGAGTGGTGCCATGCGGTTCATCGTCAAGGTCATCGTCATCGCGCTCGCCCTCTGGCTCACGACCCTCATCGTGTCGGGCGTCAGCGTCGTGCCCTATGAAGACACCGAGGTGGCGACGGTGCTCACCTACCTGCTCGTCGCGCTCATCTTCGGTCTCGTGAACGCCTTCATCGGCAACCTCATCAGGATCGTCGCGTTCCCGCTGTACGTGCTGACCCTCGGCCTCATCTCCTTCATCGTCAACGGCCTCCTGCTGCTCCTCGTCGACTGGATCAGCGACCTCATGGGCTTCGGCCTCGTGGTCGAGAGCTTCTGGTGGGGCGTGCTCGGAGCGCTCGTGCTCGGCCTCATCAGCTGGCTCATCGGCCTCGTGCTGCGTCCGGTGTCGAAGGGCTGAGCTCCCGGCTCGCGACCCACCGGGTCATCTCGCCTGCGCCACCGCCGGTGAACTCCGCGACCTGCTCGCGGAACGCTGCGAGCCGCGCCTCGTCGGAGGCGTCGATCAGTGCCGCGGTCTCCCGATAGCGCTCGAGCCGGTGGGCCGGTACCGCGTCGTCGTACACGACGCCCGCCTCGAGCACGCTCCGCGAGACGGTGAGCCGGTCGGGCGACGGATGCCCCGACCCGCCGATCGCGGGAACGAGGTCCTCCTCGTGCTCGACCGAGAGCAGGGGCACCCCGTCACGGAGCTCCGCCGACGCGACCGGGCCGCCGACGTTCACCGCGGCGACGACGTTCAGCTCGGGGTCTCCGGCGAGCGCAGCAACCGCGATGCCGCCGCCCGAGTACCCGACGGGCAGGAGCGGGTCTCCCGACTGCGCCCCGGCCTCGACGAGGGCCAGACGGGCGGCGCGTTCGAGCGCCGCGGAGTCGGCGCCGGCGATGCGCAGGGCATCGAGCGCCGAGTCGTCGGCGATGCCGTGCAGGTTGCTCGTCATGTCGTTGGTCTCCGCTCCGGCGGTCGTCGTGAAGTCGACCGTTCCACCGAGGTAGACGATCCACCGCGGATCGGTCGGGTCGCCGTAGCGCTCGACCCGGACCTGCGCTCCGGCGTCGGTGGGCGGGATGCGGTCGACGAGGTCGGCGACGCCGGCGGGTGCGGTGACGGGCCCCTCGAGCGGATGCGCCTCGGTGCGAGCCGCGCGAGCGCCCGCGCTCTGATCGGTGCGCCCGTCGGGGATCGGGCGGCTCACTCGCACGGGCCCGTCGACGAGGAACCGGCTGCCGCGCGTGGCGCCGAACAGCCCGGCGACTCCGAGGGCGATCGACGCGGACTCGGGCGCCCGGATCTCGGCGCCGACGCCGACGCCGAGTCCCGCCGGCACGCGGAAGCCGCCGGCGACGAGTTCGTCGGCCGAGTCCACCGCGATGCGCACCGCACGCACGAACACCGGGTCGGAGAGCACTCCCTTCTGGTCGGCGAGCCACGTCTCGAGCGGCGTGCGCCAGCCGAGTCCGTTCGCGCCGGCGATGATGCCGGCGAGCGCACCGCCACCGATCAGGACCCCGGGGAGCACCACCACGCCGCCCACCATCCATGCCAGCGGTCCGCCGGCGATCCGCCAGAGCGCCGCCACAGCACCCTCGGTGGCGCCGTAGCGCTCGGCGCTCCCGATCAGCGCCTCTCGAAGTCGCCCGGCGACGTCGGTGGCTTCGCGCAGTCGAGCTCTCGCCATCGCGATGCTCCACGTCGGGGAGGACATGTCCGAGGGCCCGGCCGCCGGTTCCGCGAGGTCGAGCTCGATGAGGCCGCGGCTGATGACGCGCGCGCGTTCGTGCCAGTCCGCCACGACGGCCTCGGTGCCGCTCAGGCGCGCGGCATCGGCGAAGAGCTCATCGGTCGCGACAGCGGTCGATCCGCCGCCGCTCAGGGTCAGTGCGTCGTCCACGCGGCATCGATTCGCGTGGCCGGGGCGGTGTGCTCGACGAGTGTCGCGCGCTGCGCTTCGAGCTGGAGCTCCATGCGCCGGATGCGGTCGACGAGGGCCGCCTCGGCATCCACCAGCCCATCGCGAGCGGCGAGCACGCGGGCGCGGAGGTCGTCGAGACCACGCACGTACCCATCGGCAGCGGCAGACCTCCAGGCCCCGGTCGTCGGAGGCACGAGCCGGTGCACGGACTCCTGCACCTCGGCCAGCAACGACCGGAGCATGAGGAGATGCGCCCTCGCGTCGTCGATGCGAGCGAGCGTCACCGCGGTGCCCCTCGCAGCCAGTGCGTACGGATCGGAATCGAGCATGCGACGAGCGTCGCGGAGCCGCTGACCCGATCGACCTCGCGTCGGCCATTGCATGCACCGGCGACGCCGGTCGCACCTGTGGAGGAGGAGTGTCGCCTCAGTCGACGAGCACTGCGTCCAGCGCCTGCACGCCCACCCGGCCGAGTCGCCCGCCGGTGCCGATCGTGTCGACGATCGCGCTGCCGAGCACGAGCGCCCAGGCACGGGCGCGGTCCCACATCGCGGCATCCGTCTCGCGAAGGCGATCGACCTCCGTGCGGAAGACGGCGCGATCGAGCGCGTCGAAGCCGAGCCAGGCCGTCGCGAGATCGCAGGCCGGGTCGCCGGCGCAGACATCGCCGAAGTCGACCACGGCCGCGAGGCGTCCGGATGCCGCGAGCACGAGGTTCGCCGGATGCAGGTCGCCGTGCAGCCACACCGGCGGTCCCGACCATTCCGCCGCGGCCATTCCACGGTCCCAGACGGCGCGGAGCGCCTCGATTCTCTCGGGCCGCACTGCGAGTCCGCGCTCGAGCCTTCCGCGCACGACCTCGTCGCGCTCGGCGAGCGGCACGCCGCGATACGGATTGCGCGGGGCCTCTGCGGGCGCGGAGACGCCGAGCTCTGCGACGAACGCCGCGAGCGGAGTCGCAGCCCCGGCTCGCGCCGAAGGCTCCACGTCGGCCGCGCTCACGCCGTCGAACCACGGCAGGATGCTCCACGGGAAGTCGAATCCGAGTTCGGGGGCCGGGCGTCCGATCCGCTCGGGTGCGGGCACCGGCACCGAGACGCGCTCGGCGATCGAGGGCAGCCAGCGCTGCTCGTGCAGCACCAGGTCCGCGGCGATCGTGCGGCGCGGCAACCGCACCAGATGGTGCTCGCCCAGCCGGAACATCGCGTTGTCCCAGCCGTTCGCGACCAGCACGACCCGTCCGGCGAGGTCGGGGTGCTGCGACGCCACCAGCGCCTCCGCGAGAGCTTCGTCGACGACGATGTCGGGCTCGGGGGCATCCGTCATCGTGCCCACCCCCGTCTCTCCGCCACGCTCGACCGCCCAGCGTACCGCCCCCGAATTGGTGCTGTGGGATCGCCCGATGTCGTCCACAATGGAACCCATGACGCGAGCGGATTCCGCGGGGGACGACGCGCCGCCGTTCCGGGTCTCATTCGTGTGCACCGGCAACATCTGCCGCTCACCGATGGCTGAGGTGGTGTTGCGCGCGCACGCCGAACGGGCCGGGCTCGGCGACCGTCTGGCGATCGAGTCGGCAGCGACCGGAGACTGGCACGTCGGCGAGCCCGCCGACCGGCGCACGATCGACGCGCTCGAACGCGCCGGCTACGACGGACGCCACCACCGCGCCCGCCAGTTCGAGGCGACCGACTTTCCGCGGCTCGACCTCGTCGTGGCCTTCGACCGCGGACAGGCGCGCATCCTGCGGAACTGGGCGCCGGGCCCCACCGAGCAGGAGAAGGTGCGGATGCTCCTCGAATTCGAGCCCGAATCGACCGAGCTGCACGACGTCCCCGACCCCTACTACTCCGACGAACCGATGTTCGATCGAGTCCTTGAGATGATTGAACGGTCGACGTCGGCGCTCTTCCGGCAACTCGCACCAGCACTCAGACAAGGAATCCGATGACTTCGCTGCCTCCCCAGCCGCTCAGCCCCCTCGACGGTCGCTACCGCTCGGCGGTCGGAGAGCTCGGCGAGCACCTCTCAGAGGCCGGCCTCAACCGGGCGCGCGTGCACGTCGAGGTCGAATGGCTGATCGCCCAGACCGACCGCGGCTTCTTCGGCACCTCGCCGCTGACCGACCACCAGAAGTCGAGCCTGCGCCAGGTCGTGGCCGACTTCGGCCAGCCCGACATCGACGAGCTCGCAGGCCTCGAAGCCACCACCCGGCACGACGTCAAAGCAGTGGAGTACTACGTGCGCCGCCGCCTCAGCGACCTCGGCCTCGACGCGATCGCCGAGCTCACGCACTTCGCCTGCACGAGTGAAGACATCAACAACCTCTCCTACGCGATCACGGTGCGCGACGCCGTGCAGGGCGTCTGGCTTCCGAAGTACCGCGCCGTGATCGAGACGATCGAAGCGCTCGCCCGCGAGCACCGCGATGCATCGATGCTCTCGCGCACCCACGGCCAGCCGGCGACGCCGTCGACCATGGGCAAGGAACTCGCGGTCTTCGCCCACCGCCTGCGGCGCATCGAGCGCCAGATCGAGGCGACCGAGTACCTCGGCAAGTTCTCCGGTGCGACCGGCACGTTCTCGGCGCATGTCGTCGCAGCTCCGGATGTCTCGTGGCCCGAGGTCTCCCGCGAGTTCGTCGAGTCGCTCGGCCTCACGTGGAACCCGCTCACCACCCAGATCGAGTCGCACGACTGGCAGGCCGAGCTCTACGGCAAGATCTCGCATGCCAACCGCGTGCTGCACAACCTCGCCACCGACATCTGGACCTACATCTCGCTCGGTATCTTCCGCCAGATCCCCGCGCCCGGCGCGACCGGATCGTCGACGATGCCGCACAAGGTCAACCCGATCCGCTTCGAGAACGCCGAGGCGAACCTCGAGCTCTCCTCCGCCCTGCTCGATTCGCTGGCCGCGACCCTCGTGACGAGCCGCATGCAGCGCGACCTCACCGACTCGAGCGCGCAGCGCAACATCGGCGTCGGCTTCGGACACTCGATGCTCGCACTCGACAACATCCAGCGTGGCCTCGGCGAGATCGACCTCGACCTCGCCGTGCTCGCCGCCGACCTCGACGGCAACTGGGAGGTGCTCGGCGAGGCGATCCAGACGGTGATCCGAGCAGAGGTCGTCGCCGGTCGCTCGACGATCGCCGACCCGTACGCCATGCTCAAGGAGCTCACCCGCGGCAAGCGGGTCGGCGCAGGCGAGCTCGCCGAGTTCGTGAACGCGCTCGAGATCGGCGACGAGGCGAAGCAGCGACTGCTCGCGCTCACGCCGGGCTCCTACACCGGCATCGCCTCGGAACTCGTCGACCGCCTCGGCTGACCTCCGGCTCAACCCGCGTCGCGGGATGCGCGCCTCCCTCGGGTGCGCACACCCGCGCGAGCATGCCCCCACGGTCGCGGCGACTCCAGCGGCTCCCCGACATCCGCGCGGATGACATCGGAGGTTTCGAGAGGATCATCCGCGAGGAGGGTTGACTTTCTCACAGAACGTTCTTAGCGTGGCCGCTAGAGATCGGATGTTTAATTCGATGTCGAGCTTGGTGCACAACGAACAAGGGAGTTCTCGTGACTGACCAACCTGCCCGCGGGGCGAACGCCGCTCCATTACGACGTGTCCTTCATCCAACGATCGCCGGCGTGGGCCTGGCCGCACTCGTCCTCTCAGCACTCCCCGCTCTCCCCGCCTCCGCGGCGGAAGCGGTCACCGTCTTCGTCGCCACGACCGGTGACGACGCCGCTGCCGGTACGTCCGCTGCGACGCCCGTGAAGTCGCTGACCCGGGCGCAGGAACTCGTTCGCGAGGCCGTCACCGGCGGCGGCCCGATCACGGTCGAACTCGCCGAAGGCGACTACTACCTCGATTCGACGCTGGCCCTCACGAACGCCGACTCGGGCAGCGCCGGAGCCCCGGTGCGCTGGATCGGCGCCGGCGAGGGAGCCACGCTCAACGGCGGCCGCGAGCTCGTGGGCGAGTGGAGCCCGACCGAGGCCGATCCGAGCGTCATGGTGACGGATGTGCCCGCGGGCATCGACTTCGACGAGCTCTTCGTCGACGATGTCCGCCAGGTCATGGCCCGGTACCCGAACTGGGACGACGATGCGCCCCGCCTCGAGGGAACGACGACGTTGTCGACGTTGAACTCGCGTTCCGCCGACTGGGCCGAGCCGGCCACGGGCTACGTTCGCGCGATGCACTGCCACGACTGGGGCAGTGTCTCCTTCACGATCGCCGGACGAACCGGCGATGCGCTCGACCTGAGCTTCGTCGGCGACAACAACCGCCCGCAGGACTGCAACGCATCCCAGCCACTGAAGGCCGACGCGGTCATGGTGGAGAACATCCGCGAGGAGCTCGATGCCGCGAACGAGTGGTTCCTCGACCGCGCCGCCGACAAGCTCTACCTGAAGCCCGCGCCCGGCGTCGACCTCACGACCACCACCATCGAGGTCGGCGAGCTCGACGAACTCGTCACCCTGACGGGCGCGTCCGCGGCCGACCCGATCCACGACATCACGTTCGAGAACCTGAGTTTCGAACGAACCCACCGCACGCTGTTCAACAACGAGTTCGTCAACCTCTCCCGGGGAGACTGGTCCGTCGTGCGCAAGGGCGCGGCCACTGTGAAGAACAGTCGGAGCGTGACGTTCACGAAGTCCTCGTTCACCGATCTCGGCGGCAACGGCATCTTCCTCGACGGCTACAACAGTGACACCGCGATCACCGCCAGCCGGTTCGAGAACAACGGCGCGACCGACGTCCACGTCGCGGGCTCGCCCGACGCGGTGCGCGACTACGCCGACAACTACTTCACGACCCCTCGCATCACCGACCTCGAGAGCGGACCGAAGACCGAGGACTACCCGCGCGACGTGCTCATCGAGGGCAACGTCATGCGCAACAACGGCCGGTACGAGAAGCAGACCTCGTCGGTCAACATCGCGATGGCCCTCGACGTCACGGTGCGTGGGAACTCGCTGTCCGACAGCCCCCGCGCGTGCCTGAACTTCTCCGACAACACGTGGGGCGGGCACCTCATCCAGGACAACGACATCTTCGACTGCGTGCGCGAGACCGGCGACAACGGCTCGATCAACTCGTGGGGCCGCAGCCGGTTCTGGAAGACCGGAGCCGCCAACAACGCGTTCGCGAGCCTCGCCGACGGCGTCACGTTCATGGGCAACACCGGTGGGGCGCTGACTGCCGAACAGGCCCGGGCCATGATGAAGCTCGACGTCGTCGAGCCGATCACGATCGACCACAACCGGTTCTGGCACGATGGCGACTGGGCGATCGACCTCGATGACGGCTCATCCAACTTCGTGATGACGAACAACGTCCTGCTCAAGGGCGGCGTCAAGCTCCGCGACGGATTCGACCGGACCCTGCGCAACAACCTCATCCTCGACGGATCGACCTTCGAGCAGGTGAGCTACATGCCGGGCGGCGACGTCATCGAGCAGAACGTCACCCTCGGCGGCCTCCCGTACAACAACGTCCTGAACGACCCCGTCAGCGCGAAGTACACGATCGGCAAGAACCTCTTCTGGAACGCCGGCGCAGCGATCGACGTCCGACCGAAGGGCGGCGCCTCAGAGCGGCTGTCGTCGGATGGCGCATCGATCAACACGGCCACGTCGTGGTACGCCGCGGGGATGGACCGGGATTCGGCGGTCGGCGACCCGGTGTTCGTCGACGGCGACCCGACGGCGAACTACGACTTCACGGTCGCGGACACCTCGCCCGCCCTGTCGCTCGGGTACCAGAACATCCCGATGACGGGCTTCGGCGCCCCCGGTGGTGCACTGCCCCCCGAAGCCGTGCTCCCGACGGGCACGACCGGCCCCGACCCCGTCGAGCTCGCACGACGCAAGTACGTGGAGACGATCTGGGGTTCCTCCATCACGAACATCACCACCAAGGCGGAACAGTCGTCGTACGCGATCAGCGACTACAAGGGCGTGAAGTTCAACTCGGTTCCGGCCGGCAGCCTCGCCGCGGTGGCCGGTCTGCAGGCCGACGACCTCGTGCGCTCGATCAACGGCATCGAGGTCACCGAGCAGCGCAATTCCTTCTGGCAGGCCTACAACGCCCTGCCCGCTGGAGCATCGATCGCGCTCGACGTGCGCCGCGCTTCGACGAACGTCGCGGTCGAACTCGTCAAGCCCACCGAGGCGGAGATCCTCAACAACACCTCGGGCGTCGTCTATCGGACTGCTGCGGCTCCGACCCGGGAATCGTGGATCTGGCGCGATGCCGGGCGCGGCGGCGCGAGCGCCTGGCTCGACGACATCGACGCGACGCAGAATCTCGGCGACTCGTGGGAGCTCGCGTTCAATGGAACGGGAATCGACATCATCTCCCAGGTCAACACCGACCTCGGCGACGTCGAGATCGCCATCGACGGGGAGCCCTTCACCACGCAGTCCTTCCACAACGCCAGCAGGCTGCACCAGCAGACGGTGCTCTCGATCGGCGATCTCGCTCCGGGTGTTCACACGATCACGGGCACGATGAAGTCGGGCGACTACATGATCGTGGATGCGTTCAAGACCCACCCGGCAGCTGAGCCGGGCGACGTGGAAGCCCCGAAGGTGACGCTCGCGACCTCGCCGTCGGAGCCGGCCTCGGGGTGGTTCACCGGAGACGTCACCGTCACGGCGACGGCGACCGACGACATCGACACGGCCCCCGCGATCGAGTACTCGACCGGAGCCGGATGGCAGGCGTACACCGAGCCGATCATCATCACCGAGCCCGGTGTCACCACGGTCACGGCACGAGCCACCGACGCGGCCGGCAACGTCTCCGAAGAGGTCGGCATCACCGTCAGGATCGAAGAGGGCGCCACCGTCGACACCTTCGTGATCGGCCTGCCGAGCAAGCTCATCGCGAAGTCCGGGTCGCAGGTGAAATACCTGGGTCAGGTCTTCGCCGGCGACGGTTCGAAGCCGGTCGGCACGCTGACCATCACCGAGGGTTCTCGCGTTCTCGCCACGGTCGAGATCGCGGCGAGCGACAAGGGACGATTCAGCGTGAAGCTGCCGAAACTCGACCGGGGTGTGCACGTGCTCCGGGCGACGTTCGACGGCACGGGGCAGTTCGCCGATGCATCCGCGGTACCGGTGCCGATGCTGATCTGGTAGTCCAGCACGACGCTGCAAGGGCCTGGATCCGGTGTTCCACCGGGTTCAGGCCCGACTTCGTCAACCGCCGGTCCGGAGCAGCCTCACGAGCAGCGGTGGGTTCACCGCGCGGGGTCCTCCGATACGCTGACCGAGTGGAAGCCGCCCGTCAGTCGAGTGACCCGCTCCTCGACGATGTGGACCGGGAGATCATCGACCAGCTCCGAGTCGACGGCCGTCGGTCCTTCTCGGAGATCGGTCGCCGGATCGGCTACTCCGAGCCGACGGTCCGTCAGCGATACAACCGCCTGGTGTCGCTCGGTGTGATCTACGTCGCGGGAATGTACGACGAGACCAAGATCGGCGGCATCGCCGCGCACGTCGGCATTCGGGTGTCGGAAGTCCCGGTCGCGAAGGTCGCCGAGCAGCTCGCCGAGCACCCGTACATCAGGTACGTCGCCTGCACGCTCGGCTACTACGACATCATCCTCGACGTGGTCGCGCCCGATGCGCAGGCGCTCGGCCGGATCGTGCTGCAGGATCTCCGCCGCATCCGCGGCATCTCAGACCTCGAGACGCTCACCGTGCTCGAGGTGATGAAGGACACCTACCTCTGGCAGGGATTCCGCGAGCCGTCCCCACTCTCTCAGCAGCACGGCTGATCAGCGGTCGGCGTCGCCGCCCTGACCTGGCGTCCCGCGCAGGCCGCCGCCACTGTAGTCCTTCGCGAGCGAAGTCACGATGATCGGCTGGATCGAGGCGACGCCCGGGTGGCGCCGAATCTCGTCGAGCAGGTCGATGAGATGCGGTTGGTCGCGGCAGGTCGCCTCGAGGTAGATATCGTGCGAACCGGCGACAAGCGCGACATGGTTGATCTGGCTGATGCCGACGAGGCTGTCGGCGACCGCCCTCGGCGTCAGATTGCGGATGCGGAGGAGGAGACGCACGACCTGGTGTCCGAGCAGCAGAGCATTGCAGAGTGCAACGATCGTGACGACGTCGTCCTCCTGCAGCTTCGCGACGCGAGCGCGCACCGTCGATTGGGAGACGCCGAGCTCCTCGGCGAGAGAGGCGAACGGGCGCCGGCCATCGCGAGCGAGCAGCTCGATGAGCTTTCTGTCGAGTTCGTCGATCATTGTGCCAGCCGTTTCCCTCGGATCGAGGCTATCGCCTCCCGGCCGGCACAATGCTCGACTCAGCGGCGCTCGAGGGTGCGCACAGCCCGGATGAGATCGGCGTTGTCGGCGGGCATCCCGCCGTCTGGCAGCAGCACACCGTCCTCGAAGCCGATGCGGGTCTCGCAACCGTCGGCGATCGCGGCCTCGACGACGGGCCAGACCGTCTCGTCGTAGCCGTGGTACAGGATCGGCGCATCGACGCCCGCCTCGCGAAGGAGGGCGGCGATCTGTCGGCACTGCGCGACCGCCTCGTCCGGGTCCTCCGTCTCGGGCTCGATCAGGATGCGCACGTTGCGGTCGAGGGTCGACGACGCCAACAGCGCGGGCACGTCGTCCATCGTCCAGACCGCTGACTCGAGGATCATGCCGCGCTCGAGCACGAGCTCGGCCGCCTCGGCGGCGCCGTCCTCGCAGAACGCGACAGAAGCGAAGTCGGGCAGCGCGTCGGCCGGCCAGGCGCGGAGGTGGGACATCCGCTCGGCGTGCGATTCGACCGTCCACAGGCCCGTGGTCGTGCCGATGATGACCGTGGGGTCGGCCATGCGCATCGCCCGGACCCACGCGCCGATCGCGTCGGGGTGGATCGTCTGCTCGCCCTCCGGAGTGAGAACGTGGGCGTGCACGACGTCGGCACCGGCCGCGATGGCGGCGCGGCTCGCCTCCACGATCTGCTCGGTGGTGCGGGGGACGGCCGGGTGCTCGGAGACCGGGCGGCCTCCGTTGATCGCGGCTTTGAGGAGCATTCGAGTGCCTTTCATGGGTAGAGCGGTGCGCGGAGCTGAATCCGGGCGCGTTGGAACACCGGCGACACGGGTCGCCGGTCGGAGCATCGGGCGCGCTACTGGGGCGTCGTGCTCGCGAGGAGACCGGCGACGGTGTCGCTCGCGCCCGTGAGGCTGCCGAGCGGCGCACCGGCTCGGAGCTCCTCGATCAGCGCAGGCTCTTCCGCGTCGTCCTCGAGGGCGAGGTCGACGAGCGCTTCGATGACCTCGATCGGCACCACGAGCACGCCGTTCGCGTCCGCGAGCACGACGTCGCCGGGCCGCACGACCGCGCCGCCGCAGGTGACCGGCACGTTGACCCCGCCGGCGTCGATGCCCTGGAGCTTGGTGGTGAGCATGCTCGTGCCGCGCGCGTGCACGGTCAGGCCGAGTCCCGTGATCTCGTCGACGTCGGTGACGACACCGTCGACGACGGCGCCGGCGGCGGCCCGGGCGACGAGCTGAGCCGCGACGACCTCACCGAGCGGAGCGTGACGACGGTCTCCGCCGGTGTCGACCACCAGCACCTGACCGGCCTCGATCATGCCCGCCGCGTGATGCAGGGCGGTCGAATCGGCCGCCGTCGTGCGCACGGTGAAGGCCGTGCCGATCACGCGGCCGCCGGCCGCGACCAACCGCCGGATCTCGGGGTCGACGAACCCCTCCTCGAGGTAGTGGCCGATCGTGGGGAAGCTCAGGCGCTCGAGCTTCTCGCGAAGGGATGCCGGAAGTTGAGTGGGGATGTTCCCGGTGCGGAAGAACAATGGTCTCTCTCTCTGCTAGTTCACGTTGTAGGCGAGGTCGATCCGGCGGTTCGAGAGCGCCGGCAGCATGCGACGGGCGGTCGCGGTGCGCTTCGCATCGAGCTCGGCGAAGGCGATGCCCTCCTCGTGCGCGTCCAACCCGGCGACCACGACCCCGAGCGGGTCGATGATGCGGCTGAGGCCGGCCGAGTCCGGGCCGACGGTTCCCGCGGCGAGAAACCAGCTGACGTTCTCGATCGCGCGGGCCTGCGTGAGCACCGTCCAGTGCTCCTCCTTGCCCTTCCCGGATACCCACGCCGCGGAGAGCGCGATCGCGTCGACCCCGCGATCGGCGAGGCTGCGGAAGAGCTCGGGGAACCGCACGTCGTAGCAGTTCGCGATCCCGACCCGAACACCCTCGACTTCGATGATCGGGGGGAGCTCGTTGCCGCGCGTCACGTATGCCGACTCCTGGTAGGCGAACGCGTCGTAGGTGTGCATTTTGTGGTACCGGGCCAGCTCGTCGCCATCGGGGCCGACGGCGACGATGGTGTTGAAGGGGCTGCCCGCGGGATTCGGCTCGTATCCCGCCGCGATGATCGTGATGCCGTGCTCACGCGCGAGGTCGGCGATCAAGGTCTCGAACGCGGGCCAGATCTCGGGCAGCAGCTGTGGGAATTCGGGCTTGAGGTCGTCCTCCGCGAGGAGCATCGACTCCTCGGGGAAGACGACGAGCCGGGCGCCGCCGGCGGCGGCTTCCGCGGTGAAGCGGCGGATTGTGGCGAAATTCGCCTCCGGGTCGATCCCGGGTGAGGTCTGGACGACGGCTACGCGCATGCGAGGCTCCTCGAATTCGTTTCTGGTCGGTGGGGTCTGATCAGCGGACGACGATCCGGGCGTCCTGCGGACGCCAGGAGAGTCGGAGCGGGTCTCCGGTCGCGAGTCCGGGCAGGTCGCGCTCGCGGACGAGGCTCGAGAGGGAGGCCTTGAAGAGCAGGGCGCCCACGCGCAGGTGCAGGTGCCACTCCTCGCCGAGGAAGGTCAGGGTCTCGACGACCCCTTCGACACCCTCGCCGTCCCGGCGCACCTCGATCCGCTCGGGGCGGAGCAGCAGGGTGCCGGCGCGCTCGTGGGTGACGGTCTCGCCGAGCACCCCGCGCACCGTGCCGACGCCCGGGAGCACCACGTCTACCTCGGCACCCTCGGAGCCCTCGGGCGCGGTCACGTCGAGCAGGTTGCAGCTGCCGATGAACCCGGCAACGAAGCGGGTTTCAGGTCGGTTGTAGATGTCCTCCGGCCCGCCGACCTGCTGCACGACGCCCTCCGACATGACCGCGATGCGGTCCGACATCGTGAGCGCCTCCTCCTGATCGTGCGTCACATAGATGAATGTGATGCCGACCTCGCGCTGCATCCGCTTGAGCTCGTATTGCATCTCCTTGCGCAGCTGCTGGTCGAGCGCTCCGAGCGGCTCGTCGAGCAGCACGACCTTCGGGCCCGAGACGACGGCGCGAGCGAGCGCGACGCGCTGGCGCTGCCCGCCCGACAGCTGGTCGGGCTTGCGGTCCCCGAGGTGACCGAGCTTCACGAGTTCGAGCGCCTCCCGGGTGCGGCGGTTCGCCTCCTCCTTGGCGACACGCCGCACCCGCAGCTCGAACGCGACGTTCTCGAACACCGTGAGGTGCGGGAACAGCGCATAGCTCTGGAAGAGCATGTTGAGATCCCGATTGCGGGTCGGCACGTCCGTGACGTCCGCGCCGCCCAGCAGCACGCGACCGGAACTGGGGGCCTCGAACCCCGTGATCATCCGCATCAGCGTGGTCTTCCCGCACCCCGACGGCCCCAGGATCGAGAAGAACTCGTTGTCCCCGATCTGCAGGTCGAGCGGATGCACCGCGAGATGGTCGGCGAACTCCTTCGAGAGGCCCCGGATCTCGACCGCCGCTGCTGCGATCGATGTGGTCTGCGTGTTCATGGATCCCTCTCGCTGTTCGCTGAAACCCGGCCTCAGGAGGCCTTCACCCGGGTCCAACCGTCCTGGTAGAACTTCATGGCCTTGCCCGGATCGACGATGAAGTCAGCATTGGCGACCTCTTCATCGGTCGCGTAGACCGCGGAGTTGGTGAGCATGCCCTGATCGGTGACGTGCTCCTGCGCCGCGGCGTTCGCACTCGCGAGTCCGCCGTCGTTCGTCGCCATCGCGGCGATCTCGGGTCGGAGGAGGAAGTTGATGAACTCGTACGCAGCATCCTGGTGCGGAGCGCCCTTCGCGACCGCGAGACCGTCGACCCAGAGGCTGCCGCCCTCCTCGGGCAACACGTAGTGCACGTCGGGGTTCTGCTCGAGCAGCTTCGCGGTGCTCGTGCCGCCCCACGCCTCGGAGATGCAGACGTCGCCGCTCGCGACCAGGTCGCCGTAGTTCGTCGAGTTGTAGCCGGCGAGGATCTCCTTCTGCTCGATGAGCGACTCGGTCGCCTTCGCGATCTCCTGCTCATCGGCGCTGTCGGCACCGTAGCCGTTGACCTGCAGGCCGACGATGTAGGCGGCGAGCATGTTGTCCAGCATGTTCACCTTGCCTTTCCACTTCTGGTCGAACAGCGACTTCCAGCTCGTGATCTCCTCGCCGCCGGTGCAGGCCGAGTTGTAGAGCAGCCCGGTCGTGCCCCACACCCACGGCACGGAGTACTCGAGGCCGGGGTCGTAGCTCGGGTCGGCGAACTTCGGTGCCAGGTTCTCGAGGCCCTCGATCTTGGACTTGTCGAGCGGCTCGAGGAGCTCCTGGCCAACGAGCTGCTGCACGGCGTACTGGCTCGGCTCGACGATGTCGTAGCCAGAGTTTCCGGCCGCGAGCTTCGAGATCATCGTCTCGTTGCTGTCGAAGTTGTCGACGTTCACCTTGATGCCGGTCTCTTCGGTGAATGCATCGAAGACCGACTGGGGGATCTCCTCGGCCCAGGCGTAGACGTTGAGCTCGGTCGACGGGCCATCGGCGCCCCCGCTACTGCACGAGGTCAGCGCCAGGG
Organism: Agromyces sp. NPDC056389; assembly: GCF_042262385.1. NCBI lineage: Bacteria > Bacillati > Actinomycetota > Actinomycetes > Micrococcales > Microbacteriaceae > Agromyces > Agromyces sp. NPDC056389. Next base: position 2,299,111 of record NZ_JBHJPN010000001.1, read on the forward strand.
CGGCGACGATGCCGACGGCTGCTGTGGTCAGCTTCTTCATTGCTGTTCCTTTCGGTTGGGGAATGCTGGGTGCAGGACGGACTGCGGGACGACTAGCCGCGCGCCTCGACGAGGATGCGACGCATCTGGCTTACGCCGACGAGGAGCACGATCACGAGGGTTAGGAGGATGAGCAGCGCCCCGAGAGCGTTGATGCTCGGCGTGAGTCCGGTCTTGAGACTCGAGTAGATCTTGAGTGGCAGCGTCGTGGAACCGACGCCGCTGAGGAACGTCGACATCACGATGTTGCTGAACGAGGTGGTGAAGCTCAGCAGCCAGGCCGCGATGACCGCGGGGCGCAGGAGCGGGAAGTACACCCGAGTGAAGGTCTGCCACGGCGAACATCCCAGGTCGGTCGCGGCCTCCGGCAGGCTCGGGTCGAGCATCGCCGCCGAGCTCATCAGCACGAGCGTCGCGAGGGGCAGCGACACGATCAGGTGCCCCAACACGAGCGTGAGGATGCCGAGCGGGACCTTCGTCGTGCTGAACACGCTGAGCAGCGCCACCCCGAGCACGATCTCGGGCACGATCAGCGGCAAGGCGATGAGGGCCATCAGGCCGGCTTTGCCGCGACCGCGGTACCGAGCCAGGCCCAGCGCGAACATGATGCCGACGGCCGTCGCGGCGGTCGCGGTGATGACCGCCACGATCGCGCTCGTCTGCAGGGTCTGCATGAGTGCAGCGTCCTGGAAGAGCTCGACGTACCACTGCAGGGTGAGCCCCTCGAAGCGGGTGTTCGTGCCCGCCGCGTTGAACGAGTAGACGATCACCGCGATGATCGGGATGTAGAGGAAGACGAAGACGCCACGGGCGATGCCGTTCACGATGCGATCCACCGTTACGCCCCCTTCTTGGTCGACGAACGCTTGAGCAGGAGTCCGACCAGAGCCATCGAGATGAGCATGAGGATGAGGAGGAGCATCGACGCCGCCGCCCCCATGGGCTGGTTGCGGAACTCGGTGTACAGGGTCACGATCAGGTTGCCCACGAGCGGGTCCTTGCCGCCTCCGAGGAGCACCGGGATCACGAAGACGCCCATGGTCGGAATGAAGGTGAGCAGGGCGGCACCCAGGATGCCGGGGCTCGAGAGCGGCAGGATCACCCGACGGTGCACGCCCCACCAACTGCAGCCGAGATCAGTCGCGGCTTCCTTCAGTGAGCCGTCGATCGAGCGCATCGACGCGTAGATCGGGAAGATCGCGGTCGGCAGGAACGAGTACAGCAGGCCGAGCACCACGGCGACGTTGCTCGGGATCAGCGAGAACCCGGCGATGCCGAAGAGGCCGAGAACTCCCGCAATGGGGCCTCCGGAGCCGAGGATCGTGATCCACGCGAAGGTGCGCACGAGGAAGTCGGTCCAGAACGGGATGATGACGAGCAGGAGAAGGAAGCCCTGCCTGCCCGCCGGCCGCGACACGATGTAGTAGGAGGTGATGTACCCGATGACGAGGCAGACCACGGTGTTCAAGAGCCCGAGGCCGAGCGAGTACATCAACGTCTTGGAGTAGACGGGGTCCAGCAACTTCGCGTAGTTCTCGAAGGTGAGGCCGTCGGTGATGCCGCCGTAGTCGTCCGCGACGGCGAAGCTGTTCCGCGCGACGATGAACAGCGGCAGGATACCGAGGAGCACCACCGAGGCGATGCCCGGGATGAGCAGCAGGAGGGAACCGCGCTTCGGCTTCTCCTTGCGACCCAACTGGATCGCCCGTGTCATCGACGTCACAATGCTCCTTTGCAGCTCACCGCCCGTTGGGTGGAGTCCCAATCTTGGTACGCCTCCCTGGTGCCATGACCAGGTTCTCGTCGCGGAATCCGTGGAAGTCGGCGCCGATCATGACGGAGTCCGCAGCGGTCGGGCGCCGCGCCCTTCGACAGCTGGCGATTCCAGCGCAGGATCGACGCTCCGGGTGCGCTTCGACGGGCCCGGGCCGCGCGGAACTCGGGCGAAGGCGCGATCAGCGGCTGACCCGAGGGGTGCGGGGATCGGCCCCGCCGAGGTGCGAGCGCGACTCGGCTCAGTTCTCCGGCGAGGTCGGGGGCTCCGACGGGGGAGCCGTCGGCCCGGCCGGATCCTCACCGTCGATCTCGGCCGTCTCCTCGGCGTTGGGCTTGATCGCCATCGAGAGCAAGGCGAGCGTCATGAGCACGACGATGAAGGCGATGCCGGCGATGATCAGCGCGAGCACGGGCTCGCGCGCGGTGATCAGCACGACCAGGCCCGTGAAGATCGCGGCGATCGCCGCGCCGCCGACGTACTCGATGGGGCGGAGCACGTCGCGCCGGCTCGGCTTGTACTCACCGGGGGTGTTGGTCACGAGGTCTGCTCCGTTCCGGGGGCGTCGGGCGCGGCATCCGCTGGGCTGGTGGCCCACTTCAGCGAGAACCCTCCGATCAGGAGGTAGACGCCGAGGATGACGAGGTACCCACCGAGCAGGCCGACCGCGGTGACGGCGTCGAGCGGAATCGCGAGGAACACGAGCGCGAGGATCGCGGTGAACGCGCCCGCGGCGATCCAGTCGCGTGCCGCAGGAGTGCGGCCGCGCGCACGCAGGCCCGCGAACAGTTCGAGGACGCCGGTGATGGCGGCCCACACGCTCACGAGATAGAGCAGGAACGGCAGCCCGCCCGGCACGGTGAGTGCCAGCAGGCCGGCGGCGACGGTCACGACGGCCGCGATCACGAAGAACGAGCGGATGCCGCGCTCCTCGGTGAATCGCAGCGACAGCGCACCGGTGACGAGCCCGGAGACGACGGCCCAGAGGCCGAAGACCAGGAGCCCGAACTCGGGGGAGTGGTTCTGCGAGAAGGTGATTGCGGCGGCGGGCACGAGTGCCAGGATGCCGCGGACGACCGGGACGACCCAATAACGGGCGCCTTCGGGAGCGGCTGCGATGGCCACTTGACCTCTTTCACATCGGTTGGGGTACCGATCCATCCTACGTTGGCGGCGCGGGCGCCGAGTCCGGGGCCCGCGCAGCATCGCCGCCGGGCGCGTTCCGGGCGACGATGGCTGCGCCCAGCCGGTGCAGCTCGCCCCGGAGCGACTCGGGCTCGACGACCTCGAGGTACTCGGCCCAGCCGGCGAGGCCGCGCGCGATGATGACCTCGGTCGCGGCGGTCACGACGACGCGGGAGCGCCCGGGATCGAGCGGCGTCGCGTCGATCGCGCGCTGGCCGAACTGCGTGTGCAGCAGCGGCACGATGCCGGAGTCGACGATGATCGTCGCGGTCGCGGCGGCGCGTTGCCGTTCGACCGCGGCGGTGACCCGCTCCCAGATCTCGGCGAGGTCGAGGTCGTCGGGGCGCTCGGCACGCTCCTCGGTTCGCGCCGCGTCGAGCATCCGATCGACGCGGTAGGTGCGCTCGATGCCGTCGACCCCGCCGAGCAGGTACCAGTGCACCTGCTTCTGCACGAGTCCCCACGGGTCGACGGTGCGATCTGCGGGCTCCCGGTTCCATGCGGCGTACCGGATGCGGAGTCGTACTCGGTCGACGATCGCCGCTTCGAGGACGGGGAGCAGTGCGGGTCGAGCAGGGGTCGGCCGCCCCCACTCCCCGGGGTCGATGACGACCGCCTCCGCTGCGGCCTCGGCGTGCGTGCGGAAGGTCTCGGGCAGGGCGCGAACGAGCTTCCGCAGCGCGGCCTTGGCTTCCGAGTCGACGGATGCCGCGGGCCCGACCAGCAGGAACAGGGCGCGCGCCTCGCTCGACGACAGGCCGCTCAGGTCGGTGCGGGCGCCGCCGAGCAGCTGCCATCCGCCGCCGCGGCCTGCCTGGGGATACACCGGGATGCCGGCAGCCGACAGCGCCTCGAGGTCGCGTCGGGCGGTCGCGATCGAGACCTCGAGCTCGTCGGCGAGCTGAGCGGCGGTCACCCGGCCCCGCGCCTGCAGGGTGAGGAGCACTGCCACGAGGCGGTCTGCGCGCATGATTCCATTGTCGTCGGAAAAGTAGTCAGAAGGTGAGCACTTCTGCGTTCGAGACTGTATTCATCACCTCGGAACCGCCGGGGAACCGCTCGAAAGGAGCCGCTCATGCTCAGGGGATTCGCCACCGTCAGCTACTACGCCGCCGACCTCGAGGCGGCCACCGCCTGGTACACCGAGATGCTCGGCGCCGAGCCGTACTTCCACCGCCCGGGCTACGTGGAGTTCCGCGTCGGCGACTTCCAGCACGAGCTCGGCATCATCGACGCGGCCTACCGCCCCACCGCATCGGATGTCCCGGCGGGCGAGATCATCTACTGGGCCGTCGACGACGTGATGGCGACGTACGAACGCCTGCTCGCACTCGGCGGCGCGCCGTACCAGCCGCCGATGGAGCGCGGCCCCGGATTCACCACCGCGTCGGTCGTCGACCCGTTCGGCAACATCCTCGGCGTGATGTTCAACCAGCACTACCTCGACGTGCTCGCCGGGCGGTGAACCGGCGCCGTCGGGCGGTGAGGGAAGGCTCACCGCCCGACCCGGTTACAGCGCCCGCAGGATGTCCTCGACCCGCGCCTTCGCATCACCGAAGAGCATCTGCGCGTTGTCGCGGTGGAAGAGCGGATTCGCCACCCCGGCGTAGCCCGCCGACATCGAGCGCTTGAAGACGATGACGTTCGACGCCTCCCACACCCGCAGCACGGGCATGCCCGCGATGGGACTGCCCGGGTCTTCGGCCGCCGAGGGATTGACGGTGTCATTCGCGCCGATCACGAGCACGACCGAGGTCTTCGCGAAGTCGTCGTTGATCTCGTCCATCTCCTCGACGATGTCGTACGGCACCTTCGCCTCCGCGAGCAGCACGTTCATGTGCCCGGGCAGGCGGCCGGCGACGGGGTGGATGCCGAAGCGCACGTCGACGCCGCGCTCGCGCAGTCGGCTCGTGAGCTCGGCCACGGGGTACTGCGCCTGTGCGACGGCCATGCCGTAGCCCGGCGTGATGATCACCGACCCCGCGTCGCGCAGCAGCTCCGCAGCATCCGGTGCCGTGACCTCGCGGATCTCGCCGGCCTCCTCGCCGTCGCTCGACGCGGTCGGCGCCGCGATGCCGAAGCCGCCCGCGATCACCGAGATGAACGAGCGGTTCATGGCCTTGCACATGATGTACGAGAGGTAGGCACCCGAGGAGCCGACGAGCGCACCGGTGACGATGAGCAGGTCGTTGTTGAGCAGGAAGCCCGCCGCGGCCGCCGCCCAGCCCGAGTAGCTGTTGAGCATGGAGATGACGACCGGCATGTCGCCGCCGCCGATGGATGCCACGAGGTGCCAGCCGAGCGCGAGGGCGAGGGCCGTCACCACCACGAGGAGCCACAGCTCGGGGGTGATGACGTACCAGACGGTGAGCACGACGAAGGCGACGAGGGCTCCGAGGTTGAGCACGTTCTTGCCGGGCAGCATGAGGGGCGCCGACGACATGCGGGCCGAGAGCTTCAGGAAGGCCACGATCGAACCCGTGAAGGTGACCCCGCCGATGAAGACGCCGATGAAGACCTCCGCATGGTGGATGTCGAGGAGGGCGCCGCTCATGCCGGTGACCTCGAGGGCGCCGTTCCAGCCGACGAGCACCGCCGCGAGGCCGACGAAGCTGTGCAGCAGGGCGATGAGCTCGGGCATGCCGGTCATCGCGACGACGCGCGCCCGCCAGAGGCCGATCGCGCCGCCGACGAGCACGGCGACGACGAGCAGGATGAGGCCGGTCGTCGCCTGCGGCGAGCCCCAGGCGTCGGCGAAGGTCGCGTACACCGTGGCGATGAGCGCGATCGTCATTCCGGCGATGCCGTAGCCGACACCGGCTCTGGCGGTGTCATGCCGGCTGAGCCCCGCGAGGCTCATGATGAACAGCAGTGCTGCGACGATGTAGGCGGCTCCGGCGATCGATGCCGGGGTCAGCAGGGTCGTGGCCTCTGCGGCGGTCACGAGATCAGCCACGTTCGGCTCCAGTCTTGGCGTTGTCGGCAGCTCCGCGCGCGAACATCGCGAGCATGCGTCGGGTCACGGCGAAACCGCCGAAGATGTTGATGCTGGCCAGCAGCACGGCGACGGTCGCGATGATCTGCACGACGAGCGCGTCGCTCGTGATCTGCACCATGGCGCCGACGATGATGATGCCCGAGATCGCGTTGGTCACGCTCATGAGCGGCGTGTGCAGCGCGTGCGCCACCTTGCCGATCACGTAGAAGCCGACCACGACCGCGAGCACGAGCACCGTGAAGTGCTGCGGCAGCGGGGCCGGCGCGATCGCGTTCACGGCGAAGAGGGCCGCGATGCCGATCGCGACGAGCACGACCTTCTTCACGGGCGACATCGGGCGCTTGGGTTCGGGGGCGGCCGCGTCAAGCTTCGCGCCGGTCGCTGCCGAAGCGGATGCCGCGGCTCCGGGAGCTGCTGAAACCTGCACAGGGGGTGGCGGCCAGGTGACGGCGCCGTCTCTCGCGACCGTCACCGATCGCTGCACGACGTCGTCGAAGTCGAGCACCAGCTCGCCGTCCTTCGCGGGCGTGAGGAGCTTCACGAGGTTGACGACGTTCGTGCCGTAGAGCTGCGACGCCTGCGTGGGCAGGCGCGACGCGAGGTCGGTGTAGCCGAGGATCACGACGCCGTTCGGCGTGACGATGCGCTCGCCCGCGACGGATCCCTCGACGTTGCCGCCCATGCCCGCCGCCATGTCGACGATGACGCTGCCCGACTTCATGCTCGCGACGTCGGCCGCGGTGATGAGGCGGGGTGCCGCGCGGCCCGGGATGAGCGCGGTCGTGATGACGATGTCGACGTCGGCCGCCTGCTCGGAGTAGATCTCGGCTGCGCGCCGGTCGTAGTCCTCGCTCGTCGCCTTCGCGTAGCCGTCGGTCGACTGCTCGACCTCGACCTCGACCTTCAGGTACTCGCCGCCGATCGACTTGACCTGGTCGGCGACCTCGGGCCGCGGGTCGGTGGCCCGCACGATAGCGCCGAGGCTCGACGCGGCGCCGATCGCGGCGAGGCCGGCCACACCGGCACCCGCGACGAGCACCTTGGCGGGCGGCACCTTGCCGGCCGCGGTCACTTGACCCGTGAAGAACCGGCCGAACTCGTGCGCCGCCTCGACGACGGCGCGATAGCCGGCGATGTTCGCCATCGAGCTCAGCACGTCCATCGACTGCGCGCGGGAGATGCGCGGCACGGCGTCCATCGCGAGCGCCGTCACGCCGCGGCCCGCGAGCGCCTCGAGCAGCTCGGGCTTGAATGCGGGCGCCAGCAGCGCGATGAGCGTGGCACCCGGGCTCAGCAGTGCGATCTCGCCCTCGGTCGGCGCGTTCACCTTCAGCACGAGCTCGCTCGCGAAGGCGGCGGCGCCGTCGACGAGCATGGCGCCCGCCGCGACGTACGCGTCGTCGGGGAACGCTGATCGCGCTCCGGCTCCTGCTTCGACGACGACCTCGTACCCGAGGGCGATCAGCTGCGTGACGGTCGCCGGTGTGGCGGCGACGCGGGTCTCGGGTCTCTGCTCGGTGACGACCCCGATGCGCGTCATGCGGTACTCCTCATTCGTCTTCTCCATCGAAGCGCTCAGCTTCACCATCGAAGCGGCAAGCCCGGTCGCTTGCGCTCGCTCAGCGTAGAACGCAGGTGGCGATGAATGGGAGGAATTCGCCCGAATCGGAGGCGAAGGAACTGCGGTTCTTTCGCGCCGCGGAATTCTGTTCGTCCGATGATCGAGCGCGGCGTTCTAGTATCGGACGATCAGGGTTGGTGCCGTCCGGCATCAGGAGGGCGGGCCGATGGTCACCGACGATGCCACCCGGGCCGGGTCGCAGACGCTGAGCCGCGGCATCCGGATTCTCGAGGTGCTCGCCGACGCCGACCGCGCACTCTCGATCGACGAGGTCGCCGCGGCGCTCGGCGTGCATCGATCCGTCGCCTACCGCCTCGTGCGCACCCTCGAGCACCACGGCCTCGTCACGCGCGACGCTGCTGGGCGCCTCGCCCTCGGCACCGGGCTCGCTGCCCTCGCGTCGGGCGTCGCGCGCGACCTGCAGAACATCGCGGTGCCCGAGCTCAACGCGGTCGCCGACGAGCTCGGCATGACCTGCCTGCTCGCCGTGCTCGCCGACGCCGAGGAGGCGGTCACGCTCGTGAGCGCCTCGCCGCGCCAGTCGGTCGCCGTCGTGTCGTACCGCCCGGGCCACCGGCATCCGATCACGCGCGGCGCGCCCGGCAAGGCGATCCTGCTGAGCCTGCCCGAGAGCGCCTGGCCGGCCGAGGTGCCCGACCGCCTCCGCGCGGAGATCGCCGAGAGTCGGCGCCGCGGGTACGCCCTCAGCCACGACGAGGTCCTGCCGTCGCTCGCATCGGTTGCCGTGCCGCTCGCGCTGCCCGGGCAGCCGCCGGCGTCGATCGCGGTCATCCACGTCTCGTTCGCTCGGCCCGAGGCCGAGATCGCCGAGCGGCTGCGGCTCGCCGCCGAGGCGGTCACGCGCGCGTACGGGGCCTGACCCGCTCGAGTCGGCAGACCCCGACGCGACGGCTCAGCGCGCGAGCATCGCCCCGCGGAAGAACTCGGCGAGCTCTCCGGTCGCCGACAGCGGCAGCACCTGCGCGACGTACTGATCGGGGCGCACGACCACGACCGCGCCGCCCCGCGCGAGACCGCGCTCCTCGAAGATGTCGCTCGCCGGGTCGGTCGCGTAGACCTTCTCGTAGTCGGTCAGGCCGAACGGGCCGTTCTTCGGCAGGAACACCGCGGGTACGTCGCCGAGGCCGACCTCGAGGTGCGGCTGCTGGTAGACGACCTTCACGTCGAAGAAGTCGTCGAAGTTGCCGCCCTCGGGCGTGTGAACGGTCAGCGGCGAGTCGGATGCCTCCGCGAGCCACTTCGCCCAGTCGGCGAGTGCCGAACCGTGCTGAGCGGGAGCCGCGGCATCCGCGAAGGCGTAGATGCGCCAGCGACCGTCGGCGCGGTGGTGATGGCCGAGTTGCACCGGGTTGCCGTCGCAGACGCGCTCGACCGGCGCCGACCTGAACCGCTTGCCGACCGTGTACCCGGTCGCGAGGGCCTGCTGCTCGGGCGAGCCGACGATCATCGACGGCGCGTACTGGGTCATGAACCCCGCCGGGAACTCGAAGGTCCGCACGTAGAAGTCCTCGAGCTCGGCCGGGTCGCCGAGGTCCTCGGGCTTCGTGGCCATCAGCTTCGACCACTCCCGATCGAAGTCGATGAGATCCTTCGCGACGACGTGGCGCTCGTCGTGGTAGCTCTCGAGCAGCTCCTCGGAGGCGCGGCCGTCGAGCACGTGCCCCAGCTTCCAGCCGATGTTCCAGCCGTCCTGCATCGAGACGTTCATGCCCTGGCCGGCCTTCGCACTGTGCGTGTGGCAGGCGTCGCCGGTGATGAACACGCGCGGCGTGCGAGTGCCGTGCTCTTCGAGGGGCACGTCGTCGAACCGGTCGGTGACACGGTGGCCGACCTCGTAGACGCTGTGCCAGGGCACGTTCTTCACATCGAGCGCGTACGGGAAGAGGATGTCGTTCGCCTTCGCGATGATCTCGTCGAGCGTCGTCTTGCGCACGGCACCGTGATCGTCGGCGGCGACCTCGCCGAGGTCGACGTACATGCGGAAGAGCTGCCCGCCCTCACGCGGGATCAGCAGGATGTTCCCGGCCTCCGACTGGATCGAGCACTTCGTGCGGATGTCGGGGAAGTCGGTGACGGCGAGCGTGTCCATGACGCCCCACGCGTGGAACGACTGCGCGCCGAGGTGCTTCGCGCCGATCGATTCGCGCACCTTGCTCCGTGCGCCGTCGGCGCCGACGACGTACTTCGCGCGCACCGTGCGGCGCTCACCGGTGAGCTCTCCGTCGAGCGCGGCGGCGTGCGAGGCATCGCCGGCGCCGACGCCGACGCCGGTGACCCGCTCGAGCGTGACGGTGACGGGGTACTCGGGCAGCGAGCCGTCGGCCCCGGGCCGGGCGACCTCGAGGCCGACGAACTCGTACCCGTAGTCGGGCGTGACGCGGCCGGGGGAGTTGCGCGCGTATTCGGCGAAGTAGTCGAGCACGCGGGCCTGGTTGACGATGAGGTGCGGGAACTCGCTGATGCCGGCCGGGTCGTCGGGCGTGACGGCGGCTCGGTGGATCTCGCGCGGATTCTCGGGCGACGGCTTCCAGAACGCCATCTCGGTGATGCGGTACGCCTCGGCGATGATGCGCTCGGCGAAGCCGAACGCCTGGAAGGTCTCGACACTGCGCGCCTGGATGCCGTCGGCCTGCCCGATCTCCAGACGGCCGCCGCGACGTTCGACGATGCGCGTCGAGACGCCGGGGAACTGGGCGAGCTGCGCCGCGGCCACCACGCCGGCCGGACCCGCGCCGACGATGAGCACGTCGACCTCGTCGGGAAGCTCTTGTGGGCGATCGATGCCGATGCCGGCCGCGGGCTGCACTCGCGGGTCACCGGACACGTAGCCGTAGTGGTGGAACTGCACAGCTTCTCCTCACTGCTCTGTGGGCACGTCTCGGTGGGGCCTTGGGCATCACCGTTCGTGTTCGATATTGGAACAGACCATTCTCATATCGCGCAGTCAGTGTAAGCCCGTGTTCCCGCGACCGCCAACTCCGTCGTGCGGACGCGACGACGGGGCCGCTCGTTCGTCGGCGTCGGCGCCCTTCCCGGACAGGGCGGCCGATCGCTCGACGGCGCGCCGGCGAAGCTAGGCTTCGAGCGTGACCCAGCCCAACGTGCGCCCCAAGATCGTCATCACCGGCGTCGACTCGGCGCCGGCGGATCTCGCGGCGCAGCTGCCCGTGTACGCCGAGCTGGTACGGATTCTGCCGGGCTCCGACCGGCCCGACTACAGCCTGGCCATCGCGAAGAAGCCGATCCACTTCCACACCACCGTGGCCGCCCTCCATCAGGCCGGCGTCGACCCGAGCGCGGCTGACCCGCAGATGATCAGGGTGCACGACGACGGATCGGCCGACCTCGTCGTGTTCGGGCTGGTGCTGTGCGCCCGTGTGGCGGGCGAGACGATCCACCTCGCCATGCAGGACTTCCCGATCAACATCGCGTACGTCATCGACAACACGCAGCTGGGCGATGCCGAAGTCGATTTCTCGAAGAGCTACTTCGCCGCGGTCGGGTTCGTCAGCATGGATGCATCCGACACACCCGATGTGAGCGCGTAGCGCTGCTGCTCAGGCCCGGCTCGCCCTGACGAGTACGTCGGCGGCGGCACCCTCCGTGGCGACCGCCTCACGTCGCCGGCGGGCCGCGGCGACGCGGTCGATCACAAGTCCGATCACGAGCGCGAAAGCCACCCCCAGCACGGCACTGAGCAACGGCTTGCCCTCGAGCCACTGTCCGGCCAGGATTCCGATGCACGCGCTGTAGATGGCCCAGGTCACGCCGGCGACGGCGCTGATCGGCAGGAATCGGCGCCAGGGGTAGCGCAGCGCACCGGCCGACATATTGACGACCACTCGGCCGACCGGGATGTAGCGCGCACCGAGGATGACCGGCGTGCCGCGGTGCACGAGCGCGCGTTCTGCTCGAGCGAAGGCCGCGGCGACCCGCGGGCCTCGCATCCAGCGGAACCGCGTCGTGCCCACGGCACTGCCGATCGCGTACGCGATGTTGTCGCCGATCGTGGCGCCGACCGCGGCGACGAGACACAGCAGCAGCACGGTGGCGGGGTCGCCGGCAGACGCAGCGACCGCCGCGGCGGCCACGAGCACCATCTCACTCGGAATGGGTGGGAAGAAGCCGTCGATGACCGCCGTCGAGAACATGACGAGGAGGAGCCACGGCGAGGCCGTGGCTTGCAGGATGAAGTCGTTGAGAACGTCCACCTCTCGACGCTACGAACACCCCTGCCGGCGGCGCATCACTCCGAGGTATCGGCCTCGTGCTACCAGGGAGTGACGTCACGGGCACCGCGAGTGAGGCTCGGGTACCGTGGGTCGGCGCCGGCCGATGCTCAGCCGAGCGGGATTGCGTTCAGCGGCGACCCCGTGTCCACGTACAGCGTCCCATTCGAGACGAGCGCGCTGCGGATGTTGGCAAGGGCTGGGGCGTACAGCCTCGGATGGCGGCCGTCGAGTGCACCGACACGGCAGGCGAACGCGACGTCGAAGAGCGGAGTACCGGACTCCAGCACGAAGTCCTCCACGGCTGCACAACCGGGCCGAGAGCTCGGTCGTCATCGGATCCTCCGTACACGCCTGCGGGTGCCGCCTCCTCCGTAGCGGCCCCGTCATGGCAGCCGCCCGGATGACCGGTCGGTCCGACGGTCAGCGCCTGCGGGCGTACCGGGCCGCACCGACGATGACGGCCAGCGCCGCACCGAGCGCGGACACCAAGGGCACTGCGACCACGGCGAGTGCGATCGTGTTGGGTCGGAACTTCAGCCCGTCGGGGCCGCCGATGTACGCCCCGATCGGCACGGAGTAGCCACCGCCGCCGCCGCCGCTTCCCTCACCCCGTCCGGCGGGGGTCTTCTCCGATGCCGGCATGTCGCCGGAGCCCTCGCCCCCACCGAAGCCGAACGCCACGAGTGCCACGGGCACGAGTTCGCGCCCGTCGACCGTGGTCTTCTCGCCGTATGCCACCTTCGCGCCCCATGCGGGCACGGATTCCGCCAGGTTCTCGATGATCTTCGCCATGGCTCGACGGTACGCTCGATGTTCCCGCGCGGCTAGATGCGAAGACGTTCGTCCACAACGGCTGGCCGCCCTCGGCCCGGCGAACTGGATCTCACCGGAAATGGCGAACTCCTCCGCCACACTGGCCTCTCGAGTCCCGATCGTCGCCGACGACGATCGGTCACCGGTCGGGTCGCTGGCATACTGCAAGCGTGACCAGCCGCGATTTCACCGGAATCGAACTGTCGAGAGCGTTCTTCACCGAGTTGGTCAGACCCGTTCTCGAATCGCGATTGCCGGAGGGATCGTTCGCTGCAGGACGCCTCGGGGGCGGCTCCGATGCGCTCGGCTTGGACGACGACACCTCTCGGGACCACGACTGGGGGCTTCGGCTGAGCGTCTTCGTTGCCGCGGAGGATCAGATCGACGCGACCGTCGACGCGCTCGACGAGGAGCTCCCCGCGACGTTCCGGGGTCTTCCGATCCGATTCGCATTCACCGGTGAACGAGCCGCTCGACATCACGTCGACGTCCTCACCGTTTCCCGGTTCGTGTCCGCGACGATCGGGTTCGATCCGAGCGCGCATCCCACGACCGGCGATTGGCTGTCAATCACGGGCCAGGCGGCGCTCGAAGTGACCTCCGGGCCGGTCTTCTTCGATGGCAATGGCGAGCTCGGCCGCGCTCGCGATGCGCTCTCCTGGTATCCCGATGACGTCTGGCGGTACGTGGTCGCGTGCGACTGGGCTCGACTGGCTCAGGAGATGCCGTTCATGGGTCGAGCCGCTGACGTGGGCGACGAAGTCGGTTCCGGGGTGATCAGCGCCCGTCTGGCACAGATCGTCATGCATCTGACGTTCCTGCTCGAGCGGCGCTGGCCACCCTATTCGAAGTGGTTCGGAACGCTGTGGAGCACGCTGCCGGGTGCGGAGGATCTGCGGCCCGCAGTGGATGCGATGGTCTCCGGCGTCGATCACGCGTCGAGGGAGCACGGTGCGGCAGCCGCGCTCGAGGTCCTGCTCTCGCGCCAGAAGCGACTCGGATTGAGCGATGCACTGCTCGCGACGGTCCCCTTCTGGGATCGCCCATACCTGCATCCGGCGCCGGAGATCGTGGAGCAGCTCATGGCCGGGATCCTGGACCCGGAGGTGCGCTCGCTGCCGCTGGGACTCGGTTCGATCGAGCAGCGCACCGACAACGTCGATCTGCTCGTCAGGCCGCAACTGCGACGCCTCATGACCGGAAGCGGAATGGCCTGCGGGCCGCCCGGAGACCGATGAGAATGGGGTGGCGGCCCAGTGGCGGCTCACTGACGGCTCACTGAGGGCTCACTGGCGGCGTCTTGACGTGGTGCTGATGGAGGGGTGGAGCGAGCATGAGACCCATGAACGCTCTCGGAGTCCGAGGAACGCGACGCCGTCTCCGAAGTACAGCCGTGAGCGGATCGAGCCGAGATCTCGCAGTGACGCCGTCGAACGGCCCGTGCGGACTCGGCGTCAGCCGCGGGCCGGTGGGACCGTCTTGCGCATCACGGTCTTGCTCTTGCCGATACGACGCTCGAACGTGAACCCCGCCTTCTCGAACATGGCCCGCGTGCCGTTGTGGAGGAATGAGGACGACGTTCTCTTTCCGGGGACGAGCTCATTGGGGAACGAGACCACCTCGCCACCGCCGGCCTGCGCGATCAGCTCGAGTGCGCCATCCAGCACCTCTCGTGCCGCTCCCGATCGTCGGTGGTCGCGGTCGACGAAGAAGCACGTGATGCGCCATGGTGCCGGCCTGGTCTCGCCTGCGTCGTATTGCTTGCGGTGGTAGATGTTCGGCAGTTCGACCGGACTGCCGTACTCGCACCACGCGATCACGTCGTCGCCGTCGAAGAGGAGCGCGGCGTGCGCGACGCCCTCCTCCACGAGTCGCTGCTTGAACGTCGGCCGGTCGTACTCATCCTTGACGGTGTGCTCCGTGTCGTCGTGGAAGTACGAGCAGTAGCACCCGCCCCAGACCCCGTTGTGCTTCTGCGCGAGCGCCAGCCACGCCGGGAAGGTCTCGGGACTGAGCGGCTTGATCACGTGCGATGTCGTCACGGCCATGGCAGCCTCCTCGCGTCAGTGCTGCCAGTCTGCCGACCGGCTCCGACTTTCGACAAGGTCGGCACGGCCGCGCTTCCGGCATGGCGACGGACGTCAACGGCGCACTCGGTAGCGCAGGTGAAGCACCCGGTTGCCCTGGATCACCATGTCGGGATCCTCCAGCAGGTGCTGCGAGTCGACGGAACCGAAGTAGCGCTTGCCGGACCCGAGCACGACGGGTGCGACGTCCATGCGCACCTCGTCGACCAAGCCTGCGGCGAGCACCTGGCCGCCGACGTCGCCGGCGGCGACCTCGACTGTGCGGTCACCCGCGAGCTCCTTCGCCATGGTCACGGCCGCCTCGATGCCGTCGACGAAGTGGAACGGCGCGTCGAGGTCCCAGCCCTCGGGCGCCGGCCGGTGCGTCACGACGACGACGTGGTCGATCCCGCTCGGCGGCTTCCCGTCCCAACCGTCCGTGATGTCGAACACGTGGCGGCCGGCGATCGTCACCCCGATCTGGTCCCAGTACGGTCGGATGTGGTCGTAGGACGCTTGCGACACGTTCAGTACGCCGCTGTCGTCCAACGGCACGTCACCGCTGACCAGCCATTCGAACAGTGGACCGGGATCGTCGTTCTCAGCCGCAATGAAGCCATCCACCGAGACCGACGCATTCATGACCACGTTCCCCATGGGTTCCTCCTCTGTTCGGAGTCCCAAGTCTCGTGTGTCGTGAGTCGTCGCTCTTGTAAGAAATCAATCGGCCGGCAGCGGCCAGCCCTCCAGCGCGTGGTCGGGATGTTCGCGGAGGAAGCGTTGCCGGACTTCGACATACCGGGTCGGCGTGAGCCCGGTGAACTCCCGGAACTCGTGGACGAAATGGGCCTGGTCGAAGTAGCCTGCGTCGGCGGCGACGTCGCCCCAGTCGAGAGGTGCGGCCACGTCGATCGCCAACACGGTGGCGGTGAACCGGTAGCTGCGCGCCAGCCGCTTCGGTGTGACGCCGATGATCTCCTTGAACCGCTTCGCCAAGTAGGTGCTGCTGGCGCGGGCTGCCGCGCCGAGGTCGCTGATCGGCACCGCTCCGCGGGTTTCCGCGATGGCGCTGCTCATGTGGCGGACGATGTCCAGGCCGTTGATCGCGCGCAGTCGTCGCATCAGTTCCTCCTCGAGCAACTTCAGCATTTCGTGCGGTGCGTCGGCCGAGGTCAGTCGGTGGCGCAACTCGGCGACAGCGGACCGGCCCCAGATCTGCTCCACCGTCGCCGGTCGGTCGCACAACTCGGCCGCGGGCACTGGAAGGAACGGTGCCAGCCCCCACGGCCTGAAGTGGACGCCCACTGACCGCGTCGGGGTCGGGTAGCCGAACTCCCACGCACGGGTGGGCGTGGTGACCGCGCAGCCATCGGCGTATTCCACGGCCTCCAGGTCGGTGCCCGCGCGGATGAGAAACGGCGCCCCGAGATTGACGATGAGCAACGGCGCAGGCGCCGCCGGCAGCATCAGCCGGGAGTACGGCGGGGCGCCCTCCAGGTAGTAGAGGTCGCCGATCAGCCCGTCCAACGGCGGGCTGGGCACCCTGGACACGTACTCCACGCCCACCAGTATCGCCGAAGCCTCCAACTGCGCTCACTCGACGTCCGACACGCTGTGCGGCGTGGAGCTTGCACTCGAGAAGCCGGCTACCCCTGCACCATGTCCGCGAAGCGCGAGAAGTGCCCGTGGAACGCCACGGTGATCGTGCGGGTCGGGCCGTTGCGGTGCTTGGCCACGATGAGGTCGGCCTCGCCGGCCCGGGGGCTGTCGCGCTCGTAGGCGCTCTCGCGGTGCAGCAAGATCACCATGTCGGCGTCCTGCTCGATCGAGCCGGACTCGCGCAGGTCGCTGATGGCGGGCATCTTGTCGGCGCGCTGCTCGGGACCACGGTTCAGCTGCGACAGTGCGATCACGGGCACCTGCAGTTCTTTCGCGAGCAGCTTGAGCGCACGCGAGAACTCGGAGACCTCTTGCTGGCGGCTCTCGACGCGCTTGCCGCTCGTCATGAGCTGGAGGTAGTCGATGACGACCATCTTCAGCCCGACCTTCTGCTTGAGACGGCGGCACTTCGCGCGGATCTCGACGAGCGTCATGTTGGGGGAGTCGTCGATGTAGAGCGGGGCGTCGTTGATGCGGCCGCGAGTCGCCGCGATCGTGGTCCAGTCGCGCGAGTCGACGGTGCCCTTTCGCATCATCTGCAGCGGCACGGATGCCTCGGCGCTGAGCAGACGCATCGCGATCTCGCTCTTGCCCATCTCGAGCGAGAAGAAGACCGACGGCTGCCCGTTCGTGATCGACGCGGCCCTGGCGAAGTCGAGCGCGAGGGTCGACTTTCCCATGGCCGGTCGCGCCGCGACGATGATCATCTGGCCGGGGTGGAATCCGTTGGTCAGGTCGTCGAGATCGGCGAAACCCGTGGGCACGCCGGTGAACTTGCCGTCGGTGTGCTTCGCCGCCTCGATCTCGTCGATGGCGACGGTCACGGCCTCGGAGAGCGGCACGTAGTCTTCGGTCTCGACCGAACCGGTCACGGCGTAGATCTCGGCCTGGGCGTTGTTGACGAGGTCGGTGACCTCGCCCTCGCCCTGGTAGCCCATCTGCACGATGCGGGTGCCGGCCTCGACGAGACGGCGCAGCATCGCCCGTTCGGCGACGATCGACGAGTAGAAGCCGGCGTTCGCCGCGGTCGGCACGATGCTCGTGAGCGTGTGGAGGTACTCGACGCCGCCGGCGCGCTGCAGGTCGCCCGTCTTCGTCAGCTCGTCGGTGACGGCGATGACGTCGGTGGGCTCGCCGTGCGAGTAGAGCGTCAGGATCGCGTTGAAGACGACCTCGTGCTTCGGCACGTAGAAGTCGACGCCGCGCACGGTCTCGATGACGTCGGCGACGGCGTCTTTCGAGAGCATCATGCCGCCGAGCGCGCTCTGCTCGGCGAGGAGGTCGTGGGGAGGAACGCGCTCGCCCCGTCGGGCGTCACCGTCGTCGACCGGTTCAGCGAGCCCGATGTGCGCGATCGACAACTTCATGACCTCCGGTTCGGCTCAGACGGGTGAGCGACCCGCGCCCATGACCCAGTGTCCCGGAGGCCGCCGACATGGCTGATGGACCGGGATTTCGCATGGGGTGGAATGGACGCTGCTTCACGATAGGGAAGCCGGTGTGCACAACACAACCCGGCCTGTGGATAACTCTGGGGACAAACTGGGCGAAACGCCGTGGAATGTGTGCACTACGCCTGTGGATAACTGTGGAAACTCGGTGAATTACACGAGTTGAATTCAAGCTTGACCTGCATTTTTATCTACTCACACCTGTGGGGGAAAACTTCTTTTGAAGTCCACTCCACCTGTGGGTCGACCTGTGTACAACCATCACAGGAAACACCGATGTCGACTTGCGCGCAGTACCGCGGCAGGTGTACGCGAAGACACGAAAACGGCGGCCGGGCCGAAGCCCGAACCGCCGTTTTCGTGCGTTGCTGCGAACTACTTCGCTGCGACCACCTGAAGGGTGATCGTCGCCGAGAGCTCGTCGTGCAGACGAACCGTGGCCTCGTGATCGCCGACCGCCTTGATGGGGGCCGTGATCTCGATCTTGCGCTTGTCGAGCTCGCCGAGACCGGCGGTCGAGACCGCAGCCGCGACATCCGAGGTCTTGACGGAGCCGAAGAGGCGCCCGCCCTGGCCGGCCTTGACAGCCAGCTTGACCTTGGTCGACTCGAGCTTGGCCTTGAGGGCCTGAGCGTCTTCGAGCGAGTGCAGGGCGCGAGCGGCGCGAGCCGCCTTGATCTGCTCGACCTGCTTCTCGCCACCGCGGGACCACGCCACAGCGAAGCCCTGGGGGACGAGGAAGTTGCGAGCGTAGCCGCTCTTGACCTCGACGACGTCGCCGGCCGTGCCGAGGCCGGTGACCTCGTGCGTGAGAATTACCTTAGCCATTGTCGTGCTCCTTAGCGGCCAGAGCCCGAGTAGGGCAGAAGGGCCATCTCGCGTGCGTTCTTGACGGCACGGGCGATCAGGCGCTGCTCCTGCACGGAGACACCGGTGATACGGCGGGCGCGGATCTTTCCACGCTCGGAGATGAACTTGCGGAGGGTCGCGACGTCCTTGTAGTCGATGACACCGACCTTGATGGACTTCGCCGGGGCGGCGTTCTTCGCGCCCTTCCCGCGGGTCGGCTTGCGGCGATCGCCGCTCGACTTTCCAGCCATTGTCTTTCCTGTCTATTGAAAACGATTCGAGCGAGCGGATGCCTGCGGCATCCGTTCACCGGCCTCAGTGCCTGTCGAGCAGGCCGGGCCTAGAAGGGGGTCTCGTCGCCGTAGCTCGTGCCGGGGGTGTTCCAGACGTCTCCGCCGCCGCCCTGAGGGGCTGCTGCGGGGGCGCTGGGTGCCCACGGCTCGTCGGCACCGGCGCCGCCCCCGAAGGAGCTGTTGCCGCCGCCGACACCACGGTTGGACTGTGCGCGTGTCACGGACGCGGTGGCGTAGCGCAGGCTCGGGCCGATCTCGTCGACCTCGAGCTCGATGGTGGTGCGCTTCTCGCCTTCCTTCGTCTCGTAGGAACGCTGCTTGAGACGCCCGGAAGCGATGACCCGGGATCCCTTGGTGAGTGAACCGGCCACGTGCTCGGCGAATTCACGCCAGACGCTCGCGCGCAGGAACAGCGCTTCACCGTCCTTCCACTCGTTCGCCTGACGGTCGAACGTACGAGGAGTGGAAGCGATGGTGAAGTTGGCAACCGCGAGGCCGTTCTGCGTGTAACGCAGCTCGGGATCTGCAGTGAGGTTGCCCACCACGGTGATGATGGTCTCGCCGGCCATGGGGACTAGTCGTCCTTCTTGGCCGTGGCGGGAGCCGCGGCGACGGCAGCAGCGGGAGCGGCGGCGACAGCGGCAGCAGGAGCCGCAGCCTTCGCGCCGGCCTTCGCCTGAGCGGCGGCCTTCTTCGCGGCCTTCGCCTCCTGGGCCTTCGCGTGAGCGGCGACCTGTGCGATCGCCTCTTCGGCGCGGAGGACCTTCGTGCGCATGACGGCCTCGCTGAGGTTCAGCTGGCGGTCGAGCTCATCGGTGGTCTTGGACTCGGCGGTGAAGTCGACGACGGCGTAGATGCCCTCGTTCTTCTTGTTGATCTCGTACGCCAGACGACGACGTCCCCAGATGTCGACCTTGTCGACGGTGCCGCCATCATTACGGATGACGTTGAGGAACTTGTCAAGGCTGGGAGCAACGGTGCGCTCATCGATCTCGGGATCGAGGATAACCATCAGCTCGTATTGGTGCATGACTAACCCACCTCCTTCGGACTCAAACGGCTACAGGATCTCTGCAGCAGGAGGGTTGTGCATACGTCACGCCGTGGAGGCCGCACATTCGCGGCACACGGGCAACCTAGACAGCATAGCGGATGCCCCGCACCCGCGCCATTCGGCACCGCGCGACCGCCCGGCACCTGCTCGAGCGTCGGGGCCTCAGGCCTGCGGGGCCTTCTCGCCGGCGGAGACCGGCCACCACGGGGCATCCGCACCGGATCGAACGACTGCAAGACCGCTCTTCGCGCCCGGCTTCACGAACATGCCCTCGAGGCGTGCGCCCGCCTGCGGCACGCCAGGCGCGGCGGCCGCCTTCGCCGTCAGCACCAGCTCGGTGCCGGTCGGGATCCCGTCGTTGGCCGAGGAGACCACCGTCGTGATGTCGATCGCGGTGTTCTTCGGCGTCGCGGCCTTCTTCTCGTTGACGACCCGCACGGTCGCACTGGTGACGTCGAGCGCGAACTCGGGCGCGCGCGACGACGGGTCGAATCGCGACAGTCGAACGGTGCCCACGACCGAGCTGACGAGCGCGATGACGCCGCCCGCGAGCGCGAGCCCGCCGGCGACACCCCAGAACCAGCCCCAGAAGTCGATGGCCTTCGGCGCCTCGAACGCCACCCGATCGGTGCTCGTGTTGAGGTGGACCGTCACGTCGCCGAGCTTCTCGTCGTCGGTCGCGAGCGTCTCGCGGTACTGCGTGCCGGCGAACTCGAACTCCACCACGAGCGCCCTGACCTCTTCGATGTGACGGTTCCGACGCGAGCCCTGCGTCTGCATCACCGTCGTCTCCTCGACGGCGACGGCCGAGACCTGCGCGGTGCGCTCGGTCGCCTGCGCGATGACCGGGCCGACGAAGACCAACGACCAGAACCCGACGCCGATCACGAGCACCACGGCCCAGAGCACGTTGAGGCGAGCCCGCGCCTTCGTGTACGTCGCGAGATGTGAACGGTCGATGGTCGTCGCGGTCATGCGTGTGTTCCCCCGGTGGTCGGTGCGGTGTCCGCGCCGATGCTACCGACTACCGGCTCCGGTCCGGCTCGCCTGTGCACAGGCCCCGCGTCAGGCGTCGCGCGACGCCCACCAGGCGAGCAGGCGCTCGGTCGCGGCATCCGGGCCGATGGGGCCCTCATCGAGGCGCACCTCGAGCAGGTATCGATAGGCCTCGCCCACGATCGGCCCCGGCGGGATGCTCAGCAGCCGCATGATGTCGGCGCCGTCGAGCTCTGGGCGCACCGCGGCGAGCTCCTCTTCCTCGGCGAGCACCGCGATGCGCTCCTCGAGGTCGTCGTATGCGAAGGCGAGCTGGTCGGCCTTGCGGCGGTTGCGGGTCGTCACGTCGGCGCGGGCGAGGATGTGGAGGCGCTCGAGCTGGTCGCCCGCGTCGCGCACGTAGCGGCGCACGGCCGAGTCGCTCCACGCTCCGTCGGTGTAGCCGAAGAAGCGCAGGTGCAGTTCGATGAGCCGCGAGACCGCGGCGATCGTGTCGTTGTCGAAGCGCAGCGCACGCAGGCGCTTGCGTGCGAGCTTCGCGCCGACCACGTCGTGGTGGTGGAAGCTGACGGCTCCGCCGCCCTCGAATCGTCTGGTCGCGGGCTTGCCGATGTCGTGCAGCAGAGCAGCGAGGCGCACGATGAGGTCGGGGGAGTCGAGCACCCCGCGCTCGATCTCGTATTCGATCGCCTGGTCGAGCACGGTGAGGCTGTGCTCGTAGACATCCTTGTGGCGGTGGTGCTCGTCGCGCTCGAGCGAGAGCGCCGGCAGTTCGGGCAGCACGCGTTCGGCGAGTCCCGATTCGACGAGCCAGCGGATGCCGCTGCGCGGCGTTCGCGACAACAGCAGCTTCGTGAGCTCGTCGCGCACCCGCTCGGCCGAGATGCGGTCGATCTCGGCGGCGACGTCGGTCATGGCCTGGGCGGTCGCGGGGTCGACCGTGAAGCCGAGCTGTGCCGAGAACCGGGCGGCACGGAGCATCCGCAGCGGGTCGTCTCCGAAGGACTGCTCGGGAGCGGCCGGCGTGCGCAGCACTCGCGCCACGAGGTCTTCGACACCACCCGACGGGTCGACGAGCTCGAGCTTCGGCAGGCGCAGCGCGAGGGCGTTGACGGTGAAGTCGCGGCGGGTGAGGTCGTCTTCGAGGCTCGTGCCGAACACGACCTCGGGCTTGCGGGATGCGCCGTCGTAGGCATCGGCGCGGTAGGTCGTGATCTCCACGGTCTCGCCGGCGATCTTCGCGCCGATCGTTCCGAACGCACGTCCGATGTCCCAGTGCGCCTCGGCGATCGGCTTGACGATCGCGAGGATCTCGTCGGGCGTGGCATCCGTGGTGAAGTCGAGGTCGTTGACGGGACGGCCGAGGAACGCGTCGCGCACCGGGCCGCCGACGAGCGCGAGTTCGTGGCCGGCCGCCTCGAACGCCGCCGCAAGGCGTGAAACGGTCGGCGAAGCCGCCAGCTCGCCCAGCCGGTCGAGGGCTGCCGCGACACTCTGCATGCCCCCATGTTAAGCGCCAGCCGACGGATGCCCCGGTCCGCGCACCATCCGAAGCGCCTGTGGATGCCGGGCGAATGCGCGGGCGCCACGCCGTAGAATCGCCAGCATGGTGCCCGAGTCGAACCCTGCGCGCCGCCGGTGCTCACGGGTCGAATCGACGGATGGCGCCCGGCGGTCGCCCTCGTCGCCGCAGTCCACCCGGTCCCGCCGGCGCGGCATCGCGGCGTTCGGCGCGACGGTCGCGGCGGCCGCAGTGCTGGTGACGGCACCCCTGACGGCATTCGCTGCGCCCGGCGCCCGGTCGGCCGAGACCGAAGCGCGCTCGAGCAGCGGCGTCATCCTCCGGGTCGCGCCGACGGTCACCACGAGCGTCGCTCCCGATGCGCCCGTCGCCCTCGAGGTCGAGATCGAGAACTCAACGTCGGAACCCGTCGAGGCCGGCACGCTCCGCCTCCTCCGATCGGCGAGTGCGATCGACGAGACGGCCGAGCTCGACGCGTGGCTCGCACAAGCACCCGACCCAGAGGCATCCGCGGCCGACGGCGCCGTCCCCGAGGCCACCGCGATCGACGGTGTCGACGTCGCCGAGATCGCATCGACGACGATCGCCCCCGGCGCCGTGGAGGTCGTGTCGATCACGCTGCCGCCCGAGGCCATCGACGGGATCGACACCTCCCCGGTGCTCGGATTCGGTGCGGAGCTCATCGTGGGCGACACGCTCGTCTCCTCGTCCGCCGATGCCTTCGCCAATGCGGCCGCACCGATCACGGGTGCGACGTCGGTCGCCCTCGCCGTTCCCCTGACCGTGCCGCCATCCGCGAGCGGCCTGCTCGGAGCGGACGATCTGGCCACCTGGACCTCGCCGTTCGGCCTCCTCTCGCGTCAGCTCGACGCCGTCGAGGGGCGCCCGGTCGCGATCGGCATCGACCCGCGCATCATCGCGTCGATCCGCGTGCTCGGCACCTCGGCGCCGAGCACTGCGACGGCGTGGCTCGAGCGCCTCGCCGGACTCCCGAACGAGATATTCCCTCTCGCGTATGCAGATGCGGATGTCGCGGCTCAGGCGCAGCTCGGCGTGTCGGCGCTGCTCGGTCCGACGTCGTTCGCCGATGTCCTCGACCCCGCCGACTTCACCGGTTCAGTGGAGGTCGCGGAGGGCGACGCCACCCCGAGCCCCACCCCCGTTCCGACGGAGCCGGCGACGGGCGAGCTGCCGACGGCCGAAGAGCTGCTCGCCTGGCCGTACACCCGTTCCGACATCGCCTGGCCGGCTGACGACACGATCGCAACGGGCGACCTCGCGTTCCTGGATGCGGCCGGGCTGACCACGTCGATCCTGGCCCCCGACAACGTCGCCACCGATGACCAGTGGGCCAACGCGGCATCGACCGTCGACGGATCCACCGCCGTCGCCGCCGATGCCCGACTGAACGCGCCGTTGCGCGCGGCGTCCGAGGCCCTCACCGACACGGAATGGCGAGCGGCGGCCGGCCTGCTCGGGGCGGAACTCGCACTGCTCGACGGCGATGCTCCCGACCAGCCCGCGACTCTGTTGGCGACGCTCGGGCGCGGCGCCGGAGCGCAGTCGGCACGCGTAAGCGCCACGCTCGACCAGCTCGCCGCGAACCCGCGCGTCACCGCCGCCTCCCTCACCGAGGCGATCGGCGCACCGCCGGTGGACCGTGCGCTCGTCGATGAACCCGAAGACCAGCAGCGGATCGACAACGTCGACCGCATCCTCCGCACCGATGCGAACGTTGCGGCCTTCGCGACCGTGCTCGACGACCCCCGTGATCTGACCGGACCGACGCAGCGCGACGCACTCGCTCTGCTCGACGTGGCCTGGCTCGACAATCGACCGGCGTGGGACGCCGCGGTCGGCGAATGGCTCGTCGCGCAGCGCCGAACACTCGACGCGGTCTCGGTCGTGCCCAGCAGCCCCATCAACGTGGTGTCGTCCGAGACGGGCGTACCCACCACGATCCTCAACGCGCTGCCGTACCCCGTCACCGTCGTCGTCGACGTCACGCCGTCGAACGGCCGCCTCGTGGTCGAAGATCAGATCACCGTCGAGATCGACCCCGAATCACGGAGCACCACGACGGTTCCGGTCGCGGCAGGCATCGGCAATGGCGACGTGACGCTCACCGTGTCGCTCACCTCGCCCGAGGGCGTTCCGATCGGCAGCCCGGTCTCGATCCCGGTCAACGTGCAGGCCGACTGGGAGGGCCTCGGGGCCGCCATCATCGGCGTCATCGTCGTCGTGTTCTTCGGAGTCGGCATCTGGCGCAACATCCGCCGCCATCGCAAGCGTCGCGCCGAGGCCGCGGAGAACGACCAAGCGGATGCCGCGGAGACCTCGAGTGCAACCGGTGGCGAGGAGTCCGAGGAGGGCGTCCATGCCACGAACACCGAGCAACCCGACGAGCAGGGAGACGATCGCCGCGATGGCTGAAGACCGCATCGGGCGCGCGAGCGCATTCCTCGCCTCGGGCACGATCGTCTCCCGCATCCTCGGTTTCGTGAAGACGATCGTGCTCACCGCGACGATCGGCATGGTCGGCTCGGGGGCCAACGCGTTCGCGATCGCGACGCAGCTCCCCAACACGATCTATGCGATCGTCGGCGGGGGAGTGCTCTCGGCGGTGCTCGTGCCGCAGATCGTGCGGGCGAGCCGCTCTGCCGACGGCGGCGAGAAGTACATCAACAAACTCGTCACGGTCGCGCTCGTGATCCTCGCGGCGGTCGCCGTGATCGCCACGCTCGCCGCTCCACTCCTGACGCTGTTGTACGGCCCGAGACTCGACGACGAGACCCGCCAGCTCGCGACGCTCTTCGCGTTCTGGTCCCTCCCCCAGATCTTCTTCTACGGGCTCTACTCGGTGCTCGGCGAGGTGTTGAACGCCAAGCGTTCGTTCGGACCGTTCACCTGGGTACCGGTGATCAACAACCTGGTCGGCATCGGCGGAATGCTCGTCTTCGCGTTCATCTTCGGAGCCGATCCCGGAGGCTCGAGGTCACCGTCGGAGTGGACCGCCGGCATGATCGCCCTCCTCGCGGGCGCCACGACAGTCGGTGTGGCGCTCCAGGCGCTGACCCTCTTCTGGTTCTGGAAGCGCATCGGACTGCGGTTCCGTCCCGACTTCGGTTGGCGCGGGGTGGGCCTCGGCGCCGCCGGGAAGATCGCGGGCTGGACGTTCGGAATGCTGCTGCTGACGACGTTCGCCGGCATCGTCGAGACCGGGGTCAGCGGCGGCGCGGCCGACACCGGCGACCCATCCGTCGCGGCGCTCAACAACGCCTGGCTGATCTTCATGCTGCCGCACTCGGTGATCACCGTCTCGATCGCGACGGCCTACTTCACCCGCATGAGCGAGCACGCTGCCATCGCCGACGTCGACCGGGTGCGAGCCGACCTGTCGAGCGCCCTGCGCGGCATCGGGTCGATCATCGTGATCGCGACGGCGGTCATCATGGTGGTCGCATATCCGTTCGGCGCGGTGTACGGACTCGGAGACCTCGAGAACATCGCCGCGTTCGGCAACATCGTCATCGCCTACCTCATCGGATTGATCGGCTTCTCTGCACTGTTCGTCGTGCAACGCACCTTCTACTCGCTGAACGACACCAAGACGCCCTTCTTCTTCACGCTCTTCCAGGTGGTGCTGTTCACCGCGGGCGCACTGTACGCCGGCACCCTGCCGACCTCGCAGATCGCCCTCGCGATCGCCCTCACCACCACGGTGGCCGGCACCGCCCAGCTGATCCTCGCCGCGCTGCTCTTGCGGCGCAAGCTCCGCGGCATCGATCTTCGGCACGTGCTCGGGTCCTATCTCCGATTCATCGCAGCGGCGATCATCCCGGTGGCTGCGGGCATCGGTCTGCTCGTGCTCCTCGGCGGCACCACCGATGGGGGTTTCGCTCTCGAGACCCGAGTCGGCGCGATCATCTCGATGATCGTGATCGGCGGCACGATGGCACTCCTCTACTTCGCAACCCTCTGGTTCGCGCGGGTCCCCGAATTCCGGGGCTTCGCCGAAGCCGTCATCATGAAGCTCCGGCGGCGCTAGCAGTCGCGCAGAGCGTGCACGAGGCGGCATCCGCCTCAACGCGGCATCCGTCACACGCTGTACCGGCGACGTCCGGCGGAATAGTCGCCGCTTAGACTGTGTTGAGCATCTCGTGGCATCCGATTCGTTGAATGCTACGAATCACCAGCAACGACGGGAGCGGGTTTGCGCGACATCATCATCATCGGTTCGGGACCGGCCGGTTTCACGGCTGCGATCTACGCCGCTCGCGCGCAGCTGAACCCCCTGCTCATCGCGAGCTCGGTCGAGATCGGCGGCGAGCTGATGAACACGACCGAGGTCGAGAACTTCCCCGGCTTCCCCGAGGGCATCATGGGCCCCGACCTCATGACGAAGCTCCAGGAACAGGCCGAGCGGTTCGGCACCGAGGTCGTCTACGACGACGTCGTCGAGCTCGAACTCGACGGGCCGGTCAAGCGGGTCAAGCTGGGCAACGGCGACGAGCACGAGGCGACCGCGGTCATCTACGCGACCGGTTCGGCCTATCGCAAGCTCGGACTCCCCGAAGAAGAAGTCCTCTCGGGACACGGCCTGTCGTGGTGCGCCACGTGCGACGGCTTCTTCTTCCGTGAGAAGAAGATCGCCGTCATCGGCGGAGGCGACTCCGCGATGGAGGAGGCGACCTTCCTCACCCGCTTCGCCAGCAAGGTCTACGTGATCCACCGTCGCGACTCGCTCAAGGCGTCGAAGATCATGCAGCAGCGTGCCTTCGACAACGAGAAGATCGAGTTCATCTGGAACTCCGAGATCGCGGCGATCCACGGCACCGAGGCGGTCACCGGAGTCACCCTCCGCGACACCGTGACCGGCGACGAGCGCGGGCTCGACCTCGACGGCCTCTTCGTCGCGATCGGCAACGACCCCCGCACGCACCTCGTGCACGGCAAGCTCGACCTCACCCCCGAGGGCACCATCGCACTCGAGGGACGCACTTCGAAGACGTCCCAGCCGGGCGTCTTCGCCGCCGGCGACGTCATCGACCCCCACTACCGCCAGGCGATCACCGCCGCCGGTTCCGGCGCGGCCGCCGCACTCGACGCCGAGCACTACCTCGCGGCACTCGGCAACGAGAACGCCGCAGAGGCCGTGCTCGAGGGTGAGTTCGCCGTCGTCAACTGACCAGGTGTCGCTCTCGCGAGCACATCACGGTCGCCGCAAGCGCTGACTCGCGGCATCCGATCACCGAAGGCTTCACCAAAAGGAGAACGCAATGACTGCACGTGCAGTGACCGAGGCCACCTTCGAGCAGGAGGTCCTCAACAACGAGAAGGCCGTCCTCGTGGACTTCTGGGCCGAGTGGTGCGGCCCGTGTCGCGCCGTCAGCCCGATCCTCGACCAGATCGCGACGGAGCACGCCGACAAGCTCGACATCGTCAAGCTCAACGTCGACGAGAACCCCGGCCTCGCGATGAAGTACCAGATCACCGCGATCCCCGCGTTCAAGGTCTTCGAGAAGGGCGAGGTCGTCAAGACCGTCATCGGCGCCAAGCCGAAGCCCGCACTCGAGGCCGACCTCGCCGCCTACATCTCGTAGTCGGCGGTCGAACTTCAGACCCGTCCGGCGAAAGCCGGGCGGGTCTTTCGCGTCTCCGGGCTTCTGGCCCCGAAAGCGAGCGGATGTCGCAGCCGCCCGTCCCCGAACGACCACCCGGAACCCAGCAACTACCATGGAAACCCTGAACAGAACGGAAGCAGCGCAGTGACATCTGACGGCGTCCCCCAGCGGACCGGCAACAATCTCGACCCCTGGTACGCGAACTACGCCGAGCGAGCCGCCGGGCTGGCCGCCTCCGAAGTCCGAGCCCTGTTCGCCGTCGCCTCACGACCCGAGGTCGTCTCGCTGGCCGGCGGCATGCCGTACGTGTCGGCGCTGCCGCACGACCTCATCACCTCCTCGATGGAGAAGGTCATGCGCGAACGCGGTGCCGTGGCGCTGCAATATGGCTCTGGTCAGGGAATTCCGGAACTCCGCGAGCAGATTCTCGAGGTGATGTCGATCGAGGGCATCCATGGCAGCGTCGACAACGTCGTGACCGCGACGGGTTCCCAGCAGGCGCTCGACCTCGTCGCGAAGCTCTTCATCGATCCCGGAGACGTCATCCTCGCCGAATCGCCGAGTTACGTCGGAGCGCTCGGGATCTTCCGCTCCTACCAGGCGAACGTCGCCCACGTCGCGACCGACGAGCACGGCCTGATCCCCGAGGCGCTACGACAGACGATCGCCGCGCTCCGAGGTCAGGGCCGTCGAATCAAGTTCCTGTACACGATTCCGAACTTCCACAATCCGGCCGGCGTCACGCTCTCCGCCGATCGGCGACCCGAGATCCTCGAGATCTGCCGTTCGAACGAGATCCTCGTGCTCGAAGACAACCCCTACGGGCTGTTGCACTTCGATGAACCCGCGCCGAACGCCCTCCGTTCACTCGACCCCGAAGGGGTCATCTACCTCGGCTCGTTCTCGAAGACGCTGGCGCCCGGGTTCCGGGTCGGGTGGGCGCTCGCCCCGCACGCCATCCGCGAGAAGCTCATCCTCGCTGCGGAGTCGGCGATCCTGTCGCCGAGTTCGTTCAGTCAGATGGTGGTGTCGGAGTACCTCGCCACCGCCGACTGGCGCGCGCAGATCGACACGTTCCGCGGCGTGTACCGCGAACGCAAGGACGCGATGATCGAGGCGCTGGGGGAGTACCTTCCGCAGCTCAACTGGACCAACCCGAACGGCGGGTTCTACGTCTGGGTGACGATGCCCGACGTGCTCGACTCCAAGCAGATGCTTCCTCGAGCGGTGAAGGAGCTCGTGGCGTATACGCCCGGTACGGCATTCTTCGCCGACGGTCGCGGTCGGCACGCCATGCGACTGTCGTTCTGTTATCCGACGCCCGGTGCGATCCGACTCGGCATCCGTCGCCTCGCGACCGTGATCAACGGCGAACTCGACCTGCTCGACACCTTCGCGGGCACCGGCCCGCTGCAACTGCCTCCGAGCGCGGGGTACGACTCCGCACCGCCGTCCGACCTGAAGTAGTGGAGAAACCCCTGATCATGAGCGATTCTTCTGGGCTTTACGTTGTCGTTCTCGCCGGCGGCATCTCACACGAGCGCGATGTCTCGCTGCGTTCGGGGCGTCGCGTCGCCGACGCATTGACCGCCGCGGGCCACCGTGTCGTGCTCCGCGATCCTGATGCGGGGCTGCTGCCCTTCCTCACGAACGAGCGACCCGACGTCGTATTCCCCGCACTGCATGGGTCGAGTGGTGAAGACGGGTCGCTGCTCGAACTCCTCGCGGCGATCGGCGTGCCGACGGTCGGATCGTCGGGTGCCGCATCTCGGCGGGCCTGGTCGAAGCCCGTCGCGAGCTCGTTGCTGGCCGCCGCCGGGGTCGACGTTCCCGAGTCGATCGTGCTCTCGCATGAGGCGTTCAGGGAGCTCGGCGCATCGAGCGTGCTGAAGGTTGTGCGCTCGGCACTCGAGGGGGAGCTCGTCGTGAAGCCGGGATCCGGCGGTTCGGCTCAGGGGGTCACGATCGTCGAGGACACGAACGATCTTCCTCGAGCGATGGTCGAGGCGTTCACTTACGCCGACATCGCGGTCGTCGAGCGCCGAATCCACGGCACCGAGATCGCGGTCACCGTCGTCGACACGGGGGAGGGCCCTCGCGCGCTTCCGGCCGTCGAGATCGAACCGACCGCGGGTGTCTACAGTTTCCAAGCCCGATACAACGCCGGTGAGACGACGTTCTACGCACCATCGAGACTCAGCGAGGAAACGGTGTCGGCGGTGTCGGACGCCGCGGTGCTCGCACATCGCACACTCGGCCTTCGCGACCTCTCCCGCGTGGACTTCATCGTCGACGACGACGGTCGCCCCTGGTTCCTCGAAGCGAATGTCATCCCCGGTCTCACCGAGACGTCGCTCGTCCCGCTCGCCATCGAGGCATCCGGCACGAGTGCCGCTGCGATCTACGGGGCACTCGTGGAAGCGGCACACGCACGTTCCAACTGAGGACGTCGATGTGAAGAGGGTCGGCCCGAATGGGCCGACCCTCTTCACGTTCGGAAAGGCGATGCGCGCACTCCTCGTGCCCCTCGAATCGATTGATTTCAGTTCGTCAGAACGGATTCTCCGGGCGATCAGTGATCACACGCCGTCGAGATTCTCGCCCAACTCGGTGAGAATCCGACGCAGATCCTGAACGGTTGCGAAATCGACTGTGATCTGGCCTTTTCGAGCACCAAGAGCGATCTTCACGCGAGTGTTGAGCCGATCGCCCAAGCGGCTGGCCAGATCCTCCAGGAAGTCCTGTCGTTTGCCGGCAGCGGGCTTCGGGCGAGACACCTTCGGCTCCTTCGTCGCCACCGCCTCGGCCGCACGAACCGACAGTTCTTCATTCACGATCTTGTCGGCGAATCGCTGCATCTCGGCGACGTCGTCACCGATCGACAGGATCGCGCGCGCGTGACCTGCACTCAGCACGCCAGCCGCGACCCGAAGCTGGACCGGCTCGGGGAGACGCAGAAGCCTGAGCGTGTTCGAGATCTGCGGACGCGAGCGGCCGATGCGCGAAGCGAGCTGCTCCTGGGTGATGCCGAAGTCGGCCAGCAGCTGCTGATAGGCCGACGCTTCCTCAAGCGGGTTCAGCTGCGAGCGATGAAGGTTCTCGAGCAGCGCGTCACGCAGCATGTCTTCGTTCGCGGTGTCCTTGACGACTGCTGGAATCGTGTCGAGGCCGGCGGCCTTGGTGGCGCGAAGACGACGCTCACCCATGACCAGTTCGTACTTGCCGGCGAGCTCGGGATGACGGCGAACGACGATCGGCTGCAGCACACCGAACTCACGCACGCTGTGCACGAGCTCTGCGAGGTCGTCGGGGTCGAAGACGCTGCGCGGCTGGTGCGCATTGGGCAGGATGTCGTTCGGATCAAGTCGGGCGAGATGGGCGCCGGGTACCGTGACGAGGCCCTCCGCCGATGCAGCCGGTTCGACGACAGCGACCGCGGTGGTCTGCTGAGCGTCTGATTCAGGGAAGAACACATCGACCGGGCGCGCCCGAGTGCTGTCTTCACCGCTCGGGATCAACGCGCCGATCCCACGTCCGAGGCCGGTTCGTTTGGTTGCCATCAGTTCGACTCCTCGGGTGTTGCCGCTCCGCGACGAGCGATTTCTGCCGCCGCCTCGCGATACGAAAGGGATCCGGTTGATCCGAAGTCGTAGCTGATCACGCTCTGGCCGTAGCTCGGAGCCTCCGAGACGCGAACCGATCGGGGGATGATCGTCTCGAGCGTCTGAACAGGGAAGTGGTCGCGAACCTCTTGCGCCACTTGCTGGGCGAGGTTGGTGCGCGAGTCGTACATCGTCAACAGGATGGTCGAGAGACGCAGCTCGGGGTTGAGGTGCTTCTCGATCAGTTCGATGTTGCTGAGCAACTGGGACAGGCCTTCGAGCGCGTAGTACTCGCACTGGATCGGGATCAGCACCTCACGCGCTGCGACGAATGCGTTGATCGTCAGGAGTCCGAGTGACGGCGGGCAGTCGATGAAGACGTAATCGTATGGGCGATCCATCGAAGCGAGGTGGGCATCGAGCGCTCGACGCAGTCGCTGCTCGCGCGCCACGAGGGAGACGAGTTCGATCTCAGCGCCGGCGAGGTGGATGGTCGCGGGGACGCAGTCGAGCAGTTCGTGTTCGGTCGAGGGCTGCACCACCTCCGCGAGCGAGACGTCGGAGACGAGTACCTCGTAGACGCTCTTGCGCTCTGATCGGTGGTCGACACCGAGTGCTGTCGAGGCGTTGCCCTGAGGATCCAGGTCGATGACGAGCACTCGGGCACCTGCGCGGGCGAGCCCAGCGGCGAGATTCACGGCGGTGGTGGTCTTGCCGACCCCGCCCTTCTGATTGGAGATCGTCAGCACGCGGGTCGATGGCGGAAGCGGCAGTACCGCTTCGTCGAGTGCGGTGCGCCGACGGGTCTCATCGGCGAGTTCGTAAGCCAGGGGAGTTCCTCCGTGATCTGACGATGTTTCACGTGAAACATCGGGGGCTTCGGTTGGTGCGGGGGGTGCTTCAGGGGCCGGGGGTTGAACGATCGAACGGGCGCCGTGCTGCGGAAGAGTCGACTCGACAGACAGTGAGGTCGATGGGACCGAGAGTGCCTGCTGAAGTGGCAGGGCGCTGCGTTCCGGCGGGACCTCGCCCGTGCTCTGGTCGTTCCCCAAGGGGGAAACCTGGGGGACTGCGGCCTCGGGAGCAGGAGTGCTTGGAACGGCTGTGGTCGGAGCGGGCGCTGTGGTCGGAGCGGGCGCTGTGGTCGGAGCGGGCGCTGTGGTCGGAGCGGGCGCTGTGGTCGGAGCGGGCGCCGTCGAGGTGGCGTCCATCGTCGGAACGGGCGTCGTCGAGGTGACGTTCATCGTCGGAACGGGCGTCGTCGAGGTGACGTTCATCGTCGGAGGAGGCGTGGTCGGAGCGGGCGTTTCCTGGGCAGGAGCCGCGGACTCACCTGGACGTGCGGGATGGAGCGCCGACGCAGTGTCGGCGGCTGCATCTCCGACAATCTCGCGGATCAGGTCTTCGAGAAGCCGGTCGGGCCCGCCGGGATGGTGCTCCGCGGGGTCGCCTGCAGGATCGGCGTCCGCTCGGAGAGCGGCAGCTGTCTCGGCGTCCCAGTCGATTCCACGAGGTGCTGGAGGTTCACCGGTCGTTGTCGTGGTGCCTGCTGCGGCAGGCGCAGCCACTGCAACCTCGTCGGCGACTGCCGTATGGGCCGTGTTCTGTGCGCCGTCGCCATGGGCGATGCGTACCGTTGCACTCTCGATCGAGCCTGCCCCATCGTCGGTGCTGTGGGGTGCGGCAGTGGAAGCAGCGCTCGTACCGGCCGGCGTCGCGCTCGATCGAGACTCAGGACTCCAGTCGGCGAGCCGCTGCAGATCGACAGCCGGGTCGGCCTGGCGCGAGAGTCCATCCGATGCGTCAGCCGGCGTGGCCGGCGCGGACTTCGAATGCGTCGTACCACCGGCGGGCTCGTCAGGGGAGGGCTGAGGGCGCTTGCGGTGAAACCATCCACGTCCCCCGCCCTGTGCCATGCCGACGCTCCAAATCCTTGGTTTTCGAGAGAATCGCCGCGTCTGCGGAGTCCTCGATCCGAGAGTCAAGCCTAACCGCCGCGACCGACTCTCAAGTTGAAACACGAGCGAACTCCGCCAGATCCGGACCGATCGTCCTGTGGAAGAGTGGACGCTCCACGACCACCCATGCAGTGCTCCCGGACGAGCTGTCGTTCCACGCCAGATCCTCAACGTGGCGGCCGCCTGCAACGATCGGACGCATGCCCGTCGAGCGCGACGCGACCGAAGGTCCAGCGGTCTGGCATGCAACAACATCGGCGCGACCACCTGAAACGCGCCCAGTTGCAAGCCCCGCCGTCGCGAGGAGGTGGGATGCATGAGTGGCGAGCCGACGATTGTCACTCCGTCGTGCGATTCTGCGTAGCAGAAGTGGAGCCGCTCGTGTGCTGCGACTCGATGATGGGATCTCTCCGTTCGCGCACCCGGCGCCGGGTCGGTGTCGGCGCGTCAAACAGGTTCGCTCGTGCAGCCAGTCGCGATCGACCCGAGCATCCTCCGTCCGGCGGGGACCCGGGGACCGGTTCGCAGTGTTTCACGTGAAACATGACGGCAAGGCCTGCGCTCATCGTGGCTGTCTCGCCAGTCGCGGCAATGGGATCGAGAGCTGTCATGACGCGGATCGGGCAGCCGCATGACCCGGCGGTGCCGGCAGCACAGCAGACGTGACTCGCCGGAGCTCTCCGCCTGATCTGCCATTGCAGCCGCAACCCTGGATCGACGAACGCGTGTATGAACTCATCGGCAGCAGTGATGCCCGAGCGATCCACAAACCGTTGCACTCACCGAGCACCGGCGCGCGAGGCGCTCCGATCCGTTGGTGGAGCGATGCAGGATCCGGAAGCGCCTCGATGTTCTCATCGCGACGACAGGGCCGGCACAGCTGGGCGGGTCCAGCGCGCCTCCGCCCGACGGGGACGCGCCAGTTCTTCAGCACCGCGGAGACAGCAGGATCGACAGGTGCCTGCACGGACGCAGCGCAGCGCCGTGTCCGAGCGATCCGAGCAGCTCGCCGACGCGATGCGTCTGAATTGGGCACTGCGACAGCAACCAGATCACTGAGTGTCGACCCGGACCCATCGGGGCCATCGCGAACGCCGGGTCTCGCCCAGGTGCTCGTGCGCACTGGCCGCACCTACGCGCGCTCGTCGTGCAGCCCATCGCGTTGGTGCGCGGCGCAAGAGACCAGGTCTCCTGCAACACCTCAGCCGATCGATGTTTCACGTGAAACGTCCTGCCCGTCGACCCCACGAAGCGACTCACCGCCAGTCCGCTCGAACACACCAACGTTTCACGTGAAACATCCGCCAACCAGCCTGGCATGCAGTCGCCTCCGGCTCGATCGACGCCAGCGACGTTTCACGTGAAACACCCGGCCCCATCTCATCGTCCAGTTCGCCTTCGACCACGTTCGACACGCGCCGATGTTCTCGTGAAACGTCCACCACCCGTCCGGTCATCCGGCTCGCTCCAGCTCGCTCGGCACACCGACGCTTCACGCGAAGAGTCAGCCACGCGTCCGTCATCCCGCTCGCCTCCGACGACACCCGACATCCGCGAGGTCTCAGGCGAACCATCGGCAGCATCGACCGCGGCGAGCCGTTCGCCTCAGCCCCCTTCGGCGTGCGTCGACCTTCGTGGGAGGCTCGGAGACCCGCTGAAGCTCGGAGACCCGGCTGCATACGACGGACCCCTGCGCTGACTCTCGCCGTGCCGACGAGTCCGACCGGGTCACGGAGAGCGACGCTCGGGCAGCAGGCACAGATCGGACGTGGACGATCACGTCGGGGGAGTCCTGTCTCGCGTCACCAACTGCTCCCATCGTGATGAACCAGAGCCGCCACCGATCCTTCGCGAACGATGAGCTACGGAGCCATGCGAACGCACAACCTCGCGACCCGAGTCATGGAAACGAAGGCTTTCGATGAGCCAGCGACTGCCGGGCGGTGAGCGAGTCGGACTGCGATTCCCTGGAGAGCAATCCAGAAGGTCTCTCCCGAACACGAATCGACGAGAAGGCGGACAGGGCATCCGAGCTCGGGGTTCGCAAACGACCCGCATCTGAACCCGAGCTCGAGGACGAAGAGATACTGAACCCGATGAGCGCTCCGTGGCATCGACCACCGCAGGATGCCAGCGCGCGATATGGCGGATGAGACCCGGGGGGCGGGATCCATCACTCACGCCGAGAGAGGAGTCAACGGTCTGTGACACCGACGACTGCAGGGTGGTGACTCAGTGTCGAGGTGCACGGACTCGATGGGGGAGGCCCGACCCGATGGCGGAATCCCCCAACTGTGCGGAAGGCCGGCCACCCGTGGGAACCAGTCGCCATCGGTACGGGAGCGCAGCTCAGCGATGTCGGCGAATCCGCCCGGTGCAGTCGCGTGGTTCGCGGACGTTGGCCCGCACGGACCGCCGGATCGAGCAGAGCCTGCCCCGTCCATGGCCGCACGCTGAGGACGTCCGAGTGCGGTGGGGAGTGTGGTCCCAGAAGAGAGGGCACTCTCGGGCACCGGATCAAATGCGATGACATCGTCGGGATGGAAGACACCGCGGTGGTGTGCGCGAGCCGAACGGAGGCGACCAGCCCGTCTCCGCCCACGGTGGAGTACTCGCTGGACGCATGGACTGGACGCGTCGACCCACGGGACATCAGAGCGGAGGCGGCGCCGAAACGGCCTTCGTGCCGCGTGGTTCGAATACGGGATCGAATCGTTGATCGGGGGCCGTCCACCGTGAAGTCGCCCGCGCGAGCTGCGACAGGTGTGTGCGTGCGGTTCATCCGCATCCGCGAGTTGGAAGCGCGGGCGCGTCGCCGACGATCAGGCCGAACGACCCTTCTCGATCGAACGCCTCCAGCGATCTCGATCACTGCACCATCGCACTCGCGAGCGCCTCGCGCGGAAGCCCGCGCGAACCTGCCGTACCACCGGGATGCATCTCGTGCGATGGGCAACCCCTCGGCCCGCTCAGCCCGACGGCGGCACCGACCACCGCGCGATGCCTTCCCATCCGCCGAGGATGGATCGGTTCGCGACGGGAAGACCGTGAGGATGTCGCGGCGCCCCCGCCGACTCCGTCTTCGGTCGCCAACGGACCTGACGGAGGAACTGCCACACCGTGTCTCGAGCGTGACACCTGCGAGCTGAAGGCGCGTCCTCCTGCAACGCCGCATGTCCGTGCGCGTCCGCCGTGGGCCTACGCGCCGGGTACGCATTCGGTGAGCGACGATGACGCCGCCCCCAGCCGACCGCAGCTCACCAGTTCAGCGGTCGCAGTGCACGGGGTTTCACGTGAAACACCGAAAGGGATGGCGGCCCGAATGGTCACGAAGCGGGTCGCCGATCACGCCGAACCACGCGGCGACTGTCCGCCCCCGAACGTGGCTCTCTGAGCATCGAAAGAAGCACAACCGGACTCCTCCGACCGAAGGCTGCGCAGGCCGAGAGATGGCCCGTTCGGCGGCGCAGTCGTCGCGCGCAGCGCCAATCGCGATCGAACCGGACCGACGCACCGCCTGAAGATTGGGCGGTACGCCGAGCGATCCGCCATCGAGCGCCCCAGCGGAATGACGATCATGCACAACACCGGCGGCAACCGCTCAGGTCTACCGCAGCGGCGAGCTGTGAGAGGTGAGCGCAGCCCTCCATCCCCGCGGCGAGCAACCCAGGTGCGATCGCACCTGGGCGCACCGACGAACGACAAGCGCCGCAATCACGGGGTGAATCGAGAACGGCACACCCGGGGGGGAGTGGCGTCAGCCCGCAGTCGCGCGGAACACCCGCGTGACCTCGGAGACGACGCCTTCGCCGAGCACGAGGACCTCGACGTCATGCAGGTGGTACCTGCGAATGACCTTCTCGGCCGCACCGATCTCGCCGTCGACCCCCGCGCCCTTCATGAGCACGAGCTCACCGCCGGGCCGCAACAGGGGAGCGGTCACCGGAATCAGGGTGCGAAGTGCGCTCACCGCACGTGCCGTCACCTGGTCGAGCGAGTCGAACAGCTTGGACTCCTCGGCGCGCGCACGCACGACCGTCACGTTCGAGAGGCCGAGCTCGTCGGC
This sequence comes from Agromyces sp. NPDC056389, assembly GCF_042262385.1. Taxonomy (NCBI): domain Bacteria; kingdom Bacillati; phylum Actinomycetota; class Actinomycetes; order Micrococcales; family Microbacteriaceae; genus Agromyces; species Agromyces sp. NPDC056389. Next base: position 2,336,934 of record NZ_JBHJPN010000001.1, read on the forward strand.
CTGGCGCTCGAGCCATGCGACTCGACGCTCCATCGGCTCGATGAGGGTGAACGAGACATCCGGCCGCATGATCGCGAGCACGATACCCGGCAGGCCGGCGCCGGACCCGACGTCGCCCACGCGCCCGGGTCGCAACAGAGGTGCGACCAGTGCGCTGTTCAGGATGTGGCGGGTCCACAGGCGCGGCAGCTCCAGCGGACCGATCAGCCCGAGTTCCTCGCCGTGGCGCGCGAGTGCGTCCGTGAACGCTCGTCCGCCCTCGATGTGCTCGCCGAAGAGCTCGACTGCGGCGGCCGGCTCGGGTTCGACTCCGTCGATCATCGTTTCACGTGAAACGTCAGCCAACGCGCGTGATGACCGTGTGACGGTCGGAGCCTTCGCCGCGCGACTCCGAGTGGAGGCCGCGCTCGGCGACGAGATCGTGCACCAGCTTGCGCTCGTACGACGACATCGGGGGGAGGGATGCCTCAGCGGCCCCTCCCTCGATGCGCTCCGCTGCGCGCTCGACCAGCCCGGCGAGCTCGTCGCGACGTGCGTCACGCGACCCGCCGATGTCGAGGATCAAGCGTGAGAACGCGCCGGTCTTGGTCTGCACCGCGAGGCGCGTGAGCTCCTGGAAGGCGCTCACCGTCTCGGGCTTCGCAAGCAGGTTGAGGTTCGCGCCCTCACCGGCGTTCACCGAGACATAGGCGCGACCGTTGCGAGCATCGATGTCGATGTCGCCGTCGAGGTCCATGATGTCGAGGAGCTCTTCGATGTAGTCGGCCGCGATGTCGCCTTCCTCTTCGAGCTGCGAGGTGGAGCGCTCTGCGGCGTCGTGCTGTACGTCGGTCATGGGTTACTTCCCCTGCTTCTTCGCGCGAGCCTTGCTCACGGGCTGCTGGCGCTGAGTCTTCTTCGCCTCAGGCGCTTCGATCTCGGTCTGGTTCTTCTCTTCGACGACGAGCTTGCCCTTGCGGGCGAGGCGCTCCTCGCGGGCCTTCGCGGCCTCGCTGCCGGGCGTCGGCATGTTGCGGATGACCACGAACTGCTGACCCATGGTCCAGAAGTTCGAGACGAGCCAGTAGAACATGACGCCGATGGGGAATGCGACACCCGAGAAGGCGAACACGAGGGGGAGCAGGTAGAGCATGATGCGCTGCTGGCGGAACATCGGGCTCGCCTTGGTCTCGGGCGACATGTTCTTCGAGACGATCTGCAGCTGGGTGATGAACTGCGACGCGGTCATGAGCACGATCATCGTCGCGGCGATGACCATGACCTGCCAGGGGTACTCGCCGTTCATCGCACCGATGAAGGTGCCCTTCAGCGGTGCGCCGAGGATCTCGGAGTTCGCGAACGAGTTGGCGAGATCCTGCGTGAACACGCCGACGCCGGCCTTGTCGTGCTGGGCGTCGTTGAGCACGGAGAACAGACCGAAGAAGATCGGCATCTGCAGCAGCAGCGGCAGGCACGAGGAGAGCGGGTTGGTGCCCGTCTTCTTGTAGAGGTCCATGGTCTCGCGCGACATCGCCTCGCGGGAGAACTGGTCCTTCTTGCCCTTGTACTTGTCCTGGATCTTCTTGAGCTGCGGCGCCACCTCGAGCATGCGGCGCTGGCTCTTGATCTGCCTGACGAAGATCGGGATGAGCGCGGCCCGCACGACGATGACGAGGCCGACGATCGACAGCACCCACGTCACACCCGCGTCGGGGTTGAGCCCGAAGAACGTCCACATCGAGTGGAACGCGACGAGGATCAGCTCGATGACCCATTTGATGGGCCAGAGGACCAGGCTGATGATATCGGGCATTGGGTGGGTCAGTCCTTTCGGAACAGGTCGGGGGAGGAAAGCGCGAGCGCCGCGTCATCGCGGCGCGAGTCTGGAGCCGGAACGACTGCGACCGCAGGACCGACGGATGCATCGTGGCCGGCGGAATCGGAGGCGTGGGCGTGAGCGTGAGCGGTCGCGTCGAGCGCAGCGGATGTCGTAGCATCCGCCCAACCGGCGGGGATGACCCACCCGAACCGGGTGACGCGATAGCGGGAGTGCTTTGCGGCGCGAACGTCGTCGATGCCGCCGGCCGACCAGGGGTTGCACCTGAGGATGCGCCATGCCGTGAGCAGCGATCCGATGACGAGGCCGCGTTGCTGCACCGAACCCAGGCCGTAGGCCGAACAGGACGGGTAGTACCGGCAGACATCGCCGTACAACGGCGAGATCGCGGCGCGATAGCCGCGGATGAGGAGGACCCCGGCATTGCGGGGGATCAGCGCGGCGAACAGGACGGCGTTCTTCACGCTAGTCGCCCTTCTCCTGCGCTGCTGCGGCCGACGCACGTGCGCGTCGGCGTTGGAGTGCACCGAGTACCTCGGTGCGGATCTCGTTCCAGTCGGCGAGGGATGCCGACGGCAGTGCTCGCACGACGACGTCGACATCGGAGATGCCGTCGCCGAGTGCCTCGTGGCAGACGGCCTTCAGGCGTCGACGCACGAGATTGCGGCGGACTGCGCCGCCGACCTTCTTCGAGACGATGAAGCCGAAGCGTGCGTCGGTGCCCGACTCCCGTGAGCGCACATAGCTCACGGTGTGGGCACCGGCGACCTTCGCCCCACGGCGCACGATGACTCGATAGTCGTCGGCGCTCGTGATGCGATTGGCTTTGGCGAGCACCGAAGAACTACGCGGAGAGCTCGGTGCGACCCTTTGCGCGGCGTGCCGAAAGGATGGCACGGCCGGCGCGGGTGCGCATGCGAAGGCGGAAGCCGTGCTTCTTGGCGCGACGACGGTTGTTCGGCTGGAAAGTACGCTTGCTCATTCTTCTTCTCCGGCGTTCGGATCTCCTCGCCGAAAATCGCTGGTTGCGTGAAGGCGGGAAAACTGGGTGCCCTGACGGGCTGGGGTCAACTGATTAAAACTACGGCCTCGAAGGCTCGGGGTCAAACCGAACCGACACGGAAACGGCCGCAGTTCAAAAGAGACAGTATCGCTCGAACCTCAGGATCGCCTGTGGAACGACACGCCCGCCCTGTCGAATCCCTCAATCGGCATTTGTCGGGAGCGCCTTCCTCGGATAGCGTTTGACACCAGTTATCCCCAGCTTGGTGCGCGGATTCTCGGGCTTCTTCCGAAATCTCCCCACAGGCCGTGGACAACGCAGAGAACACGCGCGTCGCGCCGCTTGCTCCGTCGATCGGGGGATCGATGAGCGGACAGACGACGGCCACCGAATGATTGCGGGGAACGATGACAGAGCAGCCCATCACGGATACGTGGGCGACGATCCTCGATCGGCTGTCAGACGACGACGCGATCACCCCGATGCTCCAGGGCTTCCTCAACCTGGTCGAACCCAAGGGCATCGCGGCGGGCACCTTCTATCTGGAGGTGCCGAACGACTTCACCGCGAGCATGCTCAATCAGCGCATGCGGGTCTCGTTGCTCTCGGCGATGAGCGTGGTCGAGGCTCCGTCACCCGTGACCTCGTTCTACGTGGTCGTCAATCCCGAACTCGAAGAGGCGAGGACTCCCGAACCGCAGTCTCCATTCGTCGATGACGCGATCGATCCGGTCGAGTTGCCGGCATCCCCGCAGTCGGTCTTCGAGAACACGAGCCCCGTCGCATCGCGCGACACCCGGCTCAACCCGAAGTACGCGTTCGAGAGCTTCGTGATCGGCCAGTCCAATCGCTTCGCCCACGCGGCTGCGGTCGCCGTGGCCGAGGCGCCGGCGAAGGCGTACAACCCGCTCTTCATCTACGGCGACTCGGGCCTCGGCAAGACGCACCTCCTGCACGCCATCGGCCACTACGCGATGAGCCTGTATCCCGGAATCCGCGTGCGCTACGTGAGTTCTGAGGAATTCACGAACGACTTCATCAACTCGATCGCGAACAACCGCGGTTCCCTCTTCCAGCAGCGGTATCGCAACATCGACATCCTGCTGATCGACGACATCCAGTTCCTGCAGGGCAAGGCGGAGACGCAGGAGGCGTTCTTCCACACCTTCAACACGCTGCACGACCACAACAAGCAGGTCGTGATCACGAGCGACGTGCCGCCGAAGCACCTCACGGGGTTCGAAGACCGCATGCGCAGTCGCTTCGAGTGGGGTCTCATCACCGACGTGCAGGCCCCCGACCTCGAGACCCGCATCGCGATCCTCCGCAAGAAGGCGCAGTCCGAGCGGCTCCAGGTGCCCGACGACATCCTCGAATACATGGCGTCGAAGGTTTCGTCGAACATCCGCGAACTCGAGGGCACGCTGATCCGCGTCACCGCGTTCGCGAGCCTCAACCGCACTCCGGTCGACATGCCGCTCGTGCAGACGGTGTTGAAAGACCTCATCACGGATGACTCGGACAACGTCGTGTCGCCGGTCGACATCATCACGGCCACCGCCGACTACTTCAAGCTGACCGTCGATGACCTCTACGGTTCGAGCCGATCGCAGGCCGTGGCCACCGCGCGGCAGATCGCGATGTACCTCTGCCGCGAGCTCACGAGCCTGTCGCTGCCGAAGATCGGGCAGCTCTTCGGCAACCGCGACCACACGACGGTCATGTACGCCAACAAGAAGATCTCGGAACTCATGAAGGAGCGTCGCTCCATCTACAACCAGGTCACCGAGCTCACCGCGCGCATCAAGCAGGTCAGTCGCTACCGCTGAGCCGTCGCCCGAGTGCGCGAACCGCCGTCCGTTCCGGGCGGTGTTCGTCGCGCCCTCCGGCGACGGCGGAGACCCCCGAAACGAGGTCTGCAGCCCTTGTGCAGGCCTCTGACGACCGATTCCCACAGTTGTGGAGAACCTGTGGATTGTTAACGAGCAACCGCCCAGCGCCTGTTGAGACAGGGTGCTCGCCTGTGCAGAACGGTGTCATGCGTTCGGCATCGGAGTGAGGCATCCGCTCACGAACCCACACACTGTGCACAGATCGGATGCCCCCGGATCAGCGTCGTTCCGCGGGTCTCCGAACACCATCCACAGTTTCCACAGCGGTTAACACTGTTAAGAGTTAAGGGTTTAAGTGGGGATTCCCACAACCTTGTGGATCGGCGCACCTCGAACTGGTCTTCGCGACTCGGTTCGTGATCGATTCGCCCGCGTTCGGGCGATCTCTGCGGATAGCATGGGAGCCACCCAGCGACATCCACGACGGGAGTACCGTGAAGTTCCAGGTCAACCGCGACGTCTTCAGTGAGGCCGTTTCATTCGCCGTCAAGCTGCTGCCGCAGCGCACCACGTTGCCGATCCTCTCGGGCGTGCTGATCCAGGCGAACGCCGACGGTCTCGTGCTCTCCTCGTTCGACTACGAGGTCTCATCGCAGACCGAGATCCAGGCCGACGTCGAAGAGACCGGCACCGTGCTCGTCTCCGGTCGTCTCCTCGCCGAGATCGCGGGCCGCCTGCCGAACGCCCCCGTGCGCGTGGCGACCGAAGAGAGCCGTATCTCCGTGAGCTGCGGCTCCGCGAGCTTCACCCTGTTGTCGATGCCGGTCGAGGAGTACCCCTCCATTCCCGAGATCGGCGAGCAGTCGGGCGTCGTTCCCGCCGAGGAATTCGCTGCAGCCGTCGCACAGGTCGCCGTCGCCGCGTCCCGCGACGACGTCACCCCGGTCATCACGGGCGTGCAGCTCGAGGTGCGCGAGAACAACCTCAGCCTCGTCGCCACCGATCGCTACCGCGTCGCCGTGCGGGAACTCGACTGGGACGGCGGCTCCGTCGCGAGCGAGGAGTCGGTCACGGCGCTCGTTCCCGCCCGCACCCTGCAAGAGGTCGGCAAGACGTTCGGCCACTCCGGCACGATCTCGGTCTCGATCACGAGCCGCGACGACCGTGAGCTCATCGCATTCAGCGCCGAGAAGAAGACCGTCACGTCGCTCCTCATCAAGGGAAACTTCCCGCCCGTGCGCCGGCTCTTCCCCGAGACCGTCGACAACTACGCGGTGGTGAACACCGCTGAGCTCATCGAGGCGACCCGTCGTGTCGCCCTCGTGCTCGAGCGCGAGGCGGCGCTCCGCTACAGCTTCACGGCCGACGGCCTCACCCTCGAGGCGATCGGCAGCGAGCAGGCCCAGGCCTCCGAGTCGATCGACGCGATCCTCACGGGCGACGACACGGTCGTCTCGCTGAAGCCGCAGTTCCTGCTCGACGGCCTCGGCGCCGTGCACTCGGAGTTCGTGCGCGTCTCGTTCACGAAGACCGAGAACCCCAACAAGCCGGGCCCCGTGCTCATCACGAGCCAGTCCTCGCGCGAACAGGCCGGCGCCGACAGCTACCGCTACCTGCTGCAGCCGAACCTGCTGCTGCGCTAGTCCGTCGCCGCGGGCCCAGCCCGTCGTCGGCGGTGCGGGGTAGCGTGGTCAATTGCGAATCCGTCGGCTCCGGGGCATCCGGATGCCCCGCTGCTGAAGGGAGCCCAGCGTGCATGTCGCCCGGCTCTCATTGACCGACTACCGCAACTACGAGCGGGCCGAACTCGAACTCGGGCCGGGCGCGACGGTGCTCGTCGGGCGCAACGGCCAGGGCAAGACCAACCTCGTCGAATCGATCGGCTACCTCGCCACACTCGGGTCGCACCGGGTCTCGGGCGATCAGGCGCTCATCCGGGCCGGCGCAGACGCCGCGATCGTGCGGGCGCTGCTCTCGCACGGTGACCGCGAGCTGCTCGTCGAACTGCAGCTCAACCGTCAGGGCGCCAATCGGGCTCAGCTCAATCGCTCGCCCGTGAAGACTCGAGAACTGCCGCGCTACGCCCACAGCGTGCTCTTCGCCCCTGAAGACCTCGCGATCGTTCGCGGAGAGCCCTCGGTGCGCCGGCGAATGCTCGACGAGCTGCTCATCCAGCGCACGCCGCGCCTCTCGGGAGTGATGGCCGACTACGAGCGAGTGCTCAAGCAACGCAACTCGCTCCTGAAGAGCGCGCGGGCGCGCGGACTCGCCGTCGAGAAGTTGACGACCCTCGACATCTGGGACGAGCGACTCGTCGCGTTCGGATCCGAACTCATCGATCAGCGACTCGCGCTCGTCGACGAGCTCCGCGATCCTCTGGCCGCGGCGTACCGTGCGATCGTCGACGCCGACCACGGGCCGGGCATGACACCGCTGCTCTCCATCGACGGGGCCGACCCCGACTCCGATCCCGAACAGGTGATCGGGGCCGCTGAGTCGGCGATCGGCACTCGTGAGCGGTTCGCCGAGGCACTGCGCATGCTTCGCCCGAAGGAGCTCGAGCGCGGCGTCACCCTCGTCGGTCCGCATCGCGACGACGTCGTGCTGCTCCTGAACGGACTGCCGGCGAAGGGGTACGCGAGTCACGGCGAGTCCTGGTCGTTCGCACTCGCCCTGCGCCTCGCCTCGGCCGAACTCCTGCGCCGCGACTCGATGACCGGCGACCCGGTGCTCGTGCTCGACGACGTCTTCGCCGAGCTCGACCGCCTGCGGCGCGAACGCCTCGCCCATGCGATCGCCGGTTTCGAGCAGGTGCTCGTGACGGCCGCGGTGCTCGAAGACGTTCCGGCTCCGCTGACGGCTCGCGTCGTGCACATCGCGGCCGGCCGAATCGTCGACGGCGAGGCCGAGACATCACCGGCGGCCGCGGAGCCCAAGATCTCGAACGAGCCCGAGGTTCCGAGCGAGCCCGAGGTCGCCGATGTCTGAGGCGTCCCGTGTCTACCAGCACTTCCGCGAGATCTTCGGCGGCGAGCCCCGCACACGCACCGGGCGTCCTGGTCGGGTCCGCACTCGCGAGGCATCCGGCAGCGAGCCCTTCAGCCCGGGCCGCGACCCGAAGCCGCTCGGCGACACCATCGATTCGCTGAGCGCGCAGCTCGGATGGAGCGGGCCGCTGTCGCAGCACGACGTGCTGGCATCGTGGGCCGAGATCGCCGGTGAGGAGACCGCCCGGCACACCGAACCCATCGCGATCGAGGGCGGCGTGCTGCAGGTGCGCTGCGAGTCGACCGCATGGGCGACGCAGCTTCGCATGATGCGCACGCAGCTCGTCACCGAGATCACGACGAGATTCCCCGGAGCGGGGGTCGACACGATCCGCTTTCAGGGCCCCGATGCCCCCACCTGGAAAAAGGGTCCCAGATCGGTTCCAGGGCGTGGTCCGCGCGATACCTACGGCTAGGCAGGCAAATTCGGTCACTGGGAACGTGAAATCGCCCCAGACGGCGCTTCGAGGCTTGTGTCGACCCTCGATTTGATAGGATCGAGAGTCGCCAGAATGACGGTCAGGAGCCCGATTCACACATGACAGCGGAACCGACGAACCCCCAGCAGTCACCGGCTTACGGTGCTGATGAGATCCAGGTACTCGAGGGGCTCGAAGCGGTTCGCAAGCGGCCGGGTATGTACATCGGCTCGACGGGCCCACGAGGCCTGCACCATCTCGTCTCCGAGATCGTCGACAACTCGGTCGATGAAGCGCTTGCGGGCCATGCCACCACCATCGACGTGACGATCCTGCCCGATGGCGGTGTGCGCGTCATCGACGACGGCCGCGGCATCCCGGTCGACATCCACAAGACCGAGGGCCGCTCGACGGTCGAGGTCGTGCTCACGGTGCTGCACGCCGGCGGCAAGTTCGGCGGCGGCGGCTACGCGGTCTCCGGTGGGCTGCACGGCGTCGGGTCATCCGTCGTCAACGCGCTCTCGACCAAGCTCGACGTCGAGGTGCGCCGCCAAGGCCACGTGTGGCGCCAGTCGTTCACCGTCGGCGTGCCCGACGCACCGCTCTCGCAAGACGAGGCGAGCGACGAGACCGGCACGACGATCACGTTCTGGCCGAGCCCCGACATCTTCGAGACCGTCGAGTTCGACTACGAGACGCTCCGCAGCCGCTTCCAGCAGATGGCCTTCCTCAACAAGGGCCTGCGCATCACCCTCACCGACGAGCGCAGCGGCCATGTCGAGATCGACCCCGAAGACACGGCGGCGAGCGAAGCGGATGCCTCGACTCCCGGCCCCCGCACCGACACGTTCCTCTACGAGCGCGGCCTCGTCGACTACGTCGAGTACCTCAACCGCTCGAAGAAGTCCGACCTCGTGAACGAGGAGATCATCTCCTTCGAGTCCGAGGACACCGATCGCAAGATCGCGCTCGAGGTCGCCATGCAGTGGACGACGTCGTACACCGAGTCGGTGCACACCTACGCGAACACGATCAACACCCACGAGGGCGGCACGCACGAAGAGGGATTCCGCGCAGCCCTCACGACCCTCGTCAACAAGTACGCCCGTGAGAAGGGCATCATCAAGGAGAAGGACGACAACCTCTCCGGCGACGATGTGCGCGAGGGCCTCACCGCGGTCATCTCGGTGAAGCTCTCCGAGCCGCAGTTCGAGGGCCAGACGAAGACCAAGCTCGGCAACACCGAGGCGAAGTCGTTCGTGCAGAAGGTCACCTCCGACCAGCTCGGCGACTGGTTCGAGCGCAACCCCACGGTGGCGCGCGACATCATCCGCAAGGCGATCCAGGCCGCCACGGCCCGCATTGCGGCGCGCAAGGCGCGCGAGGCGACCCGGCGCAAGGGCCTGCTCGAGTCGGGCGGCATGCCCGGCAAGCTCAAGGACTGCTCGTCGAAGGACCCGTCGATCTCCGAGATCTTCATCGTCGAGGGCGACTCGGCCGGCGGCTCCGCCGTGCAGGGCCGCAACCCCGAGACGCAGGCGATCCTGCCGCTGCGCGGCAAGATCCTGAACGTCGAGAAGGCCCGACTCGACCGCGCACTCGCCAACAACGAGGTGCAGGCGATGATCACGGCGTTCGGCGCCGGCATCGGCGAGGACTTCAACACCGAGAAGGCGCGCTACCACAAGATCGTGCTCATGGCCGATGCCGACGTCGACGGCCAGCACATCACGACCCTGCTGCTCACGCTGCTGTTCCGCTACATGCGTCCACTCATCGAGCTCGGCTACGTGTACCTCGCGCAGCCGCCGCTGTACCGCCTGAAGTGGACCAACTCCGACCACGAGTACGTCTACTCCGACAAGGAGCGCGACGCGCTGCTCGCCGCAGGCATCGCCTCCGGCAAGCGCATCCCGAAGGACAACGGCGTGCAGCGCTACAAGGGTCTCGGTGAGATGAACCACCAGGAGCTGTGGGAGACCACGATGAACCCCGAGACCCGCACGCTGCTGCAGGTCACCATGGACGACGCGGCCGCCGCCGACGAGATCTTCTCCACCCTGATGGGCGAAGACGTCGAGAGCCGCCGCAACTTCATCCAGAAGAACGCGAAGGACGTGCGTTTCCTTGACATCTGATGTGATCAACCCCGGCGGCGACGACACGGTCGAGGGCCCCGGCATCCACGGCAAGATCGACCAGGTCGATCTGCAGCTCGAGATGCAGCGCTCGTACCTCGACTACGCGATGAGCGTCATCGTCGGGCGTGCGCTGCCCGACGTGCGCGACGGCATGAAGCCCGTGCACCGCCGCGTCATCTACGCGATGTACGACGGCGGCTACCGCCCCGACCGCGCCTTCTCGAAGTGCGCCCGCGTCGTCGGCGACGTCATGGGCCAGTTCCACCCGCACGGCGACACGGCGATCTACGACGCCCTCGTTCGCCTCGTGCAGCCGTGGAGCCTGCGCTACCCGCTCGCGCTCGGCCAGGGCAACTTCGGTTCGCCCGGCAACGACGGTGCGGCCGCCCCTCGATACACCGAGACGAAGATGGCCCCCCTCGCGCTCGAGATGGTGCGCGACATCGAGAAGGAGACCGTCGACTTCCAGGACAACTACGACGGTCGCACGCAGGAGCCGTCGATCCTGCCGGCGCGATTCCCGAACCTCCTCGTCAACGGCTCCGTCGGCATCGCCGTCGGCATGGCGACGAACATCCCGCCGCACAACCTGCGCGAAGTGGCATCCGGTGCCCAGTGGTACCTCGAGCACCCCGAGGCCTCGCGTGAGGAGCTGCAGGAGGCGCTGATCCAGCGCATCAAGGGGCCCGACTTCCCGACCGGCGCGCAGATCCTCGGCGTCAAGGGCATCAACGACGCCTACCGCACGGGCCGCGGCTCGATCACCATGCGCGCCGTGGTCTCGGTCGAGGAGCTGCAGGGCCGCACCTGCCTCGTCGTCACCGAGCTGCCCTACCAGGTCAACCCCGACAACCTCGCGATCAAGATCGCCGACCTCGTGAAGGACGGCAAGGTCGGCGGCATCGCCGACATCCGCGACGAGACCTCGGGCCGCACCGGCCAGCGACTCGTGATCGTGCTGAAGCGCGACGCCGTCGCGAAGGTCGTGCTGAACAACCTCTACAAGCACACCTCGCTGCAGGAGAATTTCGGCGCGAACATGCTCGCGATCGTCGACGGCGTGCCGCGCACGCTCTCGATCGACGGATTCATCGCGCACTGGGTCGACCACCAGATCGAGGTGATCGTTCGTCGCACGCAGTACCTGCTGCGCGAGGCCGAGGCCCGCATGCACATCCTGCGCGGCTACCTCAAGGCGCTCGACGCGCTCGACGAGGTCATCGCCCTGATCCGTGCCTCGGCGACGGTCGACGATGCACGTGACGGGCTCAAGAACCTGCTCGAGATCGACGACATCCAGGCCGATGCCATCCTCGCGATGCAGCTCCGTCGTCTCGCGGCGCTCGAGCGCCAGAAGATCATCGACGAGGCCGAGTCGATCCAGGCCGAGATCACCGATTATCAAGACATCCTGGCCCGCCCTGAACGCCAGCGCACGATTGTCTCCACCGAGCTCGCCGACATCGTCGCGAAGTACGGCGACGAGCGTCGCACGCACATCATGCCGGGCTTCGACGGCGACATGTCGGTCGAAGACCTCATCCCCGAAGAGGAGATGGTGGTCACCGTCACGCGCGGCGGCTACGTCAAGCGCACGCGGAGCGACAACTACCGCTCGCAGCACCGCGGCGGCAAGGGCGTCAAGGGCGCGCAGCTGCGGGCCGATGACGTCGTCGAGCACTTCTTCGTCACCACGACGCACCACTGGCTGCTGTTCTTCACGAACATGGGCCGCGTCTACCGGGCGAAGGCGTACGAGATCCAGGAGGCCGGCCGCGACGCGAAGGGCCAGCACGTCGCGAACCTGCTCGAGATGCAGCCCGACGAGCAGATCGCCGAGATCCTCGACATCCGCGACTACAGCGTGGCCCAGTACCTCGTGCTGGCCACGCGCGAGGGCCTCGTCAAGAAGACCGAGCTGACGGCGTACGACACGAACCGCTCGCGCGGTGTCATCGCGATCAACCTGCGCGAGGGCGACGAGCTCGTCTCGGCGATGCTCGCAGGCGTGCACGACGAGATCCTCCTCGTCTCGAAGAAGGGCATGTCCCTGCGCTTCGAGGCGACCGATGAGGCGCTGCGGCCCATGGGCCGTTCGACCTCGGGTGTGAAGGGCATGTCGTTCCGTGAGGGCGACCAGTTGCTCGAGGCATCCGTCGTCGCCGCATCGCTCACCGACGGTGCCGAAGGCGACGAGTCCGAGGCGAGCGCCTCCGACGACGACGCCAGGTACGTCTTCGTCGTCACCGAGGGCGGATACGCCAAGCGCACCGCGGTCGACCAGTATCGCCTGCAGAACCGCGGCGGACTCGGCATCAAGGTGGCCAAGTTGAGTGAGGATCGAGGCGACCTCGCGGGCGCGCTGATCGTCGGTCGCGACGACGAGGTCCTTGTGGTTCTTGCCAGTGGCAAGGTGGTACGCTCTGACGTCGCCGAGGTTCCCGCCAAGGGCAGGGACACGATGGGCGTCGTGTTCGCGAAGTTCGCGAACGACGACAGGATCATCGCCATCGCGAAGAATTCCGAACGGAATCTCGTGGAGGAGGCCGCCGAGTCCGAAGCGGCCGAGCCCGCGCGAGAGGAGTAACCCTACATGAGTAGCGTCGCCGAGAAGCTGGCCCGCAAGTCGAACCGGAAGACCCCTGCCAAGCAGGTGCGCCTCCGGCTCGTCTACATCGATTTCTGGTCGGCGGTGAAGCTGTCGTTCCTCGTCGCCGTGTGCCTCGCGGTCGTCAGCATCGTCGCCACCTTCCTGATCTACACGGTGCTGGGCTCGACCGGCATCTTCGACAAGGTCAACGAGCTCGTGCAAGACGTGGCGGGCGCCGGCGGCGACCTGACCTCGATCCTGTCGCTCGGCAACGTCATGGGCTTCGCGGTCGTCGCGGCGCTCCTGAACCTCGTCGTCACGACGGCGCTCGGCGCCATCATCGCCGTGCTCTACAACCTGAGCGTCAAGATCACGGGCGGCATCCTCGTCGGATTCACCAACAACTGACGCCGTCCTCGGCCCGATTCGGAGATTTCCGGCACGTCCGGTAGTCTTTCCTCTGGCCGAAATTCGGGGATATAGCTCAGGCGGTTAGAGCGCTTCGCTGATAACGAAGAGGTCCGAGGTTCAAGTCCTCGTATCCCCACTGTGAATAACTCAACATGAAGAAACGGATGCCTCGGCATCCGCCCGGGGCCTTAGCTCAGTTGGTAGAGCGCCTGCTTTGCAAGCAGGATGTCAGGAGTTCGAATCTCCTAGGCTCCACAGTTTCCCGTCGGTGTTCGTTCGCTCGAGCGCCGCACTCCAGATCGACGCATCGACGATCGACCCGGCGCGGTCACAGCTGCAGCCACCGATCGATCAACACGATGATCTCGTCGCGATGCGCGTCGATCTCTGCCGGGTCGAGCGCGATCACCCCGCGGTCGACCGCCGCCCAGCGTACGAGCCCGGTGTCGTCGTCGAAGCTGAATCCGTCGGAGTCGACGATCTTCACACCGCGATGCATGACGATGCGCACCTTGCCGCGCGGGTCGGTGCCGACCGTCACGCGATCGACGCCGTCGAGCGCGTAGTTCGGCCCGTTCCACTTGATGTTCTCGACAGCACCGACGGGCGCGACCTCCCGGATGCCGTCGCGGAGCCGCGAGAGCGTGCCTGCGAGGTCGGGCGGGAGGCCGTCGAGATAGCGGTCGACTTCGGGCGATGCGGCGATCATCCTGGACGGCACGGTCATCATGGCGCTCCGTTCACTCGGGTGCCTCGACCATAGCGGCGCACGGCGGGCACGTCGATGGCCCCGCTACAGTGTGCTGATGGACATCCGCATCGCTGCGTACGGGGTCATCATCCGCGAGGGCCGAATTCTGCTCGCGCACTGGAACGAGCACGGTCGCTCCGGATGGACGTTGCCCGGCGGCGGCATCGAAGGTGCCGAGCACCCGGTCGTGGCCGCTCGGCGGGAGATCTTCGAGGAGACCGGCTACGAGGCATCCGTCGATCGCCTGCTCGGCATCGACACCATGGTGGTGCCGGCGTCGAAGCGTCACTCGGGAGCCGTGCCGCTCTACGCGATGCGCGTCATCTATCGCGCGGCCGTGGTCGGCGGCCGACTCCGGAACGAGGTCGGCGGATCGAGCGACGAGGCTCGCTGGTTCGACCTCGACGAGGTGCCGCGCCTGAAGCGCGTGAGCCTGCTCGACGTCGCCCTGCGACTGAATGCGGCAGAGCCGGCCGACGGCGTGCCGCCGTCCACTCGGGAGTAGCAGCGGGCTCAGAGCTGGGCGCAGAGCGCCGCTCAGCGCCTCGCGGGGTCGGTGTGAACGCGCCCGCGGCCGTGTCGCCGACGTTCCGGCCGAGTGGCCGAACCGTTCGCGACACGGCCGCGGGTGGCCGAGCTCCCCGCGGGTCGGCGAATCGCGAGCGTCGCGATGCCGACCTGCGGGGGCCTGGCTGGTGTGGTGCTGTCGTTGGTGCGCATGGTGGCTCAGATCAGCGGCTGTGCCATCAGGGTGATGCGCCGGAACTCGTCGGCCTGCAGGCGTGCTGCGGCGTGTTCGTTCCTGCGGCGCTCGGCGGTCGCCGAGTGCGTGCGCTGCTCGTCGCGACGTCGGCTCCAGGCGAGGAGCGCGTGCCCTGCGCGGAGCGCGAGGCGGTCGCTGAGCTGTCGCGCGTCGGCGCGGAGGGTGACGGTCTGCATCTGTGCGGTGCGACCGGCGGAGATGGTGCTCGTATTCACGGTGATTCCTTCTGGTGGGTCGTGCGTGTGTGGTGCGGGTGGTGCAGCGGCCGACCCGGTCGAGTGTCGAGACGGGTCGAGCCGACGTGATTCCGGATGTCGGTCCGCGGGCGCCGCAACGGCGGCTCCGCAGCCCATCCGGGCGTGGTGGCGCGCGAGGGACTCGTGGCGAGTGCCGGGCGCGCCTCCGCGGGCAGGGCGTGAGCCGGGACATCCGCTCGTCTCGCAGGAGACGGCCGGCGACGAGGGTCGCAGACAGGATGCGCGGCCGAAGCCGCATGGTCACGCCCGAAGGGCGGAGTGGACGATCAGGCGCGAACGCGCGTGTCGTCGGGGCGAACTGCTAGCAGGCCCGAGGCGCGAGGAGGACTCCCGTGTGGGCCGCAGTAAATGCTGGCGTGAAGATGTGCTTCATCATGGGTATCAACTCCTCTCTGCATGCGTGTTCGGCAACGGTTTCCGACACTAGCGGGACTTTCACGTCGACCGCAAGGCGTTTTCACAGATTCGTCGAGATTCAGGGTCTGCACTGACCGAGAGCTCGTGCGGAGACGACGATGGCCCCGCCTGGATCAGGCGGGGCCATCGGAAACTCGCGCGGGTCAGGCCGCGGTGGCGGGACCCGGAGTCGGCTCGTCGTCGGCGACCCAGAGCTCGTCGTCGGCCCGGAATGTCTGCCAGACGGCGTAGGCCACGCCCGCGGCGGCGATGATTCCTGCGCCGATCGCGAGGTAGGTGCCGAAGCCCGGGCCGCTCTTCTCCTTGACGACCACGGCCGCACGAGGCGAGACGCGCTCGAGGGCGCGGCGCACACGGGCGTCGTTGGCGATGTCGCCGATCGAGAGCACCGAGCCGAGCGCGTTGCCGACCGTGCGCTCCATGGTGTCACCGGCTGCGCGCGCGACGGTGCCGGCCCGCTGGACGTTGGGACGGACATAGCTGTCGTACCCCGTGCGAACGCGTGGCACGACCTCTTCGCGCGTGAGGTGGCCGAGTTGACGGCTGGCCTCGCGGGCGACGGCATTGGCGTGCTCGAGCACGTGCTGCTGGTTCTCCCAGAGTTCCCCAGCGTTGCTCTGCAGTCGCTTGAGTTCCTTCCGGCGCTTGCGTGACAGGCTCATCTCGACCTCCATCGATGTGCAGCGAACCACTCCATCTTGCCACCGAAACGGCTGGAAGCGAGGTGGGAGTCCGAATCCGGCATGCCGCTTGACGAATCCACCCGTGACAGAATATGAGGATGCCGATTCCTACCGCAGTCGCGACGCTCAACACCAACCACGGACCGATCAAGGTCGACCTCTACGGCGACCACGCCCCGAAGACGGTCAAGAACTTCGTCGGCCTCGCCACCGGCGAGATCGAATGGACCCACCCTGCCACCGGCGAGAAGTCCACCGCCCCGCTGTACGACGGCGTGATCTTCCACCGCATCATCCCCGGCTTCATGATCCAGGGCGGCGACCCGCTCGGTCAGGGCGTCGGCGGCCCCGGCTACCAGTTCGACGACGAGATCAACTCCGAGCTCGACTTCACCGAGCCCTACGTGCTCGCGATGGCCAACGCCGGCATCCAGATGGGCCGCGGCACCAACGGCTCGCAGTTCTTCATCACCGTCGGCCCCACCACGTGGCTGCAGGGCAAGCACTCCATCTTCGGCAAGGTGACCGACGCCGCGAGCCAGGCCGTCGTCGACAAGCTCGCCGCCGTCGCGACCGACGGTCGCGACAAGCCGCTCGAGGACATCGTCATCGAGAGCATCACCGTCGAGCAGGTCTGACCGACAGGTGAGCGACTCGGGGCCTGATCGGGCGAACTTCTGTTACCGGCATCCCGATCGGCAGAGCTACATCCTCTGCCAACGGTGCGGGCGCACGATCTGCCCCGAGTGCCAGACCCAGGCCCCGGTCGGGGTCATCTGCCCCGAGTGCATGCGCGAGCAGCGGGCCAGCGCCCCGCGCACGAAACCGGCCGTGCTGACGCGCGTGCGCTCGGCGGCCGGCCGCGGTGCACCCGTCGTCACGTATGCCCTCATCGGCATCTCCGTCGCGGTGTACCTCCTGCAGCTGATTCCGGGCCTCGCCGTCACGAACTCGATCCGCTACGCGGGCGTCTACTCCCACCCGGGCCTGCTCGAGCCGTGGCGCATGATGACGTCGGTGTTCGCGCACGGCAGCATCCTGCACCTGCTGCTCAACATGTACACCCTGTGGATCTTCGGCCAGTTGCTCGAAGGTCTGCTCGGCCGGTGGCGCTATCTCGCGCTCTACCTCCTGGCCGGATTCGCCGGCTCGGTAGGCGTGCTCTGGCTCGCACCGCCGAACGTGCCGGTCGTCGGGGCATCCGGTGCCATCTTCGGTCTCATGGGCGCGTTCCTCGTCATCCAGCGCCGGCTCGGCGGGCAGGCGACGCAGTTGTTCGTGCTGCTCGGCATCAACCTCGTCATCGGCTTCATCCCCGGCATGAACGTCGCCTGGCAGGCGCACCTCGGCGGTCTCGCCGCCGGTGCGCTCATCGGCTTCATCCTGGTCGAGACGCGCAAGCGGTCGCAGCAGCGCCTGCAGCTGTGGCTCCTGATCGCCGTGGGCGCCGTGCTCGTGCTGCTGAGCCTGCGCTACGTCTTCTTCCCGATCGTCTGACGCCGTTCGAAGTTATCCACAGCGCTCTCCACAGCTGGGGAGAGTTACACCCGTGTAATTGTCGTCATTACGGGGGACACGGGGTCATCGAGTTCTCCACACCCTGTGGAGAACTCTGCATCGCGGCGGCACGTGCCACGGCGAACGGCAGGTACGACAAGAGGGGCGGATGCCGCAGCATCCGCCCCTCTTGCGTGTCTGTCGCGCCGGCTAGCGCCAGCGTGTGGTCATGAGGAAGCCGATGAAGGCGATGCCGAAGCCGATGAGGATGTTCCACGAGCCGAGATCGGCGATCGGGAACGCGCCCTGGCTCACGTAGAACACGATGATCCAGGCGAGCCCGACGAGCATGAAGCCGAACATGACGGGCTTGAACCACACCGGGTTCGGAGCCTCTTCGCCGCTCGCCTGTTCTGCGCGCGCGGGCTTCGATGATTTCGTACGTGCCATGCGGGTGATTCTAGCCGAGGGAACGCCTGCGGACACATTCGGTTCCCTGCTCGGCGGGCTAGAATCGCCCTCATGTCCGAGTCCCAGGCCGATGCGCAACGCGCGCGCCGCTCCTCGGACGGTCGTCGCCCGCGCGTCAGCATCGTCGGAGTGCTCGGGGAGCTGCTGCTCACCGCGGGCGTGCTGATCCTCCTGTTCCTCGGATGGCAGCTCTGGTGGAACGACGCCATCATGGCCGGTCAGCAGTCCTCCGCGGCATCCGAGCTCAGCAGCGAATGGCAGGCGCAGGCTCGCGCGGCGCAGGGAACCACTCCTCCGCCCGACCCGGCTGACTACGGGGACCCTGTGGTCGACACGAGCGAGTACGCCAACGGCGACGCGTTCGCGGTCATGTACGTGCCCCGCTTCGGCGAGGACTCGCAGCGCAACATCGCCGAAGGATACGGCCTCGACGTGCTCAACAGCTTCGACCTCGGTGTCGGGCACTATCCGCAGACGCAGCGGCCCGGAGAGGTCGGCAACTTCGCGATCGCCTCGCACCGCAGCGCCTACGGCGGCGGCATGCACGAGATCGAGCAGCTGCAGCTCGGCGATGCGATCTACATCCAGACGAAAGACGGATGGTTCACCTACCGCTTCCGCGACTTCGAGTACGTGACGCCCGAGACGGTCGATGTGCTCGCGCCGGTTCCGCACCACCCCGACCTCGCGCCGACCGATCGCATCGTGACGCTCACGAGCTGCAACCCGCTGTTCTCGACCGCCGAACGCATCATCGCCTACGGCGTGCTCGAGTCCTGGCAGCCGAGCGCGGCGGGCGCTCCTGCCGAGATCGCGCCGATCGTCGCGAAGTGGGGGAGCTGAGCCATGTACGGTGCACTCTGGCGGGTGCTGCCCGGCCCCGTGTGGCTGCGCATCATCCTCGTGCTGCTGCTCGTCGCAGCGGCCGTGTTCGCTCTCTTCACATGGGTGTTCCCGTGGGTCGACGGCGTCCTGAACCCGATCAACGTCACGGTGGAGTGAACTGACATGCAACGACCCTCGACACGTGTGCTCGTCGTCGACAACTACGACAGCTTCGTCTACACGTTGAACGGGTACCTGCAGGAGCTCGGCGCCGAGACCGACGTCGTGCGCAACGACTCGTTCGACGTCGCCGACGTGCCCTCGCGCATCGCCGAGTACGACGCCGTGCTCATCTCGCCCGGGCCGGGCAAGCCCTCGGATGCCGGCGTGTCGATCCCGATCGTCGAGGCGGCCCTCGCATCGGGCCAGCCGATCCTCGGCGTGTGCCTCGGCCACCAGGCGATCGCCGAGGCGTTCGGCGCGGTCGTCACGAACGCCGAGGAGCTCATGCACGGCAAGACCTCGCTCATCACCCACGACGGCAGCGGCTTCTACGACGGAGTACCGCAGCCGTTCACGGCGACGCGCTATCACTCGCTCGCGGTCGTCGACGGCACCGTGCCCGACGAACTCGTCGTGACGAGTCGCACCCAGGGCGGGGTCATCATGGGCCTGCGCCACGAGAGCGCCCCGATCTTCGGGGTGCAGTTCCATCCCGAGTCGGTGCTGACCGAGGGCGGCTACCGCATGCTCGGCAACTGGCTCGCGGTCGCCGGGCTGCCCGAGGCGCGCGAACGCGCGGTCGGCCTCAGCCCGCTCGTGCGGGCGACGGCGAGCTGACCGACTCGGTCAGCCCGCGATGTCGTCGTCAGCCCGCGCAGTAGGTGAGTTCGACCGTGGAGTGCTGGGGCACGTCTCCGGGCGCCAGCGACTGCTTGGTGACCGGCGAGCCGGGTTCGGCCTTGCATGAGGGGTCGGGCTTGGGCACTGCCGTGAGCTGCAGGTTCTCGGCCGCGAGGTACGAGGTCGCCGCTTCGAGTGTCTGACCGGTCACGTCGGTAAGGGTGACCATGCCGCTCGAGATGCGGAAGTCGACCGTGGAGCCGATCTCGGCCGTTGCGCCTGCCTCGGGCGTGGTGCCGAGCACCGTGTCACCGGGAACCGTCGCCGACGACTCCCGGGTCTCGACACCGGGCACCAGGCCGAGTGCGGTGAGGTCGGCCTTCGCCTGCTCGAGCGTCTTGTTCCGGAGGTCGGGTACGGCGACCGCCTGCCTGCCGGTCGAGACGAACACGGTCACTGCGGTGCCGTTGTCGACTTTCTCGCCTGCAGGCGGGTCGGTGCCGATCACCTCGCCTGCCGGCACCGTATCGTCGGTCTTCTCGACGGGGGTGGCGGGAAGCCCGAGTTCTTGCAGCGCGTCGACCGCCTCTTCGTAGGTGCCGCCGGTGAGTACCGGGATCTCCTTGACGTTCGACGGCAACTCGGCGCTCGGCTCCAGGTTGAAGGCCCAGTACATGACGGCGATGACGATCACGATCACGCCGATGATGCCCGACCAGATCCAGATCGCCGGAGGGCGGCGCTGGGTCCTCGTCATCGTCTCGTCTTCGGCGAGCTGGCGCAGGGCGAGCTCGGAGCTCGAGAGCGAGCCGGTCGGCGCCCCGAAGAGCATCGTGGCCTGATCGGGCTCGCGGTGCACCGGCACCCGACCGGCTGCCGCGGTGTCGACGTCGGTGCGGAACTCGGCGGCCGTCTGATAGCGCTGGTCTCGGTTCTTCGCCAGGGCGTGCATCACGACGGAATCGAGGGCCGGTGAGACCTTCGGGTTGACGACGCTCGGCTTGACCGGGCGCTCGCTGACGTGCTGGTACGCCACGGCGACCGGGGTGTCGCCGCGGAACGGCGGGCGACCGGTGAGCATCTCGAAGAGCACCACGCCGGTCGAGTACAGGTCGGTGCGGGCATCGACGGTCTCGCCCTTCGCCTGCTCGGGCGAGAAGTACGACGCCGTGCCGAGGATCGCCGTGGTCTGCGCCACGGTCGTCGAGGAGTCGGAGACGGCACGCGCGATGCCGAAGTCCATGACCTTCACCTGACCGGTGGTCGTGATCATGATGTTGCCGGGCTTGATGTCGCGGTGCACGACTCCAGCTCGATGCGAGTACTCGAGGGCCGTCAGCACGCCATCGATGACACGCACCGCGGCGGACGCCTCGAGCGGCCCGTCGTGGATGATGTCCTTCAGCAGCCGCCCCTCGACGAACTCCATGACGATGAACGGCAGCTGCACCTCTTGCCCCGCTGCGTCGACGACGGTCTCTTCACCGGCGTCGAAGACGCGCACGATCGTCGGGTGCGCCATGCGGGCGGCCGACTGCGCCTCCTGACGGAAGCGCATGCGGAACGCGGGGTCGGTCGCGAGCTGCGGCTTCAGCAGCTTGATCGCGACCTGGCGCCCCAACCGGGTGTCCGTGCCGACATGGACGTCGGACATGCCGCCGCGCCCGATGAGAGCGCCGACGCGGTATCGACCCGCGAGCACTCGTCCTTCATCGTTCACCGTGCAGCTCCATGCCCTTTCTCGTGTCCCGCAGCCGGGGTCAGTTGTTGACGACCGGCTTCACCGTGAGCGCCGGCGAGGCCGGCGAACTCACCGGACCGCAGAAGTACAGGAACGTCACCTGGAACTCCTGCTGCCCTGCCAGGACCTGCGCGCTCGTCGTTCCCGCCGGAACCGGACCGGGTGCCGTCGCGTCGCCAGTGACCTGTACCGAGTAGCCGGTCAGTTCCTGCCCCGAGGGGCACTGCTGGGCGGTCCACGAGATGGTGACCGGCACCTTCGCGTTGACGTCGTCCGACGGCGTGAACGGGTTCGGGTTCGCGGTCGGCGCGGAGGTCGGCGCACTCGGCGTCTCAGGGGCGGCGTAGTACGTGATCGTCACCTCGGAGCCGATCTTCATGTTGCCCGTCGGGTTGACGTCGTAGACGCGACCCGCCTCGTCGCCCGTTGCGGCAGGGTTGCCCTCGACGGCGTTCGCGACCATGCCGAGGGCCCCGAGCTTCGCGCTCGCTTCGTCGACCGTGAGGCCGAGGTAGTCCTCGCGGTTGACCTGCGCGTTCGTGGGGGCCTCGGTGGTGGGCGGCGGTGGCGGCGTCGTGGCCGTCTTCGACGGCGGCGTCGAAGGTGTCGTGGACGGCGCCTCCTTCTCTCCGCCGTTGAGTGCGAGCGCGATGATCGTGCCGATCAGCACGATCGCGAGCAACGCGATGAGCACGATGAGCGGCCACGTCCACGGACTGCGCTTCTTCTTCTCCTCCTCGACGGGCTCCTCGCCGTCGATCGGCGCACCCGCGGCCGACGGCAGCACCGTCGTCGCGGCGGTGGCGCCGGCCGTGGGCATGAGCATCGTCGCGGCGGTGGCTCCGGCCGCGCCGAGCACGGCGGGCACGGCGGCGGCAGCTGCCTGCACGTCGCCCCGGCGAAGGGCCGTCGCAGCACGCGCGAGGTGCGCGGCGGACTGGGGCCGGTCGGCCGGGTTCTTCGCGATGCATCCGTAGACCAGGTTGCGCACCGGCTCTGAGACCGTGACGGGCAGGTCGGGCGGCGTCTCGTTGATCTGCGCCATCGCGATCGCGACCTGCGACTCGCCGGTGAACGGGCGACGGCCGGCGAGGGCCTCGTACGCCACGATGCCGAGCGAGTAGATGTCGGTGGTCGGCGAGGCCGGGTGACCCGATGCCTGCTCGGGCGAGAGGTACTGCACCGTGCCCATGACCTGGCCGGTTGCCGTCAGCGGCACCTGGTCGGCGATGCGCGCGATGCCGAAGTCGGTGATCTTGACACGCCCGTCGGGCGTGATCAGCAGGTTGCCGGGCTTGATGTCGCGGTGCACGAGCCCCGCGGCGTGCGCGGCCTGCAGTGCAGCGGCCGTCTGCGCGACGATGTCGAGCACCTTGTCGGTCGAGAGCACGTGCTCACGCTCGAGGATCGTCGACAGGGCCTCGCCGGGCACGAGCTCCATGACGAGGTAGGCGCTGCCGTCTTCTTCGCCGTAGTCGAAGACGTTCGCGATGCCTTCGTGGTTGACGAGTGCGGCGTGACGGGCTTCGGCGCGGAAGCGCTCGAGGAAGCCCGGGTCACCCAGGTACTCGTCTTTCAGGATCTTGATCGCGACCTGTCGGCCGATGACGAGGTCTGTGGCCTGCCACACCTCGCCCATCCCGCCGATCGCGATGCGGGATTGCAGTTCGTAGCGCCCTCCGAAGGTGAGCCCTGCGCTCGGTCTCATTTGTTCAGCACCGCCTCTAGTACCTGCTTTGCGATGGGTGCGGCGATGAGATTGCCGTACCCCTCCTGGCCAAGTCCCCCGCCATCCTCAACGAGTACCGTGATTGCATACTGAGGATTGTCGGCGGGGGCAAAACCGGTGAACCAGAGAGTGTAGGGGTCACTCTCTCCGTTCTCCGCTGTACCCGTTTTACCGGCCACGCTGACGCCGTCTATTCTTGCATTACTCGCGGCCCCGTTCTCGACGCCGTTGACCATCATGCCGACCATCGTGTTCGCCGTCTCCTCGCTGATCGCACGGCCGAACTCCTTGGCCTCGAACTCCTGCAGTGGAGTGAAGTCGGGAGCGGTGATCTGATCGACGAGATTCGGGTTCATCACGATGCCCCCGTTGGCGATCGCGGCCGACACCATCGCCATCTGCATGGGCGTCGCGCGGACCTCGTACTGGCCGAACGCCGTCAGCGCCGTCTGCGCGTCGTCGAGCGCACGCGGGTAGACGCTCGCCTCCGTGATCGTCGGAATCAGGAACTCGTCGTTGAATCCGAACTTCTCGGCCTGCTCGCGGATGGCGGCGTCGCCGAGCTCGATGCCGAGTTCGGCGAACGGGATGTTGCACGAGAGCCGCAGGGCGGTCGCGATGCTGACGGTCTCGCCGCCGCCGCAGTTGCCGCCCTCGGTATTGCGCACCACGGAGTCGGTGCCGGGCAGCGTGAAGGAGGACGGGTTCGGCAGCTGGCTCTCGGGCGTGTACTTGCCCGACTCGAGTGCCGCGGCGACGGTGACGAGCTTGAACACGGAACCGGGCGGGTTCATGTCTCCGCCCGTCGCGCGGTTGAAGAGCGGGTCGGCGGGGTCGGCGAGGAGCCCGTCGTAGGTCGCCGTGACTTCGGCCGAGTTGTGCACGGCGAGCGTGTTCGGGTCGAACGTGGGCTTCGTCACCATCGCGAGGATGCGACCCGTCGACGGCTCGGTCACGATGACCGCGCCCGTGTAGTCCCCGAGCGCGTCCCATGCGGCCTGCTGCGCGACCGGGTCGATCGCCACCTCGACGGAGGCGCCCATCGGGTCCTGTCCGGAGATGAGGCGATTGAGGGAGTCGAAGAACTGGCTCGACGACTGCCCACTCAAGTACTCGTTGAGCGAGCGCTCGAGCCCCGTCGCCTCTCCGTTGACGGGGAGGTATCCGGTGATCGGCGCGTAGAGGGGGCCGTTCGCATACACGCGCTGGAACCTGTAGTCGTCGTCGGACGGCTGCGAGTACGCGATCGGCTCGCCGCCGACGAGGATCGGGCCGCGTTCGATCGAGTAGCTCTCGTAGAGCGTGCGGGAGTTGCGCGGGTCGGCGGCGAGGGCATCGGCCTGCACGTACTGGATGATCGTCGACGAGACGAGCAGGGTCAGGAACATGAGGAACGCGACGATGGAGACGCGCTTGAGTTCTCGATTCATCCGTCGATCACCAGCCTCGGATGGTTGCGGACCGTGTCGGAGAGCCGCAGCAGCAACGCGACGATGATCCAGTTGGCCACGAGCGATGAACCACCCGCCGCGAGGAACGGGGTCGTGAGGCCGGTCAGCGGGATGACGCGGGTGACGCCGCCCACGACGATGAAGACCTGCAGCGCGACGACGAACGCGAGCCCGACGCCGAGCAGCTTGCCGAAGTCGTCTTGACCGGCGAAGCCGATGCGGAAGCCGCGCGCCACGAAGAGCAGGTAGAGCGCGAGGATCGCGAAGACCCCCGCGAGACCGAGTTCCTCACCGAGGCTCGCGATGATGTAGTCGCTCTGCGGCACGGGCGTCAGGTCGGGTCGGCCCTGGCCCCAGCCGGTGCCGATCAGCCCGCCGTTGGCGAGCCCGAAGAGGCCCTGCACGAGTTGATAGCTGCCACCGATCTCGGCGTCGAAGCGCTCGGCGCTGAACGGGTCGAGCCAGTTCGCGAAGCGATTGCCGACGTAGTCGAGCGTCTGGCTCGCGATGATCGCGCCGCCGATGAACAGGCTGAGACCGAGCACGACCCACGAGAGCCGACTCGTCGCGACGTAGAGCATGACGAGGAACAGGCCGAAGTAGAGGAGCGCGGTGCCGAGGTCGCGCTGGAAGACGATGACGGCCATCGACAGGGCCCACACGATGAGGAGCGGGCCGAGGTCGCGGGCACGCGGGAACTGCATGCCGAGGAACTTCGTGCCGACCATCGACAGGGAGTCGCGGTTGCGCACGAGGTAGCCGGCGAAGAACACGGCCAGCGCGATCTTCGCGATCTCGCCCGGCTGGAAGGTCGCGATGTCGCCGATTCCGATCCAGACCCGTGCCCCGTACACCTCGCGCCCGAGGCCCGGCACGAGCGGGAGCAGCAGCAGGATGATCGCAAGGAGCCCCGCGAGGTAGGTGTAGCGGAACAGCACGCGGTGATTGCGGATGACGAGCATCGTCGCGATCGCGCAGATGATCGCGATCGCGCTCCAGGCGATCTGCCTGACTGCGGCGCTCTCCCAACCGGCATCGCCCTCTGCGATGTCGATGCGATAGATCATGGCGATGCCGAGGCCGTTCAGCACCGTCGCGATCGGCAGCAGGAACGGGTCGGCATCACGGGCCGTGAAGCGCATCGTGACGTGCAGGCCGAACACGAGCAGCGAGAGTCCTGCGCCGAGCAGCACGAGCTGCGTGTCGACGCGCCCGAGCGCCCCGAGCTGCACGAGCACGATCGACGAGGCGTTGATGAAGCACGCCACGACGAGCAGCCAGAACTCGAGGTTGCGGAGCTTCTGCGGGATCCGGATGCGTCGGATGCCCTCGGGCGGCGTGCCGGTGAGGGCCTGGGACTGGAGGTCACTCAACGGATTCCTCCAGACGCTGCACGATGCGATACGCCTCCGCGTACGAACCGGCGCTGATCGTCTGCTGGACGCGCTGCTGGTCGTAGGTGCGGAGGTCGGCGACGTCGAGTTCGGTCTCGGTGTACAGCTCGTGCAGCGAGATCGGCCCGAGGTTCTGCTGGATGCCCTGGTAGATGGCGACCCGTCCGTCGGACTCGCCGACGTAGAAGCGGGTCTGCGTCCACTGGTAGCCGAGCGCGAACGTCGCAACGATCGCCCCGATCAGCAGCACGATCCAGAAGCTCCACACCCAGCGGCGTCGGCGTCGGCGTCGCGCGTCCTCTTCGATGATCTCGTCGAAGAAGTCCTCGGAATCCGGTTCGAAGTGCGTCTCCTGCACCGGGTGCGGACGGAAGGGCGTGAGTCGGATGCCGCGGGGCCGCACCGGCTCCGATGCCTGGCCGAACGCCGGCGGGGCCGCGGCCGACCCGACGACGAGCGGCGGGGTCGCCGGCGCGGGCGGTTCCCCGATGTCGAGGATCACGACGGTGACGTTGTCGGGAGCACCGCCGTCGAGGGAAGCCTTGACGAGCCGATCGGCGACCTGCTTGGCGCCGGCGTCAGCCGACATGAGCTCGTGGATGTCGTCGAAGGAGACGACGCCCGAGAGGCCGTCGGAGCAGAGCATCCAGCGGTCTCCGTCGCGGGTGTCGAGCACCAGCGCGTCGATCTCGGGCGAGGCCTCGACGTCGCCCAGCACGCGCATGAGCACCGAGCGGCGGGGGTGCACCATGGCCTCTTCGGCCGTGATGCGTCCGGCGTCGACGAGTCGCTGCACGAATGTGTGGTCGGTCGAGATCTGGCTGAGCTCACCCGACCGCAGCAGGTAGATGCGGGAGTCGCCGATGTGCGAGATGACGACGCGGTCGCCGACGAGCAGCACGGCGCTGACCGTGGTGCCCATACCCGTCAGTTCGGAGTGGTCGGCGACGGTCGCCGCGAGCTGACGGTTCGCCGCGATCAAGGCGCCTTCGAGCGATGCCGAGGCCTCGGTCGTGTTCTCGTAGTCGATGTCGGCCTCGGCGATGCGGCGGGTGGCGATCGCGCTCGCGACGTCACCGCCCGCGTGCCCGCCCATGCCGTCGGCCACGACGAACAGGCGTCGGCCGGCGTATCCGGAGTCCTGGTTGTTCGAGCGGATCCGTCCGACGTGCGAGACCGCAGCGCTCGCCTTGATGTTCGCCATGGCTACCGCCGCAGCTCGAACGTCGTCGCTCCGACCTTCACGGTGGCTCCGAGCGGGATCGGGGTGGGCACGGTCACTCGGGAGCCGTTGAGGAAGGTGCCGTTCGTCGAATCGAGGTCCTGCAGCATCCATCGGCCGTTCCACTGCATGAGACGCGCGTGGTGGGTCGAGGTGTAGTCGTCGCGGATGATGATGGCCGAGTCGCTCGAACGGCCGATCGTGATCTCGTCGTGGCCGAGGGGGAACTCGGCCCCGTTCTTCGTGCCGCTCGTGATGACGAGCCTGGTGGCGTTCTCGCTCGACGCGAGCTCGCCGGATCCGCCGCCGCTCGGCGCGGCATGCGAGACGGGAGCGGTCGGCGCTGCCGCTGCGACCGGGGCGCTCGGGAACGCGGATGCCGCCGCCGGTGCCGAGGCGGCGGCCCCCGCGACCTCGGGTCGGAGCTTGCGCACGCGCTGACCGAACAGGTCGCTGCGCAGCGCGTAGACGATCGCGAAGATGAACACCCAGAGCAGCACGAGGAAGCCGAGCTGGAGCACGAGGAGGGTGAGTTCGCTCATTCGCCGGGCCCCCAGAACCCGCCCATGTCGTGGCGTTCGGTGGCCGGGTCGGTGCGACCGCGGGAGCCGGGGCTCCCGTTCGATGCCTGCGCCAGCACACGGAACGTGATGCGGGAGCGGCCGATCGCGATGACCGAGTCGGGTTCGAGGATGGCGTCCTTCACGGGGGAGCCGTTGAGCTGGGTGCCGTTCGTCGAGCCGAGGTCGCGCACGCGTGCACGACTGCCGTCCCACTGCACTTCTGCATGGCGCCGCGACGCGCCCGAGTCGTCGAGCGTGACGTCGGCCTCGCTGCCGCGGCCGATGACGGTGCGGCCCTTCATGATGGGATAGCGCTTGCCGTTCACGTCGAGCACCGGGGTCCAGGCGACCTCGCCCTTCACGTTCTGCGAATCCACCTGCACCATGCCCACGGCGAGGCCGGGGTCGGCGTGGAGCGAGAGCGTGATGCCGCCGGCGAACTGGAAGTGCTGGCTCGCGGCGTGCTTCTGCACGAGGTCGACGAGCTCGTCGATGAGGGCCGGCCCGAGGCCCGACATGCGCGCGTAGTCGTCGGGTGCCATGCGCACGACGAAGCTGTTCGGCACGAGCACGCGGTCGCGCGAGACGACCGCAGCCTTCGTGTCGATCTCGCGCTTCAAGGCCGAGGTGATCTCGACGGGTTGCAGCCCCGAGCGGAAGGTCTTCGCGAACGCGCCGTTGACGGCGCGCTCGAGACCCTTCTCGAAGTTGTCCAGTAGGCCCACAGGTCTCCCGCTCCAGATTTGCGCCGACGCCGTCGTTTCTCACCGACGCCGTCATGACTTGTGACATGGTAGCCCGAAGGGCTGGGAAGACTCGTGATCAGTCCACCTGGATCGCCGAGTCGGATTCGTCGACGTCGAGCGACAGGGTCGGGATCGACGCGGTGAGCAGGGTTCCGTCGGCGCGGCGGGAGCCCGTGACATCCCGCATCGTCGGAGCGCCGTAGAGGCGCGGACCGTGGCCGTCGAGCGGCACCGAGACATCCGTACCCGTGCTCACGACCACCTCGGCCCCGCGCACCCGCACCCGTGCCTCGCCGCCGTCCTCGACGGCGAACGAGATCGCATCGGGGTCGAGGGCGACGCGCAGCCGTGTGCCCCGGAGCGTGATGCGGAACGTCAGCCGCTGCCAGCCGTCGGGCAGCCGCGGATCGAATGCGAAGACCCCGTTGTGGTCGCGGAAGCCGCCGAAGCCCGAGACGAGCGCGCTCCAGACACCGCCGGTGGAGGCGACGTGCACGCCGTCGGCGGTGTTGTTGTGCAGGTCGGCGAGGTCGACGAAGAGCGCGGAGCGGAAGTACCGCATCGCGAGCTCGTGGTAGCCGACCTCCGCCGCGATGATCGACTGCACGATCGCCGACAGGGTCGAGTCGCCCGTCGTCAGCGGGTCGTAGTACTCGAAGTTGGCGCGTTTCGCCTCGGTCGAGAAGCGGTCGCCCTGCAGGTAGAGGGCGAGCACCACGTCGGCCTGCTTCAGCACCTGGAAGCGGTAGATGACGAGCGGGTGGTAGTGCAGGAGCAGGGGGCGCCGGTCGTCGGGCGTGGCCTCGAGGTCCCACAGTTCCTTCTGCAGGAACGCGCTGTCCTGCGGGTGGATGCCCAGCTGCTCGTCGAACGGGATGTGCATATGGGCGGCTGCACGCCGCCAGCTCGCGACCTCGGCCGGCGTCACTGAGAGCCGTTCGACGAGGCGTTCGTACGCGGCAGGGTCCTGTACCTGCAGGTCGTCGACGGCGGACGCCGCTGCGGCGAGGTTCGCCCGCGCCATCACGTTCGTGTACAGGTTGTCATTGACGACCGTCGTGTACTCGTCGGGCCCGGTGACGCCGTGGATGTGGAACACGTCGTCGGCGTTGGAGCGCCAGAACCCGAGGTCCTCCCACATGCGCGCCGTCTCGACGAGGATGTCGATCGCGCCGCGGGCGAGGAAGTCCTGGTCGCCGGTCGCGCGTACGTACTGGTTCAGCGCATAGGAGATGTCGGCGTCGATGTGGTACTGCGCGGTTCCGGCCGCGTAGTAGGCGCTCGACTCCTGCCCGTTGATCGTGCGCCACGGGAACAGCGCCCCGAGCTGGTTCAGCTCGAGTGCGCGGGCGCGGGCGGCAGGAAGCATCCGCTGCCGGAACCGCAGCACGTTGCGCGCCACGACCGGTGCCGTGTAGCTGAGGAACGGCATCACGTAGACCTCGGTGTCCCAGAAGTAGTGGCCGCCGTAGCCCGAACCCGAGACGCCCTTCGCCGCGACGCCGTCGCCGTCGGTGCGCGCCGTCGCCTGCGCGAGCTGGAAGAGGTTCCATCGGGTGGCCTGCTGGATCGCGGCCTGGCCCTCGATCTCGACGTCGGATCGTGCCCAGAAGTCGTCGAGCCACGAGCGCTGCTGCTCGAACAGCTCGGCCACGCCGAGCTCGGCGGCGCGGTCGAGCGTGCGGTCGCATCGGTCGACGAGTTCGCGCGTGGGCACGGTCCGGGCCGTGTGGTAGCTGATCGTCTTCGTCACGCGGATCGGACGGCCCTGCTTGGCGTGCACCCGATAGATGTGCTTCGCGAGGTCGTCGCCGATCGAGCTCGACTCGCTGAACTGGTTCTCGGTCGCGATCTGGTGCTCGGCGCCGACTGCGATCGTCATGCCCGAGTTCGTGGTCTGGTAGCCGAGGATGTAGCGGCCGCCTTCGGCGCGATTCACCCGCGGCTGCAGCACTCGGTCGTTGAACAGCTCGGCCTTGCGCGGGTCGAAGCTGCCGACGGCCTCCGGCACGCCGGAGCGGTACTCGTCGCGCCCGTCCTGGCGGTTCAGGATCTGGCTCGAGATCGTCACCGCGGCATCGGCGTCGAGCAGCTCGACCTCGTAGTCGAGCACGGCGAGGTGGCGGTCGGTGAAGCTCACCATGCGCCGACTCGTGATGAGCACCCGCTTGCCCGACGGCGTGCGCCAGACGATCGAGCGGCTGAGCGCGCCGAGACGGAAGTCGAGCCGCCGCTCGTAGGAGAGGAGCTCGGCGACCGTGAGCACGAGCGGCTCGTCGTCGACGTAGAGGCGGATGACCTTCGCGTCGGGCGCGTTCACGATCGTCTGGCCGACGCGGGCGAAGCCGAACGCCTCCTCGGCGTGACGGATCGGCCACGTCTCGTGGAACCCGTTCACGAACGTGCCGTGCATGTGGCCGTCGCGGCCCTCCTCCACGTTGCCGCGGAGGCCGAGGTACCCGTTGCCGACGGCGAAGATCGTCTCGGTGCGGCCCATGTCGGCGTCGCCGAACTCGGTCTCGACGAGCGCCCATTCGTCGATCGGGAAGCGCGTGCGGTTCAGCGGGTCGTGGTCGGCGAACCTCATTCGCTGTCCTCTCGTGGGGTGGTCGTGTGTGCGCCGGCGCGCTCGGCCTCGGCGGCGTTCGCGTTCGTGTTCGCGTCGGCGGGGATCAGGGGGATCAGCTCGTCGAGCTCGTCGACGACGATGTCGGCGCCGAGCGCTTCGAGTGCTGCCCG
Source organism: Agromyces sp. NPDC056389 (assembly GCF_042262385.1). NCBI lineage: Bacteria > Bacillati > Actinomycetota > Actinomycetes > Micrococcales > Microbacteriaceae > Agromyces > Agromyces sp. NPDC056389. Next base: position 2,368,285 of record NZ_JBHJPN010000001.1, read on the forward strand.
GCCGACGCCTCGATCGACGCCGATCACGACGCCGAAGTCGCCCGTGGCGCCGGCCGTGACGCCCGACTCGGCGTCTTCGACGACGGCGCAAGCGATGGTCGGCACGCCGAGCAGCTCGGCCGCGCGAGCGAAGGTGTCGGGCGCCGGCTTGCCGGGGATGCCGTCGCGCGCGGCGACGGCGCCGTCGACGACGACCTCGAAGCGGTCGGCGAGCCCCGCCGCCGTCAGCACCGATGGGGCGTTCTTCGAGCTCGAGACGACGGCGACGAGGCATCCGCTCGCCTGTACGGCGTCGAGGAACGCGACGCTCGCCGGGTACGCCGCGACGCCCTCTTCCGCGAGGGTCTCGTTGAAGGCCTCGTTCTTGCGGTTGCCGAGGCCGTGCACGGTGTCGGCTTCGGGCGGATCGGTCACCTCGCCCTCGGGCACGCGGATGCCGCGGCTCTCGAGCAGGCTGCGCACGCCGTCGTAGCGGGGCTTGCCGTCGATGTACGAGAAGTAGTCGGCCTCGGAGTACGGCGCGGCGCCGTGCTGCTCGAGGTAGGGGGTGAAGAGGCGCGCCCACGCGTGCATGTGCACCGTCGCCGTCGGCGTCAGCACGCCGTCGAGGTCGAACAGATAGGCACGGATGCCGCTGAGGGCCTGCCTGGAGTCGATGGGGGAGGTCAAATGGCGGTCCTTTCGTCGCGACGGTCGGGGCAACGGAACCCGCAGATCGATGGTATTCCCGGGTGGCGGCGGAGCGCGAGGTGCGAGCCGGACTCGGAGGAATCGTGGAGGCGCGGGCTTCGCGCGGCGGCTCGGACGCGAGGCGCGTCGGCGGAGCGCGAGGTGCGAGCCGGACTCGGAGGAATCGTGGAGGCGCGGGCTTCGCGCGGCGGCTCGGACGCGAGGCGCGTCGGCGGGTCCGCGACGGGCCGCGCACGCCGAGTCGCAGGAGAGAACGCGCGACACGCCGTGGGCCGGCGGCGTGTCGCGGCGTTCGTCCGTCGACTCGGCGTGCGGCGCGCGGCATCCGCTGTGCTCGAATGGCTTTGCCGGCCGCGAGATGTTAGTCTCTCGTGGTTGGACGCACTGCGGTGCGACCACACGTGCGCGAGTGGCGGAATTGGCAGACGCGCTGGCTTCAGGTGCCAGTACTCGCAAGGGTGTGGGGGTTCAAGTCCCCCCTCGCGCACCACGATCGAATCGGCCCGGGTCTCAATGAGACCCGGGCCGTTTTCGTACGCGGATGACGACCTCGGCGGAGGGCGTTCGTCTCATCTCGGCACCGTCGAAACCGTGCCGGCCACTCCGCTGCGCGTTCCGCCGCGCATGAAGTGAATGATCCTGCCCGCACGACGAAGGAGAGGCATGGGTTCGCCCACCCGATCGACCCGCCGCCGGCGCCGGCGCCTGTTCCAGGTACTGGCCACGGCTGCAACCGCAGCGGTCCTGAGTGTCGGAGTCGTCGCCGCTCCAGCGCAGGCGTTCCCGACCCCTGTCGCGACCGTCGGGGTGCCGTACAGCTACGACCCGGCAGGCAAGGACGGCAACCCCTGGTTGATCGCGACAGCGACCATCGATTCGGGGTCGCTCCCGGAGGGCCTGACCATGAACCCGAACACGGGTGTGATCTCAGGCATCCCGTTGCAGGCCGGAACGTATTGGGCCTACATCTCCCTCCTCACCTACGGAGGCGGCGGCACAACCACGAACGTCAACCTCGTGGTCGACCCAGGCCCGGCCGTTCCTCTGTGGTTCGGTGATCTGTCCGTCGTCGCGGGGGTTCCGTTCACCTCGCCACCGCTGTTCGCGGGGGCGACCGCATATGGCGCTGGCGGTCTGCCCGATGGGCTCACGTTCGACGGTGTGAGGATCACTGGGACAGCGACACAGGTCGGCGTCTACAACGTCACCGTCAGCGCTGTCGGCGTCAGCGGGCCCTGGGTGACCGCCTTCCTCACGATCACCGTGTACGACAGCGTGCTCGGTTTCGATGCGACCTCGAGCAGGCAGCAAGCCATCTTCGGGGTCCAGAACGACATTCCTCTCGGAGCTGCAGGCGGGAAGGTCACGCTGAAGGACGGCACTCTGCCAGCTGGTCTCACGCTGTCAACAGGTGGCATCCTGACCGGCACACCGACGGAGCTCGGACTGTTCCTCTTCGAAGCGCAAGTGGAACGAGACGGCACCCGATTCTCGAAGCGATTCGAGCTCACGGTCGTGGACCGGAGACCATCGTGGGTCGCAACCACAGTGCCGGATGCAACCGTCGGGACGCCGTACAACTCGGCCGTCCAGGCGATGAACGCATCCGACTACGAGATCACCGGATCGCCTCTGCCTGGATGGCTGACCCTTTCCGCGGATGGAACCCTCTCGGGAACCCCTGACGCCGCAGGCGTGTTCAGCTTCTCCGTCCAGGCCAACGGGCAGTGGGGGACCTCTGTCCAGGGGTTCACCGTCACCGTGGCCGAGCCTGCACCGGCATGGGTGACCACCAGCCTGCCGAGGTTGCAGGTCGGATCTCCGTTCTCGTTCGCATTCGAGGCCGATCACGCGACGGAGTTCGATTCGGCTCCTGAACTGCTGCCTGCCGGGTTGACGCTCGACCAGGCGACGGGTGTGCTCTCCGGCACTCCGACCGAAGCCGGGGCGTTCTCGTTCGCCGTGATCGCCGGCAACGCCGGCAAGACGAGCACGAGGACGTTCTCGGGTGCGGTCCTCCCGAGGGCTTCACTCGCCGTGCTCGCCGGCTTCGGGGAGGGGGACATCGCCGAAGGGGCTGAGATCCGCGTCGCCGCGGACAACCTCCTGAGCGGTGCTCCGATCGAAGCGACCGTCAGGTCGACCCCGGTCGTGGTCCTCACCGGAGCAGCGGATGCCGTCGGTGGGTTCCGAGGCACGGCGAAGCTCCCGAAGCTGGATGCGGGAGCTCACACGTTCACTGCGACCGCAGTCGATGACGGTGCCGTGCTCGCGCAGCAGCTCTGGTTCACGGTCGGTCACGACGGCCGCATCGAGGCCGTGTCGTCTTCGGGTCCGACCTCGGGTGCGAAGGCGACACCGTCGCCCGCCTGGTCAGCCCTGGTCGAGGATGCGATCCCGGCGCTCGGCATCGATGCCGTCGCAACCCTCGTGGTCGCACTCCTCATCCTCGGCGCTGGCGCGTTCCTGCTGACCCGTCGCCGGAGCATCGCCGGAGCGGTGCCTTCGCTGTTCGAGCCGCATGTCACACTTCGCGTGCCGCGACGTCTTTCTCAGTAGAGGCCTGCACGAGGCCGGCCTCACGAAGAAGGGCCCTCTCCGAATGGCGACTCCCGTCACCTCACTCGACCAGCTGAACCTCGCGTTCGCCGACCGGTTCAACGCGCGCGACCTCGACGGCCTGATGGCGCTCAACATCGACGACGTCGTGTTCGTGCCGGCGCCGGGGCATCCCGTACGGGGCGAGGAGGGTGTGCGCGGCGCGCTCGAGCAGTTCCTCGGCCTGAACCTTCCGATCACGATGACGGTTCGGCACGTCTTCCAGAGCGGCGACACGGGGCTCGCGATCGCCGACTGGACGATCACCGGCACCGGCCCCGACGGTTCGGAGATCGCGTTGGCCGGCACGACCGCAGATGTCGCAGTGCACGACGAGCAGCACGGATGGCGCTACGGCGTCGACAACCCGTTCGGCACCGCCTGACGCGACTCACGGGAGGGCCGGTCGCTGGGGGAACAGGGCCGGCCTTCCCGTCGGGGAGAACGTCAGGGAGTTTCGGCCATGCCGGACTCCCGGCACTCGGCGAGCGACTTCCGCGCACGGGAGATGCGTTGCCGCGCCGCGGCCGGCGTGATCCCGAGGCGTCCGGCGATCTCGGGGGCCGAGAGCTCGTCGACGACGCTGAGGAGCAGCGGTTCGCGAAGGGAATCGGGAAGGCGCTGGATCGCGCCGAGGGCGCCGTCGAGGATCACGCGCATCTCGACGTCGCCGGCGACGCTCGCGCCATCGGGCAGGTCGGTGTCGAGCACGGCCACGGGGCGACGGGCTCGCTGGCGGGCGAGGTCCGCCGCAGCGTTCCGGGCGATGGCATCGAGCCACGAGCACATCTGACCGGCTTCCGACGCGTGCAGGCGGTCGATCGAGCGCCAGGCCCGGAGCAGGGCGGTCTGCGCGACATCCTCTGCGTCATCGGGCGCGACGCCGAGCGAGATGCTCCGGCGGCGGAGCCGGTCGGGCTCCGCCGCGATCATGGCCGTGAGCGAGGCGCGACGGCCGTCGTCGTGCCCGCTCAGCGCGTACTCGGTGGTCATGCCTCCGAGGCTAGCCCCTGGTCGAGAGGGCGTAGTCGCCGTCGACGCAGCCCGTCACGATCCATCCGCCGGGCACCTCGGTCGTCTCGACCTTCGTGATGCCGGAGACCTCGACGTCGGGCTTCGCGGTGCCGGGGACCCACACCTCGAGGTCGCAGCTGCGACCCGCTGCCGTGCCGGCGAGGTCGACGACGCCGCCCTCGGCCTCGAGCGACGTGAGCGCTCCCGGCGCCGACTGCGGGTAGGCGCGGCTCAGGATCTCGAGGAGCCCGGTCTTGGGCGGGGCTTCGCCGCCGGTCTCGCACTCCTGCATCATGAGGGCGTTCCCGTAGGGGCCGATGCCGTTCTGCGGGTCGCCGCAGGCCTGCTTCCACACCCAGTACGCGCTGCCGAGCATGCGCTCGTCCTCGGTGTCGGCGTAGCGGCTCAGGCGCGAGAGCGAGTCGGCGTCCTCGCCCCAGAAGCTCTCCTCACCACCCCAGTAGCCGTACTCGCCCGACCAGAGCGGTGCGTCGTAGGTGTCGGCGACGCGCTGTGCGAGTGCGAACTGCCGCTCGATGCCGACGATCGGTGGAATGCCGAGGTCGCGGTCCATCGTGATCGACTCGGCGTAGAGGTGCGGCGAGAAGACGATGTTGTCGTCCTCCGTGAAGCCGGGAGTGGGGCCGGTGTCGAAGCCGAGCCCCGACCAGAGGATGCTCGGCTCGAAGAACACGATCTGCGGGGCGCCGGCGTCGCGGATCTCGTCGATCGCCAGGTCGTAGAACCTCCCGAGCTGGTGCGAGGTCGTCACGGGCGCGGTCTCGCCGAAGCCGGGCTCGTTGATGAGGTCGAAGCCGGCGACCATCGGCTCGTCCGCGAACTCCGCGGCGAGCTCGCCCCAGGTCTCGGCGAGGGCGGTCTGCACGCCATCGGTGTCGAAGTAGAAGTTCTGGAAGGCCCGGTCGCCGGCGGGGGAGATGTCGCGACCGGTGAACTGGCAGCGCGGCGCGCCATCCGTGATCGTCGCCCACTCGGGTGCGCCGTCGAAGCCCCACATCTCGTCGGTGCCGGGGCGGCACGCGGTGCCCTCCTCGGTGGGGCCGTTCCACCAGCCGTCCTGGTGCATGTCGAGCACGGTGTAGATGCCGTGCTCGGCACCCCACTCCACCGCGTCCTCGATCTGGGAGAGGTACTCGGGGTCGAGCGTGCCGCGCTCGGGCTCGAGGGCCGACCACGAGATGTTGAGGCGCACGACGTTGAAGCCGTACTCGGCCATGCCGGCGTAGTCGTCTTCGGTCAGCGGTCGGGTCGCGGGCACGTCGGGCTGGTGCTGGTAGAAGTCGACGAGCTGGTTGACGTTGGCGCCGCGCAGCAGCACCTGGTTGCCGGCGCCGTCGGTGATGATCGAGCCCTCTGCCCGGAGGAACCCCTCGGGGGGCGAGGTCTCGGTCGTCGTGCCGGCCGTCGCGGCCGCAGCCTCGGCGCTCGGCACGGCGAGGGTCGCGGCCACCGCGCCCAGGGCGAGCACCGCGACCGCAGCGGCCGCGAGCTCGGGCGCCCGTGCGGCGCGAGCCGTGCGTGCAGCGCGCACACGATCGAAGACGACGGTGCTCACGCCGACGATCCAGCCGAGGCAGGCGCCGAAGGCCAGTCCGTCGGCGACCGTCACGTAGCCCGCCATCAGCGGCCAGATGTCGCCCGCGAACCCGCCGTCGACGAGGAACGCGACGACCGCCTGCACGATGCCGACGAGGCCGCCGGCGACGAGCGCGGCGAGCCAGCCGCCGAGCACGCCGGGCACGCGCTCCCGCATCCAGCGCAGGCACAGCGCGGTCGCGCCGGCGATGAGCACCACCGCGACGACCATCGAGAGGATGCCGCGGTCGAGACGCGCGACCGGGATGCCGTCGGCGTAGACGGCCCCCGTCCACCAGAGGCCGGCGAGCAGCGGCGAGGCGACGGCGAAGATCACCGCGGCCGGCCAGATCGACCCGCGGTCGTACGACTGTCGGGTCGTCGGGCCGCCGAGCCAGCGCGCGAGCGCTGCGACGATGAGGGCTGCGGGCACGGCCTTCGCCGTCACGAAGCCGGCCGCCCATGCGGCCACCGCGAGATCCCACGTCATGACGAAGCAGGCCGCGGCCTGGGCGAGCAGCACCGCGAGCACGACGCCCGCCGTGAGCGTCCAGAACCGGTCGCCCGCGCGCACGGCGACCCACCACACGACGCCGAGCACGACGGGCACGAAGACGAGGTACGGGGCGAACGGCCAGATGCCGGCGCTCGCCTGCGGGATCGCACCCGACCAGCCGACGAGCGCCAGCAGTCCGGTGGGGTCGGCAACGGCCTGGACGACGATCAGGGCGAGCATCGCGACGACGGCGACGATGGGACGACGGGCGGCGCGACGGCCGCCGGGACGGTCGGCGGCGGCCTCCGGGGTCGAGCGATCCGCCTGGTCGTTCGGCTGCATCGTGGGGGCGTCGTGCATCGGGAACCTCGCTGTCTCCAACTGGGTCGCTTGACCCAGTTCGGCCAACCCTAGCTCCCAACGGCGGCCCGGGGAAGAGCCGGTCCATCACGACACCGCATCGATGGCGACGGCCGCCGGTTCGGAGGTCAGTCCACGACGTGGATGCCCAGGTGGCTCGCGAGCGTCGTCGCGAGCAGCGCGACCTGCATGCCGTCCATCGTGGCGCCCTTCAGGCCCTCGATGCCGGCGATCGCGGCGAGGTCGAGCCCCCGCAGGTCGACGTCGCCGAGCCTCGCACCCGTCACGTCGAGCGATCGTACGTCGCACTGCTCGAACGCGACGCGTTCGGCCTTGGCGTTGCCGAGGTCGAGCTCTTCGATGGTGCAGTCGGTGAAGCGGATGTCGCGGACCTCCGCCCCCCGCAGGTTCACGAAGCCGAGCTTGCAGCCCACGAAGCGCACCGACTGCCAGTGGTTGTCGTAGAACTCGACCGACCCGATGCGGGAGCCCGAGACGAGCACGTCGCGAAGGGTCGCGCGAGGCGCGCGCAGCACCGGGGCCTCGAGCCGCTCGATCACGGTCTCGGTCAGCACCGCCCCGCGCAGCAGCGTGTCGTGGGCGAACACCCCGACGAGCTCGCACTCGCCGATGGCGACCCCGGTGAGGTCGCGCTCCGAGACGTCGCCGCCGCGATAGCGCCGGCCCTCGACCCGGTCTCCCGCGGCCAGTTCGGCGATCTCGCCGTCGACGAGGTCGGCGAGCACGATCTCGTCGATGCGGGGCGGCTTGGGTCGAGTTTCTTTCGGCATGGCGTCCTCTGTCTGCGGCCCGTGATCGCGGACCGCAACGAGGCTAGCGCCCGGTGCCGACAGCGCAGGCTCCTACGATGAGGGCATGCGTCGCGCACTGTTCGTCATCGGCGGCATCCTGCTGAGCTGGGTTGTCGGCGCGGTCATCGTGCGCGTCGGGCTCGACTGGGCCGACACGTTCCCCTACAGCGAGGCATCCGAGTGGCGCTACCTGGGCGTCGCCGTCGTGGCGCTCCTCGTCGCGATCGGAGGATCGGTCGCGACCCTGCTCATCGTGCGGCGTCGCGGCCGTCGCAGCGCCGAGACGCACGGCTGAGCGGTCCCGCCGGCTGCGCGGGCGGCGCCGAGCCGCGCGCTACGCCGAGGGCTGCGCGATCGGCAGCACCTCTGCGTTCGGCAGGCTCGCGAGCAGCGCACCCGAGACGAGCAGCTTCGAACCGCGGATGCCGCTGCCGATGATGAGCCGCTCGTGCGCCGCGACAGACTCGTCGATGAGGATCGGCCAGTCGGCGGGCAGGCCGATCGGCGTGATGCCGCCGTACTCCATGGCGGAGAGCTCGACCGCGGCGTCCATCGGGGCGAACGAGAGCTTGCGCGCGTCGAGGTGCCGGCGCACGGCGCCGTTGACGTCGAGCCGGTCGGCGCCGCGCACGAGGCAGGCCGCGTACCAGGTGCGCTCGCCGCGCCGGGCCTGCACGATCACGCAGTTCGCACCGTCGCCCATCGAGATCTCGTGGTGCGCGCAGAACGCGGCCGTGTCCGCGAGGCCCGGATCGATCGCCGAGACCAGCACGCCCGCGGCATCCGCTGCCGGCATCGCGGCGATCGCGACGGCGGTGGGCGCTCCGAGGAGATCGGGGGAGTCTGCGGCGGGCGTGAAGTCGAGCGTTCCGAAGCGCATCCGAGCAGCGTAGTCGGTGCCGAGCGGATGCCGCGGGCGAGCGCGGATCGCGCGAGCGCCGACGGCTCCGGGTTTCGCTCCGACGGGCGGAGCGGCCGGATCAGGCGGGGGCGTCGGCTCGCTCGCCGCTTCGGCGGCGGGCTTCGTCGAGGGCGGCCTGCAGCGCATCGCCCTGTTCGACCGCGATGTCGGGGACGACGCCGACGCTTTCCCAGTTCGAGCCGGTGACCGGGTTGACGGCGCGGGCGAACGGCACGGTGATCTCGATCGTGTCCGAGATGGGGATGAAGCGGGTGGGGTGGGCGCCGCCGCCCGTCGTCTCGCCGATGATCGTCGCGCGGCCGATCGCCTGCACGTCGTAGGCGAACTGCTCGGCGCCCGAGAAGGTCGCTCCGCTCGTCACGACGAAGACGTCTCGGTCGAGGTAGCGAGGGCCCGGCACGTCGGCGAGCGTCCAGTACTGGCGGGTCGATTCGCTCTCGCGCTCCACCACGGAGCTCAGCTGCGTCTCGTCGTCGGGCGTGAGGTGACTGATCCACGACTGCACGCCGTTCGGCGACCCGCCGAGGCAGGACCGCAGGTCGAAGACGAGCGCGTCGGTGCGGGAGACGAGTTCCATCGCCGCAGCGATCGTCGGCCCCGCGAGCGATGCGTCCACGATCATCCGGAGGTCGATGAGGCCGATGTTGCCGGCGAGTCGCTCGACCTTGGCGATGCCCCAGTTGTCGCTGCGGAATCGCGCGATGAGGGCGGCGACGACCTCTTCCTGGCTCCGCCCTGCGTTCTCGTCGGTCTGCCGCGTCCGCACGCGCAGGTGCTTGTCGTGGGTGCGGGCCTGCAGTTCGTCGGTCAGCCGGGTGCAGAACTCGGGTTCGTCGAGGTCGGCGAGGGCTCCCGACCGCTCAAGTTCGCGAACGGCGGCACCCGCAGCGGCGGCCGCCTCGGGGAAGACGTAGAGGCGATCGAGGTGGTCGAGCGCGGCGTCGACGAGTTCCGAGTTCGACGGTCGAGGGGTTCCCATCCTCGGAATCGTACGGGGGCTGGCCGGAGCCGTCACCCCTCCGCAGGATGACTGCGGGGAGCAGTCGCCCGCTCCCCGCAGTCGCGCAAGCGGTCGCCTACCGTCGGCGCACGTCGAGCCGCCCTGTGCTGACCGCGGCGACAACGCCGCCGTCGACCAGCAGGTCGGTGCCCGTGATGAAGCTCGCATCGGGGCCCAGCAGGAACGCCGCGGCATCCGCGATGTCGTACGGGGTGCCGACCCGGCCGGTGCCGGACGCGTCGATCATGGCGCGCATCTGCCCGCCCGACTCGCCGGCGAGCTCCTGCTGGCCCATCGGTGTCGAGATGACGCCGGGGCTGATGCTGTTGACGCGAGCGCCCTTCGCACCCCATCCGGCGCTCGCCGCGCGCACCCGCAAGTGGTTGGCGTGCTTGGCGAACGGGTAGGCCGCCGCGGCCTCGGTGATCGAGGCGAGCACCGGAAGCCCGAGCAGCTCGTCGCTCGGCGTCGCTGCGAGGGCATGCGAGACCTCGGGCGGCAGCGGCGGCAGGAAGTGACCTGCCATGCTCGCGATGACGAGGCCCGCACCGCCCGGGGCGATGACGCGTTCGAACTCGTCGAGCACGATCGCCGTCCCGAGCAGGTCGACGGCGAGGATCGCGTCTCGCGGCGCCTGCACCGGGGAGAGCCCGGCCGTGTGCACGACCTGGGTCACCCGGCCGAGCTCGGCCGCCGCATCCGCGAGGTCGGCGACGGAACCCCGCGACGACACGTCGACGAGCTGCGTGACGATCTCGAAGCCGTCGCCGCGCAGTGCCCCGCCGACGCGGTCGAGTGACGCCTCGCTGAAATCGGCCAGTACCACGGTGCGGCCGGTGCCCTGCCGGCGGGCGATCGCCTCGCCCATCCCGCCGACGCCGATGACGACGAGGACGTCGCGCTCGTCGCGCGCTGCCGCGGTCATGCCGCCGACCAGCCGCCGTCGCTCGCGAGCACGACGCCGTTGATGTTCACGCCGTCGTCGCTGAGCAGGAAGGTGATCGACGCGGCGAGGGCCTCGGCCTCCGCGGCGTCCGGCAGGATCGTCATCGCCAGCTGCACGCGCTCCGCGCCGAGCGGAGAGGCGAAGCTCGCCTCGATGTTCGTGATGGTCGGGCCCGGGGCGACCGCGTTGACGCGCAGGCCGCTCGGGCCGTACATGAACGCCGTCGACTTCGTGAGGCCGACGACCGCGTGCTTCGACGCCGTGTAGGCGACGCCCGCTGCCGAGCCGCGGAGTGCCGCCTCGGAGGCGGTGTTGACGATCGAACCGGTGCCGCGCGCGACCATGACGGGCACGACGGCGCGCATGAGCTTCATCGTGCCGTCGACGTTGACCGAGAAGACGCGCTTCCAGACGGCGTCGGTGAGCTCGCCGATCGGCGTCATGTCGTCCATGATGCCGGCGATGTTCGCGAGGCCGTCGATGCGGTCGCCCGCTGCGGCGACGATCTCGGCGACCTTCGTGTCGTCGGTGATGTCGGCCACGAGGGTCACGATCTCGGCGCCCTCGTGCTCGGAGGCGAAGTCGTCGAGGCGCTCCTGCGAGACGTCGACGGCGATGACCCGGCCGCCCTCACGGGCGACGCGCGATGCCGTGGCCCGGCCGATGCCGGAGCCGGCGCCCGTGACGATGACGGTCTTGCCCGTGAAGCGGCCCTGGTCGAGACGCTCGACCCACTCGGGGCGCTCGACCTCTGGGGCGGCATCGACGGCGTCGGCCGATTCGGTCGTGGGCTCGGGTGCCTCGACGGGGGCATCCGTTGCGCCCGCCGGCACCTCGCCGGCCGCCGCGCGCGCGACGAGCTGATCGACCATCTCCTGGCTGAACTGGCCCTTGCTGAGCTTGACGAGTCGCTTGATCGCGAGTCGCTGCACGGGCTTCAGCACGTCGGGGTTCTGACCCGCCTGCGCGAGCAGGTCGCGGATGATGGGCCCGCCGACGGGGTGCTCGAGCCAGGTCTTGATGGAGTCGTCGCCCGAGAGGGTCTTGGGGGTGCTCATGGTGTGTCGTTCCTTCTCTTCGATGTGGTGCGAAGCCCATACCGGACATCCTTGTCCGGTAGTAAGGTAGCACCCGTGCCTGAACGTGGGAAGGGAACTTCCGAGGCCCGCAAGGCCAACCGAGGGCCGAGCGCCGGCCCCGGGAATCGCCGCGCGATCATCGCCGCCGCGCGGGAGGTCTTCGCCGCCGACGGCCTGCAGGGCCCGTTCAACGCGATCGCCAAGAGGGCCGGCGTCGGGCAGGGCAGCCTCTACCGCCACTTCCCCGATCGCTTCTCGCTCGCGGTCGCGGTCTTCGACGAGAACATCGACGAGCTCGAGGCCGCCGTCGAGCCCGAGAGCGCGACCCTCGACGACCTGCTCGAGGCGATCATCGGGCAAGCGGTCGTGTCGACCGCGCTCATCGACCTCATCTGGCAGCACCAGGACGACGAACGGGTCGCTCACCTCGGTACGCGGCTCGCGGGTATTGTCGGCGCGGTCGTCGTGCGCGAACGCGCGGCGGGCCGCATCGGCGAGGCCGTCGAAGACGCCGACGTGCTGCTCGCGGTGTCGATGCTCGCCGACCTGCTCGCGCGCACCGGCGCCGAGGACCGCCGGCGGGTCGCCCGGCGGGCGTGGGCCATCTTCCACGCGGCGTTCGCACCGCGCTGACGCGAGCGGCGTGCGTCAGACGGTGACGGATGCCTCGGCGTCGGCGTCGGCGTCGTCTGCGACGGCGGGCGCTTCGGCGTCAGCTGCGGCATCCGCTTCGTCGCTGTCGCTGTCGCCGCCTGCGCCGTCGGAGCCGCGCCGCCCGGTCGCCGCGACGATCGCCGCGACGGCGCCGACCAGGAGGCCGATCAGCGCGCCCGTGATCGCCGAGACCACGACGTTCGCCGCGAGCGTGCCGAGGTAGGTGCCGAGGTCGGCGTGCACCATGAAGCTCGCGAACACGCCGCGCACGAGGTTGCCGGCGACGACCGCGACGATCGTGACCCAGACCCCGCGGCCGAACGCGCGGCCGGGGCTCGGCGCTGCGCGGCGCTTCGGGGCGCGGAGCATGACGAACGCGGTGAGCAGCATGACGAGGACGCCCGCGACGTCCGCGAACCAGAAGGCCCACGTCGTGTCGCCGAGCGGCACCAGCCGGAGTGCGGGGATGAGGTAGGGAAGTCCGGCGGCGGCGGGCACCGCGAGCAGCGGCACCCAGGTCGTGAGCACCCCGGTGATCGGCCAGACGCCGACGAGGATCGCGAGCGCGCCGAGCGTCGCCAGCACCGACCACTCCACACGGCGAGAGCGATGTGGGTCAACTGTCCTAGTCGGCATGCGATCGATGATAGCCTCCCCCTCACATACGTCAAGGAGGACCGGATGTTCGCCGCTCGAAGCACCGTCGCTGCAGGGTTGGGAGTGCTGCTCGTGGTGGGCGGAGCGGCCGCGGCGATGCGCACTCCTGGGCCGGCGGAGGCCGCCTCGTTCATCACCGATTCCGATGGCCGGGCGCTCGTGCAGCACGGGTTCTCGACCGCGAGCAGCGCGAAGATCGTGCCCGACGGCATGCCCGACTTCACTGAAGACCAGCTCGTGCAGGAGCAGGCCGACATGGGCACGAACTTCGTGCGCTTCCTCATCTCGTGGCGCAAGGTCGAGCCGAGCCCCGGCGTCTACGACCAGGGGTACCTCGACGACGTCGAGGAGCGGGTGGGCTGGTACGAGGAGCGCGGCTACCACGTCATGCTCGACATGCACCAGGACCTGTGGGGCACGGGCATCACGCCCGAGGGCGACAACGGCAACGGCGCGCCCGAATGGGCGACCTACCTCGACGGCTTCCCGGTCGCGCACCACGACCAGTGGGAGCTCTACTACCTCGAGCCCGGGGTGATCCGTGCGTTCGACAACTTCTGGAACACGACGGGCGAGCACCCCGAGCTCACCGATCACTACGCGGGTGCCTGGCGGGCCGTCGCCGAGCGCTTCGCCGACGACGACGTGGTGGTCGCGTACGACCTCATGAACGAGCCGTACGGCGGCACCGTGCAGGGGCCGGCCTTCGAGGCGGGGCCGCTCACGGCGCTCTACCAGAAGTCCGTCGACGCGATCCGCGAGGTCGACGACGACACCTGGGCCTGCCTCGAACCCCAGGCGCTCGGATTCAACTGGGGGCTGCCGAGCGCGATCGGCGCGATCGACGACCCGCGCGAGGGCGACCCGCGCATCGCGTTCTGCCCGCACCTCTACCCCCTGCCGATGGATCTCGGCGACGGGTTCAGCGGCACCTCCCGCGACCTCGTCGAGTCCACGATCGCCGCCTGGCGCTCGAACACGCTGCGCACTGCCGAGGCCCTCGGCGGCGTGCCGATCATCCTCGGCGAGTTCGGCCTCGACACCACGCTCCCGGGCGCGCTCGACTACGTCGACCTCGTCTATTCGACATCGGATGCCTCGGGCATCGGCATCGCGTACTGGTCGCGCGACCCGGGCTCATGGGGCCCGTACGAGGTCGACGGCACGCCGCGCAACCTCATCGCGCTGCTCGACCGGCCGTACCCCCGGGCGATCGCCGGCGAGCTGCGCACCTGGAACTCGGAGCCCGACTCCCTCGAGATCGTGGTCACTCCCGACCGCGATGCGGGCGCCGGCTCTGCGCCGAGCGAGGTGTACCTGCCGGCCGGTGGGTTCCCCGACGGCGGCGTCGTCGAGGGCGGCGAGGTCGTCTCGTGGGATCCGGTGCTCCGCATCCTCCGGTTCACGATCGACGCGGCCGACCGCGAGCAGACGGTCGTCGTCCGACCGGGCTGAGGGTTCAACCTTTCGTTCGATGCGTCGGTGCGCTCCATGAGAGGAGTATCGAGGTGAGGCTCGACCACCTCGCCAACCTTCGAAGGGAACCGCCATGCAGAAACTGTTCTACGCAGCGTTCGCGTACATGATCGTCGGTGTCGGCTCCGGACTCTTCTACCGCGAGTTCACCAAGGCCAACGACTTCCCCGAGGGGCAGTTCACCCAGCTCGGCCTCGCGCACACGCACCTGCTGACGCTCGGCTTCATCGTGCTGCTCATCGTGCTCGTGATCGAGAAGGTCTTCACGATCTCGAAGAGCCACCTCTTCGAGTGGTTCTTCTGGGTCTACAACGCCGGCGTCATCGTCACCTCGGCGATGCTCATCTGGCACGGTTCGCTCACGGTCATGGGCGAGGAGTCGACGTCGGCGATCGCCGGCATCGCGGGTCTCGGCCACATCGCTCTCACCGCGGGCATGGTGCTGCTCTTCCTCGCGCTCCGGAGCCGCATCGTGGCGCCCGCCGCCTCGCCGCTCGCGGCAGCCGCCCCGGTCGCCGAGTAGGCGACAGGGCCCCCGCACCCGGAGCGGCCGCGATCGTCGGCATCGCGGCTGTCAGGTGCGTGGGGCACACTGGAGCCGTGATCGCCGACCATGCCCTCAGCTGGCGGCCGCGGCATCCGACCGACCTGCGGCAGACGCTCGGCGCGCTGCGGCGCGGCGGTGGCGACCCGGCGTTCGTGCTCGACGCGAGCGGCGCCGTGTGGCGCACGACGCGCACCGTCGAGGGCGACGCGACCCTGCGCCTGACCCAGCCCGATTCCGACACGCTGCGCTGCGAGGCGTGGGGCCCCGGCGCAGGCGCGGCGGCGGCGCAGGCGCCCGCGCTGCTCGGCGATGCCGACGACCCGTCAGGGTTCGAGCCGCGGCTGCCGCTGCTCGACAACGCGCACCGGCGCAACCCCGGCCTGCGCATCCCGCGCACGGGGCAGGTCTTCGAGGCCCTCGCCGCGACGATCCTCGAGCAGAAGGTCATCACGCTGCAGGCGCACGATTCCTGGCGCCGACTGCTGACCCGCTTCGGTGCCCCGGCCCCCGGCCCGACGCCACGGCCAATGCGCGTGGTGCCGTCGCCCGAGGTGTGGCGCACGATTCCGAGCTGGGAGTGGCATCAGGCCGGAGTCGACCCGAAGCGGGCGCGCGCCCTGCAGAACGCGGCCGGCTACGCGCCCAAGCTCGAGGCCGTCGTCGCGATGACCCCGGCGGATGCCGCGGCTCGCCTCACCCTCATGCCCGGCGTCGGCCCGTGGACCGTGGCCGAGGTGGCCCAGCGTGCGCTCGGCGACGCCGATGCGCTCTCGGTCGGCGACTACCACCTCTCGAACTTCATCGGGCATGCCCTCGCCGGGCGGGACATGAGCGATGACGAGATGCTCGCGACGCTCGAGCCGTGGCGCGGCCACCGCTATCGCGTCGTGCGGTTGCTCGGCGCCGCGGGGGTGCCCGGTCGGCCCCGGCGCGGACCCCGCATGGCCTTCGTCGACCATCGGGCGATCTGATCGGTCGCGTCGCGACCAATCGGTCTCCCGGGGGATGTTCCCCTGACGCATAGGACACGCATAGGCTCAGCAAATACCGTGCCCTGAGGCCGAACCGGCCTCTCCCGATGACGAAGGACGAACACCGTGAATACAACTGCCTCCAAGGTCAACGTGCCGCTGATCCTGCTCTGGGTCGCGGCAGTGGCGCTGATCGGCGGGGGCTACTGGCTCCTGAACTCGTCGACCGCGTCCCAGGTCGAGTTCTACACCTCGGGCTCGCAGGATGTCGCCGGGTTGCTCGGCGCGCAGTCGAACACGACGATCGCGGGCCTGCTGCTCGCCGTCGGCGCGCTGTCGGTGGTCATCGCCCTCGCCGTGCACGCACTCGGCTGGAGCGCCCGCGCCGCATCGGCGCAGGCCGCCGCACTCGTCGCTGCGGAAGACGCCGCGTTCGAGGCGGAGCTCGACCGCGCCGAGGCAGAGGCTGCCGCTGAAGCCGCCGCCGTCGCGCCGGTCGCCGATGCGCCGGCCGTCGTCGAGGAGGTCGTCGTCGAGGAGACCGTCGTCTCGGAGCCCGTCGTCGACGAGGCGCCCGCCGCTGCCGACAAGGCCGCTCCGGAGTCCGACCAGAAGTAGCCGGCCTTCAGCCGGCCGAGCGCTCCGTCTCGGCCGGCCGAGCGCGGCTCCACTCGACGAGCGGCTGCAGCAGCTCGATCAGCTGGAGGCCGTCAGCGCTCGGCGTGTAGGTGATCGTCACCGGGGTCGTCGCGCGCACGTGCCGCTCGACGATGCCCTCGTCCTCGAGCTCCTTGAGACGCGCGGCGAGCAGTCGATCGGAGATGCCAGTGACTGCGCCCCGGTACTCCGAGAACCGGCGGGCTCCACGTACGCCAGCGAGCAGGATCGCGGCGTTCCACTTGCGGCCGGCGAACTCGACCGTGCTCTGGAAGCGCCGGCACTCCGCCTCGTCGATGTGGCCGAGGTCGTGCAGGCGGGCGCGCCGCTCGTCGAGCATCGCGACGGCCGCGGCATCCGGTTCATGCTGGCTTACCATAGGTAAGTAGCTTACCTCTTTCGTGCATCGATGTCGTCCGTGCCGCAGGATGGGGGAGTGGCGCAGGATGCCCGTGCGCCCACGACCGATCGGAGCACGATGCACTACGGCCACGACCTGCAGTTCGGCACGTTCATCACGCCGAAGAACGACCCGCCGCAGTTCGCCGTGCGACTCGCCGAGCTCAGCGAGGCGTCGGGCTACGACCTCGTCACGTTCCAGGATCACCCGTACCAGCCCGCGTTCCACGACACGCAGACGCTGCTCGGCTGGGTCGCCGCGCGCACCGAGCGCATCCACCTCGCCGCCAACGTCACGAACCTCCCGCTGCGGCCGCCGGCCGTGCTCGCCCGCGCCGCCGCGAGCCTCGACCTGCTCTCGGGCGGGCGCTTCGAGCTCGGCCTCGGGGCCGGCGGATTCTGGGATGCGATCGAGGCCATGGGCGGCCGCAAGCTCACGCCGGGGCAGGCGGTCGACGCGCTCTCCGAGGGCATCGACGTGATCCGCGGCATCTGGGACCAGGGCGAGCGTGCCCGCTTCCAGGTCGACGGCACCTACTACCGGGTCGACGGCGCGAAGCGCGGGCCCGCGCCCGCCCACAACATCCCGATCATCATCGGCGCGCTGAAGCCCCGCATGCTCCGGCTCATCGGCCGCAAGGGCGACGGCTGGCTCCCCTCGCTCGGGTACATGCAGCCCGGCGACTACGCGGCGGGCAACGCCCGCATCGACGAAGCGGCGATCGCCGCAGGCCGGGACCCCCGCGAGATCCGGCGCCTCGTCAACGTCGGCGGCCGGTTCGGCGCGGGTGCCGGGTTCCTGAACGGTCCGGCAAGCCAGTGGGTCGAGCAGCTGCTGCCCTACGTCGTCGACGACGGGGTCGGCACGTTCATCCTCGCGAGCGACGACCCCGCCACCATCGTGCACTTCGCCGAGGAGGTCGCGCCGGCCCTTCGCGAAGCGGCGGCGCGGGAGTTGCGTACGACGGATGCCGCGGCATCCGCCGACACGATCACAGTGCGGTCGCCGGCAGCGGCAGGCGCCCCGGTGCGCAGCTCGATCGTTCGCAGTTCCACGGTCCGCGCGAAGCGGCGTGACGGCATCGACTACGACGCCGTGCCCGCCTCGCTCGCAGCCGACGCGATCGAGCCGGGCGATGCCGGCTACGTGCGCGTCAAGTCGACGTACATGCGCGGCGGAGCGCCCGGCCTCGTGCTGCGCCCGGCCGATGCGCCCCAGGTCGCCGAGGCGGTCGACTTCGCGCGGTCGAACCCCGATGTCCCCCTCGGCGTGCGCAGCGGCGGCCACGGCATCAGCGGTCGCTCGACGAACGACGGCGGCATCGTCATCGACCTCTCCCGACTGAATGCGATGGAGGTGCTCGACGAGGCGAACCGTCTCGTTCGCGTCGAGGCCGGCGCGCGCTGGCAGGATGTCGCGGCCTTCCTCGCCCCGCACGGCTGGGCGCTCTCCTCGGGCGACTACGGCGGAGTGGGCGTCGGCGGGCTCGCGACGGCCGGCGGCATCGGCTGGCTCGTGCGCGAGCACGGGCTGACGATCGACCACGTTCGTGCGGTCGAGATGGTGCTGGCCGACGGCTCCGTCGTGCGAGCGGATGCCACGCGGCATCCCGATCTCTTCTGGGCCGTTCGCGGCGCCGGGGCGAACATGGGCATCGTCACCGCCTTCGAGTTCGAGGTCGACGAGGTCGGGCCGCTCGGGTTCGCGCAGCTCGCCTTCGACGCGAGCGACACCGCCGGGTTCCTCCAGGCATGGGGCGACTGGGTCGTCGAGTCGCCGCGCGACGTCACGAGCTTCCTGCTCATGGGCGGAGCCCGCCCGGGCGAACCGCCCGTCGCGCAGGTGATGGCGGTGATCGACTCCGACGACCCCGACACGGTCATCGCTCGCCTGCAGCCCCTCGCCGAGGTCGCTCCGCTCATCGGCCAGGACGTGCGGCTCACGAGCTACGAGTCGATCATGGCGAACGCCGCCGACGGCAGCCACGGCGCCGAGGGCGAGCCGACGGCGCGCACGGGCATCATCGGCCGCATCACCCCGTCGTTCGCGGCCGATGCCGCGCGCTTCATCGCGAGCGGCGCCACCTACTTCTTCCAGTTGCGCGCCGTCGGCGGCGCCGTGCACGACGTGCCCGCCGACGCCACGGCGTTCGCGCACCGATCGGCCGAGTTCTCGGTCGTCGCCTTCGGCTCGAGCCGGCACCGGACGAGCGAGCACTGGAACGAGCTCATGGCGCCGCACTTCTCGGGTGCCTACGTGAGCTTCGAGACCGAGGCGGGGCCTGACGCGGTCTCCGCCGCCTACCCGCCTGCCACCCTCGAGCGACTGCGCGCGATCAAGGCGGAGGTCGATCCGGGCAACGTGTTCCGCGACAACGCGAACATCGAGCCGGCGTGACCTGATTCGAATCCGCCGGAATCAAATCGCGGCGCACGCGTTGCATCCGACATGACGAACCTCGCTCCCACTGAAATCGGAATCATCGGCGCCGGCAACATCGGCGGCACGCTCGCCCGAAAGCTCGTCGAGCTCGGCCACCGTGTGACCATCGCCAACTCGCGCGGCCCCGAGACGCTCGTCGAGCTCGTGGCGGAGCTCGGCCCGAACGCGACGGCCGGCACTCCGACCGAGGCCGCAGAGGCCGGGGAGTTCGTCATCGTGAGTGTGCCCCTGAAGTCGTACCGCGACATCCCCGTCGAGCCGCTCGCCGGCAAGATCGTGATCGACACGAACAACTACTACTGGGAGCGCGACGGCCGCATCGCCGAACTCGATTCGGGTGAGGCGACGGTCTCGGGGCTGCTGCAGGCGCACCTGCCCGAGTCGAAGGTCGTGAAGGGCTTCAACAACATCGCCGCAGCGGCGATCCTCACCGATGGCGCTCCCGCCGGAACGCCGGGTCGCCGAGCGCTGTCGACCGCGAGCGACTTCGACGAGGCTGCAGAGCTGGTGACCGCGCTCTTCGATGACCTCGGATTCGACTCGGTCGTCGTCGGCACGCTCGCCGAGAGCTGGCGCGTTGAACGCGACCAGCCGGCGTACGTCACGCCGCAGAACCGCGAGGAGCTCGTGGCGAACCTTGCGCGAGCGGAGCGCGTCGCGGCCTAGTCGGGTCGTACAGGGTCGGCTGGCCGGCGAGGCCGGCCGACTGGTCGACTTCGGTCACTCGAGCCACTCGGTGATGAACGTCGGGCTGGCGTGGATGTGCGTCGAGATCATGGCCTCGGGCCCGATGATCACGAACTTGTGCGGCGTCTGCGCCGGCACGACGAGCACCTGGCCGCCGACTGCCTCGAGCTGTTCGTCGCCAACGGTGAAGAGGGCGCGCCCGTGCCGGATGACGAAGGTCTCCGAATACGGATGCAGGTGCAGGCGCGGCCCTGAGCCGACCTTCGAGCTGTACGTGAGGATGAGCGACACGTCGGAACCGATCGTCGTGCCTTCGATCGACTCGTGCCAGTAGACGTCGTCTTCGGCCACGCCGCTGCGCTGATGCTTCAGAACCATGGTGTGCTCCTCGCTTTCGCAGGGCACACGGTACACCCGGCGACGTTCGGCCGCATGAAGCGTCGTCGCAGGCGCATCGCCCTGCCACGTCGCCTGGTCACCACCGCCCTGACTCCGTCGTCTGGTCATCGGGGCCGCAGACGCTCAGGCGACTGCGACTGCGACTGCGCCGGCCGTGTGGGTGGTGTCGGTCGGGCCGGCCCGTCGACGGGCGAGCGCAGCGGCACGCCGAGCCGGCGACACCGTCGACGCACGCCACTGCTGCGGTCCCATGCCCGGCGGCGGCATCACCTCGGGCGCACCGTTGGCCATTCGGATGCGCCACCCCGAGCTGTCGATGCTGCGGTGATGGAACCAGCACAGCAGCACGCCGTTGTCGGTGTGAGTGGCGCCGCCGTGCCACCAGGGGACGACGTGGTGCACCTCGGTCGCCCATGCGGGGGTGTCGCAGCCCGGAATGACGCAGCCGCCGTCTCGTGCGGCGAGGGAACGGCGTTGGGCGCGGTTGAAGCATCGCTCGGACGTGCCGATGCCGACGACCCGACCGGTGGCGGCGAGCGTGACGCGCTGGATGCCGTTCGCGCTCGCATGCTGCTCGACCGCTCGCATCGAGATCGGTTGGTCGATGCCGTCGACGTGACCGACGCCGTGCCCGGTGCGGAGGTCGTCGGCGAGCACCGTGACGACGATCGTCGGGGACGCGCCGCCGAGGGTCGGAAGCTCATCGGCCCGTGCCGCGATGTCGAACACCGTGGCGATCGCGTCGTGCTGGCGTTGGGCGCGCGAGCGTGGGTCTCTGCGATCGGATGCCTCGGGCGCCCCGTGCTCGGCCCTGCCGGACTGCTCGGCGCGAGTGCCGGCGCCGGCCAGCGGCGTCACGGTCTGATCGTCGACGGGAATGAACCCGGTCGACTGCCGGAAGTTGGTGATCGAGTCGAACACGCGCCGCACCATGCCGGCGACTTCGGGCAGCAGCGCGCCCCGCACGGGCACGAGGCCGTCGCGAGCCGGGAGGAGTTCGAAGCCGCGGCTCGCCCACTGCCGGTGCGTCGGTTCGGCCCCATCGGGGTCGAGGACCTCGGCCCACACGGCGGCCTGCATGCGCGTCTCGGTGGCCGTCGCGGGGGAGGCGTCCGCGGCTCCGGGCGCGGCAGCGACGCCGATCGCGGCGCAGACGAGCTCGTGCTCGGCGGCGCGCACCCCGTCGAGATCGCCGTTGGCGTGGCGAGGAAGAACTGCGTCGAGTGCCTTCGTGATGACGGATGCCGAGTCGATGCCGAGTTCACCGGTGCGAAGGCCCTCGGCGACGCGTTCGAAGCGGGGCGGCATCGAATCGCCGAGCAGTGTGGAGGTACGTCGAACCGCTGCACCGAGCTTCAGGCGAGCGCGCGCGGTGTGGGACGACACCCGGGTGAGGCGTTCGAGGAGTTCGACGGCGCTCGTGCACCCCTTCTTCACCGCGAGCCCCTCGCGACCGAGTGAGATACGCGAACGGTGTTCGATCTCACCTGCGGCATGAACGCGAAGGGCGTCGGTGAAGCGGCCCAGACGTTCGATCTCGGTGACGGCAGCGAGCACGTCGCGATCATGCGCGCCCGCGAGTGCCGACGGCACGCTCGCGGCATCGAGCAGGTCGCCGACACGATCGGCGAGCTCTGCGACGAGTGATGCGAGGCTGCGCTCCATGTCATCGACACTATGGGTGACCACCGACATTTCGGATCACCGGAAATCCACTCTGATCAGCCTGTCTGCCTGTGGAGAACGACCGGCGTGCAGCGCCTGTGGAGGGGGAGTGGCGCTGCTTCGAACCGGCGGCGACGTCTCGAATGCGGGACGGCGAGTCGCTCAGGCGACCGCGAGCACCTCGTCGAGCACCGGGTGCAGGTGCCGCGTCGTCAGTACGGTCGCCGCGTGCCGGGCGCCCGCCTCGAGGGCCTCGCCGAGCGCGGCTCCGCCGAGGTGCGCGTCGAGCACGCCCGCCATGAACGCGTCGCCGGCCCCGTTGGTGTCGAGCACCTCGACGGCCACGGCGGCGACCTCGGTCAGGGACATCCGATCGCCGTCGCCGTCGCCGCGCGAGACCGCGATCGCGCCCTGCGCGCCGAGTGTGCAGACGACGACGGATGCCCCGTCGAGCACGCACTGCTCCATGAACGGTCGCGGGTCGTCGCCGATGCGGTCGGCGTTCATGAAGATCCAGTCGGCGGCGTCGATGAACGGGCGGTGGAAGTCGGCGCTGCCGTCGTAGTCGTGGATGTCGGTCCAGATCGGCCTGCCGGCGGCGCGCGCCGTGTCGATGAGCCCGCGCGAACGCTCCGAGAGGTCGAGCACGATCGCCGGAGCATCCGCCATCGCCTGCGCCAGTTCGGCCGACGGTGGCGCGCCCGGGTCGGCGGGCGCGCTGAGGTAGAGCGAGACGCGCTCGCCCTGCCGGGTCATGAGGTTCAGATGGCTCTCGGTGCGCGCGGCGGCGAGGCTCGAGAGCTCGATGCCGGATGCCTCGAGCGCACTCTGCACCCGGCGGCCCTCGACGTCGTCGCCGATGAGGGTGTGCAGCACCACGGGGCGGCCGAGGCCCGCGAGTCCGAGCGCCTTGCCGGCCGAGGTGCCGCCGATCGTCTCGTAGTCGTCGAGCGCGAACTGCATGTGGGGCACCGGCTCGGGCAGATGCTCGAGGTACACGATGCGGTTCCAGGCGGCCGGTCCCGAGATGACGATGGATGCGCTCATGGTTGGCCAGCGTAGCGGCGGCGGTGGGAGCTGCGGCGGTGCGCCGTCGCTCCGGGCGGGCACTGATGCCGCCCCGGATCGAGAGGGCGACGATATTCCTGAGATTCCCTCATGAGAGGAGCGCGCCATGTCGGTCAGCATCGGGGGAGTGGAGCTCTACATGGGGCCGACCGCGGTCGGCGGCCCCGACGATCTCGACCAGGCGATCCGCGACTTCATCGACGGTGCCGAGCACAACCTCGCCATCGCCGTGCAGGAGATCGACTCGCGGCCGATCGCACAGGCGATCCTCGCGGCGAAGCTGCGCGGGGTGCGGGTGCGGGTCATCCTCGAGGGCGACTACCTCACCGAGGAGAAGGCCCTCGAAGACCCGTGGGGCGTCACCGGCGCGCACGAGGAGAACCGCGTCATCATGGGCGCCCTGCTGAAAGCCCGCGTCGACGTGATCAGCGACCTGAATCCGAAGATCTTCCACCAGAAGTTCATCGTGCGCGATTCGGGCAAGCCGGGGGCGGCAGTGCTCACCGGCTCGACCAATTTCACGCTCACCGACACGGGGAAGAACGAGGAGGTCGGCATCGGGGCCGGCCAGAACCTGAACCACGTCGTCGTGCTGACCGGCCAGCTCGCCGCCACCGAGTACCTGCGCGAGTTCGAGCGGATGCGCTCGGGCACCTTCGGCGACCTGCACGAGCGCGTCGAGCCGAGGCCGAAGGAGTTCGACCTGCCCGAGGTGCGGGTGAAGCCGCTGTTCGCCCCGCGGCACGGCCCCGAGATGGAGATCATGAAGCAGATGCTGAAGGCGAAGGACTCGATCGACTTCGCGATGTTCACCTTCGCCCAGTCGTCGGGCATCGACGACACCATGATCCGCCTGCGACCCCTCGTCTCGCGCATCCGCGGCGTGCTCGACCGCGACCAGGGCGCCGCGAAGTGGGCGGCGACGAGCGACCTCGGTCACGGCGACGTCGAGCTCTTCGCCAACCGCCGCAACACCGGCGTGCGCAAGCTCCATCACAAGCTCATGGTCATCGACGAACGGCTCATCATCGTCGGCAGCTTCAACTACACGGCGCCCGCCAACACCCTGAACGACGAGAACATCATCGTGATCGGCGACCTCGAGGAGGAGCCGGGCAGCGCAGCGGATGTCGCGCAGCGCGAGCTCGCCCGCTACGCGCTCACCGAGATCGACCGCATCATCGACGACCTCTCGGCGCCGGTGCCCGTCTCGCCGTAGAGCGCGAGTTCTCCACAGTTGCGCGTGGGCGGCCGCCCGGCTGTCGATCGCCGCTACGGTCGAGGGATGTATGACGTGGTGAGCTACAGCATCTCCTGGATGTACCCGATCGTCTGGGTGCTCTTCGCCCTCGCACTGCTCACGGCACTCGTCTGTCTCATCGTGCTGCTGCTCTCGGCAGCGCGGGCGCTGAACGCGACGGCGCGGTGGCGGAGCGTGCAGACCGAACTGCTGCTCGCCGAGGCATCCGTGGGGCCCGACGACCCCACGAACTCGGACGCACCGATCGCCGGCGGATCGGCGTAGGAGTCGCACCACGGCTCGGCGCGCCCGTGAGCTGGTAGCGTCGCAGCCGTGAATTCGACGAGCACTCTCGCGATCGACGCCGGCCAGTCGGGCATCAAGGTCAGGCACACGGATGCCTCGGGCTCCGGTGAATGGTCGGCCCCCGGAATCCGCACCGACCTGCCGCTGCTGCCCCAGCTCGCGCGCATCATCGAGCAGGCGCACGAGGGCGGCCGAACGGCGGAACGCATCGGGCTCGGGGTCTCGGGACTGACCGACGACGAGTTCGACGCCGGCTACCTGCTCGCCGCCGCTGCGCCGATCGGCGCTCGCAGCGTGCACCTCGCGCACGACTCCATCACCGCCTACCTCGGTGCGCTCGGCGACGAGCGCGGCGTCGTCGTCGCGGCCGGCACGGGAGTCGTGACACTCGCGGTCGGCGCCGACGAGATCGCCCGGGTCGACGGGTGGGGTTACATCATGGGCGACGCCGGCAGCGGGTACTGGCTCGGACGGGCCGGGCTCGAAGCCGTCATGCGCGCCCACGACGGCCGTGGCGCCGCGACCGCGCTGACCGAGGTCGTGCGGGCCGACTTCCCCGACCTCGAAGCGGCGTACATCGAGCTGCAGGCCGACCTCGGCCGCGTGCAGCGCATCGCGTCGTATGCGCGGGCGGTCGCCGACGCCGCCGCCGCCGGCGACGCGGTCGCCGAGCGGATCATCACCGACGGGGCGCGGGAGCTCGCGGCATCCGCGTTCGCAGGACTCCGCCGGGTCGGGGAAGCGGGCGCTCCCGACTCGCACGTGCGCGGGGTCGGCGGCCTGTTCCTCGGCGAGGTGCTCGGGCGCGAGTTTGTCGCGGCGATCCGCGCAGAGATCCCCGAGGCGGAGATCCGCCTCGGCGATGCGCACCCGCTCGACGGCGCCGCGGCGCTCGCCGACGTCGCGCCGACGAGCGCGCTCGCGGCGCACATCGCCGTCGCGCGCGTCTGACGCGCACGAGCCCCACGCGAGCCCGAGGCGTTCCGGCGCGTTCCCGGCCCGCTCAGCCCATCGTGTCGAGGATCGCGACGAGGTGCTCGAATGTCGTGTTCGGGTTCACGATCGCGAAGCGGGTGTTCGGCCGGCCGGCATGCGAGCTCGGCGTCACGAACGCTCGCTGCTCGTCGAGGAGGCGCGCCGACCACGTGTCGTAGTCGGCCTTCGTCCAGTCGTCGCGCTCGAACACGACGACCGACAGCTGCGGTGAGCGCACGAGGCTGAGCCCCTCGCGCGAGTCGATCTCGTCGGCGATGCGCTGTGCGAGCGCGATCGAGGTCGAGATCGCCTCGCGGTAGGCCGTGCCGCCGTAGGTCGCGAGCGAGAACCAGAGCGGCAGTCCGCGCGCGCGGCGCGTGAGGTGCGCGGCGTAGTCCGACGGGCTCCAGTCGCCGCCCTCGGTGAGCGTGTCGAGGTACTCGGCGTGCTGCGTGTGCGCGCGGCGACCCTGCTCGGGGTCGCGGTAGATGAGGGCGCACGCGTCGAAGGGTGCGAAGAGCCACTTGTGCGGGTCGACGATCACCGAGTCGGCGTGCTCGACGCCCGCGAAGCGGTGCCGGGCGAGCGGCGAGAGCATGCCGGCCAGGCCGTAGGCGCCGTCGACGTGGAACCAGAAGTCGAAGTCGCGCTTCAGCTCGGCGATCGAGGCGAGGTCGTCGACGATGCCGAAGTTCGTCGAGCCGGCGGTCGCGACGACGGCGAAGACGGATGCCCCGTGCTCCTCGAGCGCCGCACGCACTTCGTCGCCCCGCAGCATGCCGTCGCCGGCCGGGGTCACGGGCACCACGTCGACGTCCATCACCCGGGCGGCCGATGCGATCGAGGAGTGTGCCTCGGCGCTGCAGACGATCTTCCAGCGACCACCGGGCGGCGCGGGCACCGCGGCATCCGCTGCGCCGTCGCTCAGCCGGTGGCGCGCGGCCTCGCGGGCCGCGACGAGTGCCGAGAGGTTGCCGAGCGTGCCGCCCTGCACGAAGACGCCGCCGGCGCCCGCGGGCAGGCCGAACTCGCGGCCGAGCCACGAGAGCACCTCGTTCTCGGCGTAGACGGCGCCCGCGCCCTCGAGCCATGAGCCGCCGTAGAGGGCGCTCGCCGAGACCACGAGGTCGAAGGCCGTCGCGGCCTTCGTCGGCGCCGTCGGGATGAACGAGAGGTACTGCGGGTGATCGGTCGTGATGCACGCCGGGGCGAGCACGTGCTCGAAGAGCGCGAGTGCACGGGCGGCGCCGATGCCCTGCTCGTCGATCGTGCGGCCGGCGAGGCGGCGCAGCTCGGGCTCGGTGACGGGCTTGTCGAGCGGGGTGTCGTCGCTCAGGATGCGGCGGCGCGAGTACGCGAGCACGAGGTCGACGAGGTGGCTCGTCTCGTCGCTCGTCGAGTGCATGCGGGTCGCGGGGTCGCGCGGCTCGTTCGCGTCGCGGGCGGGTTCTGTGCGGTGCATCCGGATGTCCCTTTCGGCTCGGCCGAGCCGGGGAGCCGGCGGGCCACGGGAAAGTTTCACATACCTCGGCGGAACCGCAAAAAAGCCTCACGATTCCTGCGTCGCGCGCCGCTTTCGTGCAGGAAGCGGCGCGCGAACGCAATGGAGACTACTGGTGACGCAACGCCGCCTGCAGGTGCTCCTCGGGATCGACGAGGTGGTTGTGGTCGTCGACGCCGAGTGCGACCTCGGCCCACTCCAGGGTGCCGCTGAACGCGCCGCCCCACACCTTGTAGCCCTCGTACGCCGGCATGCCCGTGTCGCAGCCCGCGTCCATTCCCTCGTCGAACGAGAAGTAGAGCGCGTGCGTGTGCTCCACGCGCCCGGTGCCGACCGCCTTGCCGTCGATGAAGAGCGACACGTCGCCGCCCTTGCCGATGCCGCCGCCGTCGTAGGCGAATTCGACCCGCACCTGGTGCTCACCCGCGCCGATCGGGGTATCCGACAGTGCCGTCGACCGCTGCAGTCCGCAGTAGTTGTAGTGGAAGCCGAGCTTGCCGTCTTCGGCGAAGAACGACCAGCCGCCGGTGCGGCCGCCCTGGGCCACGATCGCGCCCTCGAGCGAGCCGTCGTCGGGCACGAGCACCTCGGCGGTCACCGAGAACGAACGGTTCTTCACGTTGATCGCGACGTTCTCGCCGAGCCGCACCATGCCGGGGTAGAGCCGCAGGCGGTCGCCCTTCACGAGCGTCGGCCGGCCGGCGAGCACGGGGTTCATGCGCTCGGCGGCGCGGTCGTCCATCGGGAAGACGTTGTGTCGCGCCGCCTCGATGAGGAAGAGCCGCTGGAGCTCGGCGAGCTTCTCGGGCTGCTCATCCGCGAGGTTCTTGGCCTGCGTCCAGTCGGTGGTCGTGTCGTAGAGCTCCCACACGTCGAGCGAGAAGTCGGGAGCCTTCGACACGACGTCCCACGGGGTGCGGTGCTTCGTGACGGCGGTCCAGCCGTGGTGGTAGATGCCTCGGTTGCCCATGAGCTCGAAGTACTGCGTCGTGTGGCGTTCGTCGGCGGATGCATCGTCGAAGCTGTACGCCATCGAGACGCCGTGCATCGGCTCCTGCGTGACGCCGTTGACGGTGTGGGGCTCCGCGAGGCCCGCCACGTCGAGCACGGTCGGCGCGAGGTCGATGACGTGGTGCCACTGCTCGCGCACCTCGCCCTTGGCGGCGATGCGGCTCGGCCAGTGCACGATCGTGCCGTTGCGGGTGCCGCCGTAGTGCGAGGCGACCTGCTTGGTCCACTGGTACGGGGTGCACATCGCGTGCGCCCAGGCGACCGAATAGTGGTTGTACGCCTCGGGACCGCCGACCTTGTCGAGGTGCTCCTTCCAGAACTCGACCGTCTCGAACTGGCCGCCGCCGTTCGAGGCCGTGGTCAGCATGTAGGCGCCGTTGATGCCGCCCTCGGCCGAGGCGCCGTTGTCGCCGATGATGTAGTAGATCAGCGTGTCCTCGAGGATGTCGAGCTCTTCGAGCGCGTCGATGAGCCGGCCGGTGTGGTGGTCAGCGTACTCGAGGAAGGCCGCGTAGACCTCCATCTGCCGGGCCAGTACCGGCTTCTGCTCGTCGGGCACGTCGTCCCAGGCGGGCAGTCCCTCGGGGCGCGCCGTCAGCTCGGAGTCGGCGGCGATGACGCCGAGCTCCTTCTGCCGGGCGAAGGTCTGCTCGCGCTGCGCGTCCCAGCCGAGGTCGAACTCGCCCTCGTACTTGGCGATCCAGTCCTTCGGCACGTGATGGGGTGCGTGGGTCGCTCCCGGCGCGAAGTACACGAAGAACGGCTTGTCGGGCGTCAGGCTCTGCTGCTGGCGCACGTAGTCGATCGCCTTGTCGGCGAGGTCGGGCATCAGGTGGTAGTCGGGGTCGGTCGGCGGCTCGATCGTCGTGAGCCCGTCGATGAGCGCCGGCGTGTACTGGTTCGTCTCGCCGCCGATGAAGCCGTAGAAGCGCTCGAAGCCGCTCTGCGCGGGCCAGTGGTCGAAGGGGCCGGTCGGGCCCGACTCCCACACGGGCACCTCGTGGCACTTGCCGAACTGCGCGGTGTTGTAGCCGCTCTGCCGGAGGATCTCGGGCAGCGGCACTGCGGTGTTCGGCCGCGTCGAGCGGTAACCGGGCGCGGGCGTCGCGGTCTCGGTGATGTGGCCCATGCCGACGGCGTGGTGGTTGCGGCCCGAGAGCAGCGCGGCGCGGGTCGGCGAGCAGAGCGCGGTGGTGTGGAAGCGCGAGTAGCGCAGGCCCTCACCGGCGAGGCGCTCGGCGGTGGGCGTGCGGATCGGGCCGCCGAAGGCGCTGGATGCCCCGAAGCCGACGTCGTCGAGCAGAATCACGAGGACGTTCGGCGCCTGGGCCGGCGGCCTCGCCGGCTCGATGGGCGGGAACCTCTCGTCGAGCTTCTTCGCGTCGTACGCGACCGGTCCCTGATACGGGCGGTCGGGCACGGGAAGCACGGTTCCCGGTCGGACGTCGTTCATGTTTCCCCCATTCGTGCGACGAAGATCGCGCACACGCTCGATCATCGCAGTGAGGGCAGCGGTCGAACCCGAGCGGGGGCAGCGCGCCGCGAGAGCGGGGCGGCGCGCTGCCCCCGAGGGTGCAAGGGACACCGGTCAGCGGCGCACGAACTCCTGCACGAAGTCCTCGTCGACGCTCACGCCGAGCCCGGGGCCGGTCGGCACCGTGAAGTCGCCGTTGGCGGCGACCTCGAGGGGCGTCGTGAGGATCCGGTTCGCGACCGGCAGGGTGAGCGGCTGGTACTCGAACGCGAGGAGCGACGGCGAGCTCGCTGCGACGTGCAGGCCGGCGGCCATCGCGATGCCGAACGCGGCCGAGTGATGCGGTGCCACCTGCGCGTGGAAGGCGTCGGCGATGGCCGCGATCGCGAGGCCCTCGGTGATGCCGGTGCGTCCGATGTCGGGCTGGGTGAGGCCGACGGCCCTGCGGGTCAGCCAGTCCGTGAACTCGAATCGGCTGCGCATCGCCTCGCCGACCGCGACCGGGGTCTCGATGGATGCCGCGAGGTCGCGGTGGCCCTCGACGTCTTCGGGAGCGAGCGGCGCCTCGAAGAACCAGGCGTGGCGCTCGTCGAGCTCGCGGCCGAGGGCCTTCGCCTCGCCGAGGCGGTAGCTCCAGTGCGCGTCGAGCGCGACCTGGAGGTCGGGGTGCGCGCCGCGCACGGCGTCGTAGGTCGCGAGGTCGGTGCGGAGGTCGGTACCGAGGTGCATCTTGAACCGGCGCACGCCTGCTTCGACGAGCACCGCGGTCTTCTCGGCGATCTCGGCGTCGTCGGCGCCGCGCACGCCCGACACGTAGGTCGGCAGCACTTCGGCGAACCGTCCGCCCGCGAGCTCGGACACCGAGAGCCCGGTCGCCTTGCCCCAGAGGTCCCACAGTGCGATGTCGACGGCGGCCATCGCGTCGGCCTGATGTCCGGTGAGGTGTCCGCGTTCGCGCATCGACTCCGACATCCGGTGCCAGAGCGTGCGCACCGAACGCGGGTCCTCGCCGATGATGAGCGGAGTGAGCAGGTGGTCGACGATCGCCGCGGCGACCTCGGGGGCGACGGGGGCGAGTCCTTCGCCCCAACCCACCAGGCCGTCGTCGGTCTCGATCTTCACGATGAGCGTCTCGTAGCCGGGGGAGTAGAGGCTCCGCCATGGCGGCCTGATCATGTAGCCGCGGTGCTCGACCGCGGCCTCGCCCGCGTAGGAGTCGTCGGCATCCTCCTTCGAGATGAAGAGGGGGAACGTTTGGACGCGCGCGATTCTCACTGGGTCTCCGGTGACGTGGATGATCGAACGCCGTCGACGGATGCCGCGGCGGGACTTCAGGCTGGGTTCAGTTCGGGTTCAGGCGAGCTTCAGAGAGACGCGAACGCCGTCGCGGAGTGGGAGGGGCTGTAGCCGAGGGCGACGGAGATCTCGTCGGCGGCCTCGATCACCTGCAGGGCGATCTCCTGGTGGGGGACCTGGAGGT
The DNA here is from genome assembly GCF_042262385.1 of Agromyces sp. NPDC056389. Classification (NCBI taxonomy): domain Bacteria; kingdom Bacillati; phylum Actinomycetota; class Actinomycetes; order Micrococcales; family Microbacteriaceae; genus Agromyces; species Agromyces sp. NPDC056389. The sequence continues at coordinate 2,399,408 of NZ_JBHJPN010000001.1, forward strand.
CGAGCACCGAGAGCGGGCCGCTCGCCGAGAGGCCGGCGACGATCTCGCCGGCGCGGTTGCGAACGGGTGCCGCGATGCAGGCCCGCCCGAAGGCGAGCTCCTCGATCTCGGTGGCGTAGCCGCGGCTGCGGATCTCCTGGAGGGCGACTTCCATGGCGTCGCGATCGACGATCGTGTGCGGGGTGAACCGCTGGGGCGTGTTCGCGAAGTACTCGTCGACGAGCGCGGACGGCATGCCCGACAGCAGGGCCTTGCCGAGCCCCGTGGCGTGGAGCGGCGCCGTGCGGCCGGCCATCGCGAACGACTTCGGCGCGAGCGCGCCCTCGAAGTTGCAGAGATAGGTGAAGGTGAAGCCGCTGAGTTCGGCGACGTTCACGCCGATGCCGAGCCGGTGGGCGAGGTTCTGGGCGATCTGGCGCGAGGCGCGGAAGACCGGGGAGCCGTTGAGCGCGATCGTGCCGAGCGAGACGGCGGCCGGACCGAGCCGATAGAGCCCCGTCCGATCGTCTTGCACGACGAACCGCATGCGGTCGAGCGCCGACATCATGCGCGACACGGTCGACTGGCCGAGCCCGGTGAGGGCGCAGAGTTCGGACACCCGCAGCTCGCCGGCCTCCTCGGTGAAGCACGCCAGCAGGGACATAGCCCGTTCGACGGTCTGTGTGCCGCCGACCGATTCCGATGCCATCGGGACTCTCCTTCTCCATGCAGTTGCCGCGCGTCGTTCCGAGCCGCTCGGGCTGCGCCGTTGCCGTCAGTGTAGTGAGCGGAATCGGCCGAGGCAATCCAAATATGGGTGAGTTATGCATTTTGTGGATTTCGAATCCGCATTGTGGTTTACTGGCCGCACGTCAGCGTTGACCACTTGTGACGACGACGCACAGGGGCCCCTGATGAGGGGTCGCCATCTCTCGGGAAGTGAACGCAATGCAGCAAGCCATCCTCGAACGACCCTCGACACGCGAGGTGACCGAGCCGCGATCCGGGCGGCGTTCGACCCTCGGCGCGAAGGATCGCACCTTCGGATTCATGATCGCACTCCCCGCGGTCCTGCTCTTCCTCGTGATCGCGATCTATCCGCTCGTCTCGAGCATCGGCACGAGCCTCTACGACCAATCGTTGCTGCGCCCCGACCGCACGTTCGTCGGCTTCGACAACTACACGGCGATCTTCGGCGAGTTCATGGCGCGCCTCGGCACCACGCTCACCTTCGCGACGCTCGCGACGATCTTCCCCGTGCTCCTCGGCGTCGCGCTCGCCGTGCTGTTGAACGCGCGTTTGCGCGGTCGCAACATCCTGCGCGGCACCCTCATGCTGCCGTGGCTCCTGCCCGGCGTCGTCGTCTCCTTCCTCTGGGCGTGGATCTTCAACGACAGCTACGGCGTGCTGAACCACCTGCTGACCATGGTGGGCCTGCCCGAGGTGAGCATGCTCGGCAACCCCACCGGCGCGATGGCCGCGGTGGTCATCGCGAAGACCTGGCACTCGTTCCCCTGGATCATGGTCGTCGCCCTCTCGGTGCTGCAGACCCTTCCGAGCGAGCAGCTCGAGGCCGCGACGATCGACGGTGCGACGCGCTCGCAGCGCTTCCGTTACATCTCGCTGCCGCACATCGTCGGCCCGGTCGCCCTCGTCGCGACGCTCGAGTTCATCTACAACTTCGGCAACTTCGACACGATCTTCGTGATGACGGGCGGCGGACCCGGAGATTCGACCACGACGCTCGCCGTCAGCCTCTATCAACTCGCGTTCGGCAGCTACGAGCTCGGCAAGGCCTCCGCAATGGGCGTGCTCTGGCTCATCCTGCTCGCGATCATCTCGAGCGCATACCTGCTGCTCAACCGACGTCTGGAGAAGCGATGAGTCACGGCCGCGACATCGGAGAGGCGATCGTTCGCCCGAGACTGTCGATCTCCGGGCGCATCGGGCTCACCCTGCTCGCCCTCTTCGGCCTCCTGCCGATCTACTGGCTGACGTCGACGGCGTTCATGAAGAAGGAGGCGGTGTTCGCGCTCGACCGACCGCTCTTCCCGGTCGACCCGACCCTCGAGAACTTCGTCGGGTTCTTCCAGAACGACGCCCTGCTGCAGAACCTCGCGAACAGCTTCATCGTCTCGACGGGTACGGCCGTGCTCTCCGTGCTCGTGGGCGGCATCATGGCCTACTCGCTCTCGAAGTTCCGCTACCGCGGGCGCAACGCGATCATGTTCATGTTCCTCATCGGGCAGCTCATCCCCGGGGCGCTGCTCCTGATCTCGCTGTACCTGATGCTGAGCTCGGCCGGCCTGCTGTACACCTACACGGCGCTCATCATCTCGTTCACCACGTTCACGCTGCCGCTCGTCGTCTTCCTGCTCAAGGGCATCATCGACGGCCTGCCCGACGACATCCTCGAAGCAGCCAAGGTCGACGGCCTCTCGCGCATCGCGACGATGTTCCAGATCGTCTTCCCGCTCGTGGTGCCCGGTCTCATCACGGCGGCGATGTTCGCCTTCATGCGCGGCTGGAGCGACCTGCTCTTCGCGCTCACGCTCGCCGGGCCCGACAAGCAGACCCTGCCGGCCGGCCTCACCCAGGCCTTCATCCGCGAGGGCACGGCCGACTGGCCGGCGCTCATGGCGGCATCCCTCATCACCTCGCTGCCGCTCGCCATCATCTTCATCCTCCTCCAGCGCTACTTCGTCTCCGGCCTCGCGTCGGGGGCCGTCAAGGGGTAGCCCCGTGATCCACCGCACCGCACCGAACACACATTCCGACGAAGGAGCAGTCCCCATGAACCTCACGACCTCGCAGCTCAGCCGCCGCGCCTTCCTCGGCGGCGGCACGGCACTCGCCGCGTTCGGCGCGCTCGCGCTCGCCGGCTGTGCGACCCCGGCCGCGCCGGGCGCCGGTGCCGGCGCCAACGCGGCGACCAAGGCCAAGACCATCAACTTCTACGGCAACTCCCTCGGCGAAGAGGCGCTCCGGCCCGCCTGGGAAGCGGTGCTCAAGGACTTCTCCGCGGAAGAGGGCGTCACGGTCTCGCCCGTCGTCTACCCCTACGACCAGGCGGCGACGCAGCTCGCACTCACCGGCCGCTCCGGCAAGCTCATGGGCGTCGGCCAGTCGGGCGGGTGGCAGGTGCTCACACCGATGAGCGTGCTCGCCGACCTCACCGACCTCGCCAAGGGGCTCGGCATCCCGCAGGGTGTGCTCGATTCGTACACGATGGACGGCAAGCTCCTCGTGCTGCCGCTCACGGCGTCGGGCATCGGCATCATCACGAACGGCGAGATCGCCAAGAGCGTCGGCATCAAGTCGGGCATGACGGTCGAGCAGTTCGCGACCGCGCTCGAGAAGATCAAGTCGCAGGACTCCTCGCTGATCCCCTACGCGGCGGTCACGAAGAACCCCGACCTGAAGGATGCCGCGCACTGGATGTGGGGCTGGGGCAGCCCCGTCGTCACCGACGACTTCGAGTGCACGATCGGCGACAAGGAGAGCGTCGAAGCGATCACCTGGTACAAGTCGCTGCAGGACGACGGCCTCACCCAGACGAACGTGGCACGCAGCGACGCGCGCATCCTGTTCGCGAGCGGGCGCGCGGCCCTCTACGACGACGCCCCGCTCGCCTCGACCTTCGTGAAGACCAACGGAGCCGCGCAGAACATCATCGACAACATCAGCGCGATCACCCGGCCCACCGCCGACGGCAACCCCTCGTACAACCGCGCGTGGGGTGGCGGCCTGTTCGCGAGTGCCGGCGAGGGCGAGCTCACGAGCCGTGACTTCATCACCTACGCCGCGACGAACCTCGATGCCGCGACCGCGCTGTACGAGCAGTCGGGAGTCGCGCCGGCCGCGAAGTCCGTCGCAGACCAGATTCCGTCGCTCGCCGCGGACAAGTACCAGACCACGTTCCGCACCGAGGTCTCCGAGCACGCACGCGGCGCCGCATGGGACCGCGTGCCCGTGACCGCGCAGATCGACACCGCCATCGGCGCGGGAGTCGCGAACATCCTCGCCGGCCAGGTCGACGTGCAGTCGGGCCTCAACTCCCTGAAGAAGGAAGTCCAGGACCTGCTCGACTCGAACTCGTAGCGCCTCGACGCCGGCCGCCCGCGGAGGGACCCGCAGGCGGCCGGCGTTCGGCGCGCCCGCGGCATCCGCTCGCGTGCGATGCCGTGCCGCTTCGGGGTGTGCGGTTCAGCTGAGGCGGTCGGCCGGGAGGGCGAGGAAGTCGGCGGCGGCGCTGCGCGCCATCCGTTCCCCGACCTCCGCGACGGGCCCGTCGAGGTGCCCGTTCGGTCGCACGGTGAGCCGTTTCGGGCACGTGAGCGCGTGGTAGACGGCGAACTGCCCCCGCGGGTCGACGGCGGGATCGAGCACCGCCGCCGCGACGTGCACCGGTACCTCGATGCGCCGTGCAGCGACGGCGGCGTCGAAGTAGCCGAGCACCGGGCGCGCGTCGGGGTGCTGCTGCAGGTGCCGGCGCACGGCCTCGCCGCTGCCCGTGCAGCGACGGGTGAGGCGGATCGAGTGGTGTCCGAAGCTCGGCACGTCGAGCGAGGCGCGGCGGAAGCGGGCGTCCCACGGGAGGGCCATCGCCCCGATGCCGCCGCCGAAGCTGCCGCCGCTGAAGTCGAGCTGCTCGGCGGCCGCCGGTGCGGCGTCGAGCAGCACGGTCGCGGCTCGCCAGACATCCGCTGCGGCGAAGCGGTGGGAGTAGGTGTCGCGGTGCGCGATGCCCGCGAGCACGTGCTCATCGGGCAGTGCGGGGAAGCGACTCGAGGTGTTCGGCGCCGTGCCGGGAGCGGCCGGGAAGATAGCGGCGGTGTCGGCGGGCACTTGCTCGACGTCGGGGGCGGTGCGGCCGCCGTAGCCGTGTCCGATCACGAGGCCGCGGCGCACGGATGACTCGGCGCGCGGCACCATGAGGAACGCCACGGCCTGTTCATCGGCGGACGACTCGAACCGGATCTCCGTCACAAGGTGGGTCGCGGTGGCGTCGAGGTCCCGCACGGGCTTCCAGGCGACGGGGCCAGTGCCGAACTCATCGAACGTGCCCCGCCAGAACTCGTCGAAGTCGACGGGCTCCTCGGGCTGCGCAGGCGGCGTCAGGAGCGCCGTCAACGAGTACTCCGTCAGTTCCTCGGATCGGTTCGGGGTCACCGTGTGCTCCTCTCAGGACGCGTGCATGGTCGACGCTATCGGCACCGCTGACAGCATGACCGTTGACACTCTCGCATATCGAATGCATCATATGCATTATGGATTCAACGACGAGCCAGGCCAATGACCATGCTGCGATCGATGACGACTCTGGAGCCGGCCCCGGCTCGGGGCTGTGGAGCCGGCGTTCAGCGCTCCAGCTGCTCCTGGCCGCGGGCGTGCTGCCTGCGGTGCTCGGCGGCCACCCGGAGGCTGCGGCGGCGGATCCCGGGTTCAGCGCCACGAACGGCGCCTACGCCGACGCCCTGCGCCGGCTCGACAAGCCGAACCTCGCCCTGACGCGAATCGCGCGGCTCGTCGGGCGCAATCACCGCATGACCTTCTTCCAGGCCCGGTGGGACGGCGGGGAGACGATCGTCCGCGATCTCGAGATCAAGCACGACGGCGGATGGCTGTCGTTGACCGATCCCGAGCACCGCTTCGACGAGCAGTGGGTCGTACTGGCCGGCACGCTCCCCTCGGGCAGCGCACCTGAACTGTACGGGCCGCTGCAGCCGGCCTGGCTGGGATTCACCTCGTATCGGCGCCTCAACGGGCGGGCGATCGAATTGCGAACCAGCACCGATGACGTGGAGCTCATCGTGCGCTGGCGGCTCGACGGCGATCATCCCGAGGCGCACTACGTGCTGAAGGCCAAGACGGCCGGCGACTACCTCGTCGGCTACCAGAGCCAGGACGCCAAGACGCTCGACGACCTCAGCGAGGTGCTCTGCGGCTCGTACCAGCACGCGCTCACCGTGGTCGACGGTTCGGCCCCGCTCGGCGCATGGGAGCTGTTCGCGCCGATGGCGCTGACCCAGTACGCGATCGCCGACGTCGCCGTCACCTCGGGGGTGTACCTGCCCGCCGAGGTGGCCGAGTTCGTGCACGAGCGCCAACTGATGTCGGATCGCCAGCCCTACGGGATGAGCCTCCGGAACGACAGCCTCGACATCGTGCCGTCGGTGTACGCGCCGCAGCCGGGCCTTCGAACGGCCATGGCCGCCGGTGAGCGACGCGGCTTCGCCTTCGGGCTGGCGGCTCACGCCAGAACGCTGTACGACACCTACACCGAGCTGTGCCGCGGCGAGTACGGGCTGACCGCCTATCGGAGCAACGTCTACGACCGGTCGCTGACGGACGCCGTGCATGCGATGACGGAGCTCATCGCCATCGAGCCCGACGGCGACGACTCGGTCGACTACATCCCCTCGTACTCGGGTTGGTGGAACCGCGCCAAGGGGTTCGTCGACGTGGAGAACGAGGATGCGGTGCGCACCGCGGCCAGCGGCGTGCTGCTCTCGGCGCACTACCTGACCGGCACGGCGGACGGCACGCTCTACGACCGGCGCGCCCGCCCGGCCATCGAGTACCAGCTCTCGCGCAAGGGCATCGGACACTCGCCCGTGATCGGCGGCTCGGTCTACAACGACAAGACGCAGTACCGGATCGGCCGGATCCCCACGGACGCGGTGAACCTGACGGCACTCTCCCAGCTCACCCACGGCCGCAACGCGGGGATCCAGCGCCTCGCGGTGCAGGCCACCAAGGCCGGCGTCGTCGGGCAGAGCCGGGCGCCGTTCGCGACCGCACTGGCGACGTACCAGCTCACCGGAGACCCGGCCTATCTCGCCGAGGCGACCCTGATCGGCCGGCGCTACGTGCAGGAGGAGATCCTCACGCCGTATCGCGGCAACGGGCAGCCGCCGGGCGGATTCGCCTACAGCTTCTCCAAGTACTGGGTCGACCTGCTCGTGCTGTTCGAGCTGACCGGCGAGGCCCTCTTCCTCGAGGGGGCGCATCGCGAGGCGCAGCGGTTCATCACCCAGACCGCGGTGCGCCCGGTGCCGAACCAGCGGGTCACGGTGCCCGAGGGGCACGTGGTCACGCAGCAGTACGACTGGGAGTCGCGGAGCTCCCTGCCCGAGTATCCGACCACCGACGTCGCGACCGAGACCGTGCCCGCCTGGTACGTCTCGCCGACCGGCCTCACCTTCGAAGCGCTCTCATCGTTCAAGCTCGGGGTCAGTTCGCTCACCGATCCGGGCGGCGGGTACGTCTTCAACCCGTGCTGGGCCGGAGCGCTGCTGCGACTCGCGCACCACACCGGGGACTCGATGCTGGCCGACGTCGCGCACAACATGGTGATCGGCAGGTTCACCACGTATCCCGGGTACTACAGCCGGCAGTTCCAGGTGGCGCAGATGAAGCCCGACTTCGCCACGAGCGGACCGGTCGGGATCACCGGGTACTACTTCCACCACGCGCCCGCCCAACTCGGCCTCGCTATGGACTACCTCATCAACGAGAGCTTCTACCGCAGTTCGGGTGCGATCGACTTCCCGCACGTGTTCGAGGCCGACTTCGCCTACTTCAAGTTCTTCGCCTTCGGCCACGCCCCCGGCACCTTCTTCGGCGAGGGCGGTGTCTGGCCCTACTTCCCGGCCGGCCTCATCTCGCTCGACAACCCGTTGGTCAACTGGATGACCGGGGTCGGCAACGACGCCCTGTACGTCAGCCTCACGAACTCCGCGGCCGACGCGCAGTCCGTGGTCGTCGACCTCACCGGCGAGCTGACGGGGCTCTCGACCGGGGATGCGCCGGTGGTCGAGGTCGTGGCCGCCGACGGCACCCGCTCGACCCAGACCGCCGCCCGAGGCCGCATCAAGGTCCGCGTGCCCGGCCACGGGCTCGTCGCACTGGTCGTGAGGGGAGTGACGGTCGAACGACCGGCACTGCCGTTCGACGACATCGTCGACCACGGCCCCGACAGCTTCCACGAGGTCGACTCCGATCCGGCGACCGACTACGGCCTCGCCCGCGGGGTGCTGCTCGTACGTCCCGACCGCGCCGGTTACGACGCCTACGTGCAGATCGACACGGAGGAGCCGGCCGCCCTCAGCTACCGCATCGGCGACGGGCCGGCGAAGCAGGCGGCGGCGAAGGGCTACCCCTACGAGTGGACGATCCCCGTCGACTCGTCGGCCGACGAGTTCAGCTACGCGATCACCGTCGGCTCGGCGACCACCGACGAGGTCACCCTGCGCCTGCCCGGCCGCATCAGCGGCGCCGACTCCGGGATCGCCGGCGACGTGGTCGCCCAGGCGACCGGCACGGCCGGTGACCGGGTGCCCCTCGTCATCGAGGTGCGCAACGCCACCGATGAGCCGTTCGCCGGCGACGTCGCCCTGACCCTGCCCGACGGCTGGCAGCTCGACGGCGGCGTTCCGACCGTCTCGGTGCCCGCGCAGGCGACCACCAGGGTGGACGCCGCGGCGATCATCGCGCCGGGCTCCACGCCCGGCGAGGTCCGGATCGAGGCATCCGTGCCCGTCGCCGACGGTGAGCCAGTGGTGCTGCGCCCGGCGGCGATCGACGTGATCGACAGCCGCCGGCTGGTGTCGCTCACCACCGACACCGCCATCGTCACCGGACCGGGCGCGACCGCGCGGCTGACCGCCCTGGTGATCAACACCGGCGTCACACCGCTCCGCGCCACGCTCGCGCTCTTCGGCGTGACCGGATGGAGCGTCGGCCAGAAGGACGTCGTGATCGAGGTGCCCCCGCGCTCCGACCTGACCCACACCTGGACGGTGACGGCCGGATCGGCCGTGACGCCGGGATCGACGAGCCGGTTCGAGGCGCGTCTCGACGGGACCCTCCGCCGGGGCGTGCTGGTGCGGGTCGCCGACGAGGGACTGATCGCCCACACGCAGTCGCCGTGGCCCGGCTACCTGGAGACCGGCCTGTGGTTCCCGAGCGGACTGACCGGCTGGAACGGCACTCGGACCCGCTACAGCGACGTCGACTCCGTGGGCAGCACCGTCACATGGCAGGTGAACCTGCCGGAGCCCGGCGAGTACCGGGTCTCCGTCTGGTACCCGACGAACCCGACGACCACGACCTCGGCCGCCTACGTCGTCGAGCACGAGGGCGGCAGCACCGAGGTCGTCGTGAACCAGACCGAGGGGGCGGCTGCATGGCGCCAGCTCGGCACGTTCCGCTACGGCGCCGGCGCCGTGGGCGTGGTGCGCCTCGAGGTCCGCAATACCGCGTTCCACCGCGTCAGCGCCGCGCAGTTCGTTCGCGTCGGGGACTGACGGCGGAAACCCGCCGGCCGAGTGCGATATGCACCGGCCGGCGGGCGGCGGTTCAACCGGTGGCGGATCAGGCTCGGAACCGGTGGTGGATCAGGCTGCGGGCCGGCGGCCGGCGGAGCCCGTCGTCAGAGCCAGCGGTCGCGCAGTGCGGGCTTCAGCCAGGCGGCGGGGGAGGAGATCGACAGGCCGCCGTCGACGGGGATCGTCGTGCCGGTCACGAACGACGCGGTGTCGGAGGCGAGGAAGGCCACGACGCCGGCGACCTCATCTGGGCGGCCGATGCGGCCGAGCGGGTAGCCCTCGCTCTCGCCGGTCTCGGTCGCCGAGATGCTGCCGGGCGCCACGGCGTTGACCCGCACGCCCAGAGGGCCGTACTCGAGCGCGAGTTGCCGCACGAGCCCCTCGACCCCCGCCTTGGCTGCGGCGTAGGCCGGCAGGCCCGGTGCGGCGAGCGAGGCGTTCACCGAGGTGACGGCGACGATCGACGAACCGGGGCCGAGTCGCGGCAGCGCGGCACGCGACACGAAGAACGCGGAGTCGAGCGTCGCCCCGAGGGCGCCGCGCCAGTCGTCGTCGCTCGTGGCGTCGGCCCGGCCGATCGGCATGCGTGCGGCGGCGAGCACGACGACGTCGAGGCGGCCGAGCGCCTGCTCGGCGTCGGCGACGGCGTGCGCCGCGGCATCCGCTCGGCTGCAGTCGGCGGTGAGGTACCGCTCGAAGACGGGGTCGGCGGATGCCTCGAGCCCCACTCCGACGACCGCGTCGCCTTGCTCGGCGAAGGCCCTGGCGATCGCGAGCCCGATGTCGGAGCCGCCGCCGATCAGCAGGACGCCGCGACGGGTCACACGCGCACCGCGGTCGGCAGCGGCGGGAGGTCGAGCTCCTCGATGACGAGGTCGACGGCGGCGCGGCTGCCGGCGTCGAGGCGGGCGGCCGGGTAGCGCACGGTGGCGTGGTCGATGATGCCGCGCGCCACGAGCACCTCCTTGTGCACCGCCCACGCGATGCCGCCCTGCAGACCCACCAGCACGAGGGGGAGCATACGTCGGAACCCGGCGCGCGCCTCGTCGACGCGCCCGGTGATGAACTGCTCGAGCACGGGCGCGAGCAGGTCGGCGAACTCGCAGGCCGGCATCGTGCCGACCGCGCCGCGGGCGTACTCCTCGAGGCAGAACTGCGCGTTCTGCCCGCCGAGCACCGCGAAGTCGGCGTCACCGATCGCATCGACGACCGCGCCGACCTTCGGGGCCGTCGGGGGCGCCTCGATCTTCACCGAGTCGACGCCGTCGAGGCGGGCGAGTTCGGCGATGAGCGACGGGGCCATGGCGACGCCGGTCACGCCGGGGGCGTCCTGCACCATGACCGAGAGCGAGGTGGCCGCGGCGACCTCGCCGTAGAAGTCGACGAGGCTCGCGGCCGGCGGCTTCACCATGAACGGCGGCAGCACCATGAGGGCATCGGCGCCGCCCTCCTGGGCGATGAGCGACTGCTCGATCGAGGTCGCCGTCGAGGTGCCGTTGACGCCGGCGACGACGGGCACGCGGCCCGCGACGACCTCGACGACATCGGAGAGGATGGTGCGGCGCTCGGCCGCGGTGAGGGCGAAGCCCTCGCTCGCCATGCCGAAGACGGCGACGCCGTCGACGCCGGAGGCGAGCTGGAACTCGACCAGTCGTCGCAGGCTGGCGCGGTCGAGCGCGCCGGATTCGTCGAACGGGGTGGCAAGAATCGGCATCAAGCCATGGAGCATCGGGGCCATCGGCCAGTTCCTCACTTCAGCGTCGTTGCTTCGCCAGTCTCGCAACTGACATTCATATTGTGAGATAGCCTGCCACATATCGGGTACCTCCACCACCGAAGGATGACACGGATGTCGCGCTCAACTCCCAAACGAACCGTCGAGATCATCTCCGCCGAGCGGTACGTCCAGGCCGAGTCGCCCCGTTGGGACGGGCGCGACGGCGGTCTCGGATGGATCGACATGGCGACCGGTTCGTTCCATCGCGGGCGGTTCGACGGGGGAACGGTCGTGCCGGGGCCCGCTGTGACGGTCGGCAGGAGGATCGGCGCGCCCGTGCCGCTCGCCGAGGCCGGCGCCGGGTGGGCGGTGGCCGTCGACCGGGGCGTCGTGCACGTGGGCGACGACGGGGTCGTCTCGCCGATCGCGGTCGACATCGCCTCGGGCGACGACTACATGAACGACGGCGGCGGGGATCCGTTCGGCCGCTTCTGGGTGGGCAGCCAGTCGATGCCGAGGGCGCCGCACTGCTCGCTCTGGAGCATCGACCCCGACGGCGTGGCGACCGAGCGCCTCGACGGCGTGACCGTCTCCAACGGGCTCGCGTTCGATCGCATCGGCGAGACCCTGTACTACATCGACACGCTCCCGCATCGCAGCATCGAGGCCTTCGACGTCGCGCCCGACGGCAGGCTCGGCAACCGGCGCACCGTGTGCAGGGTCGAGGGCGGCAACCCAGACGGCCTGGCGATCGACCTGGAGGGCATGCTCTGGGTGGCGGTCTGGGATGCCGCCGAGGTGCGCCGCTACTCGCCGCAGGGCGTGCTGCTCGAGACGATCGGGCTGCCGTCGAAGCGGCCGACGGCCGTCGCGCTCGTCGACCGGCTGCTCGTGATCACGACGGCGAGCATCGGGCTGCCGCATCCGGCCGACGCCGACGGCGCCCTGCTCGGCGTCGAGGTGGAGGTCGGGGGAGCGCCGGCCTTCCCGTGGCGCGGGGCGCCGCCGCGAGCGTTCACCGACGCCGAGTAGCGCCCCGACCCGCCTGATCCGCGGCAGGGTGCTCGTCGCAGCAGGTGCCGCTGTGCACAGGGCCGCGCCGATCGCGGGCGGTTCTGCGGCCGGCGTCAATAGACTGCGCCAATGGTGAGCGCATGGAACGAGCAGGCCGCACGATATCTGCTCGCCTCCACGAACTGTCCGCGGTGCGATGCGCAACTCGGCGACCGCGCGATCTGCCCGGAGTGCGCCGCCGACCTGCGCGGCGCCGAGGGGCGTGAATTGTGGGAGGCGTCGCAGCGAGCTGCCGAGGCCGTGCACGAGCGCGCGCGGCTCATCGCGGCACTGCCGACCGCGTCGTGGGCCGATCGCACCGCGACGTCCGCCGCCGGCCGGCAGCAGGCGCGAGCGGATCCCGCACCCGCAGTCTCGGCCGCATCAGCCCCGCAGCCTGACGCCTCGACGTCGACCTCGACGTCGCAGGTGAGCGTGCAATCGGTGCTCGCCGTCGCCGGCGCGGGCCTCTTCGCGGTCGCCGCGATCGTCTTCACGTTCCTGAACCCCGATGTCGGGTTCGCCATGCGCACGACGGTGATCGCCGTCGTCACCGTGATCTTCCTCGCGACCGCCTGGATGCTCCGCCGACGAGGCGTGCAGTTCTCGGCCGAGGCGATCGGCGCGCTCGGGATGGTCTTCCTCGCCCTCGACGTCTGGGCGTTCACCGAGCTCGCGCCCGCAGAGGTGAGCGGGTGGGCGTTCGCAGCGCTCGGCACGGCGATCGCGGCCGCCGCGATGCTCGCGATCGCCTGGCGCGCGCGCATCCGCACCTGGTGGTGGATCGCGCTCGTGGGCCTCGCCTTCGTGCCGGCGTTCCTCGGCTACGCCGCCGGCGGCTGGGGCACGGCGTGGGGTCATCTGGGCGTGATCGGCGTCGCCCTCGGCGCGCAGCAGCTCCTTCGCGTCGCTGCGCCACGATTCGGCGCGGAACTCCGCACCGATCGCCTGACGCTCACGGTCGTGCAACTGCTCGCGACCGTCGTGGTGCTCGTGCAGCTGGTGTTCCTTCCGGCCGCGAACACACAGGGACCGGTGCTCGTTCGCGCCGCGATCCTCGCGCTGCTCGCCGCCCTGGCGGCCGTGGCGACCCGGTACGGGATCCCACGGAGCTGGAGCTTCATCGCGGGGGCGCTCGGCACGGCGGCGCTCGTCGCGGCGTCGTTCGCCCCGTCGACGCTCGACCCAGTGTGGCAGACGGCGCTCATGCCGCTCGCCGGTGCGGTGGCGATCGGAGCATCCGGTGCCATCCGCCCCGGCGGCGTCGTGCGTGCCCGCGAGGTGCAGAGCGGCGCGTTGGCCGTCGGCCTCGCGGTCGCGCTGCCCGCCGTTTCGATCGCCCTCGGAGCCCTCGGCTCCGTCGTGCTCGCCTTCCTCGGTGACGGGCTCGCCCCGTTCCGTTCGCCGGGGTCCGACCCGATCGTCCCGGTCGGCGCGGGCGGCCCGGCACCCGACCAGGTGCTCGCTGCGGTGCTCGGGCTCCTGGCCGCCGCCTCGGGCGCGGCCGTGCTCGCTGCGCTCGCGCGCCGCACCGAGCCCGCTGCCCACCGCACGAGCTTTCCGATCGACATGCTCGTGCTCGCCCTCTGGACGGGTGCGCTCGGCACCGCGGCGTTCGTCGGCTGGCCGGCATTCACCCCCCTCGGTGGAGCGTTGGTCGGTATCGCGGCGGCAGTGCTCGCGACCGCAATGGTGATCGTTCCGATATCGCGGTTCAGCAGGGCCCGCCTCAGCGTTCGCGTTCCCTTCATCGTGCTGGCCCATGCCGCACTCGTCGTCGCTGCGCTCCTCAGCTGGAACGACCCGAACATCACGGTGCCGGTCGGCGTCGTGATCGTCGCCGCGATCCTGGTGGTCGTCCGACCGATCGCGCCCGGTGCCCGGGTGGTGCACGTCGGCGCCGCCTACGCGTACGCCCTCGTCGTGTTCGCGACGGCGCTCGATCGCCTGGGCGTCGTGACGATCGCCGTGCTCTGCCTCACGACGACCGCGGCGGCGCTCTGCGCGCTCGCGGCGACGCTCGTGCGACGAGTGGACGCCCGCTCCTGGTACGCGATCCTCGTCGTCACCGCCGTGCCGTTCCTCATCGGCGTCGCCACGGTGCTGCGCGAGCCGAACGGGTGGACAGCGCTGTCGACCGCGGTCATGTTCCTGCTCGCGCTCGCGCTCGTGCTCACCCGCCGCCCGGGCCTGAACCGTCTGGTGCGCTCGGCGGCGGCCGCGTTGCTCGTGCCGTCGCTCGCGGTCGTCGCCGTCTGCCTCGGCTCGCAGTTCCTCGACGTCAGCGGCTCGCCGGTCGTGCTGCCGGTCATCGCCGCGATCGTCGCCGTCGTGCTGCCGGCGACGAAGGCGATCGGGGCGGTACTCGTCCGCCATGGCCACGATGCCGCCACCGCGGCATCCGTGCGCCTCTGGATCGAGATCTCCTCGCTCGTGACCGCGGCGATCGCGGTGCTGCTCGCCCTCGTGCGCGATGCCGCAGGGCTCGGCACGGCGATGGCCGTGCTCGTGGTGCTCGGACTCGGCTTCGCCGCGACGCGGATCGTCGCCGGCCGTCGCTACGGCTGGTGGCTCGCCGCGGCGAGCTGGACCGGGGCGCTCTGGTGCGTGTGGGCGATGCTCGGCATCATGGTCGTCGAGCCGTACACGCTGCCGCCCGCGATCGCTGCGATCGTCGTCGGTGCGATCCTCGTCGCTCGCGGGCGACGTGGGCTCGCCCTCGCGGCGACCGGGCTCGCGTGCGCGCTCGTGCCGTCGCTCGTGCTGCTCGCCGCCTGGGGGTCGGAGCCGGGGGCGTTCCCGTGGCGCACGGCGACGCTCCTCGCGGCATCCGTCGTGCTGCTCGTCTCCGGCCGCGTGCTCACCCGGCTGCCCGCCGGCTCGGACACGCGGATGCTTCGCACGCCCGCCCTCGCGGGGGCGCTCGTCGCCGCGGCCGCAGCGCCGATCCAGGCGATGCGGTGGGGACTCGAGCGCGACGTGGTCGCCATCGCCGACCCCGACCTCGTCATGCTGCCGGTGCTCGGCATCAGCGTCGTCGGCGTGCTGCTCGCGATCGCCTCGGTGCGGCGACTGCACGACGGTGCGCCGAAGCCGCCGGCAGCGGAGACTCCGCTCGAGATCTGGCTCCGCGAGACGCGATGGCTCCTCGCGCCGGCGCTCGTGTTCCTCGTCGCAGGGCCGGTCACGGCGATCCGGCGCGAGTGGTTCGCGATCTGGACGCTGTGGGTGCTGATGGTGCTGCTGCTCGCGCTCGCCCTCGTCACGGTGTCGCTCGCGCGCCGCGCCCGCCCGGTGCTGCCGCCGTTCTGGTTCACCTACGGGCTCGCCTGGGCGACGGGGGTCACCGGTTGGAGCGAACGCGACCTCCGCGTCGAGGTGTTCTCGCTGCCGCTCGGGCTCGCCGTGCTGGCGGCGGGCCTCATCGCGATGCGTCCGGCGGCCGCGGCGCCGTCGCATCCATCGTTGAATTCGTGGCCGATCGGGTTCCGCGGCAGCTGGCGGTTGCTCGCGCCCGGGATCGTGCTCACCTTCCTGCCGTCGGTGCTCGCGACCGGAACGGATCCGCAGCTGTACCGGCCGATCCTCGTGATCGCGCTGGCCCTCGTCGCGATCCTCGTCGGTTCGTCGCGCAAGCTCGCCGCGCCGTTCGTGCTCGGGCTCGCGGTGCTGCCGATCGAGAACATCGTGGTGTTCTCCGCCCAGGTCGACCGCGCCGTCGGGGCCATGCCGTGGTGGATCACGCTCGCGACGGCGGGTGCCGTGCTGCTCGCGATCGCCGTCGGCTCCGAGCGGCGCACCAACCAGGGCGGCGGCGTGGCGGCGCGCTTGCGCGAGCTCGAGTAGCACCCGCCGACCCGTCTGACCCGCAGCCGGGGCCTCGGGGTTGCAGATTCCGCCTTCTCGATCTAAACTGACTGGTCAGTACAAATTGAGAAGGATGCATCGTGTCGATCATCGTGCGGGCGCACGAACTCGCCCTCCACTCCAAGCGCGGCCCCGTCTACGGCCCCGTGAACCTCGTCGCCGACCGCGGCCTCACGGTGCTGCACGGCCCGGCCGGCAGCGGTCGCACGTGCCTGCTGCTCACCCTCGCCGGCCGTATGAAGCCGTCGAGCGGCACTGCGGAGGTGCTCGGCTACGAGTTGCCTCGCCGTGCCCGACCCGTGCAGCGCGCGACCGCGATCGCCGGATTCCAGGGCATCGACACGCTCGAGGAGTCGGTGACGGTCGGCGCCGCCGTTCGCGAGCGCGCCGCGTGGCTCGCGCCCTGGTGGGCGATTGTGCGCCGAACCGACGACGCCGAGCTCCGCCGCGTGCTCGCCCCCGTCTTCGGCGATGTGCCCCTGCCGTCGACCGACACCGTCATCTGGGACCTCGACGAGGTGCAGACCGTACTGCTGCGCATCGCGCTCGCGATGATGAGCGAGCCCGAGGTGCTCTTCTTCGACCAGATCGAGCAGGTGCAGTCGCCCGCGGCCCGGCGCGTGCTGTGGCAGCGCCTCCACTCGATCACCCGGGCCGGCACCGCCGTCGTGGCCTCCGCCGCCGCGCCCGACACCGCCATCTGGAACGAGCTCGGCATCGCCCCGCTCGCCTTCGACCTCACCACCATCGCGCCCGAGGTTCCGGCACCCGCCGACTCCGATGACGCCATCGACCTCATCCTGGAGCACGCCTGATGTTCGCCTTCCTCTCCTCCGGCACGGAGCTCCGCCGCTTCGGCAAGGGCACGCTGCCCAAGATCGCGCTCGTCGTGCTCCTCTTCATCCCGCTCATCTACGGCGCGCTCTACCTCTGGGCGTTCTGGGCGCCGACCGACGAGCTGAAGAACCTCCCCGTCGCACTCGTGAACGAGGACGCCGGGGCGAGTCGCGACGGCGAGGCGATCACCGCGGGCGACGACCTCGTCGATGAGCTCACGAGCCGGAACGACCTCGACTGGCAGGTGACGGATGCCGCGGACGCCACGACCGGCGTGACCGACGGCGACTACTACTTCGCCGTCACGATCCCGGCCGACTTCTCGGCCAGCGCCGTCTCGGTCGGCTCCGACGACCCGAAGCCCGCGACCGTCGAGGTCGACTACAACGACTCCAACAGCTTCCTCGCCTCCACCCTCGGCCAGCAGGCGATGGTCCAGCTGCGCGACACCGTGGCCGAGCAGGTCGGCCAGCAGACCGCCGACGCGATGCTCATCGGGCTCAACGACGCCGGCGCGGGCATCCGCTCGGCCGCCGACGGCGCGACCACCCTCGCCGACGGCCTCGCGACCGCGAACGACGGTGCCGGCCGCCTCGTCGTCGGCCTCGGCGACCTCGCAACCGGTGCCGGCGCCCTCGACGCGGGCGCCGTGCAGCTCGCCGACGGCACCGGCACCCTCGCCGACGGCCTCGAACAGCTCGCCTCGGGCGCCGGCACGCTCTCGGCCGGGGCGACCCGCGTCTCGGATGGCGCGGCCGAGCTCTCGGGCAAGGTGGCCGACGCCGCGAAGGGCTCCGCCGTGCTCGCCCAGAAGGCGCACGGCCTCGCCGACGGCGCGAGCGGGATCGCGACGAAGACCGGCGAACTCACGCAGGGCACCGCACTGCTCTCGGCGAAGATCGCGAGCCTCGAGGCCGATCTCGCCGGCGAGCAGGGCGCCACGGTCGACGTGACCGCGCGTCTCGCTGAGATCCAGGCGATCGCCGCCGGTGTCGACGGCGCGGCGCAGGCCGCACTGCCGACCGTGCAGGGATACGCGGGCCTCAGCAGCCAGTACGCCGGGGCCGTCGACCAGCTCTCCGCCGGGCTCTCCGCCGGAGCGCCGAAGGCCGCCGAGCTCGCGGCCGGCGCCTCCCAGGTGAGCGATGGCGCATCGACCCTCTCGACCAAGTCGGGCGAAGCGGCATCCGGAGCCCGAACCATCGCGAGCGGTGCAGACCGGCTCAGCTCGGGCACCGACGACCTCGTGAGCGGCACCGGCCAGCTCGCCGACGGCGGCACCGCACTCGCCTCTGGAGCGACGCAACTCGCCGACGGTGCGGGCACGCTCGCCGACAAGCTCGGCGAGGGCGCCGCAGCGGCGCCGCAGCTCACAACGGCCGACATCGAGGCGAAGGCCGACGTCATGGCCGCGCCCGTGCAGCTCGACCAGAGCTGGCAGAACGAGTCGAAGAGCTTCGGCGAGGGCTTCGCACCCTTCTTCATCGCGCTCGCGACCTTCGTCGGCGGCCTCATCACCTGGCTCATCCTGCGTGCGCTGCCGACCCGGGCGCTCGCCGCCTCGGCCACGGGCCTCCGCGCCGTGATGACCGGCTTCCTGCCCGCGATGGCGATCGGCCTCGGCCAGGTCGTGATCATGGTGCTCGTGCTGGTCTACGGCATCGGCCTCGAGCCCGCGTACTGGCTCGGCACCTCGGCGTTCATCTATCTCGTCACGCTCGCGTTCCTCGCCCTGCAGCAGATGTTCATCATCGTGCTCGGCACCGCGGCGGGCCGGGTGGTGAGCCTCGTGCTGCTCATGCTGCAGCTCAGCTCCTCCGGCGGCACCTACCCCGTCGAGACGACGCCGGCCTTCTTCCAGTGGCTGCACCCGTACATGCCCGCCTCCTACGTGGTGAGCGGCCTGCGCGAGCTCATCACCGGCGGCGTGGACTCTAGACTGTGGCTCTCGGTGCTCGTGCTGGCCGGCATCCTCGTGGGCTCGCTCGCCATCAGCGCCTGGAGCGCCGGCAAGCAGCGCATGTGGAGCGTCAGCCGACTGCACCCCGAGCTGGCGATCTAGCCGGCCAGGCCCGACCGCCGGCCCGAGCGAACGACGAGGAGACACCATGGCACGCGCGAACACCACGAAGCGCGCCATCCTCGACGCCGCGCTCGAGCTGGCGGCCACCAAGGGCATCACCGGCACGACCATGGACGAGGTCGCCGAGCTCGCCGGCGTCGCCAAGGGCAGCCTGTACTACAACTTCAGCTCGAAGGACCAGCTCTTCGAGGCCCTGCTGCAGGAGGGGGTCGGCGCGCTCGCCGAGTCCCTCCGCAGCGCGAAGGGCGAGCTCCGCGGATGGGACGCGGTCGATGCGCTCGTCATCCGGCTGCTCGACATCGTCGCCGAGAACGGCGCGCTCGCGAGGCTCATGGCCTCCGAGATCTTCCGCACCGACCGCGCCTGGCAGCAGACCCTGTTCGCACTCCGGCACGAAGCGCTCGCCGTGTTCGCCGAGGCGATCGACGAGACGGATGCCGCGGCCGGGCGCAGCAGCATCATGGCGTCGGGCGTCTTCGGGGCGGTGCTCATGTCGGGGCTCGAGTGGCTCGTCTTCGAGCCCGAACGGAGCCGCGACGACGTCGCCGCCGCCATCCTCGCGACGCTCCGCGTGCGCCCAGCGGGGTGAGGAGGCGCCCGGGCGGAGCGGAGGCGTCCGTCGCCCGGTGAGCGTAGGGTACGCAGCATGGCAGCCGATCCGTTCGACGTCGCGGTGGTGGGCGGTGGTCCGGCCGGGCTGAGCGCGGCGCTCTCACTCGCCCGGGCGCGCCGCCGCGTGATCGTGTTCGATGCGGGCGACCCGAGGAACGGCGTCGCCGAGCACATGCACGGCGTGCTCGGCCACGACGGGCTGCCGCCGACGCGGCTGCTCGAGCGGGGCCGCGTCGAGGTCGAGCAGTACGGGGGCGTCGTCGTCGAAGGGCGGGTCGAGTCCGCTCGCGCGCGCCGTGGCGGCATCGAGGTCGACGGACCGTCGGAGGTCGTGACCGCGCGGCGGCTGATCGTCGCCACCGGGCTCAGGGACCGGCTGCCGGACATCATCGGACTGCAGGAGCAGTGGGGTCGCGGCGTCGTCGTCTGCCCCTACTGCGACGGGTGGGAACGTCGCCACCACACGATCGGCGTCATCGCCGCCGGGCCCCACGGCGTCGACCAGGCGCATCAGCTCCGCCAATGGTCCGACCGGATCGTCTACTTCCCGAACGACGTCGGCGAGCCCGGGGCGGATGCGGTGCGAACACTGGAGGCGCGCGACATCCGGATCGAGCGGGGCCCGGTGCGAGCGGTCCGCTCGAGCGATGGGCGGGTCGAGGCCGTCGAGCTGGGCGACCGCTCGGTGGCGGTCGAGACGATCTTCACCGCGACGACGCTGCACCCGAGAGACCGGCTGCTGCGCGACCTGGGTGCGCGAACGCTCGATGATGAGGCCGGCTCCTGGGTGGTGGCGGACCCCGACGGCCGTACCAGCGTGGAACACGTCTGGGCGGTCGGCAACGTGATCGACCGACGCTCGAACGTCTCGGTGTCGCTCGGCGCGGGGTCGCTGATCGCCGGGGCCGTCAACGCCGATCTCACCGCTGAGGACATCGCTCGATCGATGCGCGAGGATTCAGCCGGCGGACGCTGAGTCGGGGCGGGTGTCAGGCGCTCTCGGAACCCTTCAGCTCGACGCTGATCTGCTCGGCATCGAGGTCTTCGAGGGCGGCGCTGAGCGCGGCGGCGCTGAACATGCCGTCGTCGCGGGCGTCGAGCAGTGCGGTGCGCTCCGCGTCGATCATGCGGAGCCGGAGCAGGCGCACCTGCTCGGGGTCGATGCGCCGGCCGGATCCCGCGGGCGGGGCGAGGGCGCCGGCCTTCGCGTCGGCGGGTGTGCCGGACTCGCCCGTGGCATCCGCGTCCGCCGTGGCATCCGTTTCGTCGTCGTCACTCGCGCCCTCGGCGTTCGAGAGCTGCCAGGCCGCACGCATGCGCTCGGCCATCTCCCGCACCGCAGGGTCGTCATCGGCCGCCATCTCGGCCATCGCCGCCGTGCGGAGCACCCGCTCGAGATCGCGCCGCTCCGCGATGCTCTCGCCGGGGTCGCGCGCGGGCAGCAGCCGATGCACGAGCCACGGCAGCGTGCCGCCCTGCACGAGCAGCGAGCCGACGGCGACGACGAACGCGATGAGGATGAGCAGCGAGCGGCTCGGGGTCTCCGCCGGCAGGGTCTGGGCGGCGGCGAGCGTCACGACGCCGCGCATGCCGGCCCACACCACGATCGTGCCCTCGCGCCAGCCGAGCGGCTGGGCGAGCAGGTAGTCGATGTCGGCGACCCGCCGCCGCCACATCGTGCGGAACCGCTCGGTCGTCGCCGCCGAGGGCTGCCGGCTGCGTCGTGCCTCGCCTCGCGACGCCCGGTGCTCGAGGTGCTGGGTCTCGACGGCCGCGCGCCCGCGTTCGCGCCCGCTTCCGGGGCCGCTGCCGAAGCTCGCCGTTCCGCTTGCGACACGATCGGCGATCACGCCCTTGATGGTCGCGGCCCGCTTGGCCCGACGCGAGAGGGCGGCGAGCAGCGGGGCGACGAAGGCGGCGCGGATCAGCACCGTCGCCATCAGCGCGATCGCCGCGAGCCCGACCGCGTTCCAGGCACCCGCGTGGGCGGCCTCCACGTCGGTGACGATCGCCGTGAGCTCGAGTCCCATCACGAGGAACACCGCACCTTCGAGCACGAGTTCGATCGTGCGCCAGTTCTGGACGTCCGACAATCGGTGCTGCGGGCTGAGGTAGCGCGCAGCACCCCGGCCGGTGACGAGTCCGGCGACCACGGCGGCGACGAGGCCCGAGGCGCCGAGGTGTTCGGCCGGGATGGAGGCGAGGAACGGCATCGTGAACGAGATGACGGTGTTGACCGTCGGGTTGGCGATGCGCGCGCGAACCTGCAGGTTGACCCAGCCCACGGCGACGCCGATGACGGCTGCCACGACGATCGAGTACACGAACGAGCCGGCCACTCCCCAGATCGAGACGGATGCCGCGGCGCCCGCGATCGCCGCCCGGAGCAGCACGAGGGCGCTGGCGTCGTTCAGCAGGCTCTCGCCCTCGAGCA
The DNA here is from genome assembly GCF_042262385.1 of Agromyces sp. NPDC056389. Lineage (NCBI taxonomy): Bacteria > Bacillati > Actinomycetota > Actinomycetes > Micrococcales > Microbacteriaceae > Agromyces > Agromyces sp. NPDC056389. The sequence goes on from NZ_JBHJPN010000001.1 coordinate 2,421,322, forward strand.
TCGCGACGACCCGCGGCGAGACGCCGAGGCGCTTCACGATCGATGTCGCGACCGCATCGGTGGGGCTGACGATGGCACCGAGGGCGATGCCCCACGCGAGGCCGAGGCCGGGGATCAGCCACGCGAACAGCAGTCCGAGCAGCACGGCGGTGATGACCACGAGCGCGATCGACAGCCCGCTGATCGCACCGAAGTCGCGGCGGAACTCCATCGCCGGCATCGAGACCGCGGCCGAGTAGAGGAGCGGCGGCAGCACTCCCGCGAGGATCCACTCCGGATCGATCTCGAACGACGGCACCGCCGGCAGGAGCCCCACGCCGAGGCCGACGAGCACGAGCAGGAGCGGCGCGGCGACGCCGAGCTTCGGTGCGACGGCCGTCGCGGCGGCGATGGCGAGCAGTGCGAGCACGCCCGCGAGGAGCAGGTCCATGTGAGCATTCTGCACTAGTGTCGGATGCCGCCACTCGAGAACGGAATCCACCATGGCCTGGCTGTTCCTCACCCTCGCGATCGTCTTCGAGGTCGCGGCGACGAGCTTCATCGGCAAGACCGAGGGCTTCACGAAGCCGTGGTGGACGGTCGGCGTGCTCGCCGCATACGGGGTCTCGTTCGCGATGCTCGCGCAAGCGGTGCGCGAGCTCGAGATCGGCATGGTCTACGCGATCTGGTCGGGCGTCGGCACCGCGGCGATCGCGGCGATCGGCGTGCTGTTCCTCGGTGAGAGCCTCACGATGCCGAAGCTCTTCGGCATCGGCCTGATCATCGCGGGCGTGATCGTGCTGAACGTCTTCGCCGCGCCGGCCGCGCACGCCTGATCGGGTCGCCCGCGGCGAACCGACATCCGCCATGCGGGGGATCCGCACGCGTGCGGCATCCGACAGGCTGGACGGATGGACCTTGACCTACTGAGCGGGGCCGCCCTCACCGGCCCCGCCCTTCTCGGCGCACTCGCGCTGCTGGCGCTCGTCGACTCCACGAGCTTCGGCACCCTGCTCATCCCCACGTGGCTGCTCCTGGCGCCCGGCCGGCTGCGGCCCGGTCGCATCCTCATCTACCTCGCGACGGTCGCCGGCTTCTACCTCCTGGTCGGCGTCGTGCTGCTGACGATCGCGGCCACCGCCCTCCCGCAGCTCATGACGCTCGCCGCGACCCCCGGGTTCCTCTGGGCGCAGCTCATCGTCGGCGCGGCCCTGCTCATCGGCTCGTTCTTCATCGGCGGCAAGCGCAAGCGCTCGGGCCCCGGCCGCTTCGCACGGTGGCGTGAGCGCGCGGTCACCGACGTGGGCGACGAGGCGGGCAGCCTGCTTCCCCTCATGGGTCTCGCGGTGGCGGCCGCGGCGGTCGAGGTGGCGTCGATGCTGCCCTACCTCGTCGGCATCGGGCTGCTCTCGACGTCGGAGTTCGACGCCGCCACCCGGTTCCTGGTGCTCGTGGGCTACTGCGTCGTCATGGTGCTGCCGGCCCTCGTGCTGCTCGGTCTTCGGATCATGGCTGCGCGGGCGATGGAGCGGCCGCTCGCGCGGCTCGGCGCCTGGATGGAGAAGAACGCCGCCGAGACGACCGGATGGATCGTCGGCATCATCGGGTTCCTGCTCGCGCGGGCGGCCGCCGTCGAGCTGCAGCTCTTCGACTGGCTCCTGTAGCGCCGGAACGCGAACGCGCGCACCGACCGGTCGGTCGATGCGCGCGTTCGCGTGGAGCGCCGGGGTGCGGCGCGTCAGTGGGTCAGCGGGTCAGTCCCACTCGATGACGGCGCCATCCGTCGCGAAGTTCATCGACGGGGTGCCGATCGACGGGCCGAACAGCACCGAGCACGTGCCGGTCGAACCGTCCTTCGTGCACTGGGCGGTGACCTCGACCGAGCCGAGGTATCCGCCGCTCACGAGCGTGGGCACGTCGTAGCTGACCTCGGGTTCCAGGGCCGCGATCGTCGCCCGGGTCTCGGCGGACAGTGAACGAGTGATGGTGCCCTCGGTGAGCTGGGTCCCGTCGCTCAGCGTCGCCGGGATCGCCAGCCCGCAGCCGGCATCGAGCGTCGTCGACGCGATGCACGCGTCGATCGCCGTCGAGACGGCCTGCCGGAAGGCGGCGGCGGCCTCGGGCGAGAGCACTGCGGTCATCCCGCTCGTGTCGGGGTACTCGCTGGGCGCGGTCACGACGACGATCTTCTCGCCCTCGAGGGCGAACCCGTCGACGGTCACGCCGTACTCGTACGCACCCGGGAACGCATCGACGTACTCGCCGCTCACCGGGACCCCGTTGATCGTCGGCTCGAGGCCGTCGAGCTGGTGGACGGCCAGCTGCCCGGTGCCACCCGTGATCTTCCACTCGTCGGAGATCTGCGAGACGGAGATGTCGGTGGTGACGGACGTGTCTCCGATCGAGTAGGTCACGGGCACCTGCCCGTAGCCGCCCGTGACCTCGGGCTCGCCGATCACGATGTCGGTGAGGGGCGCGAGCTTCTGCGACGCGGCGAGCACCTCATCGGTCAGCAGCGGGCTCGACGACTCCGTCTCGTACACGAACGAGAGCGCGGTCTCGGCGTCGGCGTCGGCGATCGCGGTGAGGAAGCCCTCGGCGGTCTCCTCGGCGCTGCCGCCACCTGCGAAGGGAGTTCCGCCGCCGGCGACGCCTCGCACGACGCTGATGGCGATCACGATCGCCACGATCAGGGCGATGAGCACGAACAGCCCGCCGCCGATGATGCCGATGATCGCGCCCGTGCCGAGGCCCTTCTTGGCCGGGGGCACCGCACCGTCGGCAGCAGGCTGGACGGGTGCCGTTGCGACGGGTGCGTACACGGGAGCAGCGGGCTCGGACACCACCGCCGGCGCGGGTGCCGCGTCAGCCGTCTCGGGAATGGTCTGTTGGGGCTCTTCGCCCCGGGAATCGTCAGTCAATGTTCCCCCTTCGGTGGCCAAGCCTAGGTGCGCCGATGTGCGGGTCCCGGCCACTCGGGGGTGGAGGCCTCCCCATTGCGGAAGTGTCGGCAGGTCGTGGTCGACTCGTGGCATGGGATTCGACGCGCAGTTCCTCGGAGTGCCGGCGGCGATGCCGCGAGTGGGCGAGGCAGACGCCTCCGCGGCCGTCGAACTCGAGTACCTCCACTTCTCGGTCGTGCTCGACACCGTGCGGCGATTTGCGCGGGTCACGGGCGTCAACGTCGACGGGCCGTCGCTCATCGACCTGCCTCGCGGCGACGACTGGAGGCTCGACGAGCGCATCCCCGCCGATTGGCAGGCGGGCCCCGAGATCTACGCCCGCAACGACTTCGATCGCGGCCACCTCGTGCGCCGGCGCGACCCCGTGTGGGGCGCGCCCGAGATCGCGGCCCGGGCGAACGCCGAGACGTTCCGCTATCCCAACGCCGCGCCGCAGGCGTCGGGCTTCAACCAGTCGAAAGAGCTGTGGCTCGGCCTCGAAGACCACGTGCTCGCGCACGCCGAGGCGTACGGGCTGCGGCTCAGCGTCTTCACGGCGCCCGTGCTCGGCGCGGGCGATCCGCCGTATCGCGGCATCCGGGTGCCCCTTCGATTCTGGAAGGTCGTCGCGTGGAACACGGGCGGCCGGCTCGCGACGACGGCGTTCGTCGTCGATCAGGCACCGCTCGTCGATACGAGCGAGGTCGTCGCCCCGACTCCCGGCGAGGCGCCACCGCTCGGCCCGTTCCGCACCTTCCAGGTGCCGGTGTCGGATGTCGCGGGCCTCACCGGCCTCGTCATGCCCGAGCTCGTGGCGGCCGACGTGATGCCGTCGACCGTCGCGGTCACCGGGTGGCGCGAGCTCGAGTCGCTGGGCGCCATCCGGTTGTGAGGTGGCGCCCCCGGGCGGGCGCTACTCGGCCGAGGGCGCGACGGGGGAGCGCTTGGCCTTGCGAGCGGCCTTCGCCGCGGCATCCGACTCGGCCATGAGGGCCTTCGTCTCGTCGAGCTCGCCGAGCATCGGCCTGATCCAGAAGGAGTTCGGGTTCGAGTCGACGAGCACCATGCGCACGAGCAGGGTGAGCGGAATCGCGAGGATCGCGCCGATCGGTCCGATGATGACCGCCCAGAAGAGCACCGAGAAGAACGTGATCGTCTGGCTCAGCGCGACGGCGTTGCCGACGACGCGCGGCTGGATGACCGACTGGATCACGGCGTTGATGAGCCCGTAGACGACGATCACCGCGATCACCATCGGCCAGCCGCCGACGAGCGCACCGAAGACGATCGGCGGGATGATCGCGATGAAGTAGCCGATGTTCGGGATGAAGCTGCAGAGGAAGGCGAGCAGCCCCCAGATGAATGCGCCGGGCACGCCGATGATGGTCAACGCGACCCAGTTGACGAGACCCTGCGCCACGCCGAGCACGGTGGTGACGACCATGTACCGGCGCACGTTGCTCGCGTAGTTGACGAGCGAGGTCGCGACGAGCGGACGATGCGGCCGGAGCTGGCGCAGCAGCGTCGGCAGGTAGCCGGCGTCCATGGCCATCAGCAGCAGCATCGTGAAGAGCACGACGAGGGTCGACGTCCAGCCGGCGAGGCCGCCGACGAGTCCGCCGACGAACCCGATCACGGTGCCGGGTTGGAAGTCGGAGAAGAGCGCGTGCACCTCGTCGGCGTTGATGCCGATCGAGACGAGCCACTGCGCGAAGTCGGCGCCCCAGGCCTTGATCTCGCCGGCGAACTCGGGCAGCAGGGTCGCGAACTGCCCGAACGCGACCATGACGGCGTAGCCGAAGGTGACGAGCAGCAACGTGACGGCGGCGATGACCGAGCCCGTCGCGATGCCGCGGGGCACGCCGTGGTCTTCGAGCCACACCCGAAGCGGGTGCACGCAGATCGTGAGCACGAGCGCGAAGAACACGGGGGCGATGATGCCCGCGAGTGCGGCGATGCCGAACGCGGCGACGGCAGCCCCGCCGAGGCCGATCAGGATGAATGCGTTGCGGTGCTCACCCCCCGGCACCTCGGCGCCGAGGGCTTCGGCATCGGTCGCGTTCGTCGCGGCCTTCGACCCGGTTCGCTTCCTGCTCCACCACATGAGGACTCCGATCGGCACGGTGCGCACGCGCGTCTTGCCTCACGATAGCGAGCGGGGGCGCGGGAGGAGCGGCGGGCTCGCGGGATCGGCGAGGGTGAGGAGTGCACGACCCACCTGCCGGTGCTGCTCGAGGGCGTCTTCGAGTGCGTGCAGTTCGGCCGCGACATCCGCTTCGCCCCGGTTGCCCTCGAGGTCGACCGCCGCGATCACGAAGACCGTGTCGGGGCCCGTGTACTCGATGTGCAGGAAGGTGACGCGATCGACCTCTGGGCGTTCGAGCAGTTCGGCGAGCACACCGTCGCGCGACTCGTCATCGATCGCCTCGCCGAGGAGGAACGCCCGGTTGCGGCCGATGAGCACGACCGCGACCACCCCGAGCAGCACGCCGACGAGGATCGAGCCGAGCGCGTCGTAGACGGGGGAGCCCGTGACCTGGTGCAGCAGCACGCCGAGGAACGCGAGCACGAGGCCGATGAGCGCGGCCGAATCCTCGGCGAACACGGCCCGCAGCGTCGGGTTCGAGCTCCTCGCGACATGCTCGATCGTGTGCAGGCTGCGTTCGCGCGCCGCTGCATGGGCCTGCCGGTACGCCCGCACGAACGAGATCGCCTCGAGCACGAACGAGATGGCGAGCACGACGTAGGCGATGCCGAAGTCACTCGCCGGCTCGGGGTCGAGCAGCTCGGTGATGCCGTGCTGGATCGAGACGACCGCACCGGCGGTGAAGAGCCCGAACGCGGCGAACATCGACCAGATGTACGCGTCCTTGCCGAAGCCGAGCGGATGCCGCGCATCCGCCGGCTTCCGCGAGCGGCGCTCGGCGATGACGAGCAGGATCTCGTTGCCGGTGTCGGCCCAGGAGTGAGCGGCCTCGGCGACCATCGACGCCGAACCCGTGATCGCCGCCGCTGCCGTCTTCGCGATCGCGATGAGGGCGTTCGCGACGAGGGCGATGACGACCGTGAGCAGGCTCTCGCCCGCAGCGTCCTCGCCGGTGCTGCCGGTGCCCGTGCCCGTGTCGATGTCGATGTCGCCCATGCACGCCTCCCCGGTTCGAGTCTGGCATCCGGGTCGGCGCGGTGCGACAGTTGAGGCATGGGCGCGGCAGCAGGGCGCATCGACACCGACGTGCTCGTCGTCGGCGCGGGCCCGAGCGGACTCACGGCCGCCGTGTGCCTCGCGAAGCTCGGCGTCGACGTGACGATCGTCGACGGCAAGCACGGACCGACCCGCGAGTCGCGCGCGCTCGCCGTGCAGGCGCGCTCGATGGAGCTCTACGACCAGCTCGGGCTCGTCGACCGCGTGCTCGCCGAGCGCTCGACGGCGACGACCGTGGTGCCGGGGGCGGGTCGGGGGCGGCCGTTCGGGCGCATCCGCCTGCGCGCGCTCGGCGTCGGGGTCACGCCGTACCGCGAGATCACGGTGTTCGAGCAGAGCCGCAACGAGCGGCTGCTCGTCGACGCGCTCGTCGAACTCGGGCAGGAGGTGCACTGGAGTCATCGCCTCGAGCGGCTCGAGGTCGCATCGCATCGGGCCTCGCCGGCCGTCACTGCCACGCTCGCCGGGCCCGACGGGCCGGTCGTCGTGCGCGCCCGGTACTGCATCGGGGCCGACGGCGCCCACTCCGTCGTACGGGAGACGCTCGGCATCGCCTTCGAGGGCGCGACGAACGAGCACACCTTCTACGTCTCGGATGCCTCGGGCGTCACCGGCCTCGTCGGCGACGCGATCAACGTGCGCATCACGGCCGAGCACTTCCTGCTCGCCTTTCCGATGGGCCCCGGTCGCGCGCGCCTGCTCGGGGTCGTGCGCGATCGCGACCGCGACGAGCACGGGGACCTGCCGGAGGCGCTCGTGCGCGGAATGCTCGACCGGGAGTTCGGCGTGCGGTACGCGGCATCCGCGTGGTTCACGACCTATCGACTGCACCACCGCCTCGCCGCGCGCTTCCGGGACGGGCCATGCTTCCTCGTCGGCGACGCCGCCCACATCCACTCGCCGATCGGTGCGCAGGGCATGAACACGGGGTTGCAGGAGGCGCACGGTCTCGCCTGCGCGCTCGCCGACGTCGTGGTCGGCGGCATGCCCGACGCCCGGCTCGACCGCTACGAGGCGGAGCGTCGACCGGTCGGCGAGGTGCTCGTCGCGACGACGGATCGCGCGTTCGCCGTCGTGACCTCCGCCTCGCCCACTGCGCGATTCCTGCGCGGCCGGGTCGTGCCGCTCGTCGGACCGGTGGTCGTACGACTCGCGCCGCTGCTCGTCGGCGGTCGGCGCGTGTTCGGCTACCTCTCGCAGACTCGCATCCGCTACCCGGTGCCGGATGCCGCAGGCACCCGCAGAGACGGGGCCGGGGCCGTGGGCGTTCGGCTGCGGTGGACGGGCGAGAACTTCGACGCCCTGCGTTCGATGCAGTGGCAGGTGCACGGCTACGGCGTGCCCGAGCGGGCGGTGCGGCGCATCGCCGCCGAGCTCGGGGTCGAGGCGCACGTCTTCAGCCGCGACACCGGCAGGCCCCGACGTGCCCGGCTGCGGGCCGATCGGGTCTACCTCGTGCGCCGCGACGGCTTCGTGGTCGCCGAGGTGCTCGCTCCCGGCACGGGCGCCGACCTCGACGCGGCCCGGGCCCGCCTCGCCGGATTCTGAGGCCCGCTCATCGACGCGTATCGTCGTATGGTGACCGACCAGACGACGCCCGCACCGGCGCCCGCGCCCGCGCCTGGCGCGGCCGGCAGCAGGAACCTCGCCGGAGCCGCGGTGCAGCTCGGCACCGAGGTCTCCATCAACTTCGGATCCTCGCTCGCGGGACTCGTCATCCCGATCGTCGGATCGTTCGTCGTGGTCGCCGTGCGCCAGCTCGTGATGGTCGTCGCCGTGCTCCCGTTCTACCGGCCGAAGCGCGCCGAGCTCACATGGCGCCGGCTCTGGCCTGCGGTCGCGCTCGGCGTCGTGCTCGCCGTCATGAACGTCACGTTCTACGAGTCGGTGCACCTGCTCGGCCTCGGCATCGCCGCGACGATCGAGTTCCTCGGGCCGCTCGCCATCGCGCTCGCGAGCTCACGTCGCATGCTCGACGTGGTCTGCGCACTCGCCGCGGGCGCCGGCGTGGTGCTGCTGATCGGGCCCGGGGCGTCGGATGCCGCGGACATCGACCCGTGGGGCGTGGCGCTCGCCCTGACCGCCGCGGCGGCCTGGGCCGGCTACATCCTGCTCACGCGCAAGGTCGCGCACGGCCTGCCGGGACTCGAAGGACTCACCGTCGCGAGCATCGTCAGCCTCGCGCTGCTCGTGCCGTTCGCGGCGGCGACCTTCGATCCCGCGACGATCGACTGGGCCGTCGTGGGCCTCCTGCTCGGCGTCGGCGTGCTGTCGTCGGCGTTGCCGTACAGCCTCGACACCTGGATCCTTCGCCGCATCTCGCCGCGCATCTACGCCATCGTCACGAGCTTCGGCCCCGTGATCGCAGCCGTGTTCGGCTGGCTCGTGCTCTCGGAGACCTTCTCGACCACCGAGGTGATCGCGATCGTCATCGTCTGCGGTGCGGCGGGCACCGCACTCGCAACGCAGCGCGCACGGCCGAAGTCGCAGCTCGAGCAGACCGCGGAGGGCATGGCCTGACCGGCGCGGCCCGACGCGCGGGCGCGCGTCAGCGCTCGGGGTGGTGCTCGCTCTCGGCGGCGGCGGCGGCCGCCGCCTCCGCTTCCAGTGCACGGAGCAGCGCGCCCACGCCGCGCGTGAGCGCTCGAAGATCCTCGACGTCGAGCCGTTCGAGCGGCGGGCGGCTGAGTTGCGGCCGCGCGGCGAGCAGCTCCTGCATCACCTCGCGCCCCTTGGCGGTGGCGAGCACCCGGCGCACCCGGTGGTCATTGGGGTCGTCGACACGCGTGGTCATGTCTTGGCCGGTCAGCCGGTCGACGATGCCCGACATGGTGGCGAGCGAGACACCGAGCGTCTTCGAGAGGCCCTGCACGGTGCTGCCGTCGGGGTCGGTCAGGATGATGCCGAGCACCTTGAGCTGCTGCATCGTGAGCCGGATCGAGAGCAACGGTTCGACGAGTTCGGGCACCACGATGGTCTCCATCGCCGCCTGCAAGCGGAGGAGTTCGTCGAGGAGTTCGCCCTGGCCGGCGCTGGCGACTTCGAAGCTCTCCACTCGATTACCGTACCCCGGTGTTCTCAGCCGCAACACAGGGAGGAATACGTAGCCTAAGGCGAAGCTTCGTATCACACGAAGCAAATCCGCCTCGGTACGACCACGCCCCGACCCCCAGGACGGCCATGCACAGACTCGCCCGATTCAGTCTCGCCAACCGGGCGCTCGTCGCGCTCGTGACGCTCGTCATCGCCGGCTTCGGCCTCTTCTCGATGACCCAGCTCAAGCAGGAGCTCATCCCGTCGATCGAGCTGCCGCAGTCGACCGTGGTCACGGTCGTGCCCGGAGCGAGCCCCGAGGTGATGGACGAGCAGGTGAGCCTGCCGATCTCGAACGCGCTGTCGAACCTCGACGACGTCGAGTCCGTGCTCGCGAGCTCGTCGAGCGGCGTGTCGACGGTCTCCGTCGCCTACGCGTACGGCACCGACGCCAAGGAGTTCACGGCATCGCTGAACGACGCCCTCGCGGGGCTCGACGGAACGCTGCCGGAGAGCGCAGAACCCGAGGTGCTCGCGGGCAGCACCTCGTCGCTCCCGATCATGTTCCTGACGGCGGGGGCGACGGATGTCTCGCTCAGCGAGCTCTCCGCGACCCTCGACGACGTCGTGGTGCCCCGCCTCGAAGCCATCGACGGTGTGCGCTCAGCCACGGTCTCGGGGGGCGAGACCGAGCGCGTCGTGATCACTCCCGACCAGGCGGCGCTCGCGGCGCAGGGCATCTCGCCGATGGCGATCTCCGAGGCCCTCGAGGCCAACGGGCTCACGATGCCGCTCGGCAGCATCACCGAGGACGGCCAGCTCCTGCCCGTGCAGGGCGGCGAGTCGATCGACTCGCTCGACGCGCTCCGCGAGATCCCGCTCGCGTCGACGACGCAGCCCGGCACGGTCGTGCTGCTCGGCGACGTGGCATCCGTCGAGCTCGAGACCGAGCCGCAGACCTCGATCACCCGCACGAACGGCGTCGAGGCGCTCTCGCTCTCGATCGTCGCAACGCAGAGCGCCGACGTGGTCGCCGTCTCGCACGCGGTCGACGACGCACTCGCCGACCTCTCCGACGAGCTCGACGGCATCGAGCTGACCGTGGTCTTCAGCCAGGCGCCGTTCATCGAGGAGTCGATCGAGCATCTCGCGATCGAGGGCCTGCTGGGCCTTCTCTTCGCGATCGTCGTCATCCTGATCTTCCTCATGTCGGTGCGTTCGACGCTCGTGACCGCGATCTCCATCCCGCTCTCGGTGCTCGTGACCTTCATCGGGCTGAACCTCGGCGGCTACTCGCTCAACATGCTCACCCTCGGTGCGCTCACGATCGCGATCGGACGCGTGGTCGACGACTCGATCGTCGTCATCGAGAACATCAAGCGGCATCTCGCCTACGGCGAGGCGAAGGTGCAGGCGATCCTCGGCGCCGTGCGCGAGGTCGCGGGTGCGATCACCTCGTCGACCCTCACGACGGTCGCGGTGTTCCTGCCGATCGCCCTCGTCGGCGGCATGGTGGGCGAGCTCTTCGCGCCGTTCGCCCTCACCGTGACGATCGCGATGCTCTCCTCGCTCCTCGTCTCGCTCACGATCGTGCCCGTGCTCTCGTACTGGTTCCTGCGGCAGCCGAAGAACCTCGACGACATCGAGGCCACGCGCCTCGTCGCGGAGGAGAAGGAGCGCACGGGCTGGCTGCAGCGCGGCTACGCCCCGGTGCTGCGCGGCACGCAGAGGCATCCGGTGATCACCCTCGTCTCCTCGGTGCTGCTGCTCGTCATCACCTTCGCGATGGTGCCGTTCCTGAAGGTCGACTTCCTCGGCTCCACCGGCCAGAACATGGTCATGGTGTCGCAGGAGTTCCCGGCAGGCACCGACCTCGAGACCATCTCCGCGGGCGCCGAGAAGGTCGAGGACGTGCTGCTCGAGACCGAGGGCGTCGACGATGTCATGCTCACCGCCGGATCGGGCGGCGGCATGATGTCGATGCTCGGCGGCGCGGGCGGCACCGCGACCTACATCGTGAACACGTCGAAGGACGTCGACCAGGCCGCGCTGCAGGACGAGCTCCGGGCGAGCCTCGCCGAGATCGAGGACGCCGGCGAGATCGGCATCGCCGACTCGGCCGCGATGGGCGGCTTCGGCGGCACCGTCGACGTGATCGTGCAGGCCGCGAACGAGAGCGATCTCGCCGCGGCATCCGATGACGTCCTCGACGCCCTCGAGGGCACGCCGAACGCCGCGGAGATCACGAGCGATCGCGCTCCCGCACAGCCCATCGTGCAGGTGACCGTCGATCGCACGACCGCGCTCGAGAACGGCCTCACCGAGGTGCAGGTGCTCGGCATCGTGGCGGGCACGCTCTCGCCCCAGTCGATCGGCTCGATCGGCCTCGACGGCGAGGAGTACCGCATCTACGTCGACGGCGCCCCGGCTCCGCAGAGCATCGCCGAGCTCGAGCAGGTCGTGGTGCCGAGCACCGCGAGCCCCGTGGGCTTCGTGCCGTTGTCGGCGATCGCGACGGTCGAGGAAGTCGCCGTGCCGACCTCGATCGCCCGTCAGGCGGGCGATCTCGTCGCGACCATCTCGATCACGCCCGAGGAGGGCGAACTCGGCGCCGTCACCGCGTCGGTGCAGGAGCGCCTCGCCGAACTGGAGCTGCCGCAGGGCGTCACCGCCGAGATCGGCGGCCTCGCCGAGACCCAGACCGAGTCGTTCGAACAGCTCGGCCTCGCGATGCTCGTGGCGATCGCGATCGTGTTCATGCTGCTCGTGGCGACGTTCCGGTCGCTCCGCCAGCCGCTGATCCTGCTCGTGTCGATCCCGTTCGCGGCGACGGGCGCCATCGCCCTGCTGCTCGCGACCGGCCGACCGCTCGGCATCTCGGCGCTCATCGGCATGCTCATGCTGATCGGCATCGTCGTGACGAACGCGATCGTGCTCATCGACCTCGTGAACCAGTACCGCGCCCAGGGGCAGAAGGTGGCCGACGCCGTCTTCAACGGAGCCCGTCAGCGCCTGCGTCCGATCCTCATGACGGCGCTCGCGACGATCTTCGCCCTCATGCCGATGGCGTTCGGCGTCACCGGGTCGAGCGGGTTCATCTCGCAGGACCTCGCGATCGTCGTGATCGGCGGCCTCGTCTCGTCGACGCTGCTGACGCTCGTGCTCGTGCCCGTGCTCTACCTGCTGGTCGAGGGGCGTCGCGAGCGGCGCGAGGCGAAGCGGGCGGCGAAGGGCGCCTGACCCGCGCATCGAGACCAGGGAGCGGGCACCCCGACACGGGTGCCCGCTCCCTGCTCGCATGTCGGCCGGCTCATTGCCCGCCAGTGGCCCCGACCGTATCGTGGACGCGAGGGCGTGCTGCACATCGACGTGTCGGGAGGAACCATGGCCACCATCGCGTGGATCGGTCTGGGTCACATGGGCGGGCCGATGGCGGGCAATCTCGTCGCGGCCGGACACATCGTGCGGGGCATCGACCCGGTGCCCGCGGCGCGCACCGCCGCCGCCGAGCGCGGGGTGCGCATCGTCGCGACCGTCGAGGAGGCGGCGCGGGACGCCGATGCCGTCTTCACCTCGCTGCCGCGCAGCGAGCACGTGCGCGAGGTCTACGGGGGAGAAGACGGGGTGTGGGCCGCTGCACCCGCCTCGGCGCTGCTGCTCGACACCTCGACCGTCGACGTCGCGACGTCGAGGTTCTGCCACGAGGCATCCGTCGAACGCGGGTTCCGCTTCGTCGACTCGCCCGTCTCGGGCGGCATCGCGGGAGCCGAAGCGGCGACGCTCACCTTCATGCTCGGCGGCGATCCGGCGGATGTCGCCGAGGCCACGCGTCTCGTCGAGCCGCTCGCCGCGCACGTCTTCGACCTCGGCGGCCCCACGATGGGCATCGCCGCGAAGCTCGCGAACAACCTCATGCTCTTCGTCTCGCTGCTCGGCGTCGCCGAGGGGTCGCAGCTCGCCGCCGAGCTCGGGCTCGACCCGGCGAAGTTCTTCGAGGTGGCCTCCGTCTCGTCGGGGGAGTCGTGGCCGCTGCGCACCTGGTATCCGGCGCCGGGCGTCGTGCCGACGAGCCCCGCCAATCGCGGGTTCGACGCCACCTTCTCGGCGGTGCTCGCCCAGAAGGACCTCTCCTTCGCGCTCGCCGCAGGCGACGCCGCCGGGCTGCCGATGCCGGCATCGCGCATCGCGCTCGAGCAGTTCGAGCGGCTGATCGGCGAGGGCTTCGGCGGCAAGGACGCGAGCCTCATCGTGAAGTACGCCTCGGCCGACGGCAGCGTCGCGGGGTTCGACCCCGAGGCGTGAGCGGCTCGGCCCTTGCGTGAGCGGCGGTCTCAGCCGTGCTGCACGGCCGTGATGACCTCGGTGAGCCGGTCTCGGAGGCGCCCGAGCTCGTCGAGGCTCATGCCGAGCCGGTCGACGACCTGCGGCGGAATGGCGAGCGCCTGCTCGCGCAGCGCCCGCCCGGCAGGCGTGAGCGCGACGTCGAGGGCGCGCTCGTCGCGGGCGCTGCGCTCGCGGGTGAGGTAGCCCTGCGCCTCGAGTCGCTTGAGCAGCGGTGACAGCGTCGCCGGCTCGAGCTGCAGCGCCTCGCCGAGGTCGCGCACGGTGCGCGGGCTCCGCTGCCAGAGCGCGAGCATGACGAGGTACTGCGGGTGCGTGAGGCCGAGGGGTTCGAGGATCGGCCGGTAGACGCCGATCACGCCGCGCGCGGCGACGGCGAGGGCGAAGCAGACCTGGTTCTCGAGGGCGAGCAGGTCGTCGGCATCGCCGGGTGCGGCCGCGGATGGCGCGGCCGACGCCGGGTCTGCGGTGACCGTCTCGTCGGCGGTGTCGGGGAGTGCGCTGCTGGCGTTCATGGGCTTCCAGTATGACGTGGCGGCAAATCATTAGTACACTAATGATTGTGACACGAAGAAAGCGGGAAACGCCACCCGGGGCCCAGCGCGGCTACGCCGGCTTCATCGACCGGCTGAACGCCAAGCTGCTGCCCTACATCGGGCCGCCGCCCCTGGGCCCGTACGACGAGGAGCCGGTGCCGGCCGCGCCTCCGACATGCCCGCTCTGCGGTGCCCCGATGTCGAGCCACACGATCGACCGCTCGTTCGAGCGCACGCAGCTGCACTGCCCCTGACGTCGAGGTGTCGGTGCCGCCCGCTACTCTGACGACGTGAGCGACTACGAAGTGCTGGAGATGGGCGGACTCGACGAGTGGCGGGAGCATTTCGGCGGCTTCCGCCCCGAGAGCTCGCGTGACGGGCGACGGGTCGTCGACCACGACCTCGAGATGCAGTACATCGGCATGACGGCGAATGCGCTCGAACCCGGTGAAGAGGCCGGCTACTGGCACACGCACTCGCGTGTGGAGGAGCTCTACGTGTTCCTCGGCGGGCGCGGGCAGATGGGCCTCGACGACGAGGTCGTCGAGGTCGGCTCCGGCAGTGTCGTGCGCGTGGGGCAGGGCGTCTGGCGCACCTGGCGCTGTGCGCCCGACGGCTCCGAGCAGCTGCGGTGGCTGTGCATCCGCGCCGGCGGCTCCGAACTGCCGCACCTGCCCGACGACAGCTCGCGCGACAACGACCGCCCGTCGCCCTGGTAGCCGGCGGCAGTGTGACGACCGACGACTCGCCGACCGCCGCGGTGCGCGAGGCATACACCGAGCGCGTCGAAGAGTACATCTCGCTGTTCGGCTCGGTCGCCGACCTGCACGAACTCGACCGTGCACTCATCTCTCGATGGGCCGAGCGCCTAGGCGGAGCCGTGCTCGACGCCGGGTGCGGGCCGGGCCACTGGGCCGACCACCTCCGCCGGCTCGGCCATGAGGTCGAGGGCGTCGATCTCGTTCCCGCGTTCGTGGCTCGAGCGAGCGAGCGATTCCCCGAGGTGCCGTATCGCGTTGCCTCGTTCGACGACCTCGGCGTCGCCGACGCCGCCCTCGGCGGGATCCTCGCGTGGTACTCGCTGATCCACCTCGAGCCCGACCGGGTGCCGTCGGCCCTCGACGAGTTCGCACGGTGCATCGCCCCCGGCGGAACCCTGCTGCTCGGCTTCTTCGACGGGGCGAGGCTCGAGCCGTTCGCGCACAAGGTCGTGACCGCCTACTTCTGGCCTCCGTCGGCGATGGCCGAGCGTCTCGAGGCAGCCGGGTTCGCGGTGGAAGAGGTACACACCCGCGCCCAAGCGGGCAGTCGACCCCAGGCGGCGATCGTGGCGCGGCGCACCGCCGCCGGCGCCGGTGCGGGGGTACCGGCCGCCTAGCTCTGCGCGGCGAGCCGTCGGCTCACCCAGCGGTCGTACTGCGCCCACGGGTCGGCGACGCCGAGGCGCAGCTCGGCGATGTGGGCGAGGAGCTCGTCGTGCACGCCGAACCACTCGGTGCCTGCGAAGCGGTGGGCCGCGAACTGCGCGTGGCGACGCTGCTCGAGCAGGCGATCGCCGAGCTCGAAGGCGAGCACCTCGTCGTGCGGCAGGCTCGCGAACCGGACGCGCGGATTGCCCGAGGTGCCGATCTTGATCTGGTCGCGATAGCCGAGGTAGTAGACGACGTCGACCCGGGGGTCGGCCACCCCGTGATCGGGCGCGTCGCCCACGCGCCACTCGCAGATCGCGCAGATGCGGCCCGACGGGTAGACGACCCCGACCCTCGAGCCGCAGACGAGACAGGGCTCGGGCAGCAGGTCGGTCACGCCGACCTCGCCGGCCACCCAGTCGTGGGCCTCGAGCAGGTGCCCGGTGCAGAGGTCGAGGGGTGCGCCCGCCGCGACCGGCGCCGGGCACGGGCCGTCGTCGAGGCGGATGCTGCACACCCGCCCTGCGGCATCCGCTCGGCTCATACCGGAAGGCTAGCCGCGACCACCGACGCGACAGGGGGCCGCGATAGGCTCGATTCCCGACCGCCGAACGGCGGCGGACGCCGAGGTTCGGAGGTCGATCGGCATGCCCCTGTGGCGCAAGCGGGAGCGACGGCGGTTCAAGCCGTTCGATCGCACGGCGCTGCCCGAGGCCCCGATGCCGACGTTCGACGAGATGCTCGCAGAAGGCGTGCTCGTCGCCGAGTCCGCCGGGCGCATGGCGCTGAAGAACCGACTGATCGTCGAGGCGTTGCGCGGCGAAGAGCCGTTCGCGCCCGAGCGGGCGGCCGCGGCCGCCCGAGAAGTGCTCTACGAGCTCGTGCAGGAGGCCGACGAGGTCGCCGAGATCACCGCTGACGCGCGTTCGGCCGCCGCGAAGCGCGAGGGCCGATCCTCGCACGAACACGACTACCGACGGGCGGATGCCGCGAACCTGCGCCGGCGCGAGCAGGTCTACGCCGCCGTGGCGAAAGAACTCTGGACGCGCCGCAACGACCCCGAGTACCTCACGGCGTTCGCCGAGCGAGCGCGCGAGGAGGCCTGGGAAGAGGTCTCGGGCGCGATCGAGACGCGCCTCGACCGCGAGTGGGGCGAGTGGCCCGAGATCGAGGTCGACGAGACCTACGAGGCCGAGCGCGACGATCGTCTCCACGACCTGCTGGCCGACCTCGACCGCGGTGTCGCCGCCGCCGAGGCCGAGCGGGCACGCCGTGCCGAGGCGAACGACCCGTTCCGCGGGTTCGTGGGCTAGGCCGGCAGGCACCGGGACTTCATCGAGCCTTCACGGCAGGCGGATCCGGGCATCCGTGCTCCGCGCTAGCGTGGGGGAGATGAGCCGCACCGACCGCATCGACGGAATCGAGGCGCCGCCGGTGCCGGCCGGCCGGCCGGGTCTTCGGCTCGCCGCATTGTCGACCGGGCAGGTCTTCAGCTGGGGCATCCTCTACTACGCGATGATCGTCGCGGCGCCCGAGGTGGCGCGCGAGACGGGGTGGTCGCTCGTCGCGATCACGGCCGCCTTCTCGGCCGGGCTCGTGGTCTCGGCGTTCGCCGGAGTGCTCGTCGGGCGCCTGCTCGACGAGCGCGGGCCGCGCACCGTCATGAGTCTCGGATCGCTCGTCGGTGCGGTCGGACTCGTGGGCGTCGCCTCCGCGCCCGACCTCGTGCTCTTCGCGACGGCCTGGATCGTGTGCGGCATCGCGCAATCGGCCGTGCTCTACCAGGCCGCCTTCACCGTGATCACCCGCCGCTACGGTGCACGCCGCCAGGTGCCGATGACGATCCTGACGCTGGCCGGCGGACTCGCCTCGACGATCTTCGCCCCGATCGTCGCGGCCCTGCTCTCGGTGCTCGACTGGCGGGCGAGCTTCCTCGTGCTCGCCGCGGTGCTCGCCATCGTCACCGTGCCGCTGCATCTGCTCTCGCTCGAACGCCGATGGCCTCATCGACCGGTCGCGCACGAGGAAGCCGTGCACACGGTCTCCTCGGTGCTGCGCACGCGTCGCTTCTGGATGCTCGAGATCACGATGATCGCCGTCAGCGTGGCGCTCATGAGCACGACGCTCGCCGCGGTGCCGTTGTACATCGAGAAGGGCCTGACCTTCGAGTTCGCGGCCCTCGCGCTCGGCCTGATCGGCGCGGGGCAGGTGATCGGCCGGCTGCTGTTCCTCGTGCTGCCGCGAGGGGCCAGGCCGTGGGTGCCCGTCGCCGTCGTCTGCGCGCTCACCGCGGTCTCGCTCGCCGCCCTGGCGCTCGTTCCCGGCCCGATCTGGTTGCTCATCGCGATCGGCATCGTCGCGGGCGCCGTACGCGGCGCGTACACGCTCGTGCAGGCGTCGGCGGTCGCCGATCGCTGGGGCACGCGCAACTACGGCGCCATCAACGGCGCCTTCGCCGCGCCGATCACGATCGCGATGGCCCTCTCGCCGGCGATCGGACCGGCGGTGGCCGCGGGCGTCGGCTCTTACGCCGCGATGGCGGCGGTCATGGCGGCGCTCGCGTTCGTCGCGATGTTCACGGCACGCTCGAGCTGATCGCTCGACGCACGCGAGCCTGTCGCTCGGCGGTCGCCGCGCCTGCGGCGTGCGTCAGGCGGCCGGCTCCTCGGGCGTCTCGAGGATGATCGCCGGCTGCTCCTCGACCGGGTCGGCGAGGCCGTGCGCCGCCAGGTAGTGCTCGGCATCGAGCGCGGCCGCGCATCCGGTGCCCGCCGCGGTGATGGCCTGGCGGTAGCGCTTGTCGACGAGGTCGCCGCAGGCGAACACGCCCTCGAGATTCGTCTGCGTCGACGGATGACGCACCAGCACGTAGCCGTCGTCGTCGAGGTCGACCTGGCCCGCGACGAGCGCGCTGCGGGGGTCGTGGCCGATCGCGATGAAGAGGCCGGTCGCGTCGAGCGCTGCGTCCTCACCCGTCGTGGTGTCTCGCAACCGGAGGCGCTCGAGCCCGTCGTCTCCCTCGGCCGCGACGACCTCGGCGTTCCAGTAGGGGCGGATCTTCGGGTTCGACAGCGCGCGCTCCTGCATGATGCGCGACGCCCGCAGCGAGTCGCGGCGGTGCACGAGCGTGACGGAGTCGGCGAAGCGGGTGAGGAACATCGCCTCTTCGAGCGCGGAGTCGCCGCCGCCGACGACTGCGATGTCCTTGCCCCTGAAGAAGAAGCCGTCGCACGTCGCGCACCACGAGACGCCGCGACCGGTCAGCCGTTCCTCGCCTTCGACGCCGAGCTTGCGGTACGCGGAGCCCATTGCGAGCACGACGGCGTGCGCACGGTACTCGACCCCGTTGATCGTGCGGATGGTCTTGACGTCGGCCGTGAGCTCGACCTCGGTGGCGTCGTCGTAGACGACGCGTGCGCCGAAGCGCTCGGCCTGCTGCCGCATCTGCTCCATCAGCTCGGGGCCCATGATGCCGTCGGCGAAGCCGGGGTAGTTCTCGACCTCGGTCGTCGTGACCAGCGCGCCGCCCGCTTCGACCGAGCTGGCGAGCACGACCGGTGCGAGTCCGGCGCGGGCGAGGTAGACCGCGGCCGTGTAGCCCGAAGGGCCCGAGCCGATGACGACGACGTTCTCGATGTCGCTCATGATTCGGCCGGGGCCGGCGCGATCTCGGCGATGAGTGCCTCGACGCGGGCGCGGATGTCGTCGCGGACGCGCCGTACGGTCTCGAGCTCCTTGCCCGCGGGGTCCTCGAGCTCCCAATCCTCGTAGCGCTTGCCCGGGAAGATGGGGCAGGCGTCGCCGCAGCCCATCGTGATCACGACATCGGACTCGCGCACGGCGTCGACGGTGAGCACCTTCGGCGTGTTGTCGGCGATGTCGATGCCCTCCTCGGCCATCGCGGTGATCGCCACGGGGTTGATCCGGTCCTTCGGTTCCGATCCCGCCGACAGCACCTCGACGCGGTCGCCCGCGAGCGCCCGCAGGTACCCGGCGGCGATCTGCGAACGGCCCGCGTTGTGCACGCAGACGAACAGGACGGTGGGCTTCTCGGTCATGGCGTTGCTCCTTCGATCGCACTAATCATAGATCGCCATCTATTGATTAAGCGAGCGGCGAAGCGGACGCCTGTCAGCCCGTGCAGGGCATCACGACGACGCGATCCCGAGCTCGTCGAGCAAACCGCGGACCCGGAGTTCGATGTCGTCGCGGATTCCCCGCACCTGCGCCACCGGGAGTCCGGCCGGGTCGTCGAGCTCCCAGTCCAGATAGCGTCGCCCCGGGTAAACCGGGCAGGCGTCACCGCAGCCCATCGTGATGACCACGTCGGCGGCCCGCACCACTTCGTCGGTGAGGGGCTTCGGGAACTCTCCGCCGATCGGCACCCCGATCTCGTCGAGCGCCGCGACGATCGTCGACTTCACCGCGCTCGCCGGCTCCGATCCCGCGGTTCGGACCCGCACCCGGTCGCCGGCGAGGTGCTTCAGGATCGCGGCGGCGATCTGGGAGCGCCCGGCGTTCTGCACGCACACGAACAGCACCTCGGGCGGCCCGTCGGCGCCGGGGTTCCGCTGCGCCGCGAGCGCGCCGAGGCGTTCGGCGGCGAACCGCGCGGTGAGCGAGGGCAGCAAGCGCGTGATCTTCGAACGCTCGGCCAGGAGGTCGTGACTCTCACGCACGTACCGTTCGACCGTCTCGGGCGAGAAGACGCCGGCGAAACGGGTCGAGAGATCGGATGCCACTCGAGCGAGCACCTCGTCGGGCATGCGGATCGCGGCATCCGTCTGCAGCAGTTCGTCGACGCGCTCGGCCGCGCCGGGCGCGATGGAGTACCAGACCCGTCGGCCGTCGGGCGTGCGCTCGAGGACCCCATCGTCGAGGAGTGCCTTCACGTGGTGACTCACCGTGGGCTGCGTGAGGCCGAGGCCGTCGGCGAGGCGGCCGACGAGCGCCCGCCCGTCGGCACCCTCGCGGATGAGCCCCAGGATGCGCAGCCGCGTCGGATCGGTGAGCAGCCGAAGACTGCGCGCCGTGTCCGTTGCATCCATAGATCAGAGTCTATGCACCGCTGGGCGTGCCGGGCCGGTTGCGGCGAGCGGAGGCGCGCGATCAGCCGCAGCAGCTCCCGGCGGCGGAGTCCGAGCCGGAGTCGCCGCCCGTCGAGCACACGCCGGTCGCCGGCAGCACGAGCTCGACGTTGCGGGCGGCGGCCGCGTCGCCGGCCAGCCACGCGGTCACCGACCGCACCTGCTCGTAGCCCGTCGCGAGCAGGAAGGTCGGCGCCCGGCCGTAGCTCTTCATGCCGACGATGAAGAAGTCGCGCTCGGGCTGCTCGAGCTCGCCGAAGCCGTGCGGCTCGACGGTGCCGCAGGAGTGCACGTTCGGGTCGATGAGCGGGGCGAGCCGCCGCGGCGCTTCGACGATCTCGTCGAGTTCGAGGCGGATCTCGCGGAGCATCTCGAGGTTCGGCCGGAACCCCGTGGCGTTCACGATGCGGTCCGCCGAGATCGTCTCGAGCCCGTCGCCGCGACGGCCGGTGATGAGGGCGGCGGATGCCTCGGCGCCCGTGCCGCGCGCGAGCCGCACGATCTCGAAGCGATCGACGAGCTCGATGCGGCCGGCTTCGACGAGCGCGTCGACGCGAGCGCCGATCGATGCGCGCGCCTGCAGCTCGTCGTCGGGCGAGGTCGTGACCCGGGCGGCCGTCGCGTTGCGGATGACCCAGGTGATGCGGGTGCCGGGCTCCTGCTCGGCGAGCTCGGCGAGCTTCAGCAGGGTGTTCGCGGCCGAGTGCCCGGCGCCGACGACGACCGTGTGCCGGCCGGCGAACTGCGCCCGCTCGCGACCGAGCACGTCGGGCAGGGCGTGGCTCACGAGGTGCTCGACCTCGGGCAGGCCGAGCGGGTCGAGCCCTGAGGAACCGAGCGAGTTCGGGGTGCGGTAGGTGCCCGAGGCGTCGATCACGGCGCGCGCGGTGAGCTCCTCGACACCGTCGGCGGTGCTGATGCGCAGCAGGAACGGCGTCTGCGCTCGACCCGTGGTGCGCGTGCGGTCCATGCCCTCGCGGGTGACGGCGGTGACCTCGACCCCGAATCGCGTTCGGTCGGCGATCGCCGGCAGCGCGGCGAGGGGTGCCAGGAACCGTTCGACGAGCTCGGAGCCCGAGGGTAGCGACTCCGCCGTCGGGGCGACCCAGCCGGTGTCGGCGAGGAGCCGCTGCGACGCGGGGTCGACGAGGTGCTTCCACGGCGAGAAGAGGCGCGTGTGGCCCCACTGGGCGACGCTCGCCCCGACCCGGTCGCCCGCCTCGAGCAGCACGAAGTCGATGCCGCGCTCGACGAGGTTCGCGGCGGCGGCGAGGCCGATCGGGCCCGCTCCGATGATCGCGACGGGGAGGGAGTGCAGGCGCGAGGGGAGGGTTCGCGGTGCGGTGAGGTCGATGAGGGTCATCCGGGTGCTCCATTCGTCGGAGGGGCGCATTCATTGAAGTTCGTCGATACAGAGTGTCGCGCCTATATCGATGGATGTCAATATATGCGAGACTGTTCTGCATGACGATCGTCGAGCTCCCCCTGGTGAACGCCGAAGCCGCCCCGGTCTCGTGCTGCGCACCGCTGACCCGCGCGACGATCACCGCCGAAGACGCCGAGGCCTTCGCGCGAACGCTGAAGGCCATCGCCGACCCGGTGCGGCTGCGACTCGTCTCGATCGTCGCGGCATCCGAAGGTCGGGAGGCATGCGTCTGCGACCTCACCGAGCCGGTCGGCCTCAGTCAGCCGACGGTGTCGCACCACCTGAAGATCCTCACCGAGGCCGGCATCCTCTCGCGCTCGAAGCGCGGCACGTGGGCCTACTACCGCCTGGTGCCCGGCGCCCTCGAGGCGATCGCGGCACCGCTCGTCGGCGTCTGAATCGTCACTGCCGGCGAGCCCGCTTCGTACGGTTGTAAGTATGTCCGAACTTAGTTACCCTTGACCGCGGAGACGCACAGGAGCGTCCCAACGGTTGAGAGGACTCTCGGTGATCCGAACTGCGAACGCGCCGGTCAGTTATGGCGTCTTCGAACTTTCCCGCCCCGATGTCGTGCCGCTGCCCGATGGCGAGCAGCTCGCGACGTGGGTGGCCGAGGCCGGCTACGAGGGCATCGACCTCGGCCCGGTCGGCCTGTTCGGTGATCGACACGGGTTGCCGCAGCTCCTCGAGCGCCACGGTCTCGCGCTCGCGGGCGGCTGGGTCGACCTGCCCTTCGCGGGCACCGACGAGGAGTTCGAGCACGCGTTCGCCGCGCTCGCCCCCACGCTCGAGCTGTTCGCCGCGGCCGCCGCCGTCGCCCCCGACCGCGCCCCGAAGCCGACGCTCGCCGACTCGGGCTCGCCCGAGCGCAAGGCGCGCCCGGGCGGCGCCCTCGAACTCGAACTCGACGACGCACGCTGGGCCGTCTTCACCGCACGCGTGCAGCGCGCAGCCGACCTCACGCGCGCGGCGGGCCTCGAACCGACCTTCCACCACCACGCGAGCACCTACATCGAGACGCCGCGCGAGATCGACCGGTTCCTCGCCGACACTGACGTCGACCTGACGTTCGACACCGGGCACCTGCTCGTCGGCGGCGGCGACCCCGTCACCGACTTCCCGCGCTGGGCCGAGCGCATCAACCACGTGCACCTGAAGGACGCCGACCGTTCGGTGCTCGCAGCCGCGGCCGGCTCGGCCGATCCGATGCGCGACATCTGGGAGCGACGCGTGTTCGTGGCGCTCGGCGAGGGCGACCTCGAGGTCGATCGCATCGTCGACACGATCGTCGACTCGGGGTACGACGGCTGGATCGTCGTCGAGCAGGACGTCATCCTGCAGGACGCCGCCGACGTCGCCCGCGCACGCGCCGATCAAGTCGCGAACCGCGAGCGCCTGCGGCGGTGGTTCGCATGACCGGGTTCGACGAGCAGCCCGTCGCCGGCGACGACGCCGCGCCCCGTGGCGAACGCGTGCGCGTCGCCGTGATCGGCCTCGGCGCGATCAGCCAGAGCGTGCACCTGCCGCTCATCCGACGCATCGCCGACCTCATCGAGCTCGTCGCGGTCGTCGACCTCTCGATCTCGCGAGCACGCGAGATCGCCGAGGCATCCGGTACCGGAGTCGCGCCCTTCGACTCCGTCGGGGAGCTCATCGACGCCGTTGCCGCCGGCACCCTTCGCGTCGACGGCGCGATCCTCGCGACCGCGGGTTCGCACGCGCCGGATGTCGCGCGGCTCGTCGGCGCCGGCATCCGCGTGCTCGCCGAGAAGCCGCTCGCGTTCTCGATCGCCGAGGTCCGGTCGCTCCAGGCGCTCGCCGACGCTCGTGGCATCGACCTCGCCGAGTGGGTGCGGGTCGGCTACATGAAGGAGCACGACCCGGCATCGGCCGCCGCGAAGGCCCTGCTCGCCGAGGTCGACGTGCGCGCCGTGAGCGTCGAGGTGCTGCACCCCGCCGACGGGGCGCAGCTCGCGTTCGCGAACCTCTCCGCCCCGCCGTCCGACGTGCCGCCCGAGCTGCTCGCGACCCTCGTCGCCGCGACCGACGCGACGGTCGCCACGGCGATCGGCGGCGACGCCGCCGACCCGCTCCCCAAGCTCTACACGAACGTCGTGCTCGGCTCGATCGTGCACGACATCGGGCTCCTGCGGCATCTCGTCGGCGGCATCGGCACGGTCGACCGCGCCCGCCACACGGGCCCGGCGTTCCCGGGTTCGCTCAGCCTCGGCGGGTTCCTCGCCGAGCGCACCGACGTGCCGTGGTCGATCGACTGGCACTTCATCCCGCGCTACCCCGAGTACCGCGAGACCGTCACCTTCCACCACGAGACGGGCACGATCGCCCTCACCTTCGCGGTGCCCTACGTGCTGAACGTCCCCACCGTGCTCACCGTCGTGGAGAACGCCGAACCCCTCGGGTCGCGACGCTCCGAGACGCGATGGATGCAGGAGGAGGCGTTCGAGCATGAGCTCCGATCGTTCGCGGCACTCGCCGCGGGGCATCCGGAGCCCGGCCCATCGGTCGCAGAGGGAGTCGCCGACATCATCGTCGGCCAGCGGATGCTCCGCACCCTCGCCGACTCGATCGGCGCACCGCTCGGCGAGTCGTCGGAGGCGGGTGCCGCCGGCGACCGGCGGGCCTGAGTACCACCGCACCACCACTACCGCACCACGAGAACACAGCAGCACCCTGCCGACGAGAGGCTCGGCGGGCGAATCGATGAGAGAGGTCGAAGATGATCAATCACAGCAAGCGCAGGGTTCTGGCGGCATTCGCCGTCGCGACCGCCGGCGCCCTCGTGTTCGCCGGTTGCTCCGGCGAGGCACCCGAGGCGTCGGAGGACGACGGCCCGGTGACCCTCACGATCACGGCGAACGCCATCACCGGCGGCAAGAACGCCGCTGAGGCCGACTGGCTCGCGGACTGGGTCATCCCCGAGTTCGAAGCCGCGATGGAGGAGGACGGCAAGGACGTCACCGTCGAGTTCGAGCCCCAGGGCGTCGACGACGAGAACTACAAGACCAAGATCGCCCTCGATCTGCAGTCGGGCGAGGGCGCCGACATCATCGGCATGGACGGCATCTGGGTCGGTGAGTTCGCCGAGGCGGGGTACATCAAGCCGCTCGCCGAGGTGGGCGGCGACTCCGTCGACTCGTGGGAGGGCTGGGACCAGATCCCCGAGGCCGTGCAGAACGCGCTCTCGTTCGACGACGAGCGCTACGGCGTGCCGCAGGGCGCAGACGGTCGCGTGCTCTACTACAACAAGGACCTCTTCGAGCAGGCCGGCCTTCCCGCCGACTGGCAGCCCGAGAGCTGGGACGACGTGCTCGACGCGGCGCGCGACCTGAAGAAGCTCGACGGCGTCACGCCGATCCAGCTCAACGCGGGCACCGCGATGGGCGAGGCGACGACGATGCAGGGCCTGCTGCCGCTGCTCGTCGGCACGGGCGAGCAGGTCTACGAGGACGGCAAGTGGGTCGGCGACACCGACGGCCTGAACGACGTGCTCGACCTCTACAAGACGATCTACATCGACGAGGGCCTCGGTGACGCCGTGCTCCAGCAGGAGGCTGCGGGCCGCGACACCTCGTTCCAGCTGTTCGCGTCGAACCAGATCGGCATCCTCCTCGAGGGCGACTACTTCTGGCGGAGCGTCATCAACCCGGCAGAGGGCGTCGGCACCGCGCCGATGGCGAACCGCGACGACGTCGTCGGCTACACGAAGATCCCCGCCATGAAGCCGGGCTCCGGCGTCAACGACCAGGACTTCGTGTCGATGTCGGGTGGCACCGGCCGCGTGCTGAACCCGAACAGCGACCACCCCGAGCTCGCGTGGGAGCTGCTCGCGTTCATGAACTCGGCCGACGCGTACGAGGCCCGGAACGCCGGCACCCTCGCGATCACGCCGCGCACCGACGTGAACGACGAGATGCTCGCCGAGGACCCGATGCTGACGTACGTCAGCGAAGAGGTGCTGCCGATCACCGCGTACCGTCCGCCGCTCGCCGCCTACCCGCAGGTGTCCACTGCACTGCAGCAGGCGAG
Organism: Agromyces sp. NPDC056389; assembly: GCF_042262385.1. NCBI lineage: Bacteria > Bacillati > Actinomycetota > Actinomycetes > Micrococcales > Microbacteriaceae > Agromyces > Agromyces sp. NPDC056389. The sequence goes on from NZ_JBHJPN010000001.1 coordinate 2,447,324, forward strand.
CCTCGACGTGGTCTCGGGCACGAGCGTCGCCGACGCCGCGAGCACGTACGCCGACGCCGCGAAGGACATCGTCGGAGACGACGCGGTCTCGGGTGGCTAGGCGATGACCACCAGCACCACGACGCCGGCGGGGAGCGCGATCGCTCCCCGCCGGCGGCGGGCCGACGACGTCGCCGGCCTCGGAACGGTCAGGGCCGGCATCTTCGTCGCGCCGGCCCTGATCCTCATCGGCATCTTCCTGCTGTTCCCAGCGGTGTGGACGATCTGGCTCGGCATGACCGACTACCGGCTCACCGGCCTGCAGGCCGCGTCGCCGGAGTTCGTCGGCCTCGACAACTACGTCGAGGCGCTCACCGACCCGTCGTTCTGGAACTCGCTCTGGCTGACGCTCATCTTCGTGCTCTTCTCGGGCATCATCGGCCAGACGCTCATCGGCTTCGGGCTCGCCTGGTCGGTGCGCAACATCCACGGCTGGACGAAGGGGCTCATCGAGGGCCTCGTGCTGGCCGCCTGGGTCATCCCGGCATCCGTCGCCTCGTTCCTCTGGCTCGTCCTGCTCGACCGGCGGTCGGGCACGATCAACGGCCTGCTCGGCACCGAGGGCACCGCCTGGTTGATCGACCACCCGATGCAGGCGATCATCATCTTCAACATCTGGGTCGGCACCGCCTTCTCGATGCAGCTCTTCTCCTCGGCGCTCAGCGCCGTGCCGCCGTCGCAGATCGAGAGCGCCAAGATGGTCGGCGCCTCGGGGTGGCAGCAGCTCCGCGACGTGATCGTGCCGAACATCAAGGGGCACATCCTCACGAACACCCTGCTCATCACGCTGTGGACGTTCAACACCTTCACGCCCTACCTCGTGACGGCCGGCGGCCCCAACGGCAAGACCGAGATCCTCTCGGTGTACATCTACGAGACGGCGATCCCCGGCGGCCAGCTCGGCCTCGGCGCCGCGATCTCGCTCATCATGCTGCTCATCAACCTCGTCATCGCGCTCGCCTACGTGCGCGTGTCGAAGGGAAGGAAGAAGCGATGACCGCCACCCCCGTGCGGAAGGTCGCGTCGAACTCGACCGTGCGGCACTTCCTCTCGCGAGTCGCCTTCGCCGTGATCATGACGATCGTCGGCGTGCTCTTCGCCCTGCCGATGGTCTGGCTCGTGCTCGCACCGTTCGATGCGACGCCGTCGCTGTCGTTGTCGTGGCCCGACTGGACGCTCGACAACTTCGCGCGCCTCGCCGAGAACCCCTATGCACTGCGCTCGATCGGCAACTCGCTGCTGCTCGGCATCGGCACGATGGTGATCGTCGTCGTGCTCGGCGCACTCGCCGCCTACGCGATGAGCCGCATCCGCATCCCGGGGCGCGACGGCATCCTCTACGGACTGCTGCTGCTCTCCTCGATCGTGACGGGCACGGCGGCGATGGTGCCGACGTTCCAGATCATCACGCAGCTCGGGCTCATCAACTCCTACGTCGGCGTGCTCCTCGTGCTCGCGGGCGGCATCCTGCCGACCGTGATCTTCATCCTCAAGGACTTCATGGACTCGATCCCGAAGTCGTACGAGGAGTCGGCGAGGCTCTACGGCGCCGGCCCGTTCCGCATCCTCCGCGACGTCGTCGCACCGATCGCGCGGCCCGGCCTGGCGTTCATCTCGATCTGGACCATCGTGCAGGTCTGGGGCAACTTCCTCGTGCCCTTCATCCTGCTGCGCAGCCCCGACCTGCAGCCGGCAGCGGTGCTCATGTACACCTTCTACACCGAGAGCGGACAGGCCGACCTGCGGCTCATCTCGACCTTCGCGCTGCTCTTCTCGGCTCCCGTGCTCATCATCTATTTCGTCGTCAACCGTCGCTACGGTTTCCGCTTCCATGGAGGTATCAAGTCCTGATGGCCGGTATCAACGCCACTCAACTCGTCAAGGAGTACCCCGGAGGCGTCCGCGGCGTCGACGAGGTCGACGTGCAGATCGACGACGGCGAGTTCTTCGCCCTGCTCGGCCCCTCGGGCTGCGGCAAGACCACCCTGCTGCGCTCGATCGCCGGCCTCGAGGCGATCACCGCCGGCACCCTCGTCATCGGCGACCGCGACGTCACCAACGCCGAGCCCGGCGCCCGCGGGGTCGCGATGGTGTTCCAGGACTACGCGCTCTTCCCGCACATGGACGTGGGCGACAACATCGCGTACCCGCTGCGCATCAAGCACGTCAAGCGCGACGAGCGACGCGCCACGGCCGAGAAGGTCGGCGACGGCCTCTCGCTCCAGGGTCTCATCGAGCGCCGGCCGGGCCAGCTCTCGGGCGGGCAGCAGCAACGCGTGGCGCTCGCCCGCGCGGTCGCGACGCGGCCCGACGTGCTGCTCCTCGACGAGCCGCTGTCGAACCTCGACGCCCGGCTCCGACTCGAGGCGCGCACCTTCCTGAAGGAGCTGCAGCGCGACCTCGGCGTCACGACCGTGTTCGTCACGCACGACCAGGCCGAGGCGCTCGCGCTCGCCGACCGCATCGCGGTCATGAAGGCGGGCAAGCTCCAGCAGATCGGCACGCCCCGCGAGGTGTTCCAGCGACCGAACAACACCTTCGTCGCAGGCTTCATCGGCTCGAACCCGATGAACCTCGTCGAGACGACGGTCACGGGCGGTGCGATCTCGATCGGTGAGACGTCGGTGCCCGTGCCGGCCGGCACCGAGGCGCTCGTGCACGACGGTCAGTCGGTGATCTGGGGCATCCGGCCCGAGTACCTGCGCTGGGTCACGAGCGAGGAGCCGGGCGCGATCCCTGCGGAGGTGAGCGTCGTCGAGAACCTCGGCGCGAGCGTGCTCATCGCCGTGAACGCGAGCGGGCACAAGTTCCAGGTCGTCGTGCCCGAAGACCACGAGCCGGCTCCGGGCGACCGCGGGTGGCTCGTGCCGCAGGGTGCGAAGACCCTGCTCTTCGACGCCGAGTCGACGCAGCGCATCGGCTGACGCGATGACGACGATCCGCCGCACCGTTCGCATCACGGTCGACACGCAGAACGAGCACCGCTTCTTCAACGTGCCGTTCGACGTGCCGTCCGGCACCGATTCCCTCGAGGTCGCGATCCGCTACGACGGTTCGAACGCCGGCATCGACCTCGGCTGCGAGGGGGCGAGCGGATGGCGCGGCTGGTCGGGCGGCGCCCGCACCGAGTTCCTCATCCACCCGGCCGACGCCACGCCCGGCTACCTGCCGGGTGCGCCCGAGGCGGGGGAGTGGAACGTCGTGCTCGGCCTGCACCGCGTCCCCTCCGAGGGCGTCGAGGTCGAGGTCGAGGTCACCATCCCGGCATCGCGCGCGGTGCCGCCGGTTCCCGAGGCCGTGCCGGCGACGCGCACCGTGCGCGGCAGCGATCGCGGGCTGCCGGCCGAACCCGGCCTCACCTGGTTCGCGGGCGACTTCCACGGCCACACGCTCCACTCCGACGGGCGCCTGCCGATCGGCGGACTCGCCGCCCTGGGCGTGGCGAGCGGCCTCGACTTCATGGCCGTCACCGACCACAACACGGTGAGCCATCACGCCCACCTTCCGGCCGAAGGCGCCAGGCACGGCATCACGCTCCTGCCCGGCCAGGAGGTGACGACCCACCGCGGCCACGCGAACGCGTTCGGCGACATCGGCTGGATCGACTTCCGCGAGCCCGCGCAGCACTGGGTCGACGAGGTCGAGCGGCGCGGCGGCATCCTGAGCATCAACCACCCGATCTCGGGCGACTGCTCCTGGCTGCACCGGCTCGAGCGGCGGCCCGCCGCCGTCGAGCTCTGGCACTCGACCTGGTACCTCGAGCTCATCTCGACCGCGCCCTTCGCATGGTTCCGCACCTGGCCCGAGGGCGCGACGCTGCTCGGCGGCAGCGACACGCACATGGTCGAGGAACCGCAGCGCCCCGGCACGCCGACGACGTGGGTCGCGGCGGCGGACGACTCGGTCGAGGCGATCCTCGACGGCGTCCGCGCCGGACGCACGGCGATCACGGGCAGCGGCAGCTTCGACGGCACGGTGCTCATGCCCGAGCTCATGCGCGCCCCGGCGCTCGTGCGGCTCGGCGACGAGGTCGTCGCGGTCGACGCGGAGGGCCTCGTGCTCGTCGACGGCTTCGGGCGGCGTCGGTCGGTGCGTTCGGCGCGCGAGGCGTTCGCGGCCGACCCCGCCGACGGGCCGTTCCACCTCGTGCTCGCCGACCGCCGCATCATGGCTCTCTGCGCGTAGCCGGCGCCACCTGAACCACCGCACCCTGAACCACCGCACGCTGGAACACCGCTTGGAGTTGACCATGGACACCCCCGACGAACTCGTGATCGTGCCGCACACGCACTGGGATCGCGAGTGGTACGAGCCGCACGACGTGTTCCGACTGCGACTCGTGCACATGGTCGACCGGCTGCTCGGCACGCTCGAGGAGAATCCCGGGTACCGCTTCACCCTCGACGGGCAGGCCGCGGCGATCGACGACTACCTCGAGATCCGGCCGGAGCAGCGCGAGCGCGTCGTCGCGGTGATCGAACGCGGGCAGCTCGCGATCGGCCCGTTCCTCATCCTGCTCGACGAGTTCCTCTGCGACGGCGAGACGATCGTGCGCAACCTCGAGCTCGGCCTCCGGTCGAGTCGGCGACTGGGGCCCGAGATGCGCGTCGGCTACCTGCCCGACATGTTCGGCCACGCCGAGCAGATGCCGCAGCTGCTGCGCGGGTTCGGCCTGCGCGACGCCGCGCTCTGGCGCGGCGTCCCCGCACGGATCGACCGCCACGCGTTCGCCTGGACGGCGCCCGACGGTTCGACGGTGCGCACCGAGTACCTCCTCGACGGCTACGGCAATGCGCTCGACCTCTTCGCCCTGCCCGGCCAGCTGGGCGCACTCGTCGCCGAGTACGGGCAGTCGGTCGCGAGCTGGTACGGATCCGACCCGATCCTCGGCATGCTCGGCACCGACCACAGCGCGCCGCCCGCCGACCTCATGCCGCTCGTCGAGGCGGCGAACGCATCGGGCGGCGCCGTCGGCCTGACCGTCGACACCATCGAGGGGTACGTGAGAACGGTCGCGCCAGAGTGGGCGGCGGGCGACGACGGCGCACTCGCCGACCTGCCGGTCGTCGCAGGGGAGCTCCGGGCGCACACCCGCGGCAACCTCCTGCCGGGCGTCTTCTCGATCCGCACGAACCTCAAGCAGGCGATGGCCGACGCCGAACGCCGGCTCTCCACCGCGGAGCGGCTCGACGCCGCCTTCGGCGCCGACGACCACCGCGCGTTCTTCGACACCGCCTGGTACCGGCTCGTCGAGAGCACCGCGCACGACTCGGTCACCGGTTGCGGGGTCGACGCGACCGCCGTCGAGGTCGAGGGCCGCCTCGCGACGGCGGGTCATGTCGCGCGCGGCGTGATCCTGCGCACGATGGAGCGGCTCGCGGCATCCGTCGCCCCCGACCGTCACGTCGTCGCGAACCCGACCGGCTTCGCACGGCGGGCGCACGTCGAGATCCGCCTGCACGACCCCGAGCGGCTCGAGCTCGGCGACGGCGTGCAGCTGCTCGACGCCCTGCCCGAAGTGCTCGGCGACGAACAGCTCACGACCGCCGAACTGCCGAAGCTGCTGAACCGCATCCACGGCCGCGAGCTCTTCGGCCAGCTCATCAACGCCTGGCACTTCAGCGACGACGGGCTTCGGTTCGAGGTCGCCGAGGCGCCGGTCGGAGACTTCGACCTGGCCGCGTTCACCGAGGAGCTCGAACGGCGCATCGCCTCGGATGCCTCGGGCGAGCGGGTCTGGCGCGTCGAGATCATCGCCGATCCGCGCCGGCGAGCCGTGGTGGGCATCGACGTCGGCGGCATCGGGGTCGCGAGCCTCGACCCCGCGACCGCACGGGCGACGGATGACCAGGTGACGGTGTCGTCCGATTCGCTCTCCAACCGTGCACTGACCGCCACGGTCGACGAGCTCGGTGCCGTGCGCATCGAGGCCGCCGACGGCACGGTGCTGGCCGATGCGCTGCGACTCGTCGACGAGGGCGACCGCGGCGACTCGTACAACTACGGGCCGGTCGACCCGGCATCGGCGGTGACCGACCCGACGTCGGTCGAGGTGACCGTGCTCGAGGCCGGCCCGATCCGCGGCCGCCTGCTCGTGCGCCGCCGCTACGCCGTGCCCGCAGCGCTCGACCCGGTCGACCGGGATCGGCGTGCAGCGGCATCCGTCGACCTCGTCGTCGACACCGTGCTGGAGCTCCGCGAGGGCGAGCCGATGCTGCGCGTGCAGGTCGACTTCGTGAACCCGGCCGCCGATCACCGGCTGCGGGTGCTCGTGCCCACCGGCGTCGCCGCGCTGCCGGGCTCATCGGCAGCCGGTCAGTACGCCGTCACGGAGCGCGGACGTGTCGGCGAAGGGGGTCCGGTCGGCGAGTTCCCGCTTCCCACCTACCCCGTCGCCCGATTCGTGCATGCCGGGCGGGCGAGCGTCATCGTCACGAAGCACTCGGAGTACGAGGTCGTCGACCACCCGCAGGCGGGCGTCGACGCGATCGCGCTCACGCTCGTGCGCGCCGTCGGCATGATGAGCGTCAACGTGCATCCCCTCCGCGACGAGCCCGCCGGCGCCGAGTTCGCCGTGCCGGGCGCGCAGTACCTCGGCACCCGGGTCTCGACCGAGTTCGCGATCCTGCCGTCGGCATCTGGATGGGCCGACTCGGGCGCAGCCCGCTGGGCCGAGCTCGTGCGGGTCGAGCCCGAGGTGGCGCGCGGCACGCGCGGCGGTCCGACCGTCGTCGGCGGCGTCGCCGGTGCCGGCGGAGCGGCCGAGGCATCCGAGCTGCCGACCGCGCCGGTCGTCGAGGTCGCGGGCGACGTCGTGCTCGAGTCGCTGCGCACGACGACGGATGCCGCCGGTGCCCTCGTCGTCGAGGTGCGGTTCGTGAACTACCGGGCCGAGCCGCAGGTGCTCGGCGCCGGGGCATCCGGCCGTTGGGATCGCACCGACCTGGCCGGGGAGGTCGTCGAGCGCGACGTCGATCTCGCCACGACCGTCATCGGAGCGAGCCGTATCGAGACCTTCCGGCAGCGCGTCGCCGACACGCCCCCCGATCACGGGTGACGCCGAGGGGGCCTCGACCCTCTACTGTCAGAACAACCGGACAACTGGAGAATCCATGGCGCAGTCGGAGCATCGCCTCCCCGTCGAGCTGTTCCTCGACCTCGATCGCTCGGGGCCCGTGCCCCTGTACTACCAGATCGCGAGTCGACTCGAGCAGGCGATCCTCGACCAGACGCTGCCCGCGGGTGCGCGCCTCGAGAACGAGGTCGCCCTCGCGGCCCGGCTCGGCCTCTCGCGGCCGACGATCCGGCGCGCCATCCAGGACCTCGTCGACAAGGGACTGCTCGTGCGGCGCCGCGGCATCGGCACGCAGGTCGTGCACGGCAAGGTGACGCGCAACGTCGAGCTCACGAGCCTCTACGAGGACCTCGAACGCTCGGGCCAGAAGCCCGAGACGCGGGTGCTCTCGGTCGAGGTCGTGCCCGCCGACGAGGCGGCGGTCGAGGCGCTCGGGGTCGCCGCCGGTAGTCCGGTGCTCCATGTGCAGCGGCTGCGCAGTGCCGATGGCGTGCCGCTCGCGATCCTCGACAACGTGCTGCCGGAGCAGTTCACCGATCTCGACCGCGAGGCGCTCGAGAAGCACGGGCTGTACCAGCTGCTCCGGGCGCGTGGCGTGACCATGCGCGTCGCGAAGCAGCGCATCGGGGCCAGGGCGGCGACCGCTCGCGAGGCGGAGCTGCTCGACCTGTCGCGCGGCGCGCCGGTGCTCACGATGGCGCGCACCGCCTTCGACAACTCGGGCGTCGCCGTCGAGTTCGGGCAGCACTGCTACCGGCCCGACCGCTACTCGTTCGAGGTCACGCTCGTCGACCGCTGAGCGCGGCCGGTCTCCGGGCGCGGCCGGTCGCCGAGCGCAGCTCGCACGCTCGACTCAGCCGAGCAGCGGTCGCTGCGCCTGCCTGGCCTCCTCGTACTCCGCACGCGCGGCCTGCACGGTCGGCGTCTCGGATGTCTCGGCGACGGGCACGTCCCACCATCCGCCGCCGTCGGGGCCGGCGAGCAGCGGGTCGCTCTCGACATGGATGAGCGTCGAGGTCGGCGACGCCTTCGCGGTCGCCATCGCGCGGCCGAGATCGGCGATGGCATCGGGGCCCGGGGCGATCTCGATGACATCGATGCCGTAGCTGCGCGCGTTGGCGGCGAGGTCGACGGGCAACGGCTCGGTGCCCTGGAAGTTGCGGGTCACCGGGTCGTAGCGGCGGTACCTCGTGCCGAAGCGCTGGCTGCCGACGGACTCGGAGAGGTTGCCGATCGAGGCGTAGCCCTGGTTCTGCACGAGCACGACGATGAGCTTCTGGCCCTCGGCGACCGCGGTCACGAGTTCGGTGTGCAGCATCAGGTACGAGCCGTCGCCGACCATCACGATGACGTCGCGATCGGGCGCGGCGCGACGCACGCCGAGACCGCCCGCGATCTCGTACCCCATGCACGAGAAGGCGTACTCGACGTGGTAGCCGAGCGCGTCGCGGACGCGCCAGAGCCGGTGCAGGTCGCCCGGGAGGGACCCGGCCGCCTGCACCACGACGTCGCGCGGTTCGCTCGCCGCCTGCACGGCTCCGATGATCTCGGCCTGCGCCGGCCGGTCGAGACCCGACGGCACGAACGAGGCGTCGACGACGGCGTTCCACGACTGCTGCTCTGCGGCGACGAGCTCGGACATCGCCGGCGTCACGCGGTACCCCGCGAGCTCGACCTCGAGCGCTTCGAGCGCGGTGCGGGCGTCGGCGATCACGGGCAGTTCGGTGCCGTGCTTGTACGCGTCGAACGGTGCGACGTTGACGTTCACGAACGTGACATCCGGGTGCTGGAAGGCGCTGCGACTCGCCGTCGTGAAGTCGCTGTACCGGGTGCCGATGCCGATGACGACATCGGCCTCCGCGGCGAATCGATTCGCCGCGGTCGTGCCGGTGGCACCCACGCCGCCGAGCGAGGCGGGGTGGTCCCAGGCGATGGCCCCGCCGCCGGCCTGGGTGGTGCCGACCGGGATGCCGGTGGCTTCGACGAGCCGTCGCAGCACCTCCTCGGCGCCCGAGTAGATCACCCCGCCGCCCGCGATGATCATGGGCGAGCGGGCCGCGCGGATGGCGGCGACCGCTCGGGCGAGCGGACCGGGTTCGGGGAGCGGCCGCCGCACGTGCCACTCCCGGTCGGCGAGGAAGGCGAGCGGCACGTCGAGCGCCTCGGCCTGCACGTCTTCGGGCAGTGCGATCGTGACGGCCCCGGTCTCCGCGGGGTCGGTCAGCACGCGCATGGCGCCGAGCGCGATCGAGAAGAGCTGCTCGGGCCGTTCGACGCGGTCGAAGAAGCGCGACAGCGGACGGAAGGCGTCGGTGACCTGCAGGCTCGGGTCGTGGGGCAGCTCGAGCTGCTGCAGCACCGGGTCGGCGACGCGGGTGGCGAAGGTGTCGCTCGGCAGCAGCAGCGCGGGCAGTCGGTTGCTCGTCGCGAGTGCGGCACCCGTCAGCATGTTCGCCGCGCCGGGGCCGACCGACGCGGTGCTCGCGAAGGTCGCGCGGCGGCGGCGCATGCGGGCGAAGCCCACCGACTGGTGCACCATCGCCTGCTCGTTGCGCGCCTGGTGGTACGGCATGAGATCGGGCGACGAGGCGTTCGACTCCATGAGGGCCTGCCCGAGTCCGGCGACGTTGCCGTGGCCGAAGATGCCGAACATGCCGGGAATCGTGCGCTCGCGGATCTCGCCGTCGACGGTCCATTGGCGGGCGAGGAACTCGACGAGCGCTTGCCCGACGGTCATGCGTCTGGTCATCGGGTTCCGGCTCACGGGCGAGCTCCATTCGTCGTGCGGATGTAGGGCAGGCGGTCGTCGGCCGCCTCGTGCTGCCAGGCCTCGCGCACCCACTCGTGCGCCGGTTCGTCGGTGATGCGCCAGACCCGATCGCCGGGCCCCGCCATGACGTTGAGGTAGTAGAGGTCGTGGGTCGGCGGCGCCACGGCGGGGCCGTGGAATCCGCCGGGGACGAGGGCGGTGTCGCCGCTGCGCACCCGTTCGTCGAGCTCGATCTCGGTCGCCGCCGACGACGCGGCGGCGAAGAGGGCGTACGGGTCGGCCCCGGCCCCGCTTGCGGCGTCGGGTGCGCCCGGTGCCGGCGCGAGCTCGAAGTAGTAGATCTCCTCGAGCCGCGACTCGCGGCCCGGCAGCTCCTCGTCGTGCTTGTGCGGCGGGTAGCTCGACCAGTTGCCGGCCGGGGTGATGACCTCGCACACGATGAGCCGCTCGGCGTCGAGCACCGCAGGCGTCCCGAGGTCGTGCACCTGCCGGCTCGCGCGGCCGCGGCCGCGGAGTTCGACGGGCACCTCGTCGCGGCCGATGCGCCGAAGCGGATGCCGCGTGGTTGCCGGCGCCTCCGCCACCGCGACTCGGCTCGAGCCGGGGCCGTCGCCGTTGCCGTTGCCGTTGCCGTTGCCGTTGCCGCTGAGGGTCGCGCTCGCCCCCGGGGGCAGGTACAGGCAATCGGTCGGACCGTCGAAGATGGAGGCGCGACCTTCGAGTTCGACCTCGTGCACCGCGCCGTCTTCGGTGATCGCGCGCACGAGGCATCCGCCCTCGAGGGGCACGATGAGGCGCTCGACCTCGCCGGCGGGGAGCTCGAGCTCTCGACCGCGGAGGTCCGCCGTGCGGAGCCCGGTGTGCTGCCAGCCGTCGAGGGATGCGTCGACCACGACGTCCCAGCCGTCTCGGGCGAGGCTCGCCCGGGGATGGAACCAGGTCTCACGGCCGGTCGCCGTCGTCCGCTCCGTCACGGATGCTCCTTCGGTCTCGTCGGTCAGCCGGCGTGCACGAGCGCCGCAGCGGTGTCGACGGCTCGTGCAACGTCGCCGTCGGGAGGATAGACGAGCGTGCGCCCGACCACGAGCCCGCGCACGCCGGGCAGTGCGAGTGCGCGCTGCCAGCTCGCGTAGGTGGCCTCGGGGTCGCCGCCGCGCTCGCCGCCGAGGAGGAGCGTCGGCAGGGTCGTCGCCGCCATCACCCGTTCCATCTCGTCGACGACGGGGAGCTTCAACCAGGTGTAGGCCGAGCTCGTGCCGAGCCCCGACGCGATCGCGACGGAGGTGATCACGGCATCGGCGGTGAGGTCGTTGACGACGCCGGTCGCGCCGTGCGTGCTCATGAACGGCTCGATCATGATCGGCACGCCGGCCGCGGCGGCCGCGGTCACGGCTGCCGCGCAGGCCTCGATCGTCGCGATCGAGCCCGCATCCTGCAGGTTGATGCGCAGCAGGGCCTTGGCGAAGTCGAGCCGGTCGCGCACGATGCCGTCGATGTCGTAGCCGGTGAACCGGTCGTCCATCTCGAAGCTCGAGCCGCGCAGCCCCCCGCGGTTCATCGACCCGACAACGACCTTGCCGTCGAGTGCGCCGAGCAGTGCGAGGTCGTCGATGATGTCGGGAGTCGCGAGCACGCCGTCGACACCCGGACGACTGAGTGCGAGGGCGAGGCGGTCGAGCAGCTCGTACCGGTCGGCCATCGCCATCGGCTCGTCGCCGACGCCGAGTGCTCCCCGGGCCGGGTGGTCGGCGGCGATGATGAAGAGCCGGCCGTTGTCGCCGAGCACCGGCCGTCGGGTTCGCGCGGCGAGCCCTTCGGCGATGGCCGTCGGGTCGACGGCACGGCGATCGCGGAGTCGGGCGAACCGCTCGTCGTCGAGGAATCGCAGAGGAGCTTCAGGATGCATCGACGTCTCCTTCGTCGCGCCCGTGCCGGGCACCCGGAGCACCCGCGGTGACCGGTTCGTGCGTGGCCGGGTCGATGCCGTCGAAGCCCCCGAGGCCGCGCTCGCCGGCAAGGCTGGCGACCTCGGCGCTCGTCGGCATCGCCGTCGAGCACTCCCGTCGGGTGGCCACGATCGCGCCCGCGACGTTCGCGAAGGTGAGGATGCGTTCGAGCGACCATCCAGCAAGGAGGCCGTGGCAGAACGCACCGCCGAAGCCGTCACCCGCTCCGAGCCCGTTGACGACCTGCACCGCGAGCGCGGGCAGCTCGACGGTCTCTTCACGCGTCTTCGCGAGCACGCCGACCGGGCCGCGCTTGACGACGGCGATCTCGACGCCGCGGTCGAGCAGCGCATCGGCGGCCCGGTACGGATCGCGTTCGCCGACGGCGACCTCGCACTCGTCGAGGTTGCCGATGGCGATCGTGACCGAGTCGAGGGCTGCCGAGGCCTCGCGACGCGCATCGTCGACGGAGCTCCAGAACATCGGCCGGTAGTCGAGGTCGAGCACGGTGCCGGGGCGACGGCCCCGCGCGGCCCACGCGGCGTGGTGGGCGCCGCGGCTCGGCTCCTCGCTCAGCCCCGTGACCGTCGACCAGTAGACCGCGGCGGAGCGGATGTCGTCGAGCGGCAGGCTCTCGACCGTGATCTCGAGGTCGGGCGCCTTGGGCTTGCGGTAGAAGGTGATCGGGAAGTCGTCGGGAGGGAAGATCTCGCAGAAGGTGAGGGGCGTCAGGAGCTCGGGCTCGGTTCCCACGAACCGGGGGTCGACCCCGAATCCGTCGAGCTCCCGCCGGATGTACCGGCCGAACGCGTCGTCGCCGGTGCGGGTGACGACCGCGCTGCGCCGCCCATGGCGTGCCGCTGCGATCGCGACGTTCGTGGCGCTGCCGCCGACCGACTTGGTGAACGTGTCGACGTCTTCGAGGTGCACGCCGTCACGCGTCGGGTAGAGATCGATGCCCACGCGTCCGATGGTGATGACGTCGAATGGCGATGCTGTCGTGATGGTCATACTGCGTCGTACAACTTTCTGCCGGTGCCGTGGGCGATTGCCCTCAGTTTACACAGAATGTCCTGACAAAGTAGTGCCATCCGCGATCGAGCGGATGCCGCGTGGCGTGCGCCGCGGCATCCGCTCGACCGAACTCAGCCGACCGTGCTCAGCTCGCCGGCGTGATGTTGTGGTTCCGACGGAACACGTTGCCCGGGTCGACCTGCGCCTTGATGCGGCGCAGGCGCTCGAGCGTCGCGGGCGGGTACATCGCCGCCGTGACCTCGTCGCCGTACTCGACCGAGAAGTTGCCGTAGGTGCCGCTCGTGAACGCGAGGGCGGCATCGCTGCCCGCCTTCACGGCAGCGAGCTGCTCGGGCGAGGCGTCGGAGGCGAGCACGCCGTTGACGATGAGCAGCGCCTCGGCATCGCGGTGGGCGATCGCCGTCGCGTCGGGCGCGACGCGGGAGAACGCGCCGCCGAGCGCGCGGAGCAGCACCATCGTCGGCACCTCGCGGGCGTACGCGGCCGCGACCGCGTCGAGCGCCGCGTCGGACACCTCTGGCACGAAGCCGTTGCCGCCCACGAACAGGAACGGCGGGCGACCGGGCGGGGCGTCTTCGAGCAGGTCGCCATAGGAGGTCGGGGCGAGCGACACCTCGACGACCGAGGGCAGCGCGAGCAGCGGGGCGAGGAGCTCGCGGAGCTGCGCCTCGGTGCCCTGCAGGGCGACGCCGAGCTGCGGGCCGCCGGGCATCTCGGGTCCGAACGGCGGCAGCAGCATGAGCGACGAGTTCAGCTCGTCGGGTCCGGCGCGCATGACGTCGCGCCACGCGCGGAGCACCGCGGGCACGTCGGAGCGGTCGAATCGCACGAGTCCGCCCACGAGTCCGTCTGCGGGGATCGCCTGGAAGACGAACCGAGTCGCCACGCCGAAGTTGCCGCCGCCGCCGCGCACCGCCCAGTAGAGCTCGGGGTGCGAGGTCTCGTTCACGGTCAGCACCTCGCCCGCAGCGGTCACGAGCTCGACCTCGCGCAGTGCGTCGATGGCGAGGCCCTGCCCGCGCACGAGCCAGCCGATGCCGCCGCCGAGGGCGAGGCCGCCCACGCCGACGTCGCGGGTGTCGCCCGAGCTGATGCCGAGCCCGCGCGGCGCGAGGGCCGCGGCGACGTCGCCCCATCGGGCGCCGCCGCCGACGGAGACGAGACCGTCGTCTGAGACCTCGATCGCGGTGAACTCGGCGAGGTCGACGACGAGGCCGCCCTCGACGGGGAGGAGCCCGTGGCCGCCGCTGCGCACGGCGATCGGCATTCCGGCCGCCGCGGCGAGGCCGACGGCCGCCGCGACCTCGTCGACGGTGTGCGGCCGAACGACCGCGTCGGGTTCGCCGACGCCGGCGAAGACGGTGCGGCCGGCGTCGTATTCTGATGCGCCGGGACCATGGGCCCGACCTGGGATTCGCTCACTCAATTCGGAGAGAAGAGACATTTCTGCAGTCTTGCAGCGGCATGCGACATCCGGAACGGTGCTCGCTCAGCGCTGAATCGGTGCGTTCGCATGCACCGATGCGAGCGTCGGCGGAGCGGCGTACGGTGTCGCGCATGACCTTCAACGACGGCCTCGTCACCGCCAACCTGTCGATCTCGCTCGACGGCTACGTCGCCGGTCCGAACCAGACCCTCGCCGACCCCCTCGGCGCGGGCGGCGAGGACCTGCACCGATGGATGTTCGAGCAGCCCGACGAGAATGCCGCGATCGTCGAGCAGATCCTCGCGCCGCGGGCGTACATCATGGGCCGCAACATGTTCGGGCCGATCCGCGGCGAGTGGACCGATGAGGAGTGGAAGGGCTGGTGGGGCGACGACCCGCCGTACCACGGGCCGGTCTACGTGCTCACGCATCACGCGCACGAGCCGATCCCGATGGAGGGCGGCACGACGTTCCACTTCGTCACGACCGGCATCGACGACGCGCTCGCGCAGGCGAGGGCCGCGGTCGGCGACGGGCGCATCTCGATCGCGGGCGGCGCGAGCACCGTGCGGCAGTACCTCGCCGCCGGCCTCATCGATCGCATCATCGTCACGATCTCGCCGATGATGCTCGGCGGCGGCGAACGCCTCTTCGACGGCATCGACGACCCCGGCCTCACGCCGGTCGAGGTGCTGAACACGCCGCTCGCGACGCACATCACCTACGAGCGGCGCTGACGGCGCGGTGAGCGGATGCCGCGGCATCCGCTCACTCGGGGCTCACTCGCCGCTCGGGTGCGCGCCCGCCGCGTCGATGACCCACGCGTACGCGAAGGCGCGCTCGCGCCAGGCGGAGTACCGGCCCGACACTCCGCCGTGGCCGGCCGCCATCTCGATCTTCAGCAGCGGGTCGGCGCCGACGTCGCGCAGCTTCGCGACCCACTTCGCCGGCTCGACGTAGAGCACGCGGGTGTCGTTCAGCGAGGTCACCGCGAGAATCGGCGGGTAGTGGTTCCTGTGCACGTTCTCGATGGGGGAGTACGACTTCATGTAGGAGTAGACCTCCTCGTCGTCGAGCGGGTTGCCCCACTCGTCCCACTCGATGACCGTGAGCGGCAGCGACGGGTCGAGGATCGAGGTCAGCGGGTCGACGAACGGCACCTCGGCGAGGAAGCCCGAGAAGTACTTCGGCGCGAGGTTCGCGACGGCCCCGATGAGGAGGCCGCCGGCGCTGCCGCCCTGGGCGACGAGCCGGTCGGGCGCCGTGATGTCCTCGTCGATGAGATGGCGGGCGACCGCGGCGAAATCGGTGAAGGTGTTGCGCTTCTCGAGCTTCTTGCCGTGCTCGTACCAGAGCCGGCCCATCTCGCCGCCGCCGCGCACGTGCGCCACGGCGAAGATCATGCCGCGGTCGAGCAGCGACAGGCGGGGGATGCCGAAGCCGGGGTCGATCGAGTGCTCGTACGAGCCGTAGCCGTAGAGCAGGGTCGGTGCGGGCGTGCCGAGGTCGACGAGGTCGTGCCGGTACACGAGCGAGACGGGGATGCGCGTGCCGTCGTCGGCCGTCGCCCACTCGCGGCGCTGCGAGTAACGGGTCGCGTCGTAGTCGCCGAGCACGGCCTGGCGCTTGCGGAGCCGCCGCTCGCCGGTCGCGACGACGACGTCGTACACGGTCGAGGGCGTCACGAAGCTCGTGTACCCGATGCGGAGCGTGGGCTGCGCCCAGTCGGGGTTGCCCGAGAGGCCCACCGAGAAGAGCGCCTCGTCGAAGGCGAGCTCGTGCAGCGTGTCGTCGGGCGTCGCCCCGGCGGGCAGGCCGGCGGGCGGCACCTTCGCGACCGCGACGCGCGGCAGCCCCTCGCGCCGGTACTCGACGGCGACGAAGTCGCGGAACGCGTCGACCCCCTCGAGGCGCACGGCGGGGTCGTGCGGCAACAGCATGCGGCGCTCGCCCTGCGGGTCGGATGCCGCGACGCTCACGAGCTCGAAGTTCACGGCCTCGTCGTTGTGCACGATGAGCAGGCGGTCCTTGCCGCCCGCGACGACGTGCTCGACGTCGTACTCCACGCCGTCCTTGCGCGGCCAGACCACCGAGAACGAGCCCGTCGGCTCAGCGGCGTCGAGCAGCCAGGTCTCGCTCGTGACGTTGGAGCCCGCCTCGATGACGAGGAAGCTGCGACTGCGGGTCACGCCGACCCCGAGCCAGAAGCGCTCGTCGGGTTCGGTGAAGACCGAGACGTCGTCGGATGCCGCGGTGCCGATCTCGTGCCGCCAGATGGTGTCGGGCCGCCACGACTCGTCGACCGTCGCGTAGAAGACGTAGCGCCCGCTGGGGTCGAAGGTCGCACCGCTCGAGGTGCCCTCGATGACGTCGTCGTACTCGCGACCCGAGCCGTCGAGCGCGCGCAACCGGATCGTGTACCGCTCGTCGCCCTCGACGTCGGTCGCGTAGAGCAGGGTCGACCCGTCGGCGGTGACGTCGAAGCTGCCGAGCGAGTAGAAGTCGTGCCCCTCGGCCTCGGCGTTGTCGTCGAGCAGCACCTGCTCGCCGGGCAGGGGCGAGCCGGAGTCATCCGTCGCCGGGGGTTCCCAGTCGTCGGCGCCGGCGGCGGGCACCCGGCAGTGGATGCCGTACTCTCGGCCCTCGACGGTGCGGGTGTAGTACCACCAGTCGCCCTCGCGGGTGGGCACGCTGAGATCGGTCTCCTTCGTGCGGGTCGTGATCTCCTCGAAGACCTGCTCCTGCAGGATCGCGAGGTGCTCGGTCCTCGCCTTCGTGTAGGCGTTCTCCTCGTGCAGGTGCGCGAGCACCTCGGGATCGTCCTTCTCGCGCAGCCACTCGTAGTCGTCGACGACGACGTCGCCGTGGTGCACGCGTTCGATGGGTCGCTTGTCGGTCTTCGGCGGAGTCAGCACGTTCCCACGCTACGCCCCCGAGCCGGGCCGGTGTCGACCGCCGACGAAAACCGCGTTCAGCACGGGAATCGGGCGCCATGATCGGGGTTCGCGGGATCGGGAGACTTAGGTTAGCCTTAGCTCAATCCACTCCGTTCGTACCGGGAGACGCGCGTGCTCGCCAACTACCTGATCGGCCTTCGCGAAGGCCTCGAGGCAGGGCTCATCGTCGGCATCCTCATCGCCTACCTCGGCAAGATCGGCCGCCGCGACCTCTTCGGCCGCCTCTGGTTCGGCATCGGCATCGCGGTCGCCGTCTCGCTCGGCGTCGGCGCGCTCCTCACCTGGGGCCCGTACGCGATGACCTTCCAGGCGCAGGAGGTGCTCGGCGGCGTGCTCTCGCTCGTCGCGGTCGCGCTCGTCACCTGGATGATCTTCTGGATGGGCACGCACGGCGCCGGCCTCTCGAAGGAGCTGCGCGGCCAGGTCGATGCCGCGGTCGACCGCTCGTGGTTCGCGATCGTGCTGCTCGGCGCGCTCGCCGTCGGCCGAGAGGGCATCGAGACCGCCCTCTTCGTCTGGGCCAACGTGTCGGGCGGCAACGACCCCGTGCTCGGCACCGTCGGGGCGCTGCTCGGCATCGTCACCGCGATCGTCATCTCGTGGGGCATCTCGCGCGGCCTCGTGCGCATCAACCTCTCGAAGTTCTTCACCTGGACCGGGCTCTTCCTCATCCTCGTCGCCGCCGGCGTGCTCGTGTACGGCATCGGCGACCTGCAGGAGGCGTCGGTCATCCCCGGCTGGGGCACTCATGCGTTCAGCCTCGTCGAGCTCGTGCCGCCGGGCAGCTGGTACGGCACGCTCCTCGCCGGCATCTTCAACTTCACCCCCGAGCCGACCTGGGCGCAGGTCATCGGGTGGGTGCTCTACGTCGCCATCACGACGACGCTCTACCTCGGCATGCTGCACCGCCGGCGCCGGCCGTCGCCCGCGGCGGCTGCGGCCCCCGCCTCGCCCACGACCACACCCGCTGCGGCGAACTGACCAACGATCACCCCCCGTCTCACCCCACCTCGAATCCAGGAGCCTTCATGACCCGACGCGCCCTCGCGGCATCCGCTGCCGCGACCGCACTCGCGCTCGCCCTCACCGGCTGCGTCGCGAAAGCCGACCTCGCCGCCGCGATCGCCGTCGACATCACCGACGACGGATGCGCCGTGGCCGCCGCCACCGCGCCCGCGGGTGCAGTGACATTCGCGCTCGCCAACAACGGCACCGACGTGAACGAGTTCGAGATCCTCGCCGACGACCAGCTGCGCATCGTGGGCGAGAAGGAGAACGTCACTCCCGGACAGGAGATCGACTTCACCGCGCAGCTCGAGCCGGGCACCTACTACACGGCGTGCAAGTTCCAGCAGGTCGGTGCCCCGATCGGCCTCGCCGAGTTCACGGTGACGGGCGAGGCCTCCGCGGTGTCGGCCGACGAGCAGGCGCTCAGCGACCAGGCCGTCACCGAGTACCTCGCCTACGTGCGGTCGCAGTCGGCCGAGCTGCTGCCGCTCGTCGAGGCCTTCGCCGCGGCCTACGCCGCCGGTGACGACGAGACCGCCCGCTCGCTCTTCGCCGCGACCCGCGTGCCCTACGAGCGCATCGAGCCGACGGCCGAGGCGTTCGGCGACCTCGACCCGAAGATCGACTTCCGCGAGGTCGACGCCGTGGCCGACGGCCTCGAGTGGACCGGCTTCCACCGCATCGAGAAGGACCTCTGGCCGCCGGCGGCAGGTGACCTGAACTCCGACGGGCAGGACGCCCTGAAGGACTGGGCGCCGTCGACGCCCGAGGAGCGCCGGGCCTACGCCGACGGCCTCGTCGCGGATGTCACGGAGCTCCACGACCTCGTGACCGCGAAGGACTTCACCGTCTCGCTCGCCGACATCTCGAACGGCGCGATCGCCCTGCTCGACGAGGTCGCATCCGGCAAGATCACGGGTGAGGAGGACTGGTGGTCGGGTACCGACCTCTCGGACTTCGCCGCCAACGTGCAGGGCGCCGGCGTCGCGTTCGGCGCGGTGCGCGCGCTCGCCGAGTCGAAGGGCGACGAGGGTGCGGCCCTCGCCACCGAGATCGACGAGCAGTTCACGGCCCTCGAGGCCGCGCTCGCCGAGTACGGCTCCCTCGAGTCGGGCTTCGTCGACTACGGGACCCTCACCGACGCCGACAAGAAGACGCTCAGCGACGAGGTCAACGCGCTCGCCGAGCCGCTCTCGCAGCTCACCGCAACGGTGCTCGGGGTCTGATGAACGAATCCCGCTCGACGGCCGGTGACGCGCAGGGCGCGCCGCCGGCCGAGGTGCACCCCGACGCCGAGCCCGGGGCCGAGCCCGGGGCCGGGGCCGGTTCCGCGGCCGATGACGGCGTGGCGTCCGCCTCGGGTGTCAGCCGTCGCCAGCTCTTCGGCTTCCTCGGTGCGGGCGCGGCCGGTGCCGTCGTCGGCGCAGCCGCCGGTGCCGGCGTCGCGGTCGCCGCGACCGGCGGGGCGGATGCCTCGGGCTCCGCGGCATCCGTGTACCCGTACTTCGGTACGCACCAGGCCGGTATCGTGACGCCCGCACAGGACCGCCTGCACTTCGCGGCCTTCGATGTCGCTGAGACGCTCGACCGAGACGGCCTGATCGCACTGCTCACGGAGTGGACGGATGCAGCGGCTCGCCTGACCCAGGGCCTCGAGGTCGCCGAGGGCGGTGCCGTCGGCGGCTCGGACTACGCGCCGCCGGTCGACACCGGTGAAGCGCTCGGCCTGCCCGCGAGCGGGCTCACGATCACCTTCGGATTCGGCCCGGGGCTCTTCGCCGACGCCGCGGGCGCCGACCGCTTCGGCATCGCCACCCGGCGGCCCGAGCTGCTCGAGCCGCTGCCGCGGTTCCAGGGCGACGCGCTCGTGCCCGAGATCTCGGGCGGCGATCTCTGCGTCCAGGCGTGCGCCGACGACCCGCAGGTCGCCGTGCACGCGATCCGCAACCTCAGCCGCATCGCGTTCGGCCGGGCGAGCCTGCGCTGGTCGCAGCTCGGCTTCGGTCGCACCTCGTCGACCTCGACGACGCAGGCGACACCCCGCAACCTCTTCGGCTTCAAGGACGGCACCGCGAACGTCAAGGCCGAAGAGACTGCAACAGTCGACGAGCAGATCTGGGTGGGCGGGGGCGACGAGCCCGCGTGGCTCGAAGGCGGCTCCTACCTCGTGGCGCGTCGCATCCGCATGATCATCGAGAACTGGGACCGCGTGCAGCTCGGCGAGCAGGAGATGCTCGTGGGGCGGTCGAAGGGCGAGGGCGCGCCGCTCTCGGGCGGCACCGAGTTCACCGAGCCCGACTTCGAGAAGACCGGTGCGACGGATGCCCCGCTCATCGACCCCAACGCGCACGTGCGACTCGCCCACCCGACGACGAACGGCGGCGCACGTATGCTCCGCAGGGGATACAACTTCGTCGACGGCAACGACTCGCTCGGGCGGCTCGACGCCGGGCTCTTCTTCCTGTCGTTCCAACGCTCGCCGCAGCAATTCATCGACGTGCAGCGGAGTCTCGCGAGCGACGGGCTGAACGAGTACCTGAAGCACGTGGGCTCGGCCATCTTCGCCGTGCCGGGCGGCGTCGCCGAGGGCGAGTTCGTCGGTCAGGCGCTCTTCGCCTGAGGCCCGGCGGTCGGGCGCTAGTCGCCGACCTTCACGAGCCAGCGACCGCCGCCCTGGTCGATGAGCCTGCCGCTGACCCGCGTGCCGTCGGCACGTTCGGCCGAGAAGTCGATCGGCGGCAGGCCGGTCGCCGAGAGGGCCATCCCGCCGCTGAACGTCGGCGAGACGTAGCCGAGCTCCTCGAGCGCCTGCTCGCGGGCCTGGGTGTCCCAGATGCCCGACAGCACCCACGCCATGGCTCCTGCGGTGAGCGCCGAGACGAGGAAGAGCACGAACCCGAGCTCGCGGAGCGGCTTCGAGCGGCGCCGCGTGCCGATGAACGAGACCACGACACCCGCGACGAGCACGACCGACGGGATCGCGATCGGCCAGGGGTTCCACGGCGCGATCGTGACGATGACATCGGCCTCGGCGGCCAGGATCATCCGGTCTTCGTCCAGTCGAGGTTGATGACGTCGCCGATGTAGACGTTCTCGCCGAAGTCGTGCACCTGCGGGTTCATGCGCAGCAGTTGCTGCTGCGGCAGGTCGAAGCGCTGCGCGATGTCGAAGAAGTGGTCGCCCGAGACGACGGTGTAGCTGACGGGCATGCCGGTGCCGTCGAGCACCGGCGTGCCGCTCGCCCCGTCGATCGCGCCGAGGTCGACGGCGGGGCCGGGTTCGTAGACCGGCGCGGGGGCGTTCGGCACCGGTTCGGGCGCGGGGGCAGGGGCGGGTTCGACCGGGGCCGCGGTCGGCGTCGGAGTGGGCTTCGGCGTCGGCGTCGCAGTGACGGTCGCGACGATCGTGACCGGCGGCGGGGTGGGGGCTGCGACGCACCCGCTCAGCACGAGCGTCGCCGAGATGGCGAGCGATCCGAGGGCGACGGATGCCCCGCTTCGACCGATTGCGCGCGGCATCGGGCCTCCAACCGTAGGGCGGCGCGCCGCCCTACGGCGCGCCGGTCGGTTCACCCTACCGGGTGGGGTCGGGTCGTCGACAGGTCGACCTTCGTCGTATTCCCGGCGGGATTCCGAGCGCTCGCGTCGACTCGCCGAGCGGGTGGATCGAGCCGGTCGAGGAGCGCGCCGCGGATGAGCGCGAGCCCCTCGACGAGCTGCGTGTCGCTCGGGGCGGCGTAGCCGAACACGATGCCCGAACGCCCGGGGCCGGAGGCCGCCGAGTAGTCGGAGAGCGGCGCGACGGCCACGCCTTCGCCTTCGAGCCGGGTCACGAGGGCAGCGGATGCCGCGGCATCCGACAGCTCGACGACCGCGTGCAGGCCGCCGTCGAGACCCGAGAGCGGCGCGCCCCGGATGCCGTCGAGCGCGGCGAGCACGAGTCCGCGCCGGTGGGCGTACTCGCGCCGGGCGACCGCGATGTGCCGGCGCACGGCGCCGCTCGCGAGCAGTTCGGCGATCGCGTGCTGGGCGATGCCGGGAACGGGGCAGGCCTCGTCGTCGCGTGAGGCCCTGATCGCCTCGCGCAGCCCGTGGTTCGTCGGCGGCAGCACGAGGTAGCCGAGCCTGATCCACGGCGTCAGCACCTTCGAGAGGCTGCCGACGAGCACGACGCGGCCGTTGCGGTCGAGCGAGGCGAGCGCGGGCAGGGGCGGCCCGAGGTGGCGGAACTCGCTGTCGTAGTCGTCTTCGATCACGAGGGTGTCGTGCGCCCCGGCCCAGGCGAGCAGCTCGAGCCGGGTCGCGACCGGCAGGCGCCCGCCGAGCGGATACTGGTGACTCGGCGTGACCATGACGGCGTCGGGTGCGAGCTGCAGGCGCCGCAGGGCATCGACGTCGAACCCGTCGCCGTCGACGCCGATCGGGTGCGTGCGCACGCCGCGCCGTTCGAAGAGGCGCCGTGCCGAGGGGTAGCCGGGGTCTTCGATCGCGAGCGCGGGAGCACGCCCCGTGCCGCGCCCGAGCACGGATGCATGCCCGGTGCCGCGCCCGAGCGCTGGAGCACGCCCGGTGCGGCGCCCGAGCACGGATGCCAGGAGCCCGAGCGCCTCGCTCGTGCCCGCGGTGACGACGATGTCGTCGGGCGAGCAGTCGAGCCCGCGCGCGTGACGCAGGTGGTCGGCGATCTCGGCCCGGAGCTGCGGGACGCCGAACGGGGGCGGGGAGTCGGCGGGGATCTCGAGCGCCGCGGCGCGACGCCAGGCCGTGCGCCACGAGCGCGTGTCGATGCGCGAGGTCGACGGGCGGCCGGGCAGGAGGTTGATGCGGGGCTCGGCGGGGCCGGCCGGGCCCGATGGCGCATCCGACCGTGCGGCAGTCGCTCCGGGGCCGGAGGCCGCGGCATCCGCTGCCCGCTCGGTTCGCGGCTGGAGCTCGGCGACGCGGGTGACCGCGCCCTGCCTCGAGTCGAGGTAGCCCTCGCCCGCCAGCTGGTCGTAGGCGGCGACGACGACGCTCCGCGAGATGCCGATCGCACTCGCGAGCGCCCGGGTCGACGGCACCGGGTCGCCGGGGCGGAGGCTGCCGCTCAGCACGCGCCGTCGCAGTTCGTCGACGAGCTGCGCGCCGAGCGGCGCTGTGGAACTGCGATCGATGTCGATGATCGGGCCGTCCACGGGACTCCTGACTGGACTGGTCGATTCTGCGAGAACTGGACTATGAGTGCGACCAGTGTACTGCCGAGACTCGAAGGGTGACCACGATCGACCAGACACCCCCCGCCCCAGCGGCCCGCCGTATCCGACGCATGTCCGAGCGCCAGACGACCGACCGAGACGCCATCTTCGAACTGCTCGACACCGAGCTCGTCGGCCACCTCGCCGCCGTCGTCGACGGCGTGCCGATCGTCGTGCCGATGGGCTTCGCCCGCGACGGCGAGTACGTGCTCGTGCACGGTTCGACCGGCGGCGGGTTCGCGCTGCGCGCGGCAGCCGAGCGGCAGACGGTCGCGTTCGCGGTGACCGCGCTCGACGGACTCGTCTTCGCCCGCTCCCTCTTCGACAGCTCGATGAACTACCGCAGCGCCGTCGCGTACGGCGTGCTCGAGCCCGTCGAGGGCGAGCGAGCGGATGCCGCACTCCTCGCGCTCTCGGAGCGGCTCATGCCGGGCCGCTCCGAGGAGGTGCGCGCGATGACCCGCAAGGAGGTCGCCGCGACGCGCGTGCTCCGGCTCCGCCTCGACGACGTCGTCATGAAGACGCGGGCGGCGGGGGCGTCGGAGGCGGCCGACGACGGGGAGGACCACGCCGTCTGGGCGGGCGTCGTGCCGCTCGGCCGCCGATGGGGTGCACCCGAGCCCTCGGTGCTGACCCCGGCGGGCACCCCGACACCGGATTCGGTGGCCGCCCTGACGACGTCGTCATCACTCGACGGCAGGCTTCATTGAGGTTTCGTCAGATTCCATGGAGATCCGCAGAAGGGAGGTGCGCCATGTTCTCGATACTGTTCCTCGCCGTGCTCGCGATGGTCGCCGTCGTGGCGATCTCCGCCGCAGTCGTCCAGTTCGGCCGCGACGGCTACCGCCGGACGCCCACGATCCTCGGCTGAGCGCCGGCGATCGCGATCGCGACTGCGGCGCGTGCTCCTGCCGCCTCAGGTGGATCTGAGGTGCCGCGGCAGGAAAGTAGGGCGATCGCCCGATGAGCCCCAGGTGCCTCAGAGCGCACGCTGGAGGCATCCGGTCGAACGATCGGAACGACCCAGGAGGGCAACATGCAGTTCTCGGCAGACTTCATGGCACTGCACGCGCACCAGAACGACGTGCACCGTGCCGAGCGCCAGCTCGGCCTGCAGCGGGGCATCGACGAGGCCGGTTCCGACGACGCGGTGTCGTCGCCGGAACCGGCTCGTCGTCACCGCCGCATGCACCGGGCACCGCGCCTCGCCCTGCGGTGAGCACGGCGACGACGGCGGCGGAGATCGCGCGCTCGATCGCACCGCTGATTCCGCCCTCCGCGATCACGGGGCCCGCAGCGGCTGACGCTGTCGGAGGGACGTGGCACGATGAGATCGTGACCACGTCAGCGGCGGCCATGGTCGGCCGTGACGCCGACCTCGCGAGGCTCAACGAGCGCCTCGACGAGGTGCGCGCCGGCGCGCCCTTCACCGTCGTCATCGGCGGCGAGGCCGGCATCGGCAAGACGCGGCTCGTGCGCGAGTTCGAGCGCGGGCTGCCGTCAGACGTGCGCCTGCTCGCCGGGCAGTGCGTCGACCTCGGCAGCGTCGCTGCGCCCTACGCGCCCGTGAAGGCGGCGCTGCGCACCCTGATCGCCGATGTCGGGCCCGAGCGGGTGCTCGAAGCCGCAGGCCCCGGTCGCCCGGCGCTCGCGGCACTGCTGCCCGAGCTCACGGCGTCCGACCCGGCCGCCGCCGCGACCGCCGCGCCCGCCGGAGTCGGCGCGGCGACGGGTCAGCTGCACGAGGGCATCGCCGTGCTGCTCGAGACCTTCTCGCGAGAGCGGCCCATCGTCTTCGCGATCGAAGACCTGCACTGGGTCGATGCGGCGACGCTCGCGCTGCTCAGGTTCCTCATGCGCGCGCTCGGTTCGAGCCGCGTGCTCACGGTGCTCACCTACCGCAGCGAAGACGTCACCAGGGGGCATCCGCTCCGCACGTTCCTCACCGAGGCCGAACGCGACCGCTGGGTCGAGCGCCGCGACCTGTCCCGTCTCACCCGCACCCAGGTGCGCAAGCTCACGAAGTCGCTCGTCGGCGAGTCGCCGACCGACGCCGTCATCGACACGGTCTTCCGTCGCAGCGACGGCGTGCCGTTCTTCATCGAGGAGCTCGTCGGCCTCGACGGCTGCCGCGACGAGAGCGACCTGCCCGACACCCTCCGCGAGCTGCTGCTGGCCAGGTACGAGCGGCTCTCCGAGTCGGCGCAGGCCCTGCTGCGCGTCGTCAGCGTCGGCGGCGTGCGCATCTCGCACGCGCTGCTCGAGGCCGTCTTCGACGGCAGCGCGGGCGACCTCGAGGCCGCGGCACGCGAGAGCGTGCTGGCCGGCGTGCTCACGGTCGACGGCGACGACTACGCGTTCCGGCACGCCCTCGTACGCGAGGCGATCCTCGCCGACCTGCTTCCCGGCGAGCGGGCGCGATTCCACGCGAGGTACGCCGAGGCCTACGAGGCAGCGGCCGTCGCGGGCACGAGGCGACTCGCGGCCGAGATCTCGTTCCACTGGCTCGGCGCGCACGACGCGACGCGGGCGTTCCCCGCCACGATCCACGCGATGCGCGAAGCGCGGGCCGCGGCCGCATATGCGACCGCCGCGCAGCTCGGCGAGCGGGCGCTCGGGCTGTGGGACGTCGTGCCCGACGCCGAGCGGTCGGCGGGCATGACGAAGCTCGAGCTCATGGGGCGCACGGCGTCGCACCTGCGCAACGCCGGCGAGGGCGAGCGCAGTCTCACGCTCGTGAAGGCCGCGCTCGCCGAGTGCCCGCGCGACGACCCGCAGTATCCGAGGTTCCTGCGCGACAAGGCGATGTACCTCGCCAACGTGGGGCGACCGGGGTCGATCCCCGTGCTCGAAGAGGCGCTCGAGGTGCTCGGCGACGGGTCGAGCGAACTCCGCATGACGACGCTGACCGCCCTGTCGGGCCGTCTCATGATCGAGGGCCGGCTCGATGAGGCCGTCGACACCGCCGAGCGCGCCCTCGCCGTGGCGACCGAGATCGAATCGCCCCGCTACGCGTCGATCGCGACCAACGTCGCCGCGGTGAGCCGGGCGAGCCGCGGCGAGGTCGAGGCCGGATTCGCCGGGCTCGAGCGAGCGCGTCGGCTGGCGCACGGCGACGGGGCCGCGATGCTCCGCTACTGGGTCAACGCCTCCGACCTGTACTTCCTCGTCGGCGACCACGCCGAGGCCGTGCGCCTCGCCGAAGAGGGTCTCGAGCAGGCGCGGGCGCAGGGCGTCGAGCGCAGCTCGGGCGTCATCCTCGCCTCGAACGCCGTCGACCCGCTCTTCGCGCTCGGCGAATGGGATCGCGCCGAGGCGCTCATCGTGCGGGCGCTCGCCCTCGACCCTCCCGGTCCGTTCGGCGTCTACCTGCAGCGGGCTCGCATCTGGGCCACGCTCTGGCTCGGCGACCCCGTGCGCGCCGCCGAGCAGTTGCGCGGGGCGCGATCGATCATGACCGAGATCATGGAGGTCGAGGTGCAGACCCGCCTCAGCGTGAGTCGCGTCACGGCCGAGGTCGCCCTCGCCGGCGGCGACGTCGCCGAGGCCTGGCACGAGGCCAAGCGGGTGCTCGAGGCGCGCGACGTGCCGCTGCCCGGGTACGGCCTGCCGCTCATCTGGGTCGCGGCCCGGGTGGTCGCCGCCGCCCGCGCCGGCGCCGTCGAGCGTGCCGGCGGGCTGCCCGACACGCTGACGGCGGAGATCGACGCGGCCGAGCCGGCGCTTCGCACGGTGCTCGAGCGCATGCATCCGTGGCCGACGCAGCCGCTCTGGGCGGCGTTCTTCGAGGCCGAGCTCGCCGAATCGCCCGAGGGGGTGCCGGGCTCCGACGCCGTGGCATGGCAGGCGGCCGCGAAGGCTGCGGCGGCGCCCAAGGCCCCCGGCTACCTCGCGCCCTACGCCCTCGTTCGCCAGGGTGAGGCCGAGCTCGCGGCCGGCGACCGTGCTGCGGCGAAGATCACCCTGCAGAGCGCCTTCGACCTCGCGCTCAGCGGCGGGGTCGGCGCGGTGCGCGACCGTGTCGAACAGGTCGCCGCCGCCGCCGCGCTCGCGCTCGACGGCGGCATGGGGTCGGGCCGGCCGAAGGCCGGTGCCGGGCCGGGCATCGCGGGCCCCGCGGCATCCGATGCCGACGCGACCGCCGAGCTGACCGCCCGCGAGCGGCAGGTGCTCGAGCTCATCGCCGAGGGGCTCAGCAACCGCCAGATCGGCGAGCGGCTCTTCATCAGCGGCAAGACGGCGAGCGTGCACGTCTCGGCGATCCTCCGCAAGCTCGGCGCGGCGACCCGTACCGAAGCGGCGTACCGCGCCGGCGTGCTCCACTGACCCACGGCGTGCTTCACTGACGCGAGGCAGCGACCCGGTGCGGCATCCGTTCCGTGTCAGCGCGCCGGCTGGAAGCCCCGCGCCACGTCGATGAGGATGCGGGTGCCGAAGCCGGTGGCGCCCTTCGAACGCCACGAGTCGTCGGAATCCGACTGCATGGTGCCCGCGATGTCGAGGTGCGCCCAGGGCGTCGTGCCCACGAAGTGGTCGAGGAAGAGCGCCGCCGTCGTTGCGCCGGCGAAGGTGCCGCCGAGGTTCGAGAGGTCGGCGACCTCCGAGTCGAGCTGCTTGCGGTACCGGCGCTCGAGGGGCATCCGCCAGACCAGCTCGTCGGTCGCCGCCGAGGCCCGCTCGACCGAGGCCAGCGTCGTCTCGTCGTTGCCGAAGAGCGCGGCGGTCGAGGTGCCGAGCGCCATGAGGGCGGCGCCCGTGAGCGTCGCGATGTCGATGATCGTGTCGACGCCCTCCTCGTTCGCGAGGGCGATGGCGTCCATCATCACGAGCCGCCCCTCGGCATCGGTGTTCTTCACCTCGACGGTCGTGCCGTTGCGGGCGGTCAGCACATCGCCGAGCTGGTACGCCGATCCCGACGGCATGTTGTCGGTGCACATGAGCCAGCCGGTCACGGTCGCGGTGGCCCGCAGCGCCCGCAGCGCGGTGAACGCTCCGAGCACGGATGCCGCGCCGCCCATGTCCATCTTCATGAGCAGGTGCATCGGGTCGGAGGGCTTCAGGCTGATGCCGCCCGAGTCGTACATGATGCCCTTGCCGACGAGCCCGAGGTGCCCGGTCGAGGCGCCGGCGGGCGTGTACCGCAGCTTCACCATGCGCGGCTCCTCGGTCGAGCCGCGGTTGACGCCGAGGAGGCCCCCGCAGCCGAGCTCGATGAGCTGCTGCTTGTCGAACACCTCGACGTCGAACCCGAATCGAGCGCCGAGCGACACCGCGACGTCGGCCAGGTCGGTCGCGGTGAGGTGGCCCGGGGGAGTGTTCGCGAGGTCGCGAGCCACATTCGCCGCGCGGGCGGTGACGAGACCCACCTCGATGCCGGCCGCGAGCTCCGCGGCATCGCCGGTTGACGGCTGCACGTCGCCGATGCGCAGTGCGAGCCGTTCGAGCGATGCACCCGGAGGCGTCGTCGAGCGGCCCGTGTAGCGATACCGCGCGAGGGCGGCGCCCTCGGCGATCGCCTGGCCCGCTGCGGCTCGATCGAGCGCGCCGAGCGCCGGGATCTCGAACCCGATGCGCGAGAACTTGGCTGCCGCGCGAACGAGGGCCGCCGTCGCGTCGCGCAGCCCGTTGATCGTCAGCTCGGCGGCGGGCCCGCCGCCGACGAGCACGACCGGGTCGTCGCCCGGGATGAAGAGGGCCTGCCCGGGCTTCGCCTCGAATCCGGCGCGCTCCCGGGCCGCCTGGTCGAGTCCTCCGATCGACTCGGCGGCGGCCACCGGAGTGGTGACGAGCACGCCCGTCGCCTCGACATCGGTGAGCGTCTCGTCGAGCGCGACCGCGGGGGAGTCGGCGAGCGACGACACCGCATCGAAGTCGTCGGGGATGAGCTTGTTCGCGCTGCGGGTCATTGCAGCGCCTCCTTCCGGTCGAGGTCATCGAGGCCGAGGCCGTCGAGATCGTTGACGTCGTCGAGGTCGACGGGGTCGATCGGATCGTCGTCGTCGGGCTCGAGCTTCTCGGGCAGCTCGTCGCGGCGGCGCCCGGGCATGCGGGTCGCCGGCACGATCGCGAGCAGCGACAGCGCCGCGAGGCCGAGGAGCGACACCTTGAGCGCCTGCAGGCGGGCCTCGGCGTTGACGACGATGGCGGCATCGAGCTGCGGGCCGCTCGCCCGGGACTCGAGCACGGCCGCGAGCTGCTCGTTCGTGAGGAAGTCGGCCTCGTTGATGTTCACCTGCGCGATGAGCTCGTCGGAGATCTCGGGGTGCTCCTGCGCGCCGCTCAGCAGCAGTGTCGAGAGCATGCCGACGGCGAAGGCCGTGGCCACCGCGATGCCGACGCTGCCCGAGAGGTTGTGCACGAGGCCGCGCCAGGCGCCGACGTCGCCGGCGAGCTGCTTCGGTGCGGCGGAGAGCAGCGTGTTGAAGACGAGTGCGACGATCGCGCCCTGACCGAGGCCGAGCAGGATGAGTCCGGCGACGACGAAGCCCTGGCTCCACTCGCCGCGCACGGTGAAGGCGAGGAGCGTGAGCGCCGACGCCACGACGACGAAGCCCGCGCTCGCGATCGCCCGCGGCGTGAACCGGCCGTAGAGCGAGGCGACGAACGTCGAGGCGAGGAAGATCGACAGCGTGTAGGGGATGATCGAGAACGAGGTCTCGATGCTCGACCGGCCCTGCACGACCTGGATGTAGAGCGGGATCAGGAAGTTCGCCGCGGTGCCGACGAACAGCATGATCGCCATGCACGCCGTGATCGCCCGTTCGGAGCCGGTCGCGAGCACGCGCAGGTCGAAGATCCTCGGCTTTCCCTCGCGCCCGCGGCGCCGCAGCCAGGAGAAGAAGACTTGGCCGACGACGAGTCCGGCGATGACGAGGAGCGGCGCGGGCGAGATGCCGAGGATGTCGAACGGCGCCTGACTCGTCGCGAGCCACACGCCCCATGTCGAGAGGCCGGAGAAGCCGAAGCTCAGCAGGATGACGGCGACGGCCGCGAGGATCGCGCCCGTCCAGTCGATCGAGAGTCCGGGCTGGGCGGGCACGCGCTTGAGCTTGAAGCTCAGCAGCAGGTTGGCGACCGCGAGGACGACCATGAGCACGAACGACCAGCGCCAGCCGATCGTGTTCGCGAACCAGCCCGCGAGCAGGAGCGCCAGCACGCCCGCCGCGGGGATCGCCGCGGCGAGGAGGCCGATCGCCCTGCCCTGCTGCGGCCCGTGGTAGTTGGTGGCGATGAAGACCGTGAGCGCGGGTGCGATGAGCGCGATGACCGCACCCGACGAGGCCTGCGCGATGAAGAGCATGGCGGGCGAGACGCTGAGGGCGACGCCGAGCATGGCCACCCCGTGGATCGCGACGGCGATCTGGAACACGCCGCGGCTGCCGAACCGGGAGCCGACCTTGGCTCCCAGCAGGATGAAGGCGGCCATCGCGAAGGTGCCGGCCGTGATCGCCGTGCCGACCGAGCTCGCCGGTGTGTCGAGGTCGGTCGTGATGCCGGCCATCGAGACGGTGAGCGCATTCACGGCGAACGAGGCCTGGATCTGCGTCATCACGACGACGATGAGCGCGAGCCACGAGGTCTTCGCGATCGGAGCGGCGACGGATGCTTCGGCCTGCATGCTCATGAACGTCCCCTCGAGTTCCCGGCTGCTTGTGCTCACCGTAGCGGCACAACGGTCATCGGCGATACAGCACGGGCATTGAGACCTCTCGCCGGCCGAGACTACAGTGAGCGACATGTCAGCCGGGGGGCGCGTGCGGGTCGTCATCGCGATCGTCGGCGTCGCCGTCACCGCCTGGTTCGGCCTCGGCTGCCTCGTGGCCGCGCCGACTGCCGCGTGGGCGACCGTGTCCGCCGAGGAGCCGGTGCCGACGGAGCAACCCGTCGAGTCGACGCCACCCGCGACCGAGCCCGAACCGGAGCCGACCCCGACGGTCGAACCGGTGCCCACCGAGGAGCCGGTGCCGACCGAGGAGCCACCCGCCACCGAGGCGCCGGCGACCGAGACGCCGCCGCCGCCGACCGAGACGCCGTCACCGGCGCCGGTGCTCGAACCCGTCCCGCCCGCGGTGCTCGACGACGGCGGCTCACCGTGGTCGTGGATCATCGCGGCGCTCGTGCTGCTCGCGAGTGCCGCCGTGCTCTTCACGATCCGCAGGCCCGGTGCGACGGAGGCGGCGACGGAGACCGGCCCGCTCACCACGGGGGTGCTCACGCCGGGCGGCCCCGCACCGGGCACCACCCCGCCGCCCGCGGCCACGCTCGCCGCGATGGAATCGGTGGGCGAGGCGATGATCGACGCGGGGTACTCGGTGACGACCGTGCACACCGCCCTCCTCGACATCGCCACCGTCAACGCCGCGCCGGCGACCGAGATCATCGTCTTCCCGACCGCCCTGATCGTCTCGGCCCGCGGCGTCGGCGAGCTCAGCACGGGTGCCGTCGCGAGCGGCAACAGCAAGCTCACGCTCTCGCAGATCGACGAGCTGAACCGCACGGTCGAGGCCGCCCGCACCGGTGCGATCGACCCGGCGACGACGAAGCACCGAATCCGCCGGCTTCGCGAGCAGCCGCTGCCGTACTCGCCCGTGCAACGGGTCGTGGCGTACGCGCTGCTCTCGGCCGGGCTCTCGGTGCTGCTCGGGGCCTCGTGGGCGGGGGCGGGGGTCGCCGCCGTGCTCGGCGTGTTCGCGGGCGCCGCCCAGCTCCTCTCCGCCCGTGCTCCGCGCGACTACCAGGCACTCGTGACCGTGGCGATCGCGTTCGGCGTCTCGATCGCGGTGTTCCTGCTCATCAGGGCGGGGCTCGACCCCGGCGTGCTGCCGGCGCTCATCGCACCGCTCGTGACGCTGCTGCCCGGTTCGCTCCTCACGACCGGCGTCATCGAGCTCGCGACGGGCCAGATGATGTCGGGCGGGGGCCGGCTCGCGGCGGGCACGATGCAGCTCGTGCTGCTCGCCGTCGGCATCGTCGGAGCCGCCGCACTCGTCGGGGTGCCGCGCATCGACTTCACGACGGCGACCCAGCCGATCGGTCCGATCGCGCCGTGGATCGCCGTCGCCGTGTTCGGCGTGGGCATCATCGTCTACAACTGCGGTCGCCGCGACTCGATCATCTGGATCCTGCTGGTGCTCTACTCTGCCTACGGCGCGCAGGTGATCGGCGACGTCTTCCTCGGCGGCGTGCTCTCGGCCTTCGTCGGAGCCCTCGTGATGACGCCGGTCGCCGTGCTCGTGGCCAGGCAGCGCACCGGCCCGCCCGCCGTCGTGAGCTTCCTGCCCGCGTTCTGGCTGCTCGTTCCGGGGGCGATCGGGCTCGTCGGCGTCGCCACCATCCTCGGCGGCGACCAGGCCGGTGCCGACACCCTCGTGACGACGGCGTCGACGATGGTCGCGATCGCGCTCGGCATCCTCGCCGGCTCCGCCGTCACGGCCCGGTTGCGCTCGTCGCGCGGCCCACTCCTGTAGCGGATGCCTCGCGGCTAGTCTTTGCCCATGGACCCTGTCGCGACGACGCTCGTCATCCTGGCGCTCGCGATCATCGCGTTCATGTCGAACCGCGTGCCGCTCGGCATCGTCGCGATCGGCGTCTCGGTGGCGCTGTGGGTCACGGGCATCCTCGATCTCGGGCAGGCGCTCGCCGGGTTCGGCGACCCCACGGTGATCTTCATCGCCGCCCTCTTCGTCGTGAGCGAGTCGCTCGATTCGACGGGCGTCACCGCTTGGGCCGGGCAGCAGGTCATCGGCCGGGCCGGCACGAAGCGCGGGCCGCTGCTGCTCGTCGTGTGCCTCCTCGTCGCGGGTGTCACGGCCCTCATCAGCGTCAACGGCGCGGTCGCCGCGCTCATCCCGGTCGTCGTCGTCGTCGCGACCCGCGCCGGCATCGCGCCGTCGCAGATGCTCATGCCGCTCGCGTTCTCGGCGCACGCGGGGTCGCTCCTCGCCCTCACCGGAACGCCCGTGAACATCATCGTCAGCGAGGCGGCCGTCGACGCGGGCGCGCGCCCGTTCGGCTTCTTCGAGTTCGGTCTCGTCGGAGTGCCGCTCGTCGTCGGCACGCTGCTCATCATCTCCCTCATCGGCCGCCGCCTGCTGCCGGAGCGGGTCGCGACGAGCCTGCCGCAGGATGTGAGCGCGCACGCGCGCACGCTGCGCGAGCAGTACCACCTGCCCGAGGGCACCGAACTCATCAGCGTGCGCGAGGGGGTGACGGAGGTCGTCGTGGCGCCGCGTTCGTCGCTCATCGGGCTGCACCTCTTCCCCGGCATGTGCACGCCGAGCGGTGACCTCGTCGTGCTCGCAGTCCAGCGCGGCGGTGAGGACCTCCTCGGCACCGACTCGCTGCTGCAGGCCGGAGACACGCTCCTCGTCACCGGCCCGTGGGGCGAGCTCGAGCGCAACACCGCCGGCCCCGACGTGCTCGTCGTCGACGACCCGGCGACGATGCGCCGCGCGGTGCCCCTCGGCGCGGGCGCGAAGCGCGCGATCGCGATCCTCGCCCTGATGGTGGTGCTGCTCGCCACGGGACTCGTGCCCCCGGCGATCGCGGGGCTCGCAGCGGCATCCGCTCTCGTGCTGACCCGGGTGGTCACCCCGACGCAGGCCTACCGCAGCATCTCCTGGACGACGGTCGTGCTCGTCGCCGGCATGATCCCGCTGTCGACGGCGTTCATCTCGACCGGCACCGCTGCGCTGATCGCCGACGGCCTGCTCGGTCTCGTCGGCGACGGCTCGCCGTACTTCGCCCTGTTCGCGATCTGCGCGCTCACGATGGTGCTCGGCCAGCTCATCTCGAACACGGCGACCGTGCTCATCGTGGCACCCGTCGCGGTCGTCGTGGCGGCCGACCTCGGGGTCTCGGTGCTGCCGTTCCTGATGGCGCTCACGGTCGCGGGAGCGGCGTCGTTCCTCACGCCGGTCGCGACGCCGGCGAACACCATGGTGCTCGAGCCCGGCGGCTACCGCTTCGGCGACTACTGGAAGCTCGGGCTGCCGCTGCTCCTGCTGTTCCTCGTCGTCGGGGTGTTCTACGTTCCGCTCATCTGGCCGTTCTGACGGCAGGATGGAGCCCATGCCCGATCGGTACCTCATCCGCCCAGCCGTCATCGCCGATGCCCCCGGCATCACCCGCGTGCACTGGAGCAGCCACCAGACGACGTACGTCGAGCCCGGCCGCGTGCCGCGAGACAAGGTCGAAGGGTGGACGTACGCCGACCGCAGCAGGGCCTGGACGACGAACCTCGCGATCGCGAACGACGTGTTCCCGCCGCCCGAGGGATTCCACCGGATGGGCATCTGGGTCGCCGTCGTCGGCGGTGAGCACGGTGGCGAGGTCGTCGGCTGGGCGAACACCAGCACCGGTCGCGACACCGACCGGCCGCGCGACCTCGAGCTCGAGGGCCTCTACGTGCTCGACGAGTTCCACGGCGGGGGTGTCGGGCAGGCGCTGCTCGACACGGCGATCGGCGATCGGCCGGCCTACCTGTGGGCGCTCGCCGACAACCCGAGGGCGCACGCGTTCTACCGACGGAACGGGTTCGAGCTCGACGGCACCTCGAAGTTCGACGACTTCTGGCAGGTGCTCGAGGCGCGGTTCGTGCGCTGAGCGGCCGGCCGGTTCGTCAGCTCCCGCCCTCCGACCGGTGCGCGGGCACCCGCAGCAGCGCTCCTTCGTGACGCACGGTCGCGGCGGCGATCTCCATCGCCGACTCGAGCGCGGCGGCCCAGCCCCTCACATCGCTCGGCACCCCGTGCACCGCGAGGTGGTGCACGACCGCCGAGAGCGTGGCGTCCCCGGCGCCCATGGTGTCGACGACGGCTCCGGGCAGGTCGACGATGCCCGCGTGCACCTCGTCGGCGCCGTCGTGCAGCGTCGCGCCGTCTCGTCCCGCCGTGGCGAGCACAGCCGGGGAACGGGGTGCCGCGGCATCCGTCGCCTCGCCCGTCGCCGGTGTGCGCAGTCGCTCGACGAAGTCCGCGAGGGGAGCGCCGAGCAGCAGCTCGGCGTCCTCGTCGCCGACCTTCACGAGCAGCGCATCGCGAGCCGCGTCGGTGAAGTTCGCGAGGAACGCCTCGCGGTCGCGCAGCATGCCGGCACGCGGGTTGCCGTCGACCGCGAGCCGTTCGCCGGGGCGCGCGATCGCGGTGCGCAGTTCGGCGGCCTGTTCGGCGTCGTCGAACGGGAAGCAGCTGACGACGACGAGGTCGGCCTCGTCGATCGCGGCACGCGTCGCGTCGTCGAAGCGGATGCGGCGCCGCTGCGCGGCCTCGTTGAACTCGTATCGGGGCTCGCCGTCGGTGCGGTCGGAGACGGCGCGCGAGGTGCCGTGCTCCGAGGGGCTCTCGACGAGGCGCACGCCGTAGTCGCGCAGGTACGAACGGATGCGCGTCGCCGGCTCGTCGTCGCCGAGCATCGCGACGAGCGTCACCTGCTCGCCGAGGAGGGCGAGCCCGACCGCGACGTTGAGGGCGGCGCCGCCGACGAACTCGCGAGCCCCGCGTGGATCGCGCAGCTCGTCGATGAGCGCGTCGCCGATGACGGTCACGTGGGCGGGTCGAGTCATGCGCACGATCGTACGCGTCGTGACGCCGACCCGTCGGCCGCGGGTGCGCCGCGCCGGTAGCCTTGAGGGTCGACCCACGAGGAGCACCATGAAACCCGGACCGAGGCGCAGCGTCAGCCAGGTCGACATCGTCGACGCGGCGTTCGAGATCCTCGAGCAGAAGGGCTTCGCCGCCGTCTCCGTGCGCGGCGTCGCCGCGGCGCTCGGTCTCACGCCCACGGCGATCTACACCTACTTCCCCTCGAAGAACGCGCTGCTGCGCGCGATGGTCGAGGAGCTCCTGTCGAGCCTCGACCTCGCCGCTGCCGGTGACGCCGCAGTCGACTGGCGCTCCCGAGTGCATGCGCTCGCCGCCGCGCTGCGCGCACGCATCGCCGAGCACACGGGCGCCATGGTGCTCGTCACGAGCGGCCCGCTCGACGGGCGTCACGCGCTCGGCTTGAACGAGACCCTCATCGCCGGCTTCATGGCCGAGGGGATGCCGCAGGCCGACGCCGCTCGCGCCGCCTACGCCGTTCGCGCCCACGTGCTCGGGGTCGCCGCCCTCGATGCGGCCGAGCGTGCCGTCGAGGCCGATGCCGCCGCGCCCAGCACGGCCGGTGCGCTCTGGTCAGATGCCGCGAGCCACCCGCTCACCGAGGCGACCGAGCATCTCGTCGCGGAGGGCGCCGAGCCGTCGGCGTTCGCATGGGGACTCGACCGCCTGCTCGACGGCATCCTCGCGGGCGCGGCAGCGGGACGCACCGCCACGGCCTGACGTCTCACCGTCAGGGGCCAGAGGCCGCACCGCCGCGGCCAGACGCGGGCGACGCAGCGCGGCGCGGCCGCCGCGGCATCCGATCGCGCCAGACTGGCACGGTGCTGCACCTGAGGATGATCGTTCCGCCGCTGCTGCGCGCCGAGGTCGACGGCGTGCTGCGCGCCGAGGACTCGCCCGTCTCGAATCTCATCGCCCTGCCCGGCGCCGGCATCGACCCCGCGGGCGACGTGCTCCTCTGCGACGTCGATCGCGATGCCGCGAGCGGGCTGCTCGCCCAGCTGCACGGGGTCGGCCTCGACCAGCAGGGATCGATCGCGATCGAGTCGGTCGACCTCGAGCTCGGCCGCCGGCGCCGCCGGAGCGCTGCGGCGGTCTTCGGCAACGACGACGACGCGGTCGTGTGGGAGGAGGTCGAGGCGCGCACCGACGACGAGGTGCGCCTGTCGGCGACGTTCCTCGTGTTCATGACGGTCGCGACGCTCATCGCCGCGGTCGGCGTCGTGACCGACCAGCCGATCCTCATCGTCGGCGCGATGGTGGTCGGGCCCGACTTCGGGCCCCTCGCCGCGATCGCGGTCGGCATCGTCCGACGTCGCCCCCGTGTGGTCTGGCGTTCGGGGGCAACGCTGCTGATCGGCTACACCGGCGCCATCGTCGTGACGATCGGGTTCGCGCTCCTGCAGCAGGCGATCGGGGTGTTCCCGGCGGCTCCGCTCGCGGCGAGTCACCCGCTCACCCAGTTCATCTGGGAGCCCGGCCCGCTCAGCTACATCGTGGGCTTCCTCGCGGGCATCGCCGGGGTGCTCTCACTGACCTCGGCGAAGTCGGGGGCGCTCATCGGCGTGCTCATCTCGGTCACGACGATCCCCGCGGCCGGCGCGATCGCGGTCGGCATCGCCGCCGGCGAGTGGGGACCGGCCGGCAGCGCCGCCGTGCAGCTCATCGTGAACCTCGTCGCCATCGTCACGGGCGGCGTGCTCACGCTCTCGGTGCAGCTCATGGTGCAGCGCCGTGCGTATCGTCGGCGGCAGCGGCGGCTGCTCACACCGCGAGGCTGAGCCGAACACTCTGCCCATCGAGCGGGCCGGTCGAGCGGATTCCGCTACCAGCGGTTCTTCACGAACTCCGCCCAACCCAGGAGGGCCTCGACCGGCACCGCGGCACCCGAGTCGTCGGTCACGGTGCCGCGGTACGTGCCGAAGCACTGGTGCGTCTCGGAGTGGATGACCCCGAGCGCCGTCTTCGTGTACCGGTCGTGGAACGGCGTGAACGTCAGCTCGACGCGGTCGCCGGCGATCGTCCACGGCCGCAGCCAGTCGCTCGGGTCGAAGCGCCAGTCGAGCTCGGCGCCGAGCTTGTGCAGCCGGCCGTCGACGGAGAGCGAGTTCTCGGTCGACCCGGTGCCGTCGGTCCAGAGCCCGCCGAGCTGCAGTCCGAGGCGTCGCCCGTGCTCGCTGCCGGACGCCGCGCCCCAGTGCCAGCGCATCGAGTACGGCCAGCGCCCGCGCCCGTGGTCGAGCACCGCCCAGCTCTCGCCGGCGGGCAGCTCGTGCGTCACCCCGTCGATCGTGACCGTGCCTCGGGCGGGCCGCGCGACATCCTTCACCGTGTACTGGAACCTCGTCTCGCTCCACGGCACGACGACGCCGAGCGCCTCGTGACCCTCGGGCCGTTCGGCGACGATGTCGATCGCGACGCGCTTCGTCGTGGCGACGATGCGCGTGCCGGCCCTCGAGTCGGTGATCGTCGTCTCGATGCCGGGAACCCGTGCGGTGGCGGGCTGCGCCCCATCGCCCTCGCCGAGCGAACCCGGCAGGTCGACACCGCGCGAGAGCGGCGTGATCGCGCTCGCGTCGATGTCGGTCGAGGTGGCCCGGTCGAACACCCACACCTGGTTCAGCGTCGCGTAGTCGAGCATCGCGACCGTCACCGCGACGATGTGGTCGGGAGTCGTGATGCCCCAGTACTCCCAGCGCTTGTTGCGGCCCGTGCCCGTGCCGCCGGGCCGGATGCCGGAGGTGTCGTGCAGCGGATGCCGCGTCCACCCGACGGCCGCCGGGTTCAGCCTCCCGTTCGGCAGCGTCAGCGAGACGGGTTCGGTGATCTCGCGCTCGTGCGTGAGTGCGGTTCGGGCGTCGTCCACGGCACCTCCTCGTGCGTCGTCGGCCAGTGTACGGCCGCCGACGGGGGAGTGGCGCACGCGCGGCACGCGCGCGACTGCGGGAGCGGCGGGGTCTCCGCGGGGTTTGACGGACGCCCCCGCGTCGGCTACGGTCGGGAGCAATAGGGTAAGAATGGAGACCTCCTGTTGGAGGTTTTCGTCTGCCCTTTTTTGGTTTGTGCGCGTCTCTGACAGGGTTTCCCGACAGAGAGGTCGGACACGTGGCACAACATGTTCTGAGAGGCGTCAGCGACGTCATCTCCTTTATCGATGCACGTTCGCGCATCGGCGGTCGAGCGGGCCTGATCTGGTGGCTCGCGCTCAGCGGGCTGTTCCTCGACGCGTTCTCGAACTCGGCGCTCTCCGCCGGGCTCGGACCGATGACCAGGGACATGGAACTCAGTGCCACCCAGGTCGCGATCCTCACCTCGATGGCCTCGTGGGTCGCGATCGCGTTCAACCCGATCGGCGGATGGCTCGCCGACAAGTGGGGCCGCATCCCGCCGCTCCTCATCGCCAAGGTGCTCGCGCTCGCCGGAGCGATGCTCGCCGCCTTCGCCCCGAGCTTCGAGATGGTGCTCGCCGGCCGCTTCTTCGTCGGCGCCGCCTACGGCATCGACTTCGCGATCGCGATGGCGCTGCTCGCGGAGTTCACGCCGGCCCGCTTCAAGGCCCGCCTGAACACCTGGCAGGGCATCTGGTACGTCGCGGTCTGCTCGAACCTCGTGCTCGCGATCATGTTCTACAACCTGAACGTCGGCGACTCGATCTGGCGCTACTCGGTCGGCACCGCCGGTCTCGTGGCCCTCGTGCTCTTCGTGATGCAGGCGACCTTCATGGTCGAGAGCCCCACCTGGCTCGCCCGCAAGGAGAAGCTCACCCGTGCCGCCGCCTCGATGACGAAGATCTACGGTGAGCGCTTCACGGCCGCCCCCGTCGAGGACCGCATCCCCGTCACGAACCAGGCGACCAAGGGCTTCGCGAACGTCGCGCTCATCTTCCGCGGCATCTACCTGCCGCGCACGGTGCTCGCGGCGACCGTGCAGATGGCCCAGTCGATCCAGTACTTCGCCGTCGGCTGGTACCTGCCGATCATCAGCATCGCGCTGTTCGGCGAGGACTTCGTGGTGGCCACGCTCGGCGCGCTCGTGTTCAACGTCTTCGGCATTATCGGCGGCTTCATGTCGCCCGTCATCGGCAAGCGCTTCGGCCTGCGCCGGGCATCGGCGATCGGCTTCGGCGCGGTCTTCCTGATGCTCGTCGTACTCGGCTTCTTCTACGAGTCGATGCCGCTGTGGCTCGCCTTCGTCGTGCCCTCGCTGTTCATCCTGTTCCACTCGGGCGGCCCGGGCGCCAACGGCAAGAGCCTCTCGACGCTCTCGTTCCGCAGCGAGCTGCGTGCCGGCGCCAACGGCATCATCGGGGCGATCGGAAGTGCGGGCGCGGCCCTCGGCCTGCTCGTCTTCCCGCTGCTGAAGGAGGGCATCGGCCTCGGCCCGACGTTCCTCATCCTCTCGGTCGTGCCGCTCCTCGCCTTCATCATCTGCTCGATCATCAAGTGGGACCCGACGCGCACGGCGATCAGCCCCGACGAGGAGCAGAACGCCCCGCAGTTCAAGAGCGATGCCGCGGCGCAGGCAGCTGCCGCCGAGGCATCCGTCCTGGCCGCCAAGTAACGCGAAGCGGCATCCGACATGACGACACCCGCGATCCTCGCGATCGACGAAGGAACCACCGGCACTCGTGCGGCGTGGGTCACGGCCGACGGACTCGTGCACGCGCTCGAGTACCGCCCGCTCCGTGTCAGCACTCCCGTCGCGGGCGTGGTCGAACAGGATGCGAACGCGATCCTCGACAAGACCATCGACGCCTGCCGCGCGGTCATCGCCCGCGCGGCAGGCGACGGGGTCTCCCTGGTGGGGCTCGCGATCGCCACCCAGCGCGCGACGACCGTGCTCTGGGACACCTCCACCGGCCGGGCCCTCGTGCCGGCGATGGTGTGGCAGGACAGCCGCTACGCCGACGAGCTCGCGGCCCTCGGTCCCGAGTGGAACGAGCGGCTGATCCGCACGGTCGGACGCCCGACGGGGGTGCGCTCGCCCTACCTCTGGGCGGCGCACCACCTGCGGGAGACCCCCGAGGTCACGGCGGCGCACCGGGCCGGCCGGCTCGGCTTCGGCACGATCGAGACGTGGCTCCTCTGGAGTCTCTCGCGTGATCGCACCTATGCCGCGACCTCGACGAACGCGACCTCGGCGGGCGCCTACGTGCTCGCCCGCCACGAGTACGAGCGCGACTGGATCGAGGCGCTCGGCTTCCCGGGCGAGCTCCTGCCCGAGCTGCGGCAGGACGCCGACGACTTCGGCGTGACGGATGCCTCGGTGCTCGGCATCGAGGTGCCGATCCTCTCCGCAGCGGGCGACCAGCACGCCGGCACCGTGGGCCTCGGCTGCCTCCGCAAGGGACAGGCGATGTGCGTGCACGGCACGGGGAGCTTCGTCGACCTCGTGATCGGCAGCGAGGAGCCGGCGAACCCGGGCCTCTACGACGGGGCGCTCACGCTGACGGCGTGGCGGCGGCACGGGGCATCCGTCTTCGCCATCGAGACGTTCACGGCGACGACCGGCTCGGCACTCGACTGGGTGTGCGACACGCTCGGCTGGTTCGAGTCGTCCAAGCGCATCAGCGAGCTCGCCGCGACCGTCTCCTCGGCGAAGGGCGTCATGTTCGTGCCCGCCCTCACGGGCCTCCGGATGCCCGTCATGGAGCCGCGGGCGAAGGCCTCGCTCACCGGCTTCTCGATGTCGACGACGCTGCCCGAGATCGCCTACGCGGTGCTCGAGGGCATCGCGCACTCGGTCGCCTCGAGCGCCGAGGCCGACGAGCAGGTCGCCGGCACGGCGATCACCGAGATCGTCGTCGGCGGCGGGATGTCGGCGAGCGACCCGCTGATCCAGATGCAGGCCGACCTCGTCGGCGTGCCGATGCGGCGCCTGCCCGCCTCGGAGGGCGCGAGCCTGCGCGGCGCCGCCTTCCTCGCCGGCTCCGACGGGCTGCTCTGGAACTCGCTCGAGGAGGCCGCGGCCTCGATGGGCGACGGCGACGTCTTCGAGCCCCTGATCAGCGGCGACGAGCGCGCCGAGCGCCGAGCGGCGTGGAACGAACGCATCGACAACGAACTCCGGCTCACCACGAGCCGTGCAACACGGAAGTAGAGAGAACCACACGATGGTAGGACTGCCAGCCCGCAAGACCGACACCGCGCGCGAGCGCATGACCAGGGTCGAGCCCCTGCAGCTCAGCCGAGCCGAGCAGGTGGCGAGCGTCGAAGGCGGTCGCTTCGACATGATCATCGTCGGCGGCGGCGTGACCGGGGCGTACGCCGCGATGGACGCCGCGCTTCGCGGCTACCGCGTCGCGCTCCTCGAGAAGGACGACTTCGCGTCGGGCACCTCCTCGAAGTCGTCGAAGATGATCCACGGCGGCCTCCGCTACATCGAGCAGGGCAACCTGCCGCTCGTGCGCCACTCGCTGCTCGAACGCCAGCGGCTGCGGAAGAACGCCAGGCACCTCGTGCAGCGGCTGCCGTTCCTCTTCCCGGTGCTCTCGCACGACGGCGTCTTCGACCGCCGCCTCGCCGCCGGCTTCGAGAGCCTGCTCTGGACCTACGACCTCGCGGGCGGCTGGCGCGAGGGCGTGCTGCACCAGAAGCTCTCGAAGAACGAGGTGCTCGCGCACTGCTCGACCTTCAAGGCCGAGAACCTCGACGGCGGCTTCATGTACTACGACGCGCGCGCCGACGACGCCCGCCTCACCCTCACCCTCGCCCGCACTGCGGCGCATCACGGCGCGACGATCCTGAACGGCGCGAAGGTCACCGAGGTGACGCGCAGCCGGGGCAGGGTCGACGGCATCGTCGCCGAGGTCGACGGCCGCGAGATCGCCGCGCTCGCGAGCGTCGTCGTCATCGCGACCGGCGCGTGGCTGCGCGACTGGAACGGCGCGGGCGCCGATGCGGATGCCCCGAACATCCGCCCGGCCAAGGGCGTGCACATCGCCGTGCCGTGGACCAAGATCCGCAACGACTGCACGGTCACGATCCCGATCCCCGGCCGCAACCGCCGCGCGACGATCACCCGCTGGGGCGACACCGCCTACCTCGGCACGACCGACGAGGACTACACGGGCGACCTCGACGACGTGAACTGCACGCGCGAGGAGATGGACTTCCTCATCTCGGGGGCGCGCACCGCGCTGAACACCGACCTCGAGGCCTCCGACGTCGTCGGCAGCATCGGCGGCTGCCGACCGCTCGTCGCGCCGCCCGGCGGCAAGACCATCGACGTCAAGCGCAAGCACGAGATCCGCACCGACCGCGACGGCCTCGTGACCGTCGTCGGCGGCAAGCTCACGACCTCGCGCCACATGGCCCAGCAGACGATCGACGCCGCGCAGAAGGTGCTCGG
The DNA here is from genome assembly GCF_042262385.1 of Agromyces sp. NPDC056389. NCBI lineage: Bacteria > Bacillati > Actinomycetota > Actinomycetes > Micrococcales > Microbacteriaceae > Agromyces > Agromyces sp. NPDC056389. Next base: position 2,490,762 of record NZ_JBHJPN010000001.1, read on the forward strand.
CGAACGCCGTCGCTGCGTCACGAAGGACGCCTACCTGCTCGGTGCCGCCGGCTACGACCCCGAGGCCGTCACCGCCTCGGGCGGCCTCGCCGCCCACCTCGGTGAGCGCTACGGCAACGAGGCGCCGTTCATCACCGACATCCTCGGCAACGACCCGTCGCTCGCGACGCCGATCGTCGAGGGCCTGCCCTACCTCGAGGCCGAGGTCGTGTACTCGGCCCGCCACGAGATGGCCCGCAGCGTCGACGACGTGCTCAGCCGTCGCACCCGCGCGCGCCTCATGGCCCGCGACGCCTCAGCTGCCGCCGCGCCCCGCGTGGGTCAGCTGCTGCAGGCCGAGCTCGGCCTCAGCGACGCCGCGGTCACCGCCCAGGTGACCGCCTACCAGACCGCCACGGCGCACGAACGCGCCATCCTGATGGGAGAGTCCGAATGATCAGCAAGGAAGCCGTCAAGCGCGGTTACAACCGCGGCAACTACGTGGTGGGCGCGCCCACCCAGCCGCACTACGCCGCGAGCATCGAGACGATCGGCGAGGAGGCGTCCTTCCAGGCGGACGTCGTCGCCGTGCCGGCGGCCGTGGTCGCCGAGCTCGAGGCTGCGGCCGACCAGGTCGTCACCGACGCGGCATCCGTCGTCGAAGGCACTCGCGACTGGTGGGCCGGCACCATGATCGGCGAGACCGGGGGCCGGCCCGCAACGCCGAACGCCGTGATCGTCAAGGTCTCGACGACCGAGCAGGTGCAGGCCGTCATGCGCATCGCGAACGCCAACGACCTGCCCGTGACGGTGTCGGCGGGCCGGAGCAACGTGACGGGCGCCGCGCTGCCCGTGCGGGGCGGCATCGTGCTCGACGTCTGCGAGCTCAACCGCTTCGTGAGCTTCGACGAGCAGAGCCAGATCATCGAGGTCGAGGCCGGCATGTTCGGCGACGTCTTCGAGGAGCTCATCCAGTCGGAGTACGGCATGACCATGGGCCACTGGCCCTCGTCGTACGGCATCTCGACCGTCGGCGGGTGGGTGGCCTGCCGCGGCGCAGGCCAGCTGTCGACCCGCTACGGCAAGATCGAGGACATGGTCTACGGCATGGATGTCGTGCTGGCCGACGGTTCGCTCATCACGGTGGGCGAGAGCGCTCGCGCCGCCGTCGGGCCCGACCTGCTGCAGCTCGTCATCGGCTCGGAGGGCACCCTCGGCGTCATCACGACGATCCGATTCAAGCTGCACCGTCTGCCCTCGTACGGCCGCGCGATCGCCTACGGCTTCCCGACGTTCGCCGCCGGGCTCGAGGCCTGCCGCCAGATCATGCAGCAGGGCGCGAACCCCGCTGCGCTCCGTCTCTACGACGAGCTCGAGAGCGGCGTGCAGTTCGACCTGCCCGAGCAGAACGTGCTGCTCATCGCCGACGAGGGCACGCAGGAACTCGTCGACGCCGGCCTCGTGATCAGCGAGCGCATCTGCGCCGAGACGGGCGTCGAGCTCGACCACGAGGCGATCTTCGAGCGCTGGCTCGACACCCGCTACCTCACGGGCAAGAGCGCCGAGGGGTTCAAGCGCAGCCCCGGCTTCGTCGCCGACACCCTCGAGATGATCGGCCGCTGGCGCGACCTGCCGGCGATCTACGACGAGGTCGTCGCGGCGATCGACGCCGTGCCCGGCACGCTCGCCGGCTCGGCCCACCAGTCGCACGCCTACGTCGACGGCGCCTGCCTCTACTTCTCACTCCGCGGCGACGTCGAGGTCGACCGGCGCGCCGAGTGGTACCGGGCGGCGTGGGATGCCGCGAACGCCGTGATCCTGAAGCACGACGCGACCCTCAGCCACCACCACGGCGTGGGCCTGCTGCGCGCGCCGTACATGGCGGAATCGCTCGGCGCGGGCTTCGAGGTGCTGCGCGCCGTGAAGGCGGCGCTCGACCCGAAGAACCTGCTGAACCCCGGTAAACTCGGGCTCGACGCCTGATGCTGCGGTGAACGGGTCCGCAGATGAGGGCAGGAATGCGGTGAACGTGCTGGAGTTTCCCCGCTCGCTCGACGAGCGGCTCTACCGGAACCCCGTCGTCGCCTCGCTCTACGGCATGGAGTCGGTCGAGGCCTTCCTCGCCGGTCCGTGCCAGGTCGCGATCGCCGCGAACGTGGCGCTCCCAGACCTCGAGGGAATCGTCTCGACGCTCTCATCTGCGGGCAAGTTCGTCTTCGTCAACATCGACAACAGCGACGGTCTCGCCCAGGACCGCGGCGGGGTCGAGTACCTGCGCAAGATCGGCACGCAGGGCCTCATCACGACCCGCACGATGCTCATCCAGAAGGCCAACCAGCTCGGCATGGTGACCATGCAGAAGGTCTTCGTCACCGACCGGTCGACGCTCCCGCGCAGCACGAACGCGGTGCGGCAGAACCGCCCGCACCTCGTGCAGCTCATGCCGTGGCCGGTCATCCCCTACATCAAGCAGCAGGAGCTCGCCGAGCTCACGCCCTACGTCGCGGCCGGCTTCGTGCAGAGCCGCGACGACGTGATCGCCGCCCTCAAGGGCGGCGCCAAGGCCGTCTCGACGAGCGACGTCGAGCTCTGGTCGATCACCCGGCGCTGAGCGGATGCCCCGTGGCCGGTCTTCGGCCATGGGCACCAGTCGCTCCCACCGGCCCTGCTGCACCACTCGACAGGAGACCAACATGTCCGCACCCCAGTTCCAGGTCGTCGCCCGCTACTTCCCACTGCCCGGCGAGACCGAGACCGTGCTCGAGCTGCTCGGCGAGCTGGCGGCCGCGAGTCGCACCGAGCCGGCCAACCGCGCCTACGACTTCTATCGCGGAGTCGTGAACCCCGACGAGATCGTGATCCTCGAGCGCTACGACGACGAGGCCGGCTTCGCCGCCCATCGGGAGTCCCCGCACTTCCAGCGCATCGGCGTCGGCCGCATCATCCCGCTGCTCGCCGACCGGGTCATCGAGCGCTACGTCGAGGCGACGGATGCGTAGCGCCGTCCTCCGCGCGCAGGGCGCCGCCCGCCCGTACGCCGAGAGCCGGCCGCTCGCGATCGAGTCCCTCGACGTCGCCGCACCTCGTGCCGGCGAGGTCGGGGTGCGCATCGAGCGGGCGAGTCTCTGCCACTCCGACCTGTCGGTCGTCGACGGCTCCCGGCCCCGGCCGCTGCCGATGGCGCTCGGGCACGAGGCGGCCGGCGTCGTCGAGGCGGTCGGCGCCGGCGTCGACGGCATCGAGGTCGGCGACCACGTCGTGCTCGTCTTCGTGCCGAGCTGCGGCGACTGCCGGGAGTGCCGTTCGGGCCGGCCCGCGCTGTGCTCGCGCGCAGCGGAGGTCAACGGTTCGGGCGAGCTGCTGCACGGGGCATCCGTCCTCAGCGATGCCGCCGGCGGCACGGTGAACCATCACCTGGGGGTCTCGGCGTTCGCCGAGTACGCCGTCGTCGCCGCCGAGTCGCTCGTCGTCGTCGATCGCGACGTGCCGTTCGACATCGCCGCGATGTTCGGCTGCGCCGCGCTCACCGGTATGGGCGCCGTGTTCAACACTGCGGCCGTGCAGCCCGGGCAGTCGGTGATCGTCTTCGGGCTCGGCGCCGTCGGGCTCGCAGCAGTCATGGCCGCCGCGCAGATCGACGACGTCACGGTGATCGCCGTCGATCCGAACGTCGACAAGCACGAGCTCGCGCTCCGCGCGGGCGCGAACGCGGTCGCCACGCCCGACGGAGCCGCCGAACTCGTCGCGGCGCTCACCAGCGGCGGGGTCGACGTCGCGATCGAGGCGGTCGGCAGCGCGCGGGTGATGGCCGCGTGCCTCGAGCTGCTCGCCCGCGGCGGCGCCCTCGTCTCGGTCGGGCTGCCGCACCCCGAGCAGGAGCTCGCAGTGCCCGCCCTGCAGTTCGCGGGCGCGGGCAAGCGCCTGCTCGGCTCGTACATGGGCGACGCCGTGCCCGCTCGGGACATCGCGCGCTACGTCGAGCTGTGGCGCGCCGGGCGCCTGCCGATGGAGCTGCTGCACACCGACACCGTGCCGCTCGACGACATCAACGAGAGCCTCGACGCGCTGGCTGCCGGCCGGGTCATCCGCCGGCTCTTCGTGCCGAACGCGGCCTGAGACGCGGCGAGGCGCCGACCCCCCGAAGGGAGCCGACGCCTCGTCGTGTGCGTTGCCGATCGATCAGCCCGCGCGCGGCGGGGTGATCTTGATCTGCGCGGCGATGTTGCCCTTCTCGGCCTTCTTGACCTCGATCTTCGTGCCGAAGCCGACGCCGGAGTCGGCCGGGTTGCCCGTGCCGAACTCGCCGCCGAGCGGGCTCGCCTGACCGTACAGGTCGGTCAGCGGGTTGCCGTCGAAGTCGACGATCCGCGTCGTGTACGGCGAGTTGCCGAACGAGGGCACGACCGCCGAGCCGTCGCGGAAGCGACGAGCGAGTCGTCCGTCGGGCAGCACCTCGAGACCCGAGGTCCAGCCGAGGTCGTCGGTGAACGTCGAGACGCCCTTGCGAGCCGGCACCTTGGTGCAGAACTCGTCGGTCAGCTCTTCGCCCGTGATGCACTCGGTGAACTTGTACGTCTTGCCGAGGCCGAAGGCCACGTCGGACGACTGGGAACGCGAGGGCAGGTTGTGCTGCAGGGTGCCGTCGGCCGCTGCCGCGTCGCCGGTGCGGCGCAGCGGGTCGAAGTGGCTGTCGACGAGCAGCAGGCCGCCCTTGGCACCGTAGCTCGGCAGCGCCGTCTCGTTCGTGCGAACGTGGTTGGTGTTGCCGTAGGTGGTGTCGCGGTACCAGACGAGGGCGCCGGGCGCGTTGTAGGAGACGCGCTCGACCTTCCACGCGCCGGCGCTGTAGACCGAGTTGTAGCCCCACTTCAGGCCCTCGTCGAAGCCGTCGAAGTTGCGCCACTCGACCATGTAGTACTGCGCCTTCTCCGAGGAGCCGGTGTCGATGCGCCATCCGGGGCCGGTCGTGTCGGTGAACGATGCGACCTCCGCGGTCCAGCCGTTCTCGCCGTTCTCGACGTCGTCGGCCCAGACCTCGGTCGCTCCGCTCGTGACGGCGAAGTCGTCGGCGAACCAGCCGCGCTCCTGGAACGCGGCGTCGGTGGCCTGACGCAGGCGTACGCCGATCGTCGTGCCCGAGTACTCGGCGAGGTCGATGTACTGGCGCGCCCAACCACCCGAGGTGCCCGTGAGCCCGTACTTCTTGTTGCCGAAGGTGGCGAGGTTGCCGTTCGGGTCGGGGTAGCCGTCGGGCGTGGTGGCCTCGCTGCCGTCCTCGTTGTAGACCTTCACGTCGGTCCAGGTGGCACCGTTGTCGGTGGAGACCTCGACGAAGCCGAAGTCCCAGTCCTGCTCGATCACGAAGTTGTTGCTCATCCAGAACTTCGCGTCGGCGGGCACGTCGACGGTACGGGAGATGCGGATGTCGCCCCAGTCCTGGTCGGCGCCGGAGTACCACATCTCCTCACCGCTGGCGGGCTCGGCGAGCGTGATGTGCTTCGGCGGGAGGTTGATCTTCACGCCGTCTTCGGTGCCCTTCGGCGAACGCGAGGCCTGGCCGATCTTCAGCGTCTTCGCCGCGTCGCCCGGGTTCATCTCGACGGGGTCGACCCAGCCGAGCACCCACTTGTCCCAGATGCCCATGTGGGTGGGCATCGACTGGAAGATGGGGCCCGAGTGCGATCCCGAGGACATGAGGTCCCAGAAGTCGATGTCGGAGTTGCCCTGGTTCGAGGTGTCGTAGAGGTCGGGCAGGCCGAGGTCGTGGCCGTACTCGTGCGCGAACACGCCGACGCCCGAGTCCTCGGGCTGCACGATGTAGTTCGAGAGCTGGAGGTCGGTGCCCGGGATGTCCGCGCCGCCTGCGACAGCGGAGGAGTGCGCCCAGATGGCGTACGTTCCCTGCTCGCCGCCGCCGCCCGACTTGTCTTCGCCGGCGTGCACGAGCACGACGTGGTCGATCACGCCGTCGGGCTCGTTGAAGTCGCCGTCGCCGTCGCGGTCGCCCTGGTCTTCGATGTCGTAGTCGGCCCACGGGAAGTCGGGCTGGGCATCGGCCAGTGCCGTCACGGCGTCGATCGGGAGCTGACCCGCGCCGAGGGGGTTGTCGGGGTGGCCCTGCTGGTCCTGGATCTCACCGGCTTCGTAGACGCCCTCGGCGTTCTGGAAGCAGGTGCTCGCGCCGTACCAGGCCTCGGAGTGCGGCACCGTGATCCACGGCGTCGCCTCGCCGGTCACCGTGTAGGCGCCGCGCGACATCTCCTCGTACATGTTCTTCATCGTCGAGCCCGAGATGTCGATGCCACGGCGGCCGTCGGGGCCCCTGAGGTCCTTCCGGACCCGCTCGGTGATGCCCTTCTCGGAGAAGAGCATCGTGTTGTAGTGCTCCGACGAGAAGTCGGGCACCCACATCGAGTTGTTGTCCTCGAGCTCGTAGTCGGCGGGGTTCGGGATGTTGTTGTGCACCGGGCCGTTCTGCACGTCGCCGGGCTTGCACTCCTTCGAGCCGAACTCGGTCGGCACGTAGGTGCCGGAGAAGTCGTCATTGGCGTTCGCGTTGAACTCGACGAGGATCGTGAGGAGCTTCGCCTCCTGCGTCGTCTCGGCCTCTTTGTACTCGGGCTTCTTGTGGTGGTTGCCCTTGTTGCCCTTGTGGCCCTTGTCGCGCTCCTGCTTCAGCTGGCGTGGGCTCTTGCCGGTCTCCATCGAGGACGCCTCGAGCGTGGCCAGCCCCTTCGCTGCGACCGGATTGCCCTGCGAGTACTTCTGGTCGAACGCCTCGGCCCGTTCGATCGCCTCGGCCTGCGCAGCCTCGGGCGTCGCTGCCCTGAGCTGGCCGCCGGCATCGACGAGGACTTCGCCGTCGGTGTCGAACTTGCCCTCGATGCGCGGTGCCGCGTAGTTCATGTAGTACTCGGAATCGCTGATCACCGGTGGTGAGACCGGCGATTCAGCAGCAGCCGCTCCCGATGCGCCGAATGTCACCAGACCGGTGGCAGCGAGCGCGAACACCGGGATGACCGCAACCGCGCGCCTCCGCGCGCGGCCCGTGAATCCAGACATGCTTCTCCCTTCGAACGCCCCGTGGTGGTGACCGCGGGGCGCAAACGACGTTCGTCGGTGGGCGAACGTACTCGGAATACTGCCGTGCACAGCGCTCCCTATGGAAGAGCTGTGCGGGCTTTCGCTCAGCACCACGCGTGTCTGTTGCGTCTGTGTCGCCATTCATGCCGATCATGCGCGCACGTCACCCGAATGGGGGAGATTCTTGCGCTCGTCAGGGTGTGAGCATTCGTCAGGATATGAATCCGCCATGAGTCCTGTCGGGCTACGCTGAGCGGAGCGGCCGTGCGCCGCGTGGCGGAGGGGGCCGCGATGGACGATCGAACTGGTGCGAACGAGCGGATGCCCCGCACCAGGCGCCGCGCACGGCTGTCACTGCTGCTCCTCGTCGCGGCCGGCCTCGCGCTCGCCGGGTGCACCACGGGCTCCGACACCCTGCCCGCGCCGGTCGTCGTGCAGCTCGACGACATCGACGGCGAGACGATCGAGGTCGTCGACGGCAACGTGATCGACCTGGCGGGCGACGACGAGACGTACACCGAGTGGGACGCCGAGGTCGACGACCCGGCGATCGTCGAGTTCACGCCGGGGCGCGACGGCGGGAGCGCTCAGTTCAACCCCGGCCTCACGGCGACGGCGGTCGGTTCGACCGCGGTGAAGCTCGAGAACGGCGCGACCGGAGAGGCGGTCTCGTTCACCGTCGAGGTCGTGCCGGCGACATCCGGCTACTGACGACCGCTGCCCGGCGGGTCTCAGCCGAGGAGCAGGCTCCGCAGCTGGTCGGCCGAGTGCACGACCGCCATGGCGTCGGCGGCTTCGGAGGGCGAGCCGTAGCCCCACTCGACGAGGATCGTCGGCACGCCGTTCGCGAGCGCGCCGAGCGTGTCGTAGCCGCGGTCGCCGACCATCACGGCGTGCTCGGTGCTGATGCCGAGTTCGTTCAGGCGACGCAGCGCCTCGGCGACGACATCGGCCTTCGTGCTGCGCTGCTCGTCATCGCTCGCGCCCGCGATGACGGTGAAGTACTGGCTGAGGCCCTGGTGGTCGAGCACCTTGACGGCCATCGACTCGGGCTTGGAGGTCGCGAGCGCGACGGGGATGCCCGCCGCATGCAGGCGTTCGAGCACGCCGGCCACGCCCGGGAAGACGGGGGAGCGCAGCACGTGCTCGCCGTAGTGGTCGCGGTAGATGTTGAGCGCCTCCCACGCCTCGGCGTCGTCGAAGCCCGCGCTCAGGCGAAGGCTGTCGAGCAGCGGCGGGCCGACGTAGGCGCGCAGCACCTCGTCGCTCGGAACGGGCAGCCCGAGCTCGGTGAACATGTGCGCGAGCGACCCGGTGATGTCGGATGCCGAGTCGACGATCGTGCCGTCGAGGTCGAACAGCACGGCCGACCAGGCGCGGGTCGGCGTGGTCGTCGGCGCGGTCGCCGGCGGGATCGTCGTCAGGGGCTCGGTAGTCACCGTGTCATCCTAGGGCGCGAAAATCCGAGAGACACTCAGGTTCGGATCCTGCGTGGATCGGTCCCGACTCAGAACAGTCGGGAGTGCCCGTCGTCGACGCCGCGCATCGCGTCGTAGTCGAGCACGACGCAGCGGATGCCCCGGTCCTCTGCGAGGGTGCGGGCCTGGGGCTTGATCTCCTGCGCCGCGAAGACACCGGTCACGGGCGCGAGGTGCGGGTCGCGGTTCATGAGCTCGAGGTAGCGGGTCAGCTGCTCGACGCCGTCGATGTCGCCGCGGCGCTTGAGCTCGACGGCGACCGAGGCGCCCGAGGCATCCGTCGCCAGGATGTCGACCGGGCCGATGGCCGTCATGTACTCCCGGCGCACGAGCCGGTGGCCGTCGCCGAGGAGCTCGATCTGCTCGGCGAGCAGCTTCTGCAGGTGCGCCTCCACGCCGTCCTTCTGCAGGCCGGGGTCGATGCCGAGCTCGTGGTTCGAGTCGTGCAGCACCTCGTGGATCGAGACGATCAGCTGGTCGGCGGTCTTCTGGTGCACGACCTTCCAGAGCTCGACGATGCCGGCCGAGCGCTGGTCGTCGTCGGGCTCGAGCGTCGTGAGCGTGCACGGGGGGCTCATCCAGTTCAGCGGCTTGTAGCTGCCGCCGTCGGAGTGCACGAGGAGGCTTCCGTCGCCCTTCACCATCAGCAGGCGGGTGGCGAGCGGGAGATGTGCCGCGAGGCGTCCGGCGTAGTCGACGGAGCAGCGGGCGATGACGAGACGCACCAGTCGAGTGTACGGCGAGCGACGGAGCTCGAGGGCGAGCGACGGTCTGGCGCGGGCGTCAGGCTCCGGTGGCGGGGCCGTCGGATTCGCCACCCGTGGCGCCCGGCATGCGCGAGCGCTCGCGCGCCGCGGGTGCCGCGAGCCCGGCCATGACCATGAGCAGGAGGATCACGAGCAGGGCGTTCAGCAGCCCGAAGTGCTCGCCGAGGAAGCCGATGAACGGCGGGCCGACGAGGAAGGCGCAGTAGCCGATGATCGCCACCGCGCTCACGCGGGCGGCGGCCTGGGCGCGGTCGGGCACGTCGGCGGCCGCGGACATGCCCACCGGGAAGCCCATCGAGGCGCCGACCCCCCACAGGATGGTGCCGACGACGATCACCCACACCTCGGTGCCGAAGATGAACAGGCTCAGCCCGATCACGCCCGTGGCGGCGAGCACGCGCAGCGTCGCGACCCGGCCGAAGCGGTCGACGAGGGGGCCGCCGAGCACGCGGGCGGTGGTCATCGACACCGCGAAGACCGTGAAGATCGCGGCGCCCACGGCGGGGTCGAACCCGTGGCCGTCGACTGCCGCGAGCGTGAGCCAGTCGTTCGCCGATCCCTCGGCGAACGACATGCCGAGCATGATGACGCCGATGAGGAGCAGCCGCACGTCGCCCCAGACCCTGAGGCCGTCGCGGAACCGCTCGGTCCACGGGCGTGCGGATGCGGCATCCGCTCGCTCGTCGGCGGCCGCCGGGTCGCCGAGCTCGCTGCGCTTCGGCACGAACCGCACCGACACGATCGCTCCCACTGCGATGACCGCGCCGATCGCGGAGAGGTGCACGACGACGGGGACGGCGAGCGCCGCGGCCGCGGCCGCCATGCCCGCCCCGGCGACCGTGCCGAACGAGAAGAACGCGTGCATGAGCGGCATGAGCGTCCGGCCGATCTCGCGCTCGGCCTCTGCGCCCTCGACGTTCATCATGACGTCGACCGCGCCGTTGCCGAAGCCGGCGAATGCGAGCCCGATCGCGATGAGGGGGATCGACGGCAGCAGCGAGCCGCCGATGCCGATGAGCACGAGCCCGAGCGAGACGGTGATGAGGGCGCCGGCCATGCCCGCGCGGGCACCGACGCGGGCCATGAGCGGCGGGGCGGCGACGAGGCCGAGCACCGCCGCGATCGACCCGGCCAGGATGACGAGCCCGACGCCCTGCGTGCTGAGCCCGGTCTCGTCGCGCACCTCGGGAAGCCGGGCGACCCAGCTCGCGAGGCTGAGCCCGGAGAGGAAGAAGATCGCGAAGACGGCGTTGCGCCAGGCGAAGAGCTCGCGGCGGGCGCGGGTGGCGGTCGAGGTGGCCTGGAGGGGATCGGTCATCGTTCGGCTTCTGTCGTCGGTGTCGTGGCGTGTGCGGTGTCGTGGATCGGACCTTCGGTCTTCCACGAAGGAATCGAATCGATTCGATTCCACGATCAGTGAACGATATCCGGCGTGACGGCGGACCGCAACCGCGGCGGCCGTGCGATCCCGGAATCCCCGGATCGCACGGCCGCCGGTCGTTCGATCAGTAGCTGGCGGTGACGCTCACCCCCGCGAAGTCCTCGACGCCCGTCAGGCCGACGTAATTCCATCCGGCGGCGGGCCAGGCGACCACGACGCTCTCCTCGTTGCTGCCGCGGGTCGTCGAGCGCGCGACGTGCGCGTTCGCGTCGGCCCAGCCGTAGCAGTTGTAGTAGAGGTCGGCGTCCCCGGTGCCGCCCGTCGTCGTGACGGTCACCTGCGCGGTGCCCGCCGGAATCCAGATGAACAGGCCGTCGCTGTCGCCGCGTGCGGCGGAACGCCCCGAGCGGCTGCATCCGTCGTCGAGCTGACGGAGGTCGGACGCCGTGCACTCGGGGAGTGCTGGGCCGCCGTCGTCGTCGACGGCGACGGGAAGGGTGACCGTGCCGGTCGCCCCGTCGTCGTCGGTCACCGTCAGGGTGACCGAGTACGTGCCGGCCGCGGCGAACGCGATCGACGGGTTCTCCTCGGTCGACTCCTGTCCGTCGCCGAACTGCCAGCGGCGCGAGGCGATCGTGCCGTCCTCATCGGTCGAGGTGTCGGTGAAGCCGACGTTCAGGCCGTCGACCGAGATGCCGAACGACGCCACCGGCACGCGGTTGACCGGGTCGGTGCCGCCGCCGAGATCGGCGCTGCACTCGCCCGCCGCGCACCGCGCGAGGTAGGCGGCGAAGTCGGCGTCGTACCGCGTGCCGATCGTATCGGTGATGTAGGTGCGGGCCGCGTCCCATTCGCCGGCACGATACGAGCCGAGGATGGTCTGCAGCTCGCCGGGGCGCTCGTTGAGCATGAAGGCGACGGCGAGGTACCCCCAGCGGTAGACCCGCTCCTGGCCGTGGTCGTAGTTCGTGTCGAAGAGCTGGCTGAGCGTGTAGGTGCCCTGCGCGGCCGCCGTCTGCGCGGCCGTGTAGTCCTCACCCCGGTAGTGGTACGAGATGAACTCGGCGAAACCCTCGACCCACCAGATGGTGGGCGTCTGCATGCCCTCCTCGAAGTCGCCGTGCATGTCGAACCGGCCGTCGAGGTAGTGGGTGTACTCGTGGTTCAGGTTCCACACCGCGAACGCCGGCCGGAGCCACTCCGCCTCGTAGGCGATGAAGCGCGCCACGTTGTCGGCGGCCGAGGGGTCGCCCTCGAGGTACATGCCGCCGTTGTTCGTGTCGATGCCGAAGACGGCCCCCGCGTAGCTCTGGTAGTCGCTGCTCGAGTCGAACACGACGACCTCGATGCTGGAGTTCACGTCGTTCGGCACCGGCCCCGGATCCTTCGCCACCGCGTGGAAGTACCGGTCCTGCGCGAGCAGGCTGGAGCAGCTCGCGGCGAGCTGTTCGGCGCTGATCTCCTGGGCGCGGATCGTGATGCTCGAGGAGCACTCGTGCTCGGTGACGAGCACGGCGTCGGCGACGCGTTCGGGGAGGTCGCAGGTGCCGTAGTCGGCGCACACCTCGGGGTCGTAGTAGTTCGCCATCTGGCCGAGCGCGACCCACAGCTGAGCGGTCGGTCCGTCGAGCGAGGTGCGCGTGAGCAGGTCGACCACGAGCGGCTTCGCCGCGGCGCGCACCGCGTCGTCGCCGAGGAAGCGTGCCAGCTCGCGCCCCGCGTTCGTCGGCAGGAAGGCCGAGTCGCCGCCGAGCCGGTCGAGATGGGCGACGGCGAAGTCGTGCAGGGTGGTGAGGATCGACGGATCCGCTGCCACGGCGGCGACGAACTCGGGCACCTGGTGGCCGCGGAACAGCACCGTGAACACGTTGTTCACGGCGTTGCGCATCCACCACGACGCCTCGTACTCGGCGTCGTACTCGGTGAGCAGTCGCTCGACGACGTCGAGGTAGCGGTCGTTGAGCACCGCGCTGTCGATGAGGATGACGGCCTCGCCGAGCACCTCGCCGTTGGCGTCGGTGACGTCGCGCGAGCGCGGGTTGGCGAAGAAGGCGTCGAGCGCACCGGCCGCCGCCTGCGACAGCGCCGACCCGTAGTCGCCCACATTCTCCGCGTCGTAGTACTGCACGTAGTAGCCCGCCCGGAGGAAGAGCACGAGCTGGCCCGCCGACGTGGTGTTGTCACCCGGGTAGGAGGAGGCGACGGCGCGGAGCGCGTTCGCGATCGTGATCATCTGCGCCTCCGCGAAGATCGCCTTGGCGTCGGCGCCCTTGACGAGGAAGAGCGCGTTGACGCAGTCGATCGGGCTCGCGGTGACGAGGTCGACGAGCGACTGGCCGCCGGCTGCGGCGAAGTCCGCCGTCGAGCAGGTGTCGGCGGAGGCCGCCTGTCGCCCGGCCGCGCCGGGGCTGCCGGCTGAGGGTCGCTCGGGAACGGCGACCTCGTCGCCCGCCTCGGTGCGGTGCACGGCGGCGTTGGCCGTGAGCGGTGCCGCGGGCTCGGCATCGGGCTCGGGGGGGAGCGCGTCGCGGGACCCGGTGTCGGCCGCCGGGCCGGAGCCCGACGGAACCGGATCGGGCGGTGCCGCCGCGTTGGCCCCGAGCGGGGCTGCGAGGCTGAATGCGAGCACGAGCGACAGCGCGATGGCTGTGCCGGCGGCGCGTCGTCGGATGGGTTGGGTCATCGTCGACTCCTGATCATCTGCTTCGGATCGAGCGAACCGGCGCTGCAGGTTCCCCGACCCTGTGCGATCCCCGGTCTTGGACCGGGGCGGTGCATCGTCGTCGACGCACCGCGGTCATAGTGTCATATATCACACGTCACGCGCTACAATCTGTACGAAGATCGCGCCGAGCCTCGTGCCGCGTGCCGGACGTCGACGGGCCGCCGGGAGCGCGTCGGCGCACCGCGGCACCGAGGCATCCGTCGCATCGCCGGTACGATGGCTGAGTCATCCGGCGCACCCACCGGACCACTCGCATGAGCCGCCGCACCCAGCGGTTCATGTTCTGAACAATGGAGTTTCCTGCGATGAAGGCCCTCTTCAAACCCGCCCCCGGCGCCGGCCTGGAGTACGTCGAACGACCGGAGCCCGAGACGGGTCCGGCCGACGTGAAGATCCGGGTGCTCCGCACCGGCATCTGCGGCACCGACCTGCACATCGAGAAATGGGACGACTGGGCCGCGTCGACGATCGCCGCGCCGCTCATCCCCGGCCACGAGTTCTTCGGCGAGGTCGTCGAGGTCGGGCCGCTCGTGCACGACGTCGCCGTCGGCGACCGCGTCTCCGGCGAGGGCCACATCGTGTGCGGCATGTGCCGCAACTGCCGCGCCGGCCGCCGCCAGATGTGCATCCGCACGAAGGGCGTGGGGCTGCACCGCGACGGCGCGTTCGCGGAGTACATCGTCATCCCGGGCGAGAACGTGTGGGTGCACCACGCCTCGATCGAGCCCGAGGTCGGGGCGATCTTCGATCCCTTCGGCAACGCCGTGCACACGGCGCTCGCGTTCTCGGTGGTCGGCGAAGACGTGCTCGTGACGGGCTGCGGCCCGATCGGGCTCATGTCGATCGCCGTGGCCAGGCACGTCGGCGCCCGCTTCATCGTCGCGACGGATGTCTCGCCCGCCCGTCTCGAGCTCGCCCTCGCGATGGGCGCCGATGCCGCGGTCGACGTGTCGAAGGAGCGCGTGCGCTCGGCGCAGGAGCGCCTCGGCATGCGCGAGGGCTTCGACGTCGGCTTCGAGATGTCGGGATCGGCGAAGGCGCTGCCCGAGATGATCGAGAACATGAACCACGGCGGGCGCATGGCGCTGCTCGGCCTGCCCGCCGAGCCGTTCGCGATCGACTGGGGCAAGGTCGTCACCCACATGCTCACGATGAAGGGCATCTACGGGCGCGAGATGTTCGAGACGTGGAACTCCATGAGCGCGATGCTGCAGACGAGCCCGCAGCTGCGCTCGCGCGTCGCCTCGATCATCAGCGACCGCTACCCGGCGCGCGAGTGGCGCGCGGCGTTCGATGCGGCCGCCTCGGGCGGCGTGGGCAAAGTCATCCTCGACTGGACGGAGCTGTAGACATGTACGGAACGGTGAAGCAGCAGCTGCGCGCCGAGCTCGACGAGATCGAGGCCGCCGGCCTCACGAAGCGCGAGCGCGGCATCCACGGACCGCAGTCCTCCGAGATCGAGGTCGCGGGGCGCGAGGTGCTGAACTTCTGCGCCAACAACTACCTCGGGCTCGCGAATGACCCGCGCATCGTCGCGGCGGCGCACGCCGGCCTCGACGAGTGGGGCTACGGCCTCGCGAGCGTGCGCTTCATCTGCGGCACGCAGGAGCTGCACCTCGAGCTCGAGCGGCGCGTCTCCGAGTTCCTCGGCTACGACGACACGATCCTCTTCTCCTCGTGCTTCGACGCGAACGGCGGCGTCTTCGAGGTGCTCTTCGGACCCGACGACGCGATCATCTCCGACGAGTTGAACCACGCCTCGATCATCGACGGCATCCGCCTCTCGAAGGCCCGGCGGTACCGGTACAAGAACCGCGACCTCGCCGACCTCGAGGCGCAGCTGATCGCGGCATCCGATGCCCGTCGCCGGGTGATCGTGACCGACGGCGTCTTCTCGATGGACGGCTACATCGCACCCCTGGCCGAGATCTGCGACCTCGCCGACGAGTACGGCGCGCTCGTGTTCGTCGACGACTCGCATGCCGTCGGCTTCGTCGGCGAGCACGGGCGCGGCACGCCCGAGCACTGCGGCGTCGAGGGCCGGGTCGACATCACGACCGGCACCTTCGGCAAGGCGCTCGGCGGGGCATCCGGCGGGTACGTCGCCGCCCGCCAGGAGATCGTCGACCTGCTCCGCCAGCGCGCGCGGCCGTACCTCTTCTCGAACACGCTCGCGCCCGCGATCGTGGCGGGCACGATCCAGGCGCTCGAACTGCTCGCCTCCTCGGGCGAGCTGCGCGAGAAGCTGCGGGCGAACGCCGCGCTGTTCCGTTCCCTGATGGCGGATGCCTCGTTCGAGCTGCTGCCCGGCGAGCACCCGATCGTGCCCGTCATGTTCGGCGACGCCGCGCTCACGGCCCGCATGGCGGACGCGCTGCAGCGGCACGGGGTGTACGTCACGGCGTTCAGCTTCCCGGTCGTGCCCCGAGGCGCCGCTCGCATCCGCGTGCAGCTCTCGGCCGCGCACTCCGACGACGAGATCCGGCGTTGCGTCGCGGCCTTCGTGGCTGCTCGCGACGAGGTGGCCGGGGCAGTCGAGTAGCGGCGGTCGGTGTCAGCGTCCTCGCGCGCCGACCCGGGCGCCGAGCGAGCGGGGCGCGAAGCGGCTGAGGGCGACGATCGCCCGATACCGGAACGAGGGCACCGAGACGGCCTTGCCGCGTGCGGCGTCGCGCAGGCCCTCGGCGACGACCGTTCGGGCGTCGAGCCACATCCAGCCAGGAATGCCCTCCTGCCCCGGCGGCAGCCCCAGTCGCTCGTGGAAGTTGGTGTGCGTGTAGCCCGGGCACACCGCGGTCGTCGTGACCCCCTGCGGCCCGTACCGGCCGTTCGCCCACTCGCTGAACGTGACGAGCCAGCCCTTGCACGCCCCGTACGTCGATCGCGGGATGAACGCGGCGACCGAGGCGACGTTGATGATGCGGCCTCGCTTCCTGGGGAGCATCGCGCGGAGCGCTGCGTGGCTGAGGCGCATGGGGACCTCGACGTGCAGTTCGAGGTGGCGCACCTCGTCGTCGATGTCATTGCCGGCGAAGTCGAGCGGCAGCCCGAAGCCCGCGTTGTTCACGAGCAGGTCGATCGGGCGCTCGGGGTCGGAGAGGCGCGCGACGACCCGATCGAGGTGCCGCGGCTTCAGCAGGTCGGCGCGCAGCACCTCGACCTCGACGCCGTGCTTGCGACGGATCCGCACGGCGAGCTCGTCGAGGGCGGTGCGGTCGCGCGCCACGAGCACGAGGTGGGCGCCGGTGGCGGCGAGCTGTCGGGCGAACTCGGCGCCGAGCCCTGAGCTCGCACCGGTGATGAGGGCGGTTCTCGACATGCGGCCGAGCCTAGGGGATGCCGCGCACTCGGCCGCCCTCCGCCCCGCGAGTGCCGGATCGAATCGATTCGCCTAGACTCGGGCGCATGCAGCCCGATGCAGCTCCCCGCCCGACGCTCGCCGATGTCGCGGCGCGCGCCGGAGTCTCGCAGTCGACCGCCTCGCTCGCCTTCAGCGGCTCCGGCCCGGTCTCGGATGCCACGAAGGAGCGGGTGCTCGCCGCGGCATCCGAACTCGGCTACGCCGGCCCCGACCCTCGCGCCCGGTCGCTGCGCCGCGGGCGGTCGGGCATCGTCGGCGTGGTGCTCGAGGAGCGGGTGCGCGCGGCGTTCCTCGATCCCGTGAAGATCCAGATGCTCGACGGCATCTCCGAGGGCATCGCGCCGCTCGGCGCGGGCCTGCTGCTCCTCACCGACACCGGCGAGGCGGGCGAGAACGCCGTCAGCATCGAGAGTGCGCCGGTCGACGCGGTCGTGCTCATCGGCTGCAGCCCTCGTCTCGCCGTCTCGATCGAGGCGCTGCGACGCCGCGGCATCCCGGCCGTCGCCATCGAGGGGGAGACGGGAGAGGACATCCCCGAGATCTCGATCGACAACCTCCAGGCGACCCGGCGCGGTGCCGAGTACCTGCGGCAGTTGGGTCACACGGATGTCGCGGTCGTGACCCTGCCCTTCGATGCGGCACGCACCCGTGGGCCGCTCACCGACGATCTGCTGCGGTCGAGCACCGCCGCCACCGCGAGCCAGCGTCTCGCGGGAGTCCGCCAGGTGTTCCCCGAGGCGACGGGGCGCGTCGCCGGCGCGAGCTCGATCGAGGAGGGGCTCGAGGCCGCGCGGGCGCTGCTCGCGGACGCGACCGACCGTCCGACCGCGATCATCGCCCAGAGCGACCTGCTCGCCGCGGGGGTCATTCAGGCGGCGGAGGAGCTCGGCATGCAGGTGCCGGCCGACCTCAGCGTGCTCGGCTTCGACGGCATCCGGGTCGACGGCCTGCAGCACGACCTCACGACGCTCGCGCAGCCGTCGGTCGCGAAGGGGCGCGCGGCAGGCGAGGCCGTCGTGCAGATGCTCGCGGGCGAACCGCCGGAGTCGAGGTGCTTCACGAGCACGCTGCACGTCGGCGACACGACGGCGCCGCCGCGATCCGCGGCGGACTGACCCCCGCCCCGCGGCGGACTGACCGGCCCCGCGGCATCCGTCGTACCCGGCCGTTAGGGTTCCGTTAGGAAGATTCACAAATTTGTGAATCAGGCGTAGTCTCGGCCGCATGAACACCCTCATCGAAACACGCGGCCTCGAGAAGCGCTTCGGCCGCGTGCGTGCACTCGACGGGCTCGACCTCAGTGTCGAGGCCGGCGAGGTGCACGGGTTCCTCGGCCCGAACGGCGCGGGGAAGTCCACCACCATTCGCGTGCTGCTCGGCCTGATCCGGTCCAGTGGCGGCCACGCGACGCTCTTCGGCCGCGACCCCTGGCGCGACGCCGTCGAGCTGCACCGCCGCATCGCCTACGTGCCGGGCGACGTGAACCTCTGGTCGAACCTCTCGGGCGGGGAGTCGATCGACCTGCTCACGCGCCTGCGCGGCGGCACGACCGACAAGCGCGCCTACGCGGCGCGGCGCGAGCACCTCGCCGAGGCCTTCCAGTTCGACCCGACGAAGAAGGGCCGCACCTACTCGAAGGGCAACCGGCAGAAGGTCGCCCTCATCGCCGCCCTCGCGACGCCCGCCGACCTCTACATCCTCGACGAGCCCACCTCGGGCCTCGACCCCCTCATGGAGGCGGTCTTCCGGCAGGAGATCGCGGCGCTCCTCGGCGACGGTGCGACCGTGCTGCTGTCGAGCCACATCCTCTCCGAGGTCGAGCACCTGTGCGACCGCGTGAGCATCATCCGCGCCGGGCGCACCGTCGAGACGGGCACCCTCGCCGAGCTGCGCCACCTCACCCGCACCGAGATCTCCTTCGCCGGCGAGGGGCTCGATCCGGCCGGCTTCGCGGCCATCCCCGGCGCCCACGACCTCGTGGTCGACGGTGCTCGCGTGCGCTTCACCGCCGACTCCGACACCATGCCCGAGGTGCTCGCGGCACTCGGTCGCCTGCGCGCGACGGGGGTCACAGTGAACCCGCCCTCGCTCGAGGAGCTGTTCATGCGGCACTACCACGATGAGGTCGACGAGCCCGCTCGCTCGAGCCTCGAGGGCGTGCGATGAACACCCTGCCCACCCTGCTGCTCGCGCGGTTCCGCCGCGACCGCGTGCAGATCATCGTGTGGCTCGCCCTCTTCGCGCTGCTCGAGGTCGTCGGCCACGCCGCCGTCACCGAGACCTACGGCGACGAGGCCGAGCGAGCGAGCGTCATCCGGCTCGTCATCATGAGTCCGGCCATCCTGATGCTGCGCGGAACTCCGCAGGGCACCGCGCCCGACGCGTTCCAGTTCTTCCTGCTGTTCGGCTTCCTCGGACTCATGATCGGACTGATGATGACGTTCCTCGCCGTGCGCCACACGCGCGGCGACGAGGAGGCGGGTCGGACCGAGCTCGTCGGCTCGACGCCCGCCGGTCGCATCGCGCCGCTCCTCGCGACGGCGCTCGAGGGCGTCATCCTGAGCGCGCTCGTCGGCGCGATCATGGGCGGCGTGGCCTGGGCGTACGGCGCGGATGCCTCGGGCGCCCTCCTCTACGGCGCGGCCATGGCGGCCGTGGGCATCGCCTACCTCGGCGTCGGACTCGCGTGCGCCCAGCTCATGCGCACCTCGCGCGGCGCCAATGGCCTCGCGGCCGCGATCGTCACCCTCGGCTACGCCCTTCGCGCGATGGGCGATGCCACGGGCACCGTGCAGCCCGACGGCCTCAGCATGGAGGCGGGCTGGTGGAGCTGGCTGAGTCCCATCGGCTGGGGGCAGGCCGTCGCGCCCTACACGCACCAGCTCGTCTGGCCGCTCGCGCTCTGCGTCGGGCTCGGGGGCGTGCTCTTCGCCGTTTCGGCGTGGCTGCAGTCGCACCGCGACCTCGACTCGAGCATCGTTCCCGAGCGAGCCGGGCGCCTGCACGCCCCGCTGAGCCTCTCGGGCCCGATCGGCCTCGTCTGGCGCACGCTCCGCAACCCGGTCATCGGCTGGGTCGTCGGCGGCGCGCTCTTCGGCCTCGTGCTCGGCGCGGTGGGGCAGACGGTCGTCGACCTCGTGAACACGCCCGACGGCGAGGAGGCCGGGCAGGCGATCAGCGACACCCTCGCCTCGCTCGCCGGGCCGAACGCCGAGGGCGGGCTGATCGACCTCTTCACGACCGGACTCTTCGGCCTCGTCGGCGTGCTCGCCGCGGTCGGCGGCGTGCAGGCGGTCATGCGCGCCCGACAGGACGAGGCGGGCGGAACGGCCGAGCTCGTGCTCGCCGCACCCGTCTCCCGCTTCCGCTGGTTCTCGGCCTACCTCCTGATCGGCGCCGTCTCGGTCGCGGGAGTGCTCGCCTTCGCGGTGCTCGGCGCCTTCGTCGGCCTCATCGGCTCACCGGATGCCGGTGAGCGCATGTCGACCGTCGCCGAGGCCGGGCTCGCCCAGCTGCCCGCCTGCCTCGTGATCGTCGCGGTCGCCGCCCTCGTGTTCGCCCTCGTGCCGCGAGCCTCGATCGCCCTCGGCTGGGCGGTGCTGCTCGTCGCGATCGTGCTCGGCCAGTTCGGCGGGCTCTTCGGATTCCCGGAGTGGCTGCGCGACGTCTCGCCGTTCAGCCACACGCCGATCGTCACGGCCGACACGATCGACTGGACCGCCGCGTGGGTGATGGCCGGCATCGCGGTCGTCGTGGCGGCGGGGGCCACCGCCCTCGTGCGGCGACGGGATCTGGCACTCGGCGGGTGAACGGGGGCGCGGGGCATCCGCCGGACGCCCCGCCGGTTCTGTGAGGATGGGGAGCATGGCGCGAGACGAACAGGCGATGAACGAGTTCGTCGAGCAGTCCGCCGCGGCGATGGCCGAGGCGGGCTTCCCCCGTATGCCGGCGCGCGTGCTGATGGCGCTCATCGCCGCAGAGTCCACCGGGCTCACTGCGCGGGAGCTGAGCGACCAGCTCGTCGCGAGCGCCGCCGCGATCTCGGGTGCGGTGCGCTACCTGCAGACCCTGCGGATGGTGCGCCGGGTCTCGCAGCCCGGGTCGCGACGCGTGCTCTACGAGCTGCCCGAGCACGCCTGGTACACGGTGACGATGGGCAAGAACCCGCTGTACGACCATCTCGAGGTGCTCGCGTCGAAGGCCGTCGCCGCGATCGACGACCCCGACTCGCTCGCCTCGCAGCGCATCGCCGAGATGAGCGACTTCTTCCTCTTCATCCAGCGGCGCATGCCCGAGCTGCTCGTCGAGTGGCGCGCCGAGCGCGGGGCGTGAGCCCGCCGGTTCCCCGCCCCTAGGCTGACGGCATGACCCTCGACCTCGCTGCCGTCTACCGCGACCTGCACGCCAACCCCGAGCTCTCGTTCCAGGAGCACCGCACCGCCGGCATCGTGGCCGAGACGCTCGAAGCGCTCGGGCTGACGGTGACGGCGGGCATCGGACGGACCGGCGTCGTGGGCGTGCTCGAGAACGGCGACGGCCCGGTCGTGCTGCTCCGCGCCGACATGGACGGCCTGCCCGTGCTCGAGGCCACCGGCCTGCCGTATGCGAGCACCGCTCGGGGCACCGACCCCGACGGGCACGACGTGCCGGTCATGCACGCGTGCGGCCACGACGTGCACGTCACGTGCCTGCTCGGTGCCACCGAGCGACTCGTCGCCGACCGCGCCGCATGGTCGGGCACCCTCGTCTCGCTGTTCCAGCCCGCCGAGGAGTGGGGCGGCGGCGCCGAGGAGATGATCGTCGACGGGCTCTACGACCGGATTCCGAAGCCCGACGTCGTGCTCGGCCAGCACGTCGCCCCGTTCCCCGCCGGGTTCGCGGCGGTGCGCGGCGGGGTCGCGATGGCCGGCGCCGACTCGCTCACGATCCGCCTGCACGGCACCGGCGGGCACGGCTCCCGGCCCGAGACGACGGTCGACCCGGCCTACCTCGCGGCATCGACGGTCGTGCGCCTGCAGGGCATCGTCGCGCGCGAGCTGGCGGCGACGGATGCCGCGGTGGTGACCGTCGGCCAGATCCACGCGGGCCTGAAGAACAACATCATCCCGGCGGAGGCGACCCTCGGACTCAGCATCCGCACCTTCGACGAGACCGTGCGCACGAAGGTGATCTCGGCGATCGAGCGCATCGCCCGCGCAGAGGCCGCGGCCTCCGGTGCGCCGCGCGAGCCCGAGTTCGACTACGAGGAGCGCTTCCCGGTCACGGTGAACGAACCGGCCGCGACCGAGCGCACCGCTGCGGCGCTGCGCGGGGTGCTGGGTGAGCAGCGGGTCATCGACCCCGGCGTGATCTCGGGCAGCGAAGACGTCGGCGTGCTCGCGACCGCCGCCGGCGTGCCGCTCGTGTACTGGTTCCTCGGCGGCTCGGACCCCTCGCTGTTCGGCGACGCGCTCGCCACCGGTCGCATGCCCGACGACATCCCCTCGAACCACTCGCCGTACTTCGCCCCACTCATCGATCCCACGCTCGGAGCCGGCGTCGATGCGCTCGTCGCCGCGGCGCGCGAGTGGCTGGGCGAGCCGGGCGACTGAACGCCGGTCGCCTGAGCATGCGCCGGCCCGGCGCCCTCAGCGACCGGCGCCGACCACCATCCAGCTCGCGCCTCGTGCTCGCAGGCCGAGCGTGACCGCCCGCGCCCCGAGGTAGCCGATCGCGAACGCGGCCATGAGCCACGCCGGCCCGGCGGCACCGGCCGGCGCGACGGCGACCACCCAGAGCGCGAGCGGCACGAACACGACGAGGTTCACGATGCCCGTCCAGGCGAGGTAGCGGGCGTCGCCGGCGCCGATGAGCACGCCGTCGAGCACGAACACGATGCCGCCGAGCGGGGCCGAGAGCGCGAGCACCACGAGCGTGGGGGGCAGGAGCGCCGCGACATCCGCTGAACTGGTGAAGAGCGAGGGCAGCACCCAGGCCGTCGCGAGCAAGAGGCCGCCGATCACGGCGCCGCTGCCGACGCCCCACTGCAGGCAGCGGCGCAGCACCGCGCGCACGCCGGCGACGTCGCCCGCCCCGAGGTCGCGGCCGATGAGCGCCTGCGCCGCGATCGCGAGGGCGTCGAGTGCGAAGCCGATCGTGAAGTAGATCGTCATCGCGACCTGGAAGGCCGCGAGCTCGTTCGAGCCGAGCGACGTGGCCGCCCACGTCGCGAACAGCAGTGCGAGCCGCAGGCTCAGCGTGCGGAGGAACAGCCAGCCGCCGGATGCCGCGCCGCGCAGCACCCCCGCATGATGCGGCCAGGGGCTCGCGCCGGCGCGAGCGGCGTGCCGGGCGACGACGACGAGGTAGACGGCCACCATGCCCCACTGCGCGACGACGGTGCCGAGGGCCGACCCGGCGATGCCCCAGCCGGCGACGTAGATGAAGACGTAGTTCAGCGCGATGTTCACCGCGAAGCCGATGCCCGCGACCCAGAGCGGTGTGCGCGTGTCCTGCAGGCCGCGCAGCAGGCCCGTGGCCGCGAACACGATGAGCATCGCGGGCAGCCCGGCCATCGAGATCGACAGGTAGACGGATGCCTCGGCCGTCACCGCCTCGGAGGCGCCGAAGAGCCCGACGAGGGCCGGCGCGGCGAACCACCCCGCGACGGCGAGCACGATGCCGATGCCGAGCGCGAGCCAGAGCCCGTCGATGCCGGAGGCGACGGCGCCCCGCACGTCGCCGAGCCCGACCCGGCGGGCGACGGCGGGCGTGGTGGCGTAGGCGAGGAAGACCATGAGGCCGATGATCGTCTGCAGCACCGCGCTCGCGAGGCCGAGGCCGGCGAGGGGAGTGGCGCCGAGGTGGCCGATCATCGCGGTGTCGGCGAGGAGGAAGAGGGGCTCGGCGATGAGCGCGCCGAGCGCGGGCACCGCGAGCCGGAGGATCTCGCGGTCGACGCCGGCTCGTGGCTCGGTCGCCGGGGCGGACGCGTCCTTCGGGGCGGACGCGTCCTTCGAGGCGGAAGGGGACGTGCTCGGCGGCTCGTTGCGGTGCTCGTTCATGGGCGTCTCGAGCCTACGGGCGCCCGCCGACTGCGGTGTCCGCGATGACGCGACGACCGGGAGCGGCCCGGCCTCGCCCACTCACCGCGATCCGCTCCGAATGCCATGGCCACCGACGGTCTCAGTGCCGTAGGCTTCTGGCCAGTCAGTGAAGATACGTTTCGTATGTTGCGCCCGAGTGGCGTGGTGAGGGGATGACCGATGACGGCGGAGACGAGAGCGGTGGCGACGCGCACGACGGCGAGCGGTGCCGATCCGAGACTCGGCGCAGCGCGTATCCACGTCATCGACGTCGCAGACGGCCGGGTCGTCTTCGATCGCGACGGCGACCTTCCCGGTCCGACCGCGAGCGTCCTGAAGCTCCTCACCTCCGCCGCGGCCCTCGCCGCCCTCGGCCCCGATCACCGCATCGCGACGAGGGTGGTCGCCGGCTCCGAGCCCGGCGAGATCGTGCTCGTGGGCGGGGGCGACGTCACCCTGACCCGGCTTCCCGTCGGAACCGCCTCGTTCTACCGCGAGTCGGCGCATCTCGAGACCCTCGCCGACGCCGTGCTCGCGGCGATCGGCGACGGCGTGATCGACCGCCTCGTGCTCGACGACTCCCTGTTCGCGGGTGAGCCCTGGCTGCCCGAATGGGACGTCGAGGGCCGGAGCCCCGAGGGGTACATCCCCTTCATCACGGCGCTCCAGGTCGACGGCGATCGCGACGACCCGACGATCGACGACACGCCGAGGAGCGAGGACCCGGTGGGGCGCGTCGGCACGGCGTTCGCCGACCTCATCGGTCGTGGCCGCGACATTCGCATCTCCCGCGGTCGCGCCCTCCCGTCCGTCGCGGTGCTGGCAGAGGTCCTCTCCCCGCCGCTGTCCGAGCTCATCCGCTTCGGCCTCGAGACCTCCGACAACGCGCTCATGGAATCGCTCGCGCGGCTGTCGGCGATCGCGGTCGGCGAGTCGGCCGACTTCGCCGGGGTCTCGCGGGCGATCCCCGCACTGCTCGCGCGCTGCGGCCTGCCGGTCGACGAGCTGACCATCCGCGACGGCTCGGGCCTCAGCGACCGCAACTCGGTGCCCGCGCGCTTCGTGGCCGAACTGCTGGTGCTGGCGCATCGCCGCGAGCACGGGCTCGGCGTGATCGACGACATGCTGCCGGCCACCGGACCGAACGGCACCTTCAACCGCCGTCGCTTCACGGGCGACGACGCGATCGTCGGCGACGCGGTGCGCGCGAAGACCGGCTACATCAACATCGTGTGCTCGCTCGGCGGCATCGTGCGGGCCGCCGACGGCACCGAGCTCGCATTCGCGGTCTACGCGGTCGGCGAGATGATGGGCGACCCGGCGCGAGCCGCGATCGACGCGTTCGTCGCGAGCCTCTATCTCGAGGGCGCCGACGCGGCCTGACCCCCCGGAGATCGGGAAAGCTGCGAGGTCGCCGGACGCCCGCGCGTCGCCCGCATCCCGAGTGCCCGATCGTCGGCACCCGCGTTTAGGGTGGAGGGCATGACCGATGTCGCGCTGCCCTCCGGAATCAAGCAGGACGAACTCGACGCGGGCATCCGCCCGCAAGACGACCTCTTCCGACACGTCAACGGCAAGTGGATCGAGCGCACCGACATCCCGGCCGACAAGGCCAGGTACGGCTCGTTCCTCGTGCTGCACGAAGAGGCCGAGCACGCCGTGCGCGAGATCATCGAGGAGTCGCAGGACGCCGAGCCCGGCACCGAGGCGCGCAAGGTCGGCGACCTGTACGCGAGCTTCATGAACGAGGAGCGCGCGAACCTGCTGGGCGCCACTCCCATCGCGGGCCAGCTCGTCGAGGTCGACCTGATCGACTCGGTCGACGCGTTCCTCGAGACCCTCGGGCGTCTCGAGCGCCAGGGGGTGCCGGGGTTCCTGCAGCTCTACGTCGACAACGACCCGGGCGACCCCGAGCGCTACCTCGTCTTCGTCGAGCAGGGCGGCATCGGCCTGCCCGACGAGAGCTACTTCCGCGAAGAGCGCTTCGAGCCCGTTCGCGAGGCGTACCGGGCGCACCTCGAGCGGATGCTGCGGCTCGCGCAGCTCGAAGCGCCGGGCGAACGTGCCGCCCGGGTGTTCGAGCTCGAGACGGCGATCGCCGCAGCGCACTGGAGCAACGTCGAGACCCGCGACAGCGAGAAGACGTACAACCTGTTCTCGTGGAGCGACGCCGTCGCCGAGGCATCCGTCGACCTGAACATCTGGCGCGACGCGATGGGCGTGCCCGCCGGCGCATTCGACGAGATCGTGCTGCGCGAGCCCTCGTTCGTGCAGGGGCTCGGCGCGCTGCTCACCGACGACCGCCTCCAGGCCTGGAAGGACTGGCTCGCCTGGCAGGTCGTGCGCGGCAGCGCCGCCTACCTCTCGAACGACTTCGTCGAGGCGAACTTCGACTTCTACGGCCGCACGCTCACGGGCACCCCGCAGATGCGCGAGCGCTGGAAGCGCGGCGTCTCGCTCGTCGAGGGCGCCATGGGCGAGGCCGTCGGCCGCATCTACGTCGAGCGGCACTTCCCTCCCGCAGCGAAGGAGGCGATGGACGACCTCGTCGCGAACCTCGTCGAGGCGTACCGCCAGTCGATCGACGCGCTCGAGTGGATGGGCGAGGAGACCCGGGCGAAGGCGCTCGACAAGCTCGCGAAGTTCACGCCGAAGATCGGCTTCCCGGTGAAGTGGCGCGACTACTCCTCGCTCGAGATCACCGACGACCTCGTCGGCAACGTGCGGGCGACGGCCGAGTTCGAGTTCAACCGTGAGCTCGGCAAGATCGGAAAGCCGCTCGATCGCGACGAGTGGTTCATGACGCCGCAGACCATCAACGCCTACTACAACCCCGGGTTCAACGAGATCGTGTTCCCTGCGGCGATCCTGCAGTACCCGTTCTTCGACGCCGAGCGCGATGCCGCCGCGAACTACGGTGCGATCGGGGCCGTCATCGGGCACGAGATCGGGCACGGCTTCGACGACCAGGGCTCGAAGTACGACGGCGACGGCCGCCTCACCGACTGGTGGACCGAGGCCGACCGCGCCGCGTTCGAGGAGCGCACGACGGCGCTCATCGCCCAGTACGACGCACTCGTGCCGTCGCAGCTCGCGACCGCGCAGCCTGGTGCGGCCGGCGAGGGCGACGCCGCGGCCGGCGACGAGCAGATCGACG
This sequence comes from Agromyces sp. NPDC056389, assembly GCF_042262385.1. Taxonomy (NCBI): domain Bacteria; kingdom Bacillati; phylum Actinomycetota; class Actinomycetes; order Micrococcales; family Microbacteriaceae; genus Agromyces; species Agromyces sp. NPDC056389. The sequence goes on from NZ_JBHJPN010000001.1 coordinate 2,517,757, forward strand.
GCGAAGCGGATGCCTCGAACGGCGCGCCGCACGTCAACGGAGCCCTCACGATCGGCGAGAACATCGGCGACCTCGGCGGCCTCGCGATCGCGTGGAAGGCGTACGTGATCTCGCTCGGCGGCGATGTCGACTCGGCGCCCGTGATCGACGGCCTCACCGCCGCCCAGCGCTTCTTCCTGTCGTGGGCGCAGGCCTGGCAGATGAAGGGCCGTGACGAGGAGGTCGTGCGCCTGCTCGCGATCGACCCGCACTCGCCGAACGAGTTCCGCTGCAACCAGATCGTCAGGAACATCGACGAGTTCTACGCTAGCTTCGAAGTGACTCCCGATGACGACCTCTGGCTCGAACCAGCCGAGCGCGTGACGATCTGGTAGTCGCAAGTACAACCGAGCAATTTCGAGCGCGCCGCTTTGCGGTGGGGGAGCGCCGACTGTCAGAGGAAGGCCGTGGAATCACCGTGGTGACGTCGTCGCAGGGTTCGGAGCGGCGTGCGCGGCATAGCGACCTCCGGCGCGGCAAGCACCGCACCGAGGAGCCGGGCGAGAACTTCGCCCGCGGGTTCGACGCGCTCGGCGAACTCGCGCTCGCCGGGGTGCAGGTCTCCGCTCGTGCGACCGACCTCGCGACCGGCAAGGTGCTCTTCTCCGTCGACGACCACGTCGTCATGCCCACGGCGTCGATCGGCAAGGTGCTGCTGCTCGTCGAGGTCGCCTCGCGGCTCGCGGGCGACAGCAGCGAGTCGTTCACGGTGCTCGACCGAGCGCCGCGCGACGCCGTCGGCGACTCGGGCATCTGGCAGCACATGCAGTCGCCGTCGCTGCCGCTCGCCGATCTCGCGGCGCTCATCGGTGCGACGAGCGACAACCTCGCGACGAACGTGCTGATCCGTCACGTCGGCCTCGAGGCGGTGCGCGCCCGCACCGAGGCGCTCGGCCTGACCCGAACGGCGCTGCTCGACCTCGTGCGCGACCACCGCGGCCCCGACGACGCCCCGCAGCTCTCGATCGGCTCGGCGAAGGAGCTGACGTGGCTGTTCGCCTCGCTCGCCCGCGGCGAGATCGTCTCGCCCGAGGTGTCGCAGCGCGTGGTCGGCTGGCTCTCGCTGAACGCAGACCTCTCGATGGTCGCGAGCGCGTTCGGGCTCGACCCGCTCGCGCATCGCACCCCCGACCACAACGTGCTGCTCATGAACAAGACCGGCACCGACGGCGGCGTGCGCAGCGAGGTGGGCGTGCTCCGCGGTCCGCGGGCGAGCGTCTCGTACGCCGTGTCGATGTACTACGCCGACACCATGATCTCCTCGCGCCTCGCGGTGCTCGACGGCATGCGCCAGGTCGGCCTCGACCTGCTCGAGTACGTGCACTGACGTGGTGATCCGCCCGTTCCGGCCAGGCGATCGCGCCGTCGTCGAGCGACTGCTCGCCACCGCGTTCGAGACGCCCGCGACCACCGCCGACGCGCCGCCCATCGAGGTTGGGTTGAACACGGCGCTGCTCGGCTCCGACGCCCTGATCCCGCACCTCACCCTCGTGGCCGAGATCGACGACGAGGTCGTCGGCTACTGCATCAGCACTCGCGCCACGATCGGCGAGGCGGAGGCCCTCGGCCTCGGCCCGATCGGCGTCCTCCCCTCGCATCAGGGGCGCGGCATCGGTGCGGCGCTCGTCGCGGAGACCGTGCGCGTGGCCGATGAACACGGCGAGGCCGTCATCGTCCTGCTCGGGGACCCCGCCTACTACGGCAGGTTCGGCTTCGTCGCCGGCTCGCAGTTGGGCATCACGGCACCGGATGCCGGGTGGCGCGAGTACTTCCAGGCGCTCCGACTGGCCGCGGCGACCGACGCGCATCGCGGTAGGTTCCGCTACGCGCGCCCCTTCGACGAGCTCTGAACGATCACGCCCGGGCGTCGGCCTGGCTCGGGGCGTCGGCGGCGTCGGTGGCTTCGGCTTCGCCCGCGTCCGCCGCAGCCGCCACGGTCGCTGCGGCCGCATCTGCGACCGCCTCCGGTGTCGCCGAGAGCGACTCGACCGCGGCGACGACGGCCACCGCCGTCTCTGGCGCCGAGAGGATGCGGAAGTGGCCGGCCACCGGCAGCAACCGGTTCGTCGCGCCCGCGAGCGAACTGCCCTCCGGCAGGTGCGGGTCGAAGACGCCGAAGATCGACACGATGCGCGAGTTCACGGATGCCGCGCTCGCGAGCTCCACGATCGTGGCGCTGTCGGGGTCGAACTCGCGAAGGCTCGGATCGAGCAGGTAGCGCGCGAGCCGTGCCCCGCCGAACGGGGTGGCGATGGCCACGAGCCCGCGGAGGTCGAGCCCGTGGTCGATGTCGGCGAGCAGCAGCCGCTTGCCGACGAGGCCGCCCTTCGAGTGCGCCACGACCACGCGACCCGCCGTCGGCACCGCGTTCCGCGACAGGGCGCGCGCAACGCGCTCGGCCGTCTCGGGGATGGCGAGCAGGTTCGCGCCGAGCCCGTGGGCGACCTGCACGCGGTAGCCGTGGGCGTTCAGCTCATCGCCGAGCGGCTCCATGAACGACCAGTGCTCGTAGACCCCGGGCAGCAACAGGATCGTCGGCTTGCCGGCATCGCCCATCGTCCATCGCTTCGGCGGCTTCGGCACGGTGAGCACCCGCAGCTGCTGCTTCGCCGCGTCGAGGTAGTCGAGCGCCCACCAGAGGGCGAGCACCCCGATCCGTGCGGGAGACCACATGCCCGCAGTCTACGAGGGCGTGAGCGAAGCGGTGCCGGTGTCGCCCGTCAACCGTCGCCCGTCAGTCGATGAGACCGGCCGCGGCGAGCCGCTCCAGCACCTCGGCGCCGGCGGGCGGGCAGCGATGGAGCTCGGCCGTCGTCACCCAGTGCAGGCTCCCGACCTCGGCCGACGCGAAGGGCGCGGCATCCGTCTCGGCGCGGAAGACCCGCATGCGCACGAGGCGGCCGTCGGGCTCGCCGTGCGCCTGCACGACGACCTCGAAGAGCTCCATGAGTTCGGCGGGGTCGAGCACGAGGGCGACCTCTTCGAGCGCCTCGCGTGCCGCGGCCTCGGCCGCGGTCTCGCCGTCGTCGATCTTGCCGCCGGGCATGTAGTAGACGTCGCGGTCGCGCGCGGTGACCATGAGCACGCGGCGATCGCGCACGAGGGCGATGGCGGCGACGCGGATGTCGGTGAGCTGAGGCATCCGTTCCACCATACGTCGTCGCTTCGGCACGGCTACGCTGGCTCGCACCCGAGACGATCGCGAAGGAGCGAGCAGATGGCCACCGAGCCGATGACCAGTCCACGTGGATTCGCGAGGGACGTGCAGTCCGAGGTGTACCGGGCGGGCCTGTCCGGCATCCGCCCCTCTGTGCCGGTCGACTTCGCCGCGCTCGAGCGCGCCGCACGCAAGGCCGTGTCGGCCGAGGCGTTCGCCTACCTCGCCGGCGGCGCGGGGGCTGAGGCGACGATGGCCGCGAACCGAGCGGCCTTCGCGCGCCGGCAGATCTGGCCCCGGGTGCTCCGCGACGTCTCCGAGCGCGACCTCTCGATCGAACTGCTCGGTCGGCGCCGCGCGACGCCGTTCGTGCTCTCGCCGATCGGCGTCGCCGAGATGGCGCACGCCGAAGCGGATGTCGCGGTGGGTCGGGCCGCCGCTGCCCTCGACGTGCCGTACATCCTGTCGAACCAGGCCTCCCGCCCGATGGAGGAGGTCACCGCAGCCATGGGCGCGCGATCGCGGTGGTTCCAGCTCTACTGGAGCGCCTCCGACGAGCTCAACGCCTCGTTCGTGCGTCGCGCCGAGGCATCCGGCTGCGAGGCGATCGTGGTGACGCTCGACACGCACCTGCTCGGCTGGCGCACGCGCGACCTCGACGCCGCCTACCTGCCGTTCACGCGCGGGCAGGGCATCGCGCAGTACACGAGCGACCCCGTCTTCGCCGAGCTCGTGCGGCAGCGGGTCACCGCGGGGGCGGGCGGCGGAGCGCGCCCGAAGGTCACCCCGAAGCTGCTCGCCTCGGCGTTCTCGATCGCCCGCGCCGGAGCTCGCACCCCGCTCGTCGACGGCGGAGTGCGAGCGGCCCTGCGCTCGCCGCTGCCGCGGGCGGCGATCGAGACCTTCCTCGACGTGTTCTCGAACCCCGCCCTCACCTGGGGCGACCTCGCGAAGCTGCGCGAGTGGACGAAGCTGCCGGTGCTCCTGAAGGGCGTGCTGCATCCCGATGACGCGGCGCAGGCCCTCGATCACGGCGTCGACGGCATCGTCGTCTCGAACCACGGCGGCCGTCAGCTCGACGACTCCGTTGCGAGCCTCGACGCGCTGCCCGGCCTCGTCGAGCGAGTCGGCGGGCGCGTGCCCGTCATCCTCGACAGCGGCGTGCGCGGCGGTGCCGACGCGTTCATCGCCCTCGCGCTCGGCGCCACGGCCGTCGGCATCGGTCGCCCGTACGTCTACGGGCTCGCGGTCGCCGGGGCGGCGGGAGTGCGCGAGGTCGTGCGCAACCACATCGCCGAGTTCGACCTCACGCTCGGGCTCGCCGGTCACAGCTCGGTCGCCGAGATCGGGCCGGATTCGCTGCGCGAGGCGTGAGCCGCTACCTCGTGAGCGTCTTCACGAGCGCGACGGCCTCGGCCGGCGACACCTCGGGCAGGTAGGCCTTGCCGATCGCGAGCCCGATCGCGGGCAGGGCCAGCGGATCGGGGTAGGCCATCGAGATCGTCTCGTACTCGGGGTTGAACTTCGCCTTGAACCTGAACAACGACGAGAAGCCGTAGGCCGGTTCGAGGGTCGTTGCGAGGAAGTCGAGGAGCCGTGTCATGACCGTCGGCTCCGGCGGCGTCTCGCCCGGCGCGAGCGGCTTCGTCGCGAGCGGGGCGCCCGAGAGGCTCAGCACCTCGGCCCCCGTCTCCTTCATGTGCAGCGCCGCCGACGCGATGAGGAACTCCATGATGCCGTTCATGCTGCCGTCGGCGCGGCGCATGAAGTCGATGGTCCAGCCGATCACGGCGCCGTCGCGGGAGACGGGCAGCCAGCTCGTGACGGCCTGCAACCGCCCGTCGGGACCGACCGCGAGCATGAGCCGCACCTCCGGGTCCTTCAGCTCCTCCATGCCGCCGAGCGTGAAGCCCATCTCGGGCAGCTCCTTCTCGGCGATCCACTCCTCGGAGATCGCGTTGATCTGGGCGACCGTCGCGAGGGGCAGCTCGTCCCAGCTGGTCCAGACCGTGGTCATGCCCTCCTTGATGCCGCGGTTCAGCGCCTGCCGCACCTTCTGCCAGGGCTTGCCGGCGAGTTCGAGTCCCTTCGTGCGCACGAGCGTCTCCTCGCCCACCGACATGTGCTCCCACTCGAGCTCGTCGAATACGGGCAGGTACTCGGGGTGCACGCTGTAGAAGACGGGCACCCAGCTGTTCGCGTCGCAGAAGGCGGCGAATTCGCGGATGACCCGGCCGCCCGCACCCGCTGCGCAGATCGGGTCGGACATCGTGATCGCGACGCCGTTGATCACCCGGTACGCCACGGCGGAGTCGCCGTCGTCGCTGAACCACGCGACGTTGCCGGGCCACGTCGCCATGAACCCGAGCGTGCCGCCGCCGTTGCGGTGCAGCAGCTCGCGGAGCCGCGCGTCGTCGGCGGTCTTCGCTGCCGTGCCGGTGCGGGACATGAGCCGGATCGCCGCGGCGATGAACACAACCCAGAACACCGGACCGACGGCCTGGGCGAGGAAGCTCGCGAGGTCGTGACCGGGCAGCACGATCGGGTCGACGACGGCGAGGAAGTGCGGCGGTACGAACCGCTTGAACGTGTCGAGCAGCACGTCCCATCCGGTCGCCGCCGGCCAGTACTCGCCGACGGTCGCGAGGCCCACCGCCAGGTACAGGCCGGCGAGCACGACGAAGGCGCCGCTCACGATCGCCGCGAATCGCGTGAACGCGCCCTGCGGTGCCCGGATCTGGAAGTGCCGTCTCGTGACGATGAGCATGACGATGATGCCGATCGGCAGCGCGAGCACCGCGAGGATCCAGACGAGCAGCTCGCCGAAGTCGAACACGGTCCACGTGCCGTCGTCGACGTCGGCGGTCGTCACCGTGACGTCGAACGCGGTGCGGGCGAAGAGCAGGATGGCGGCGTTCACCGCGATCGCGAGCCAGCGGGCGAAGCGGCGGCCGTGCCGGAGTCCCCATGCGGCGACGAGCAGGAGCAGCACCGGCACGAACGAGAGCAGGAACATGCCGAAGCCCTGGGCGCTCAGCAGTGCGAGCTGCGCGGTGCACGACTCGGAGGCGGCAGCTGCGGCGGCGTCACCGCCGCAGTTCGCCATGACGGCCGCGCGCTCGAGCGGCTCGTCGGCGTACAGGTACGAGCCGAAGGCGAAGGGGGTGAGCTCCGAGCGGTTCACGAGGGCGACGATCGGGCCGACCCCGGTCACGGCGACGACGGCGGCGACGAGGGTGCGGGTCTCGCGGTGCGAGCTGCGCTTGGCCGAGAGGGTCGAGGGGTCGCGGGTGAACACGGCGCCGAGCAGGTAGCCGGCGATCGCCGCGACGAGGCGGTAGGCATTCGACGAGTCGCCGTCGTAGAGCACGAACACGAGGATGAAGGCGATGGTGATGACACGGATGCGTCGGCGCCAGAGCCTGCCCATGAACGCCGTCGCCGTGATGAGCGCGCCCACGATGCCGGCGAGCGGGTCGAGGGTCAGGTCGGCGGCGGTGCCCGATGCCCACCACTCGCCGGCCAGTGAGCCGGTCCACTGCAGCACGGTGCCGATCGCGACGCCGAGCGCGCCGGTGACGAGGAACGCGACGATGGTGCGCCAGGTGCCCATGCGCCGCTCGGCGACGCCGAGGAGCACGAGCGCCGCGAGCACGCCGAACACCAGCTGGAACGGGTCGAACGGAATCACGAGCGCGGTCGCGACGGTCCACCACTGACGGCCGTCGACCGTCGTGATCACCCCGGCCGCCCACGTCGTCGCGGTCTCCTCCGATGCGGCGCCGAAGAACGTGCCGGTCACGAGCGCCGTCACCACGAGCAGCACCGCCACGGCGATGCTGAAGGGCACGCGACGGATGAATCCGCCGAGCGCCTCGGCCGTGGAGCGCAGTCGGCCGCTCGGCTCGGAGTCCTCCAGACCTCCGGCGCGATCGGCCGTTCGTTCGCCGTGTTCCTGCATCCCGCTCATGGTGCCGACAACCCGAGTCTGGGGGAGAGCACGTCGAAGCCCTTCTCGAGGCCGCCTGTCAGCGCCACGACGTCGTGATCGGCGCCGGGAACGAGGAAGAGCGTCGTCTGCATGGCGGCCGCCGTCGCGGCATCCGCCAGTCGTTCGGTGCCGCGCACGAACGCGAAGTCGTTCTCGCCGACCGTGAAGATCGCGACCGAGTCGGGGTAGGGCGCCTTCGCCGCCATGATGTTGGCGGGCTTGACGAGGTCGTAGGCGAACTGGTCGCCGTTGAAGATCTCTGCGAGCACCTCGTCGGGGTTCTCGGCGCCCGCGTACTCGACGGGCGAGACGGCGAGCAGGTTGCCGAACACCTCGGGGTACTTGGCGCCGAAGTAGGCCGCGCAGCCGCCGCCGTTCGAGTACCCGGCGATGGTCGTGAACTGCCGCCCCTGCAATACGCCGAGTCGCTGCTTCGCCCACGGCACGACGTCTTGCATGACGTAGCTCTCGACCTTGCCGAGCTTGCTGTCGAGGCAGAGTGGATCGTCGGAGGGGTCGCCCAGCTGGTCGATCACGAGGGCGATCGGGGCGAGCCCGTCGTGCTCGGCCGCGAAGTCGTCGAGCACGCCGCCGATGAAGCTCGCGTCGGGGTCACCGGGCTGGCCCATCATCATGACGACGAGGGGGAGGCGCGGGGCATCCGTCACGAGCGCCGCCGGCGGCAGGTAGATCTGCGCGGGCCGTGCCGCGAAACCCGACACCGCGTTCGGCACCCCGCCCTGCACGATGCCGACCTCACCGGTCGCGGGCATGTCGGGCGGCGGCGTCCACATCGCGTACAGCGGTTCGACCGGGTCGACGATCGTCGCCGGGTCGGGCACCGGCGGGTCGATCGTGTCGGCAGTCGAGATGTGGAACATCGACCCGAGCGTGGGATTCAGCCCGTAGGCGGCGTTCACGCCGAACGCGGCGGTCGCCGAGAACAGGGGGATCGCGAGCAGCGCGACGAGCTTCCGCCACCATCGCGAGTGCCAGAGGTTCCAGATCGCGACGGTGATGCCGGCGAATGCCGCGGACACCCAGAGCCACGCCGAATCATCGACCGGGCCGCCGAACGCGTCGAGCACGTTGACGCCGATCCAGAGCACCGCGACGCCGACGAGCGCGCCCATGATGAGCAGCACGATCACCGTCAGCACCCACGCCCAGCCCGAACCCCTGAACAGCAGGTAGAGGAAGACCAGCGCAGCGAGCGCATACACCGCGATGACGCCCGGCCCGTCGATCACGTTCAGTTCCCAGATGAAATCCCACACCGTCGCCCCCTCGGCCATGGTCGTGATGGGCACAGCGTACCGACCGTGCGCTCGTTCGCGGTCGCGCCCGCCCGTAGGATGGTGACACCGTGTCGTTTTCCGGCATTCGCCCGATGCGGCGTCCGCCAGATCCCCCCAGGACCATTGGAGCCACCGTGGCCGCACCCAGCCGTCTCGAATCCGTCATCGCCCTCGCCCAGCACCGGGGTTTCGTCTTCCAGGCCGGCGAGATCTACGGCGGATCCCGTTCCGCGTGGGACTACGGACCCCTCGGCGTCGAGCTCAAGGAGAACATCAAGCGTCAGTGGTGGCGGTACATGGTCACCGGCCGTGACGATGTCGTCGGCCTCGACTCGAGCGTCATCCTGCCGAAGCAGGTCTGGATCGCCTCCGGGCACGTCGGCGTCTTCACCGACCCGCTCGTCGAGTGCCTGCACTGCCACAAGCGCTTCCGCGAAGACCACCTGCTCGAGGCCTTCGAGGAGAAGAAGGGTCGCGCCCCCGAGAACGGCATGGGCGACATCGCCTGCCCGAACTGCGGCACCCGCGGTCAGTGGACCCCGCCTCGCGACTTCAACATGATGCTGCAGACCTACCTGGGTCCGGTTCAGGATGAGTCGGGGCTGCAGTACCTCCGCCCCGAGACGGCGCAGGGCATCTTCACGAACTTCGCCAACGTGCTGCAGGCCGCACGCATGAAGCCGCCGTTCGGCATCGGCCAGATCGGCAAGTCATTCCGCAACGAGATCACGCCCGGGAACTTCATCTTCCGCACGCGCGAGTTCGAGCAGATGGAGCTCGAGTTCTTCGTCGAGCCCGGCACCGACGACGAGTGGTTCGAGTACTGGCTCGACTATCGGTGGGCCTGGTACGTCGACCTCGGCGTCGACCCCGAGAACCTGCGTCGCTTCGAGCACCCCGAAGACAAGCTCTCGCACTACTCGAAGCGCACCGTCGACATCGAGTACCGCTTCGGCTTCACCGGTGGCGAGTGGGGTGAGCTCGAGGGCGTCGCCAACCGCACCGACTTCGACCTCAAGACGCACTCCGAGCACTCCGGCAAGGAGCTGTCGTACTTCGACCAGTCGAAGAACGAGCGCTGGATCCCGTACGTGATCGAGCCCGCGGCGGGGCTGACCCGCTCGCTCATGGCGTTCCTCGTCGACGCGTACGACGTCGAGGAGGTGCCGAACGCGAAGGGCGGCGTCGACACCCGCACGGTGCTGCGTCTCGACCCGCGTCTCGCTCCGGTGAAGGCCGCCGTGCTGCCGCTCAGCCGCAACGAGAAGCTGTCGCCGCTCGCTCGCGAGGTCGCCGCATCGCTGCGCAAGCACTGGAACGTCGACTTCGACGACGCCGGTGCCATCGGTCGTCGCTACCGGCGTCAGGATGAGATCGGTACGCCGTTCTGCATCACGGTCGACTTCGACTCGCTCGACGACAACGCGGTGACGGTGCGCGAGCGCGACAGCATGGAGCAGGTGCGCGTGCCGCTCGCCGAGCTCGAAGGGTTCCTCGCCGCGCGTCTCATCGGCGCCTAGCGCGACCGGCCAGAGCTCCAGCGCTGGCGCGATGCGCGACGCTGGCTGGGCCAGAAGCGTGATGCGGGCAGAGCTCTACCCCGCGACGGAGAAGACAGGTTCAGATTCGGCCGGCCTCGCTCCGACATGTGTCGGGGTGAGCCGCGCCGGATCGACCGGATCGACGATGTCTGCGGGCGTCTTCGGACGCATCAGCCTCGGCGTCTGCGCTGGATCGACGCCGGCCGGCGGGATGAGCCAGTAGTCCGCACCGGTGCGCCGGACCTCCCACCCCTGGTTGTGGTACCTGAGATGGTCTCTGCGACACAGCAGGATGCCGTCGGCCAGGTCGGTGCGCCCGCCGTCTCGTTGCCAGTGGTCGATGTGGTGCGCCTCGGTCCACGACGGAGGACGCGTGCAGTCGGGATCGAGACAGCCGCCGTCGCGCACCGCGAGCGCGATCTTCTGCCTGTCGGTGAAGAGCCGCTCGTCGCGGCCGAGATCGAGGCAGGCGCCGTCGTCATCGAAGAGGATCGGCAGGTAGCCCTCGCAGAGCCCCGAGTGGATGTCGACGAGCGGGATGCGATCGGGATGCCCCTCGATGGCTCCCGAGCCGTCGCCCGAGCCGAGTGAGGCGGCATTCACGATGAGCCGAACCGACGGCTTCTTGTCGTCGAGCACCCGCGTGGGGTCGACGCTCGCTCCGGCACGGAGCAGCTGCACGAGCCCTTCGGCCGCGTCGCACTCACGAGCCGCCCGTGCGTCGACGAAGGCGGTATCGCCGCGAACGGGGTCACCGAAGCCGCGTCGCACCGGTGCGGCAGTGCGACGAGGGTGGCTGAGCTGATCGAACACCGCCTTGACGAGCATGCCGCTCTCGGCGTCGAGCTCGAACTCGCCGCGCACCATGCCGTCGGGCTTCACCCAGACCCGCCAGAACCGCTGCTCGCGCTGCCGCTCGGCACGTACGGCCACCCCGGCCGCATCGATGCGATCGCGAGCCTGTCGGGCGAGACGCCGAGCAGCGTCGGCATGCAGGCCCTCGCACTCGGCGATGACCCTCATGAGCACCGAGGCCAGCACGGCGTCGTCGGCATCGCCGCCGGGTTCGCCGAGCCCTGAACGGATCGCATCGGCGACGCCGACGGTCAGTCGGCCGCTCGTGACGGCACGGCTCAATTCGCGGAACCACGGCGCGACCGGTGCCGGTACGAGGGCGGTGAGCTCGGGATCATCGTGCCGCGCGGTCTCGAACACCGCCGCGGCCTCGGTCTCGGCCACCATCTGCCCGACCCCGACCAGCGTCGCGGTCTCGCGCTTCGACGAGTGCGTGATCGACTGCAGCAACTCGCCCGCGTTCGAATGGCCCGCACGCTGCGCGAGCCCCTGGAGTCCGAAGGCGACCTTCGATCGGCGCACGACCTCGGCGGCCGCGAGTGCCTGTGCTCGCTCGACCTCGTGCCTGAGCGCCGTGATCGCCTCGACGGCCTCGAGGAGGGCACGGTCGTCGAGGGCGCTGAAGCTGCTCGATGACGGTGCGCACGACGACATCAGGGCGGTCAGACCGCTGAAGTCGGGGAGCGTTTGGGCCATGATCCATGGTCTCGCGGAACGCCGACATTCGAACGTATGTTCCACAGATTGTGGATAACTCTGTGGAGAACTAGCCCTTGGCTGCCGCCCACTCACGGCGCAGCACGCCGTAGAGGGCGGTGTCCTGCCACTCGCCGTCGTTGTACTGCTCTTCGAGGATCGTCGCCTCGCGTCGCATGCCGAGGCGTTCGCAGAGAGCGGCGGATGCAGCGTTGCGGGCGTCGAGGAACGCCTGGATGCGGTGCGGATTGAGCGTCTCGAAGGCGAAGTCCCTGATCGCGGTCGCCGCCTCGCGGGCGTAGCCCTTGCCCTGGAAGTCGGGGTGCACGACCCAGCCGAGCTCGAGCTGCGCGTGCTTCGCGCTCGAGACGCGCACCATCATGTCGCCGATCACGCGGTCGCCCGACACGTCGTCGACCGACGGCGTTCCCGGCAGCGTCATCGCGAGCACGAAGAAGTCGCCGTCGTCGGCGAGCACGCGAGCAGCGGCCCGCTTCGCCGTGTGCTCGTAGGCCTCGGCGCGGTCGCGTTCGGGCCACGGCAGGTACCGGAGCACTTCGGGGATGCGCTGGTACTCGAAGACGTCGGCGGCATCGGATGCCTCGAGCGGCCGCAGCACGAGTCGCTCCGTGATGATCGGCGCCTCGGTCAGCGCCGCCGCATCGAAGGGGAACCGCAGCGCAGGCGGACCGTCGGCGGCAGCCGCGGCGGCGCGCTCGGGCGAAGGCATGGTGGAACCGTCAGGGCCGGTGTTCTCGTGCATCGATCGAGCGTATCGCCCACCTCGGACGGCTGAACGGCTGGCCGTGCGACCCGGCGAGGCCGGGAGTCAGGAGGCGGCGGCCGCGCCGGAACCGCCGGCAGTGGTGGCGCCAGTCGAGCGAGCCGCGCGACCCGCGCTCGTGCCGGGAATCGCGCGCGCCCCGGCATCCGCTTCGGGGTCGACGCCGAAGATCGCCGCGATGCCGTCGATCCAGGCCTGCTGCTCGCCCGCTCGTGCGAGCTCGCGCGAGCGCACCATGGGGGTGTGCAGCAGCACGCCGGCCATGTGGCGCAGGGCCTCTTCGGTGCGTCCGTCGGCGTCGCCGCGCGAGCGGGCGCGTTCGATCTCGCCGTCGAGCAGGTCGAAGACGTGGCGTCGCAGGGCGACGACGGCCGGCGCGAGGTCCTGCTCTTCGCGCGCTTCGCCGAAGGCCCGGGCCGCTCCGCCGACGATCGCCCGCGCGGCATCCGTCGCACCGAACTCCTCGAGCGGGGCGTGGATGCGGATCGTCTCGAGGTCGAGCAGTTCGACGCCGTGCACCTCGACGACGTCGGGCGCGACGTTGCGGGGCAGCCCCAGGTCGATCACGAGTTGGCGCTCGACGGGTGCCGCGACGGGCTCGCTGACGAGACCGAGCGATCGAACGGCAGCAGGCGCAACAGCAGCAGACGAACCGACTGCAGGCGAACCAGCGACAGACGCACCGGCAGTGGATGCCTCGAAGCCCGCCCTGCCCGCTTCGAGCAGGGCGCGGTCGACGACGTGGTGCTCGGCCGTGGTGCACGTGACGATGACGTCGGAGGTCGCAGCCGCTGCGGCGACCTCGCGACGCCCGACCGCCTCGATGCCGTGGTTCGTCGCGAACTTCGCCGCGCGACCCGAGGGGGAGAAGACGCGCACGTCGGTGACGCCGCGGTCGCGCAGTGCCGCGAGGGAGGCCCCCGCGAAGCGACCGGTTCCGACGAGCAGCACGCGGGTGGCGGCCCAGTCGGTGACGCGGCTCTCGGCGAGCTCGAGCGCGAGGCGCACGACCGAGCGGCCCTCGTTGCCGATGCCGGTCTCGTTCTTCACGCGGCGCGAGATCTGCGAGGCGCGCTGGAAGAGCCGTTCGAGGTCGGGAGTCGTGGTGCCCTCGCTGCGGGCGCGTTCGAGCGAGCGGCGCACCTGGCCCGCGATCTCGCCCTCGCCGACGACGACCGACTCGAGGCCCGACGCGACGGCGAAGAGGTGGCCGGCGACGGCGTTGCCGTGCACGAAGCCGAACGTCGAGCGCAGCTCTTCGGGCTCGAGGCCCGCGACGGCGCCCACCGCGCGGATCGCCTCGTGCACCGCGGGCACGGGTGAGTCGCCCTCTGCGGCGTCGAGGTCGAGGTACGCCTCGAAGCGGTTGCAGGTGGCGACGACGACGGCGCCCTGCACGGAGGGGTGACCCTCGCGGAGACGGGGGCCGGCGGTGTCCGCGGTCACTGAGAGGCGTTCGAGCATGTCGAACCCGGCGTTCTTGTGACTCGCGGTGAGGCAGATGAGCACGATGGGATTCTACTCGCCGTCGAATCAGGGTTCGCCCAGAGTGACACCGCGGGCGACTCGGGGGTGGCCCTGGGGGCGACTCAGCGACCGGCGAACACCGCGTTCTGCGGGATGATCTGGATCGGCGCGGTGAGCGGCGGCAGTTCGAGGCCCTCGGCTGCGAGCGCCTCGCGGTGCTTGGCCTTCCAGCTGCGCACGACGGCGAAGAAGGGGGCGTCGGAGAGGGCGTAGCGGCCCGGCCGCTCTGCGGCGAGCACGATCGGCAGCTCGACGCTCACGCCGCCGCGACGCACGCGCAGCACGAGCACGGAGAGCACCGTCTCGCCGGCGATGAGCGAGTCGCTGCGGATGCCGCGGACCTCGCGCCACGCGAAGTGCGCGGCACGTCGGGGCCGGCGACCGCCGTTCCAGAGCGCGATGCCGAGTTCGTCGGCGACGATCGAGTAGCGGGCGGCGAGGGTGATCTGCTCGCCGGCGTCGGCCGTCAGCTCGTTGAGTCGGGCGACGAGTTCACGGCGACGGATGCCGCAGCTCACCTCACCGCGAACGCTGGCCTCGAGCGCGCGACGTCGGGAGCGGGCGCGGGCGCGCTCGCCGAGGCGGACGATCATCCAGACGACGCCGGTGAGCGCGAGGCCCGAGGCGAGTGCGAGCATGACGGCCCCGCTGCTGGGCACTTCGGGCAGGCGCAGCATGAAGCGCTCGAGAAAACCGGAACCGGCGATGAGCGCGCCGATGACGATCGCGGCGGCGGCGGCGACCATGAAGGTGACGCCGGTGCGATGCGGTGCGGCCGCGTTCATCGTGTGGCTCGCGAGAACGGGGTGGAGAGAGACGGGCACGACGGGTGGGACGGGCGCAGTGGGGGCATGTGATTCTCCGTGGGATGCGGAGGCGCACGGGCTCGGGAACCCGCGCGTCGTCGTGCTCGGGGGCGCACAACGTCTCGACCTTAGCGCTGATGGGCGCGGGAATGTAAGGCTTCCGAACGAATCGGCGGCCCGGCTCGCCCGCGCGCCGCCGCGGGCGGCCGGCCCGCCTCCGCGCGCCACCGCGGTGGCGCTACCCCTCGGCGGCCGCCTTGATCGTGCGCAGCCGGCGCTCCCAGCCCTGGGCGAGGAGGTCGAGGTCGCGGGCGAGGGCGCTCAGGCGCGATCCGATCGCGCGGTAGCGCACCTCGCGGCCGTGGATCTCGGTCTCGACGAGTCCGGCCTCGCGCAGCACCTCGAGGTGCCGGGCGACGGCCTGTCGGCTGATCGGTCGATCGGCCGCGAGCGTCGTCGCCGACGCGGGCGCGGTGCCGAGCCGCTGCAGGAGCTCCCACCGCGTGTCGTCACCCAGGGCGGCGAACGCGGCGGGGAGGCTCTCGGTGCCGATCGTCATCGGCCCGCCGCGAGCTCGTTCGCGAGGTGGTCGCGCGCGAATCCGAGCTCGATCGCCCAGCCCTCGGTGTTGCCGTCGAACATGCGACGGCGCTCCTCCGCGCTGCGGTCGAGGCCCTCGAAGCCGCTCTCCGCGACGCGCAGCACGACACCGCCGTCGGCGCGATCCTCGACCCAGAACTCGACGAGCGTCGAGACGAGCGGGTCCCGCTCGGAGTCGGGTTCCGCCGAAGCCGGGGCCGTGTTGAACCAGCGGAAGGCGGCGTACCGCGGGGCATCCAGCGATTCGACCGCGAGCGTGAACGCGCCGTGCTTCTCGTCGTGCACGACGACGCGCGAGCCCTGCTCCTCGATGCGGTGCTCGACGATGCGGTCGTCGTTGATCCACCAACCGGCGGTGGAGACGAGTTCCCACACGCGCTCCGCCGAGGCGTCGATGTCGATCTGCTGTTCGATCCGGTCGAGTGATCCGGTGGTGCCGTTCATGCGTCCTCCTCGATTGCCGTGCCTGATGATGTGCAACACAATAGTTGCACCATTGTGCAAGAAGTGCAACCTTCGTGTTGCACTATCGAGATGACTCGCGACGTACCGAGACGTCGTCGCGACGTCGAGGGCTTCAGCCGCGCGTCGCGCGGTAGCCGGGGTGCACCCCGGGGTCGAGGTCGTGGGCCGCCGCGATGCGCGCGAGCAGGCGGCCGAGCGTCTGCCGCTCCTCGTCGCTGAGTTCGGCGACGAGGTCGTTCTCGTGCTCGCGGCCGATGCGGCGCATCTGCGTCATCACGTCTCGTCCGCGATCGGCGAGGTGCAGCTCGTGCGTGCGCCGATCGGTGGTGCTCCGGGTGCGCGTGACGAGCTCCTTGCGCTCGAGGGCGTCGACGAGGGCGACGACGCGGCTCGGCACCACGCCGAGCTTGCCGGCGAGCGCCTGCTGGCTGAGGCCCGGTTCGGTCGCGATCATGCGTAACAGCCCGACGTCGCTCGGCTGCACGTCGAGCTCGGCGAGGCGCTCCGCGAAGCGGGCGGAGGCGTAGGCGCCCACCTGGGAGAGCAGGAAACCTACGCGTTCGGCGGGCGGCCGGAAGGGTGCCTCGTGTGCGCTCGTCTCCATGTCGCCGACTCTACCAGTTGCGGCTGAATCATTCTGTGCTATGAATGATTCCATGAACAGAACGAATGATGCGGCGGTCGGAACCGCCGCGGCCGAGTCCCAGCACTCCGCACCGTCGGCGGGTTCGCGGCGCCCGCCCGCCGGGCCGCCCTTGCCGCCTCTCGCGATCGTCGTCGTGGCGCTCTCGATGGCCTCGATCGTGCTGCCCGCCGTGATCGCCGGCGGCGCGACCTACCCCTCGCCGTTCGGCGATGGCGACGCGATCGTCGCCTACTTCCGCGACCACCAGCTCTCGGTGCTCATCACCGCGCTGCTGCAGTTCGCGGCATCCGTGCCCCTCGCGATCTTCGCCGCGGCCGCCACGACGCGACTCACCCAG
This sequence comes from Agromyces sp. NPDC056389, assembly GCF_042262385.1. Lineage (NCBI taxonomy): Bacteria > Bacillati > Actinomycetota > Actinomycetes > Micrococcales > Microbacteriaceae > Agromyces > Agromyces sp. NPDC056389. Next base: position 2,534,499 of record NZ_JBHJPN010000001.1, read on the forward strand.
CTCGGCGTACGTGCGCCGGGGGTGTCGATCGGCTTCGCCGGCGGCATCCTCGCCTCGGCGGCGATGGCGCTGTCGGCCGGCTTCAGCTGGGCGCTCACGCGACCCGAGCTGCTCGAGGAGCCCGGCATCGTGCGACTGCTGCACGACCTCGCCTTCTTCGCCGGCGGCCCGGGGTTCGTCGTGCCGCTCGGGCTGCTCATCGCGGGGCTCGCCGTGCCGGGCCTGCTGGCGGGCCTGCTGCCGCGCTGGCACGCGTGGGCGGGTCTCGCGCTGGCGGGTCTCGCCATGGTCGCGACGCTCGTCGTCGCGATTCCCGAGCTCGCCGTGCTGCTGCCGATCGTGCGCTTCCCGTCGCTCGCGTGGATCGTGCTGTGCGCCTTCCTGCTGCCGCTCCGGCGAGCGGATGCCGCGCGGCCGGGGCGTGCCCGAGCTGTCACAGCTCCCGCAGACGCCGCCTCCGCCACCGCAGCGGGGTCGCGCTCGTGAGCGGCGCGATGCTCGACAAGCTCGTACGCTTCGAGCGGCCCGAACGCTCGCTCCCGTACGCGTGGGCGATGGACGACGCCGCCCGCGCGGGCGTCTTCGGGACCGACCCTGCGAGCTATGCGGCAGCCGTGCACGCGCTGGATGCCCAGCGGGCCGATGCCGTGCGCCGCCTCGCGGCGATGCCGGCGGTGCGGTCGGCGCTCGGGCGCGCTCCGTTCGCGACCGGCGGTCGCGTCACCGCGATCGGCGAGAGCACCACCGCCGACCGACTCTCGTGGTTCGAGCTGCTCGCCGCGCTGTTCGCCGCCGAGCGGCCCGACCTCGGGCTGCAGTTCGAGAACCTCGCGATCTCGGGGTCGACGACGACGCAGGCCCTCGCGAACCTGCCCGCTCTCCGGCGCGGGCAGGCCGAGGTCGTCTTCTGCATGCTCGGGGCCAACGACGCCCGTCGCTTCCCCGGCGCCGAGGGCGACCGACTCGTGAGCGCCGCCGAGACCACCCGGAACCTGCGGCTCATCCGTCGCGGCGCCGCAAGCGTGCCCGGCGCGCGATGGGTCTGGATCGCCCCGACGCCCATCGACGAGCGGCGCATCGCCGCCCACCCCTACCTCGGCGGCGTCGGCCTCGCCTGGACCGGCGCAGACGTGCGCGCCACGGCCGCGTTCCTGCACGAGACGGCCGGCTCGGATGACCTCGTCATCGACCCGGCGGATGCCGCCGGCCCCATGCCGCTCCTCGACGACGGCCTGCACCCGCAGCTCGATGCCCAGGTGGCGCTCGCGGCGCACGTGCTCGAGCAGCTGGCGGGCCCCGACCGCTGAGCGGCAGCCGGGCACCGCGCTGCACATCCGGGCAGCGCCCGGCTCAGCCAGACATCGATCTTCACTCAGCCCGATGCGCGACAATGTCAGGCGTGATCCTCTCCCCGCAGCATCCGCTCTCCGCCGGCCTGACCTCCGACTCGCGCCTCGTTCGCGCATATAGAGGAGAGCGCGCCGACGCCGCGCCCGTCTGGTTCATGCGGCAAGCGGGGCGCTCGCTGCCCGAGTACCGCGACCTGCGCGTCGGCACGCGCATGCTGGACGCGTGCCTCGACCCCGCGATGGCGAGCGAGATCACGCTGCAGCCGGTGCGCCGGCACAAGGTCGACGCCGGCATCTTCTTCAGCGACATCGTCGTGCCGCTGAAGCTCGTGGGCGTCGACGTCGAGATCCAGGCGGGTCGCGGCCCGGTCTTCGGCAGGGGATACGCGGACGCCGCGGGCGTCGCCGAGCTCACGGCGATCGACCCTGCACGGCTCGACGAGACATCCGGCCCCATCACCGAGGCGGTCGCGCGCACGGTCGCCGAGCTCAACACGACCGACAACGGCTCGGGCACCCCGACCCCGCTCATCGGCTTCGCCGGCGCGCCGTTCACCCTTGCGGCCTACCTCGCCGAGGGCGGCCCCTCGAAGGACCACCTCGCCGCCCGCACCCTCATGCACGCCGACCCCGGCGCCTGGCGCGCGCTCATGGACTGGACCGCGGAGCTCACCGGCCGATTCCTGCGCACGCAGGTGCTCGCCGGGGCATCCGCCGCCCAGCTCTTCGACTCGTGGGCCGGCGCCATCTCGCTCGCGGACTACGAGACGCACGTCGCCCCCGCCTCGGCGGCGGCCCTCGCCCACGTGCACGACCTCGCGTACGAGACCACGGATGCCTCGGGCGGCGTCGCCGCCCCGACCACCCGCAGCGTGCCCGTCGTGCACTTCGGCGTGGGCACCGGCGAGCTGCTCGGCGCGATGCACGGCATCGGCGTCGACACGGTCGGCGTCGATTACCGGATCCCGCTCGACGTCGCCGTCGAGCGCGTGGGCGAGGGGGTGCCGCTGCAGGGCAACCTCGACCCGGCACTGCTCGCCGCCCCGTGGCCCGTGCTCGAGGCCGCCGTGCGCGACGTGCTGCGCCGCGGTCAGGCGGCCCCCGCCCACGTCTTCAACCTCGGCCACGGCGTGCCGCCCGAGACCGACCCGACCGTGCTGACGCGCGTCGCCGAGCTCGTGCACGAGGCCTCGGCATGAGCGACGCGATGACGCCCGGGCCCGACTCGCTGCCCGGCCCGGCCGCGGAGCCCGTCGTCGAACGCGCGACCGCCGATGTCGTCGTGGTCGGCGGCGGCGTCGCCGGCCTCGTCGCCGCACTCGAGTGCGCGAAGGTCGGCCTGCAGGTCACCGTGCTCGAGCGTCGCGACGACCTGGGCGGATGCGTCGGCCGCATCGAGCTCGACGGCCTCAGCCTCGACAGCGGCGCCGAGTCGTTCGCGACCCGCGGTGGCGCCGTCGCCGAACTGCTCGGCTCGCTCGGGCTCGACGCCGACATCGAGAACCCGAACCCCGCCGGCGCCTGGCTCGTCATGCCCGGCAAGCAGGGCCTCGACGCCGCCCCGCTGCCGAAGACGGGAATCCTCGGCATCCCGGCGAACCCGCTCGGCGACGACGTGCGGCGCATCATCGGCTGGAGCGGTGCGACCCGCGCCTACCTCGATCGCGTGAAGCCGATCCTCCGCATCGGCCGCGCCCGCAGCCTCGGCGAACTCGTGCGCGAGCGCATGGGACAGGCGGTGCTCGACCGGCTCGTCACGCCGATCTCCGCAGGGGTCTACTCGACCGACCCCGTCGACCTCGACCTCGACATCGTCGCGCCCGGGCTCAACGAGGCGATGACCCGCACCGGCTCGCTCTCGGGCGGCGTCGGTCAGCTCGTCGAGGAGCGCAAGGCCGGGGGAGCCGTTCGCGGTCTCCGCGGCGGCATGCACCGTCTCGTCGACGCCCTCGAGCGCGAGCTCGCCCACTTCGGCGTCACGGTGGTGCGTGGCGCGGAGGTCACGGGCCTCGAGCGCGATGCCGAGACCCGCGAGCGCGACGCCGCGTCATCGGCCGAGGCATCCGGATGGCTCGTCACCGCGACGACCGAGGCCGGCCGGCTGCTCGTGACCGCTCCCGACGTCGTGCTCGCCGCCTCTGGTCATGCGGCCCTCGCCCTCGTCGACGACGCCCTCGACGGGTGGACCAGCACGAGCGACACCGACGGCGGGGCATGGCCCGCCGCGGCCTCCGTCGAACTCGTCACCCTCGTGCTCGATGCGCCAGAGCTCGACTCCGCCCCGCGCGGCACCGGCGTGCTCGTCGCGGCCGACGCGCCCGGGGTGACGGCGAAGGCCCTCACCCACTCGACCGCGAAGTGGTCGTGGCTCGCCGAGCAGGCGGGCGGGCGTCACGTCGTGCGCCTCTCCTACGGTCGCGCCGGCGCTGCGAACCCGCTCGACGGGCGCTCGGACGCCGAGGTCGCCGAGCTCGCGCTCGCCGATGCGGCGCTGCTCCTCGGCGTTCCCCTCGACGAGCGGATGCTCCGCGCCTCGGGTCGCACCGTGTGGCGTGACGCCCTCTCGCAGGCGACCATCGGCCAGCACGAGCGCGTGCACGCCCTCGAGGACGCGCTCGCCGCGGAGCCCGGCATCGAGGCGACCGGATCATGGGTCGCCGGCACCGGTCTCGCCTCGGTCGTGCCGCACGCCCTCGAGGTGGCACGTCGGGTCCGGCACCGCCGCGTGCAGCCCGACGGCGACGCATAGCCGGAACGGAATATTTCGACGCAACCCCCTTGCGCCGCTTGCCCCGGGGTCTACGCTGGAACCGTCGCTGTGGTGAACCACAGGGGGAGATGGGGTGCACATGAAAGGCAAGATCCTCTTCGTCGTGGGGCTCGGAGTCGGCTACGTACTCGGTACGCGCGCCGGTCGAGAGCGCTACGAGCAGATCCGCAAGGCGGCCGAGGGCGTGTGGAACACGCCGGCCGTGCAGCAGGGCGTCGACACCGTGAAGGGGTTCGCGGCCGACAAGGTCGGCGACCTGTCCGACACCGTGCTCGACGGCGTGAAGTCGTTCATCGGCAACGCGACCCGCGGGGCCGGCGCCACCAAGAGCGACGTCTCGAGCGCGGCGAAGAACGCGAAGCAGAACGTCTCGAAGACCGCCGCGGCAGCGAAGTCCGCCGTCGACGACGCGGCCTCCGCGCTCGGCGACGCGATCGACGACGCCGCCGACGTCGCTTCGTCGGCCGCGTCCGGTGCGAAGAGCACCGCGAAGAGCACCGCGAAGCACGCTCCGGCGAAGCGCAGCACGACGGGCAAGGCCAAGCCCGCCGCATCCGATTCATGACCGTGGAGGTGACCACGCGATGACCGCGCCCTCGAACGACGACCGCTCCCTCTTCACGCTGATCGGCGACCTGCCCGACACGATCTCGTCGCTCGTTCGCGCCGAGATCGACCAGATCAAGGCCGAGATCTCCTACAAGGTCAAGCACTTCGGCATCGGCTCGGGGCTCGTCGCCGGCGCCGCCGTGGTCGGCGTGTTCCTGCTCTTCACGCTCATCACCACCGCGATCTTCGCCCTCGCGCTCGTGATGCCCGCGTGGGCCGCCGCGCTCACGGTGTCGGGAGTGCTGCTCCTGATCATCGCGGTCCTGCTGTGGATCGCCTACGTCAACTTCAAGCGGGGTTCGGAGCCCCTCGAGTCGGTCGAGAGCCTGAAGGCCGATCTCGACGCCCTGAAGGGAACGGGTGACTATGACCGCCGCTACTGACGCCTCCGGCCCCCGCCCCTCCAAGCGCGACGCCGCCACTCGCGAACGCAACCTCACCCGCCTGCAGGCGAAGCAGGCGTCGCAGCAGGCGCGTGCCGAGTTCGCCGAGACGCTGAACGCCCTCGAAGACAAGCTCAACGTGCCCAAGCAGGTCGGCATCCGCACCGAGCGAGCCAAGCGCAGGCTGCGCCGCTTCGCCGACGAGCAGCCGGTGGCGGCGGTCGTCGCCGCCGTCGGCGTCGTGGCCGTCGTCGGCATCGGGGTGTGGCTCATCGTGCGCTCGAAGCTCGACTGATCGCGCCGACGAGCCCGTACGGAACCAGAGCGAGCGGATGCCGCGATGTCGACCTCAGTACATGACCCGGGCCGCAGGGGAATGAGCGGGGCCGCCGGGATGCTCGTGGCAGCGGGCGCCGGCACCACCGTGGACCGTGTCGCGGGTCTCATCCGGGCCGAGATCCTGAGCGGGGTGCTCGCGCCCGACACGCCCCTCCGTGAAGAGGCGGCCTCCGAGCAGTTCGGGGTCTCCCGACACACCGTGCGTGCCGCGTTCCAGCGTCTCGTCGCCGAGCGGCTCGCCGTGGCCGAGGCGTACCGCGGAGTCCGCGTGGCGAGCTTCGATCGCGCCCACGTGATCGCGCTGCAGCAGTTGCGCGCCGCGCTCGAGGTCGAGGCCGTGCGCATCGCGGGCGAGCGTCATGGCGAGGTCTGGCCAGACGAGGTGCTCGCGCCGGCGCGAGCGACGCTCGACGCGCTCGATCGGCTCGCCGACCGCGACGGCGACCCCGACGACGCAGGCGAGGGCATCGACTGGCTCGAGGTCGAGCGCCTGCACGCCGAGTTCCATCATTCGATCGTCGCGGCGTCTGCGAGCCCTCGCATCATCGAGGCCCATTCGGCGCTCGGCAGCGAACTGCTGCTCTTCCTGCTGCACGTGCGACCGCACTACACCCTCGAGAGCCTCATCGAGGAGCACCGCGCCCTTCTCGACGAGCTCCCGACCCGCGGCGGCGACGCCGTGCGGGAGCATCTCGAGCACTCCACGAAACTCCTCATCGGCGCCTGACGCGACCGCGCCGGGCCGGAAGGAAGGGGCCGTCGATGGCGACGGAACAGTCCGACACGACGCCTGCGCCCGGAGACGGCGATGCGACGACGGCCTTCGCGGAACGTGTCTTCGGCGACATGCTCGGCGCGTTCGAACTGCTCAGCATCCACCTCGGCGATCGGCTCGGCTGGTACCGTGCGCTCGCCGACGGAGGGCCGCTCGACCCGCCCACGCTCGCCGAGCGCACGGGAACCCACGAGCGCTACGCCCGCGAGTGGCTCGAGCAGCAGGCCGTCTACGGCATCCTCACCGCCGACGACGCCGAGCCCGGGGCATCCGCTCGCCGATTCGCCCTGCCGCCGGCACATGCCGATGCCCTCGTGAATCGCGACTCGCTCGACTACGTCACTCCCCTCGGACGCTTCGTCGCCGCGGTCGGCGCGCAACTCGGGCCGCTGCTCGAGGCGTACCGATCAGGCGGGGGCGTCTCGTGGGCGCAGCTCGGCGAGGAGGCGCGATCGGCGCAGGGCGATGTCAACCGGCCGTGGTTCCTGCACCGGCTCGGCGACGCGCTCGCGAGCGTCCCGTCGCTGCACGATGTGCTCTCGCAGGACGGCGCCCGCATCGCCGACATCGGCATGGGGCACGGCTGGTCGTCGATCGCCCTCGCGCAGGCATACCCGTCTGCGCGGGTCGAGGGCTTCGACGTCGACGCAGAGTCGGTCATCGCGGCACGCAGGCACGCGGACCAGGCGCACGTCGGCGACCGAGTGCGGTTCCACCACGTCGCAGGCGAGGGGATGCCGCAGGAGGCCGTCTTCGACGCGGCGTTCGTGTTCGAGGCGCTGCACGACATGCCGTTCCCAGTCGAGGTGCTGACCTCGATCAGGCGGGCCGTGAAGCGCGACGGCGAGGTCGTGATCATGGACGAGGCGGTGGCCGAGGCGTTCGCACCCGACGGCGACGATGTCGAGCGCATCATGTACGGGTACAGCATCTTCATGTGCCTGCCCGATGGGCTGTCGACGCCCGGTTCGGTCGGTACGGGGACCGTGATGCGCCGGTCGACGCTCGAGCGGTACGCCCGAGAGGCGGGGTTCTCGGGCATCGAGCTGCTGCCGATCGAGGGGTTCGCCTTCTTCCGCTTCACGCGGCTGCTCCACTGAGCGGATGCTGCGGCATCGCGAGGTCACGCCGTGAGGGCGGCGTACCAGATGAGGAGCATCGTCACGAGGAATCCGACGACGTAGTTGATGGCGAGGAAGCGCCGCCACCCGGCGTTCGCGCGACCCGACGACGCGTCGGTAACGCTCGCGAACGGTGCGGCCGTGGCGATGTACGGCACCACGAGCACCGCCGCGATCGGGCCGGGCCATGACGTCGCCAGCATGAGCACGCCCGCGGCCGCCCACATGGCGATCGCGAACCGAACCGTGCTGCGTGCCCCGAGCGCGGTCGCGATCGAGGCGATGCCGGCGGCACGGTCGGGCACGACGTCCTGCACGGCGCCGAAGGCGTGACTGGCGACGCCCCAGGCGAGGAAGGCGAGGAGCAGCGCGAGCAGGGGAGGGGTGAATGCGGCACCCGCGAGCACGAGACCGTAGACCGCGGGGCTCACGAAGTGCACGCTCGAGGTCAGCGAGTCGAGGAACGGCACCTCCTTGAAGCGCAGACCCGGCACCGAGTAGGCCGCGACCGCGAACAGGCTCACCGCGAGCACCGCCCACGACGCGGGGTCGCCGAGTACGAGCAGCACGACGACGAACGGCACGCAGCTCGCGATCGCGGCGACGATGGTCGACCGGTGCCGATCCGGCACGAGGAGTGCTCCCTCGACGCCGCCCTTGCGCGGGTTCGCTGCGTCCGAGGCGTAGTCGAAGACATCGTTCACGCCGTACATCGCGAGGTTGTACGGCACCAGGAAGAAGAGCGTGCCGACGACGAACGCGATGTCGATCTCGCGGGTCGTGAGCAGGTACGCGGCTGCGAAGGGGAACGCGGTGTTCACCCAGCTCAGCGGCCGCGAGGCGGTGAGGAGGTCGGCGATCGCGCTGCGGCGGGTCTCAGTCGGCATCGACGCGTTCCCCCATGAGGTTCCAGATCCCGCTGAGGAGCAGGACGCCGGCGATCGGGTACGCGAGGTCCTCGACGGGGGCGAGGCCGAGGCGGACACCCCAGATGTGCGCATCGGCGTAGTCGAACAGGCCCGTCGCGATCATGATCGAGTCGAACGCGATCGTGAGCAGCACGAGCACGAGTGCCGAGATCGCGACGGCGCGACCGTGGCCGCGCGGCGCGCGTCGCCACCCGATCGCCGCGACGACGGCCGCCACCGCGAGGAACGCGCCCGAGAGCAGCAGGTAGGTCACCGGCGCACCCGCCTCATCGCGACCAGGCGCAGCGTGCCCGTGTAGAGCACGAGTGTCAGGTAGCAGAGGAACCCGAGGAACACGAGCTCCTCGAGCGGCAGCTCCGGGGCGAGCAGGATGCCGGTGCTCACCGCGTTCTCGCCACGGTGGAAGATGCCGAGGCCGATGCCCGCGACATCCCATGCCAGGAAGAACACGAGTCCAGCTCCGAGCACGATGATCGCCTGCACGCGTCGACCGGGGGCGCCGAACACGAGGTGGAATCGGGCGTCGAGCAACGCCATGCACGCGATGCCGGCGAACAGCACGCCGAGGTAGACGAGGCTCATGCCGCCACGCTCCGGACCTCGGGCTCGGCCATCGGGCCGGCGCCGCGCTCGCCGCGCAGCGCCTTCGCCACGAGCTCGGCGCTGATCAGGCACATCGGCAGGCCGATGCCGGGCACGGTGGTCGCTCCGGCGAAGTAGAGGTCCCGCACCGTGCTCGAAGCCGTTCGCCCGCGCAGGAACGCGCTCTGGCGCAGCACGTGCGCCGGTCCGAGCGCGGACCCCCGCCACGAGTTGAAGTCGGACTCGAAGTCGCCGGGGCCGATGGTGCGGCGCACCACCACGCGGTCCGCGAGGTCGGGCACGCCCGCCCATGCCGAGATCTGGGCGATCGCGGCGTCGGCGATGCGCTCGACGGAGTCGTCGCCGCTGCCGGCGATGCCGCCGCGGCCGATCGCCGGGTCCGCGGGCACCGGCACGAGCACGAAGAGGTTCTCGTGGCCCGGCGGCGCCACCGACGGGTCGGTCGCGCTCGGCCGGCACACGTAGAGGGACGCCGGATCGGGCACCGAGGGCGTGCTGCCGAAGATGCGGTCGAAGTTCTCCGCCCAGTCGTCGGTGAACAGCAGCGTGTGGTGCAGCAGTTGCGGGAGCTCGCCGCGAACGCCGAGCATCACGAGGACCGCGCCCGGCCCGGGATCTGCTCGGCGCCATGCGGCATCCGATCGGCTTCGCGACGCGTGCGGCAGCAGGGCCGTCTCGGTGTGGTGCACGTCGGCCGCCGAGACGACGAGATCGGCCTCGACCTCGTGCTCCGCGCCCCGTCGGTCGACGTAGACGACGCCGCGTGCAGCACCCGACTCGACGGTGATGCTCGTGACCCGGGCGTCCGTCACGATGCGCGCCCCGGCCCGCCGAGCCAGTCGCGCGACGCTGTCGATGACCTCGCGGAAGCCGCCCTGCGGGTAGAAGACCCCGTCGTCGAGGTCGAAGTGGCTCATCAGATGGTACAGGCTCGGCGCGGCCGATGGAGAGGTGCCGAGGAACACGGCGGGGTAGCCGAGCACCTGGCGCAGGCGTTCGTCGCGGAACCTGCCCGCGATGAAGCGGTCGAGCGGCTGCAGCAGCAGTTGGCCGAGTCGGCCGAGACGCCGCAGCACCGGTGACACGAGCAGCGTGCCCGGTGAGGAGAAGTCGTTGTAGAGGAAGTGGTCGAGTGCGAGCCGCGTCGTCTCCTCTGCGGAGTCGAGGTACTGCTCGAGGCGTCGCCCTGCGCCGGGTTCGATCGCCTCGAACGCCGCAGCGGACGCGGCCCGATCGGCCACGAGGTCGAGCGGTTCCGCACGGTGCTCGAAGAACACCCGATAGCCGGGCTCCAGCCGCACGAGGTCGAGCTCCGCATCGGCGCTCGTGCCCATCAGCCGGTAGAAGTGCTCGAACACCTCGGGCATGAGGTACCACGACGGACCGGTTTCGAACCGGAAGCCCTCGGCGTCCCACCGGCCGGCGCGACCGCCGACGACCCCGTGAGCCTCGTAGACCGTGACCTCGTGCCCGTCGCGAGCGAGCAGCGCCGCCGTCGCGAGGCCGGCGATGCCGCCTCCGACGATCGCGACCCGGCTCATGCGGGCGCTCCGGGCAGCGGGACGCGAGCGTTCGCGGTCACGGCGGACGGGCGTCGCGACCGCCCCCCGGCGGCCCTCGCGAGCAGCACGAGCTTCAACGGCGTCGGCACGCTGACCCTCGTCGTGAGCAGTTCGCGCGCCGGCGTTCGGCGGAGCCGCGATGACAGGGCGGAGAACAGGGCGTGCGCGGCGGCGACGGCCCTGCGGCATCCGCTCGGCAGCTCGGCGATCACCTCGCCGGCGATCGCGAGGTCGCGATCGAGGTCGTCGAGCAGCCGCAGCTTGTCGGCCTCGCTCAGGCGAGCGGGGTCGATGCCGGGGAAGTAGCGGCGGCCGAGCGAACCGTAGTCGTCGGCGAGATCGCGCAGGAAGTTCACCTTCTGGAACGCGGCGCCGAGGTGGCGGGCGCCGCGCTGCCAGCGCGCGTCGCGCTCGGCGTTGTCGGGGACTCCCGCGCTGAAGGCGCGCAGGCACATGAGCCCCACGACCTCGGCCGAGCCGTGGATGTACTCGCGGAGCTCGGCCTCGTCGAAGTCCACCGGGTCGAGGTCGCGCCGCATCGATGCGAAGAACGGGCGGGTCAGCTCCCGCCCGAACCCCGTGGTGCGTGCGGTGCGCGCGAAGGCGTGCACGACGAGGTTCGAGCTGTAGCCGCGGAGGATCGCCTGCTCGGTCTCGACCTCGAGCGCATCGAGCATCGCACGCCGTTCATCCGGCGCGAGCCCCGCCTCCTCGGCCGGGCCGTCGACGATCTCGTCGGCGATGCGCACGAGCGCGTAGACGTCGGCCAGGTGGTCGCGCACCGGGCGCGAGCACAAGCGGCTCGCGAGTCCGAACGACGTCGAGTAGTGCGAGATCACCTGGGCGGAGCCGAGGTGTGCGGTGCGGTCGTAGAGCGCGAGCCCGGTCGGTGCCGCGGTCATCGTGCACGCTCCGTGCAGGTGCCGGCGGTGACGGTGAGCGCCTCGTGCAGGCCGTGCGGCAGATCCGATGCCGCGATCGCCGCGACGGCGGCCGCGCATCGCGCATCGATGAGGCGCTCCACGCGAGCACGAGCCCCGCTCGACTCGATCACCCGGCGGAGCCGCGCCGCACCGGCGTCATCGAGCTCGGGGTTCCCGAACCCCTCGGCGGCCCGAGTCCAGTCGGGGTGCACGCGGGCGTAGGCGATGAGCAGGGTCTCCTTGCCCTCGCGGAGATCCGAGAGCACGGACTTGCCGGTGGCCTCCGGCGAGCCGTACACGCCGAGCAGGTCGTCGCGCAGCTGGAATGCGACGCCGAGATGGCGGCCGATCTCGCCGAGTCGTGCGACCACCGCGTCGGATGCCCCGCCGAGCACCGCCCCCGCCTGGAGTGGGGCGCTGAACGAGTAGGACGCGGTCTTGTTCTCGATCATGGCGAGGATGTCGCGCTCGCCAGGGGCCGCGCCGGCCTGGCGCACGTCGGCGTGCTCGCCCGCCGCCGCGACGAACACGCACTCGTCGACGATTCCGAGCAGGGCGGTGCGCACCGAAGGCGGCGCCTCGAGCTCGGCCACCACTCGCAGCGCGCCGGCGATGAGCAGGTCGCCGGCGAGGATCGCGGATGCCTCGCCGTAGTCATCGGCCCGGCGGGCCGGAAGGCCGCGGCCGACGCCGTCGAGTGCGAAGCGCCCCGCGATGTTCGGTGCGCCCCGGCGAACGAGGTCGTGGTCGATCACGTCGTCGTGCACGAGGAACGCCGTGTGCAGGAGCTCGAACGCCGAGGCGAGCCGCACCGACTCCGCTGTGCTCGACCCGGCGAATGCGGCGTGTGCCGCGAGCACGAGCTCGGGTCGGATGCGCTTGCCGCCGGCGGCGCCGTCACGTGCCGCTGCCCAGAGCCGCACGTAGTCGTCGCCGTGCGTCGCCGCCCGTTCGAGCTGTCGGGCGAAGAAGTCGTCGAGGAACTCCGCGACGGCGACCCCGCCGCGGTCGATCCGCCGATCGAGGGTGGCGCCGATCATGATGCGATGGCCTCGCGCCCGTCGACGGGGCGGGCGAGGGAGTGGTCGAGGGAACCGCCGAGGAACGGCAGCAATCGCGACTGCAGCACGAACCAGGGGCTGAACGCCCACGGCGCGTGCTCGATCGCCGAGGCGAGTCGCTGCGGCGCCACCCACGCGTAGTCCATGACTTCGCCGGGATGCGGCTCGAGTTCGGAGGCCGCATACGCCGTGTACACGGGGCAGAGCTCGTTCTCGACGAGCCCCGAGGCATCCGTCGCCCGGTAGTGGAAGAACGGGAGCACCGGCTCGATGCCGTCGAGCAGGAGTCCGAGCTCGAACTCGCCGCGGCGCCGGATCGCGTGGACCAGGGTCTCCGCGGGTGCCGGATGGCCGCAGAACGAGTTGGTCCAGACGCCCGGCCAGGTCTGCTTCGAGAGGGCGCGGCGGGTCACGAGGAGTTCCTCGCGCTCGTTGAACACGTGGCACGAGAAGGCGAGGTGGCGCGCGGTGTCGGCGCCGTGCACGCTCGATTTCGGCGCGCGGCCGATGGCGCGGTCGTCGGCGTCGAGCAGCACGACCTCTTCGATGTCGCTGAGGGTCATGGTGACTCCAGTCTTATCTGCTTTGGCTAGTAGTTAGCTTAGCGAGAAATATACATGACTGGCTAGAATCACTCCATGGCAAGTGAGCGGGAGACGCGGCACGACATCGCCGCCGCGATGCACGATCCCCGCATCTCCGACCACGACGAGGAGCTCGTGAACCGGGCCGGCCTCGATGACGAACAGCTCGACCAGATCGTGCGCGTGATGCAGAGCCTTCGCGGCTGGCATGAGGCGGAGCGTCGGATGAGCGAGGCGTCGAGCAAGTACATGAAGCTCAATGCCACCGACATGCGGGCGCTGCGCTTCCTCATCGCCGCCCGCAACCAGGGCGAGATCGCCACCCCGGGTGCGATCAGCGAGTACCTCGGCATCTCGAGCGCATCGACGACCAAGCTCCTCGACCGCCTCGAACGCGGCGGTCACATCGTGCGCGCACCGCATCCGAGCGATCGGCGTGCGCTCGCCATCTCGGTCACCGACGCCACGCGCCTCGTTGCGCGCGAGTCGGTCGGGCGCCTGCACGCCCGGCGCTTCGACGCCGCGGCGGCCCTCACCTCCGACGAGCGCGAGGTCGTCATCAGGTTCCTCGACGCGCTCAGTGCGACCGAGCTCGCTCAGGACTGAGGCGGCGCTCCTCCGGCGGCGGGCCGGGTCGCGCGCTCCCACGACGCCACGGGCCCGTCGACGACGGCGAAGAGCGGATGCGCGTCGGGCGACTCGACGACGGCCCACCGCAGCGCCAGTTCGGGGCTCCTCAGCGACAGCTTCCGCAGCAGGTGCTCCCACTCGAGGGCGAGCTGACCGCTCGTGACCTCGAGCTGCACCGGAGGCGTGCTCCGTCGATGCACCTTGCTCCCGTCGAAGCGGTAGCCGCGGGCGGTCGCCTCCTCGGCGATGCCGGCGAGGTGGTCGCCGATCGCACCGAGGGGGTCGGGTGCCGCGCGGAACCGCTCGAGCTGCGGGTGCTGCGTGTATCCGCGCGTGGCGCCCTCGAGCACCGCCTGCGCGAGCAGCGTCTCGCGCCAGCAGGCGGTCAGCCCCTGGCGATCGAGGTAGCGCGGATGCAGCGACCAGATCCTCATCCGATGAGCGTACGTGCCCGATTCGTCCGCACGTTCGCAGGCGCGGATGCCGACGACCTCGGCGCGGTGGAGTCCCTTTTGGCCGATCACGCCGAAAGGGGGAGACTGGAGGCATGTCTTCCCCCGCTGCCGAAGCGGCAGCCGACGCGCTCCGTCCCGAATCCGAAACCGCCGATTCTCCCGAGGGCTTCACGGTATTCGCCGTGTTCCGCCGGGATCCGGCGAGGCCCGACGACTACGACGGCCACGACGTGCGCCGCGTCGTCGAAGAGCTCGACGGCGTCATCGCGCTCGTCGAGAACGAGGGGGTCACCCTTCGCGGCATCTACGACGTCTCGGGCCTTCGCGCCGACGCCGACGTGATGCTGTGGCTGCACGGTCCGACCGCCGAGGGCCTGCAGTGGGCGCTCCGCGAGCTCCGCCGCGCCCGTATCCTGAAGCACCTGCTGCCGACGTGGAACGCCATGGGCGTGCACCGCGACGCCGAGTTCAACAAGTCGCACGTGCCCGGGTTCCTCCGCGGCATCGAGCCCAAGTCGTGGCTCACGATCTACCCCTTCGTGCGCAGCTACGAGTGGTACCTCCTGCCCGCTGAGGAGCGGAGCCGCATGCTCGCCGACCACGGTCGCAAGGGCGCGGCGTTCCGCGGCGCCATCGCGAACACCGTCAGCGCCTTCGCGCTCGGCGACTACGAGTGGCTGCTGCCCATCGAGTCCGACGAGCTCACCGAGCTCGTCGACCTGATGCGCGAACTCCGCGACACCGACGCCCGCCGTCACGTGCGTGAAGAGGTGCCCTTCTACACGGGCCGCCGCATCACGACCGCCGAGCTCGTGGAGGTGCTGCAGTAATGGCGCACTACGACGCGATCCTGCTGTCGTCGTTCGGCGGCCCCGAGGGTCAAGACGACGTCATCCCCTTCCTCCGCAATGTCACCGCCGGTCGCGGCATCCCCGACGAGCGGCTCGAAGAGGTCGCCCACCACTACCGCCACTTCGGCGGCGTGAGCCCGATCAACGAGCAGAACCGGCAGCTGAAGGTCGCGCTCGAGGCCGAGCTCGCCGCGCGCGGCATCGACCTGCCGGTCTACTGGGGCAACCGCAACTGGGCGCCCTACTTCGGCGACGTCGTGCGCGAGGCCGAGGCCAACGGCCACACCGAGCTGCTGGGGCTCGTCACGAGCGCCTACACGAGCTACTCGGGTGTCGGCCAGTACCGCGAGGACTTCGAGAAGGCGACCGCCGGCACCGGCGTCGCGATCGACCGCGTGCGCGAGTACTTCGACCACCCCGGCTTCGTGCAGCCCTTCATCGAGGGCGTCGGCACGGCCGCCGCCGAACTCGTCGCCGAGGGTGTCGCGCCCGAGCGCATCCACGTGCTCTTCGTCACCCACTCCATTCCCAACAGCGCAGCGGATGCCTCGGGGCCGTCGTTCGGCCCTGGCGGCGCGTACGTCGCGCAGCACCTGGCCGTGGCATCCGTCATCAACGACGCCGCCGCGCCCGCGTCGCCGTGGTCGCTCGTCTACCAGTCGCGTTCGGGCGACCCGCGCACCCCGTGGCTCGAGCCCGACATCAACGACGCGATCGGCGAGCTCGCAGCAGGGGGCCTCACCGAGGCGATCGTCATCGTGCCGTTCGGCTTCGTCAGCGACCACATGGAGGTCATGTGGGACCTCGACAACGAGGCGGTCGAGACGGCGGGCGAGCACGGGCTGAAGGTGCGCCGCGCCCCGACCCCCGGGGTGCACCCCGCCTACGTCTCGGGGCTCGTCGACCTCGTGCTCGAGCGCGTGAACGACGTGCCCGACGCCGAGCGCCCGCACCTCACCGCGCTCGGCCCGTGGCCCGACCACGCCCGCATCGCCGGTGGAGCCGAGGTCGAAGGCTCGGTCGCCGCGGCGCAGGAGGCGACTCCGCGATGACCGGCGTCATCCGTGTCGGCACCCGGGGCAGCGCACTCGCGATGGCCCAGACCCGTCAGATCTCCGAGCGGCTCGCGAAGGCCGCCAAGGCCGAGATCGAGCTCGTGCCGATCACGACCCAGGGCGACACGTCCCGCGCATCGCTGGCGTCGATCGGCGGCACGGGCGTGTTCGCCGCCGCACTCCGCGAGGCGCTCCTCGCCGGCGAGTGCGACGTCGTCGTGCATTCCTTGAAAGACCTGCCGACCGCCGAGCACGAGGGGCTGCGCCTCGGCGCGGTGCCGAAGCGCGCCGACGCCCGGGATGCGCTCTGCGCACGCGACGGATTCACGATCGCGACCCTGCCCGAGGGCGCGCGGGTCGGCACGGGGTCGCCCCGTCGCATCGCCCAGCTCGGCGCCGCGCGTCCCGACGTGGTGGCCGTCGACCTGCGCGGCAACATCGACACCCGCCTCGGCAAGGTCGAGTCGGGTGAGCTCGACGCCGTGCTGCTCGCCGCCGCCGGCCTCGGCCGGCTCGGCCGCTCCGACGCCGTGACCGACCTGCTGTCCCTCGGCGACTGGCCGACGGCACCGGGTCAGGGTGCGCTCGCGATCGAGGTGCGCCGCGAAGTCGGCGACCGTTCGCTCGAACGTGCACTCGAGGCCGTCGACCACACCATGACCCGTGCGACGGTGCTCGCCGAGCGGCTCGTGCTCGCCGGCCTCGAGGCCGGTTGCTCGGCCCCCATCGGCGCCACGGCCTTCATGGAGGACGAACTTCTGTTCCTGTCGGCGAACGTGTACAGTGCCGACGGGGCCCGGCGACTCATGAGTTCGCACGCGGCCACCCCCGAAAGCCGCTCGGCCGCCGACCTGGCGGACGCGGCACGAGACGTCGCCGAACGCGTCGTCGCGGAACTCCTCGGCAACGGCGCCGCTGATCTTGCACCACCAGAGGAGTCGCTGTGAGCGAATTCGAATCGATGACGGGTGCCATCAACCTGCCTGCCTCCGCCGGCAAGCCGCTCGCCGGTTGGCGGGTGCTCGTGCCGCGCGGTGGGCCCTGGGGAGACGGCGTCGCCGCCGCCCTGCGCGCCCGCGGCGCTTCGCCCGTGGTCGCCCCCCTGATCAACTTCGCGCCGAGCGACGACCAGCCCGCCCTCGAGGCGGCGCTCGCGAAGCTCGCGGCCGGCGGCTTCGACTGGCTCACCGTCACGAGCGCGACGACGGTCGACGTGCTCTCGACGTACCACGCCGTCATCCCCGAGACGACGAAGGTCGCTGCAGTCGGCGAGACCACCGCAGCCGCGCTCATCGCGGCGGGGTACCAGGCCGACATCGTGCCGTCCGAAGACAACTCCGCCCGCGGCATGCTCGAGGAGTGGGAGGCCGCGACCGACGGCGCACCCGGGCTGAAGGTGCTCGCGCTGCGTTCGGCGATCGCGAAGCAGGTGCTCTCGATCGGCCTCGAGCGCATGGGCCATCACGTCGAGGCCGTCGTGGCGTACCGCACGATCGGCGTTCCCGTCTCTGCGAAGGTCGCCGACGACGTGCGCTCCGGCCGCGTCAACGCGGTGCTCGTGACGTCGGGCAGCGTGGCCGAGCAGGTGCAGGAGCAGCTCGGACCGATTCCCGAGTCGATCCTCGTCGCCGCGATCGGCCCGCAGACGAAGAAGGACGCGGCCCAGGTCGGCCTCCGCGTCGACGTCGTCGCGCGCGAGCGCACCGCCGAGTCGCTCATCGACGCAGTGGTCGACGCCGCGACCGCCAAGGCCTGACCCGCAGCCGGGTCATCGGCGCCCGACCGGCAGTCGGGTCATCGGCGCCCGACCCGCAGCCGGGTCGTCGGCGCCCGACCGGCAGCCGGGTCACACAGCGTGAGCCGTGTCACCGCGCATGTGCCGCGGAGGCCCCGGATGCCGTCTCCGTGTCGCCAGCCTTCGCGACGACGCCGCGCATCACCGACCAGTACCAGACGGGGGCGAGCCGCGTCGCGATGTCGGCGAGTCGTGCGTCGCGCCCGATGAACACCCGCGGCCGGCGTCGTTCGATGCCGTCGACGATGCGCGCGGCGGCCTCCTGCGCCGTGGTGCGATACAGCGATGCCTGTGCGTCGGCGGCTCGCGCTGCGATGTCGGCGGGCACTCCCTCCGCGACCCGTGCGTTGTGGATGATGGCCGTCCGCACTCCTCCCGGGTAGACGGCGGACATCGTGATGCCGGTGCGCTCGAGCTCGTGGCGCAGCGCGTCGGTGAAGCCGCGCACGGCGAATTTCGAGGTGACGTACGGCACCCGACCGGCCGGAGCGCCGAGCGCGTAGAGGCTCGCGACATTGGCGATGTGCGCCGCGGGCCGCCGCGCGAGCGCTGGCAGGAACGCCTTGTTCATCGCGACCGTGCCCCAGAGGTTGATGTCGACGACCCAGCGGAACTCGTCGAGGCTCAACTGCTCGAAGCGCCCGAGCATCGAGACTCCGGCGCAGTTCAGGAGGACATCGACGCGACCGTGGGTGGCGAGCACCGCGGCCGGCAGCGCCTCGATCGCGTCGGTTTCGCGCAGGTCGATGACGTGCATGCTGACCGTGGTGCCGCCCGCGCGCAGTTCGACGGCGAGGTCGTGCAGCGCCGCGCCATCGCGGTCGACGATCACGAGTTCGGCGCCGCGCTGGGCGAGGAGGCGGGCGGACTCGAGCCCCATTCCGCTCGCCGCGCCAGTGACGACGCAGACGGCGTCACGCAGTTCGAGACGCGCGCGGCGGGAACGGTAGGCGGGGGTGATGCGTGGCATGGTCGGGTTCCTTCGTGGCGACGACCTCGGCGCCGGTTCGATCCGGGAATCTATCACGTCAGCGACCATCCAGCGGGGCCGACGTAGGCTTGACCGGTGAGCTCCACGCCCGTTCCCCGTGTCCGCCCGCGCCGACTGCGTGAGACCCCGGCGCTGCGCCGCCTCGTCTCCGAGACCCGGTTGCACCCCGCCGAGCTCGTGCTCCCGATCTTCGTGCGCGAGGGGGTCTCCGCCCCGGTGCCCATCGGCTCCATGCCGGGCGTCGTGCAGCACTCCCTGTCGAGCCTGCCCGAGGCCGTCGAGCAGGCCGCGGCCGTGGGCGTCGGCGGCGTGATGCTGTTCGGCGTGCCGGAGGTGCGCGACGCGCGCGGTTCGGGTGCCACCGACCCCGACGGCATCCTGAACGTCGCGACGAGCGTCGCTGCCGAGGCATCCGCCGGCCGGCTCGTCGTGCAGACCGACCTGTGCCTCGACGAGTTCACCGACCACGGGCACTGCGGTGTGCTCGACGAGCGCGGCCGAGTCGACAACGACGCCACGCTCGAGCGCT
Organism: Agromyces sp. NPDC056389; assembly: GCF_042262385.1. NCBI lineage: Bacteria > Bacillati > Actinomycetota > Actinomycetes > Micrococcales > Microbacteriaceae > Agromyces > Agromyces sp. NPDC056389. Next base: position 2,553,813 of record NZ_JBHJPN010000001.1, read on the forward strand.
ACACGTCGATGGCGCTCGCCCAGGCGCGAGCGGGCTCCGAGCTGCTCGGCCTCTCGGGCATGATGGACGGCCAGGTCGCCGCGGTGCGCGAGGCGCTCGACGACGCGGGCCGCCACGAGACGGCGATCCTCGCCTACTCGGCGAAGTACGCGAGCGCCTACTACGGCCCGTTCCGCGAGGCCGTCGAATCGACCCTCGAGGGCGACCGCCGCACCTACCAGCTCGACCCCGGCAACCGCCGCGAGGGGCTCCGCGAGGCGATGATCGACATCGACGAGGGCGCCGACGTCGTCATGGTGAAGCCGGCGGGCAGCTACCTCGACGTGCTCGCCGACGTCGCCGCGGCATCCGAGGTGCCCGTGTGGGCATATCAGGTGTCGGGGGAGTACTCGATGATCGAGGCCGCCGCCGCCCACGGCTGGATCGACCGCAAGCGCGCCGTCATCGAGTCGGTGCGGGGCATCCGCCGCGCCGGCGCCGACGCCGTGCTCACCTACTGGGCCGTCGAACTGGCCGAGTGGATCCGGAACGGAGACGCGGCATGAACGCCCCCACGAACGACGAGCTCTTCGCCCGTGCGCAGGCCGCGATCCCGGGCGGCGTGAACTCGCCGGTGCGCGCCTTCCGTTCGGTCGGCGGCACGCCGCGCTTCCTCGTGAGCGCCCGCGGCCCGTACGTCACCGACGTCGAGGGTCGCGAGTACATCGACCTCGTGGCCGGCTGGGGCCCCGCGATCCTGGGTCACGCCGACCCGCGGGTCATCGAGGCGGTGACGGATGCCGCAGCGCGCGGCCTCTCGTTCGGCGCATCGACCCCGGTCGAGACCGAGCTCGCCGAGCTCGTGGAACAGCGCGTCGGCCCGATCGAGCGGCTGCGGCTCGTCTCCACGGGCACCGAGGCGACGATGAGCGCCATCCGCCTGGCTCGCGGCTTCACGGGCCGCGACCTGCTCGTGAAGTTCGCCGGGCACTACCACGGCCACTCCGACGGACTCCTCGCCGAGGCCGGTTCGGGCCTCGCGACCTTCGCCCTGCCGGGCTCCGCCGGCGTGCCCGCCGACATCGCGGCGCTCACCCTCGTGGTGCCCTACAACGACCTCGACGCGCTCGCTGCGGTGTTCGCCGAGCACGGCGACCGCATCGCGGCCGTCATCACCGAGGCGGCTGCGGCGAACATGGGCGTCGTGCCCCCTGCCGCCGGGTTCAACCGCGCGGTCGTCGAACTCGCCCACGCGCACGGCTCGCTCGTCATCTCCGACGAGGTGCTCACGGGCTTCCGCGTCTCGGCCGCCGGCTGGTGGGGTCTCGAAGACGGCACCGACACCGGGTACACGCCCGATCTCATGACGTTCGGCAAGGTCATCGGCGGCGGCATGCCGGTCGCCGCCCTCGGCGGTCGGGCCGAGATCATGGAGCAGCTCGCGCCGCTCGGCCCCGTCTACCAGGCCGGCACGCTCTCGGGGAACCCCGTCGCGGTCGCCGCCGGCATCGCGACCCTCAGGGCGGCGGATGCCTCGGTGTATCGCAAGCTCGACGCCACCGCCGAGGCGATCAGCGACGCGACCTCCGCCGCCCTCGATGCCGAGGGGGTCGCGCACCGCGTGCAGCACGCCGGCAACCTCTTCAGCTTCGTGTTCGGCGACGAGGCCGCGGCCGGCCCGGTGCGCGACTACGCGACCGTGCAGCGCCAGGAGTCGTGGCGCTACGCCCCGTTCTTCCACGCGATGCTCGACGCCGGCGTCTCGTTGCCGCCGAGCGTCTTCGAGGCGTGGTTCGTGACGGCGGCGCACGACGACTCGGCGATCGCCCGGGTGTTCGAGGCCCTTCCGGGGGCGGCGCGCGCCGCGGCATCCGCTCGACCTGCGTAACCGGCTGAGCCGGTACGCAACGTTTCCTGCAGCAAACCGTTATCGCTTTGTGGGGCGTCGACACGACGCCCGACGCGCGACTCGGGCAGGATGGAAGCATGGCGAAACTGCGCGTGCACACCGACCGGATCGAGGTACACCTCACCCCGGCCGAGAAGTCGCTCGCGCTCCGTGGCGCAGACCTCGTGGTGCAGCGCGACGACATCCGGTCCGCGACCATCACCTCCGACCCGTGGATCTGGATCCGCGGCATCCGTCGGCGCGGCACCGAGGTGCCGCTCGTCGTCGCCGTCGGCGTCTGGAAGTACCACGGCGGCAGCGACTTCGTGATCGTCAAGGGCAAGCGCCAGGCCGTCGTGCTCGAGCTCGCCGCGGGCGAGTTCACGCGCATCATCCTGAGCACCAATCATGCCGCGGAGCTCATCGACCGGTTGAAGCTCACGGCGACGCCCGACGTCGTCGACGGCGACTGACCGATCCCTCGCGCCGCACGCTGCGGCATCCGCTCCGCTCTGCTCCTCGTCGGGCTCAGGCGAAGGCGAACAGCACGAAGCCGATGAGCGGCAGGGTGCCCTGCACGAGCGCGGGCTTCAGGTAGCCGCGACCCGTGGTCGTGAGCACCGCGGCGGCGAGCACCATGCACGCGGTCGTGAAGAGCACGAGGGTCTTGCCGACCGGCATCGCGCCGGCCCAGTACAGCGCGAGGCCGAGGGCGGCGCCGATGCCGAGGAAGAGGTTGTAGAAGCCCTGGTTGTAGGCCATGGGCTTCGTCACGTCGGCCGCTGCCTGGTCGGCGACGCCGAAGCGCTTCCAGGTGGAGGGCCTCGTCCACCAGACGCTCTCCATGAGGAAGATGTAGCCGTGCAGCAGCGCGGCGAGGGCGACGAACACGCTTCCGATGACAGCCATGCCGTGATCGTAGCGGGCGAGCCCCCGGGGCATGGTCAGCTCACGCCGCGAACCGCTCAGCCGACGCGAACCGCTGCGCGGCCTCGAGCGTGGCGCCGAGTGCCGCCCGATGGGTGCCCTCGACGTCGTCATTCACGACCGTCGGTGCGAAATGCACCTCGTCGACATCGGTGATGCCGATGAAGCCCAGCCAGTCGCGGAAGAAGGTGGTCGTGAAGTCGGCGCCGAACGACGGCGGCAGCCCCTCGGCGTAGACCCCGCTCGTGTACACGACGAAGGCCCGCTTGCCCTGCAGCAGGCCGCGGTAGCCCGACTCGGGCGAGAAGGCGAAGGCCCAGCCCGGCTGGGTGATCACGTCGACGAGCTGCTTCAGCGGATACGGCACTCCCGCGTTCCAGAACGGCACGTTGAAGACGTAGGCGTCGGCGGCATCGAACCGCTCGAACACGGCGCGCGCCTCCGACCAGGCTCGTTCCTCTGCGGCGTTGTGGCCCTGCCCCGCGAACGTCGCCATCTTGGCGCCGGCCGCGACCGTGCCGAACTCGGGCAGCGACCCGTCGAAGACGTCGAGGCGGTCGACCGCCAGTCCGTCGTCGCTCGCCTCGAGCGCGCCGATGAAGCGGGTCGCGAGTTCGAGGGAGCGGCTGGCGTCGCCCCGGGCGGAGGCGTTGACATGCAGCAGGTGGGTCATCTGGGTTCCTTCACTGGTGTTCTGCGCGGTCCGGGAATGGATCGCGTCGCCGTGCGGTTTCGATCGTCACATCGCCCTGAGCGCCGGCACCAGCAGGCACTTCAGAGTGCCGTGGGATGCCGCAGGTGCCCATCAGCCGTCGTCGACCGAGAGCTTGGAGACCCCGTGACCCTGACCGCCGACCAGCAGCGCGCCGCCGCGAAGGACGCCTTCGCGGCGTACCTCGCCGAGTGCCCGTCTCGACAGGTGCTCGACATCCTCGGCGCGAAATGGACGACGCTCGTGCTCCTGCCGCTCTCGGAGGGACCCCAGCGGCACTCGCAGTTGCGCGCCCGCGTCGCCGGCGCCAGCCAGAAGATGCTCACCGAGACCCTGCGGCTGCTCGAACGCGACGGCCTCGTCTCACGAGAGGTGAAGCAGGTCTACCCGGCGCACGTCGAGTACTCGCTCACCGCGCTGGGCGAGAGCCTGATGCCGATCGTGCACCACATGAAGGACTGGGCTGACGCCAACATGGCGGAGGTCGAATGGCACCGTCGCGCCGCCGGGCCGTGATGGCGGGCGGCAGGCCTCGGGTCAGTCGGCCGCGGGCTCGCGCTCGACGGTCACCGGCACGCCGAGGAACCCCTCGACCTCGGCGACGGATGCCTCGAGCGCACGCTCCTCGCGTGCCGAGAACGAGCGCCACGGCACGAGCCGGACGACCGCGTTCCGCCCGGAGGTGACGGGCGCCCAACGGCCGACCATCACGCCGTCGATCATGAGCGCGTGCAGCGGGAACTCGGGGTGCACGGGGTCGTCGCGTCCGGGCGGCTGCAGGAACGCGCGAGGCGCCGCGTAGCCCATGATGTACTCGTCGTAGGCCTGCAGCAGGTCGACGGCACCGGCCGGCGGCCGCGGGGCATCCGTCGCAGCCGCCGTCGCCTCGGCGTCGTGCCAGTGCGTCGCGCCGTCGACCTCGAGGGTCTCGATGAGCCCGCCGCGTTCCTCGGCCAGCATCGCGAACACCCGCCTGGTGTCGCCGAGCGTGAACCCCGACCACGCGGCGAAGTCGCGATCGGTCACGGGCCCCCTCGAGCGGATGAATCGTGCCGCGAGCTCGACGAGCGCCGCCTCGCGCGCCTTCGGGGCCGACGCGGGAACCCGTTCGTCGAACGCCGCATAGGTGCGCTGCCTGCCGACGTTCGCCCCGCTGATCGCGACCCGTTCGAGCTCGGCGAGCATGAGCACGTAGGTGAAGCCCAGTCCGGTCGAGGGCAGCCCGGCAGCCTCGAGCGCAGCGGCGAGTTCGGCCCGCGTGCGGTGGCCGCCCGCGAGCGACGCGGCGACGACGCCGAGGGCTCGTGCCCCGGCGTCGCCGTCGACGCCCGTGCGGCGGTAGTACGTCGCGTTCGCCCGATGCACCCGCTCGGCCGAGAGCTCCATGAGCCACCGGGCATCCGCCGGGTCGACGAAGTGCCACGTCGGTCGCAGCACGTGCGTGCGCAGGATCTCGCCGCGATCGAGCGCCGCGGTCACCGCTGCGAGATCGGGGCGGCGCTCGGCCGGCACCCGCATCGCGAGCCCCCACTGCGCGGGGACGAACTCCTGCGACTGCACCGCGACGAAGTCGCGCACGACGCCGGCGGCCGACGCCGCGCGCACCTCGCGCAGCCCCTGCACGTGCAGGCGGATTCGACGGAGGTCGGCGAGGTCCACCCCTACGACACGTCCCGCCGCCAGGTCGTCGCCCCGCCGATCACCGTCGCGACGGCCGCAATGGCCAGCAGCACGAGCCCGCCCTGCCACCATTCGAGGGTCTCGGTCGAACCGAGCGAGGCGAGGTTGTAGAAGGACGCGCCGACGAGCGCGTCGCTCGCAGCACCCGGCAGGAAGCGGCCGATCGAGGCCGTGACGTCGCTGAGCGAGGCCACGACCCGCAGGATCGGCTCGACGAACTGGGTGAACGCGATGACGATGACGATCGCGGCCACCTGGTTGACGACGAGCACGCCGAGGCCGACGCCGATCGCGCCCCAGAGTGCCATGGCGAGCACGCCGCGGCCGACGAGCGCCCACGTGTCGCTCGAGTCGAGCCCGGTGTCGAGGCCGAAGCCGGCGAGGGCCGCCGCACCCGCGCCGACCGAGACGGCGAAGGCGACGACGCCGAGCCCTGCCCCGATCACGAGCTGCGCGACGAACTTGGCGCTCAGCACGACCGTGCGGTGGGGCTCGGCGAGGAAGGTCGGCGTGAGGGTCTTGTGACGGAACTCGCCGGTGACGGCGAGCGCGCCGAGCAGCACCGGGAACACATAGCCGACCGAGGACGCGAAGCTGTAGATGAGCGGTGCGAGCTCGGTGCCGGGCGGCACCGTGGTCGTGCCGCCGGCGGATGCGGCGGCATCCGGATTCTCGGTCGCCCACCCCAGGAAGGCGCCGAACCCGCCCGCCATGAACGCGACGTAGACGGCGAGGAGGATCGCGAGGAGCCACCACATGCGCGTCGTGAAGACCTTCTGGAACTCGGCGCCGATCGCGCGCACGAGGTTCACGACTCCTCACCGCCGCCGACGAGCGAGAGGAACGACTCTTCGAGCCCCGATCTCAGGCGATGCAGGGCTGCGAGTTCGACGCCGCCGACGAACGCGGCATGACCGACCTTGGCGGGGTCGGGCTCATCGACGATGAACCCGCTCCGACCCTCGGTGAACTCGAGACCGGCCGCCTCGAGCGCGGCGGCCAGCGCCGGACGATCGGGGGAGTCCGCGATCGTGCGCGGCGCCGAGTCGAGTTCGAGGCTCGCGAGCGTGCCGCTCTTCATGAGCCGGCCCTTCGCGATGATGACGACCTCGTCGACGCTCTGCTGCACCTCGCTGAGCAGGTGCGAGGAGACGAGCACCGTGCGACCCTCGCGGGCGAGGTTCTGCAGGAACCCGCGGATCCACTTGATGCCCTCGGGGTCGAGGCCGTTGATCGGCTCGTCGAGCACGAAGACGCCGGGGTCGCCGAGCAGCGTGTAGGCGAGCGCGAGTCGCTGCCGCATGCCGAGCGAGTAGCCGCCGACGCGACGGTCGGCGTACTCGGACATGCCCACCTGCTCGAGCACCGCGGGCACGCGCGCCGACGAGAGGCCGGCGGCCGTCGCGTACACCTTGAGGTGGTTGCGTGCCGTGCGCCCCGGGTGGAAGTTCGCGTCGAGTGCAGCGCCCACGGTCTCGAGCGGCCGTGGCAGTGCCGAGTACGGTGTTCCCCCGAAGGTCGCGGTGCCGGCGCTCGCGTGCTCCAACCCGAGCAGCACCCGCAGCGTCGTGGTCTTGCCGGCCCCGTTCGGACCGAGGAATCCGGTGACCTTGCCCGGTTGCACCGTGAATGTCAGGTCATCGACCGCGGTCACGGGGCCGAAGTGCTTGCTGAGCCCCGAGATCTCGATGGGGATGCCGCTCATGCGCTCTCCTCACGTGGGGGCGAGCTCGGTCGCACAGGTCGCACCCCCGCACGACCCGGGCAGCCAGGCCGCCTCACGCTCACCCTAGCGAGCAAGCGGGGCCGGATGCATCCGTCGCGCGGGGGATTCGCGGATTCGGGCCCGGGGCGCCCGCGGCGGTCCCGGGCCGGATCGCGCTCAGTTGAGCGGTCGGATGCCCTCGGGCAGTACGCCGCCGTCGTAGAGGCTCGTCGCGAGGTCCTGCAGGGCGCCGAGCGCGACGCGCTGCGTGGTGGGCCCGTACGAGACGCGCGCGACGCCGAGCTCCTGCAGTCGTGCAGGTGGCGGCACCCCGGGCAGGCCGATGAGCGTCACCCTGAGCTCGCCGATGCCCGCCACGAGCTGCGCCACGACCTCCTCGCCGAACATGCCGGGCACGAACACGCTCGTCGCTCCGGCGTCGAGGTAGGCGCGACCGCGCTCGATCGCGTCGGCGATGTTCACGTCGAGCGGGCGCACGCGACCGCGGAGGAACGCGTCCGTGCGGGCGTTGAGCGCGAACGGCACGCCCTCGGCCTCGGCGGCGGCGACGGCCGCGGTGACCTCGGCGACCGACTCGGCGAGCGGCTTCAGCTGGTCTTCGAGGTTCGCACCGGCGATCCCCTCGCCGATGGCGCGGCGGATCGTCTCGCCGGCATCCCCGTAGCCCGCTTCGAGGTCGGCGCTCACCGGCACGTCGACGGCGCGCGCGATGCGCCCGCACATGTCGAGCATGAGGTCGACCGGGATCTGCTCGCCGTCGGCGTACCCGAACGTCGCGGCGATCGAGTGGCTCGCGGTGGCGAGCGCTCGGGTCTGGGGCAGCGCGGCGACCGCGGTCGCACTCACGACGTCCCAGACGTTCACCACCTGGAGCAGCTCGGGGTCGGTGTGCAGGCGGCGGAGTTCGGCGGCGGTCTCGGCGAGGGTCATGGTTCCAGCGTATGGCGACCCGCGCTGCCGAGGGTTCAGCCGAGTGCGGCGGCGAGCCCGTCGAGCAGTCGCTCGACGTCGCTCGCGTCGTTGTACGGCGCGAGCCCCACTCGCAGGCCGCCGGCGTCGCCGAGCCCGAGACGCCGAGAGGCCTCGAGCGCGTAGAAGTTGCTGCTCGGCGCGAGCACCGCGCCCTCGGCGAGGCGCTTCGTGATCTCGGATGCCTCGTGGCCGTCGAACGTCAGGAGCAGCGTGGGGGTGCGGCGCTCCGCACGCGACCACACGGTGACTCCCAGCAGCTCGGCGAGCCCGGCTTCGATGCGGGCGCGCAGCACTTCCTCGTGCTCGTGCAGCGCCGCGTACGACGCGACGAGTCGCGCACGACGAGAGCTCGCGGCATCCGCTTCGGCGACGTCGGCGAGGCCTGCCAGTGCGTCGACCGCCGCAGTGCCGCCCGCGAGCAGTTCGTAGGGCAGCGTGCCGAACTCGAACCGCTCGGGCACGACGTTCGTCGACGGCGCCAGCTTGTCGGGCGCGATGGATTCGAGCAGCTCGGGGTCGGCCGCGAGCACGCCGAAGTGCGGACCGAGGAACTTGTAGGGCGAGCACGTGAAGAAGTCGGCGCCGAGGGCGCCGATGGCCGGCAGTTCGTGCGCCGTGTAGTGCACGCCGTCGACGTAGACGAGGGCGCCAGCGGCGTGCGCGGCGGCGGCGATCGCGGGGATGTCGGGCATCGTGCCGATGAGGTTCGACGCCGCGGTGACGGCGACGAGCCGGGTGCGATCCGACAGCACGGCGGCGACGGCCTCGACCGGGAGTTCGCCGGTGGCGGGGTCGAAGTCGGCCCAGCGCACCGTGGCGCCGACGCGCTCGGCGGCCTGCACCCACGGGCGCACGTTGGAGTCGTGGTCGAGCCGCGTCACGACGACCTCGTCGCCCGCGGCCCACTGCTTCGAGAGATGGCGCGAGAAGTCGTAGGCGAGTTGCGTGGCGCTGCGGCCCTGCACGATGCCGCGCGGATGCCCGTCGACGAGGTCGGCCATGGCGAGCCGGAACCCGTGCACGGCGGCCTCGGCGCGTTCCTCGGAGACGCCGGTCGTGCCGCGGTTCGAGAGCGGGCCGGTGAGCACGGATGCCACGGCGTCGCCGACCGATCGCGGCGTCTGCGTGCCGCCCGGGCCGTCGAACTGCGCCCAACCGCTCTCGAGCGACGGGAACTCCGAACGGATGCGCGCGACGTCGTAGGCCATGGAGCGAGGATAGCCACTCGGGGCACCCGGCGCAGATAGCATGCAGACATGGGTGAGGTGGGGGCCGAGGCATCCGGCGACCTGATCGGCGGGGCGCCGAGCGGTGCCGCGCCGATGCCCGTCGCGCGTCGACGCCGGGTCTCGTTCAACGCCCTCCTCGACGGCTTCTTCTTCGTCTTCGCGGGCATCGCCGCGATCTGGCTCGCCTGGCTCGTGCTCACCGAGACCTTCGCGTTCGGATGGTTCGGCATCCTGTTCTTCGTCGCCTTCTGGCTCGTGCTCGCCTACCTCGTGCTGCCGCGACTGCACCGAATCCTGACGACCATCTACGTGCCCGACTACTTCATCGGGCGGGCCCGCACGAGCGACGGCCTGCTCGGAGACCCGGTGAACCTCGCCTTCGACGGCGACGAGGAGTCGCTGCACGCGGCGATGGCGCGCGCCGGGTGGACCCGCGCCGACGACGTGAACGGGGCGTCGAGCTGGCGCATCATCGCCTCGACGATCACCCGTCGCAGCTACGACGAGGCGCCGGTCAGTCCGCTCTTCCTCTTCGGCCGCCAGCAGGACTTCGCCTACCAGCAGGAGGTCGAGGGCAACCCAGCCAAGCGCCACCACGTGCGGTTCTGGCGCACACCCGACGGCTGGCTGCTGCCCGGTGGACGCCGCGTCGACTGGCTCGCGGCCGGCACCTTCGACCGAGCCGTCGGCTTCTCGCTCTTCACCCTGCAGATCACCCACAAGATCGACGCCGACATCGACATCGAGCGCGACCACATCGTCGAGACCGTGCTCGCCGCGAACCCCGAGGCCCGGGTCGACCTGCTCGCCGACTTCTCGACCGGATACCACTCGCGCAACGGCGGCGGCGACACGATCAGCACCGACGGCGACCTGCCGGTCGTCGCCGTCGGCGCAGTGCCGAGCGAGACGGAGGAAGCACGATGAGCGGCGAGAAGCGGCCCGCGTTCGAGTCGCCGATCGTGCTCGCGAGCCCCGCGCCCGACCCGCCCGTGATGCGGCGCCCGGTCGCGACGACCTTCGGTGCCGTGCTCGTGGTGCTCAGGGTGCTGGCCGGTGTCGTCTGGCTCATCTCGCTCGCCCTCCTGTGGCGGAAGACGCTCGTCGAGGACCTCGGCATCCCGCTCGACTCCGATGCCGAGGCCGATGCCGGCTCGAACGCCGCGCTCACGTTCGTGCTGGTCGTCGGCGGCATCGTGCTCGTGGTCGAGCTCGTGCTGGCCCTCCTCATCTTCCGAGGCAGCAACTGGGCGCGCATCACCGTGATGGTCTTCGCGACGCTCAGCATCACGGGGTCGGCGTTCGACTACTTCGGCGCCGACGCCGAGATCACCCTGCGCACGACGCTCATCACGCTCGCACTCGACATCCTCGTGATGCTCGCGCTCTCGAGTCGCAATGCCCGCGCCTACGCGCGCCGACGCAAGCGATGAGCAATCCTCGTAATACGCTGTGCGCGCGTCCCGTCGCGGAGTAGCCTGAGCGCCGACAGGCCGCGATCGCGAGCCGGCGAGGGGGCGACCGGATGTCGCGTGCGGTGGCGATCTCGATGTGGTCGGTCATCTTCCTGCTCATCGCGATCGTGCTCGTCTTCGCCGGCATCCGGTTCGGCACCGACGGGCCGTTGATCGTGACCGGCACCGCCGCAGAAGGCGACAGCTTCGAACTGCGCTATGTCGAGAACCCCTGGCTCGCCTACCTGCACATCGTGCCCGGAGTGATCTACCTCGTGGGTGCGCCGCTGCAGCTCTGGCGGCGGTTCCGAGAGCGGCACTTCACGTTCCACCGCCGGTTCGGGCGGGTGCTCCTCTCGTTCGGAATCGTGAGCGGCGTGTTCGCCCTCGCGTTCGGAGTGCCCTTCTCCTACGGCGGCGCGTGGCAGTCGCTCGCGGCGGCCGTCTTCGGCAGCTGGTTCCTCGTGACGCTCGCGCTCGCATTCCGGGCGATCCGCGGAGGCGACGTGCGGATGCACCGGCGCTGGATGATCCGCGCGTTCGCCGTCGGGCTCGGCGTCGGCATGATCCGCGTGTGGGTCGGCATCTTCGCGGGCTTCCAGCTCCTCTCGCTCGAGGAGAGCTTCGCGCCGGGGTTCTGGCTCGGGCTCTCGATGCACGTCGTCGCCGGAGAGCTCTGGCTCTGGTGGCGGCCGAACGAGGACGGGCTGCCTCGCACCATTCGTGCGCGCGCCACGGCGTGACCCGCGACGGAGTCATCCGCGGCGAGGGTCGAGCCGTTCCGGGCTCAGGCCCGCAGCCACCGATCGGCGACGAGCTCGCCGACGAGCACTTCGGTGAGCGCGGCGACCTCGTCGCGCTCGTCGCCGGGGAAGCGGATCGTGAGTTCAGCCCCCGGCAGGTCGCGGCCGATCGAGGCGAATCGCGAGCCCCGCTGCTCCATCCAGTCGAGCGCCTGGGCGTCCCAGGCCGAGCCGGCGAACACGAGCGCCCGGTAGTCCTGGGTCTTCGTGAGGTACACGTCGACGTGCGACCAATCGCCGGTCTCCGAGGCGTAGGCGGCGCGGCGCGGCACCTCGCGCAGCATGAGCGCCGCCTGCTGCGCACTCGAGGCGCGTTCGGCGGGAGCGAGCGCCCACGTGCCCATCGGCGCCGCGAGCAGCTCGGCGAGCGGCGGCAGCCACTCGGGCGAGGACTCGAACAGCGTTCGGGTCGCGGCGGCGGCGGCACGAACGGATGCCGCGTCGAAGCGAGTGCTCGGCGCAGTGCCGAGCAGGGCCTCGAGCACCGCGTCGAGCACGGCGAAGGTCGCGCGGAACGTGCGGCAGGCCACACCGGATGCCTCGACCCCGGCGAGGAGCGGCACGACGACGTCGGCGAGCCGGCCGAGCGAGGAATCGGGCCGGTTCGTCACGGCGACGAGTCGCCCGGTGCCGCGGTAGCGTTCGACGGCGCGCAGCACCTCGGCGCTGCCGCCCGTGGCCGAGACGGCCACGACGGCGAGGTCGGGCGCCGCCGGCGGGAGCAGCTCGGCGCTCGCGAGCTCGACGACGACGTTCGCGCCGACCGCGCGGAAGCGACGCGCGACCACGTCGGCGGCGTAGCGGCTCGAGCCCATGCCAAGCACGAGCACGCGCGAGGCGCCGAGCACGGGCAGGCGCTCGAGGCCCGGCAGGCCCGCATCGACGGCATCGGCGAGCGCGTCGAGCGTCTCGGGGATCAGCTCGAGATCGGCTCGGAAAGCGGCGGTGTCCACGGTTCCTCCGGGTGTTCGTTCGTCGACGGGTGACGGTGCGCGATCGCGGCGTCGGGGGCGTAGGTCCACGCGGGCAGGAAGCGGTCGGCGTAGCGCAGCTCCGCGACGAGCTGCTCGGCCTCGAAGCCCGGCAGCAGCGCCTCGTCGAGCAGCTCGCCGTTCGGCACCTGCGCGCGGTAGGCGTCGAGGAAGTCGATTCGTGCGCGGTCGGCCCACGCGAAGGCGCGTGCATCGGCCCGCTGCAGCCGCTTCTGCACGACGGCTGCGACGAGGTCGAACGAGACGAGCATGTGGGCGATGTCGCGCGCCGCGGCATCCGGTGCCTCGCGCTCGTCGGCGGCCAGCTGCGGGTCGCCGTCGAAGTCGATCACCGTGTACCGGGGCTCGTCGGCGGCGAGGCCGGGGGAGCGCAGCACCTGTCCGACGTGCAGGTCGCCGTGGAGCGGGAACTCGAGGCCGGGGGCGGTCGTGCCGAGCGAGCGGATGTCGCGGGCGAGCGACTCGTGGCGATTGCGGAGGCGCGCCCCGGCATCGCCGGTCGCGAGGCGGAGCGCCGAGCGGAGTGCGGTGGATGCGCGGTCGGCCCTGGCCGCGGGCGCCTCGGGTTCGGATCGGACGGCGCCCTCGCCGAGCACGCCGTGGATGCGTGCGACGCGCCCGCCGAGGAGGGCCGGCCAGGCGGGCTCGGGCCCGCCGTCGAGTGCCGCGACGACGTCGTCGACGGCCCAGGTCCACCCATCGACCGCGCCCGGCAGGTACTCGGTCACGATCGCGAGGGTCGAGGTGCCGAGTGAGGGATGCCGCCACTCGACGCGACCCACGAAGCGGTCGACGTCGTCGGAGCCGGCTGCCGCGAGCCGCTCGAGCAGTGCCGAGGCGCGGTCGGCGGCGCTCCACCTGCCGACGAGTTTCACGATGAGCCGCTCGCCGACGATCACCGAGGTGTTCGTCTGGTCGACGGTGATGGCGCGCTCGGGGGCATCCGCCGCGACGGTGTCGTCGACGAGTCGTGCGAGGGAGCGCGCGATGCCGTCGCCCGCCGTCGGGCGCTCATCGCCCACGAGCACCCGGCCGTCGGCGTCGACGACGAGCGCATGGTCGCCGGCGACGATGCGTTCACCACTCAGTATCGAGTTCATTGAATTCGGATTGTAACTATTCCGCAACCGTCATTCCAGCCTGTTCACTGAACCATTGCGGTTTCTTGATTCGTGGTGCAACAATCGCTCAACCTTTCCCGACTGTCCTGGAGGTACCTCATGACCACGACGCGACGTCTCGTGGCGGCGGCGGCCGGCACGATCGCCCTCGCCTTCGCCGTCTCATCCTGCTCCTCCGGCGGCGGCGGCGCTGCAGAGACGCTCGATCCGAACGCCGACCTCAGCGAGCAGACGCTCACCGTCTCGATCTGGGCCGACTACTCGCCCGAAGACCTCGCCGAGAAGTTCGAGGCCGAGACGGGCGTGAAGACCACGATCGTCAACCACACGACGAACGAGGACATCGTCGCCAAGCTCACCGCCAGCGCCGACTCGGGCATCGACGTCGCCTTCGTCTCAGGCCAGTACGCGCAGGCGCTCGGCGAGCAGGGGCTTCTCGCGAAACTCGACAAGTCGCTCATCCCGAACGAGGAGAACCTCTACCCCGAGGCGCTCGAGCTCGCCTACGATCCGGGCAACGTCTACTCCGAGCCCTACGCCTGGGGCACGACGGGTCTCTGCTACCGCCCCGACCTCACCGGCTACGACCCCACGTCGTGGAACGACCTGCTGAACCCGAAGCCCGAGCTCGTCGGCAAGACCACCATGCTCTCGACCGACCGCTGGCTCGCGGAGCCCGCCCTCAAGGCCGCCGGCGCCTCCATCAACACGACCGACGACGACGAGCTCGCCGCCGCGAAGGAGCAGCTGCTGACGAGCAAGTCGACGCTGCTGGCCTACGACGACACGACCTTCTACTCGAAGCTCGTCTCGGGCGAGGCCGCGATGGTGCAGGCATGGGACGGCTGGTGCAACTACGGCATCGCCGAAGACCCGTCGATCAAGTTCGTCGTTCCCGAAGAGGGTTCCGACCTCTGGACCGACACGATGACGGTGCTCCAGTCGTCGAAGAACAAGGAGGCCGCGATGGCCTTCATCAACTACATCCTCGACCCCGAGGTGCAGACCTGGGTGGCCGAGAACATCCTCTACAAGGTGCCGAACAAGGCCGCCATGGAGGCCCTCGACCCCGCGCTCGTCGAGGCGTACCCGACCCTCGGCATCACGGTCGACGAGCTCATGGAGCAGGAGGGCATCGTCGACCTCGGCGAGGACTCGCTGAAGTACGTCGACCTGAACGCCGAAGTGCTCGCCACGAACTAGCGCCGTGACCTCGACGAACCACCCGGCCGCCCCCGCCGCACGCACCGTGCGGCGGGGGCTCGCGCCCGTTCCGTTCCTCGCGCCGGGCATGGTCTACCTGATCCTGTTCATGGCGCTGCCCGTGGGCCTCCTCGCGTTCTACACCTTCTTCAAGCGCGGGCGCTTCGGCGGCATCGTGTTCGAGTTCACCCTCGACAACTGGGTGAAGCTCTTCGAACCCCTCTACGTCGGCGTGATCCTGCAGTCGATCGTGCTCGCCGGCATCGTGACGCTGCTCGCGCTCGCCATCGGCTACCCCATGGCGTACGCGATCGCGGGTCTCTCGCCGAAGTGGCGCACGGTCGCGCTCATCGCCGTGGTGCTCCCGTTCTGGACGAACTTCCTGATCCGCACGTACGCCTGGATCCTGCTGCTCAACAACGCCGGCTGGGTCAACCAGTGGCTGCAGGGCCTCGGCATCACGGATGCCCCGATCAGCATGCTGTACACGCCGCAGGCGATCGTCGTCGGACTCCTGTACATGTACCTGCCGCTCATGGTGCTGCCGCTCTACGCCTCGCTGCAGCAGCTCGATCCCTCGCTCCGCGAGGCGGCCACGAACCTCGGCGCCACG
Organism: Agromyces sp. NPDC056389; assembly: GCF_042262385.1. NCBI lineage: Bacteria > Bacillati > Actinomycetota > Actinomycetes > Micrococcales > Microbacteriaceae > Agromyces > Agromyces sp. NPDC056389. The sequence continues at coordinate 2,569,112 of NZ_JBHJPN010000001.1, forward strand.
CCGTGGCGGGCGTTCCGCACGATCACCCTGCCGCTCTCGATCCCCGGCGCGCTGACGGGATGCATCTTCGTGTTCGTGCCCGCGATGTCGAACTTCGTGATCCCCGAGCTCATCGGCGGCGGCAAGACGATCATGGTCGGCAACCTCGTGCGCGACCAGTTCTTCGAGGCTCGCGACTGGCCGTTCGGCGCGACGCTCGCGCTCCTCCTCACGATCCTGCTCGTGCTCGTCATCGTCGTGCAGACCGCGGTGTCGCGCCGCCTCACGGAAGGACCGCGCCGTGGTTGACACGACTGCGCCGACGACCACGGCGATGCGAGAGCTCGAGCCGACGGCCCGCCCTCGGGCCGTGCGGAGGCCCCGCGGCATCCTCGTGCCCCTCTGGCTCGGCTACGTGTTCCTGTACCTGCCGATCCTCATCGTCGTGATCATGAGCTTCAACGCCTCCGAGAACCTCTTCGTCTGGAAGGGCTTCTCGCTGCGCTGGTACCCCGAGCTCTTCGCCGACGAGAAGATCATGCAGGGCCTCGGCAACACGCTCATCGTCGCGACGGGCGCCACCGCGATCGCGACCGTGCTCGGCACGCTGCTCGCCTACGGCATCCAGCACTACACGCGCGGCGGGCTCATCCGGGCATTCGCGATCGCCCCCGCGATCCTGCCCGACCTGCTGCTCGGCATCGGCCTGCTCACGCTGTTCTCGCTCGCGAGCGTGACGCTCGGACTGCACTCGGTGATCCTCGCGCACGGCGTCTTCGCGACGGCGTTCGTCACGGCGATCGTGCTCGCCCGCATGGCGAACCTCGACCCGAGCCTCGAGGAGGCGTCGCGCGACCTCGGCGCAGGGGCGGTGCGCACCTTCATGCGGGTGACGCTGCCGCAGCTCGCACCGGGCATCGTCGCGGGCGCGCTGCTCGCCTTCACGCTCTCGATCGACGAGTTCGTGATCGCGTTCTTCACGACCGCGCCCACGCAGCCCACCCTGCCGATCGTCATCTACTCGATGGTGCGGTTCGGCGTGACGCCCGAGGTCAACGCCCTCGCCTCCATCCTCCTGCTCGTGAGCATCGTGACGGTGATCGCGGCGCAACGACTGACCCGACTGACAGGAACCACCCGATGAGCTCCGCACCCCTGCTCCGCGTCGACGGCGTTCGCGCCGTGTACGGCGACACCGTCGCCCTGCACGGCGTCTCGCTCGACATCGCCCACAACGAGTTCTTCGCCCTGCTCGGCCCGTCGGGCTGCGGCAAGACCACGCTGCTGCGCTCGATCGCCGGATTCGAGACGCCGGCGGCGGGCCGCATCGAGGTCGACGGCGAAGACCTCCTGCGCCTGCCGGCGCACAAGCGGCCGGTCAACATGATGTTCCAGAGCTATGCGCTGTTCCCGCACATGAGCGTGGAGAAGAACGTCGCGTACGGCCTGGAGGCCGACGGCGTCGGCGCGGCCGAGGTGCGCTCGCGGGTCGCCGACGTGATGGATGTCGTCGGCCTCGGCCCGCTCGCCAAGCGCCGCCCCACCCAGCTCTCAGGCGGCCAGCGCCAGCGCGTGGCGCTCGCCCGTGCGATCGTGAAGCGGCCGAAGCTGCTGCTGCTCGACGAGCCGCTCTCGGCGCTCGACCGGCAGGTGCGCGCCTCGATGCAGCTCGAGCTGAAGCGCCTGCAGCACGAGGTCGGCCTCACCTTCGTCGTCGTCACGCACGATCAGGAGGAGGCCATGTCGATGGCCGACCGCATCGCGGTGCTCCGCGACGGGCGGCTCGAGCAGCTCGCCTCGCCCCAGGAGCTCTACGCGCACCCGGCCTCCCGCTTCGTCGCCTCGTTCATCGGCACGGCGAACCTGCTCGACGGCACGGCCACCGCCGACGGAGTCGAGGTGCCCGGCTTCGGCGGGGTCGCCGCATCGCACGGCCTCCGGGCCGGAGCACCCGCGACCGCGGTCGTGCGCCCCGAAGACGTCGAGCTGACGACGGACGCCGGGGCCGTGCTCTCGGGCACCGTCGTCGACACCTACTTCCTCGGCGGAGCCACGACGATCTCGATCGAGGTGGCGGGTCACGCCGATCCGCTCCTCGCGACCGTGCACGGGGCGACCCGGCTCGAGCGCGGCACGCTCGTCGGAGTGCGGTTCGGCCGGGCGACGGCCGTCACCCGCGAGGCCGACCGGGTGGACTCGGGCGACCAGGCCGCCGACGGGCCGGCCTCGACGGCGCCTCAGGAGGAGGTCAGCGCGTGACCCGTCGCGAGCCGGGCGTACGAGACGATGAGCTCGAGCGCCGCGTCGTGGTCGATCGTCGGGTGCTGAGCGATGATGCGGTAGCCGTAGGCGTCTTCGAGCGCGACGAGGTTGCGTGCGATCACGAGCGAGGCCTGCGCGAGGGTGAAGTGGCCACGGGCCGCGCCCTGCTCGAGCACGACCTGGTACATGCCGACCTGGCGGTCGTAGAGCGTCGTGAGGAGCGAGGCCATGAGCGGGTTGCGGCCGGCCGAGCCGCCGAGCTCGCAGAGCAGGCGCACCTCGGTGTCGCCGGCGCCGCTCGGCAGGCCCGACTTGGCCAGGGCGAGCAGCCGGGCGACCGGGTCGTCGTCGAGCGCCTCGAGCATGCGCACGCGCTCTTCGTAGAAGCGCTCCATGCCGGCCCGGTTGGCCTCGAACATGAGCTCGTCGATGTCGGGGTAGTAGTAGAGCACGGCGCCAGAGGTGAGGCCCGCCTCCTCGGCGACCCGATTGAGGCGCGCCCCGTCGGGGCCGTGCGCTGCGATGGCGCGCTGCGCCGCAGCCACCAACTGGCTCCGTCGCTCCTCCTGGCGCTTCGGCCTGGCCATCGTGCTCCTTCCAGATCAGACAGATTGTCTGCATCGATGGTCAATATTAGGCCGAACTGACTTGAAAACACATGGGCTGAGCCCGGAAGAATTCTCTCTATCCACCTGCAAGGAATTGTCGAAGGAGTCACCGATGACCGAAGAGCGCCGCACGTTCCTGTTCATGCCCGAGAGCGCCTACGGTCCGACGAACAACTGCATCGGCATCGGCGACGAGCTGCTTCGCCGCGGGCACCGCGTGGTGTTCGCCGCCGAGCGCTCGTGGGAGGGCAAGCTCACCGCCCTCGGCTTCGAGGAGGACCTCGTCGACCTCGCCCCCGCACCCGAGGAGGAGGTCGAGCAGGACGCGGGCCAGTTCTGGAAGGACTACATCAAGGAGATCTCTCCCGAGTTCCGCAAGACCACCGCCGAGCAGCTCGAGAGCGTGGTGCTGCCCATCTGGGAGGCGCTCGTCGACGGGGCGAAGTTCTGCGAACCGCAGCTGAAGGCGATCATCGAGCGGGTGCAGCCCGACGTCATCATCGAAGACAACGTGCTGAGCTTTCCCGCGCTCGAGACCGCGGGGCGGCCGTTCGTGCGCATCGTCTCGTGCAACCCGCTCGAGGTGCCGGGAGCGGGCGTCGCGCCGGCGTTCTCGGGGCTCGCCGACGACGACCGCTCCGGCTGGGCCGAGTTCCGCGCCGAGTACGATCGCACGCACCGAGCGCTCTGGCAGGCCTACGACGCCTGGGTGCAGCAGCAGGGCGCAGCGCCCCTTCCGGAGCTCGAGTTCATCCACCACGGCGATGCCAACGTCTACGTCTACCCCGAGGCGCTCGACTACGACGCCGAGCGCCCGCTTCCCGAAGGCTGGCACCGCGTCGACTCCTCGGTGCGCGAGACCGAGACCGAGATGCCGGAGCTCCCGGCCTCGTTCACCGACGGCTCACGACCGCTCGTCTACTTCAGCCTCGGCTCGCTCGGCTCGGCCGATGTCGAGCTCATGCGCCGGGTCATCGCCGCGCTCGCCGACGCCCCCGTGAACGTCATCGTCTCGAAGGGGCCGCTGCACGACGAGTTCGAGCTCGCCGACAACATGTGGGGTGCCGAGTTCCTGCCGCAGACGAAGCTGCTGCCGCTCGCCGACCTCGTGATCACCCACGGCGGCAACAACACGACCACCGAGGCCCTGCACTTCGGCAAGCCCATGATCGTGCTGCCGCTCTTCTGGGACCAGTACGACAATGCCCAGCGCGTGCACGAGCGCGGCTTCGGGCTTCGCCTCGACCCGTACCGCTTCACCCCCGACGAGCTCACGGGTGCCGTGCAGGCCCTGCTCGGCGACGCCGCGCTCCGCGAGCGCATCGCCGCCGTCGGCGCCGACATCCGCTCGCGACGCGGGCTCGCGAGCGCCGCTGACGTGATCGAACGCGTCGCCGTCTCCGAGCGCGTGTGAGCGGGCAGCAGGTGACGGATGCCGCGGTGTCCGCCCTCGCGGGCGCCGCACCGAAGCCGTACTGGATGGACCGGGCCGACGCGCCCGACCTCGGCGCGCCGCTCAGCGACCGCGTCGACGTCGACCTCGTCGTGATCGGTGCGGGCTTCACGGGGCTGTGGACGGCGTGGCGTGCGCTCGAACGCGACCCCGGGGCATCCGTCGTCGTGCTCGAAGCCGATCGCGTCGCGCACGGCGCCACCGGGCGCAACGGCGGCTTCGTCGCGAGCTCGCTGACGCACGGCCTCACGCACGGCACCGCGATCTGGCCCGACCAGGTCGGTGCCCTCGCGGAGGAGGGCGACCGCAACCTCGCCGAGCTCGTCGCCACGATCGAGGCGGCGGGCATCGACTGCGACCTGCGCCGCTCGGGCAAGACGACGCTCGCGGTCGAGGAGTGGCAGCTCGCGGGCCTCCGCGAGGCCCGGGAGCTCGGCGCCCGGCACGGCGTCGAGCTCGAGCTGCAGTCACGCGACGAGGTGCAGGCCGACGTGCACTCGCCGAGCTACCTCGGGGGTCTCCGCGACCGCACGGGAACCGTGCTCGTCGACCCGGCCCGGCTCGCATGGGGGATGGCCGCAGACCTCCGGCGTCGCGGCGTGCGCATCTTCGAGGCATCCGCCGCCACCGGAATCGAGACGAACGGCGCCGGCGTGCGCGTGCGCACCGCCCTCGGCCACGTCGACGCCCGCCACGCCGTGATCGCGACGGCCGCCTACCCGGCGCCGCTCAAGCGCCTCGGCTCGTACATCATGCCGCTCTACGACCACGTGCTCATGACCGAGCCGCTCACGAGCACGCAGCAGGCGTCGATCGGCTGGGCGGAGGGGCAGGGGCTCACCGACGCGGGCAACCAGTTCCACTACTACCGGCCGACCGCCGACGGCCGCATCCTCTTCGGCGGGTGGGATGCCGTGTACTACCGCGGCGGCAGGGTCGACGCGAGCCTCGAGCAGCGCGACAGCTCGCACGAGCTGCTCGCCCGGCACTTCTTCGAGACCTTCCCGCAGCTCGGCGGGCTGCGGTTCACGCACCGCTGGGCCGGCCCGATCGACTCGACCACCCGGTTCACCGCGGCCTACGGCACCGCGCGCGGCGGCCGGGTCGCGTACGCGGTCGGGCACACCGGCCTCGGCGTGGGCGCGTCGCGGTTCTCGGCGGATGTCGCGCTCGACCTGCTGTCGGGCGAGCCGACGTCGCGGCTGCGCTACGACATCGTGCGGCGGCGGCCGTTCCCGATCCCGCCCGAGCCGTTCCGCAATCCCATCGTCCAATTCACCCGGCACTCGATCCTCGCCGCCGACGCGCACGAGGGGCGGCGGAACCTCTGGCTCCGCACGCTCGACCGCTTCGGGCTCGGCTTCAACTCCTGAGCGCCACCCCCGAGCTCCCGCACTCGAGCAGCACCGGCCCGCGAACTCGTCGCGGCCTGAAAGGAACACCATGACCACCGGCACCTTCATCGGCGAGTACCGCAGCGGATCGGGCGGCGACACCGTCATCACGAACCCCGCGACCGAGCAGGAGGTCGCGTCGTTCACCGCCTCGGGCGTCTCCGACGTCGACGAGGCCGCGGCCGCCGCGCGCGCAGCGCAGCCCGAATGGGCCGCGAAGACCCCGGGGGAGCGCTCGCTCGCCCTGCTCCGTCTCGCCGACGCGCTCGAAGCCGACGCCGAGCACCTCGCGAGACTCGAGGTCGAGGACTCGGGCAAGCCGTGGACGACGGCCTTCGACGGCGAGCTGCCGTTCGGCATCGACAACCTGCGCTTCTTCGCGGGCGCAGCCCGCTCGCTCGACGGCACGGGTGCCGGCACGCTCTCGAACGGCTACACCTCGATCATGACCCGCCGTCCGGTGGGCGTCGTCGCGGGCATCACGCCCTGGAACTTCCCGCTCATCATGGCGATCTGGAAGGCCGGTCCCGCGCTCGCCGCGGGCAACGCCGTGATTGTGAAGCCCGCTCCGGCGACACCGCGCACGACCCTGCGCTTCGCCGAGCTCGCGCTGCAGGCGGGGCTGCCCGCCGGCCTCTTCAACGTCGTCACGGGCGACGCCGAGGTCGGGCAGGCCCTCGTCACGCACCGCGAGGTCGACATGGTGAGCGTGACCGGCTCGACCCAGACCGGCAAGGCCGTGATGCGCGGTGCCGTCGAGGGGGTCAAGCGCGTGCACCTCGAGCTCGGCGGCAAGGCACCCGTGATCGTGTTCGACGACGCCGACCTCGGCGCGATGGCGCACGCGGTGGCGCTCGGCGCGACGTACAACACCGGCCAGGACTGCACCGCGGCCACACGCGTCTACCTCGAGCGCTCGATCTACGACGACGGCGTCGCCGCACTTCGCGCCGCCATCTCGGGCATCGTCGCCGGCGACCCGATGGACGCCGACACTCACATCGGCCCGCTCATCTCGAAGGGCCACCTCGAGCGCGTGTCGGGCTTCGTCTCGCGCGCCGTCGCCGAGGGCGCCGAGGCGCTCGCCGGCGGCCACGCGATCGACCGCGTCGGCTCGTACTTCGCGCCGACCCTGCTCGTCGGAGCCGCGCAGTCCTCCGAGATCGTGCAGGGTGAGGTGTTCGGCCCCGTGCTCGTCGTGCTCCCGTTCGACGGTGAGGCCGAGGGCATCGCGCTCGCGAACGACAGCGCCTACGGGCTCGCGTCATCGGTGTGGACCTCGGACGTCTCGCGCGCACTGCGCGTCAGCCAGTCGCTCGACGTCGGCGTGACGTGGGTCAACGACCACCTGCCGATCGCATCGGAAGCGCCGCACGGCGGCGTGAAGGGCTCGGGCTTCGGCAAGGACATGTCGATCGAACCAATGCTCGACTACTCGGTCACCCGCCACCTCATGATCCGTCACGCGCCGCCGCCCGCGACGACGGGCTTCCGCCCGGCCTAAGCGCGAGCCGAGGCCGAGGCCGAGGGCAGCGGTGCCGCGACCGGGAGCGGCAGCTCCTCCTGGTTCGCGGCGAACATGCGCTTCACGAGGGGCCGGGCGAGCCGCGAGAGCATGATCCCCGTCATCGCCCGCGTCATCAGCGCCTCGAACCGGCTCGCCGGCACCATGCGCCGGATACCACCGCCCATGAGGTGCTTGCCCGCTTCGGCGAACGGCACGATGTCGCGGGCGTACCGCTCGGCGGCGGCGGCCGGGTCATCGGGCGTCTCGGCGATGCGGGCGGCGAGCAGGTACGCGCCGATGAGCGCGGTCGCCGTGCCCATGCCCGACATCGGCGAGCCGCACGAGCCGGCGTCGCCGATGAGCACGACCCGGCCGTTCGCGACCTCGGGGACGTCGATGCGCGCGAGCTCGTCGAAGTAGAAGTCGGACGCCTCGGGCATGGCGGCGAGCACCGCGGGCGCGTGCCATCCTGCGCCGTCGAGGGCCCGGCGGATGAGCGCCTCCTGCGCCGCCCGGTCGCCCCGGAGCGACGGATCGCGGTCGATGCGGAGCGTGATGATCGCCTTGGAGGTCGACGGGTCGAAGTCGGGCCGGATGCCGAAGGTCGCGCCCGGCACGAATCGCATCGAGAACCAGCCCGGCTCCACATCGGCGGGGGTGGGCAGCGTGAAGAACGCCACGTAGCCGCCGAGGTGGGTCGAGTAGTCGGCCTCGGGTCCGAAGGCCAGGCGCCGGGTCGCCGAGTGCACGCCGTCGGCGCCCACGACGAGGTCGAACCGCTCGTCGGCCGCGTGCTCGAAGGCGACGTCGACGCCGTCGGCGTCGGGCGCGATGGCGGTGATGCGATCGCCGTAGCGGAGATCGAGCAGTCCGGTCGCCGCCGCGCTCGCGGCCGCGAGCCGATCGCGCAGCACCTCGTCGAGGTCGCCGCGCGCGATCTCGATCTCGGCGACCGCTCCCTTGCCGTCGAAGTCCTCCATCGACATGCGGCCGAACACGCGGCCGGCGCCGTCGACGTAGGAGAGGCCGAGCTCGTGCAGCAGCCGCGCCCGGATGCCGGGCATGAGTCCCATGCGCTCGGCAACCTCGCGGCTCGCTCCGCGGAGGTCGACGGCCTGGCCGCCTGGGCGGGGAGCGTCGGCGCGCTCGACGACGGTGGTGCGGATGCCGCTGCGCACGAGCTGCAGCGCGAGCGCATGCCCGGCGATGCCGCCGCCGGAGATCAGGATGTGCGGGGTGGTGCCGGTGGTGGTCATCGCCGTGCCCTTCTCGATTCAGACAAATGTCTCATACGTATGTCTAACAACGATTGAGACGAATGTCTAGTACAGATGTCTGAATCGTTCGCGTACGATCGACGCATGGGCAATCGTGAAGACCTGCTGGCCGGCGCGCGCCGGGTGATCGTCGAGCGCGGGGTCGCGAAGGCCACGGCGCGCGACATCGCGACCGCCGCCGGTGTGAGCCTCGCCGCGATCGGCTATCACTTCGGTTCGAAGGAGCAGCTCATCACCGAGGCGCTCATGGAGTCGCTCGGCGACGGCATCGGCGACGGCATGGAGGCCGTGGTCGGCGAGACCGCGGCGCTCCCGCTGCTCGACGGCTTCGCCGAGCTCTGGAATCGTATGCCAGAGGTCTTCGCGGCGAATCGCGAACCACTGCTCGCGAGCCTCGACAACACCGTGCGCGTGCTGCGCGACCCCGAGGCCAGTCGGCATCTCGCCGCGGCGGCGGGGGAGGGCTACCTGGGCATCGCCGAGCAGCTCCGTGCCGCACGCCCGGAGCTCTCCGACGAGCAGGTCGACGCGGTCGCGAAGCTCGACTTCGCGCTCGTGCAGAGCCTCGGCATCCTGTGGCTGCTCGCGCCCGACAGACTGCCGAGCGGCGACGAGCTCGCCCGGGCGGTGGCCGTCATCGCGGGCGCCGAGGCACCCGCCGGGTCGACCGGAGCCTGACGGCGGAAGCCGTCGACGCGGCGCCCGCCCGGGCGTACGATACGGCTATGCCCGCGCGGCTGGTGTCGATTCGAGACGCCCGGAGGTTCGCGATCCTCCTCGCGGGCCTCCTCGCGGTCTCGCTCACCGGTTGCATCGCCCCCGTCGGCGATCCGTCGGGGGCCGGCGCCGGCACCGAGAGCCCCCTCGGTGCCTACCTGCCCCTCGGCGACGCCCCCGCGGCATCCGTCACGCTCGAGTCGCTCGCCACGCACCGGAGCGGGCTGCCCTTCGAACCGACCGATCCGGCATGGGTGGCCGAGGCGACGGCCGAGTTCGAGGCCGGTCGCAATCCCTACACGGCCTCGCTCGAGGAGTTGCTCGCGCTCGCGCGCGTCGAGCCCGTGGTGCCGTCGGAGGCGCCCGTCTACAGCAACTTCGGCGCGGCGCTGCTCGGGCATGCACTCGCCGCCGCAGCCGGCACCGAGTACCAGGCGCTGCTCGCGGATCGCGTGTTCGAGCCGCTCGGCATGGACGACGCGGTGCTCGTCACGACACCCGACGAGGTGCCCGAGGGGCATGCCGGCGGGACCGACGTGTCCGGCGATCCGATCGCACCCTGGTCGGGGGAGGGGTTCGCGCCCGCCGGATTCGTGCATGCGACGCTCGACGATCTCGTCGCACTCGCCCAGTCGGTGCTCGACGGGCCGCTCAGCGACAGCGCGGCGCTCGAGCCGGTCGCGCCGGGCTACAACCGGTTCGAGCAGTTCGGCTACTTCTGGTGGATCAGCGAGGAACGCCCCCGGACCATCACCGGGCACGGCGGAGAGACGGGCGGCTTCCGGAGCGCGCTCATGATCGACCGGGATGCCGGCATCGCCTCGATCGTGCTCGCGAACTCCCAGCGCGATATCCACGAACTCGCGCTGCGCTACCTCGTCGAGGCCGACAACGAGGACTGAGCCGCGTCGGCGTGCGCCTCGCACGTCGCGGCGCCGCACGACTCGCACAGCACGAACTCGGCGTCGCACGAGGCATCCGTGCAGTTGGCGGTGCGATTGGTCGCGGTGCCGCAGCGCGCGCACTCGCCGATGACGGCGGCATGGTCGCTGAAGTCGATCGAGCCGCGCTGGTCGAAGACGTAGAGCGAGCCCTGCCAGAGTCCGTCGTCGCCGAACCGCTCGCCGTAGCGCACGATGCCGCCGTCGAGTTGGTAGACCTCGCCGAATCCGCGGCTCGTCATGAGGCTCGAGAGCACTTCGCAGCGGATTCCGCCGGTGCAGTACGTGACGACGGGCCTGCCCTTCAACTCGTCGTACTTTCCGGAGTCGAGTTCGCCGACGAAGTCGCGGGTCGTCTCGACATCGGGCACGACCGCGCCCGCGAAGCGGCCGATCGCCGCCTCGAGGGCGTTGCGCCCGTCGAAGAAGACGACGTCGTCGCCGCGCTCGGCCATGAGGTCGTGCAGCGCCTCGGGGCTCAGCTTCGTGCCGCCGCCGACGACGCCCTGCTCGTCGACGGAGAGCTCGTCGGGTGCGCCGAACGAGACGATTTCGCCCCGCACCTTCACGCTGAGCTTCGGGAAGTCGGCGCTCGCGCCGTGCTCGTCGAGCCCGGTGCCCTCGCTCCACTTGAAGTCGATGTGCTTGAAGGCGGGATACTCGCGGGTCTTGCGCACGTAGCGCTTCAGCGCCTTCAGCTCGCCGCCGAGCGTGCCGTTCAGGCCGTGCTCCGAGATCAGGATGCGACCGCGCAGCCCGAGCGACTCGGCGAGGTCGCGCTGCCACAGCCGCACGGCCCCGGGGTCGGCGAGCGGAGTGAAGACGTAGTAGAGGAGGATCTTGGCGAGGGCCACCCCGAGATCATACGGGCGCTCGATCGGGGACGCATGTGGGGATGCTGCAGTCGAGCTGAGCGCGAGCGCGCCACGGGGCTTGATTAACTCGTATCTTCATATACTGTTTACGTGAGTACGAGTAATTAAACCCCTGCGAAGGAGCATGAACATGACTGGCACCGATGCACGCCGCTTCGACGGCCGCACCGCGATCATCACCGGCGCCGGCTCGGGCATCGGCCGAGCCGTGGCCCGGATCCTGGCCTCCGATGGGGCGACGGTGATCGCCTCGGACATCGCCGCCGACCGGCTGCGCGATCTCGCAGAGGAGCTGGGCGACTTCGACGTGCGCGCCGTGGTCGGTGACGTGACCGAGGAACGTACGGTGCGCGAACTCGTCGAGGCGGCGGACGGCGGGGTCGACATCCTCGCCAACATCGCCGGCATCATGGACGGCGTCCTCCCCGCCGACGAGGTCGATGACGACACGTGGCAGCGGGTGTTCGACGTCAACGTCACCGCCGTGCTCCGCACGACGCGGGCCGTGGTGCCGCTCATGCGCGAGCGAGGGGCGGGTGCGATCGTCAACATCGCCTCCGAGGCATCGTTCCGCGGCTCGGTCGGCGGCGCCGCATACACGGCGTCCAAGCACGCCGTCGCCGGTCTGACGAAGAGCAGCGCGTTCATGTACGGACCACAGGGGATCCGCACGAACGCGGTGGCACCGGGGGCAGTGGTCACGGGGCTCGACGTGTCGTGGCGATCTGAATACGGTGCGGCTCGCACCGGCCCGGTGCTGCAGGCGACGATGTCGGCTCCGGCCTCCGCTGAGCAGATCGCCGGCACGGTGGCCTGGCTCGCCAGCGACGAAGCCGCCAACATCAACGGCGTGATCCTCGCATCGGACGGCGGCTGGTCCGCGGTCTGACCGATGCCCGCGCCTAGGCTGGCTGGATCGAGTGGAAGGGGCGGCAGTGGCCGACGACGCGGCGGGTCCGGAGTTGCCGACGGGGATCGCGCTGGCGTGGGGTGAAGTACCGACGCCGCAGCGCGGGCCGAAGCGGGAGTTCAGCCTCGACCAGGTGCTCGAGGCCGCCGTCGTGCTCGCCGATGCCGACGGCATCGACGCCGTGACGATGCCTGCGGTCGCCCGGGTGCTCGGACTCACGGCCATGTCGCTCTACCGGTACGTGTCCTCGAAGGACACCCTCCTCCTCCTCCTCCAGGAGCGGGGGATGGGTCTCCCACCCGCCTCCATCGCGGCGGCGAACGGGTGGCGGCCCGGACTCGAGGAGTACGCCGCGGCATCCGGCGCCGTGTACCGACGCCACCCATGGATGCTCGACATCGCGATCATGGGTGTCGCGAGCACGCCCAACAACCTCGCATGGCTCGAAGCCGGGCTCGCAGCCCTCGCGGGCACCGTGTTGTCGCGGCACGAGCGGGTCGCCGTCGTGCTCCAGGTCAGCGGTCATGCCCGCTTCCGCGCCCTCGTCGAGCGCGGCTACACCGACCGCGCGGGCGAGGCGGGCGAGTCGCTCTCGGGCGTGGTGGTCTCCGAGGCTCGCCTGCTCGGACGGCTGGTCACCGCGGACCGGTTCCCCGAGCTCCATGCCACGCTCGGCAGCGGCGCGCTGGTCGACGGCTCGTTCGAGAGCTTCGACTTCGGCCTCGCACGGCTGCTCGACGGCGTCGCCGACTATCTCGGCCGGTCGGCCTGAGGCCGGCCTGACACCGGCCGACCCAGTGGCCCGAACGTGATCGGGTAGCGTGTGAGCATCATGCGCCCGATGCCGCTCGAGCCCAACAGTCGCCGTGTCGCGATCGGCTCCCGCCTGCGTGCGGCCAGGCAGGCGCAGCAGCTCACGATCGACGAGGTCGCCCGTGTCACGGGCCTCACGAAGGGGTTCCTCTCTCGCGTCGAGCGGGACATGACCTCGCCGAGCGTCTCCTCGCTCATCACGCTCTGCGACGTGCTGTCGATCTCGGTCGGCTCGCTGTTCGAGGCGCCCGACGTGCAGTTCGTGCCGGCGGGCACCGGCCCCCGCATCAACCTCGGCGGCGTCGACACCGAGGAGCGACTGCTCTCGGCGCGGGGCGAGTCGAAGGTGCAGGTGATCCGATCGGTGATCCAGCCCGGCGGGCACGGCGGCGACGAGCTCTACGCCGTCGCGGCCGAGGTCGACGTGCTGCACGTGCTGTCGGGCACGATGCAGGTGCGGTTCTCCGACCAGGACTGGGAGCTCGGTCCCGGCGACAGCCTGACGTTCAACGGCCACGAGCCGCATAGCTGGCGGGCCCTCGGCGACTCCGGCGCCGAAGTCATCTGGGTGCTCGCACCCGCGCTCTGGAGCGCCTGAGGCCGGTTCCCACGGCTCGCCCGTGACGTGATCGGCGCCTCGCATTCGAGGTGATCGACGCCTCGTCCCTGAGGTGAGCGGATGCCGCGCGCTCGTGACATCCGCTCATCATCCGCTTGACGCGCCCTCCCGACGGCGCTATCTTGTCATCCAGTCCTAGATGCCTAGGAAGAAACAAAAGATTCCCACGAAGCAACAAGGAGGTTGCGAGATGACGCAGCCGATCGGTCCCGTCGACAGCTCCAAGACGCCGCGCTACGCCGGCCCCGCGGGGTTCGCGCGCCTGCCCCGGCTCGACCAGGTCGAGCACGCGGACATCGTCGTGGCGGGTGTGCCGTTCGACAGCGGGGTCTCGTATCGCTCGGGGGCGCGCTTCGGGCCGACGCACATCCGCGAGGCCTCGCGCCTGCTGCGCCCGTACAACCCGGCCCTCGACGTCTCGCCCTTCGAGGTGGCCCAGGTCGCCGACGCCGGCGACATCGCGGTGAACCCGTTCAACATCGGCGAGGCGATCGACTCGATCCAGGCCGCGGCGCTCGAACTGACCGAGGGCGGCACCCGACTCGTGACGCTCGGCGGCGACCACACGATCGCCCTCCCGCTGCTCCGCGCCGCGGCCGAGCGGCACGGCCCGGTGGCGCTCCTCCACTTCGACGCCCACCTCGACACGTGGGACACCTACTTCGGTGCCGAGTACACGCACGGCACGCCGTTCCGCCGGGCCTTCGAAGAGGGCATCATCGACACCGAGGCGCTCAGCCACGTCGGCACCCGTGGTCCGCTGTACGGCAAGAAGGACCTCGAAGACGACCGGCGCTTCGGCTTCGGCATCGTCACGAGCGCCGACGTCTACCGTCAGGGCGTCGACGAGGTCGTCGCGAAGCTCCGCGACCGCATCGGCGACCGCCCGCTCTACATCTCCATCGACGTCGACGTCATGGACCCGGCGCACGCTCCCGGCACGGGCACGCCCGAGGCCGGCGGCATCACGAGCCGCGAGCTGCTCGAGATCCTGCGCGGCTTCGTCGGCCTGAACCTCATCGGCGCCGACGTCGTCGAGGTCTCACCGCCCTACGACCACGCCGAGATCACGGGCGTCGCGGCATCGCACCTCGGGTACGACCTCGTGTCGCTCCTCGCCCTCCGCCACGAGGCATCCGCTCATGCCTGAGTCGACGACCGAGCCCACGGCCGGCGTGGCCGGCGCGACCGGCGAGCACGTGCGCAACGGCGGCGATGTCGTCGTCGAGACGCTCGAGGCACTCGGCGTCTCGCACGTCTTCGGCATCCCGGGCCAGCATGCGCTCGGCCTCTTCGACGCGATCCGCCGCAGCGACCTCGAGTTCGTGAGCTCGCGCGTCGAGAACAACTCGGCATTCGGCGCCGACGGGTACACGCGCGCAACCGGCGAGGTCGGCGTGCTGTTCCTCTCCACCGGGCCCGGCGCGCTCACCGCGCTCGGCGCCCTGCAGGAGGCGTACGCCACGGCCGTGCCGCTGCTCGTCATCACGAGCCAGGTGCCGCGCCGCGGCCTCGGCGGCACCCGCAAGGGCCTGCTGCACCAGCTCGACGACCAGCAGCGCAGCGCGCAGAACGTGACGAAGAGCACGGCCGTCGTTCGCGAGGCCGTGCAGATCCCGTCGGCGCTCGCCGATGCGTGGGCGCTCGCCCAGGCGGCTCCGGCCGGTCCCACCTGGGTCGAGATCCCCGAGGACGTGCTGCTCGAGGCGACGCACGTCCCGCCCGTCCGCTCAGAGGTCACCTCGATCGCCGAGCGGATGCCGCGCGCCGAACTCGTCGACGAGGCGGCCGCGCTCCTCGCCGCTGCGCGCATGCCCGTGATCCTCGCGGGTGGCGGCGTGCGGCGCTCGGAGGGCGGGCGAGCCGCCCTGCGCCGGCTCGCCGAGTCGCTCGACGCCCCGGTCGTCTCCACCGTCGGCGGCAAGGGCGCGATCGCCTTCGACCACCCGCTCTCCGCGGCGTCCTGGATCGAGGACCGGCACACGACGTCGCTCCTCGAGAAGGCCGACGTGCTGCTCGCCGTCGGCACCTCGATCGGCGAGGTCACGAGCAACTACTTCACGTTCGCGCCGCGCGGGCGGCTCATCCAGGTCGACGCCGAGGCGCGCGTGCTCGAGTCGAACCACCCCGGCCTCGGCATCCACGCCGACGCCGCGCTCGCCCTGTCGGCCATCGCGGACCGGCTTCCGGCGAGGCCGTCGGATGCCCCGGCGCGCGGCGCCAACATCGCCGCCCGGCTCCGCGCCGACGTCGAGGCGCGACTCGCCGCACAGGACCTCGGCCCCGAGCTCTCGCTCATGGCCGACCTACGGGCGGCCGTGCCCGCCGATGCCCACACATTCTGGGACATGACGATCGCGGGCTACTGGGCGTGGTCGGCATGGGACCCGAAGCAGGGCGAGTTCCACTCCGCGCAGGGATCGGGCGGCCTCGGCTTCGCGTTCCCCGCGGCGCTCGCAGCGTCGATCGGCTCCGGCCGTCGCACGCTCGCGGTCTCGGGCGACGGCGGGGCGATGTACTCCATCGCCGAACTCGCCACCGCACGCCAGCACGACGCCGACGTGACCTGGCTCATCATCGACGATGGAGGCTACGGCATCCTCCGCGAGTACATGACGGAGGAGTTCGGACAGGCCACCGCCACCGAACTCGCCCGCCCCGACTTCGCAGCCCTCGCCCGTTCCTTCGGCGTCACGGCCCACGAGTCGACCCTCGAGGACGTGGGCGCGACCATCGCCCGCACCTTCACCGAGCCCGGCCCCGCCGTCGTGGTCGTGCCCGCACTGCTGCGCATGTTCGCGGCGACGCACCTGGACTGACGCGCACCCCGGTTCTGCGGCGTGCCGCGGCATCCGACTGAACCACCCGACCCAACACCCGACCGAAACCTGACGCAAAGGATCCAACGATGGATATCGCGATCATCATCATCTACCTGGGAGCGATGCTGCTCTTCGGCTGGTGGGGCAAGAGCCGCACCAAGAACTCGGCCGACTTCCTCGTCGCCGGCCGCCGCCTCGGCCCCGGCCTCTACACCGGCACCATGGCCGCGGTCGTGCTCGGCGGCGCCTCCACCGTCGGCGGCGTGGGCCTCGGCTACAAGTACGGCATCTCGGGCATGTGGCTCGTCGTCTCGATCGCCGTGGGCCTGTTCCTCCTCAGCATCCTGTTCGCCTCGCGCATCCAGAAGCTGAAGGTGTACACCGTCGCCCAGATGCTGAAGCTCCGGTACGGCATGAACGCCACGAGCTCGTCGGGCATCGTGATGATGGCGTACACGCTCATGCTCTCGGTGACGTCGACCATCGCCTACGCGACGATCTTCAACGTGCTCTTCGGCACCGACCGCACCATCTCGGTCATCATCGGCGGCGGCATCGTCATGCTGTACTCCTCGATCGGCGGCATGTGGTCGATCACGCTCACCGACATGGTGCAGTTCGTGCTGAAGACCATCGGCGTCTTCTTCCTCCTGCTGCCGTTCGCGTGGGCCAACGCGGGCGGGTACGAGGGCATCGTCGACCGCCTCGGCGCCGCGGCATTCGACCTCGGCGCGATCGGCGTCGACACGATCATCACCTTCTTCGTGATCTACACCTTCGGCATGCTCATCGGCCAGGACATCTGGCAGCGCGTGTTCACCGCGCGCTCGCCGAAGGTCGCCAGGTGGGGCGGCACGGCGGCGGCCGTCTACTGCCTGCTCTACGGCGTCGCCGGAGCCGTCATCGGCATGTCGGCCGCGGCGTTCCTGCCCGGCATCGAGGCGAGCGACGACGTGTACGCCGCGATCACGCAGCAGATCCTCCCGGTGGGCCTCAGCGGCATCGTGCTCGCCGCGGCCGTCGCCGCGATGATGTCGACGGCCTCGGGCGCACTCATCGCGACCGCGACGGTGGCACGCGCCGACGTCATGCCGCTCGTCAAGCGACTCTTCGGTCGCAGCGCAGCGGATGCCGCGGCCAACGCCAACCCCGAGCACGACGTGCGCTCGAACCGCCTCTACGTGATGGTGCTCGGCATCGCCGTGATCATCGTCGCGGCCCTGCTGAACGACGTCGTCGCCGCGTTGACCGTCGCCTACGACATCCTCGTCGGCGGGTTGCTCGTGGCGATCCTCGGCGGATTCGTCTGGAAGCGAGCCACGGGCGCCGGCGCGCTCTGGTCGATGGGCGTCGGAACGGTCGTCACCCTCGGCACGATGGCCGTCATGGGCAACGTGCTCGCGAACGAGCCGATCTACTTCGGCCTCGGCGCCAGCCTGCTCGTCTACATCGTCGTCAGCCTGCTCACGCCGAAGACCCCGGCCTCGGTGCTGAAGATCTGGAACGACCGCCTCGCCGGTCGCTGCGAGGACGAGGCGGCCGACGAGGCAGCTGGCGTCGACGCGGCTGCTGACGTCGACGCGACTGCGACTGCGACTGCGACCGCGACGGATGCTGCCACGCCCGCTGCCGCTACCGCGCCGGTTGCCGCCCCCACCGCCACCGCTGCCGCGCCGATCACGGCACCGGGCTCGACCCGCCCCGCGGCCGAGTAGGCGTACGGCGGCGGGGCATCGGCCCCGCCGCCGAGTGGGCCGCGAGGCAGCCGTATCGAGATCCCGTGGGGGCGAGCTCGGTACGGCGCCCTCGCGGCCCACTCGTCCCCCGTGTCGGGTCGCCCTCGCGGCCGACTCGTCCCCCGTGTCGGGTCGCCCTCGCGGCCGACTCGTCTTCCCGTGCGGGGTATGCCAGTTCCCCCTCACTGCTTGTGGATCGTGTGCACCGACTTCGTCCTCGAATGCTCAGTCGCTCTGCCGGTTCCTCTCCGCCGGTCTGCCAGTTCCTCCTCAGCGATGAGGGGGAATTGGCATGCGTGGTGAGGGGGAACTGGCATGCGTGGAGCGGACCTGTTGCGAGAGCGTGCCGGGCGCTTTCGAGGAACGGGGCCCTCTGGTGCGATGAGGGGGAACTGGCATACGGATCAGGGCGAGCATGTGCGGTATCGGATGAGACGAAAGCAGCAAGCAGCAAGCAGCAAGCAGCAAGCGACGATCGTCAGGCTTCGAGAGGGTCGTCGGACCAGCCGGACCGGCGGCCGCGCTGACCCCGTCGACCGGCTCGATGCGCGTGCGGCGTTCGCACCGGTGGCGCCGCGCGTGCCGGGAACGCAGGTGCTCGGCCGACGCCGGTGCCGTATCGCTGCTCCCACAGTGCGAAGAGCTGCCCGACCGCTGCATCGAGCCGCTCGAGGTACTCCCCGTTCACCACGTACAGCCGTGACTGCGGCAGCGCCTGGTCGGTCGCGACGCTCACGACGCCCTCGTCTCGCAGGATCCGCAGGTGATGCGAGACGGCCGATCGGGAGATCGAGAACTCCATCGCGATGACCTCGTTGAGGATCCCGACCGGGTGTTCCCCGACTGCGAGCACCTCGATGATCCGGCGACGCACGGGCTCGGCGACGATCTCGAACGGATGCATCATCGCGGCAGCGTATCGAGCGGGCAGCGGGTGGTGGTTCGGCTGTCCACAGGCGCTCGGATCTCGGCCCGCAGCAGACGGGTCTCAACGTTGCGCAGCCGGGCCTCGAGCGGCAGCCGCGGCGACCGTGCTCAGCGCTTGACGACCGTGCTCAGTGCTTGTTGCCGCTGAGCGCGAGCACGCCGCCGAGGCCGATCATCATGACGCCGCCAGTGGCCGAGAGGTGCTCGAGGCGCTTGGGGGAGCGGGCGAACCAGCCTCGCGCCGCACTCGCGGCCAGCGCCCACACCGAATCGCAGAGCAGCGCGAGCACGATGAAGACCACGCCGAGCTCGAAGAGCTGCAACGGGATCGACCCCGCCGAGAACGAGACGAACTGCGGCAGCACGGCGACGAAGAACGCGATCGTCTTGGGGTTCGTGACGCCGACGATGAACCCCTCGCCGAGCTGGCGCCAGTGCGAGCGCGGCGCGGCCTTGCCGTCGGCGGATGCCGCGGCATCCGCTCGGTGCCTGATGGCCTGCACGCCGAGGTAGACGAGATATGCGGCGCCAGCGAACTTGATGATCGTGAAGAGCACGACCGACTGGGCGACGATCGCGCCGACGCCGAGTGCCACGGCGGCGACGAGCGGCACCATGCCGAGCGCGTTGCCGACCACGCTGAGGAGCCCGCCGAGCCGCCCGAGCGCGAGCGAGCGCCCGATGACGAACAGCACGCTCGGGCCGGGGATGACGATGAGCACGACCGACGCGACGACGAACGCCCAGAGGTTCTCCATGGGGACCATCCCCGCATGCTACCCCGCACTCGAAGCGGGATGGGCCTCCATGGGGTCCGTCCCCGCACGCTGCTCCGCACGTCGAGCGGGATGCGGCTACGGTGGCACTCGTGAGCGACCACATCTCCGCGAGCGTCGCCGACGGTGTCGGCCACGTCACGCTCGACCGTCCGCAGGCGCTGAACGCCCTGAGCTACCAGATGATCCTCGAGCTCACCGCGATCTTCGAACTCTGGCGAAACGACTCCGAGGTCGGCGTCGTCGTGCTCGACGGTGCGGGGGAGCGCGGCTTCTGCGCGGGCGGTGACATCCGCGAGCTCTACACGTACGCCTCGAACGACGACCATGCCGAGGCGCGGCAGTTCTTCCGAGCGGAGTACCGGCTCGACGCGATGATCGCGCGCTACCCGAAGCCCGTCGTCGCGCTCATGGACGGCATCACGATGGGCGGCGGCATCGGCCTCGCCGGTCACGCCTCGATCCGCATCGTCACCGAGCGCTCGCGCATCGCGATGCCCGAGACCCGCATCGGCTTCACCCCGGATGTCGGCGGCAGCTGGCTGCTCGCCAAGGCGCCGGGCGAGCTCGGCGTGCACCTCGCCCTCAACTCGCGCACGATGGACGCGGCCGACGCGATCCACGCCGGATTCGCCGACTCGTTCGTGCCCTCCGAGCGGCTGCCGCACGTCATCCAGGCGCTCGCCGAGCGGGCCGACCCCGGCAGCCCGGCTGAGATCGTCATGCTGTTCGACGAGACGCCCGGCCCGTCGGCCCTCGCGCTCGCCCGCGACTGGGTCGACGCCTGCTACTCGGCGCCGACGGTCGGCGAGATCATCGAGCGCCTGCGCGCCTTCGCCGAGGGGCGAGCGACGGCGCACACGGAGGGTGCACCGTCGAGCTCGTTCCCGCAGCATCCGCTCGACCCCGGCGCCACCGCCTACGCTGCCGCTGCCGCCGACGAGCTCGAGACGCTCTCGCCGACCGCGCTCACCGTGACACTCGAATCGGTGCGTCGCGCCCGCACGCTGCGGAGCCTCGAGGACGCCCTCGAGCAGGAGTTCCGTCTCGTCTCCTGGTTCATCGAGCAGCACGACCTGCGTGAGGGCATCCGCGCCCAGGTCATCGACAAGGACCGCAACCCGCGCTGGAACCCGTCGACGCTCGCCGAGGTCGATCCGGGCCTCGCGGCGCGCGTGATCGACGATGCGCGGTTCGACCCGGTCTGGCCTGCCTAACGTTTGTATACATCCAGCGTGCACTGAGCGACAGTTTGCGCAATCCTCCACCGCAGCGTATACATAAGTGGGGAGGGGTGAGCATGAGAGCCGGCGAACGCGCGTATCAGGTGCTCCGCGAGGAGATCCTCGACGGCGTGCTCGCACCGGGCACCGCGCTCGCCGAGGTCGAGCAGGCGAACCGGCTCGGCGTCTCGCGCACGCCGGTGCGCGAAGCCCTCGCCCGCCTCGAGGCCGACGGCCTCGCGACCGCAGCCTCCGCCCGGGTGCTGCAGGTGAGCGAGCTCTCGCCCGCGAGCATCACCTCGCTGTACGAATTGCGCGAGGCGCTCGAGGAGCAGGCGGCGCGGCTCGCGGCGACCCGGCGCGACCCGGCCCGGTTCACCGTGCTCCACGACCGGCTCGCCGCAGCGCCCGAGCTGCTCGACGGCGGTGACGAGGGCCTGCGCACCTACTACGACACCGTCGATGCGCTCGACGAGGAGATCGACGCGTCGACCGCCAACCCGATGCTCGTGGCGGCGCTGCGCAGCGCGCGCCTGCACTCCGCTCGAGTGCGTCGACTGGCCCGCCACAATCCCGAGCGGCTCCGCGCCGCGGCATCCGAGCACCTCCTGATCGTCGAGGCGATCATCGCGGGCGACGCGTCGCTCGCCGCCCATGCCAGTCACGTGCACCTGCACATGAGTCTTCGTCACGCACTCGCATCCATCGAGTCTCGTCAGCCCGACGGGCACCGCGTAGCCTGACCGTTGGAACAGTTCAGAAAGGTCCACCCATGCACCTCCACCACCTTCGCACGCACCGCAGCGACGAGAACCTCGCTCGCGAGGGCCAGCTCGCCTGGAAGCTCGCGAGCGTCGCGACCGACCCGGTCGAGCTCGACGACGACGTCGTCGACATGGTGGTGAACCGGGTGATCGACAACGCGGCCGTCGCGGCCGCCTCGATCGCCCGCGGTCCGGTCGTCTCGGCGCGCAGCCAGGCGCTCGCGCACCCCGTCTCGATCGGCGGCGACGGCGCGACCGTCTTCGGTGCGGATGCCGCACGCCGCACGAGCCCCGAGTGGGCCGCGTGGGCCAACGGCGTGGCCGTGCGCGAACTCGACTTCCACGACACCTTCCTCGCAGCGGAGTACTCGCACCCCGGCGACAACATCCCGCCGATCGTCGCCGTCGCCCAGCACCTCGCAGCGAACCGCGGCCTCACCGGTCGTGACGTCGTGCGCGGCATCGCGACGGGCTACGAGATCCAGATCGACCTCGTGAAGGCGATCTCGCTCCACAAGCACAAGATCGACCACGTGGCCCACCTCGGCCCGTCGGCCGCCGCCGGCATCGGCACGCTGCTCGGCCTCGACCAGGAGACGATCTTCCAGGCCATCGGCCAGGCGCTGCACACGACGACCGCGACGCGGCAGTCCCGCAAGGGCGAGATCTCGACGTGGAAGGCGCACGCCCCCGCGTTCGCCGGCAAGATGGCCGTCGAGGCGGTCGACCGCGCCATGCGCGGCCAGACGAGCCCCGTGCCGATCTACGAGGGTGAAGACGGCGTCATCGCGTGGCTTCTCGACGGGCCGGATGCCTCGTACGAGGTGCCGCTGCCCGAGGTCGGCGAGGCCAAGCGGGCGATCCTCGACTCGTACACCAAGGAGCACTCGGCCGAGTACCAGGCGCAGGCGTGGATCGACCTCGCCCGCAAGCTCCACGACGAGTACCCGCTGATCCTCGACGACCCGTCGCGCATCGAGTCGATCACCCTGCACACCTCGCACCACACGCACTACGTGATCGGCTCCGGGGCGAACGACCCCCAGAAGTACGACCCCGATGCCTCGCGCGAGACGCTCGACCACTCGATCCCGTACATCTTCACGGTCGCCCTGCAAGACGGAACGTGGGACCACGCGGAGTCGTACTCGCCCGAGCGCGCCCACCGCCCCGACACCGTCGAGCTGTGGAAGAAGGTCACGACCGTCGAAGACGAGGAGTGGACCCGCCGCTACCACTCGAACGACATCGCCGAGAAGGCGTTCGGCGGCCGCGTGGTCATCAAGCTCGCCGACGGCGGCGAGATCGTCGACGAGATCGCCGTGGCCGACGCGCACCCGCTCGGGGCCCGGCCGTTCGCCCGCGAACAGTACGTGCAGAAGTTCCGCACGCTCGCCGAGTGGGCCTTGACGCCCGAGGAGATCGAGCGCTTCCTCGACGTCGCGCAGCGCCTGCCCGAGCTCGGCCCCGACGAGCTCGGCGGCCTCACGTTCAACGTGGCGCCCGGCGCACTCGTGGGCGTCGAGGTCCCCGAGGGACTGTTCTGATGCTGTACTCGACGACGACCCCCGCCGAGAAGCGCCGGCTCTTCCGCGGGCGGCTCGCCACCGGCGAGATCATGCGGTTCCCCGGCGCATTCAACCCGCTCTCGGCGCGGCTCATCGAGCAGAAGGGCTTCGAGGGCGTCTACATCTCGGGCGCGGTGCTGAGCGCCGACCTGGGCCTGCCCGACATCGGCCTCACGACGCTCACCGAGGTCGCGGGCCGCGGCAAGCAGATCACCCGCATGACCGAGCTGCCGGCGATCATCGACGCCGACACCGGATTCGGCGAGCCGATGAACGTCGCCCGCACCGTGCAGGAGATGGAGGACGCCGGCCTCGCCGGCCTCCACATCGAAGACCAGGTCAACCCGAAGCGATGCGGCCACCTCGACGGCAAGCAGGTCGTCGACGAGTCGACGGCGCTGCAGCGCATCCGTGCTGCCGTCGACGCCCGCCGCGACCCGAACTTCCTCGTCATGGCGCGCACCGACATCGCCGCGGTCGACGGGCTCGCCGCCGCGGTCGACCGCGCGAAGGCACTCGTCGACGCCGGCGCCGACGCCATCTTCCCCGAGGCGATGCGTTCGCTCGCCGAGTTCGAGGCGGTGCGCGCCGCGGTCGACGTGCCGCTCCTCGCGAACATGACGGAGTTCGGCAAGAGCGAGCTGTTCACCGTGCAGCAGCTCGCCGACGTCGGCATGAACATCGTCATCTGGCCGGTGTCGCTGCTGCGCCTCGCGATGGGATCCGCGGTGCGCGGGCTCGACGAGATCGAGGCCACGGGCTCGCTCGTCGGCAAGCTCGACGAGATGCAGCACCGTGCCGATCTCTACGAACTCATCGACTACGAGGGCTACAACCGCTTCGATACGAGTATCTTCAACTTCACCGTCGGCGATACGCCGATCGAATAGCCGAGAGTCCCGAACCCGGGCCTCGGGGCCCGGGGACCACCAGACCCGTCAACGCAAAGGAGCATCCGTGGCTGAGCAGGAGATCTACAAGGGCCTGGCCGGCGTGCCGGTCGATTACACCGCGATCTCGAAGGTGAATCCCGAGTCGAACTCGCTGCTCTACCGCGGCTACCCGGTGCAGGAACTCGCGGCCTCCGCGACGTTCGAGGAGGTCGCCTACCTGCTGTGGAACGGCGAGCTGCCCGATGACGTGCAGCTGGCCGAGTTCGAGGAACGCGAGCGCTCGCTCCGGGGCCTCGACCACGAGGTGAAGCGCATCATCGACGAGCTGCCGCTCACGGCCCACCCGATGGACGTCGTGCGCACCGCCGTCTCCGTGATCGGCGCGAGCGACCCGATGACCCCTGACGACAGCGTCGAGGCCAACCTCGACAAGTCGATCCGCCTGCTCGCGAAGCTGCCGTCGATCGTCTCCTACGACCAGCGGCGGCGGCACGAGCTCGAGTTCGTCGAGCCGCGCGCCGACCTCGGCTTCTCGGCGAACTTCCTCTGGCAGACGTTCGGCGAGCTGCCCGAGCTGCCGGTCGTGAGCGCTTTCGACGTGTCGATGATCCTCTACGCCGAGCACTCGTTCAACGCCTCGACGTTCACCGCGCGGGTCATCACCTCGACGCTCGCCGACCTCTACTCGGCGGTGACGGGTGCGATCGGCGCACTCAAGGGACCGCTGCACGGCGGTGCCAACGAGGCCGTCATGCACGCGTTCGACGAGATCGGCACGGGCCCGGGCGGCGCCGAGCGCGCCGCGGCCTGGCTCGACGCCGCACTCGCCGAGAAGCGCAAGATCATGGGCTTCGGGCACCGCGTCTACAAGAACGGCGATTCCCGCGTTCCGACGATGCGCGACGCGATGGAGCGCATGGTCGAGTACTACGAACGGCCCGACCTGCTCGAGCTGTACGTCGGCCTCGAGCAGGCGATGGCCGACCGCAAGGGCATCAAGCCGAACCTCGACTACCCGGCGGGCCCGGCGTACCACCTGATGGGCTTCGACACCCTGACCTTCACGCCGTTGTTCGTCGCCAGTCGCATCACCGGCTGGACGGCGCACATCATGGAGCAGGCGGCGTCGAACGCGCTCATCCGACCGCTGTCGGTCTACAACGGCGTCGACGAGCGGCACGTGCCCGTCAAGGGCTGACCCGATGACCCACGTCTTCCTCGAGATGACGATGACGGTCGACGGATTCACCGCGGCGGTGGGCGTGAGCCTCGAGCATCCGTTCGGGCTCGACGGGGAGCGCGTGCACGAGTGGATGCACGACTCGGTGTTCTCCGGTTCACTCGGCGACGACCGCGACGATGTCGTCGACGAGGTCGGTGAGGGGGTCGATCGCGACGCCGTGTCGCACCTCTACGAGACGACCGGCGCATTCGTGGTCGGCCGCCGCACGCTCGATGTCCGGCAGGCCGTCTGGGGCGACGAGCCGGTGTTCCAAGGGCGCCCGTGCTTCGTCGTCACGAGTCGACCCCACGAGTCGTACGTGCGCGGAGGCTCGCGATACGAGTTCGTCACCGGTGGAGTCGCCGAAGCGATCGCCCGTGCGAGCGTGGCCGCGAGTGCGGCATCCGTCTGCGTCATCGGCGGTGCGGATGTCGCGAGGCAGGCGCTCGCCCTCGGGCTCGTCGACGAGGCGCGTCTCCACATCGTGCCGGTGCTCCTCGGGGGCGGTGACCGGCTCTTTCCCGACTCGGCTCCGAACCGGGTGGAGCTCGAGCCGATCGCGGCCGTTCAAGGCGCACGGGCGACGCACCTGCGGTACCGGTTGCCGACCGTTTCCGGCGAGTAGGCATCGCGGGCTCGCACAACGAGAGCGGCGGCATCCGTCGCTCGACTGTGGCTTCCGCCAATGTTGGATGATCCACCACGATTTCGTCATACAGTCGTGGATCATGCACATGTTCTTCCGCACCCTGCTCCACGTGCTGTTCCTCTCGCGGCGCAAGCCCGACCTCGGTCACTGGGATGTCGCACGCACGAACTTCATCACCCTGCCGACCGACCTCGACATCAATCGGCACATGAACAACGGCGTCTACTTCTCGATCATGGATGTCGCCCGCTTCGACATGCTCGTGCGCAACGGCGTCTGGGCGACGATGCGCGAGAAGAACTGGTACCCCGTCGTCGCGAGCGAGACGGTCACGTTCCGCAAGTCACTGCAGCTCTGGGACCGGTTCACGATCGAGTCGCGTCTCGTCGGCCACGACGACAAGGCGGTCTACGTGGAGCACCGCTACGTGCGCCCCGGCCCCGACGGCGAGCTCGAGATCTACGCGCAGGGCTTCATCCGCGCACGCTTCCTCAAGAAGGGCGGCGGCACGGTGCCGATGGCCGAGATCGTCGAGGTGCTCGGCGTCTCGGGCGCCGACGAGATCCCCGACTGGATGGAGCGCTGGGGCACGGATGTCGCACTGCCCGCCACTCGCGCGGCGGCGCCGTCGATCTGGGCCTGACCCGGCCTAGCTCCGAGCCTTCTGCGGGATCACGACCTCGCGGATGATGAGCAGGATGCCCGCCGAGATCGGAATCGCGACGAGCGCGCCGAGCAGCCCCATGAGCGTGCCGCCCGCGAGCGCCGAGATGAGCACGATCGTGCCGGGCACCTGCACCGCCTTGCCCATGACCTTCGGCGTGAGGATGTACGCCTCGATCTGCATGTAGATGAGCATCGCGATGAGCACGATGATGCCCGCCACCGGCGAGACGAGCAGCGAGATGATCGTCATGATCACGGTGGTGATGACGGTACCGATGAGCGGGATCAACGTGATGAAGAACGCCATCGCGCCGATGAACAGGGCGTACGGCACGCCGACGGCGATGAGCAGGATGGTCGAGAAGACCGAGTTGGCGAACGCCAGCACGACCATGCCGCTGAGGTAGCGGCCGATCGACTGCATGATGCGTTCGGCGTAGCCCTCGACCTCGGTTCGGTGGCTCGCCGCGACGAGCGTGTAGCAGGCGCGCTTGGTGGTGTCGAGGGTCGCGATGAAGTAGATCGAGAGCACGACGACGAACACGCTCGTCGAGATGCCGTCGAGCAGTGACGCGCCGAACTGCAGTGCGCCGCCGCCGATGGCCGCCCAGGTGTTCGGGTCGGCGAGGATGCCGCTGATCCAGGTGACCACGGTCGAGAGCAGGCCGTTCGTCGTCTCGTTGACCTGGTCGAACCAGCCCGAGTCCTGCAGTTGCTTGACCTCGCTCGGCAGGGCTTTCGCGAACGACACCGCCTGGCCGATCACGGGCGGCACGACGATCCAGATGATGCCCACGACGACCGCGACGAAGAGGATGATGACGATCACGATCGCGGTGCCGCGCGGCAGGCCGCGGCGCTGGAACCAGCGGATGAGCGGGTCGAGGCCGAGTGCCACGAACGCCGCGATGAACACCGAGATCAGCACGCTCTGCAGATTCACGACCATGATGGCGAGCAGCACCGCGAGCAGCACGCCGAGCGTGACGATGAAGCCCCATCGGAACGGGTGGTTCACGAAGAGCCCGTGTCGCGGTTCGGGTTCTGCGGAGCGTCGCCGCAGTCGGTCTGCCGAGTTCACGGGGCACAGTCTAGGGTTCGGGATGCCGCGGGCACGCGACATCCTCGGACCGTCGCGGTCGGCGTCACGGTGCGCTCAGCGCACGCCGCCGGGAACCGCGAGTTCGCGGTAGTGCGGCGAGAAGGCCGGGTAGTAGGTCTCCCACTCGGGTTGCGGCGTGCCGGCCCGTGCCGCCGCGAGCCGGTCGAGGTAGTAGTCCCAGCCGGGGCCCATGTCGGCGGCCTCCGACGGGTCGTGCAGCCGCTGGCCGAGCGTGAGCGTCGTCATGCCGCCTCCTTCGAGGAGGTGGCAGAAGACCCGGATGCCGTTCGGGCCGGGGCCGGAGTCTGCCGTGAACCGGTGCGGCGCCGCGCACTCGAGGATCGAGACGTTCTGCCACTCGCCTTCGCCCTCGGCCTCCATGCGGAACCGCACGCCGCCCGTCGCCGGGCTGCCGGTGTAGGTGCCGATCCAGGCGCGCATGGCGTTCGGATTCGTGAGGCTGAACCAGACGTCTTCGATGGGGGCGTAGAAGAGGCGGTCGAACTGGAGGTACAGGCCGTCGTCTTTCAGCACGTAGTGCCCGGTCGGTCTCGCGGTCATCATCGGCCCCCGTTCGCTCGTGAACTCAGGCTAATCCCGCTGCGCGTCAACCGCCAGAGCGGTGCGCCGCGCACTAGAGTGTGGCCATGGGATCGAGTGGTGGACGCAAGCGTGCGTCGAGCGGGCAGGCGTCGTCGGGCGTGAAGGCGTCGTCGGGCGGGCAGTCGACGGGGAGAGAAGAAGCGCTCGACATCGACCCCGAGAACAACAAGGCCGGGCTCTGGGGAGCCCTCGCCGGCCTCATCGTGTTCGCGCTCATCGCGATCCCCCTCTCGGCAGCGTTCACGTTCGCGACGACCCCGCACTCGCAGCAGCTCTTCGCCGGTCGGCTCTCCGAGGCGACGCAGGGCGGCTACCAGTTCTTCTGGTGGATCGTCACGATCTTCCTGCTCTCACTGCCGTTCCTCGTCGGCTTCGGCGTCGCGAAGCTCTCGGTGAAGTCGGTGGCGATCGTCGGAGCGGTGATCGTGCTCTTCGTGATCGCGATCATGGTGCTCGGCCAGATCTTCGTCTTCTAGACCCGGTCGTCTCCGTGTCCCGTTACGCACCTCGTGGTGCGTAACGCACGGTGAAGTGCGCGGCTTCCGTGAGTTAGAGTCACCGTTCGTGCGTTACGCACTGACAGTAACTAAGACTTCGGAGAACAAATGCTCATCGCACTGTGGATCGTCACCGGGCTGCTCGCCCTCCTGTTCGGCATGGCCGGCGCCATGAAGGCCACCAGGTCGCGCGAGGCGGTGCTCGCGAACATGCCCTGGGTCGAAGACGTGAGCGCCGTCCAGCTGAAGACCATCGGCCTGCTCGAGGTGCTCGGCGCGATCGGGCTCGTGCTGCCCGCCGCGACCGGCATCGTGCCGTGGCTCACGCCCGTGGCCGCCTTCGCGCTCGCGATCACCATGGTCTTCGCCGTCGCGCTGCACGTGAAGCGCAAGGAGGCGTTCGTTCCGAGCCTCGTGCTCGGCCTCGTCGCCGTGGTCGTGGGTGTCGGCTGGGTCGCGCTCGGCTGATCTGTTCGGCCTCCCTCGAGGGGGCTGTGGTGGGGCATACCATACGGTATGGTATGCCCCATGGAGAACCTGCCCGACCCCGTGTGGCCGGTGGTGGTCCTGGCCCTCATCCAGCTCGCCGACGGCGTGATGAGCGCGATCCCGCTGCCGTTCATCGCGAAGTGCTTCGATGACGTGCACTTTCCGCGACGATGGTGGTGGGTGCTGGCGCCCATCAAGTTCGCGGCGGCGGCCGGACTCATCCTCGGCATCTGGGTGCCCTGGCTCGGGCTCGTCACCTGCGCGGCGCTCGTCGCCTACTTCGTGGTCGCGATCGGCATGCACATCGCCGCACGCGACTTCGGGCGCAACCTCTTCGTGAACGCCGCGGGCATGCTCGTCATCTGCGTCGCCGTCGGGCTGTGCTGCTTCGTGCTCTGAGCGTGACGGCGGCTCAGTCGAGGCCGCTGCCGGGCACGGCGCCGAGGAGGAGCTCGTAGACCGCTCGCAGTTCCGTGGCGGAGATCGGCGGCACGGTGACGGCCGCTCCGAGCGACACGAGATAGGGCACGAGCGCGGCCGTGCGCGCCGCGGCATCCGATTCGCTCGCGGGGCGCCAAGCCGACTGCAGGAGCCCGATCACACGGGCGTCGATGCGGGCCTGCGTCGCGCGCGCCTCGGCGTCGGCGTTCGCCCACGCGCGCACCGCGCGGTCGAGCTCGGCGCGGCGGATCGACGACTGCTCGTCGGTCGCGAGCTCCACGAGCCACTCGAGGGTCGCCCGGGTGCCCTGCTCCCTGCGAGCGCCGACCGCGGCGTCGAGCGCCTGCAGGCTCAGTTGCTCGTAGTGCTCGAGCAGCGCTGCGCGGTAGCCCGCTGCGCCGGCGAAGTGATGGTGGAACGAGCCCTTGGTGACGCCGAGGCGGCTCGCGAGGCGATCGATGCGCAGCCCATCGGCGCCCTCGTGCGCGAGCACGTCGAGGCCTTCGTCGAGCCAATCGGTGCGCGAGGTCGCCATGCCGTCACCATACCGGAGGGTATGGCCGCGGCCACGGCAGCCTCAGCCGACGGATGCCTCGAGCACCGCCATCGCCGCATTGTGACCGCCGATGCCGCTCACGGCCCCGCCGCGTACTGCGCCCGATCCGCACAGCATGATGCCCGGGTGAGCGGTCGCGACGCCCCAGCGCTCGGCCGGCGTCGCGAGGGCGGCGGCCGACTCGGCCCACGGCCACGAGAGCGGACCGTGGAAGATGTTGCCGCCCGGCATCGCGAGCGCCTCCTCGAGGTCGAGCGTCGTCTTCGTCTCGATGCACGGTCGGCCGGAGGCATCCGTCGCGATGACGCCCTCGATCGGCTCGGCGAGCACCGAGTTCAGCGAGGCGAGCACCGCCGACTGCAGGAGTCCCCGCAGTTCGTCGTTGCCGAAGCGCTCGAGCAGTCGGTGCGGCACGTGCAGGCCGAAGACGGTCAGCGTGTGGGCACCGGATGCCGCGAGCGCGGGGGAGAGGATCGACGGGTCGCTCAGGGTGTGGCAGTAGATCTCGCACGGCAGCTGCGACGGGATGCGGCCGCGGGCGGCCTCGCCGTAGGCGGTCGCGAGCTGCGACTCGAGTTCGTTGATGTGGAACGTGCCCGCGAACGCGGCCTCTGGCGCGACGGCCGTGTCGCGGAGCCTCGGCAGCCGGGTGAGCAGCAGATTCACCTTGACCTGCGCGCCCTCGGGAGCGTGCAGGTGGCGCAGCCGCTCGCGCACGACCGCGGGCACGCCGCCGGTCGTCGCCGACGATGCAGGTGCACCGGCCGCGAGCAGCCGGTCGAGCACGGCGGGGGCGACGTTCGCGAGGATGACGTCGGCCCGCGACGTCCGCTCGCCGGGCTCGTCGCCCTGCCGCCAGCGCACCTCGCCCGACGGATCGACCGCGACGACCTCCGCCCCGGTCACGAGCTCGGCGCCGGCCTCGCGGGCCGCTCGCGCGAGCTCGCCGGTGACGGCGCCCATGCCGCCGACCGGCACGTCCCAGTCACCCGTGCCGCCGCCGATGACGTGGTATAGGAAGCAGCGATTCGCGTCGAGCGACGGGTCGTCGAGCTCGGTGAACGTGCCGATGAGGCCGTCGGTCGCGACGACCCCGCGCACGAGGTCGCTCGTGAAGCGGGCGTCGATGGCCTCGCCGAGCGGCCGATCGACGAACTCCCGCCAGAGTCGCTCGTCGCCGATCAGCTCGCGCGCCTCGTCGCGGGTCGGCAGGGGTTCGGTGAGCGTCGGGAACAGGCGCTCCGCCAGGCGTGCGGTGTCGGCGTAGAACGAGCGCCATGCCGCGGCGTCGGGCTCGGCGTCGACGCGGGCGAAGGCGGCATCGGTCGAGGCGGCGTCGGCCTCGTTGTCGACGAGCAGGCCGCGCGAGGGGTCGGCCGGGTCGGGCGTGTACGACGAGAAGCGGCGCCGCACGAGGCGCACGTCGAGGCCCAGGTCGTCGATGATGCGCTGCGGCAGGAGGCTCACGAGGTACGAGTAGCGCGAGAGGCGCGCGTCGACGCCCTCGAACGCGTCGGCGGAGACGGCGGCGCCGCCGAGGTGGTCGCTGCGCTCGAGCAGCAGCACCCGCTTGCCGGCGCGGGCGAGGTAGGCGGCTGCGGTGAGGCCGTTGTGGCCACCGCCGAGGATCACGACGTCGTGCTCGGTGCTGGTGAGGGGCATGTGATGAGCGTAGGCGAACGGCCTCGCCCCAATTAAGTTACTGACATGTAAGTAACTTTTCGCTATGGTGACGAATGCGACCGTGCCGATGATGGCGGCGGCGTGCACCATCGCAAGAGATCCACCGGTCGATCGCGGGGCACCGCCGACCGCCGTTCAAAGGAGAACATGTGACGACGCAACGAACGCGTCACTCCGGGGTCGCCGGCGTGACTCGACGAATCGGATCGGGTGTCGCCATCGCGGCCCTGGTCGCCGGGGGAGTGACCATGACGGCATCCGCCGCCACCGCAGCGGAGCCCGATTTCGGCCCCAACGTGACGATCTTCGACGAGACCTGGTCGGTCGACGACATCAACGCGGCGCTCATGGCCGCCTCGCAGGAGGAGGAGTTCAGTGCCGACCGGCACCAGTTCTTCTTCAAGCCGGGCACCTACGGCAGCGCTGCCGGGCAGAACGACCCGTCCACCGCGACGGGCATCGTGAACTCCGAGCTCGGGTACTACCAGGCCGTCGCTGGCCTCGGCGCCTCGCCCGACGATGTGACCATCAACGGCGCGATCCACGTCGAGCCCGTGCGTCAGTGCGAGGCGAACCCGTGGGACTGCCAGCAGCCCGGCTCGCTCACCCGGTTCTGGCGCTCGCTCAGCAACGTCGCCATCAATCCCATCCAGCGGCCCGTCGGCGTCGACGCCACGCGCCCCTTCCCGAGCGGCGTGACCGACCCGCACCAGATGCGGTTCGCCGTCTCGCAGGCGGCGCCGCTCCGCCGCGTGCACATTCAGGGCGACCTGACGCTCTTCGGCCGGGTCGGCGAGTTCGCCTCGGGGGGATACCTCGCCAACTCCAAGGTCGACGGCAAGATCGTCACCGGCTCGCAGCAGCAGTGGTTCACTCGCAATTCGACCGTCGGCACGTGGGAGGGCGGTGTCTGGAACATGGTGTTCTCGGGCGTCGAGGGTGCTCCCGCGCACGACTTCGGTCCGACGCCGACCGGCACCGGCAACAAGACCGTCGTGGACGAGACGCCGATCAACCGAGAGTCGCCGTTCCTCTACCTCGACGGCGACGACTACAAGGTGTTCGTGCCGAAGGCGAAGGCCGACACGCGCGGCCACGACTGGTCGACCGATGCCGCGGCCGGCGACAGCCTCGACCTCTCCGAGTTCTTCATCACCAAGCCCGGTGACACCGCGGACGAGCTGAACGCGGCGCTCGCGAGCGGCCGCAACCTGCTCGTCACGCCGGGTGTGTACGAACTCGACGAGGCCCTGCAGGTGGACGACGCCGGCACCGTCGTGCTCGGACTCGGCTACGCGTCGCTCGTGCCGACCGCGGGCAACGTCGCCATCGAGATCGCGGATGTCCCGGGCGTGAAGATCGCCGGCCTCACGGTCGACGCCGGGCTCGAGAACTCCGACGTGCTCGTGAAGGTCGGACCGACGGGGGCGACCGCCTCAGACGCAGCCGACCCGACGACGTTGACCGACGTGTTCATCCGCGTCGGCGGCCCGTGGGCCGGCAAGGCGACGACCTCGATCGAGGTCAACAGCCCGAACACGCTGCTCGACCACATCTGGGCCTGGCGCGCCGATCACGGCGACGGGGTCGCGTGGGCCAGCAACACCGGCGACCACGGCGTCGTCGTGAACGGCGACGATGTCACCGCGCTCGGCCTCTTCGTCGAGCACTACCAGAAGAACCAGGTCGTCTGGAACGGCGACGGCGGACGCACGATCTTCTACCAGAGCGAGATCCCCTACGACCCGCCGACCCAGGCGGCGTACATGGACGGCGACCGGCTCGGGTACGCGTCGTACCGCGTGGGCGACGGGGTCACCTCGCACCTGGCACAGGGCCTCGGCGTCTACTCCTTCTTCGACCAGACGATCAACGGCGGTCAGGACATCCGCGTCGAGAGCGGCATCCAGACGCCGAAGTCGGCGAACGTGCGGTTCGAGTCGATGACGAGCGTGTTCCTGAACGGCACGGGCGGCATCAACCGCATCGTTAACGACGCCGGTGCACCCGCGGTCGGATCGTTCGCGTCGCCGCAGCTCGTGTCCTACCCGCCGGTCGACACCACCGCGCCGACGGTCGCGATCGCCGCGGAGCCGGGTGCACCCGGCCCAGGCGGGACGTACACCTCGAAGGTCGTGCTGACCATCTCGGGCGCCGACGACTACACGCCGCCGCCCACGGTCGAGGTCAAGGTCGACGCCGCGGCGTGGATGGCCGTCACCGGCCCGATCGAGCTCGGCAACGGTGCCCACACCGTGCTCGCCCGGGCCACGGATGCTGCGGGCAACGTCTCGACCGAGGCATCCTGGACCGGCACGGTCGCGATCGTCGTCGTGCCCGACGTGCCGCTCGAGGTGACGGCGCACACCCAGTGCCTCGACGGGAAGGCGTACATCGTCGTCTCGGCCGTGAACCGGGCCGCGCTCGCCGCGGACATCCGCCTCACGAGCGACGAGGGCACGGTGAAGTTCACCAAGGTCGCCCCCGGGGCGACGGTGACCTACATGTGGAAGGCGGGCAAGAAGGCGGCCGCCGGCACGGCCACGGTGGCCGGCTACACGTGGGATGCCGGAGCCGGCAGGTACTCGACCTATCCCGCCCCGTACCCGGGCAGCACCTGCAAGTAGTGCAGGCGCCCTGACGGGCGCGCGAGAGGGCGAGCGGATGCGGCATCCGCTCGCCCTCGTCGTGCCGTCGTCAGGCCGCGCGCTTCATCGCCCGCACGCCGACCACGATGCCGATCGCGCACGTCACGGCGGCCGCGATCATTCCGCCGATGACCGCCGGTGCGCCGAAGTCCCCCGCGAGCAGCGCGCGCTCGGCGCCGACGAGGTAGCTCAGCGGGTTGATCGCCGCGGCGACCTGCATCCAGCCGGGGCCGTCCTCGAGCGGCAGCAGCATGCCCGAGAGGATCATGAGCGGGAACAGGAGCGTCTGGTGCACCATCCAGAACATCCAGTCGCGGTTGCGGCAGGCGAGCGCGAGCGAGTAGCTCAGGGCGCCGAAGCCGATGCCGAAGACGGCGAGCACGGCCAGGCCGGCGACGAGGCCCGGCACATGGAGCGAGAAGCCGAACGGCACGGCCACGAGCACGACGATCGTGCCCTGGATGACGAGCGGCACGACCTCCTTGAGCGCGCGACCCACGAGCAGGGCGCTGCGCGAGAGCGGCGCGACGAGCGTGCGCTCGTGCGAGCCGGTCTGCATCTCGAAGAGCAGGTTCGCGCCCGTCGAGGCCGTGCCGAACAGCGCGACCATCACGAGGATGCCGGGGACGAACCACTGCAACGTGCCGGCTGCGTCGCCGCCCGAGGCGCCGATGAGCAGCGGGCCGAAGAGGCCGAGGAAGACGAGCGGCTGCACGAGCGAGAACATCACGCTGAACGGGTCGCGCACGAGCGGACGGGATTCGCGGACGAACACCGAGGCGGTGTCGCGGATGAAGCCCGTCGGGCGGGCGGTGGTGTCGATGGTGGTCATGAGGGGATCCTTCGTGTCGTGACGGGGTCAGGCGGTGGCGTGGACGGGGGAAGCGGCGCCATCGGCGTCGGATGACTCGGCGTGGGCGGCCTCCTCGCGGAGCGTGCGCCCCGTGAGCGCGAGGAACACGTCGTCGAGGGTCGGCTGCCGGTGCGTCGCCGCGACGACGTCGAGTCCGGCATCGCCGAGCGAGCGGATGTATCGGGGTAGCGCCCGATCGCCGCCGGGAGCGGTCACCGTGACGACCTGCCCCGATGCCTCCCCGCCGATGCGGGCGGCGGCTGCCGCGGCATCCGCCGCCGATTCGAAGGTGAGGCTCACCCGGTCGCCCGCGAGCGACTCCTTGAGCGCCCACGCCGTGTCGTCGGCGATCACCTGGCCGTGATCCATCACCATGACGCGTTCGGCGAGCTGGTCGGCCTCGTCGAGGTAGTGCGTCGTGAGGAAGATCGTCGTGCCCGTCTCGCGGCGGAGGTCGACGATGTGCTCCCACAGGTTCGCGCGGCTGTGCGGGTCGAGGCCCGTCGACGGCTCGTCGAGGAAGAGCAGCTCGGGCCGGTGGATGAGACCGAGCGCGATGTCGAGGCGGCGCTTCTGGCCGCCGGAGAGCGACTGCACCTGGCGGCCCGCCACCTGGCCGAGCTCGAGCGACTCGATCAGTTCGGCGGCGCGGGACCGCGTCTCGCGGCGGCCCATGCCGTAGAAGGCGCCCTGCGCGTGCAGTTCGTCGCGCACGCGCTGCGTGTGCCCACCCGAATTGCCCTGACCGACGTAGCCGATGCGGCGGCGCACGCCGGCCGGGTCGCGACGGATGTCGGAGCCCGCGACGATCGCCTCGCCGCTCGTCGGCGGCAGCAGCGTGGTGAGCATGCGAAGCGTCGTCGACTTGCCGGCGCCGTTCGGGCCGAGGAAGGCGACGAGCTCGCCGGCGTCGACCTCGAGGTCGACGGAACGGACGGCCTCGACGACCTTCCCCTTGGCGGGGAACGTCTTCGTGAGGCCCTGAGCGGAGATCATCTGGTTCGTCATATCTGCAGTCTTCCGAGCCATCCGGTCAGTTTCCGTCCGGATCGATGGGAAACTTGGAGCATGGCCGCAACGACCTCGCGAACCCTCGAACTGCTCTCCCTGCTGCAGAGCCACCGGCACTGGTCGGCGCGCGAACTCGTCGACCGGCTGGGCGTCTCCGACCGCACCCTGCGGCGCGATGTCGACCGGTTGCGGGAGCTCGGCTACGGCATCGAGTCGGCCCGCGGCTCGACCGGCGGCTACCGACTCGAGGCGGGCACCGGCCTGCCCCCGTTGCTCCTCAGCGACGACGAAGGGGTCGCGATCGCCATCGGCCTGAGGTCTCAGGCGACGGCCGGCCTGCGCGGCGCCGAGCACACGACGCTCAGCGCCCTCGCGAAGATCGAGCAGGTGCTGCCGCCCGCCCTGCGGCGTCGCATCGAGGCGCTGCAGTCGCACGCGGCGGCGGGTGCCGGCGGGCCAGGCTCGGCGCGCTCGGGTCGACCGACCCCCGAGGTCGACGCCGAACTGCTCGGCCTGCTCGCGCTCGGCTGCCGCGACTCGGAGCGGCTGCGCTTCACCTATACGGATGCCGCGGGCGAGGCGTCGGCCCGAGTGGTCGAGCCGTACCGGCTCGTGCCCGTCGCGCGGCGCTGGTACCTGCTCGCGTGGGATCGCCAGCGCGAGGACTGGCGCACGTTCCGCCTCGATCGCATGAGCGATGTGTTCCCGACGCGAGTGCGGTTCGAGCCCCGGCCGATGAGCGATGACGACGCCAGGGCGCGGGTCGAGGCGTCGGTGCGCTGGCGCGACCGGAGCGTGAAGGCCCGAGTCGTCGCCGACCTGCCGCAGGCGGACCTCGTCGAGCACCTCGGGTGGTACGGCCGAGAGGTCGTGGCGGTCGATGCGGGGCACTGCGCGTGGCCGATCGAGGCCGACTCCGTCGAGAACCTCTCGATGGCGCTCATGTGGATGCCGCGCGGCGTGCGCTACCGCGTGGAGGGGGCACCCGAGGTGCTCGACTTCCTCGCGATGCAGGCCGAGCGCTTCGCGGAGGCATCCGCTCGGGGCTGACCGGTCGTCGCGCTCAGCCCTTGCGCTGCGCGCGGTACGCGGTCGGCGTGGTGCCGTGCGTCGCCCGGAACCGCCGCGCGAAGTAGAACGAGTCCGCGTACCCGACGCGCTCCGAGATCTGCGCGATCGACAACGACGTCTGGTCGAGGAGTTCGCGCGCCCGTGCCATGCGCAACTGCGTCTGGTACCGCAGCACGGGCACGCCGAGACGCTGCCGGAACAGGGCGGCGAAATGCGAGGGGCTGAGGTTCGCCGCCGACGCGAGCTCGGCGACCTCGATGCGTTCCCCGACGTGCGTTCGCAGGTACTCCGCCGCCTCGTCGATCGAGTCGCTCCGGTCGTCGCCCGCCGATGGGCGGGCGACGAGGAGTGCGAGGAGGTGCCAGGCCGCGCCCGACGCCGCGGTGATGCTCGCCGTGGTCGTGTCGCGTTCCATCCACGCGAGCACCTCGCTCGCGAGCGCCGTCACCCGGGAGCGGTCGGAGACGGTGCGCACCGGCTGCTCGACGGTCGCACCGGTCGCTTCGAGGAACTCGGCGAGTTCCCGGCCGGTGAGATGCAGCCACCAGATCGACCAGGGCTCGTGCGGGTCGGCGCCGTAGGCGTGCGGATGACCCGGGGGCAGGATGACGGCCTCGCCGGCCGCGACGTCGAACCGGCCGGCGGCCGTCTCGCACCAGCCGCGACCGGCCGCGCACACGATCACGACCGCCTGGTCGATCGGGGAGCGGCGCTCGCGCCCGTGATGCCGAGCTTCGGGGAAGTAGCCGGAATCGGTCACGACGAGATGCGAGACGCCGGGCAGGCGCAGCGCCTCGAGGACACGAGGGCGGGGCAGCACCTGCATGCGCTGTCCCGGGAACCCGTCGGAGATCGTCATGCCGTGAGTGTGGCGGACTCTCAGCGTTTCGTCCAGATACGCCGCCGGAACATGCTCACATCGGGCGGACGACGATGCGTACCGTCGTCGTATGCTCAACAACGCGGCGCCTTCGATGCGCGACCGGCTGCACGAACGCGAGTCGAGGATCGTGCTCCCCGACGTACCCGAGCAGCTCGCCGACGCCTCCGTGGCCGCGTGGGCCCAGCCGATCGTCATCGACACCTACCTGCCGGAGGCGCCCGCCGACTACCCGGCCTTCCTCGACCGCCGCGTGTACCAGGGCTCGTCGGGGCGGGTCTACCCCCTGCCGTTCCACGAGAAGATCTCGCAGCAGAAGGTGCCGCACGAATGGCAGGCGATCCACCTCGAGAACGAGTGGGTGCGACTCGTCATCCTGCCCGAGCTCGGCGGGCGGATCCACATCGGGTACGACAAGTCGGCCGACTACGACTTCTTCTACCGCAACAACGTCATCAAGCCGGCCCTCGTCGGACTCGCCGGGCCCTGGATCTCGGGCGGCGTCGAGTTCAACTGGCCGCAGCACCACCGGCCGGCGACGTTCCTTCCCACCGACTGGGAGATCGAGCTCGAGGCCGACGGCGCCGTGACGGTGTGGTGCAGCGATCATGACCCGTTCGCCCGCATGAAGGGCATGCACGGCATCCGGCTGCGCCCCGGCTCCGCCCTCATCGAGGCGCGAGTGCGGCTGACGAACCGCACCGACGACACCCAGACCTTCCTCTGGTGGGCGAACGTCGCCGGTGCCGCGCACGACGAGTACCAGTCGTTCTTCCCGACCGACGTGCACTTCGTCGCCGACCACGCCAAGCGCGCGATCGCGAGCTACCCCGAGGTCGACGGTCGGTACTACGGAGTGGACTACCCGGCGCAGGCGACCGCCGATCGCCCCGACGGCGATCGGCTCGACTGGTACCGCAACATCCCCGTGCCGACCTCGTACATGATCCTCGGCACCGACGACGACTTCTTCGGTGGCTACGACCACGCGAAGGGGGCCGGCTTCGTCTACGTCGCCGACCATCGGTTCGCGCCCGGCAAGAAGCAGTGGACATGGGGCGACGCGCCGTTCGGCCGGGCCTGGGACGACAACCTCACCGATGGAGACGGCCCGTACGTCGAGCTCATGGCGGGCGCGTACACCGACAACCAGCCCGACTTCTCCTGGCTCATACCCGGCGAGACGAAGACGTTCAGCCAGTACTGGTACCCGATCCGGGCCATCGGGCCCGCGCACCGGGCGAACACCGAGGCCGCTGTTCGTCTCGACGTCGACGCGGTGAACGGCCGAACCCGGGTGCGGATCGGGGTGGGCACCACCCGCCGGCACGAGCGGCTCGTGATCGAGCTCCGCGATCGCGCCGGCGCCGTCGTGCATGCCACGAGTGCCGCGGTCGATCCCGGCTCGGCGTACGTCGATGACGTCGTTCTCGACGGTGCGCACGCCGTCGACGGACTCGTGCTCGTCGCCGTCGACGCCGACGGCCGCGAGGTGATCCGCTTCGGTCATCGAACAGCGGATGCGTCGCCCGAGCCTCCACTCGCGGCCGTCGAGCCGCCGGCTCCGTCGGACGTCGCGTCGGTCGAGGAGCTCTTCCTCATCGGCCAGTACCTCGAGCAGTACCGTCATGCGACGCGCCGCCCCGAGCCGTACTGGGAGGAGGCGCTCCGGCGCGACCCGGGCCACACCCGGTCGCACGTCGCCCTGGCCGCCGAGCTCGAACGGACGGGAGACGACG
This sequence comes from Agromyces sp. NPDC056389, assembly GCF_042262385.1. Lineage (NCBI taxonomy): Bacteria > Bacillati > Actinomycetota > Actinomycetes > Micrococcales > Microbacteriaceae > Agromyces > Agromyces sp. NPDC056389. The sequence goes on from NZ_JBHJPN010000001.1 coordinate 2,609,286, forward strand.
AGGGGGCCGAACGTCACCTCCGCGCGGCGATCGACCGCCTGACGCAGTGGGTGCCGAACCCGGCCGACGGCGAGGCGTCCTATCGCCTCGGGGTGAACCTCGCCCGCCGCGGGCGGAACGCCGAGGCGGCGCTCGCGCTCACCAAGGCGATGTGGAACTCCGCCTGGCGAGCCGCCGCCGGCTACGCGCTCGGCCGGCTGCAGGTGCGGCTCGGTGATGTCGCCGCCTCCGAATCGACCCTGCGCGATGTGCTCGCGATCGATGGCCGCCACTCGCAGGCGGGAGTGCTGCTCGCGCTCGTGCTCCGCCGCACCGGCAGGGAGGCCGAGGCGGCCGACCTCCTCGAGCGCCTGCTCGCCGCCGACCCGCTCGATCAGTGGGCGCGCGATCTCGCGGGCGCAGCCCTCACGCGCGACGCGGCCACCCTGCTCGATGTCGCGCTGGAGTACACGGGGGTCGGGGCCGACCGGGAGGCTCTCCGCCTCCTCGACCTTGCGCGCGAGGCCGCGCCGTCGGCGCCGACCGGTCAGGTGCAGGTGGGCGCCCTCGTCGACTACCATCGCGCCGCGGTGCTCGATCGCCTCGGCGAGCCCGAGCAGGCAACTGCGGCGCGGCACGCAGCCGCCGGAAACAGCGAACGGAACGGTCACGCCGCCCGTCTCGACGACGTCGCGGTGCTGAAGCTCGCCCTCGCCGCCGACCCGGCCGACCACCGCGCCTCGCTCATGCTCGGCAACTGGTACTACGACCGTCGTCGCCACCTCGACGCGATCGAAGCCTGGTCGCACGGCACCGCGCCCGAGGCGGCGGCGCGGGTGCGCATCGTCGCCCATCGCAACCTCGGCATCGCCGTGTTCAACGTGCTCGGTGATCCCGATCTCGCGGTCGCGCACTTCGAGGCCGCCCGTGCGCTCGCGCCCGACGACGCGAAGCTGTTCTTCGAGCTCGACCAGCTCCTGGCACGGGTCGGCCGCGGCCCGCTCGAGCGGCTCGACCGACAGGAGGCCGATGCGCACCTCATCGCCGAGCGCGACGACCTCAGCATCGTGCACGCCCGCCTGCTCACCGCGCTCGGCCGGCCCGCCGCCGCCCGCGAACGCCTGCTCTCACGGCGGTTCCAGCCGTGGGAGGGCGGCGAAGGCCAGGCGCTCTCCGCGTGGGACGAGGCGAACATCGCGCTAGCTACTGCGGCACTCGACGACCTCGATGGCGAGTCGGCCGCTGGATTCATCCGGAGCGCGCTCGAGCCACCGGCATCGCTCGGCGAGGCACGGCATCCGCTCGCCAATTGCGCCGAACTCTTCTGGCTGCTCGGCCGCGCCCACGACCTGAGCGGCGACCGACTCGCCGCCGAGGCGGCGTGGGAGCGTGCCGCCGCGTCGTCGGGCGACTTCCTCGACATGAGCACCCGGGCGTTCAGTGCGCAGTCGGAGTTCTCGATCCGGGCGCTCAGGGCGCTCGCACGACACGAGGAGGCCGGCGCACAGCTCGCGGCGTTCGCCGTGTTCGTCGACGAGCTCGCGGCGACGCCCGCGACGATCGACTACTTCGCGACCTCCCTGCCGACGATGCTCCTCTTCCACGACGACCTGCAGCAGGCGCGGGATCGCGAGGTCGAGGACCTCCGCAGCCGGCTCGTCGCGCTCGCCGAGGACTCCCACTGATGGTCGGCATCGCGGCCGGGCGAAGCCGTGACCGGGTCGCCGTCGAGTTCGATCCGCTCGACGGCGCCCGCATCACGAGCCTCGTGGCTGCGGGCCGTGAGTGGCTCGCCCCGTCGCCGCCGCGCGACCCCGAGCGCGACTTCACCGCCTCGGGCACCGGCGGCTGGGACGAGGTCGTCCCGACGGTAGCCGCGTGCACCATGGCCGACGGCACGGTACTGCCCGACCACGGTGACGCCTGGCGGCTCGAGTGGTCGGTCGTCTCGTCGGGGCCGGCGACGTCGACCGTGGTGGTCTCGCTCCGGAGCGTCCCCCTGCAGCTCTCGCGCGCGCTGACGGTCGAGGCGGGGCGCCTGCGAGCGGAGTACGTCGCCACCGCGACCGGCCCCGCCGGCGTCCCGCTCCTGTGGGCGGCGCACCCGCTGTTCGCGGCGCCTCCTGGCACGCGCATCGTCACGGGCGAGCCCGAGCCGCGGCTCGTGGGGGAGTTCCCCGAGGCGGGTTCCCCACTCGCCTGGCCCGGCGGCGCGACCGGTCGCGGCGGAATCGACGGCGTCGGCGGCGCGTTGAAGGCGTTCACCGCCGGGCTCGACCGCGCCCGGATCGTGCACGCCGACGGGCAGGGCCTCACCATGCGCTGGGACGCGCGGATCCTGCCGCATCTCGGGCTGTTCTGGGACACGGGCATGTTCACCGATCAGCCGGTCGTCGCGATCGAACCGACGACCGGATGTCGCGACGCGGCCTCGGCCGTCGAGGACGAGCTCCCCGTGGTGTCGCCGGGCCGGCCGCTGCGGTGGTGGCTGGAACTCTCGGTCGACGACGCCGAGGCCGACGACGCCGACTGAGCTACACCGTGCGGGGCAGGGTGCCGATCTCGGCGCCGGACTCGTCGTAGAAGGTCATGGTGTCGCCGTCGACCGTCGCCGTGGACATCGAATTCAGCCACTGGTCGACGCCCTCGCAGGCCATGAGCGTCGTCGCGCCCCCGGTGAACGCGATCGCGGCGCCGTCGAGGGTCCACGTCGAGCCGCCGAATCCGTTGCACCCGTCGTTGCCGCTCGCGGTGCCGTCGGCGGCGATGACGATGAACGGCGCTCCGGGGGCCGCGTCGGCGGACTCGGTGCCCCATGTGCCGATGAACAGGGCCGGGTCGGCGTCGGGCGCGGTCGAGGGAGCCGCGGAGGGCGCGGCCGCGTCGTCGCTCGCCCGTTCGAGCGTGCCGATCTCCTCACCAGATTCGTCCTGCACCGTGAGGGTGTCGCCCTCGATCGTGCCGGTCGCGAGCGCCGAGAGCCACGTGTCGACGCCCTCGCACAGCATGCGCGTCGAGGCGACCTCGACGAAAGTGACCGTGTCGGCCTCGGCGGTCCAGGTGCCGATCAGGCGGTTGCAGCCATCGGTGCCGGTCAGCGAGCCGTCGTCGCCGAGCACGAGCGAGGGTTCGCCGGTCGCGGCGACATCGCCCCAGGTGCCGACGGGGTCGACGGTCTCCGCCGGTTCGGCGGGGTTTCCGGCGCATGCGGTCAGCACCGTCGCCGCGAGCAGGATCGTGCCGGACAGGGCGAGGCGCTGCAGCGTTCGTGACATGGGCACAGCGTATCGAGCGGACGCTTCAGCGAGCCGAAGGCGTCGCCGTCGCGCGTGCGGCACGCGCAAGGGCGTCGCGGCACGCGACGACCGCGGGCCGGGCGGCGGCGGCGTGCCGCGTGGAGGTGAACACCTCGCGCTCGGGATGCCCGGGCAGGTCGACGATGGTCACGCTCGGCGCCTCGCCCGCCCACACGAGGTCGGGCAGGAGCCCGACGGCGTTGCCCGAGCGGATCAGGCGGATGTGGGCCATCAGGTCGGCGGTCTCGAACCGCACGTCGGGCTCGAACCCCGCCTCGCGGCACAGCTGCTCCGCCCAGTCGCGGGAGGCCGTGCCCTCGGGTTCGAGCACCCACGGCATGGTCGCCGCGGCGAGCAGCGAGCGATCGGATGCCGCGACGCGACGTGAGGCGGGGTGCGGCGGCAGCGCGAGCCGGATCGCGTCGGCGACGAGGTGCACGCGGTCGAGCTCCTCGCGGTGGGCGCGCGTGTGGCCCGGGTACTGCTCGGCGATCACGAGGTCGAAGTCGCGCGCCGAGACCTCGAAGAGCCCGACGTCGGGCTCGCGTTCGGTGACCTCGACCCTGAGGGCCGGGTGCTCGGCGCGCAGGAGGGTGAGCGCCTGCGGCACCACGGCGTGCGCCGCCGACTGGAACACCGCGATGCGCACGGTGCCTCCGACCGCGGTGAGCGAGCGAGCGACCTCGGCCTCGGCCTCCTCGAGCCGGTCGAGCACGGCGCGGGCGTGGCCCACGAGCACTTGGGCCTGCGGCGTCAGCTGCACGCGGCGCCCGACCTGCACGAGCAGCGGCACTCCGGCCTCGCGCTCGAGCTGGCTGAGCTGCTGCGACACCGAGGAGGGGCTGTACGACAGGGCTTCGGCGACTGCGGAGAGCGTGCCGCGGTCGCTGAGTTCCACGAGCAGGCGCAGCCGTCGCACGTCGAGCATGTGCACCTCCGGGACATCCGCTGATCATTCGGTTCTTCCGAACAGTATCGTTCAGATTCATTCGCTTTACCGAACGGATGCCGCAGCGCATACTGAACCCGACAGGCGGGCGACCCCCGGCACGCCCGAAGCAAAGGACAGTACCCTCGTGACCATGTCGAACGCCGCCACGGACGCCCGGCCGAACACCGATCACGTCGTCGCCCTCGTGCGCCGCTGGCTCGCCGAGAGCTCGGAGCACCCCGCAGACCCCGCCGCCGAGCGTCTCGCCGGCGTGCTGAAGGACCCGCGCGGCCTCGACTTCACCGTCGGCTTCGTCGACGGTGTCATGCGCCCCGAAGACCTCGGCGTCGCGGGCCGCAACCTCGAGCAGGTCGCCAGGCTCACGCCGAAGTTCCTGCCCTGGTACTTGAAGGCCGCCATCCGCGTCGGCGGTGTCGTCGCGCCCGTGCTGCCCTGGATCGTCATCCCGATCGCCCGCCGGGTGCTGCGCGCCATGGTCGGCCACCTCGTGCTCGACGCCACGCCCGAGAAGCTCGGCCCGGCCATCGCGACCCTGCGCGAGTCGGGCAATCGTCTGAACCTGAACCTGCTCGGCGAGGCCGTGCTCGGCGAGGAGGAGGCGGACCGCCGTCTCTCTGGCACCTACGAGTTCCTCGCGCGCGACGATGTCGACTACGTGTCGATCAAGGTCTCGAGCGTCGTCAGCCAGCTCTCGATGTGGTCGTTCGACGAGGCCGTCGCGAAGGTCGTCGCGAAGCTCACCCCGCTGTACGAGCTCGCAGCGAAGAGCCGCACGCCGAAGTTCATCAACCTCGACATGGAGGAGTACCGCGACCTCGACCTGACGATCGCGGTCTTCACGACCCTGCTCGACCAGCCGCAGTTGCGCGGCCTCGAGGCCGGCATCGTGCTGCAGACCTACCTGCCCGACGCGCTCGGCGCGATGCAGGAGCTCACGGCCTGGGCGAAGGACCGTCGCGCGCAGGGCGGCGCCCCCATCAAGGTGCGCGTCGTCAAGGGCGCGAACCTCGCGATGGAGCACGTCGACGCGGCCGTGCACGGCTGGCCGCTCGCGACCTACGACTCCAAGCAGGACTCCGACACGAACTACAAGCGCGTGCTCGACTGGTCGATGACCCCCGAGCGCACCGACGCGGTCAAGCTCGGCGTCGCCGGCCACAACCTGTTCGACGTGGCCCACGCGTGGCTCACCGCCCGCGAGCGCGGCGTCGACGCGCGCGTCGAGTTCGAGATGCTGCTCGGCATGGCGACCGGCCAGGCCGAGGCGGTGCGCCGCGACGTCGGCAACCTGCTGCTCTACACGCCGGTCGTGAACCCCAGCGAGTTCGACGTCGCCATCGCCTACCTGATCCGCCGTCTCGAAGAGAACGCGAGCCAGGAGAACTTCATGTCGGCCGTGTTCGAGCTCACCTCGAGCGAGCCGCTGTTCCAGCGCGAGCAGGCACGTTACCTGGCCTCGCTCGCCGCACTCGAGCCGTCGGTCGCGGCGGCACCCGCGCCGAACCGCACCCAGAACCGCCACACCGAGTGGACCGACGAGACCCTCGCCGCCGCGATGACGGTGCCCGCGGCTCCGGCGCCCGGAACCGAGCACGAGCTCGACCCGTCGCTCACGGGCGTCGTGCTCGGCATCACCCGCGGGTCCGCGGGCATCGACGGCTCCGAGCTGACGGATGCCGCGGCATCCGCCGCCCCTGCCGGCTCCGGCGTCACGCCGGGCTTCCGCAACGAGCCCGACACCGACCCCGCCCTCGCGCCGAACCGCGAGTGGGGCCGCCGGATCCTCGAGCGGGTGCCCGGCTCGACCCTCGGCGTCGCGACGATCGCCGGAGCCCGCGTCGATGACGCGGCGACGCTCGAGCGCATCATCCAGACCGTCGCCGCCCGAGGCCGGGCATGGGGCGAGCTGCCCGGCGCCGAGCGCGCCGCGGTGCTGCACCGCGCCGGCTACGCGCTCGCCGCGAACCGCGACCGCCTGATCGAGGTCATGGCCGCCGAGACCGGCAAGACCATCGCGGAGGCCGACCCCGAGATCAGCGAGGCGATCGACTTCGCGCACTACTACGCCGAGCGCGCCCGCGAGCTCGACCACGTGCAGGGCGCCGTCTTCGTGCCATCGAAGCTCACCGTCATCACGCCGCCGTGGAACTTCCCGGTCGCGATCCCGGCCGGCGGCGTGCTCTCCGCGCTCGCCGCGGGCTCGGGCGTCATCATCAAGCCCGCGAAGCTCGCGCAGCGCTCGGGCGCGGTCATGGTCGAGGCGCTGTGGGAGGCCGGCATCCCGCGCGAGCTCCTCACCCTCGTCGACATCGGCGAGCGCGAACTCGGCAAGGAGCTCGTCTCCCACCCCGCGGTCGACCGGGTCATCCTCACCGGCGCCTACGAGACGGCCCAGCTGTTCCGCTCGTTCCGGAACGACCTGCCGCTGCTCGCGGAGACGAGCGGCAAGAACGCGATCATCGTGACGCCGTCGGCCGACCTCGACCTCGCGGCGTCCGACGTCGTGAAGAGCGCATTCGGGCACGCCGGCCAGAAGTGCTCGGCGGCCTCGCTCGTCATCCTCGTCGGCTCGGTCGCGAAGTCCGAGCGGTTCCGCCGCCAGCTCGTCGACGCCACCCGCTCGCTGCGCGTCGGCTGGCCCGAGCAGGCGACGAGCCAGATGGGCCCGATCGTCGAGCCCGCGAACGGCAAGCTGCTGCACGCGCTCACCCAGCTCGGCATCGGCGAGGAATGGCTCGTCGAGCCGCAGCAGCTCGACGACACCGGCCGGCTCTGGTCGCCCGGCATCCGTACGGGCGTCGCGGGCGGCTCGTACTTCCACCTCACCGAGTTCTTCGGCCCCGTGCTCGGCATCATGCACGCGAAGGACCTCGACGAGGCGATCCGCATGCAGAACGCCGTCGACTACGGCCTGACCGCCGGCCTGCACTCGCTCGACGCGAATGAGCTCGCCACGTGGTTCGACCGGGTCGAGGCCGGCAACCTCTACGTCAACCGCGGCATCACCGGCGCGATCGTCCAGCGCCAGCCCTTCGGCGGCTGGAAGCGCTCGGCCGTCGGCGCGGGCGCCAAGGCCGGCGGACCGAACTACCTGTTCGGCCTCGGCGAGTGGCTGCCGCAGCACGGAACCTCCTCGAGCACCCTGCACCTGCGAGGACTCGAGAAGCGCGTCGCCGAGCTCATCGAGGCATCGCAGCCGGCGCTCGACTACGACTCGTTCGACGTGCTGCGCCGCTCGGCGCTCTCCGACGAGCTCGCATGGGCCGAGGAGTACGGCGTCGTGAAGGACGTCTCGGGCGTCGGCGCCGAGCGCAACCTCTTCCGTTACCGGCCGCTGCCCGTGACGGTGCGCGTCGGCGAGCAGGCGAGCCTCGCAGAGGGGCTTCGCGTCATCGCGGCCGGTCTCCTCGCGAAGTCGCCGCTCGCGATCTCGACCGCGGTCGAGCTGCCGAAGGGCGTGCGAACCCTGCTGGCCGCGCGCGAGGTGAAGATCGTGTGCGAGGGCGACGCGGCATGGCTCGGGCGTGCGGCCAAGCGCGGCATCACGACGCCGCGTGTCCGTCTCGTCGGCGGCGGGGCGACCGCCCTGGCCGAGGCGCTCGGCGGTTCTCCCGATGTCGCGGTGTGGTCGCACCCCGTCACCCCGTCGGGCCGCGTCGAGCTGCTGCCGTTCCTGCACGAGCAGGCGATCTCGATCACGAACCACCGCTTCGGCAACCCGACGACGCTGTCCGACGGCGTGATCTGACGGCGTGGACCGGCGCGTCGGCTCAGCCGGCGCGCCGGAACGTCAGGACCTCGCCCCGTCGCGAACGCTCGAGCGCGAACCCCTCGTCGTGCAGCCGGCCGAGCACGCGCCGGGGCAGCGCAGGGAGCTCGGCGGTGGCGCCGGGTGGCGGCGCGGCGATGCCCGTGACGAGTGAGGCTTCGACGTCCGCGCCGCGCACCTCGACGCGCGCGTAGTCGCTCTTGCGCCGCCAGACGAGCAGCTCGAGGTCCCGGAACAGGACGATCGTCGTCGTCGACCCCGCGGTGAGCCACAGACGATCGTTCCCGAAGCCGACGGTGCAGGCGAGGGTTCGTCGTCGCGCCACCGCGCGGCCGGCGAGGTATACGGGCAGGGCGAAGACGACGCCGACGACGATGATCGTGAGTCGGGCGCCGAGCGCGTAGACGAGATCGCCGACGAAGATGAGCGCCAGGGTCGCGACGCCGCTCATCACGACGACGATCACGATGATGGCGATGGTCAGGGTGCGCACGGGTATCGGCACCGCGGCGAATCGCACCTCCGAGCCGCGGCCGCGCTCGGCGCGCACCCACTCCGGCGCGATCGGGGCGGGCTGTTTCGGCGTGCCCACGGCGGCGGAGACGCGCCCGATGAGGGCGAGCCAGATCCACCCCGCTGCGGGGATCGCGGCGAACTGCACGATCGCGAGCGAGATCCGCGCCGGCTCGGGCGCGGTGGCCAGCAGCGAGCCGTCGAATTCGGCCGCCGTCACGACGAGCGCCGCCGAGACGACCGCGCCGATCACGTGGTTGACGACCCCGCGCCGAACCGGCGTCATGCGGAACGTCGCGTTGACGAACGAGAAGCCGCACAACCAGCCCCCGACGAGCATGAGCAGGTACGGGATCATCTCGGTCGCCTGACCGGACACCGCCCACGGCACGGCCAGCGCGAGGCAGGCGGCCGCCCACACGAGGGGGCTGCCCACGAGCCGCCGCCAGAGCGGGGGACGGGTGGTCGTCGGTGCGACGGGTGCGGCCGTCGGATCGATTCCCTGGCGTGTGCGGCTCACGCGCGCGCGGCGGTGCGGCCGCGATTCCGACGACGGATGCCGCGTGGCGCACGACCGCCGACGAAGGAGCGCGCGGAGTCCACGATGAAGCCCTGCCGCAGCGCCTCGCGCCCGATGAGCATGCGGAAGCCCATCTCGTCGCGGTTCGTGAGCGTCACCTCGGCCGTCATCGTGCGGCCCATGAGCACGACGTCCATGAGCACGACGATGCGTTCCTCGGTGTGGCCCGAGGAGCTTCGCACCGAGCGGCGGTCGTGCACGGGGCATTCGACGATGACGGCGTCTTCATCGGAGTTCTGCCACGGGTGCACCCCGAATCGCACGATCGACTCCGCGCCGCGCTGTACCTCTTCGAGGTCGAACGCGTGCAACGACGAGGTGCGCGCACCCGTGTCGAGCTTCGCCTTGATCCAGGGAACTCCGGCTCCGGGCAGGCTCACCCATTCGCGCCATCCCGCGATGGTGTTTGAATAGACGGGCTCTGTCACTCCACCATCTTCGCAGGGGCACACGATGAAACTGGCGATCCTCTCGCGCGCCCCGCAGGCGTACTCCACCCAACGACTCCGCACGGCCGCCCAGCAGCGCGGTCACGAGGTCAAGGTGCTCGACACCCTGCGCTTCGCGATCGACCTCTCGGGGCCCGAGCCCGACCTGCAGTACCGGGGTCGTCGGCTCTCCGACTACGACGCCGTGCTGCCCCGCATCGGCAACTCGGTCACGTACTTCGGCACCGCCGTGGTACGCCAGTTCGAGCAGATGGACGTCTACACGCCGAACACCGCGAACGGCATCACGAACTCGCGCGACAAGCTGCGGGCGAACCAGATCCTCTCGCGCCACAACATCGGCATGCCGGCGACGGCGTTCGTGCGCAACCGCGCCGACGTGCGTCCCGCGATCGAACGCGTCGGTGGAGCGCCGGTCGTCATCAAGCTGCTCGAGGGCACGCAGGGCATCGGCGTCATCCTCGCGCCCGAGGTGAAGGTCGCCGAGGCGATCATCGAGACGCTGCACTCGACGAAGCAGAACGTCTTGATCCAGCGCTTCATCAAGGAGAGCAGGGGCCGCGACATCCGTGCCCTCGTCGTCGGCGACCGCGTCGTCGCGGCGATGCGTCGCAGCGCGAGCGGCGACGAGTTCCGTTCGAACGTGCACCGCGGCGGCACCGTCGAGGCGGTCGAGCTGACGCCCGAGTACGAGCAGGCGGCCGTGCGCTCGGCGCAGATCATGGGCCTCCGGGTCGCGGGCGTCGACATGCTCGAGGGCGACGACGGCCCGCTCGTGATGGAGGTCAACTCCTCGCCGGGGCTCGAGGGCATCGAGACGGCCACGAAGCTCGACGTCGCCGGCGCCATCATCGACCACATCGCGAACCAGGTCGCCTTCCCCGAGATCGACGTGCGCCAGCGGCTCACCGTCTCGACGGGCTACGGCGTGGCCGAGCTCATGGTGCACGGCGGCGCCGACCTCGTCGGCACCACGCTCGGTGAATCGGGGCTCTGGGAGCGCGACATCACGGTGCTGACGCTGCACCGCGGCACGACCGTCATCCCGAATCCGCGCAAGGGCGTCGTGCTCGAGGGCGAAGACCGCCTGCTCTGCTTCGGCAAGCTGGAGGAGATGCGCTCGATGATCCCCGAGCGTCGTCGTCGCCGCTCCAAGGTGCGCAAGCTCCCGAAGCAGCCGATCCCCGAGGAGTGAGCCGCGCTCTGCCCGGCGTCGGTCAGCCGCGGCTCTGCAGGGCGGCCCGCACGATCGCGAGGGCCTGCTCCGCGTCGAGGCCGAGCTGCGCGATGCGATCGGCATAGGCGGATGCCGCGAGCTGCGCCTGCTGCTCGGTCGGATCCCCGGTCGCCGAGATGAACGAGCCGTTGCGACCGCGCGTCTCGATGACGCCGTCGCGCTCGAGCTCGCGGTAGGCGCGGGCGACCGTGTTCGCTGCGAGGCCGAGCTCGGTGGCGAGCGTGCGCACGGGCGGCAGCCGGGTGCCGGCGACGAGGGTGCCGCCGCGGACGCCGTCGATGACCGCCCGCCGCAGTTGCTCGTAGGGCGGAACGGAGGATTCGGGATCGAGTTCGAGCAGCATCATGCGCCCCGTGCCGCGGCGCTCTCGGCCACGGTCGGGGCGGCCGCCTCCGGAGAGCCGTACGCGGGCGGCTCCGTCTCGGAGTACTGCACGGGCCAGAGCCGCTTGAGGTAGTAGCGGGCCGGCTTCACCGCGATCGAGATCGCGACGACCACGATGCCGGCGAGGATGAGCACGTTCATCGCCACGTTCATGACGATCAAGCCGAGGTCGCCGCTCGCCGCGACCCAGCCGAGTCCGGTCGTGGTCGAGGTGATCAGGGCGAGTGCGCCGAACATGAGCGGAACCGAGACGAGATCGCGCAGCGTCTGCGCGCGAAGCGCATCATCCCATCGGAGCAGTTGCTCGCTCACCGCGGGTTGGGGCCGAGCGACGAGCGCCGACGACACCCACCCCACGACGACGAGCACCGCGATCGCTCCCAGGGCCGACGCGCCGACGAGCACCCGCGACCCGACCGGCACCGGCACCGGCACCGGCAGCAGAACGGTGCCGAGCGCGAGAACCGAGCTCACGGCCACGAGGACACGGGCTCCGACGCGCTCGATCGGCGCGACGTAGTCGCTCGCGACCGGGCGGGGGAGACGCGCGAGTCGCGGTCCGTTGCGTCGCACCTCGGGCGGGGCGGGCAGGATCGAGATGGCCGTGCCGATGCCGCGCCCGGTGAGCAGCAGGCACGCGAGCGCCAGCCCGGCGAACGGTGCGACGCCCGTGCCCCAGTCGTCGTGGGTCGTCAGTGCACCGCTCACGACCACGAGGGCGCTCGCCACGGCACCGACCATGGAACCGAGTGCACCCCAGCGGGCGCGCGATCGGAGCCGCTCGCGGATCGTCTGCTCGAGCTCGACGTCGCCGTCGAGCGGAAGCCCGACGGCGCGGGCGAACCGTCCGACCGCCGACGGCCGCGACATCCACGCGGGGGAGACAGCGATGAGGACGGCGAACGCAGTGAGCAGGCCGAGCAGGAACCATTCGGGCCATTCGAGGGACATGCCAAGAATGTATTACTACAAAGTCATGGCGTCAAGCGCCCGCGGCGCGTCGTGGTCAGTCCCGGTTGCGGTTCACGAGGCGCGACAGCACGATCGCGCTGCGGGTGTGGTCGACGTTCGGGGCGATGCGCACGCGCTCGAGCGCGTCTTCGAGCGAGGCGATGTCGCGGGCCCGCATGTGCACGATCGCGTCGGCGCTGCCGGTCACGGTGCCCGCGTAGACGACCTCGGGCACACCCTGCAGGATGCGCTGGAGCTCGTCGGGCGCCACGGTGCCGCGGCAGAAGAGCTCGACGTAGGCCTCGGTGGACATGCCGTCGACGGTCGGGTCGACCTGGATGGTGAACGAGCGGATGACCCCGTCGGCCACGAGCCGGTCGACGCGTCGCTTGACGGCCGAGGCGGAGAGGCCGACCGACGATCCGATGTCGCCGTACCCAGCCCGGGAGTTCTGCCGGAGCAGATCGAGGATGGCGCGATCGAGGTTGTCCATTCTCGGATTGTATGTCGATCCTTTGCGTTCTCGCATGACATGGCGCACATTTCCTGCGCCCCGCGCGGATTCCCGCCCTAGGCTGGCGGGATGCCTCTCGATTCCCCCGTACGTCTGGCCGTGCAGGTGCAGCCGCAGCACGCCGAATATCCCGCCATCCGCGACACCGTCCTGCGACTCGAGGAGCTCGGCGTCGACGTGGTCTTCAACTGGGATCACTTCTTCCCGCTCACGGGCGACCCTGACGGGCTGCACTTCGAGGCGTGGACCATGCTCGGCGCCTGGGCCGAGCAGACCGAGCGGATCGAGTTCGGCACGCTCGTGAACTGCAACTCGTACCGCGGCGCCGACCTGCAGGCCGACATGGCCCGCACCCTCGACCACATCAGCGCGAAGGGCGGCACCGGCCGGTTCATCTTCGGCACCGGGTCGGGCTGGTTCGAGCGCGACTACGACGAGTACGGCTACGACTTCGGTACGCGGGGCTCGCGACTGAACGCGCTCGCCGGCGCCCTGCCGCGCATCGAGGCCCGCTGGGCGAAGCTGAACCCGCCGCCGACCCGGCGGATCCCCGTGATGATCGGCGGCAAGGGCGAGCAGAAGACGCTGCGCATCGTCGCCCGGCACGCCGACATCTGGCACTCCTTCGTCGCGCCCGACGAGCTGCGGCACAAGCTCGACGTGCTCGCCCGCTGGGGCGACGAGGTCGGGCGGGACGTCTCGGAGATCACGGTCTCCAACGAGCTCGACCGGGCCGGCCACGACGTCGAGCACGCGGAGGCGCTCTTCGCCGGCGGCGTGCGCCTCTTCACGATCGGCATCGGCGGTCCGGCCTACGACCTGGACCCGGTGCGTCGCTGGCTCGCCTGGCGGGACGCGAAGAACGGCTAGCGCGGGCCCGGGTTCTCGTCGAGCGGCAGGGTCGCGGGCTCCGTGCGGGGCACGAGCACGCTGAGCGACCCATCGGGTCGCCATGTCACGCCCACGGTCGCCTCGGGCGAGCCCTCGACGCTCATGCCGGCCTGCAGGCCCTCCGCTGGGAAACGGCCCCCCTCGGTGCAGCTGATCGTGCCGGCCTCCAGCACGGGGAGGACGACGTACACGCAGTACTCATCGCCGTCGTGAACCGCGTAGATCGAGGTGCCGTCGCCGCGGATCGCGAGGAGTCGGGAGTCGGCGCCCGCTCCTCCGACATCGGGCATCCACGACGCCTCGGGTGCATCGGCGGCCGTCGCCGGCCGGTCGAACACCTCGGTTGCGGGGGAGTCGGCCGCGGGCGGCAGTGCCGCCAGGTACTCGGCCTGCGTCCGCGGGCCGGGGAACGCCGAGCCGGCAGCGGAAGCGAGTTCGGCCCGTTGCTCGGCCTCGCGAGCGCCGAGCTGCCAACCGGCGAGCACGCCGATGACGAGGGCCGCGGTCGCGGCGATGATCACGCGCCGCAGGCGGCGTCGCGGATCGGCGGCGGCGACCGGGTCGTCCGTGTGCGGGGCCGGGGCGGAGTCGGCATCGGCCGCCTCGACGTCGGCCGTCTCGGCCGTCGTGCCTGCCTCGTCGGTGCGCTCCTCCGCCGCCGCCAGCGCAGCTCGCAGCTCGAGCAACTCGCGAGCGGATTGCTCGCGCTCCTCGTCGCTCGCGCCGGATCCGTACACGATCCGTTCGAGGTCGGCGACGCGATCGGCGGTCATTTCGCGCTCCCCTCGTCATCATCCGCGACGGCGGGCTCGGCGAGCCGGTAGCCCGCCGGAGTCAGCTCCACCGTGCCGTCGGGTCGCCACCGCACGGTCGTCGCCGTCGTCTCGCTCATGACCGCCGTGCGGAGCCCCTCGCTGTTGACGATGCCGTAGGTGGAACAGGCCGGTGCACCGTCGGCGGCGGAGTAGCTCGCGATCAGGCAGACGTCGCCGTCTCGGAGCGCCCCGAAGACCACGAGTCCGTCGGGCAGGCTGAGCAGTCGGCGCGCGCTCGACAGGTCGATGCCGTACGTCCGCTGCCAGGCGGGATCCAGGACGTCGGACTCGACCGGCGGACGGGAGAGCACACCCGGCAACGAGGTCTCGGCGAGCTGCACGGTGGTGGCTGAAGCGGTCGGCACGGCGGCCAGGACATCGGGAGCCGCCGTCGACACCCCGTCTGCATACGGTGTCACCGAACGGCCGCCGAGTTGCCACCCGACGCCCAGGCCGAGCGCGAGCGCGACGGTGCCGGCCGCGATCGCCCAGCGGATGCCGCGGGCGTCCGTCGGCGCAGGCGCGGGCGCCGCGAAGGCCGTCGACGAGTCCGGCCCGTCATCGGGGTGGTCGTCGTGCGTCTGCCCGGCCGTGCGGCCGGCGACGGCCGCGAGTTCGGCGCGCGCCGCTGCGGCGTCCGCCTCCGCGCGCTGCAGGGTCTCGAGCTCGGCGGCGGCCGTATTCCGCTCCGACTCCGAGGCGTCGGCGCCGAACGCGATGCGCTGAAGTCGTGTGATGCGCGCGGCAGTCTCGGCAGCATCGGTCGCCGCTCGGGAATCGGGTCCGGGGGAGTTCGCGCCGGCACGGTCATTCACGTCAGCCATGCCGGTCTCCGTCGCTCCGCCCCGGCTCGGGTGCATCGGGTCGCACGAATCCGGGTCGATTTCAGCATGCCTCAGGGACGCGCCGACGGCAACCGGACGGGCGAACGCGCCAGACGCGCCATCCGCTCGCTCGTTCACGCACGGATGCCGCGCGACGGCGCTGAACGAGCACGAAAATTGCGCAGCACGCCACCAACCGCGCTGCAATTGCCCGCACACTTGAAACAGGCGAACCCGACGGCGGCGAACCCGAACGCCGCCGCCGGACTCGCGAACAGCGGGTCGGTGCGCCGACGATGCACGGAGCGGATGCCGCAGGCCCCCAAGCGGCATCCGCTCCCCTCTCGAAGGAGCGAGATGTCGACGATGATCGCAACCGACGGCCACCCCGGCGAATACCCCGCCGAGCAGGCGGCCGTGCGCCCCGAGCGCCGCCCCACCGCTCGCAGCGTGCTCATGTGCCGCCCCGAGTACTTCACCGTCGTCTACCGCATCAACCCGTGGATGAATCCGGCCGAGCCGACCGACACGGCCCTCGCGCTCGCGCAGTGGCAAGTGCTCCACGACACCTTCGTCGGCCTCGGCTACGAGGTGCAGCTCATCGATCCGATCGAAGGCCTCCCCGACATGGTCTACGCCGCGAACGGCGGCTTCGTGATCGATGGCGTCGCCTACGGCGCGAAGTTCACCTACCCCGAGCGACAGCCCGAGGGGCCGGCGTACATGGAGTGGTTCCGCGGTGCGGGCCTCGACGTGCGCGAGCCGGTGGAGGTCAACGAGGGCGAAGGCGACTTCCTGCTCGTCGGCGACGCGATCCTCGCGGGCACGGGGTTCCGCAGCGACTCGCGCTCGCACGAGGAGCTCGCCGCGGTCTTCGGGCGCGAGGTCGTGACCCTGCGACTCGTGAACCCGAGCTTCTACCACCTCGACACGGCGGTCGCGGTGCTCGACCCGACCCCGGGCCAGGAGCACATCGCCTACCTGCCGAGCGCGTTCGACGAGGCATCCGTCGCAGTGCTGCGGGCGCGCTTCCCCGACGCCATCATCGTGAACGAGACGGATGCCGCGGTGCTCGGCCTCAACTCGTTCAGCGACGGCTACCACGTGGTCATCGCCTCGCGCGCGACGGACTTCGAACGACAACTGCGCGAACACGGATACCACCCGATCGGCGTCGACCTCTCGGAGCTGCTGCTCGGCGGGGGCGGCGTCAAATGCTGCACCCTGGAGCTGCGCCGATGACCCTGAACCCACCCGCCGCGACCACGGACCGTACCGCCGATGCGATCCTGCTCGAAGACGAGCACGCCGCGCACAACTACCACCCGCTGCCGGTCGTCGTCGCCTCGGGCGAGGGCGCCTGGGTGACGGATGTCGAGGGGCGCCGGTACCTCGACTGCCTCGCCGCGTACTCCGCGGTGAACTTCGGCCACGGCAACCCGCGCCTCGTCGAGGCCGCGCGCGAGCAGCTCGGCCGCATCACGCTCACGAGCCGCGCGTTCCACAACGATCGGCTCGGCCCGTTCGTCACCGAGCTCGCCGCGCTCTGCGGTAAAGACATGGTGCTGCCGATGAACACTGGCGCCGAGGCCGTCGAGTCGGGCATCAAGGTCGCGCGCGCGTGGGGCTACCGGGTGAAGGGCGTACCCGCCGATTCCGCGAACATCGTCGTGATGGCCGGCAACTTCCACGGCCGCACGACGACGATCATCTCGTTCAGCGACGACCCCGACGCCCGCGACGACTTCGGGCCGTACACGCCGGGCTTCCGCACGGTGCCCTACGGCGACGCGGCTGCCGTCGCCGCCGCGATCGACGATCGCACGGTCGCCGTGCTCGTCGAGCCGATCCAGGGCGAGGCCGGCATCGTCGTGCCGCCGGCCGAGTTCCTGCCGTCGCTCCGCGCGCTCTGCACCGAGCGGCAGGTGCTGCTCATCGCCGACGAGATCCAGTCGGGGCTCGGCCGCGTGGGGGCCACGTTCGCGTGCGACCTCGTCGGCGTCGTCCCCGACCTCTACCTGCTCGGCAAGGCGCTCGGCGGCGGCATCGTGCCGGTCTCCGCGGTCGTCGGCGACCGGGACGTGCTCGGGGTGCTCCGCCCCGGCGAGCACGGATCCACCTTCGGCGGCAATCCGCTCGCGGCCTCCGTGGGCCTCGAGGTGGTGCGCATGCTCGCGAGCGGTCGGCCGCAGGAGCGGGCACGCGTGCTCGGCGCCCACTTGCAGTCGCGACTCGGCTCACTCGTCGGGCACGGTGTGGTGGAGGTGCGCGGCGCGGGCCTCTGGGCCGGCATCGACATCGATCCCGAGCTCGCGACCGGCCGCGAGGCCTGCGAGGTGCTCATGCGCCTCGGGGTGCTCGCGAAGGACACGCACGGCTCGACCATCCGCCTGGCGCCGCCGATCGTGGTCGAGCAGGCCGATCTCGACTGGGCGGTCGACCAGCTCGCCGCAGTACTCGAGGAGCTCGCCGCACGCTCGTGAACGATTTCGCAGTCCGGCCCGTGCGATGGGAGTGTTGGTTTCGAGCCGATCGTCCGCGCATCGCGGAATCGGCGATCGACCGGTTTCGGAGGTGCGCTCATCACTCGCTTGCGACTCGTGCGACATGGCCAGACGGACTGGAACGCCCAGGGCCTCATCCAGGGCCGACAGGACATCCCGCTCAACGACGTCGGGCGGGAGCAGGCCCTGGCGGCGGCGGGCCGGCTCGACGGGCTTCGGTACTCGGCCGTCGTGAGCAGCCCGTTGGCCCGAGCCGCTGAGACCGCGCGGATCATCGCCGCCGAGCTCGGCCTCGCGAGTGTCGAGCTCGAGGGGGGCCTCGTCGAGCAGGAGCTCGGTGCGGCGGAGGGCACGCCCTGGGCGGAGCTCGAGGAGGCCTTTCCGGGCGGCGTGATTCCCGGCATCGAGCCGCACGCACGACTGGTCGAACGTGCCGTAGCCGCGCTGGCGCGCATCGCGAGCATCCACGAAGGCGGGAACGTGGTCGTCGTGAGCCATGGCGCCCTGATCAACGCGATCACCGCCCACGCTGTTCGGCATCGGGATCAGCGCCCGGGCCCCGTGGCCAACGGGTCCATCAGCGAACTCGAGGTGCTCGACGGCCGACTCGAACTCGCGCCCGCGTTGATCGCCGAATCGAACTGAGCCGAGCGATCCGCAGCGACGGAACCCCGTCGCGACCGATCAGCGACCGGTGACGCGGATCGACCCGTTCGAGGTCGCGAGGTCGAGTGCGAACTCGCCGTCGGAGTCCTCGTCGATGTCGACGTCGACCGAGCCGTTCGACGTGTCGGTCGTGACCCGGTACCCGACCTCGTCGGTCGGCACCGCGAGGTCGATCCCGCCGTTCGAGGTGCGTGCGTCGACGTCTTGCGCTGCCGACAGGCGCAGCTCGATCGCGCCGTTGGAGGTCGTCGCCCGCACGCCCGTGCCGGCGAGACCGCGCCCCTCGATGCGCCCGTTGCTCGTCTCGGCTTCGATCGCGCCGGTGACGTCGTCGAGTTCGATCCTGCCGTTGTTCGTCGAGACGTCGACCTCGGCCACCTTGGTGAGCTCGATGGCGCCGTTCGAGGTGGCACCGCGCACGTCGACGCCGGGCGGCAGCTCGATCGTGTAGTCGACCGTGCAGCGATTGCCGCACCCGCTCAGCACGAGCACGCCGTCGTCGACCTCGAACGTCGACCCGACCTCGCGGTCGCCGTGGTACGAGACCGTTCGCGACACCTCGACCTCGGTGGCATCCTCATCGCCGCGCACCGTCACGCTGCCGGCGGGCTCGTCGATCTCGATCGTGTGCACCTGATCGTCGAGCGTCGACTCGTCGCTGAACCGCTCGGGTGGGGTGAGCAGGCCGCATCCGCTCAGGAGCAGGAGCAGGAGCGCCGTTGCTGCGACGGCTCCCGTGGCGATCGTGCGTGATGTGCGAATCATGATTCCCCCTCGGGCGACCCTCTCGCCCGTCACCGACCCTAACGAGGTCGGCGCCGCGCCCGCACGGGGGCAAGCCCCCGGGTGCGGCGCGCCTTCGCCCTACTTCGCGAGGAACGCGAGCAGCGCCCGGTTGACCTCCTCGCCGTGGGTCCACAGCAGGCCGTGCGGTGCCCCCTCGATCTCGACGTACTCGGCGGCGGGGAGGCGCTTCGTGAACTCCCTCCCGGTCGCGTCGATCGGCAGGATGCGGTCGGCGGTGCCGTGCAGGATGAGCGCGGGCACGTCGATCTTCTCGATGTCGGCGCGGAAGTCGGTGAGCCATGTCTCGACCACGGCCGACGAGGCGAACCACGACGAGCCGGCCGCGACGTTCCAGCTGCCGCGGACCGCCCCCTCGCTGATGCGCGAGCCGAGCGTCTCGTCGAGGTTGTAGAAGTTCTGGAAGAAGTCGTCGAACCACTGGTAGCGGTCGCCCGTGGCCGCCTGCTCGATGCCGTCGAAGACCTCGCGCGGCACGCCCGTCGGGTTGTCGTCGGTCTGCAGCAGGAAGGGCTCGAGCGAGGCGAGGAACGCGGCCTTCGCGATGCGCGCGCTGCCGTAGGTGCCGAGGTAGCGGCCCAGCTCGCCGGTGCCCATCGAGAACCCGACGAGCACGACCTCGCTGAGCTCGAGGGTCTCGAGCACCGTGTTCAGGTCGGCGGCGAAGGTGTCGTAGTCGTACCCGGTCGTGGGTTGGCTCGACTGACCGAATCCACGGCGGTCGTACGTGATGACGCGGTACCCGGCGTCGAGCAGTGCTCGCGACTGCTTCTCCCATGAGTGCCCGTCGAGCGGGTAGCCGTGGATCAGCACGACCGGCTGCCCCGAGCCGTGGTCTTCGTAGAAGAGCTCGATGGGCGTCGAGTTCTCGGCTCCGACGGTGATGTAGGCCATGGTTCCTCCGATGCGGCTGACGGATGTCGCGGTGCGCCCGTGTGCCCAGTCCACCACCGCAGCTCGGGCCGCCGCAAGGCGCTCCGGTAGGGTTAACCTCCATGGGCAGTGTCACCGAGCCGGTCTCGGAGCCGAGTGAAATCAAGCGCGACCGCGGATTCTTCGGTCAGCCGCGATCGCTCGCGAACATCTTCGGCGTCGAGATGTGGGAGCGGTTCAGCTTCTACGGCATGCAGGGCATCCTGCTCATCTACCTGTACTACACGGTCGCCGAGGGCGGCCTCGGCATGGAGGAGACTGCGGCGGCCGGCATCGTCGGCGCGTACGGCGGCGGGGTGTACCTCTCCACGATCCTCGGTGCGTGGCTCGCCGACCGCGTGCTCGGCAGCGAGAAGGTGCTCTTCTTCAGCGCCATCGTCATCATGGCCGGTCACATCGCGCTCGCGCTCCTCCCCGGCTTCTTCGGCGTCGGGGTCGGCCTGATCCTCGTTGCGTTCGGCTCCGGCGGGCTCAAGGCGAATGCGACGAGCGTCGTCGGCACGCTCTACTCGGAGCACGACCCGCGCCGGGACGCCGGGTTCTCGATCTTCTACCTCGGCATCAACCTCGGCGCCTTCTTCGGCCCGATCCTCACGGGACTGCTCGCGTCGACGCTCGGCTTCCACTGGGGCTTCGGCCTCGCCGCCGTCGGCATGGCGATCGGCCTGATCCAGTACTCGTTCGGTCGCAAGCGACTGCCGGCCGAGGCATCCGTCGTGCCGAACCCGCTGCCGCGTGACCGGCTCGGCCTCGTGATCGGCATCGCAGCGGCGGCCATCGTCGCCGTCGTCGTGCTCGTCCTGACCGGCCTCATCACCGCGACGAACCTCGTCACCTGGGTCATCGCCTCGGTGATCGTGGCCGCGGTCGCGTACTTCGCGGTGATCCTCTCGAGCAAGCGCATCACGACCGTCGAGCGCAGCCGGGTGTTCGGCTTCATGCCGCTGTTCGTCGCGAGCGTCGCCTTCTGGTCGCTCTACCAGCAGCAGTTCACGGTGCTCACGATCTACTCCGACAAGCAGTTGAACCGCGACCTCTTCGGCTGGGAGATGCCCGTCTCGTGGGTGCAGTCGATCAACCCGATCTTCATCATCATCCTGTCGGGCGTGTTCGCGGCGATCTGGACCAAGCTCGGCGACCGGCAGCCGTCGACGCCGATCAAGTTCGCGCTCGGCACGGCGATCATGGGTGTGGCGTTCCTGCTGTTCATCCCGTTCGCCGGCGGTGCGGCGAACTCGACGCCGCTGCTCGCGATCATCGGCATCCTGTTCGTGTTCACGGTGGCCGAGCTGCTGCTGTCGCCGGTCGGACTCTCGGTGACGACGAAGCTCGCGCCGAAGGTGTTCCACACGCAGATGGTGGCGCTCTTCTTCCTGTCGGTGTCGCTCGGCACGGCGATCTCGGGCCAGCTCGCGACGTTCTACTCGGCCGACACCGAGGTGGTCTACTTCGGCGTGCTCGGCGGCATCGCGATCGTGCTCGGCATCGCCCTCGCGGTCGGCAGCCGCGGCGTGCTGAAGCTCATGGCCGGCGTGCGCTGACGCGGGCCCGCCCCGACGCCAGCGTCGGGCCGCTGGCACGAGCGCGATGCTCGAGGCGACTACGATTCGAGTGATGACCCGAGCCCTGGTGGTGATTCCCACCTACAACGAGCGCGAGAACATCGCTGCGATCGTGGCGCGCGTGCGCGCCGCCGTGCCCGCGGCATCCGTGCTCGTCGTCGACGACTCCTCTCCCGACGGCACCGGCGTGATCGCCGACGAGATCGCGGCGGCGGATGCCTCGGTGCAGGTGCTGCACCGCACTGAGAAGAACGGCCTCGGCGCCGCCTACCTCGACGCGTTCGCGTGGGCGCTCGCCGAGGGGTTCGACCCGATCGTGCAGATGGACGCCGACGGCTCGCACCAGCCCGAACAGCTCACACGGTTGCTCGACGCGCTCACCGCCGAGCCGCCGGTCGACCTCGTCATCGGGTCGCGCTGGATCGACGGCGGCTCGATCGAGAACTGGCCGCGCCGTCGTCAGTGGCTCTCGCGCGGCGGCAGCGCCTACGCGCGCTGGGTGCTGCGGCTGCCCACCCGTGATGCGACGGCGGGGTACCGGGCCTTCCGGGCCGATGCCCTGCGACGCATCCGGCTCGACGACGTGCACACGCGCGGCTACGGATTCCAGGTCGACATGCTCTGGCACGCGCGTGAGGCCGGCCTCGTGGTGGTCGAGGTGCCCGTCACCTTCGTCGAACGCGAGCGCGGTCGATCGAAGATGAGCGCCGGCATCGTGGTCGAAGCGATGATGCGCGTGACCGGCTGGGGGATCCGCAGCAGGATCGGTCGCGGGCTGCCTCAGCCCGCGAGCAGCAACGGCTCGGAGACCAAGCGCTCCCGAGCCTGACGGCGGGCGCCGGCGACGGCCGCGACGCCTCAACCGGACGATCCGTCGGGTACCGACGACGAACGGTCGGGCGCCGGCGCGGTCGTTCCGAGAGGGTGGAGATCCACCTGAAGGAGCGACATGTCCACGAATACCGCGAGCACCAGTGCCATCTCGCTCTCACCCGCCGACGCGGCACCGGGCGCGGATGCCCCGGCCCCCGGCAGGGCCGCATGGGCCGGCGTCGTCTCGCTCGGCCTCGGCATCTTCACGCTCGTGGCGAGCGAGTTCCTTCCGGCGAGCCTGCTCTCGCCGATCGCGGCCGACCTCGGCATCACCGAGGGTGTCGCCGGACAGCTCGTGACCGCCACGAGCATCGTCGGCATCGTCGGAGGCCCGCTGGTCGTGTCGGCACTGCCGCGGGTCGATCGCCGCACGGTCATGGTGGGCCTCACCACGCTCGCCGTCGTCTCGAACGTGCTCGTCGCAATCGCTCCGGTGTTCGGGCTCATGATGGCCTCACGCCTGCTGCTGGGCCTCGCGATCTCGGGATTCTGGGCCATGTCCCTCGCTGTGACCTCGCAGCTCGTGCCGGCCGATCGGCTGGGGCGCGCGATGACGATCGTGAACACCGGGCTGTCGCTCGCGACGATCGCCGCGGTTCCCGCGGGCGCCGTCCTCGGCGACCTCCTCGGCTGGCGCACGGTGTTCCTCGGCGCCGCAGCGGTGGGCGTCATCGCCCTCACGGTGCAGATGGTGACGCTGCCGTCAGTGCCGCCGACGGGGGCGCCCGGCTTCGGCACCCTCGTGCGGACGGCCGCGCGGCCCGTCGTCGCGCTCGGGATCCTCTCGGTCGTGCTCATCGCCGGGGGCCACTTCGCCGGCTTCACCTACCTGCGCCCCGCCTTCGAGTCGATCGGCGCGGTCACGCCGGGGACGCTCGCACTGCTGCTGGCCGTCTTCGGGCTCGCCTCGTTCGTCGGAAACCTGGCGGCCGGCCCGCTGGCCGATCGGCGACTGGGGGTGCTCCTCGTCGCGGCGCCGACCGCAATGGGTGCCTCGATGGTGCTGTACGCGCTGTGGGGAGCGAACCCGGTGGTCGCGGTCGTCGTGGTGAGCGTGTGGGGTGCCGGGTTCGGTGCGGTTCCGACGATGATCCAGACCTGGATGGCGCGCGTCGCCCCCGATCGGCTCGAGAGCGCGGGCGGACTCATCGTGGCCGCCTTCCAGACCGCGATCACGATCGGTGCGGCCGTCGGCGGGCTGCTCGTGGATTCGGTCGGCGTGCAGGTCGCCTTCCTCGGCGGCGGGATCTCCGCCGTGCTCGGCGGCATGGTGCTCGCTACGGCGCGGCGGCGGTGAGGGGAGCCCGCGGATGCCGCAGGCGACCGCGGCGTGTGCACGCCACGGGCGGCTTCACGTCGATGAGAACGGCCGATCCGAGCAGACCTTCGTGGTCGATGTCGTGGTGCGCCGGGGTGCGGAGCAGCGACGCGCATCCGCCTCAGGGCAGGACATCTACGCGATCACGGGTCCGCTCGCAGCCGAAGCCGTCGACCGTATCCTCTCCGGGCGGACGTGGACGACGGGGTCGCGCCGGCCGGCGCGATGTTCGATCCGGCGAGCTTCCTCGACGCACTGCACGAGGAGCTGAGCTGGACGATCGAGTCGTCCGAGTCGGCCGGGCTGTCGTGACCGGTGCCGTGGGAGTCGGGGTCAGGCGACGGGCCGGAGGGCGGTCCGCCGCCACCGGCTCGGTGCGATACCGCTGTGGCGGCGGAACGCTCGGCTGAACCCGTCCTCGCTGTCGTAGCCGAGGCGATAGGCGATGCCCGCGACCGGTTCGCCGTTGCGGAGCATCCGCTCGGCCTGCGCCATCCGGACCCGGGTCACATACCGGGCCGGGGTGTCGCCGACCGTCTCGCGGAACTGTTCGGAGAACTGCGAGCGGGACGCGCGCGCGACGCGGGCGAGAGCGGCGACCGTCCACCGCGACCCGGGGCTCTCGTGGATCGCAGCGAGGGCGTCGCCGACGTTCGGATCCTGCGCAGCGGCCAGCCAGGCGCGCGCCGTGCCGCAGCCGTGTTCGAGCCAGAAGCGCACCGCCGCGGAGGTGACCACGTCGGTGAGCCCGGCCAGCACAGTGCTCGAGCCCGGTCGGGCGTCGGATGCCTCGCGGTGCATCGTGTCGAGCAGGCTCGAGAACCCGGGCTCAGTCCGACCGAACCCACGAGCGGCCAGCAGAGGTGGCATCGCCCGGGTCATGGTCGGGTGGGGAACCACCAGCTCGATCGTCGCGCTGAGCACGCGAGCGTCGGCGGACGCGGTCAGTCGTGTCGGTCCGCCCTGAGGCAGGAGCGCGATGTCCCCGCGGTCGAGGTCGACCACCTCGTCTCCCCGCTCGAGTTCGATGGTCCCGGAGAGGACGACGTGGAGCCGGGTCGTCTCGTGCCGGTCGCGTCGGGTCGTGCCCGCGGCGAGATCGTGTCGGGTGGTCTCGATCACCGACCACCTGAGGTGCTCGAGGAACCGACCGATCGTGGCGTCGTCGTCGACCCGGACCATGGCCCGTGGCGACGACGTGATCATGCGCATGTGAGGTGCAATCGCCTCGAGGCGCCGATCATTCCCCGATGACGGCGGGCTACGTCAGCCCGCGAGCAGCAACGGCTCGGAGACCAAGCGCTCCCGAGCCTGACGGCGGGCGCCGGCGACGGCTGCCTCACCGCCCTGTTGCGAGGCCACGATCGTGGGGATCGACTCGAGCGCGCCGCCGCCGATGGTCGGCCGGTTGTCGCGGAACGCGGTCTCGATGTCGCCCACCAGGGCCGCCCAGTAGCCGCCGACGACGATGTACGCGGGGTCGAGGGTCGGTGCGACGAGCTGCAGAGACCGGCCGATCCAGAGCGCCGCATCGAGCCATGACCAACGGGCTCGGTCATCGGCGGCGTCGACGAGCACGACGAGTTCGTCGAGTGCGGCGAGACGGCCGTGGGAGGCGGCGAACTCGGTGAGGCCCGCCCGCTCGAGCACGATCTCGGGGGAGGCGACGGTGGCGAGGCATCCGCGCTGCCCGCAACTGCAGCGCACGCCGCCCGGCACGATCGGCAGGTGCGCGAATGTGGCCGCGAGGCCGTGGGCGCCGCGCATCGGCCGCCCGCCGATGACGGCGGCGGCGACGATGCCGGTGTCGCCGGCGATGTAGAACAGGTCGCGGGAGGTGGCCCCGCCGAGTTCGACGGATGCCGCGGCCACCGCAGCGGGCACGAGCGTGATCGGCATGGGCAGTGCGGCTTCGACCTCGGCCAGGCCCGGCGTGCGCGCGCGCAGTTCGCCGAGCACGTCGACCGGTTCGATGCCGAGCCGTTCGTCGGTGAGCACGATCGAGGGGGTTCCGGCGACAGCCCCGTCGACGAGCACGGTGACGTCGGCGATCGCCCGATCGGCCCGTTCGGCGCGGGCGACGGCGCGGCCCAGTACGACCGAGAGGAGCTCGAGCGGGCTCGGAGCGATGCCGGTCTCGCCGTCGGGTGCGGCATCCTGGCGGAGCGGTGCGGTGAAGCGGGCCAGTTCGACGCCGCCGAGCGTGGCGAGCGTGGCGACCGCGTCGTCGGGCCCGAGGTGGGCGGTGACGAGCACGTGGTCGGCTGCGGCGAGCGTCAGCGGTGCGGTGCGGTGATCGCCCGAGGCATCCGCTGCCTCAGGTCGCAGCACGCCGGCGTCGAGCAGTCGCGAGGTGAGCCCCGCGATGGCGCCGCGACCGAGGCCCGTCGCGGCGGCGAGCTCGCTGCGGGTCGCCGGACCGTGGTCGACCAGGTGATCGACGAGCCGCGCGGACTGCTCGCGGTGCACCTCGTCGAGCGGGCCGGTCGTGGTGGGAACTGAGGTCTCGCCGGCCGTAGTCATGTGAGAAGCATGCGTGCAACGGGGCCTCCGGGTCACGTACCCCATTCGGGGTACACGACCCGGAGGCCCCGTTCCGGTCCTCGGCTCAGATGTCGAGAATCGGACGCACGCTCGCGTAGCCGTCGGTCACGACGGTCGACGGGGTGTCGTAGACCCGCGTCTCGCGCGTGGCCTCGGTGTATCGGGGCCAGCCGGGTTCGCCCGTCGTGATGAAGGAGACGGCGCCGCCGTGCACCTCGTCGGCGAGCCGCTGCGGCGGGTTCGGGCCGGCGAGCGGTTCGATCGCGATCGAATCGAGGCAGTCGAAGAAGAACGGCACGTCGAGGCAGTGCTCGGCGAAGCCGAACGTGCCCGACGGCCACGAGAACCGGTACACCCAGGTCGGCGCGTCCCCGCGCTGGGCGACGGTCTTCAGCAGCGCAGTGCGGAACATGCGGTCGGTCAGGAACCGGCCGCCGATGCGTGCCGTGCCCTTGGCTGCGACGTCGGCGTTCGCCGTGAGGTACGCCTTCATCTTCGCCTTCGGCATGCCGAGTTTCTTCAGGATGAAGGACTTCGGGATCCACCGCATCTTCTTCTCGGCGTCGGCGAAGATCATCGAGAACTCGTCGTCGGTCGCGCCGAGCACGAGCGGCTTGTCGGCGCCGACGCCGGCCGCGAACGACTCGTTCGTCGGGCGCAGCAGGAGTTCGCCGTCGATGGTCGGGCCGAGGCCCAGGCCCTCGTCGATGAAGCTCGTGAACGAGTCGGGCGTCATCTCGGTCGCCTTCTTCTGCGCCTCGAGGATCACGTCCTCGCCCAGCGAGCCGAATCCGGCGCGGGTGGGTGCGACGCCGAGCGTCGCGGCCAGCTCGCGGCCGAACTTCTCGGCGCGTTCGGGCGCGACATCGGCGGTCGCGCCCGAGATGGAGTAGACCGCGTGGAAGAGGTGCTGCGCCGCCTCCATGCCGAGCAGGGTCTGCACCGCGCCGCCGCCGGCGGACTGGCCGGCGATGGTGACGCGCGAGGGGTCGCCGCCGAACTGCGCGATGTTCTCCTGAACCCACTCGAGCGCGAGCAACCAGTCGCGGATGCCGCGGTTCGACGGCGCATCCGCGATCCAGCCGAAGCCGTCGAAGCCGAGGCGGTACGAGAGCGTCACGGTCACGACGCCGTCGCGGTTGAAGCGCCCGCCGTCGTACCAGAGGCTCGCGGGGGAGCCCGCGAAGTAGCCTCCGCCGTGGATCCAGACCAGCACCGGCAGGCCGGTGCCGCCTTCGGCCGTCTCGGGCGACGGCGTGAACACGTTGACGTTCAGGGTCGACTCGCCGGGCACGCTGGGCTCGGGGATGAGCGTCACGCCGGGGTCGCCGCGCTGCGCGGTCGCGCCGAACTCGAGCGCATCGCGTACGCCCTCCCACGGCGCCTTCGGCACCGGGGCGGCGAACCGGAGTTCGCCGACGGGCGCCTCGGCGAAGGGAATACCGAGGAACGCAGCGGATGCCTCGGCCGTTCCGGGCTCGCCGCGCCACGCGCCGCGGACTCGGCCGGCGCGGGTGGCGACCTCGACGAGGGTGTCGGTGCCGGTCTGGGTCATGCTGTTCTCCTAACGAACGCTCTTGATGGGTGCCACGGCGATCGCCGCGATGACGACGAAGACCATGGCGAAGACGAACAGCATCGGATACCCGCCGAGCGTGCTGATGATGAGACCGGCGATCGCGGCACTCATGGCCTGCGGGATGTTGGTGGCGATGTTCAGGATGCCGAGGTCCTTGCCGGCCGCTGCGCCGCCGCCGGGCAGCACCTCGGTCATGAGGGCGGTGTCGACCGACATGTAGAACCCGAATCCGAACCCGATGATGATGTTCATGATGAGCATGCCGGTCATGTTCGGCATGATCAGGGGGAACGCGAGGCTCGCGACCATGATTGCAGACGAGACGTAGATGAATACCTTGCGGCGCCCGATCCGGTCACTCCACCAGCCCGAGATCGCGACCGCCACGAGCGTCGGCACGAGCGCGGCGAACGCGAGCATGGCCTGGGCCCCGGCCGCCTCGCCGAGCGACATGCCGATGTAGTCGGTGAGGATGTACAGCCCGTACGCCGAGACGACGAAGTAGCCGAGCATGAAGAGGAACCGGGCCGTGAACGCCCACGCGAAGTCGGGGTGCCGCTTCGGGTTGATCCAGAAGCCGCCGAAGAACTGCTTCCAGCTCCACGGCGCGACGGTCGCCTCCTTCGACGACCAGTCACGGTCGACGATCACGTAGGCGATCGTCACGACGATGACGATGACGCCGAACGCCGAGTAGCCGACGCCGAAGTTCGTTCCGAACTGGCCGGCGACGATGATGCCGAGGGTCGCGCCGATCTGCATGCCGAGGCCGAACATGGCGCTCGCGACGCCGCGCTTGTCGCGCGGGAAGCGGTCGGGCGTGATCGCCGACAGCGGGCCCTGCAGGGCGTTCAGCGAGACCTGGATGAGCACCCAGAAGACCGTGAGCCAGAGGATCGAGTCGAGGAAGCCCATGCCGATCAGCAGCACGCCGCCGATGAGCGCGCCGCCGACCATCCACGGAGCCCGACGGCCGAGGCGCGATCGGGTGCGGTCGCTGATCGCGCCGACGATCGGCTGGGCGAAGAGCGTGAACACGAACGAGGTCGTCATGATGATCGCGAGGTTCGCGACCTTGTTCGCCTCGTCGATGAGCGCGACCTGGATCGGCAGCAGGATGGCGATGAGGCCCGCATAGGTGGCGAACAGGGCGAGGGCGACACCGAGGATGCCGGGGAGCGTGCGTTTCGTGGGCGGCGGGCTCGCCGGGGCCTCGCCGGGGATCGGCTCCATCGCCGAGATGGCGCCGGTGGGGGCGAGTTCACTGGCGGGATCGGGGGTGGGCGGGTGCAGGGACACAGGGGGCTCCTCTTCGTCGAGTTGGCCGGGGATCTGGGGCACGCCGAAAAACCGAACGACGCTTGGGAATGAGTATGCACGTTCGACGTTTGAACTTCAACCGTTGAACTCGGCTCGCGGCGGGCAAGCGAGCGCCTGATCGCGCGCGTGCCTCGGGCGGGCTCGCTACCGGCCGAGCCGACTCGGGTCGGCGAGCAGACGCGCTCGCGCCGCCTGCACGGCGCCGATCAGGGCGGCGTCGTCGCCGAGCCGACCTGCCACGAGCGGGGGGATCGCGATGCCCCCGGCGGCCGCGGGGATGTTCGGGCGGTTCGCCCGGTACACGACCTCGATCGACGCGGCGTGGCTGGCCCAGAAGCCGCCGATGACGATGAGCTCGGGGTCCGTCGCGAGCGAGAGGATCTGCAGCGTCCGCGCGATCCACGGCAGCGCCTCGCGCCACGCGCCTGCGGCGAGCGGCTCGTCTGCGGTGATGCGGGCGGAGAGCTCGTCGAGCGCCGCCGAGAGCCCGCGCTCGGCGACGAGGTCGTCGAGGCCGGCGAGGGCGAGCAGGCGGTCGGGGCCCGCGACCGTGACGAGGCATCCGTGCTGGCCGCATTCGCACGGCGCTCCGTCGGGCACGACGGGCAGGTGCCCGAGCGAGCCGCCGACGCCGTGTGCGCCCTCGAGGGCGAGGCCGTTCGAGACGATGGCACCGCCGATGCCCGAGTTGCTCTTCAGGTACAGCATCGCGTCGGTGCCGGGAACCAGGGCGCGTTCGGCGAGTGCGGCGAGCCAGCCGTCGGAGACGAGGCTCATGGGCACCTCTGCGCCGAGCTGGGGCAGGCGGGCCCGGAGCTCGCTCATGACGTCGACCACGCCCCAGCCGAGGTCGGTGTCGGCGAGGACGACCGGCGGCTCGCCGCCCACCGGTGCGAACATCACGATGGGCAGCTCGGTGACCCGTCGCCCGACGGCCCGCGCGTGCTCGAGGGCCTCGGCGACGACCAGGGCGAGCACGTCGAGCACGCGATCGGGGTCGCCCATGGGGCGACCGTGCTGCTCGACGACGCGGAACAGCTCTTCGCCCGCGACGCTCGTCACGAGCGCGGTCGCCGCGTCGGCGTCGAGCTGGGCCACGACGATGGCGACGGTGCCTGCGTCGAGTTCGAGGCGGGTGACCGGGCGGCCCGCCGTGCCGGGTTCCGGTGCCTGCTCGCGCAGTACGCCGGCCCCCGTCAGCGCGCCGACGAGCGCGGTCACCGCGCCCCGGGTGAGCCCGGTCGCCTCGGCGATCTCGCTGCGAGCGCTCGGCCCGGAACCCACGATGTGCTCGAGCACGAGGGTGAGGTTGTGCCGGCGGACGTCGCCGGAGACGAGCGAGCGGGCCAGGCGAGGCATCCGCTCAGGCCTTGCGCGTCACGAGCTGCCAGAGGTAGGCGACGTGCTCGGCCATGTCGATCGAGGGATCGAGCATCCACTGGGTCTGCAGGCCGTCGGCGGCGGCGAGGAACAGGTTGGCCACACGCTCGATGTCGATGTCGGGGTCGATGCGGCCCGCGGCCTGCTCGTCGCGCAGCATGCCGCCGAAGAGTGCCCGGAACTGCACATACCGCTCGACGAAGAACTCGTGGGCGGGGTGCTCGGGGTCGCCGGCCTCGGTCGAGAGCTGGGCGTAGAGCTGCACGAGCCCGGGCACCTCGCTGTTGTGCCGGATCACGCCGAAGAACGCCTCGATCGGCTGCGCGATCTCGACGTCGAACGCGGCCGAGTCGACCTCGTCGCGCTTGCGGAGGATCTCCTGGAAGAGCTCCTCCTTCGACGAGAAGTAGTGCAGCAGTCCGGCCTGGCTGAGACCCACGGCATCGGCGAGCTCGCGGACGCTCGTGCGGCGGTAGCCGTTGCGAGCGATCACGTCGAGCGCGGTCGTGAGGATCTCCTCGCGTTTCGCGACGCCCTTCGCGTACGAACCTCTTCGTGCCATATCTGCATGGTAGTCGCTTGCAGATGAAAACCGAGCGATGTATGGTTTTGCCACTCGCCTCGACGACGAGGCCCCGAAAGGATCACGAAGACATGACAATGGCGTCTGCCCCCGCGCCCACCGTCGAGCCCGACGGTGCGGAAGAACCCCGACCCCTCGTCAAGGGCACGGTCAAGCGACTGCTCGGCTGGATCATCCCGGCGAACTTCTCGATCTTCGTCATCTGGGGTGCGGTGCCCGCCGTGCTGCTCCAGCTGCAGATCACTGGAATCGACCCGGCGAACAAGGTCGCCAACATCACCATCGTGGCCACGATCGGGGCGTTCGCGTCCATGATCGCGCAACCGCTCGCCGGCATGCTCTCCGACCGCACGCGCAGCCGCTTCGGCCGCCGCGCGGGCTGGATGGTCGGCGGCGTGCTGGTCGGCGGACTCGCGCTCGTCGGAATGGCCCTCGCGAACACCATCGTGCAGATCGCGATCGCCTGGACCATCGTGCAGATCGCCTACAACTTCGCGCAGGGCCCGCTCAGCGCCATCCTGCCCGATCGTGTGCCGCGTGCCGCCCGCGGAACCTTCGCCGCACTCGCGGGCATGGGCGCCATGCTCGGTGCGCTCGGGGGACAGGTGATCGGCTCGGCGCTCAGCAGCACCATCCCGGCGGCGTATCTGCTGCTCGCCGGACTCGCACTCGTGGTCACCGTGCTGTTCGTCGTCTTCAACCCCGACCACTCGAGCAAGGATCAGGTGAACCCGCCGTTCTCACTCGGGGCGTTCCTGCGCACGTTCTGGGTGAACCCCGTCGCGAACCCCGACTTCTTCTGGGCGTTCACGGGGCGCCTCCTGCTCTACACGGGCTACTTTGCCGTCGCGGGCTTCCAACTGCTCATCCTCGCCGACTACATCGGTCTGGGGGAGAAGGGCGCCACCAGCGCCATCCCGATCTTCGGGCTGCTCAGCCTCGTCGGCATGATCGGAGCGATGGTCATCTCGGGCCCGCTCTCCGACAAGGTCGGTCGTCGCAAGATCTTCGTCTTCGGCTCCTCGGTCCTCGTCGGCATCGGCCTCATCGTGCCGCTCGTGATGCCGACCTACGAAGGCTGGATGATCTTCACGCTCATCTCGGGCATCGGATTCGGTATGTTCCAGTCGGTCGACCAGGCGCTCATGAGCGAGGTTCTGCCGTCGAAGGACTCTTTTGCGAAGGACCTCGGCGTCATCAACATCGCCGCGACCCTGCCGCAGACCCTCGCGCCCGCCGTCGGCGGTGCGATCGTGCTCACGTTCGGCGGCTACGCGGCCCTGTTCCCCGTCGCGATCGTGCTCTCGATCCTCGGCGCGTTCGCCGTCTGGCCGATCAAGGCGGTGAAGTGATGTCGGATGCCGCCGCCATTTCGACCTCGATCGACGCGACCGCTCCCGTGGCGGGCGGGCCGGGGGCATCCGCTGCCCGCAGGCCCCGCTGGCTGCTCGTGACCGGCCTCATCGGCCTGGCGCTGTTCGTGATCTTCGGGTTCGCGGTGGCCGCGAACCCCGCGAGCCCGTTCACGCAGGCCGTCGACGACGCCTGGCGCTCCCTCGTCGGGCTCGAGCCCGGCACCGGCGGCGAGGCCTGGGCGCTGCCGATGCTCTTCCAGCACCTCGGCCAGATCCCCGGCGCGGTGCTGACGCTGCTGCTCATCCCGATCTGGCTGTTCGTGATCCGCCGCTGGCGTTCGGCGCTGTTCTTCCTCGCCGCCGAGATCGTCGGCAACTTCGGCGTCTCGCAGCTCACGAAGAACCTCGTCGACCGGCCGCGTCCGGCCGACGACCTCGCGAACGGGCTCTTCGGGCCGCTGTTCGAGGTCGACCACGGCTCGTTCCCCTCGGGGCACGCCGTGAGCACCGGCATCCTGCTCGTCGCGGTCGCCGCCCTGTTCCCGCCCGCGAAGCGACTCGTCTGGTGGATCATCGGCGCGCTGCTCGTGGTCGGCATGATCTGGCAGCGCACTCTCATCAACGCGCACTGGCTCTCGGATGCGCTGTTCGGCATCATCGGCGGCGCGTCCGCGACCCTCATCCTCTGGTGGGCGTTCGCGAACCTGCTGCAGAAGGACTACGGAAAGCCACTCTTCCGGCGGAGTATCGACGCACCGGCAATCGAAGGAGCATCATTTGGACACCACTGACCTGACCAGTACCGGCACCGGCCTCGAAGCCCCCGCCGCCGACATCGTGGCGCAGCTCACGCTCGAGGAGAAGGCGGCGCTCACGAGCGGCGCGAGCTTCTGGACGACGCAGGGCGTCGAGCGCGCGGGCATCCCGTCGATCGTGCTCACCGACGGCCCGCACGGCGTGCGCCTGCAGAAGGGCAGCGCCGACCACCTCGGCATCGGCGACAGCGTGCCGGCCACCTGCTTCCCGCCGGCCGTGGCGCTCGGCTCGACCTTCGACTCCGAGCTGCTCGAGCGCGTCGGCACCGCCCTCGGTGAGGAGGCCCGCGCCGAAGGCGTCGGCGTGCTGCTCGGCCCGGGCGTCAACATCAAGCGGTCGCCGCTCTGCGGCCGCAACTTCGAGTACCTCTCCGAGGACCCGATCGTCTCGGGCGTGCTCGGCGCAGCCCTCGTGAACGGCCTGCAGTCGCAGGGCGTCGGCGGTTCGCTGAAGCACTTCGCGGCGAACAACCAGGAGCACGAGCGCATGTCGTCGTCGAGCGACGTCGACCCGCGGCCGCTGCGCGAGATCTACCTGCGCGGTTTCCAGCGCGTCGTCGAAGACGCCCAGCCGTGGACCGTCATGTGCTCGTACAACCGCCTGAACGGCGTGTACACGAGCGAGGACCCGTGGCTGCTGAACACCGTGCTGCGCGACGACTGGGGCTTCGAGGGCCTCGTCGTCAGCGACTGGGGAGCCGTCAACGACCGCGTCGTGGGCCTCCCCGCAGGACTCGACCTCGAGATGCCGTCGTCCGACGGCCGCTCGGCGGCGAAGCTCGTCGCAGCCGTCGCCGACGGCTCGCTCGACGAGTCGGCGCTCGACCTCGGCGCACGCCGTGTCGTCGAGCTCGTGCAGAAGGCGGTCGCCGGCGCATCTGGCGTCGGATACGACGTCGACGCGCACCACGCCCTCGCCCGCGAGGCCGCGGGTCGCGGCGCGGTGCTCCTGAAGAACGACGACGCGATCCTGCCGCTCGACGGCGGGGCCTCCGTCGCCGTGATCGGCGCGTTCGCCGAGAAGCCGCGCTACCAGGGCGCCGGCTCGTCGCTCATCAACCCGACGAGGCTCGACAACGCACTCGACGGCATCGTCTCGTATGCGGGCCAGGAGAACGTGGCGTTCGCCGCCGGCTTCACGACCGACGGCTCCGACGGCGCCGCACTCGTGGCCCCCGCAGCCGAGCTCGCCGCGTCGAAGGACGTCGTGGTGCTCTTCCTCGGCCTGCCGGGCTCGTACGAGTCCGAGGGCTTCGACCGCGAAGACCTGCACCTCCCGGCCGAGCAGCTCGGGCTGCTCGAGGCCGTCGTCGCGGCGAACCCGCGCACGGTCGTCGTGCTCGCCAACGGCGGCGTCGTCGAGCTGCCGTTCGCCGATGACGTTCCCGCGATCCTCGAGGGCTGGCTCGGCGGCCAGGCGGGCGGTTCGGCCATCGCCGACGTGCTCTACGGCGCCGTCAACCCGTCGGGTCGCCTCGCGGAGACCATCCCCGTGAAGCTCGCGGACACCCCCGCGTACCTGAACTTCCCGGGCGACTTCGGCCACGTGCGCTACGGCGAGGGCCTCTTCGTGGGCTACCGCTGGTACGACGCGCGCGATGCCGAGGTGCGCTACCCGTTCGGCCACGGACTGTCGTACACGACGTTCGAGTACTCCGAGCTGTCGGTCGCAGCGACTGAGCCCACGGTGGCCGGGTCGGGGCTCACGGTGCGCCTCACGGTGACGAACACCGGCGACCGTGCCGGCCGCGAGGTCGTGCAGGTCTACACGGGCCTCGCCGCTTCGGGCGTGCAGCGCGCGCCGCGTGAGATCAAGGCCTTCGCCAACGTCGCCCTCGACGCCGGCGAGTCGCGTCAGGTCGAGATCGCGGTGCGCGGCGAGGATCTCGCGTACTGGGACATCCGCGTCGACCGCTGGGTCGTCGAGCCCGGCGCCTACAGCGTCGAGGTCGGTGCGTCGAGCCGCGACATCCGTCTCAGCGCCGTCGTCGAGGTCGAGGGAGAGAAGGTGCGCCTCCCGCTCTCGCTCGAGTCGTCGATCGCCGAGCTCGCTGCGGACCCGATCGCGGGCCCGATCGTGATGCAGGCGATGGGCTCGTTCGCGTCGGGCATGGCCGACACCGATGTCTTCGACGAGGGCGGCCTCGACAAGATGATGGCGTCGTTCCCGATCGGCAAGCTCGCCGGCTTCCCGGGCGTGCCCGTGACGCCCGAGCAGATCCAGCAGCTGATCGACCTGTCGAACTCGCAGCGCGCGTAGTCGACCGTATCGACTGCGAACGGCCGTCCCCTCGGGGGCGGCCGTTCGTCATGCCGGGCGGGCGGCGCGATGGGCGATCGCACAGGCTCGGCGGCGAGGATGGGCCGATGACCGTGATCGCGCCCCCAGAACGTGCCGCCGTCTCCCCGCGGCCGAGGCCCGTGCGGCGTCGCCGGGTCGGGCTCGCGCGGGTCACCGCGATGCTCGGCGCGGTGCTCGCGCTCGTGCTCGTGTTCCACACGACGGTGCCGGATGTCGCGGGCCTCGGCCTCATCATCGACACGGCCCTGCCGTGGTTCGGGCTCGCAGTGCCGCTGCTGCTCGTCGGTGCGTTCGCAGCGAGGAGCCGGGCGGCGATCGCCTCCGCAGTGCTCGCGGCGATCGTCTGGTGCGTCATGTTCGTGCCGTCGGTCGTTCCGCTGTCGTGGACGGCGGGGCCGGCGTCGGACTCGCAGCTCACCGTGGCGAGCCAGAACGTCGAGGCGGGTTCGGGCACGGCCGCGGACTCGGCCGCGGCGCTGGCCGCCACCGGGGCCGAGGTGGTCGCGCTCCAGGAGATGGACGCAGAGTCCCGCGAGGCGGCCGGCTCGGTGCTCGACGAGGTGTACCCGCACCGCTACGGCGTCGGCACGGTCGGCGTCTGGAGCGTCTTCCCGATCGAGAACGCCCAGATGCTCGACCTCGGGCTCGGCTGGAAGCGCGGGCTGGCCGCCGACCTCGAGACGCCGAGCGGGCCGGTGAGCATCTATGTCGTGCACGCGGCATCCGCTCGACCGGCAGCGCACGATGAGCGCGACGCGATGCTGGCGAACCTCGCCGACCACCTCGGTCGCGACGAGAACACCCGCGTGATCGCGATCGGCGACTTCAACGCGGGTTCGTCGGATCGGGCGCTCGGCGACGTCACCGCGCAGCTCTCGGAGGCGAGCCAGAGCGACGGCGGCTTCGGGTTCACCTGGCCGGCCGCCGCGCCGGTGGTGCGACTCGACCACGTGTTCCAGCGGGGCATGGACGTCGTGTCGAACACGACCGTGCCGGCCGGGAGCAGCGACCACCTCGCGGTCGTCTCGACGTTGAACCTGCAGGAGACCGGGCGGTGATGGCCTACTCGGCCGGCAGGAGACCGTCGACGAGCGCGTCGACGACCTCGTCGGTCGAGGTGTCGGGGTCGAGCGGAGTCGTGAGTCGATCGAGCAGCAGGCCGTCGACCGCGTAGTGGAACAGGGCGATCTCGCGTCGGCCGCCGGGCAGGCCCGCCGCCGTGTTGAATGCGACGTCGCCGTCGAATCCCGCACGCTGCCAAGCTCCGAGCACGGCGGCGAGCTCGGGGCGCCGGCTGCTTTCGAGGCGAAGCTCGAAGAGCGCGAGCGTCACCTCCCGCTCGTCGGTGAGTCGTCGCACGATGTCGCGCAGGTAGTCGGCGAAGAGGGCGCGGCTCGGCGTCTCGACGGCTCGCCGCTCGAGGTCCTCCTCGGTGGGGGCGAGGCGCTCGCCGATGCGTTCGACCAGGCCGGCGATGAGCGCCTCCCTGCTGCGGAAGTAGTTCGACGTCGTGCCGGTCGGCGCGCCCGCGGCCTCGTCGATCGCCCGATGGGTGAGGCCCCGCGAGCCTTCCCTGGCGAGCACGCCCAGGCCCGCATCGGCGAGGGATCGTCGTCGCTCATCGTTCTTCGCCACGCTTCATGCTAGCGGAACCACTACAGGTGATGTAGTCTTCCAACCACTACAGAAGTCGTGATTGGAGCATCTTGCGAGAACTCGTGTACTACGCCGCCGTCAGCATCGACGGTTACATCGCCGGCCCCGCCGGTGAGTTCGACGCCTTCCCGGTCGAGGGCGATCACATGCATCACCTCAACGCGCGATTCGCCGACGCCGTGCCGACGCACATCGCGGAGGCCATCGGCATCGAACACGACGGCGAGACCTTCGACACCGTCGTGATGGGCTGGAACACCTATGCGGTGGGCCTGCCGATGGCGCCGAGTCCGTACCGGCACCTGCGGCAATTCGTGTTCTCGCGAACGCGCAGCGAGGCCGACATCCCGGGGGAGCACCCGAGTCTCACCCTCACCGGTGAGGACCCGGTCGAGGTCGTGCGCCGCCTGAAGGCCGAGCCCGGCGCGTCGATCTGGCTCTGCGGTGGCGGATCGCTCGCCACCGTGCTCGCCGACGAGAT
The DNA here is from genome assembly GCF_042262385.1 of Agromyces sp. NPDC056389. NCBI lineage: Bacteria > Bacillati > Actinomycetota > Actinomycetes > Micrococcales > Microbacteriaceae > Agromyces > Agromyces sp. NPDC056389. Next base: position 2,647,115 of record NZ_JBHJPN010000001.1, read on the forward strand.
CGACCGTCTCGTGCTGAAGCGCTATCCGCTCCTCTTCGGCGACGGGATCCCGCTGTTCGCGCCGGGTGCGTACCGCCCGCAGGCCTTCACGGAGGTCGGCACGACGGCGTTCGACTCGGGTGTCGTGGTGTCGGAGTACGTGCGGAGCCGCTGACCTGCGCAACCCGTTGACGTGCGGCACCGACGCGCGTAGACCGGTCATGACGTGGTTCGCCCGGCTCGGCTCGAAGGCGTGCCGGGCGAACACCGGAGGGAGACGACATGACCGGGGGAATCCGCATGAGAGGCGACCGTCGGCACCGCGCCGCAATGGCGGTCACAGAGGCGAAGGCGGCCGAGCGCGAGACGCAGAAGCTCGCGCGCGCGGTTTCGCCTGCGGCGCGCGCTGATCTTCAGGTGGTCGCCGCCTCGGCGCACGAGGCGATTCTCAAGGCGGGTCGTGACGTCGAGCGACGACCCCGTCGAGCGCGCCGGCGCGCAAGACGTGCGGAGGCCCGTCTCGAGCGCGCAGCGCGCGCGATCCCGGGTGGCACGCGCCGTGGCACCGGCAGTGGGCGTGCGGGCGCGGCCCCGGCGGATGCCGCGAAGGCGCGTGCCAAGTTGATCAAGCGTCGCCGCGCCGAGGCCAAGCAGGCGCAGCAGATGGCGAAGATCGTCGCGGCGCACGTGGCGGTCGCCGCAGCCACGACGCCCACTGATGCTGAGCATCGCGAGAAAGCGGCGAAGCGCAGCACGCGGCGGAGTGCGCCCCAGGAGAGTGCGCCCCAGGGGAGTGCGCCGCAGGGGAGTGCACCGCCGGGGAGTGCGCCGCCTGCCGCGCCCGGATCTTGAAATCGCCCGGGCCCGGGCGGTAGACCTGTCGAGTGCCCTTCGATGACGAACTCGCCGCGTACCGAGCCCAGACCGTCTGCAGCGACCCCGGGCGCATGGCCGAGTGGATCGGGGAGCAGTCCGGCGACCTCGCCGAGCTGCGTCGCCTCGTCTCGGGCCTGTTGTTCCATTACCGGGCGAACGGCGACCTGACGCGGCACGGGTTCGGCGGCGACCGATTCGCCGAGATCGACCTCCGCTACGCGGAAGAGCAGTTCGCGCGCCTCGCCGAGCTGCACGCCGGCCCGCTCGAGGTGCAGCGCACGCCGACCGAGCGCATCCTCGGCTGCTGCCGCGACTTCACCCTGCTGTTCGTCTCGCTCGCGCGTCGCGCCGGCATCCCCGCCAGGTCGCGGGTGGGCTTCGCGGGCTACTTCGACGACGGCTGGTGGATCGACCATGTCGTCGCAGAGGTCTGGGACGCCGACGCCGAGCGCTGGCGCCTCGTCGAGCCGCAGCTTCGGGAGGGGTTCGTCGACTCGGCGACGGGCGCGCCGCTCGACCTGATCGACGTGCCGCGCGACCGCTTCCTCACAGGCGACGAGGCCTGGCTCGCGGCCCGCGCCGGGCGCATCGACCCCGAGCGCTGCGTCGTGGCATCCGAGCTCGAGCTGCCGGCCCTGCGGTCGTGGCCGTACCTCGCGCACAACCTCGTGCTCGACCTCGTCTCCCGGGCGGGGCATGAAGCGCTGCTCTGGGAGACTTGGGGCGTGCTCGACGACTTCATGCACGAGGCACCGGATGCCGCGATCACCGCCGATCTCGATCGCATCGCCGCTCGGCTCGCCGACCCGGCGACCACGATCGACGAGGTGCGCGCGCTCGCCGAAGACCCGCGCTTCGCGGTGCCGGAGGCCGTCACGAACCACTCGCCCCTCGACGGTTCGACGAGGCGGGTGACGCTCCGCACCCGCTGACCGCGGCCGGGGCCCGACGCGACATGACGGGACCGGAGCGCGACGCGAGCGCGCCCTTGTGGGCGCTGCGGCGCGGGGTTACCGTGATTCCGACGACGGATGCCGGCGCGCCGTCGGGTGCGAGCCGCGCAGCCTCGGGTTGGACGGGCCATGTGACCTCCGCTTCGCTCGATCAGGGTCGAGCAGCGTTCGCCGAACACCGCTGGGGCGCAGCGTTCGACCTGCTGACGCGCGTCGAACACGAGCGAGGACTCGCCCCGACCGACCTCGAGCGGCTCTCGACGACGACGCTGCTCCTCGGGCGCGACGCCGAGGGCATCGACTGCGCCACTCGAGCGCACGAGGCCTACCTCGAGGTCGACGATGCCGCCGGCGCCGCCCGCATCGCGACCTGGATCGGCATCTACCTCATGGGCAAGGGCGACGACGCCCTCGGCAACGGCTGGCTCGCCCGCGCGCGGCGGATCGCCGGCACGACGGAGACGGGTGCCGAATCGTCGGCGGCGCTCCTGCTCGTCGCCGCCGCCCTCGACGACCTCTACGCCGGAGAGCCCGCTCGGGCCGCGCGCACCTTCGCCGAGGCGCTCGCGATCGCCGAACGCGTGCGCGATCGGGATGCGACCGCGCTGGCGCAACTCGGGCAGGGCCAGGCGCAACTGATGCTCGGCGATGCGGTCCGCGGGCTCGCGCTCCTCGACGAGGCGATGGTCGCCGTCACTGCGGGCGAGATCTCGCCCGTGGCATCCGGCGTCGTGTACTGCTCGGTCATCACCACCTGTCACCTGGCCTTCGACGTGCGCCGGGCCCAGCAGTGGACGATCGCGTTGGATCGCTGGTGCGGCGACCGGCCCGAGATGGTGATGTTCAGCGGGCAGTGCCAGGTGCATCGCGCCGAGCTCTACCGACTGCACGGTGCGTGGGGCGACGCCATCACGGCGGCGCGGGTGGCCCAGGATCGGGCGCGACTCGGCGACTGGACCGGGTCGTTCGGTGCCTGGTACCAGGAGGGCGAGGTGCATCGCCTGCGCGGCGAGTTCGACGCGGCCGAGCGAGCGTTCCACCGCGCTGCCGAGACCGGGTATCCGGCGCAGCCCGGACTCGCCCTGCTGCGACTCGCGCAGGGCAGGGCGCGTCTCGCGCGGTCGAGCATCGACGACGCGGTGGCGACGGCCGACCCCGCGACCCGGCGGGCGCTGCTCGCCGCGCTCGTCGAGATCGACCTCGCCGTGGGCGACCACTCGGCGGCCCGGCAGGTCGCCGACGAACTCGCGGCGGCCGCCGCCGACGCGGAGATCCCGATGATGCGGGCGGTCGCCGCGGGATGCGAGGCGGCCGTGCGCCTCGAAGAGGGTGATGCCCTCGGTGCACTCCCAGCGCTCCGCGCCGCCTGGGCGTTGTGGCACGAGCTCGACGCGCCGTACGAGGCTGCCCGATGCCGGGTGCTCGCCGCGCGGGCGGCGCTCGCGCTCGGCGACGACGCAGCGGCCGCGATGGACCTGGAGGCGGCACGTGAGGTGTTCGCCGCGCTCGGCGCCGTTCCCGACGTGCTGCGCGTGGACGAGCTGGCACGCCGCTCGTCACGCGCCGGGTCGACGCCGCTGACGGCCCGGGAGGTCGAGGTCGTCCGCCTCGTGGCAGAGGGCAAGACGAATCGCGCCATCGCGGGTCAGCTCTACCTCAGTGAGAAGACGGTCGACCGGCACCTCAGCAACGTGTTCGCGAAGCTCGGCATCTCGTCGCGCGCGGCTGCCACGGCGTACGCCTACGAGCACACCCTGATCTCGCGGTAGCGACGGGTCGGGCGGGGCGCTCCATTCGGGCGCCGCGAATGGGTGATTCTCCCGATGCCGCGAGCGAGCGCGCTCCGTACCGTCGGTTCCATGGATCTCGCCGTGTTCGCCGGCGTCGTGTCGACCGGTCTCTTCGCCATGAGCTACCTGCCCATGCTGGTGAAGGCCGCGCGCACGAAGGATCTCGCGTCGTACAGTCTCGGCAACCTCGCGATCACGAACGTGGGCAACGCGGTGCACTCGGCCTACGTGTTCAGCCTGCCGTTCGGACCGATCTGGGTCCTGCACGGCTTCTATCTGATCGCCTCGGCGCTCATGCTGGTGTGGTTCCTGCGCTACCGCGGAGGCCTGCGTGGCGCATCGGGGCGGCACGAGGGCTCGCTCGGGCATGCGGCGGAACGGGTGGACGAGGCCGTCGGCCCGCCCCGCCGCATGGCGCCGGGAGCTACTTCGTGACGGTCCTCCGCGCGGCGGGCTTCGCCGCGGACGCCTTCGTGGCGGCGGCCTTCGTCGTCGAGCCGGTGGCCCGCGGTGCGCGCACCGTCTTGGGCTTTGCCTCGACCGCCTGCTCCGCGGCATCCGTCATGGGCTTCGGCAGCGCCGTGAAGCGCGAGAGCTGCGTGACGTGCTGTGGGCTGAGCTCGTCGAGGGTCGACACCTCGAGCAGCTTCATCGTGCGGGCGATCTGGCCCCCGAGGATCGAGATCGTCTTGTCGACGCCCTCGCGCCCGCCCGCCATGAGTCCGTAGAGGTAGGCGCGGCCGATGAGGGTGAAGCGGGCGCCGAGGGCGACGGATGCCACGATGTCGGCGCCCGACATGATGCCGGTGTCGAGGTGCACCTCCATCTCGGAGCCGACCTCGCGCACGACGTGCGGCAGCAGGTGGAAGGGGATCGGCGCGCGGTCGAGCTGGCGGCCGCCGTGGTTGGAGAGCACGATGCCGTCGACGCCCTTGCCGGCGAGGATCTGCGCGTCCTGCACGGTCTGCACGCCCTTGACGACGATCTTGCCGGGCCACATGGCGCGGATCGTCTCGAGGTCGTCGAACGAGATGGTCGGGTCGAACATGCCGTCGATGAGCTCGCCGACGGTGCCGCCGGTCGACGAGAGCGAGGCGAACTCGAGCTTCGGGGTCGTGAGGAAGTTGATCCACCACTCGGGGCGGGGGATCGCGTTGACGACGGTCGCGGGGGTCAGCTGCGGCGGGATCGAGAAGCCGTTGCGGGTGTCGCGCAGGCGAGCGCCGGCGACCGGGGTGTCGACGGTGAAGAAGAGGGTGTCGAAACCGGCGGCGGCGGCACGGCGCACGAGCTCGTACGACTTCTCGCGGTCGCGCATCACGTAGAGCTGGAACCAGTTGCGGCCGGTGGGGTTCGCCGCCTTCACGTCTTCGATCGAGGTCGTGCCCATGGTCGACAGGGTGAACGGGATGCCGGCCGCGCCCGCTGCGCCGGCGCCGGCGGTCTCGCCCTCGGTCTGCATCATGCGCGTGAAGCCCGTGGGCGCGATGCCGAACGGCAGCGCCGTCGGGCCGCCGAGCACCTCGCGGCTCATGTCGACCTCGGGCACGTTGCGGAGGATCGCCGGGTGGAACTCGATGTCCTCGAACGCCTGGCGGGCGCGGGCGAGGGAGATCTCGCCCTCGGCGGCGCCCTCGGTGTAGTCGAACGGCGCCTTCGGCGTGCGCCGCTTCGCGATGTCCCGGAGGTCGGCGATCGTGAGCGCCTTGTCGAGGCGGCGCTGCTTCGCGTTCAGCGTCGGCGCCTTGAAGCGCATGAGCTCTGCGAGCTCCTTGGGGTTCGGGAACTGGCGCTGGACCATGGGCGGTGCTGCTCTCTTTCGTGACGACGAGGTGACGAGGATCGACCTTCCCGGTGTCGAGAGGGTCGATTCACGTCATCTCAGTGGGGGATCGACGAACGTCTCGGCGTAGTAGCCCGAGATGTGGTCGTGCGTTCTGGTGCGGGCGGATGCGGCATCCGCCCGCTGGATGGCCTCGACGATGCCGCGGTGCTCGCTGCGCAGTCGAGCGGAGGTCGCGTGCCAGTCGGCGATCGCGGCGACGCCCTCGAGGGCGTACCCCTCGATGCCGCTCCGGAGCCCCGCCATCGTCGCGGTGATCACCTGGTTGCCGGAGGCCTCGGCGAGGGCGAGGTGGAAGGCGGCGTCGAGGGCGAGGAACTCGGTCGGTGCGAGGTCGGGGGAGTCCATGGCGTCGAGCAGGAGCTCGGCGGGAGCGAGGTCGGGTGCGCCGGTCGCGCTGGTGTCGGCGCCCGCGGCGGCTTCGGCTTCGGCGAGGTCGCCGGCGACCGACGTCTCGAGGATGAGGCGCGTGCGCACGATGTCGGCGACCGGGAACCCGCTCGCCGCGACCTGCAGGCGCATGAGCGCCGACATGCCGCCGCCGGGGGTCGCGATGATGATCGCGCCCGAGCTCGGGCCCGAGCCCGCAGCGGTGCGGATGAGGCCGAGCACCTCGAGCACGCGCAGCGCCTCGCGCACGCTCGAGCGGCCGACGCCGAGTTCGGCCGAGAGGGCGCGCTCGCCGGGCAGGCGATCGCCGGGGCGCAGGGCGCCTTCGAGGAGTTGCGTCTCGATGTGCTCGAGCACGGTGCGCCAGGCGCGCGGGGTGTCGGATGTCTCAGCGCCCATGCCGATCGTCCTCTCCGCGTGCCTGTGGTCCGACCACAGTAGCATGTGTGGTCAGACCACAGGGAGGCAGCCGCTGCGGTGCGGCTACGGCACGATGATGGCCCGGCCGCGCAGCGAGCCGTCGTGCAGTCGGCGGTACGCCTCGGGGGCCTCATCGATCGGGAACACCTCGGTCTCCACCTTCACGAGCCCGGCGCGGGCCAGGTCGAACACCTCGAAGAGCTCGGCGCGCGATCCCCAGTAGGGCGCCCGCACGGTCGAGTCGTAGGGGGCGCCGAGCATGCCGACCGGCAGCATGCCCGCGCCGACGCCGACGATCACGTGATCGCTCTCGACCCCTGCGACACTGCGGCCGAGGTCGATCGTCGGTTGGATCGCGACGAAGTCGAACACCGCGGTCACCGGTCGTCCGCCCGTGGCCTCGCGGATCCGTTCCGCGGCGTCCGCGTCGGAGGCGAAGGCGTGGTGCGCCCCGACCTCGCGGGCGAGCGCGAGCTTCTCCTCGCCCAGGTCGAGCGCGATGACGGTCGACGGGGTGATCGCCCGCAGGATCTGGATCGCGACATGGCCGAGCCCGCCCGCGCCGATGACGACGGCGGTCGTGCCCGGTACGAGCTTCGGCAGCGACATCTTGATCGCGTGGTACGGCGTGAGCCCTGCATCGGTGAGCGCGACGTTCTGCACCGGGTCGAGGTCGCCGAGCGGCAGCAGGTGCCGATCGCTGCGCACGATCATGTACTCGGCCATCGCGCCGGGGGCGCCGAGCCCGGGAGGGGCGATGCCGAGTTCGGCCGCGCGCTCGCAGTAGTTCTCCTTGCCCTGGGCGCAGTGGTAGCAGCGCCCGCAGCCCTGCGGGCCGTAGACCGCGACCGAGTCGCCGACCGCGACACCGGTCACGCCGTCGCCGAGCTTGTCGACGATGCCGGCGCCCTCGTGGCCGAGCGTGAGCGGCAGGCCGTAGGTGTACTGCTCCTCGGTCAGGCCCATCACGAAGCTGTCGGAGTGGCACGCGCCGGCGGCGGTCACCTTCAGCCGCACCTCACCGGGTCCGGGTTCGGGAACGTCGATCTCGACGACCTCCGGTGATCCGCCGATGGTCCGATACTGCACCGCTTTCATGGCACCCTCCCGTTCGAGTCCGGCGTCCAGTACGTCGGACCACCCAGTCTTCTCCCCGGGCCTGAGCGGTGCCGGTGAACGACGGCGAGCGGATGCCGCGGGGTCAGTCCTTCGTCGGCCGGATGCGCACCCGGCCCCGGCCCGTCTCATCGAGTTCGACCACGCCGCCACGCGACTTCAGGAAGTCGGTGAACGAGGCGAAGCCGAGTCGACGCTCCTGGAAGCTCGGGTCCATGCGCATCATCTGGTTCTTCACGGTGCTCGACGACTGCCACTCCTCGTCGTTCTTCGCGTGGAGCAGCTCGAGCGCCTTCAGCAGGAGTCGGCTGGGGTTGCGAGGGCTGCCGCCTGCGGTGTCGTCGACCGGCGCGTGGTCGGTCGGTGCGACGAACTGCAGGGCGCGTGCCGAGGCGCGCTTCGCCGGCGCCTCGGGCGGCTCCGTCGACTCGGGCTTCTCGGGCGCAGACGTGCCGGACGCCTCCGCGACGGACTTCGACGTGGCACGACGACGCCGGGCCGGGGCCGGCGCCGGCTCCGCCACCGGTTCCGCCGCCGGCTCGGTCGCGGCATCGGTCGTCTCCGGAGCAGCGGACTTCGCACGCGACCTGCGGCCGGTCGCCGGCGGGGTCGCAGGAGCTTCCGGCGCTGCGTCGGCCGCGGCATCCGCTGCCTCGTCGTCGGAGACCGTCGCGTCCGTCGCGAGCAGGGTGTCGTAGTCGGCATACTCGTCGCAGGCCGCCGTGAGCGCGCGGCTCGTGCCGCCCGCGACGCCGATGCCGATGACGTAGCGGCCGAGCCGCTTGGCCTTCTGCGCGAGTGCGACGTAGTCGGAGTCGCCCGCGACGATCACGATGTGCGTGAGGTCGTCGATGCGGAACATGTCCTCGACGGCATCGACCGCCAGGCGGATGTCGGCGCCGTTCTTCGTCGCCGAGAGCGGGAAGAGCTGCACGAGGTCGACCGCGCGGTCGATGAGCTGGCCGCGGTAGCTCGCGTTGACGGGCGTCGACCAGTCGGCGTAGGCGCGCGCGATGGCGATCGTGCCGAAGGTCGCCGCGAAGTCGAGCACGGCGTCGACGTCGACGGTCGCCGCGGCGAGCTTCTTGGCCGTCTCCGATCCGGCGACAGGTGCTTTGCTCGTCGAGGTGTCCTTGCGGTACGCGCTGACCCTGCGCGAGCCGCTGTCGCCGTGCAGTTGGTCGTAGCGCGAGATGACGATGTTGTCGAAATCGAAGTACAGGGCCACACGGGGTTCTGCCGAGACGGGCATGAAGACCTTCCATCGAGGGTGTGCCTCCGATGCTACGCCCGTGGGCTGTGCGCGGACCGGAGACACCGCGTTCGCCGCACCGCGAGAGCTGTGGACGACAGCCGGGTGGGCTGCATCCGGAATTCAGGAGATCTCGACCCATGGGTCCCCTCAGCGGCGTGAGTGCCGGGATCTCCTGAATTTCTGAAGTGTTCGGGGAGCGTCACACGGGGCAACGGGGGAATACCGGCATCCGCTCGTCGTTGGGGTTCCTGTCGGCGGCGGGCGCTCGCGCGATCGCGGCCGGCGAACCGACCACCATTCCGACCCTGCGAGGAGTCCGCATGACCGAACCCGCCCAGACCGCCGACCGCGCCCGTATCGGCGCATCCGACCTCGAGATCGCCCCGCTCTCGCTCGGCACGAACGTGTTCGGCTGGACCGCCGGCCGCGACGCCACCTTCGCCGTGCTCGACGCCTTCGTCGCCGGCGGCGGCGACTTCCTCGACACCGCCGACGGCTACTCGGCCTGGGTGCCCGGCAACACGGGCGGCGACAGCGAGCGCCTCATCGGCGAGTGGATCGCGTCGCGCGGTTCGCGCGACGACGTCGTCATCGCCACCAAGGTGAGCACTCACCCCGACTTCACGGGTCTCTCGGCCGCGAACATCCGGGCCGCGGCGGATGCCTCGCTCCAGCGACTCGGCACCGACGTCATCGACCTCTACTACGCCCACTTCGACGATGCCGAGGTGCCGCTCGACGAGACCGTCGGGGCGTTCTCGGAGCTCGTCGACGCCGGCAAGATCCGGGCGATCGGCATCTCGAACTACACGCCCGAGCGCATCGACGAGTGGTTCCGGGTGACCGAGGCGAACGGCCTGCATCGCGCGGTCGCCCTGCAGCCGCACTACAACCTCGTCGAGCGAGGCTTCGAATCGAACGGCCTGCGCGAGCGCGCCGAGCGCGAGGGGCTCGCGGTCTTCCCCTACTTCTCGCTCGCGAAGGGCTTCCTCGCCGGCAAGTACCGCACCGAGGCGGATGTCACCGCCGAGGGCGCGAGCGTTCGCGCGGGCGGCGCGGCGCCCTATGTCGGCGAACGCGGTGATCGAGTGCTCGCGGTGCTCGACGAGGTCGCGGCGGCGCACGCGGCATCCGTCGCCTCCGTGTCGCTCGCATGGCTCCGTCAGCAGCCGACCGTCGTCGCGCCGATCGCCAGCGCCCGCACCGTCGAGCAGTTGGGCGACCTGCTCGCCTCCATCACGTTGGAACTGAGCGGCGAGGAGCTCGGGGCCCTCGCCGCCGCATCCGCGTGAGGCCGGCGCGGGGGCGACGCGGGGCGCCCGGCCCGGGGGCCCCGGGGGGGGCCCCGCGGGGGGGCGGGCGGGGTGGAGGGGGCCGGCGCGGGGGCCGGGGGGGGGGGGGGGCGGGGGGCGG
>NZ_JBHJPN010000001.1:2657159-2763987 GCF_042262385.1 Agromyces sp. NPDC056389
CCCAGCCTCTTCCGCTGGGGCTACACCGATCGGCGGCTCGTCGCCGTCGCCGTGGGGGGGCGCCGGGGCGCCGCCAACCGCGGGGGGGGGGGGGCCCCCCGCCGCCCCCCCGGCGTGGGGCGGGCGGGGCGCGTGGGCGCCCCTCCGGCCGAGTCGCCGCGGTTCGCTCCGCGGCGCGTGCCATGATCTGGTGACGTCGCCGTCCGTGGCGACCTCGGAGGGGGTCGGCATGAGCGCGCACTGGTGGAGGCTCGACCCCGGAGGCGCCGTCATCGGCCTGCTGGCCGCCGCGCTCTCGATGACTCCGTCGCTGCTGCCCAGGCCGGCGCTCCTCCAGGGCGCGATCACGGCGCTCGCATTCCTCGTCGGGTACGCCGTCGGGGTCGGCCTGTGGTGGATCGTGCGCCGCTTCGTCCGCTGGCGTCCGAAGCCCGGACACCGTCGCATCGCCTGGTGGGTGTACCTCGGTGTCGCCGTGGTACTCGCGATCGTGCTGGCATTCGCCTCGATCGGGTGGCAGAACGAGGTGCGCCGAACGGTCGAGCTGCCCGAGATCGACGGCTTCGACGGCCTGTTGTTCGTCGTCGGATTCGTGCCGGTCGTCGTCATCGGCATCGCCCTCGCCCGTGCCGAGCGACGACTCGGCAGGCGGTTGTCCGCCCGACTCGGACGCGGCTGGGGCGTGACCGCCACGGTGGCGATCGTCGTCGCCTCGACCGTCGCGCTCGTCTCGGTCGTGATGTTCGGCCTCGACCGGCTCTACCTCGCGAACAACGGCCCGGCGGCCCCGTGGGTCACCGAGCCGATGAGCGCCTTCCGCTCGGCGGGCCCCGACTCCGAGGTCGAGTGGGATCTCGTGGGCCGGCACGGCACCGCCTTCCTCGGCGGCGGCCCGAAGGCCGCCGACATCGAGGAGCTCACCGGCAGGCCCGCGCTCGAGCCGGTGCGCGTCTACGTCGGGCAGGCGAACGCGCCGACCGTCGAGGAGCGCGCGGCGATCGCGGTGCGCGAGCTCGAACGCACCGGCGCGTTCGAGCGCGATGTGCTCGTCGTCGCCACGACGACCGGGTCCGGATGGCTGGAGCCCCAGGCCGTCGACGCCGTCGAGTACCTCCACGGCGGCGACACCGCGATCGTGTCGATGCAGTACGCGTACACGCCGAGCTGGGTGTCGTTCGTCTTCGACCCCGATGCGCCCGTCGAGTCATCCGTCGCCCTGTTCGAGGCCGTGCAGGCGAAGTGGGAGACCCTGCCCGAGGCGAGTCGCCCGCAGCTCGTGGTCTACGGCCTGAGCCTCGGCGCGCACGGGACGCAGGAGGCGTTCGGCGGCCTGGACGACCTGCGCGCGAACACCGACGGCGCGCTCCTCGTCGGCAGCCCGAACGGCGCCACGATGTGGCGCGAACTCACCGATGGGCGCGACGCGGGCAGCCCGCAGTGGCAGCCCGTCGTCGACGGCGGACGCGAGGTGCGCTGGTTGTCGGTACCCGGCGACTTTCCACGCGCTCGGACCGGACTGGGCGGGGCCGCGCGTCGCGTACCTGCAGCATGCGAACGATCCCGTCACCTGGCTCGGCCTCGAGCTGATCTGGGCGGAGCCCGACTGGCTGAAGCCCGGGGAGCGTGCCGACGAGGTCAGCGACTCGATGCGCTGGATTCCGGCCGTGACGGCGCTCCAGGTCGTCATCGACATGTTCATGGGCGAGAGCGTGCCCGCCAGCCACGGACACAACTACGGCGACGTCGTGCTCGACGGCTGGCAGGCGATCACGGGTGACGGCGGCCTCGACGCCGCCGCGATGGCGCGCGTCCAGGGCGTGCTCGAGGGGTACGCGGAGGTGCAGCCCGTCGGCAGCGTCAGCGAATAGTCGTTGCGGGGGCGTGCGACGTGGGCGGTTCGACCGTTAGGCTGCGATCGTCGGGTCCCGTGGCGGATTCGAGGCTCGGGGGAGCCGGTCCGATGGGGGAGGAACGCCATGCGCGTTGTCCGAGGTGCTGCCGTCGCGGCAGCGGTGATCATGGTGGTGGCGCTCGCCGGTTGCGCGCCGGAACCGGAACCGTACGCACCCCGCGTCTCCGCCGACGGCCCACCGCCCGGTGATGCGGTCGAAGGGGCCGAGGGAGGTCTCGATGACGCACTCGAGGCCTTGACGGGCGACATCGAGGAGATCCTCGAGGAGTCGGGCGTGCCGGGCGTCGCCGTCGCCGTCGTGCGCGGCGAGGAGCTCCTGTACGCCGAGGGGTTCGGCGTGCGCGAGGTCGGCGAGGACGCACCCGTCGACGAGTCCACGGTGTTCCAGATCGCCTCGATGTCCAAGCCGATCGCGGCGACCGTGGTCGCCTCGCAGCTCGGCGACGAGCTCGCCTGGGACACTCCCGCCGCACAGCACCTGCCCGGGTTCGCGCTCGCGGAGCCGTGGGTCACCGAGCACGTGACCGTCGGCGATCTCTTCGCCCACCGCTCGGGACTGCCCATGGCCGCAGGCGACTCCCTCGAGGACATCGGGTACGACCGCGATGACATCCTCGCTCGCCTCGACCTGGTGCCCCTCGACCCGTTCCGCACGACGTACAACTATGCGAACTTCGGGCTCACCGCGGGGGCGGAAGCGGTCGCGAACGCCGTCGGCACCGAGTGGGAGACCCTGTCGGAGGAGGCCCTCTACGAACCGCTCGGCATGGATTCGACGAGCTCGCGCTACGAGGACTTCCTCGACCGTGAGAACCGGGCGACGCTGCACGCGCTCGAGGACGGCGAGTTCCAGCCGCTCTACGAACGCGACGCCGACGCCCAGACGCCCGCGGGAGGCGTCAGCTCGAACGTGCTCGACCTCGCGAAATGGATGTCGCTGCTGCTCGGCGAGGGGACCTTCGCGGGTGATGAGCTCGTGCCCGCGGCGGAGCTGGTTCCGGCGCTCACGCCCGAGATCGTCTCGGGCCACGCGGGCGCACCCGACCTGCGCGCCGGATTCTACGGCTACGGGTTCAACACCGGCACCGACCCGACGGGGCACACGACCGCCTCGCACTCGGGGGCGTTCTGCCTGGGCGCCGCGACGAACTTCCAGATCGTGCCGAGCCTCGGCCTCGGCGTCGTCGCGCTCACGAACGGCGGTCCGATCGGCGTGCCCGAGGCGATCGTCAGCACGTTCCTCGATCGCGTGCAGTTCGGCGAGGTGCACCGCGACTGGCTGGCCGACTACGGGCAGGCGTTCGCCCACTATTACGAGCCCGCCGGTGACCTCGCGGGCGAGGAGCAGCCGACGGATGCCGCGGCTCCGGGCCCGCTCGAGGAGTACGCGGGCACGTGGACGAACCCGTACTACGGCGATGCCGTCGTCGCGGTGGAGGGCGACGCGCTCGTGGCGACCCTCGGCCCCGACGGCGGGTACGCGCTCGAGCTCGAGCCGTGGAACGGCGACGAGTTCGCCTTCGTGCCGACCGGCGAGAACGCGCCGTGGGGGTCGAAGTCGTCAGCGACGTTCACCGTCGGCGGCGGGGCCGACACGATGACGCTGCAGTTCTTCGACGCCGGCGGCCTCGGAACCTGGACCCGCTGACCCACCGTCGACGCCTCAGGCCCCGGCGGCCACCGCGTTGTGCAGTTCGTCGGAGCTCACGCCGAAACGGCCGATGCCGCCGGCGATGTTCGTCAGGAGCACGAAGCACACGCCGAGCGAGGGCGTGATCCAGAACTCGGTGCCGGCCCAGCCGCCGTGGCCGTACGTGTCGCTCGCGAGCAGGCCCGGCGCCGAGCGCCGCACGTTCCACGTGAAGCCCCAGTCCTGGCCGCGGGCGGCGGGATAGGGCTCGAGTTTCGGCAGCCCGGCCGTGAGCGGGCGGAGCATCGCCGACGTCGTCACTCGCGAGACGAGCGATCCGTCGTCGCGGAGCAGCGCGCTGCCGACGGCGAGCAGGTCGTCGGCTCGGCCGAGGAGGCCGGCGCCCGGATGCCGCTGGGAGGAGAACCTCGCGTAGTCGAGCCCCCGCTCGGCGGCCTCGATCGGATCATGCCGGCTGACGTCGGCGTCGAACGTGAAGCCCGTGGCACCGACACGCTCGCCGACCTTCGCGACGGCTCGCTCCCACGGGGCGCCGGAAGCGTGCTCGATGAGCGCGGCGACGCCCTCGAACGCGATCGTCGAGTATCGGCTGACCGTGCCCGCGGCGAAGTCGCGTCCCGGTTCGAGCAGCCCGCGTCGGAGTCCCTGCGGGTGGTCCATCGGCGGCTCGACGATGCCCGAGGTGTGGCTGACCAGGTGGCGCAGGCGCACGACGTCGTCGCGGCCGGCGCCGAACTCGGGAACAGCATCGGTGAGCGGGGTGTCGGGCGTGAGCCGGCCCTGCTCGATGAGGTGCAGGGCCGCGAGTCCGACGATCGGCTTCGTCACCGAGAAGAGCGGGTAGTGGTCGTCGACGGATGCTGCGCCGAACGCCTCGAGCGCCACGGTGCCCTCGGCCGTGGCGATGCCGAGCACTGCCGAGGGCAGCGGGCCCCGCTCGACGTTGCGCCTGGCCCAGTCGAAGGCGTGGTCGAAGATCGGCATGGTGATCCTTCCGGGTGTTCGGGTGGAATTCGGGTGCAGGGGTGGGCGGTGATCGCGGCCGACAGGCCGAGCGCTCAGCTGCGAAGCACGACGTTGCGGGGCTCATCGCCCCGAAGCATCCGCTCGACCTGGTCGCGCACGAGCCGGGCCATGCGCGGCATCATCGCCGTCGAGGCGCCGCCGACATGGGGTGAGACGAGCACGTTCGGCAGGGCGAAGAGCGGGTGTCCGTCGGGCAGCGGCTCGGGTTCGGTGACGTCGAGGGCGAACCGCAGCCGACCGCGCGTGGCGTGGTCGATGATCGCATCGGTGTCGGCCACGCGGCCGCGGGCGATGTTCACGACGAGCGCGCCGTCGGGCAGCGCGCTGAGGAAGGCGTCGTCGACGAGGTCGGTCGTGGCATCCGTCAGCGGCACGCCGACGATCACGATCTCGGCGTCGGGCAGCAGGGCGGGGAGCTCGTCGATGCCGTGGATGCGGCCCCGCTCGTCGTCTCGAGCGCGGCTCGCGACGCGTGTGACCGCGACCTCGAACGGCAGCAGGCGATCCTCGATCGCCTTGCCGACGCCGCCGTACCCGACGATCAGCACTCGGCGGTCGGCGAGGCTCGCGTGCCTGGCCGGCGCCCAGCGCCCCTCGCTCGCCGCGCGCACGAAGTCGGGGATGCCCCGCTGGGCCGCGAGCACGAGGGCCAGCGTCAGCTCGGCGGTCGAGGTCTCGTGCACGGATGCCGCGTTCGCGTAGACGTGGCCGGGCGGCAGCGCCGCCGCGACATCGTCGTATCCGATCGACTGCGACTGCACGAGGCGCGTCGTGACGCCCTCGAGCGCGCCGAGCTTCGCCGAAGCGCCCATGTACGGCGGAACGACGAGGTCGATGTGCTCGGCCGGGGCCGGGCCGGTGAGGTCCCACAGCACGACGTCGACGCCCGCGGGCAGGGGGCCGATCGCATCGCGCAGGGTGGCGCCGGGCAGGGACACGATGAGGGCGGGCGCGTCGGTCATGCTGCGATCCTTCCAGAGGGGAGCGGAGGACTGGTAACGTCCCGCCCATGGACGACGACGGGGCGGCGCCTGCTGGCGGCACGGCGAGACCCGGCCATCGGAGCAAGCGCGACCGCTTCGCCGGGCGCCCGGTCGAAGAGCGCGCCGAGGCGCTGAAGGAACGGGTCTATGCGACCTTCACGGGCCTTGCGATCGTGCTCGTGCAGCACGCGAACGCCGAGCACCTCACGGCGCAGCAGGCCACGCTCGCACTGCTCGTCGGCATCGTCGGCATCACCGCCGCGGGCTTCGTCGCAGATGTCGTCTCGCATCTCGCCGTGCACGCGGCGTTCCCGGAGGGGGCAGAGTTCCGCAAGATGCTGCGGGTCGCGGGCGAGGCGTTGGCTTCGGCCTCGGTGCCGCTCATCCTGCTCGTGCTGGCGTGGTTCGACGTCATCGGCCTCGCGGCCGCGCTCCGGGCGGCGAGCATCGTCTACGTCGCGACGCTCGCCGCGATCGGTTACCTCGCGGTGCGCCGCACCCGCCTGCTGTGGTGGCAGCAGGGCATCGCGCTCGTCATCCTCGTCGGTCTCGGCTTCGCGGTGATCGCGCTCCAGCAGCTCGCGCACGCGCACTGATCCATCCCCGAATCGGAGCGGAGTCGGGCCTCAGCGGGCGACGGGCTCGTACCGGCGCGGTGCGAACGCCTGCGCCACGAGTGCGCGCAGCGCCTCGAGGTCGCCGTCGACGAAACCCTGCGCGCGGGCCTGCACGAGTACGTTGCCGATCGCGGTCGCCTCGACGGGGCCGGCGAGCACCGGGATGCCGGCACGGTCGGCGGTGCGCTGGCAGAGCAGCTCGTTGAGCGCTCCGCCGCCGACCACGTGGATCGTCTCGACGTCGACGCCGGAGAGCACCGATGCCGTGCGCACGGCACCGGCGAACGCCTCGGCGAGGCTCTCGATGATCGACCGCGCGAACTCGGCGCGGCTCGCAGGTGCGGGGACGCCCCGCTCCGCGCACCACTCGGTGATGCGGCCGGGAAGATCGCCCGGCGCGAGGAAGCGCGGGTCGTCGGCGTCGAAGACGGCGACGGGCCCGGTGACCGATGCCGCGGCCGAGAGCAGCTCGGCGAGGTCGATGCGCTCGCCGCCCCGCTCCCACCAGCGCACCGACTCCGACAGCAGCCAGAGGCCCATGACGTTGTGCAGGAACCGCACGCGGCCGTCGACGCCGCCCTCGTTCGTGAAGTTCGCCGCGCGTGCGGCATCCGTCGTCACCGGGTGCTCGAGCTCGACGCCGACGAGTCCCCACGTGCCGCACGAGATGTAGGCGGCCGACTCGGCCCGCATGGGCACCGCGACGACCGCCGAGGCGGTGTCGTGCGAGCCGACGGCGACGACCTCGATGCCCGCGGGGGCGCCGAGCTCGGCGGCGACGGCGGCGCGCAGCGGGCCGAACGACTCCCCGGGGCTCACGAGCGGTGCGAACACGGATGCCGGGAGCCCGAGCCGCTCGATGAGCTCGTCGTCCCATTCGCCCGACTCGACGCCGACGAGCCCCGTGGTCGAGGCGTTCGTGCGTTCGGCGAGGCGCGCCCCGGTGAGCTGGAACCCGATGAGGTCGGGCACGAGGAGCAGCGAATCGGCGACGCCGAGGCATCCGTCGGCCGCATCACGCTCGGCGGCGAGCTGGTAGATCGTGTTGAAGGGCAGGAACTGCAGGCCGTTGCGGCGGTAGAGCTCGTCGAACGGCACGACGGCGTGCACGGCATCGACACCCCGGTCGCTCCGCCCGTCGCGGTAGTGGAACGGCTCGCCGAGCATGCGGTCGCCGCGCAGCAGCCCGTAGTCGACCGCCCAGGAGTCGATGCCGATCGAGGCCGTCGACGGGTCGCGCCGGAACGCCTCGGCGAGGCCCGCGCCCAGGTCGCGGGAGAGGCCCGTGACGTCCCAGTGCAGGCCGGAGGCGAGGCGCACCGGTCCGTTCGGGAACCGCGCGACGTGGTCGAGCGCGAGCGTGCCCGCGCGGCCGTCGACATGGCCGAGGATGACGCGACCGCTCGTCGCCCCGAGGTCGACGGCCGCGACGCTGCCCGCGCTCGTCGGGGTCATCGCAGGAAGGCGGCGGCGACGCCCGCGTCGACGGGGATGTGCAGGCCCGTGGTGTGGCTGAGCTCGGGACCGGTGAGCACGATGACGGCGTTCGCGACGTGCTCGGGGAGCACCTCGCGCTTCAGGATCGTGCGCTGGGCGTAGAACTTGCCGAGGTCCTGCTCCTCGATGCCGTAGGTCTTCGCGCGGTTCGCACCCCACCCGCTCGCGAAGATGCCCGAGCCGCGCACGACGCCGTCGGGGTTGATGCCGTTGACCTTGATGCCGTACTCGCCGAGCTCGACGGCGAGCAGGCGCACCTGGTGGGCCTGGTCGGCCTTCGTCGCCGAGTAGGCGATGTTGTTCGGTCCGGCGAAGACCGAGTTCTTCGACGAGATGTAGACGATGTCGCCGCCGAGGCCCTGATCGATGAGCACGCGTGCGGCGGCCTTCGACACGAGGAACGAGCCCTTGGCCATGACGTCGTGCTGCAGGTCCCAGTCGGCCTCGGTGGTCTCGAGCAGGGGCTTCGAGAGCGAGAGGCCGGCGTTGTTGACGACGAGGTCGAGGCCGCCGAAGGCGAGCACCGCCTCGTCGATCGCGGCCTGCACGGCCGCGCCGTCGGTCACGTTCGCCGCGACGCCGATCGCGACGTCGGTGCCGCCGAGCTCGGCGGCCGCCGCCTGCGCCTTCTCGAGGTCGAGGTCGGCGATGACGACGCACGCGCCTTCGGCCGCGAGCCGGGTGGCGATCGCCTTGCCGATGCCCGAGGCTGCGCCCGTCACGAGCGCGATGCGGCCCGCGTGCGGCTTCGGCTTCGGCATCCGCTGGAGCTTCGCCTCCTCGAGCGCCCAGTACTCGATCGCGAACTTCTCGGCGTCGCTGATCGGGGAGTAGGTCGAGAGCGCCTCGGCGCCGCGCATGACGTTGATCGCGTTGACGTAGAACTCGCCGGCCACGCGCGCGGTCTGCTTGTTCGCGCCGTAGCTGAACATGCCGACGCCGGGCACGAGCACGATGAGCGGGTCGGCGCCGCGGATCGCGGGGCTCGAGGCATCTGCGTGCGCGTCGTAGTACGACTGGTAGTCGGCCCGGTACTCCTCGTGCAGCTCCGTGAGGCGCGCGACCGAGTCCTCGATGCTCGCCGAGGCCGGCAGGTCGAGCAGCATGGGCTTGACCTTGGTGCGCAGGAAGTGGTCGGGGCAGCTCGTGCCGAGTGCGGCGAGCGCACCCGACTTCGAGCGGGCGAGGAAGTCGAGCACCTCGGGTGCGTCGGTGAAGTGGCCGACCATGGGCTTGTCGTGGCTCGCGATGCCGCGGATCGTGGCGGCGAGGGCGGCGGCCTTCACGCGGCGCTCGGTCGCCTCGAGCGGCTCGAATCCGGGTACGAGAGCGCCGAACGGCTCGGCTGCGCCGTGCTCGGCGATGTACGCGGCGGCGGTGTCGATGATCCAGAGGGAGTTCGCCTCGGTCTCCTCCGACGTGTCGCCCCACGCGGTGATGCCGTGCCCGCCGAGGATGCAGCCGATCGCCGCGGGGTTCGCCGACTTGATCGCGGCGATGTCGAGCCCGAGCTGGAAGCCGGGGCGGCGCCACGGCACCCACACCACCGTGTCGCCGAAGATCTTCGCCGTCAGCTCCTCGCCGTCGGCGGCGGTGGCGATCGCGATGCCGGAGTCGGGGTGCAGGTGATCGACGTGCGCCGCGTCGACGAGGCCGTGCATGGCCGTGTCGATCGACGGCGCCGCTCCGCCCTTGCCGTGCAGCGTGTAGTCGAACGCGGCGACCATCTCGTCTTCGCGCTCGAGGCCCGGGTAGACGCCCTCGAGCGCACGCAGGCGATCGAGGCGCAGCACCGCGAGGCCCTGCTCGGTGAGCGTGCCGAGGTCGCCGCCCGAGCCCTTGACCCACATGAGCTCGACGGGCTCGCCCGTGACCGGGTCGGTCTCGGTGCCCTTGGCCGAGGTGTTGCCGCCCGCGTAGTTCGTGTTCTTCGGGTCGGCGCCGAGGCGGTTCGACCGCGCGATGAGGTCTGCTGCTGCCTGGTTCGTCATGAGGAGGTTCCTTCGGTGGTGCGGAGGGTGGTCGTCGGAAGGGGTCAGGCGCCCCAGCTGGCCTGCACGCCGCCGACGCGGTCGGCGGCGATCTGCTGCAGGTAGCCGGATGCCGCGAAGGCGGCCATGGGGTCGGCGGGCAGGCCCCGCGACTCGCGCCATTCGGCGAGGGCCGGGCGCACGTCGGTGTAGAAGGCGTCCATGAAGATGCGGTTGGCCTCGAGCACGTCGCCCGACACCTGCGCGGAGCGGAGCGCCCCGGTGTCGACGAGGAGGGCGCGCGCCGTCATCTCCTGGACGTTCAGCACCGAGCGGATCTGGCCGGGCACCTTGTCCTCGACGTTGTGGCACTGGTCGAGCATGAACGCGACGTCGGGATTGTTCAGGCCGCCGCCGCGGATGACCTCGAAGAGGATGCGGAACAGCTGGTACGGGTCGGCCGCGCCGACGATGAGGTCGTCGTCGGCGTAGAAGCGAGAGTTGAAGTCGAACGAGCCGAGCTTCCCGAGCCGCAGCAGTTGCATGACGATGAACTCGATGTTCGTGCCCGGTGCGTGGTGGCCGGTGTCGAGGCAGACCATGGCCTTGTCGCCGAGTGCGGCGACCTGGGCGTACGAGGTGCCCCAGTCGGGAACGTCGGTGTGGTAGAACGCCGGCTCGAAGAACTTGTACTCGAGCACGAGGCGCTGCTCGTCGCCGAGACGGGCGTAGATCTCCTGCAGCGACTCGTGCAGGCGATCCTGACGGCCGCGCAGGTCGGCCTGGCCCGGGTAGTTCGAGCCCTCGGCGAGCCAGATCTTCAGGTCGCGCGAGCCGGTCGCGTGCATGATGTCGATGCACTCGAGGTGGTGGTCGATCGCCTTGCGCCGCACGCCGGCGTCTTCGTGGGTGAGGGCGCCGAACTTGTAGTCGTCGTCCTGGAAGGTGTTCGAGTTGACCGTTCCGAGTTCGACGCCGTGCTCCTCCGCGTGGGCGCGGAGGGCCGAGTAGTCGTCGACCTTGTCCCACGGGATGTGGAGGGCGACGACCGGGGCGAGCGCGGTGAACTTCTGCACCTGCGCGGCATCCGCGATCTTCTCGAAGGGGTCGCGGGGGGTGCCCGCCGTCGCGAAGACCTTGAAGCGGGTGCCCGAGTTGCCGAACGCCCAGCTCGGGAGTTCGATCGACTGCTGCTCGAGCTGGCCGAGGACGTCGGTGGGGAGGATGCTCACGATGGCTCTTTCCGGTTTCTGGTGCGTGTTCAGTCGTGCGTCGCCGAGTGCTCGGAATCGAGCGCGGCGAGTTGGTCTTCGAGGTGGAACACCTCGGGAAGTCGTGGGGCGGACTGGTCGGGGCGTCCGCCGAGTGAGATGAAGAACCCGGCCATGTCGGCTTCCCACGCTGCGGTGCGCGGATCGAGTTCGAGGGCCGCCTGCGACGCGTCGTCGTCATCGGTCTCGTAGTAGCCGATGAGCAGGCCGTCGGCGCGCAGGAAGAGCGAGTAGTTGCGACGGCCGGAGGCCTCGATCGCGCGCAGCATGTCGGGCCAGACGGCCTCGTGGCGGGCGCGGTACTCGTCGAGGCGAGCGGGGTCGACCTGCAGCTGGAAGCAGACGCGCCGGCCGGCGTTCGACTCGCTCATGGCCTGCTCCGTCCTTCGGTGGATCCGCGGGTTCATCCGTCTGAATGAATCGTTTCAATGCTAGGTCCGGGGCGCGGATTCCGCAACTGCTCGAGCGTGGGAATCCGGCTCCTCGTTCGACTCGGCGTCGTGCCGGGAACGGGTTGGGGCCCTGCGCGGCGAGAAGCGCGCGCAGAGCCCCGCGATCGACTAGAAGTCGAAGTCGCCGATGTTCTCCGCGTCGAACACGTAGGGGTCGCCGAGGAGCACGACGCCGTCGGCGCCGACCGTGTACTCGCCGAGCTTGCCCGCGTCGAAGGTGTCACCCTCGGCGCCCGTGATGTCGCCCTCGATGAGCGCCTTCGATGCGAAGGCGGCCAGGTAGCCGAGGTCGGCCGGGTTCCACAGGGCGAACGCCGTGACAGTGCCGTCCTCGACGTACTCGCGCATCTGGTTCGGGGTGCCGAGGCCGGTCAGCGCGACCTTGCCCTGGTACTCCGAGGTCTGGAGGTAGCGTGCAGCGGCCGCGATGCCGACCGTGGTCGGCGAGACGATGCCCTTGAGGTTCGGGTGGGTCTGCAGCAGGGCCGCGGTCTTGTCGAACGAGGTCTGGTCGTCGTCGTCGCCGTAGACGACCTCGACGAGCTCGATGTCGGGGTGGTTCGCAGCGAGCTCCTCCTTCATGAGATCGATCCAGGCGTTCTGGTTCGTGGCGTTGGCCGAGGCCGACAGCACGGCGATCTCGCCCGCATCGCCGATCTGCTCGGCGATGAGGTCGACCTGCACCTTGGCGATGCCCTCGGCATCGGCCTGGTTCACGAACAGGTCGCGGCAGTCCGCATTGGTGTCGGAGTCGAACGTGACGACCTTGACGCCTGCGTCGCGTGCCTCGTTGAGCGCGTCGCAGATCGCCTTCGGGTCATTCGCGGAGATCGCGATCGCGCCGACGCCCTGCTGGGTGAGCGTGTTGATGTAGCTGACCTGGCCGTCGGGCGTGGCCTCGGCGGGGCCGACCTCGGCGAAGGTGCCGCCGAACTCCTCGATGGCCTCCTCGCCGCCCGCGTTCGACGTGTCGAAGTACGGGTTGCCGAGGTTCTTCGGCAGGAAGGTGATCGACAGGTTGCCGCCGTCGCCCTCCGCACCGTCGGAGCCGGAGTCACCGGCTGCGCAGCCGGTCGCGACGAGGGCGACGCTCACCGCGAGCGCGGCGAGGGCGGCTGCCCGGGTCTTCTTCTGAAACAACATCGTTGTTCGTCCCTTCATATGGATGGCGTCGATGACCTGGTCGCATCGACGGTGGTGCGGTCTGGTTACCCTGCTGTGGAGACCTCGACGCGCGGTTTCCCTCCTGGGGCCTGGCGCCGCGTGCGCAGCCAGGCCAGGAAGCTCGACGACACCACCGAGATCACGAGCAGGGCCCCGGTGATGATGTTGATGACGTCGGAGGTGACGTTGGCGAGACGCAGGGCGCTCGCGAGCACTCCGATCAGCAGCACGCCGGCGATGACGCCGTGCAACGCGCCGCGGCCGCCGAACACGCTGACCCCGCCGAGCACGACGGCGGCGATGACCTGCAGCTCCATGCCGGTCGCGTTGTCACCGCGGGCGCTGCCGAAGCGCAGCGTGTAGTAGATGCCGGCGAGCGCCGAGACGAGGCCCGCGAGCACGAACAGGATGAACTTCGTGCGCCCCACGTCGACGCCTGAGAAGGCGGCGGTCTCCTTCGAGAGGCCGATCGCGTAGATGCCGCGACCGAACGGGGTGAAGTGCAGCAGCACCGCGAAGATCACGAGCAGCACGAGGAAAGGGATGATCACGATCGGGATGCCGGTGGTGCCGAGCTTCGCCTTCGCGAGGTCGGTCCAGAACTCCGGGAAGTCGGTGACCGCGGTCGTGCCGAGGAGGCCGACGGCGAGACCGCGGAACAGTGCGAGCGTGCCGATCGTGACGGCGAGCGACGGCAGGCCGACCACCGTGACGAGGAATCCGTTGATCGCGCCGCCGACGCCGCCCACGAGGAGCGCGATGAGGGCGGCGATCTCGAACGGCATGCCGCCGTGGGTCAGCACGCCGGTCACGACGCTCGAGAGCCCGACGACGCTCGCGACCGAGAGGTCGATCTCGCCGGTGATCATGATGAGCGTCATCGGCAGGGCGATGAGGAGGATCGGCGTGACGTCGAGGATCAGGTAGGTCAGCGTGATCGGCTGCCCGAAGCCTCGCACCGTCATCGATGCGACGATCACGACGACGATGAGCAGGGCGATGATGGCCATCTCGCGAGTGAGCAGCACGCGCTTCCACAGCGGCTGGTCGTAGTCGCGGTACCGCCGCACCGATGCCGGAGCGGGCGTGGTCTGGGTGATGCTCGACATCAGCTGTCGTCCCTTGCCTCGATGAGCTTGCGTTTCGCCCGCACCGCGAGGACGCGGTCGAGCACGATGGCGCCGATGATGAGCACGCCGACGACGGCGCGCTGCCAGAAGTCGGGGATGCCGAGGATCGGTAGTGCCCGGTTGATCGTGAGCAGGAGGACCGCGCCGATGGCCGCGCCCCAGACCGAGCCGACGCCGCCGACGATCGCGACGCCGCCGATGACGGCCGCGCCCACCGCGTCGAGCTCCCAGCCCGACCCCGCCTGCGAGTTGATGGTGCCGTAGCGAGCCGCGTAGAGCACGCCGCCGAGGCCGGCGAGGGCACCCGAGAGCACGAACGCGGTGAGCAGGCGTCGCGTCACGCGCAGGCCGTAGAGCTCGGCCGCGGCCGGGTCGGAGCCGATCGCGTAGAACTCGCGGCCGCCGCGGGTGTTCTTCATGTACCAGCCGGCGATGACGAGCACGACGAGCGCGATGATCGTCAGGATCGGGATCGTCAGGAACTGCTCGGTGCCGAGCGCGAGGAACGGCTTCGGCAGGTCGGAGGCGTTGATGCGGTCGCTGCCCGTCCAGAGCACGTTGATGCCGCGGTAGGCGTAGAGCGTGCCGAGCGTGATGACCATGGCCGGCACCTTCGCGAACGCCACGAGGGCGCCGTTGATGAGGCCGAGCACGCCGCCGAACGCGACCGCGATGACGAAGACCACGATGATCGGGATGCCGGGGATGTCCATGAACAGTCGACCGGTGAGGTAGGCCGTCAGGCCGAGCACCGAGCCGACCGAGAGGTCGACGTTGCGGGTGATGAGCACGATCGCCTGGCCGACCGCCACGAGCACGAGGATCGACGGGGTCAGCAGGAGGTCGCGCCATCCGTCTGCGCTGAAGAGGAAGTTCGGGTTCGCGGCGGTCGCTGCGATCACGACGATGACGAGGGCGAGGAGGATCCCGAGTTCACGGGCCTTGCCGATCGCGCCCAGGCGTTTCGTCACGTTGGAGGCGGGGGTGGGGGTGGTGGTCGCGGTGCTCACGAGTGCTGCTCCTCGGCGTGGGTCGCGGCGAACATGACGTTCTCGGATGTCGCGTCGGCTCGGTCGATCTCGGCGGTGATGCGCCCCTCGCGCATGACGAGCACCCGGTCGGCCATGCCGAGCACCT
The DNA here is from genome assembly GCF_042262385.1 of Agromyces sp. NPDC056389. Taxonomy (NCBI): domain Bacteria; kingdom Bacillati; phylum Actinomycetota; class Actinomycetes; order Micrococcales; family Microbacteriaceae; genus Agromyces; species Agromyces sp. NPDC056389. The sequence goes on from NZ_JBHJPN010000001.1 coordinate 2,671,970, forward strand.
CCGGCAGTTCGGACGAGATCATGAGGATGCCCATGCCCTGCCCGGCGAGTTCGGAGAGCAGGCGGTGCACCTCGGCCTTGGTGCCGACGTCGATGCCCCGCGTCGGCTCGTCGATGATGAGCACGGTGGGCTCGGTCGCGAGCCACTTGCCGAGCACGACCTTCTGCTGGTTTCCGCCCGAGAGGGTTCCCGCGACGGTGCTGAGCGCGTTCGTCTTGACCTCGAGCCGGCTCGCCCAGACGCGGGCGGCGCGGTTCTCGAAGCCCGAGGTGATGATGCCGAACCTCGCGAGCTGCGAGCGGATGGCGAGGGTCGTGTTGCGCGAGACGCTCGAGTCGAGCACGAGCCCCTGCTTGCGGCGGTCCTCGGGAACGAGGGCGAGGCCGAGGCGCATCGCAGCGGTCGGGCTCTTGGCGGGCACGGGCCTGCCGTTCAGTCGCACCGAACCGGCCTGGTAGTGGTCGACGCCGAAGATCGCGCGGGCGACCTCGCTGCGCCCGGCGCCGACGAGCCCGGCGAGGCCGACGATCTCGCCGGCGCGCACGGTGAGGGAGATGTCGTGGAAGACGCCGGCGCTCGTGAGGCCCTCGACCTCGAGGAGCGGCTCGCCGATCGTGGTCTCCTGCTTCGGGAAGAGCTCGGTGACGTCGCGCCCGACCATCTGGCGCACGATCTCGTCGACGTTCGTGTCGGAGATGCGGCTCGTGGAGATGTACGCGCCGTCGCGCATGACGGTGACGGTGTCGCAGAGGTCGAAGACCTCGTCGAAGCGGTGGGAGATGAAGATGATGGCGCGGCCCTCGTCGCGCAGGCTCCGCGCGATCTGGAAGAGGCGGTCGACCTCGACGCCCGAGAGCGCCGCGGTCGGCTCGTCCATGATCAGGACCTTCGCGTCGAGCGAGATGGCCTTGGCGATCTCGATGACCTGCTGGTCGGCGATCGAGAGGCCGTCAGCCGGGCGATCGGGGTCGATCCTGACGCCGAGGCGTTGGAAGAGGCCGTCGACCTCGGTGCGCATGGCCTTGCGGTCGATGCGGCCGAACCGGCCGACGGGCTGGCGGCCCATGAAGACGTTCTCGGTGACCGAGAGGTCGGGGAAGAGGGTCGGCTCCTGGTAGATGACGGCGATGCCCGCGGCCTTCGAGTCGGCGGTCGAGGTGAAGTCGACCTCGGTGCCCTCGAGGCGGAAGACGCCGGCGTCGCGGCGGTAGAGGCCGGCGACGATCTTCACGAGCGTGGACTTGCCCGCGCCGTTCTCGCCGACGAGGGCGTGGATCGAACCGGCGTCCACCTCGATGGTGCCGGAGCGCAGGGCTACGACGGAGCCGAACGACTTCTGGATGTCGCGGAGTTCGAGCGCCGCAGCGGGCTCGGGAGCGCCGAGGGGAATCGTCATTGATCTGGACCTAAACTGCGGGGGCGGACCCCACGTGGTTGAATCGTTTTAATTCAGGTGAACGTGAGCAATTTACGGCGACCGCGGAGCGATGTCAAGTCACGGAACGAGCCGGTGGTACGTTTCACTGCAGAGTTCGCCGACGAGCAGGGGAGAGGCAGGGACGATGGCGGTGAGTGTCCGGGATGTCGCGGCAGCGGCATCCGTTTCGGTGGGCACCGTCTCGAACGTGCTGAACCGCCCCGACAAGGTGGCACCCGCCACGGTCGCCCGCGTCACCGCGGCCATCGAGGAGCTCGGCTTCATCCGCAACGACGCCGCCCGGCAGCTGCGAGCCGGCCACAGCCGGTCGATCGGCCTCGTCGTGCTCGACGTGCGCAACCCGTTCTTCACCGACGTCGCACGCGGCGCCGAAGACCGCGCCGCCGAAGACGGCATGACGATCCTGCTCGGCAACAGCGACGAGAACGCCGATCGCGAACGCGCCTACCTCGACCTCTTCGAGGAGCAGCGGGTCGCCGGCGTGCTCATCTCGCCGCTGGCCGACGACCTTCCGAGGCTGCAGCGCCTCCGCGACCGCGGCACGACCGTCGTGCTCGTCGACCGCGAGGTGCCCGACCAGAGCTTCTCCTCGGTCTCCGTCGACGACGTCGTCGGCGGGTCCCTCGCCGTGCGGCACCTCATCGGCGCGGGCCGGCGTCGCATCGCATTCGTCGGCGGGCCGGCGAGCATCCGCCAGGTCGCCGATCGACTCGAGGGCGCGCGTCGGGCCGTCGCCGAGGCCGAGGGCGTCATGCTCGAGATCATCGCGACCGAGTCGCTCACCGTGCTCGCCGGGCGTGCCGCCGGTGCGAGCATCCGGGAGCGCGCGGCATCCGATCGCCCCGACGCGATCTTCGCCGCCAACGACCTGCTCGCCATGGGCGTGCTGCAGGCGCTCATGATGCAGGGCGGCATCGACGTGCCCGGCGAGATCGCGCTCATCGGCTACGACGACATCGACTTCGCGGCGGCGGCGGTCGTGCCGCTCTCGTCGATCCGCCAGCCGGCGGCCCTCATCGGCTACACCGCGGTCGACCTCATGCTGAAGGAGGCCGGCGGCGATTCCGGGCAGGAGCGAGTGGTGTTCCAGCCCGAGCTCGTCGTGCGCGAATCGACCGGCGGCTGAGCCGAGAGCCCCGGTCGGCCGCCGCCACGTCACACGTCCGGAGTCTTCCTCGACACTGGGTAGTGTGGAAAAGGCCGCGCGCGACATGCACCACGTGGCATCCGTTCGACAGGAGGGCGCGCGTTGCCGAACCGCAGCACGATCGAAGACATCTACGCCGACACGTTGCGCCGCAACCCCGGCGAGGTCGAGTTCCACCAGGCCGTGCGCGAGGTCTTCGACTCGCTCGGCCGCGTGCTCGACAAGAACCCGAAGTACGTGCAGGCCTCGATCCTCGAGCGCATCTGCGAGCCCGAGCGCCAGATCATCTTCCGGGTGCCGTGGGTCGACGACGCCGGTCAGGTGCGCATCAACCGCGGGTTCCGTGTGCAGTTCAACTCGGCGCTCGGCCCGTACAAGGGCGGGTTGCGGTTCCACCCGACCGTGCTGCTCGGCACCGTCAAGTTCCTCGGCTTCGAGCAGGTCTTCAAGAACGCGCTCACCGGCATGCCCATCGGCGGCGGCAAGGGCGGCAGCGACTTCGATCCGAAGGGGCGCTCCGACGGCGAGATCATGCGCTTCTGCCAGTCGTTCATGACCGAGGCATACCGCCACATCGGCGAGTACACGGATGTCCCGGCCGGCGACATCGGCGTCGGTGCGCGTGAGATCGGCTACCTGTTCGGCCAGTACAAGCGCATCACCAACCGCTACGAGTCGGGCGTGCTCACGGGCAAGGGCGTCACCTGGGGCGGCTCGCTCGTGCGCACCGAGGCGACCGGCTACGGCGCCGTCTACTTCACCGAGCACATGCTCGCCACCCGCGGTCGATCGTTCGACGGCGCCCGCGTGCTCGTCTCGGGCTCGGGCAACGTCGCCGTCTACGCGATCGAGAAGGTGCAGGCGCTCGGCGGCATCGTCGTCGGAGCCTCCGACTCCTCGGGCGCGATCCACGACCCCGACGGCATCGACCTCGAACTGCTCCGCGACATCAAGGAGCGCCGCCGCGACCGCATCTCGGTCTACGCCGATGAGCGCGGCGGCCGGGCGAAGTTCCTGCCCGGGGCATCCGTCTGGGACATCGAGAGCGCCGAGCGCATCGACGTCGCCCTGCCGTGCGCGACGCAGAACGAGCTCTCCGAGGCGCAGGCCGTGAAGCTCGTCGCCGCGGGCGTCGTCGCGGTCGCCGAGGGGGCGAACATGCCGACGACGCCGGGCGCGATCCGCGTGCTGCGCGAGGCCGGCGTGCTCTTCGGCCCCGGCAAGGCCGCGAACGCCGGCGGCGTCGCGACCTCCGCGCTCGAGATGCAGCAGAACGCGTCGCGCGACTCGTGGGGCTTCGAGCACACCGAGGAGCGCCTGTCGGAGATCATGGCGGGCATCCACGAGCGCACCGCGGCGACCGCCGACGAGTACGGCGTGCCCGGCGACTACGTGGTCGGCGCGAACATCGCCGGATTCACGCGGGTCGCCGACGCGATGCTCGCACTCGGCGTGATCTGACGCGCCTCCTCAGCGCTGGTGCCCGAGAAATTCAGGGGATCCGGGGTCATGCCTGTTCTGGAGGCCTCGCACAACAGGATCTCCTGAATTCCCTCGCCAGTGGCCGCAGGCGTGCAACGGCGAGCGGATGTCGCTGCGCACCTCAGACCGGCGGGAACGGGCCGCCCCACCGACCCGGCCAGCGGTGCTCGCCCCGCGCGAGCAGCGCGAGGATCCCCGAGCTGCTGCGCTCCCAGTCGTCGACCACCTGTCGGTAGCTCAGCCGCAGCACCGCGTACCCGCGTGTCACGAGCTCGAAGTCGCGCCGACGATCGTTCTCGAATTCCTCGCGCGAGCTGTGGAACGTCCAGCCGTCGACCTCGATGACCAGGCGGTCGCCGACGAGGAAGTCGACCGAGCCGACACCATCGATCGGTGCCTGGCTGCGGAATCGCACGCGCCGGCCGTACAGCAGCAGCCGGACCTTCGTCTCGAGGCCGGACTGCGCCGTCAGGTCGAGCCGGTCGAGGAGGATGCGGCGGCCGGGCGGCATCGCCCGTCGCACGGCTTCCAGGTGACCGGGGTCGAGTTCGCGTCGCTCGATCGCGGATTCGACGGCCGCGATCGCTTCGTGGGCGTGCGCGCAGGCGAACATCTCGCCGAGTGCGGTGGTCAACGCGTCACGCCCGATCGTGCCGTCGATCCGCTCTCGATAGTGCAGACAGACCCGGTGCCGCTGCGCGTCGAGGGCGATCGAACGATCGTGCGGCGAGCGCAACCGTGCGGCATTGGACGAGACCCGCACGTGCAGGCGATCTCGAGCGGGCACCCAGAGGCCGCGGAGCTCTGCGACGGTCGAGGAGGTCGCGATGCCGCCGACCCGCACCGCTCGTACGACCGCGCCGGGAGCTTCGGGAGCTGCGAACCAGCCGTTGCGCACACGACTCGTGGAGCCGCTCCGCACCGCGGCGAGGACCTCCGCCCGAGCGATGCCGACCCGGTCGAACGCGGCGAATCCGGCGGCTCCGCCCGCGCGCTGCAGCACCCTCGTCACCTCGGTGCTCATGGCCATGCGCCGAGTCTGGCCGGGCGTCGAGGCGTCGGGACGATGCATCCCGAAACTATGGAGAACACGGCGGGCGCCGAGCGCACTCGAAATTCAGGAGATCTCGCGGTATGCATCCCTGCAGCGGGCTCGGAACCGAGATCTCCTGAATTTCTCGGGCACCGGGCACCGGGCACCAGGCCGCCCAGGCGCGCTAGGGGCGCGGCTTCGGCAGCCTGATCGGCGAGGTGAGCGCCACCTCTTCGGAGAAGTCGGCGGGCACGAGGCGGTCATTCGGCACGCGCGGCACGAGCTCGCGGTCGCGGTCGCGGTCCGATCCGCGTTCGCGCACGGCCGCGCGCGAGCGATCGGCCGCTCGTTCCCGGCCGAACTCGCGTTCGATCTCGCGCTCGAGCTGGTCGACCTGGAGGGTCGGCACGGCCTGCGTGGTCACGGCCGCGATTGCAGCGGTCGGGGCATCCGAGAATCGCACGGCCGGCCGCCAGGCGTACTGCGGATGCCGCGTGAGCCGCATTCCGCGTGACACCACGAGCCAGCCGAGGCCGATGAGGGCAGCGACCATCGCGGCGACGGCCGCGAGCCCGAGCGCCCAGCGCGGCCCCATTCCGTCGGCGACCGCGCCCACGATCGGCGCGCCGATGGGCGTGCCGCCCGCGAGGATCGCCATGTACAGCGCCATCACCCGGCCGCGCAGCTCGGGCTCGGTCGTGGTCTGCACGTAGCCGTTCGCGGTCGTGAGGATCGTCACGGCGCCGAGGCCGATGAGGATCGTCGAGGCGGCGAAGGTCCAGTAGGTGGGCATGAGCGCGGCGGTGAGCGTCGCGAAGCCGAGGAACGCGCAGGCGAGGATGACCACGCGGATGCGCGCACGCTCGCGCCGAGCGGCGAGGAGCGCCCCGGTCAGCGAGCCGATCGCGAGGATCGACGAGAGGAGCCCGTACTCACCGGCGCCGCGGCCGAACTCGACGGCCATCGTCGAGGAGAAGATCGGGAAGTTCATGCCGAACGCCCCGATGAGGAACACCATGACGAAGACGACCACGAGGTCGGGTCTGCCCGCGACGTAGCGGAAGCCGGCGACGAACTGGCCTTTCGCTCGAGGCGCTCGAGGGGAGCGCTTCAGCTGCCGGCCCTTCAGCATCGCGAGCGCACCGAGCACCGCGAGGAAGGTGAACGCGTTGATGATGAAGACCCAGCCGGAGCCGACCAGCACGATGAGGAAACCCGCGACGGCGGGGCCGATCATGCGAGCGGTGTTGAACGACGCCGAGTTCAGGGCGACCGCGTTCGACATGTCGGAGTTCGAGACGAGGTCGGAGACGAACGTCTGCCGCGCCGGGTTGTCGATGGCGTTCACGAGGCCGAGGGCGAGCGCGAAGAGGTAGAGGTGCCAGAGTTCGGCGTGGCCGAAGACGAGAAGGAGGCCGAGGGCGAGGCCGAGCAGCATGAGCAGGGTCTGCGTGACCATGAGGATCTTGCGGCGGTCGAAGCGATCGGCGATGAGGCCCGTGATCGGCACGAGCAGCAGCTGCGGTGCGAACTGCAGGGCCATGGTGATGCCGACGGCGAAGGCGTCGTTGTCGGTGAGCTCGGTGAGCACCACCCAGTTCTGGGCGGTGGCCTGCATCCAGGCGCCGACGTTGGAGACGAGGGCGCCGACGAACCAGATTCGATAGTTGCGGTGGGCGAGGGATCTGAACATTGCACTCACTGGTCGGTGAGCCTCCTGAGGATGGTCGTGGCCTCGGCGAGCGTCTCGCGTTCGGCGGGGGTGAGTGCGGCGAAGCGCTTGGCGAGCCAGGCGTCGCGGCGGCGGCGGGTCTCGAGCACCACGGTCTCGCCCGCGGCGGTGGCGGAGACGATGACCTTGCGCCCGTCGTCGGGCGAGGTCGCTCGGGTGGCGTAGCCGGCGTCGACGAGGCAGTTCACCGTGCGGTTCATCGACGGCGCGGTGACCCGCTCGAGCTCGGCGAGCCGACCGATCGTGAGCGGACCCTCGGTCGAGATCCAGCCGAGGGTCGAGAACTGCGAGCCGCTGAGTTCGGTCTCGGTGCGCTCCTGCCTGAGTCGGCGGGAGAGGCGCATGATCGCGATGCGTAGTTCGGTGCTCTGCTCCGCGAGCGTGCGCCGCCGGCCGGCGGGTGCTCGCGTGGCCGCTGCAGGGGTCGATCGATCGGCCGAAGCAGGGCGCGCGACATCCGTCATATTGCTTAGTGTAACAAATTAGCCTTGCTAATGATTCCAGCAGCTCACATGCGGCGCGGGGCGGTGATGCCCAACAGGTCGAGGCCGCGCACCAGCACCGCCTCGGTCTGGCGGCAGAGTCGGAGGCGAGCGTCGCGCTGCGTCGGGGACCCGGTGAGGATCGGCACCGCGTCGTAGAAGGCGGCGAATCGCTTCGCGACCTGGTGGAGCAGTGCGCAGAGCCGGTGCGGTTCGAAGGCCTCGCCCGCGGCCCGAGCGGTCGCGTCGAAGTCGAGCAGCAGCAGGGCCAGCGCCCGCGCCTCGGAGGTGTCGAGGGCGATCATCGCATTCGGATCGTGGCCCGCCGCCCGAGGGTGCGAGAAGACGGCGCGCACCCGGGTCACCGCGTACTGCAGGTACGGACCCGTGTTCCCGACGGGGGCGAGCATCCGGTCGAGGTCGAACATGTATCCGGTGTCGTGCGGCACTGCGAGGTCGGCGTACTTGATCGCGCCGATCGCGACCGCGCGTGCCGCACGCTCGCGTTCGTCGTCGTCGATCGCGTGCTCGCGATCGGTCGCCTCGGCCGCTCGCCGGTACGCCTCGTCGACGAGGCCGGCCAGGGTGAAGCCGTCGCCGCTCCGGGTGCGGAGCAGCTTGTTGTCGGCCCCAACGACGTTGCCGATCCTGACGTGGACGGTCTCGGTCGACGACGGGAGCCAGCCGGCCTCGCGGGCGACCGCCCAGACCATCTCCAGGTGCGTCGCCTGCGGCTCGCCGATCACGTACACCGCCTGATCCGCGCGCAGCACGGCGGCGCGGTGCCGGATGGTGGCGAGGTCGGTCGTCGAGTAGCCGTAGCCGCCGTCGCTCTTGCGGATGATCAGCGGCGCCGGAGCGCCGTCGCGCCCGAAGAATCCCTCGGGGAAGGCGCACAGGGCGCCATCGCTCACGCGGGCGAGCCCGAGGGACTCGAGGTCGGCGCAGATGCCGGCGAGTTCGTCGTTGTAGGAGCTCTCTCCGGCGAGGTCCTCGTCGGTCAGCGACACGTCGAGGCTGCCGTACACCTTCCGGAAGTAGGCCTTCGACGCGTCGACGAGCTCGGTCCACAGCGCGAGCGTGGGCGCGTCGCCCGCCTGCAGGAGCACGACGCGGCGACGGGCCCGCTCGGCGAACGCAGGGGAGGCGTCGAACTTCGCGCGCGCAGCTCGGTAGAAGGCGTTGGGGTCGTCGGCCATCCGGTCGAGCTCCGCGCTCCCGCGCCCGAGATCGAGGGAGTGCTCGATGAGCATGCCGAACGGCGTACCCCAATCGCCGATGTGGTTCTGGCGGATCACCGTGTGCCCGCTCCACTCCAGCATCCGCGCGAGCGCGTCGCCGACGACGGTCGTGCGCAGGTGGCCGACGTGCATCTCCTTCGCCACGTTCGGCGATGAATAGTCGATCACGATGCGCCGGCCGGTCGGGTCGTGTCGCTCGGCGATCGAGAGGCAGGAGAGCTGCTCGGCGATCCAGTCGGTCGAGAGCTCGAGGTTCACGTATCCGGGGCCGGCCGTTTCCGCGTGCGCGATCGGCCCGTCCGTGGAGATCCGGTCGACGACCTGCTGAGCGAGATCCCGCGGACGCAGGCCGTGCACGGGACCGAGCGAGAGCGCGGCGTTGCTCTGCAGGTCGGTGAACTGCGACGGCCGGATCACCGGGTCGACGCCGGCAGGGTCGAGACCGAGCACCTCGGCGATCGCCTGCGCCACGATGCCGGCGACCGTCGTCGCCGGGCTCTCGATGCGCGTCGTCACGACGCTGCGCGGAACCGGATCGGGAAGCGGATCGGGCCGGTGTTCCCCGAGACGGGCAGCCATTCGCCCGCCCCGTCGGCCGCGGCATCCGGCATGCGCTGCGCGAGCAGCGGGAGCGCGGCGCTCATGTCGGTGCGCGCGACGAAGTGGCCGATGCAGTGGTGCACGCCGCCGCCGAAGCCGGCGTGCAGCGGGCGGTCCTCGACCAGCAGGTCGAAGTCGGATGCCTCGCCCATCGTGCGCGGATCGGTGCCGATCGCGTGCGAGAGCACCTGCACGATGCCGCCCTTCGGCACCAGCAGGCCGTGCAGGTCGACGTCGTCGATCGCCTCGCGGGTGACCCATGTCACCGTCGGGTTGACCCGCATCACCTCTTCGACCGCGCGACCACCGAGCTCGGGACGGGCGGCGAGCAGGGCCCACTGGTCGGGGTGGGCGAGGAAGGTCTGCATCGCGAGCCCGAGCTGGTTGCGCGTCGTCTCCATGCCGGCGAAGGCGAGGAAGACCAGGGCGACGCTGAGCTCGCGGCGGCTCAGCGCGTCGTCGCTCTCGTGGGCCGTCAGGAGGGTGGTCACGAGGTCGTCGCGCGGGTTCGCCGCCCGGTCGGCGACGACCTCCTCGATGTACTCGGTGAGCCCCTCGAGCGCCGTCTCGATGCGCGGCAGGTCGTTCTTCACGTTGACGCCGAACGACTTGCCGAGGTCGTCGGCCCAGTGCGCGACCTGCGGCCACTGCTCGTCGGGCAGGCCGAGCAGCAGGCAGAGGATGCGGGAGGCGTACGGCTCGGCGAACTCCGAGACGAACTCGACCCGGCCGCGCGGGGCGAAGGCGTCGATGAGCTCGTTCGCGAGGGCCTGGAACTGCGGCCGCATCGCCTCGATCGTCCGGCTCCGGAACGCCGGGCCGAGCAGGCGCCGCAGGCGCAGGTGGTCGTCGCCCTCGATGCTCAGCAGGGTCTCGCCCCACCACTGCTGCCACGGCCCGTCGTGGATGCCGTTCTGCGCCGGCCAGCGTGCGTTGCCCTGCTGGAATCGGCGGTCCTTCAAGACGGCCGTGCCCTCGTCGTAGCGGAGGATCGCCCATCCGTAGGGCGTCTCGGCGTACCAGCCCGCGTCGCGGGCTTCGAGCACCGGCCGCGACGTGACGTCGAAGGCGGGGTCGGCGAGGTCGAGGTGCTGAACGGCATCGGTCACAGGCCCGAGCCTACTCAGCGGGAGTTCATCGACCATCGGAGTCGACGGCCTGCCATGATGGCGGCATGGCGACCTTCACCGACGAGCACGGGGTCAGGATCCACTACGAGTCGTGGCGGGTGCCCGACGCGACCGCGGTGATCCAGCTCGCCCACGGAGTCGGCGAGCACATCGGCAGGTACACCGAGCTCATCTCTGCGCTGAACGCGGCCGGCTACTCGGTCTGGGCCGACGATCATCGCGGTCACGGGCAGACCGGCTTCGAGCAGCACGGGGGCGACCTGACGCGCATGGGTCGCCTCGGCCCCGGCGGACTCCGGGCGACGATCGATGCGGTCGAGCAGTTCACGGGCGTCATCCGCGAAGCGGAGGGCACCGAGCTGCCGCTCGTGCTGCTCGGTCACTCGTGGGGTTCGCTCATGTCGCAGATCATCGTGAACCGCAGCGCCGAGAAGTACGACGGCGTCGTGCTCACCGGAACGGCGTACCGCACGCTCTTCGACATGAACGGCGGCGACCTGAACGCCCGCCACAAGCACCTCGGCCCGACTCCCGTCGAGTGGCTGAGCCGCGACCCCGAGGTCGCCCCCGCCTTCATGGCGGACCCGTACACGACCGACGTCCCGCTGCGGAAGCTCTTCGGCACGATCGACTCGCTGCGACTGCTCGGTCGACCGGCCAGGCACCTGCCCGCCGAGCTGCCGCTGCTCATCATGGTCGGCTCCGACGACTCGCTCGGCGGCGAGCTGAGCGCCGTGAAGCTCGCGAACGCCTACGTGCACCGCTCGGGTCTCGTCGACGTCGAGCTCATCGTCTACGAGGGCGCGCGGCACGAGATCTTCAACGAGACGAACCGCGCCGAGGTGCGTGCCGACCTCATCGGATGGCTCGACGAGCGGTTCGCGACCGACTGAGGCGCGGCTAGATCGCGGCGCGCCCCGGCGGCACGTCGAAGCCGAGCAGCCTGATTCGCGGATGGCTCGTGAGCTGCGATTCCGTCGCCCAGGGGTAGACGATCGTGGTGATGCTGCAGTTGCCGAGCACCGGCAGCAGGTCGCGGTAGCCGTCGGGATCCATGCCGGCGAGCTCGCAGAAGAGCAGCCTGATGAGCGTCGCGTGCGCCACGATGAGCACCCGGCCCTCGGGGAACTCCTCGACGAGTTCGTCGAAGACCGGCAGCGCGCGGGCGATGCCGTCGCGGCCGCGCTCGCCGCCCGGGAACGGGTTCGACGCGGGCGCGCGGCAGAACGCCGCCCATTCCTCGGGGAACCGCTCGGCGAGTTCGTCGGGCGTGAGCCCCTCGCCGTCACCGAAGTCGATCTCCACGAGGCGGTCGTCGATGCGCAGGTCGAGGCCGGTCGTCTCGACGGATGGCGCGGCCGAACGCCGTGCGCGGGAGAGCGGTGACGCCACGATCGCGTCGAGCTGCGCGTCGACCGCCCATGCCCCGAGCGCCGCGGCCTGGCCGAGACCGTGGCGCGTCAGCGGGACATCCGAGTTGCCGGCGTAGCGGTGGTCGGCGTGCCACGTCGTCTCGCCGTGGCGTGCCAGGTAGAACGTCGTCATCTCGGGCCCCCTGCCGTTCACTCGATCGTAGGCTGACGCGGCGTCGCCCGACATCCGTAGGCTGTACCGCATGCACGGTGAATACAAGGTGCCCGGTGGCAAGCTCGTGGTCGTCGATTTCGAGGTGCGCGACGGGGTGATCGTGAATCCGCGCGTCGCGGGCGACTTCTTCCTCGAACCCGACGAGGCGCTGGGCGACATCGACGCGGCGCTCGACGGGCTCTCCGCGGCATCCGATGCGAAGCAGATCGCCGCGGCGATCACCGCTGGCCTCCGCCACGACGCCGTCATGCTCGGCTTCTCGGCCGAGGCGATCGCGGTCGCCGTGCGGCGCGCGATGACGGATGCCACGAGCTGGGCCGACTACGAGTGGGAGATCATTCACGACGCGGCCGTGCCGCCGCGCACGCACCTCGCCCTCGACGAGGTGCTCGCGACCCGCGTCGGCGAGGGCCGGCGCAAGCCCACGCTGCGCTTCTGGGAGTGGGACGAGTCGGCTGTCGTCATCGGCAGCTTCCAATCGGTGAAGAACGAGGTCGACCCCGAGGGCGCCGAGAAGTACGGCTTCGACGTCGTGCGCCGCATCTCGGGCGGCGGCGCGATGATGATGGAGCGCGGCAACGTCGTGACGTACTCGCTCTACGTGCCGGGCGAACTCGTGCAGGGCATGAGCTTCGCCGACTCCTACGCGTTCCTCGACGACTGGGTGCTCCAGGGCCTGCGTGCGATCGGCATCGAGGCGACGTACCAGCCGCTCAACGACATCGCGAGCCCGCTCGGCAAGATCGGCGGCGCAGCCCAGAAGCGACTCGGTTCCGGCGGCGTGCTGCACCACGTCACGATGTCGTACGACCTCGACAACGAGAAGATGCTCGAGGTGCTGCGCATCGGCCGCGAGAAGATCAGCGACAAGGGCATCGCCTCCGCCGCCAAGCGCGTCGACCCGCTGCGTTCGCAGACCGGGCTGTCGCGCGCCGCCGTCATCGAGAGCCTCAAGCAGACCTTCACCTCGCTCTACGGTGCGACTCCCGGCACGGTGAGCGCCGACGAGCTCGCAGAGGCCGAGGCGCTCGTCGAGTCGAAGTTCTCGACCCGGGAGTGGCTCTACCGGGTGCCCTGACGCGTGCGAGGAAGGCTCAGCGATCCCGGTTAGACTCGCCGGGTGGAGTGGTGGATCTGGGTCGGCATCGCCGCAGTCGCCTGCGCCTTCGTGGCGCTCGCCGTGCGGCGCGGCTGGATCGACCTCTCCGACAAGACCAAGCGCGGCGGCGGTGGCGGCGTCATGATGATCGGCGACGAGGTCTTCGCGCCGCGCAAGCACGAAGCGCAGGTCGAGCTCGATCGGCAGAGCCGACTGCCGGTTCCCTCGCCGATTCCGGGTGACGGCGACAAGGGCATCGCCTTCGCCGACGACGGCACCGATTCCTCCCGGCCCGTGCCGGCACGGGCCGACCGGTTCCGCGGCACGATCCGCCTCGACGTCGAACGCGACTGAGCCCGACGTCGAACGCGACCGGACTCCGCCCGACCGCGGCCGGGCCGGTCGCCGTGCGACGAGGTCGCTGACAGACTGGTCGGGTGACGAGCGACGAACCCGACCGCATCATCCATGCGGACAACCTCGCCGTGCTGCCGACCTTCCCCGACGGCCGGTTCACGCTCATCTACCTCGACCCGCCGTTCAACACGGGTCGTGCGCAATCGAGGCAGTCGACCCGCCATGTGCGGGTCATGCCGACGGATGACACGGCGCCCGAAGCATCCGGAACCATCACCGGGTTCGCCGGCAAGCGCTACGAGCGCATCCGCGGCGACCTGCTGCGCTACGACGATCGCTTCGACGACTACTGGGGCTTCCTCGAGCCGCGGCTCATCGAGGCGTGGCGGCTGCTCGCCGACGACGGCACCCTCTACCTGCACCTCGACTACCGCGAGGCGCACTACGCGAAGGTGCTGCTCGATGCGCTCTTCGGCCGCGAGTGCTTCCTCAACGAGCTGATCTGGGCCTACGACTACGGCGCCAAGGCGAAGCGCAAGTGGCCGACGAAGCACGACACGATCCTCGTGTACGTGAAGAACCCGTCGGCGTACTGGTTCGATTCGAGCGCCGTCGATCGCGAACCGTACATGGCGCCGGGGCTCGTGACGCCAGAGAAGGCCGAACTCGGCAAGCTGCCGACCGACGTGTGGTGGCACACGATCGTCTCGCCGACGGGCCGCGAGAAGACCGGCTACCCGACGCAGAAACCCGAGGGCATCCTCCGCCGCATCGTGCAGGCCTCGACCCGCGAGGGCGACTGGGTGCTCGACTTCTTCGCGGGCTCGGGCACGACCGGTGCCGTCGCCGCGACGCTCGGCCGCCGCTTCGTGCTCGTCGACGAGAACCCAGAGGCGATCGCCGTCATGAAGGGCCGGTTCACGGATGTCGCGGGCGTCGTGTTCGAGCAGGGGCCGACGGCGGCCTGATCGACGGCCGCACCTGACATGCCTCGCGCGCGACGGACCTCGGACGGCACGGAGCTCGGCGGACTCAGCCGGACTGCCGCACCACGAGCTCGGTGGGAAGGATCGTCGCGGACTCGACGTCTTCGCCGGCGATGAGCCGCACGAGCTTGCGCGCCATCTCGGCGCCCATCTCGGAGGAGGGCTGCCGCACGGTCGTGAGCGGCGGCATCGCGGTGGCGGCGTAGCGGTCGTCGTCGAAGCCGACGACGGCGACGTCGCCCGGCACCGAGCGCCCGGCGTCCGCGAGCGCGGAGAGGGCGCCCATGGCCATCTGGTCGTTGGCGGCGAACACGCCGTCGATCTCGGGCGCCTGCTCGAGCAGCCGGCGCATCGCGGCAGCGCCCGAGGCGGCCGTGAAGTCGCCGAAGTCGACGAGGTCGTCGGCGAGTCCGGCGCGGGCGACGACCGCGGTGAAGCCGTGCAGGCGATCCACCCCGGGCGGCATGTCCTGCGGCCCGGCGATGGTGGCGAGACGGGTGCGTCCCGCGTCGACGAGATGCTGCGCCGCAGCTGCCGCGCCGTGCTCGTTGTCGACGTCGACGGTGTACCCGCTGGACTCCTCGGGGTCGAGGGGGCGCCCGCCGAACACGAGGGGCAACGATCGCGAGAGGTGCGCGAAGGAGTGGTCGCCCGTGTGGTGCGAAACGACGAGTGCGCCGTCGACGTTGCCGCCGAGCAGGTAGCGCCGGGTCTTGTCGGGGTCGAGCTCCGACTCGATGAGCAAGTTCAGCGTGTACTCGGTGCCGGCCAGCGCCAGCGCGGCGCCCTGCACGATCGAGGCGAAGAACGGGTCGTCGAAGACGCGTGCCGCCGACTCGGGCACGATGAGCGCGATGGCCTGGGTGCGACGGCTCGCGAGCGAGCGCGCGGCCCGGTTCGGCACGTAGTTCAGGGCGGTGATCGCCGCCTGAACGGCCTCGGTGACCTCGGGGCTCACCTTCGGCGAACCGTTGACGACCCGCGAGACCGTGGCGCGCGAGACGCCGGCGCGCGCCGCCACCATCTCGAGGGTCGGCGCGTGGCCGGCCGGAATGCTCCCCGTCATCGTGGGCCCCTTCCAGTGCTCCGGTTCACCCCACGATAGTCGTCGCCGCGAGTCGCCTCTTCGACCGTGCGATCAATGCCGCGAATGCGTGCGCGCTGTCCTTCGGCGTGCGCTCGAACGTGTCGTAGTCGACTCGCACGATGCCGAACCGCTTCTCGTACCCCCAGGCCCACTCGAAGTTGTCGAGGAGCGACCAGACGAAGTACCCGCGCACATCGGCGCCCTGCTCGATCGCCTCCGCGATGGCGTCGACGTGGTCGAGCACGTATCCGGTGCGCTCGACGTCGTGCACGGCGCCGTCGTCCGACACGACGTCGTCGTAGGCCGCGCCGTTCTCCGTCACGTACAGCGGGGGCAGATTCGGGTATTCCGCCCCCAGCCGTACGAGCAGGCGGGTGAGCCCCGCGGGGTTGACCTCCCAGTCCATCGCCGTGCGGGGCAGCCCCCGGGACGGCATCGAGACGTGCTCGCTGCCCGGGAACGGCGAACGGCCGGGGCGGTCGGTCGGGCGCAGCGACGGCGCGGCGCCGGCGGGAAGCGGATGCCCCGACACGTTGTCGTCGTGGTAGTGGTTCACGCCGAGGAAGTCGATCGGCTGCGCGATCTGCTCGAGGTCGCCGGGCAGCACTCGCGAGTCGAGCCCGAACTCGCGCACGTCGGCGAGCAGGTCGCTCGGGTACGCGCCGAGCAGCAGGGGCTCGAGGTACATCCGGTTCCACAAGGCGTCGATGCGCCGGGCGGCCTCGAGGTCGACGGGGTCGGCCGGATCGTTCGGCACCGCGTTCGTGAGGTTCAGCGTGATGCCGAGCCGGATGTCGCGCCCCGAGGCATCCGCGAGGCCCCTGAGCCGCTCGACCGCGAGACCGTGCGCGAGGTGCTGGTGGTGCACGGCGGCCAGACCCGCCTCGGGGTCGTTCAGGCCGGGGGCGTGCTCGCCGCCGACGTAGCCGATGAGCGACGAGCAGAGCGGTTCGTTGAACGTCGTCCAGTGCGTGACCCGGTCGCCGAGCACCGCGTACACGGCGTCGGCGTACTCGGCGAAGCGGAAGGCCGTGTCGCGATTCGCCCAGCCGCCCTGCTCCTGCAGCGCTTGCGGCAGGTCCCAGTGGTACAGCGTGAGCCATGGCAGGATCCCGGCGCCGAGCAGTTCGTCGACGAGTCGCGAGTAGAAGTCGAGCCCCTCCCGATTGACGGTGCGGCCGCCGGGCACGACCCGCGCCCAGCTCGTCGAGAACCGGTAGGAGTCGAGGCCCAGCGTGCGCATGAGTGCGACGTCCTCCGGCATGCGATGGTAATGGTCGACCGCGCGGTCGGGGGTGTCGCCGCCGGCGACCGCCCCGGGCACGCGAGCGAACGCGTCCCAGATGGAATCCTCCTTGCCGCCCTCGTGGGCGGCGCCCTCGATCTGCGCCGCGGCGGTCGCCGAGCCCCAGATGAAGTCGGCCGGCCAGTTCCGTCGGAACGACGCGTGATTCACGTTCAACCCTTCACAGCTCCTTGCATGATTCCCGAGATGAGTTGCTTGCCCGCGATGACGAACAGCACGAGCAGGGGGATGGTGGCCAGCACCGCTCCGGTGAGCACGATCGAGTAGTCGACGTAGTAGCCCGACTGCAACTGGCTGAGCGCCGTCTGCAGTGTCGGGTTGGTCGGGCTCAGCACGATGAGCGGCCACAGGTAGTCGGTCCACGCCATCATGAAGGTGAAGAGGCCGAGGATCGCCATCGCCGGGCGCGCGGCGGGCAGTGCCACGTTCAGGAAGGTGCGGATCTGGTTCGCGCCGTCGACGCGCGCGGCCTCGATGAGCTCGTCGGGGATGACGTCGACGAGGTACTGGCGCATGAAGAACACGCCGAACGCGGTCACGAGGGTCGGCACGATGACGGCGCCGATGGTGCCCGTCCAGCCGAGCTCGCGCATGACCATGAAGAGCGGGATGATGCCGAGCTGCGTGGGGATCGCCATGGTCGCGATGACGAAGACCATGAGTCCGTCGCGGCCGCGGAAGCGGAGCTTCGCGAACGCGTACCCGGCGAGCGTCGAGAACGTCACGACCGAGATCGTGATGATCGCCGAGATGAGGATCGAGTTGCCGAGGGCGAGCCAGAACGGGATGGCGTCGAGCACCTTGGCGGCGTTCGTGAAGAAGTTGCCGCCGGGGAGGAGGGGCAGGGTCTCGCCGCGGGTCGCGTTCGTGCCGCTGCCGACGACGACCGACCACCACAGGGGGTAGGCGCCGCCGATGACGAACGCGGCGAGCAGGCCGTAGGTGAGGAAGCCGGGTCGGCTGCCGATACCGGCGGTGCCCATCGTGCGCCGGGGCCGGCGGCCCGGGTTGCCGGTGCCGTCGTCGAAGCGAGGTCGTGCCGGTCGATCGGGCTCGACGTCGTCGACGATCACGGCCGGGATGGGCTCGGGGGTCAGGGTGCTCATGCCGCTCCTCCTCGGGTGGCGCGCTCGCGTGCACGTCGGGTTCGGCGGTCGGGTCTGTCGCCGCCGGTCGCGATGCGCCGGGAGATCAGGAAGTTGATGAGGCCGACACCGACGATGAGCAGGAACAGCAGCCAGGCGACGGCGGCCGCTTCGCCGAAGTCGCGTCGGAAGAAGGCGAGCTCCCACATGAAGAGCACGGTGGTCTGGAACTGGCGGTCGCTGCCGCCGATGCCGCCGGCCGTCGACACGTCGAAGAGTCGGGGCTCGGCGAAGATCTGCAGGCCGCCGATCGTGGCGGTGATGATGACGAAGATGAGCGTCGGGCGGATCGAGGGGATCGTGATGGAGAAGAAGCGGCGCACGGCTCCGGCGCCGTCGATCGCGGCGGACTCGTAGAGGTCGCGCGGCACGGACTGCATCGCGGCGAGCAGGATGAGGGCGTTGTAGCCGGTCCAGCGGAAGTTCACCATCGTGGCGATCGCGATGTGGCTGAGGAAGGTGTCGTGCTTCCACTGCTGGTCGGGGATGCCGAAGACGTTGAGGAGGTTGTTCACGAGCCCGTCGGCCTCGTTGAAGGCGCTCGAGAAGATGATCGCGACGGCGACCGGGGTCACGATGTAGGGCAGCAGCACGCTCATCCGCCAGAACGTCGCCGCCCGCAGACCCTGGTCGAGCAGGTAGGCGACGATGAGCGCGACGGTCAGCTGGGGGATCGACGACAGCAGGAAGATGCTGATCGTGTTGCCGATCGAGTTCCAGAACATGCTGTCGCCGAGGATCTCGACGAAGTTGTCGAGGCCGACGAACGGCCCTTGGCCCTTCAGCAGGTCCCATTCGTGCATCGACACGACGAGCGTGTAGATGAGCGGGAAGAGGCCGACGAGCGCGAAGAGGATGAAGAAGGGCGAGACGTAGAGGTACGGGCTCGCCTTGACGTCGAAGCGCGAGAGGCGCTGACGGAAGGTCAGGGGCTCGGATGCCGCGGCGCGGCGCTGCGGCGGCGTGGTGGTCCCGCTCGCGGGGGGCCGGATGGTCGTGGTCATGCGAAGTCCAGTCGTGGGGGAGATGACAGGGAAGGAGAGCCCCCGGGCGGGGGCGCCCGAGGGCTCTCCGTTCCTCAGGTGGGACTACTCGCCGACGAGCTCGTGGAGCAGCTCGATCGTCTGGTCCCAGGCGGCGGCGGCGTCGACCTCGCCGCGGTCGAGCGCCGACAGCGGCGGGCCGAAGACGTTCTCCTGGATGACCGAGTCGTCAGGGCCCTTGAACTGGGCGACGACGCCCTCTGCACGGGCGGCGAGGATCGCTCCGGTGGGGGCGCCGTTGAAGAACTCGTTCGGCGTCGCCTCCTCGGCGAGGGTCGTCTGCGCCTCGACGGTGCTCGGGAAGTTGCCGGCGGCAGCGGACTGCTTCACCTGCTGCTCGGGCTGCGTGAGCCAGTCGGCGAGCTTGGCCGCGGCTTCCTTGTGCTCCGAGGTCTCGGGGACCGAGAGGAACGCCCCGCCCCAGTTGGCTGCGCCGCCGGGGAAGACGTCGGCGAAGTCCCAACCGGTCGAGGCGTCGCCGCCACCGGTCTCGACCTGGCCCTCGACGACACCGAGCATCCAGCCCGGGCAGACGAAGGTCGCGAAGGTGCCGTCGACGAACGACTTGCCGCCGTTCCAGTCCCATGCCGTCTGCGCGGCCGAGAGGCCGTCGCCGACCGCCGACGCGAGCAGGTCGTAGTTCGCCTTGAGGTCGGCGTTGTCCTCGACGTTCAGTTCGCCGTCGGCCGTGTAGTACCCCTCGGGCATCTGGTTGACCATCGAGTTCCAGACGAAGCCGGAGTGGTCGAACCACGCCTTGCCGGTCGCCTGCTGGTACTGGCGGCCAACGTCGAAGTAGTGCGCCCAGTCGCCGTTCAGCAGCTCGGCGACGCTCTCGCGGTCGCTCGCCAGGCCCGCGGCCTCGAGGGCGGGCCCGTTGTAGCAGATGCCGGTCGGGCCGATGTCGGTGCCGTAGCCGATGACCCGGCCCTCGGGGTCGGTCGCCTGCTCGTACTTCCAGTCGACCCAGTCGCCCTTGCGGTCGGCGATGCCGTAGTCGGCGAGGTCGACGAACTGGTCGGAGACCTCCATGATCGCGCCGAGCCAGCCCTCCTCGATCGCCACCACGTCGGACAGGCCAGAGCCCGCGGCGAGCTTGGTGAACGCGTCGGTGCGGGCGTTGCCGCCGGTGTCGATGTTGGTGGCCTCGATCGTGACGCCGGGGTTGGCCGCCTCGTACTCGGTGTAGAGGTCGTCGTATCCGAACGTGCCGAACGTGGTGACGGTCAGGGTGATGTCGCCGTCGGTCTCGTCGCCGCCACCTGTCGAACAGGCGGATGCGAGGAGGGCGATGGTCGCTGCGCCGGCTACGGCTGCGGCAACCTTCGTGTGGCGTGAGAGCTTCACGGTCACTCCTTTGTGTGTGCGTGGGCGGGAATGTGTCACAGTGCGTGAGAGCGCTCTCGTCCGAAACGGTGAGAGCGCTCTCACGATTCGAGAGGTGACTCTATGCAGTCGGACCGCCTCCTGTCAAGAGAGCGCTCTCACGCAGCGTTCCCGGTACCACGATCGGGCCCGAAACGTGCGGTTGAAGGGTGGCTCGGCGAGCGCTCAGCACGTCCGGCGTAGACTCGCACGGTGTCATCGAGTGAGCGCCAGAACCCGTCCGACGAGGCGGGGCAGAAGCGTCGACTCGTGATCGCCGGCTCGTTGAGCCTCGTCCTGATCGCCGTCGCCGTCGTCGTGATCGGCGCCGTCTCGGGCGGTCCGGCTGCGGGATCGACGGGAGCCGGGGCATCCGATTCGACTGGAGGCGGGACCCCTCGCCCGGTGTCGGGCGCAGCGCAGGAGCCCGTCGCCGTCGACACCTTCGACCGCACGGCGCACTCCATCGACGATCCGAACAGCATCTGGGTGGTCGTCGACAAGCTTCGCCCGATGAACCCGCAGGACTTCGAGCCCGACGACCTCGTCGAGGTCGACGTGCCGCACACGTGGGAGCCGATGATGCGGCAGGAGGCAGCCGACGCGGTCGTCGCGATGTTCCAGGCCGCGTCCGACGAGGCCGACCTCACCCTCGCCTCGAACAGCGCGTTCCGCTCGTACAGCTCGCAGGAGGAGATCTACGACGGCGACGACCTGCTGACCGCGCGGCCGGGGTTCAGCGAGCACCAGACCGGGCTCGTGATGGACATCGGCGCCGAGAGCGGCGACTGCTCGCTCGATGCGTGCTTCGCCGACACCGCCGAGGGCATCTGGCTGCGCGACAACGCCTGGCGGTTCGGCTTCATCCTGCGCTACCCGGGCGACAAGACGCCCGTCACGGGCTACGAGTTCGAGCCGTGGCACTACCGCTACGTCGGCGTGCCGCTCGCGACCGAGATGCACGACACCGGCATCACGACGCTCGAGGAGTTCTTCGGCCTGCCTGCAGCGCCCGAGTATGAGTGAGCGCGTGCCGCATCGCGGCCTCTCGCTCACCGTGCTGGTCGTCAACCAGCTCCTCGCCGGCGTCGGCGTGGCCTCGGGCATCGCCGTCGCGGCGCTCCTCGTCGAAGAGCTCACCGGCGTCGTCGCCCTCGCCGGCCTCGCCCAGTCGGCGAGCGTGCTCGGCGCCGCGATCGTCGCCATCCCGCTCGCCCGGCTCGCGGTGCGCTCGGGCCGCCACGTCGCCCTGGCGACCGGCTACGCGCTCGCCATGACCGGAGCCGTGCTCGTGATCGCGGCCGCCGCGAGCGGGTGGGTGCCCCTCGTCTTCCTCGGCCTGGCCGCGTTCGGCGCCGGCAGCGCCGCGGGCCTGCAGGCGCGCTTCGCAGCGACCGAGGTCGCGGCCGCCGGGTTCGAGGCGCGCTCGATGTCGATCGTGCTCTGGGCGACGACCATCGGCTCGGTGGCCGGGCCGTTGCTCTCGGCCACGGGCGACACCGTCGGCATCGCGCTCGGCCTGCCGCCGCTCGTCGGCCCGTTCCTGTTCTCGGGCGTGGCGTTCGCCCTCTCGACCCTGCTCGTCGCGACGCTCCTCCGGCTGCCGAAGCCCGGCACGATGGCGACGGATGCCGCCAGCAGCGCTCCCGACGTCGCCGCCGCGCAGGCCGATGAACTCGCCCCCGACCACGTCGTCGACGCCGGGGGCGCGGCGCCCGCGGCCGAGCCGATCGGCGCCTGGGCGGCGTTCCGCATCGCCGTCCGCGAACCGCGCTCGCTCTTCGCGATCCTCGCCATCGTGTGCTCCCACACCGTCATGGTCGGTGTCATGGTGATGACCCCGGTGCACATGACCGCGCACGGCCTCTCGCTCTCGCTCGTGGGCGTCGTCATCAGCATCCACATCATCGGCATGTACGGCGCCAGCCCGCTCGTGGGGTGGCTCGTCGACCGCATCGGCCCCCCGCGCGTGATCGTCATCGGCGTCGGCATCCTCACGATCGCCGCGCTCATCGGCATCCTCGCGCCCGCCGACGACATGCTGCTCGTGCCGCTGGCGCTGGGCCTCCTCGGCCTCGGCTGGTCGTGCGGGCTCATCGGCGGGTCGACGCTGCTCACGACCTCGGTCGAGCCGTCGATCCGGGTGCCGCTGCAGGGCGCGACGGACGCCGCGATGAACCTCGCGGCCGCGGCATCCGCCGCCCTGTCGGGTGTGGTGCTGGGGGCGGCGGGCTTCGCAGGCGTGAACGTCGTGGCGCTGCTCGTGCTCGTGCCGCTCGTGATCGCCGGCGCGCGTGCCCGCCGCGCGGGTCTCAGCGAGCAGTCGGGTCGACGCGCTCCCGTGCGCTGAGCGCCTCGAGCAGTGCGGCCGCGGTGGCGGCGTCATCGACGGTCACGACGAACCGTCGGCCGTTGCGACGGGTGACCTGCAGGGCCTCTCCGGCACGGAGCACGATGCCGAACGCGCCGTCGGGCGCGAGGCGGATGCCCCAGCCGCCGAACTCCGCGGTCGGGTGCACGTTCCTGACGGCGACCGCCTCGACATCGGCGAGCGGCACGCCGAAGCGCGGGACGCCGAGGGGCGAGCGGACGACGAGGCCGCGGTCGTCGACGCGAACCCTGAACACGAACGTCGCGGCGGCGATGGCCACGAGCAGCACGGTGACGCCGAACATCACCCACCAGGCCGCGGAGCCGGTGGCCGCGACGACGACGGTGCCGATCGCGAGTGCGACGATGCTCGCGACGATCGCGAGCATGCCGGCCCGAGTCATCGTGGTGGTGCGCACCCAGACCGCTCGCTCGCCCGCGGCGAGGTCGAGCGGTTCGACGGTGCGCGTGGGCGTGCGTCCGTCGGTCGAGACGTTCGGCTGGGCGAACCATCCGCCGAGCCCCGCCGCGATCGCGAGCGCGGCGCTCACCAGGATCTGCAGCCCGATGCCGGGTGCATCGAGCGGGTCGTCGAGTCCGCGCTGCATTCCGAACGACCAGGTGAGGTCGACGACCAGCAGCACGTTGGTGCCGATCGAGATGGCGGCGAGCAGCCGCAGCGTCGGGCCCCACCGGCCGTCGCGCGTGCCGGCGAGCATGATGCCGGCGAAGAGCGTCACGAGTCCGAGCCCCAGCACGGCGGTGCCGAGCGGGACCGACCACGCGGGGCCGAACCCGTCGGGGCCGCTTCCGCTCCAGTGCGTCGCGACCGTCGGCGGCACCTGGGGGAGCCACGCGACCATGAGCCCGACGGCGACGAGGGTGAGGATCGCCGGCAGCGCGCAGCCGACCAGCAGGAAGCGGCGGCGGGCGGTGCGGACGTCGGCTGGCGTGGTCATCGGTAGGTCTCCTTCACGAGGGCGGCGAGGGTGTCGGCGGCGAGGCCGAGGGTGCGGGCGCGTGCGACGAGCGCGGCGATGTCGTGGTGCAGGTGGGCGAGGGGTTCGACCGCCTCGGTGACGACGGCACCTCGGCCACGGCGCATGTCGACGAGTCCTTCGTCGCGAAGCTGCTGGTAGGCGCGAAGCACCGTGTGCAGGTTGACGCCGAGCGCACCCGCGACATCGCGAGCCGACGGCAGGCGGTCGCCTGCGCTGAGTCGACCGGCAGCGGCATCGGCGTGGACGGACGCCACGATCTGGGCGAAGATCGGCGTGTCGCTCGCGGGATCGACTCGGATCAGCATCGGCGCAACCTTTCAAACTGTTCTATAAATACTAGAACAGTTTTGTCTCGGCTCACCAACCTTGCGCCGCGTCGCGAGGCCGAGCCCCGGATTTCCGGTGAGAACGCGCTCTCACCGGCTTCCCAGAATTTGAGAGGCTTCCTCACAAATTCGCGTGATGGGGTGGTGAACTTCCCCCCCGATCACGTACCCGGAATCCCCCTGTGCCCTTTCCCTTCTTCTCGTCTGCCTCCGCGCCCGCCGAACCCCCCGCACGACGCCGCTCGACCTATCGGGCCCCGTCGTCCGGCGACCCCGGGTTCGAGTCCGCCCCGGAATCGAGCGTGCCCGCCGACACGGCTGCGACGACCGTCGCCGGTACGCCCCGGGCCGAGACGGCCGAGTTCGAACGCCGTGCCGACCGCCGGGCGCGGCACCGCGCCGAGCGCGTGCGCAACCGCCGCCCGTCGAGCGGTGCACCGCGCCGGTTCATGGCGCTGGGCTGCGCGAGCGCCATCCTGAGCGTCAGTGCGTTCGGCGCCGTCGCCGCGGCATCGGCCGACGACGAGACGAGGCTCGCGGCCGTCCGCGAGAGCTCGGTCGCCGACGCGACCGCTGCGTCCGCCGGCGACGTCATCAACGCCCCGGTCTCGATCGCGAAGCGTCCGACGGTCACGAGCGGCCTCTCGACGGCCGCGGCGCCGTTCACCGGCGGCACGCAGGTCACCGTGGCCGGCGAACAGCTCGACCAGGTCGCCCAGGTCGCCGTCGGCGGCGTCGCGGCACCCATCGTCGCCGCGACCGCTGAGCAGCTGACCTTCCAGGTTCCCGCCGTCGCCGACACCGCGCTCGGCGAGGTGGCCGTGGCGTTCACGGATGCCGCGGGTGCACCGATCGCCGTCGCCACCCCCGGCACCGCGACGGTCGCCGGAGCCGCGGCTCCCGCCTCCCTCGCCGCCCAGCTCACCGAGATCGCCGAGGCCGCGGTGCACGCGCCGACCACGTCGCTCACGCTGACGTACACGTCGAACCCCGCGATCGACGCGCAGCTCGGCTACGTGCTCACCTACTGGAGCAGTTACAACACCGCCCAGTACACCGTCTTGAGCGGTGTCGACTGCGCGAACTTCACGAGCCAGTCGCTCGTCGCCCGTGGCTGGGCCATGGACGCCGGCTGGTACTACGACCAGGCGACCGGCGCGATGTCGCCGAGCTGGTCGAGTTCGACCGCCATGCGCGACTGGCTGTACGGCCGCCCCGACCTCGCGACCCCGCTCGACGATTCGCAGCGCGGGCTCGTGAAGGTCGGCGACATCGCCCAGTTCGACTGGGACGGTTCGGGCGACCGCGACCACACCGCCGTCGTCACGCGCGTCGAGCACACCGCGAACGGCACGGCCGTCTGGGTCGGCGGCCACACGAAGGACGCCGACTACTGGAACGTCGACGAAGCGCTCGCCTCCGGCGGCGGCAGCGTCACCTACTTCTCGCTGAAGTAGGCCGGCGCCGACGGCAGCGCTCGGGCGCCGCGCTCGGCCCCCGAGGGGCGCGTTCAGCCGCCGAGGGCCGCGTCGACGATCGCCTTCGCCTCGGCCTGCACGAGTCGCAGGTGCTCGGCGCCCTCGAACGACTCGGCGTAGATCTTGTAGACGTCCTCGGTGCCGCTCGGCCGGGCAGCGAACCACGCGTCAGCCGTCTCGACCTTCACGCCGCCGATCGCCGCGCCGTTGCCCGGTGCGTGCGAGAGCTTCGCCGTGATCGGCTGGCCGGCGAGCTCGGTCGCCGAGATCGCGTCGCCGTCGAGCTTGCCGAGGGCCGCCTTCTGGGCAGCGGATGCCGCGGCATCCGTGCGCTCGTAGGCAGGATCGCCGAAGCGCCGGGCGAGTTCCGCGTAGAGCGCGGAGGGCGACGTGCCGGTGACGGCGCGGATCTCGGAGGCGAGCAGGCACAGCAGGATGCCGTCTTTGTCGGTGGTCCAGACCGTGCCGTCGAAGCGCAGGAAGGAGGCGCCCGCGCTCTCTTCGCCGCCGAAGCCGACCGAGCCGTCGACGAGGCCGGGCACGAACCACTTGAAGCCGACCGGCACCTCCCAGAGACGCCGGCCGAGGGCCGCGGCGACCCGGTCGATCATCGAGCTCGAGACGAGGGTCTTGCCGATCGCGGCATCCGCTCGCCATTCGGGCCGGTGCGTGAAGAGGTACTCGATCGCGACCGCGAGGTAGTGGTTGGGGTTCATGAGGCCGCCGTCGGGCGTGACGATGCCGTGCCGGTCTGCGTCGGCGTCGTTGCCGGTGAGGATGTCGTAGCCCTCGTGCGAGAGCACCGAGGCCATCGCGCTCGGCGATGACGGGTCCATGCGGATCTTGCCGTCCCAGTCGAGCGTCATGAACGACCAGGCCGGGTCGACGCGCTCGTTCACGACGGTCAGGTCGAGTTCGTAGCGGTCGCGGATCGCGCCCCAGTACGACACGGACGCCCCGCCGAGCGGATCGGCGCCGATGCGGATGCCCGATTCGCGGATCGCGTCGAAGTCGATGATGTTCGCGAGGTCGTCGACGTAGTTGCCGCGGAAGTCGTAGGTCTCGACGCCGCTGGGTTCGGCCTGCTTGACGTCCTTCAGGCCGTCGGCGATGAGCTCGTTGGCGCGTGCCGCGATCCACGAGGTGGCGTCGGAGTCGGCCGGGCCGCCGTGCGGCGGGTTGTACTTGAACCCGCCGTCCTGCGGCGGGTTGTGCGACGGAGTGATGACGATGCCGTCGGCCTCGCCCTCGGCGCGCCGCTCCGGGTCGTTGTTCCACTTCAGGATCGCGTGCGAGAGCGCCGGGGTCGGCACGTAGTCGTCGAACTCGTCGGCGAGCACGCGCACCCGGTTGGCCACGAGCACGTCGAGCGCGGTCGTCTGCGCGGGGGCGCTCAGGGCGTGCGTGTCGGCGCCGATGAACAGGGGGCCGGTGATGCCCTGCGACGCGCGGTACTCGACGATCGCCTGCGTGATCGCGAGGATGTGGTCTTCGTTGAACGCCGTGTTGAAGGCGGAGCCGCGGTGCCCGGAGGTGCCGAACGCCACGCGTTGCTCGGGAACCGAGGCATCGGGATGCAGCTCGTAATAGGCCCTGACGAGGGCCTCGACGTCGATGAGGTCGGATTCGATGGCCGGGGTGCCTGCGCGCTCGTGCATGCGACCAGTCTGGCACCGCGCGGCGGCTCAGACGAGTGCGTGCACCGCGGTCGCGATCGAGTAGATGGCGAGTCCGGCGAGCGCGCCCACCACTGTTCCGTTGATTCGGATGAACTGCAGGTCGCGCCCCACCTGCAGCTCGAGCTTCTCGGTGGTCTCCCGTGGATCCCAGCGCTCGACGGTCTCGGTGATGACCCCCGCGATCTCGTGACGGTAGTTGCGCACGACGTAGGCGGCGGCATCCGTCACCCAGGTGTCGACCTTCGCTGCGAGGCCGTCGTCGGCCACGAGTCGCGCGCCCACCTCGACGACCGCGGAGGTCAACCCGGCCCGCAGCTCGCTCGACGGGTCGGTGAGCGCGCCGTCGAGGGTGGCCTTCACCGAGGCCCACGCCTCGCCTGCGAACTCGCGCACGCGCGGACTCTCGAGCAGCTCGGCCTTGAGGTGCTCGACGCGGGCGATCATCGCCTGGTCGTGCTGCAGTGCGTCGGCCAGCTCGGCGAGGTAGCGGTCGATCGCGAGGCGCAGCGGATGCCGCGGGTCCGCGCGCACGGCGCGGACGAACGCGAGCACCTCCCGGGAGGCGCGGTCGTCGACGAGCCGGTCGACGAAGCCGGGCAGCCAGCGGGGGAGCCGGTCGGAGACCATGCTGCCGAACGCCTCGGGGTGCGCCTCGAGCCAGGCCTCGGCCTTCTCGAGCACGACGTCGACGGCGGCGCGCTGCTGGTCGGCGGCGACGAGCCGGGCACCGACCCGGCCGATCGCCGGGCCCCACTCGGGCTCGAAGAGATGGCGGCGGGCGAGTCGCTCGATCACGTCCTCGACGTCGTCGTCGCCGAGCAGGGTGAGCACGCCGCGTGCGGCGACGGATGCCTCGGCGGTGAGCCGCTCGGCATGGGCCGGCGTCCCGAGCCAGCCCCCGAGCCGGCGGGCGATGCCGATCGAGCGGAGCTTGCCGAGCACGACCTCGTCGGAGAGGAACTCGTGCTCGACGAACGCGCCGAGGGTCGCGCCGATCTCGTTCTTGCGCCGCGGGATGATCGCGGTGTGCGGAATGGGGATGCCGAGCGGGTGGCGGAACAGCGCCGTCACCGCGAACCAGTCGGCGATCGCGCCGACCATGGCGCCCTCGGCGGCCGCTCGCACGTAGGCGAGCCACGGCACCTCGTCCTGCAGCGCGAACGACACCGCGAAGACGACGGCCGCCACGACGAGCAGCCCGGTCGCGACGCGCTTCATGCGACGCAGCGCCGCGAGCCGCTCGACGTCGGTCGGCACGATCCGGTGGTCCTCGATCGTGGTCATCGGCTCCTCCTCATGCTCACGATGCGCGACGCGGTCGCACGCCCGCTCACGGCGTCGCACGGTGTCGACGCTAGCCCGTCCGGTCGCGGCCCGGTGGATAGGCTGGCTGCATGACGGATGCCGCGCCCACATCGCCCGAGGAGACGTACTCCTACCTGGGGCCGGCGGGCACCTTCACCGAGGCGGCGCTCAAGCAGGTCGCCGCGGCATCCGGAAAGCACTGGCGCGCGGTGAACAACGTCGGCGAAGCGCTCGCCGACGTCACGAGCGGCCGCTCGACCGCGGCGATGATCGCGATCGAGAACTCGATCGACGGCGGCGTCTCGGCCACGCAGGACGCGCTCGCGACCGTGCCGGGGCTCCGCATCCTCGGAGAGTACCTCGTGCCGGTGAACTTCGTGCTCGTCGCCCGGCCCGGCACGGCGCTCGCCGACGTGCGGGTCGTGAACGCCCACCCCGTGGCCTACGCGCAGTCGCGCGGCTGGCTCGAGCGCGAACTCCCCGACCACGGGCACATTCCGGCGACGAGCAACGTGGCTGCCGCGGCATCCCTTTTCGAAGGCAGCCAGGCCGACGCGGCCGTCGCGCCGCCCGGCATCACCGAGCACCTCGACGTCGACGTGCTCGCGCGCGACATCGGCGACAACCCGAACGCCGTGACGCGCTTCGTGCTCGTCAGCCGCTCGCGCGAACTGCCAGAGCCGACCGGCGCCGACAAGACGAGCCTCATCGTCGAGCTGCCCGATGACGAACCGGGCGCGCTGCTCGCGATGCTCGAGCAGTTCTCGACGCGGGGCGTGAACCTCTCGCTCATCCAGTCGCGGCCGATCGGCGACGCCCTCGGCCGCTATCGCTTCGTCGTCGACGTCGACGGGCACATCGCCGACGAGCGCGTCGCCGACGCGTTGCTCGGCCTGCGCCGCACGAGCCCCAAGGTGATCTTCCTCGGCTCGTATCCGCGCGCCGACGAGCAGGCCGTCGCCTATCACTCGAAGTACGATGACGGCATCTTCATCGAGGCGCGCGACTGGTTGCGGGGCCTCTTGAGCGGCGAGCCCGACTGATCGGGACGCCCTGACCCGAGGAGTCTCGTGAGCGACGGAGCGACGACCGGCATCGACCCGCGGTTCGATCCGCGCTACCAGCGCGGGTACTCCGGAGGTGCAGCGGATGCCGCGTCGCCGCCCGTGCCGGCGGCGTTGCGGATTCCCGAGCCGCCGGAGTCGATGCGCTCGCGGATCGCGCCGACGAACGATCGCGCCCCCGTGTCCGCTCCCGCTGCTGCGGCGGTGGCGCGCGCAGCCGACATCGACGACCCCGAGCTGTTCGCGGGGTGGGTCTCCGAGGCGGAGCTCGCGTCGGAGGCCAAGGCCGACCTGCCCTTCCTCACGGCCTGGGCGGTGTCGGCGGCGGCCGTCATCATCGGGGCGGCACTTCTCTGGACGGGCATCTCGAGCGCGAACTACTTCGGCCCCTCGACCGAGTCGGATCGCGTGATCCAGATGCTCTCGTGGAGCGTGGCGCCGCCGCTGCTCCAGGCCGGGCTCCTCGGCATCGTCGGGATGCTCGTATGGAGCGGTATCCGGCGCGCCCGTGCCCAGTCGTCGTCACGACCCGCGCGAGGCGCCGGACCGGCCGAGGTGCCAGGGGCGCGGGCATGATCCGGCGGCTCGCGACGAATCCCGCCGCCGTCGCGCTGGTTGCGCTGCTCGTGCTGTGCATCGTCGGAACCGTATGGGGCGTGCAGCTGAACGTCGCCGATCAGGGGATCACGACCATGGGCGAGCCGACGGAGCAGCAGGAGTGGCAGGCGCGCATCCTGCGCCTCGCGAGCTTCGTCCCGACGGTCGCGACGTTCGTCGGCGTCGCGGCCCTCCTCGGCGTCCTGGTGATCGCGTCGGCGAGCAGGTCTCGCACTGCTCCCTCCCGACTCGAGGAGCCGACATGAGCGACGACGCCACGAGCGGGCTCGACCCGCGATTCGACCCGCGGTATCAGCGGGGGTACGACGGGTCGGATGCCGCTGAGCAGTCCCTGCCGTCGGACCAGCACCGTTCGGAACCGCCCACCGGCCCCGTCGCGCATCCGCTCGATGCGGGCGATCGCTCGGCGGCGGACCCGCGCCCACCCGTCACCGAGGGCACGACGTCCCGGCCGGCGGCCGCGTCGACGTCACCGTCCGCGCGTGAGGACGCCGGCGCCGTGGGGATCGGCGTCGGTGCCGACTCCGACCACGACGAACCCGAGTTCGAGACGCAGGCGGGCGCGGAACCCGAGCCGGAGTCGCGTAGGGTGGGACGGTGGTTCGCGGCGGCCTGGGCGATGCTGGGCATCTCCCTCGTCGTCGGCCTCGCGGTGACGTGGGCGGTCAATTCCGACCCCAACACGTACACCGGGATCAACTCCAACGACCTGCTGCGCCAGATGTCGTGGATGATCGCCCCGAACCTCGTGCGCTTCGGTCTGATCGGAACCGTCGGTCTGACGGTGTGGATCGGGGTGCGACAGGTCCGGTCGGCGCAGCGCGCCCGCGCGGCGATCGAGGAGGAGCATGCCGCGGATCCGACGTCGCCGCGCCCGGTGCACCGGCTGCTGCCCCGGGTGCCCGCGGTCTCGGCACTCTTCGGCCTGATCGGTGCGGGGACGCTCGTGTTCATCTGGTGGGCGAGCATCTCGACCGACCGCGACATCTACAACTACGGTCCGGCGGCACCGGGAGACGAGCAACTGAGTACGTTGGCACTGGTCCAGACCGCGGGGGCGGTAGTCGGTCCGGCGATCGAGACCGTCCTGTGGTCGGCATTCGGGATCATCGTGCTCGGGGCATCCGCGGCGATGGCACGCGGTCGAGCTCGAACCGCCCGGGTCAGTGCGGCACGCGCACGATCAGCGCGGCCGGATCGACCGTGAACCGCGCCGCGGTCACGAGCCCGAACTCGTCGCCGTCGATCTCGAACTCCTCGGCGTCACCCTCGATCTCGAGGTCGACTGCCCTGCCGCGCAGGTAGACGATCTCGCTGCGCCGGTTGCCGCCCGTGAGGTCGAGGAACTGCCGGCCGAGCGCGGACTTCCGCAGCACGCGGTTCTCCCACGTGACCTTGCGCCAGATGAGGAGCCAGCCGAACAGGTTGCGCGGCGCCAGCACCACGACGTCGAGCTTGCCGTCGTCGATCTCGGCGTCGGGGATCAACTCGATGTTGCCGGGCAGGTAGCCGAGGTTCGCGATGAGGATGCTCGAGACCTTCGAGCGGTGATGCCGGCCGACGTCGAGCCGGTGCACGACGCGATACGGCTTCGATGCGGGCAGTGCCCGCAGGCCCGCGTCGACGTAGGCGAGCCAGCCGACGCGCTTCTTCAGGTCGGGGTTCGTGTTCGAGATCATCGCGGCGTCGATGCCGATGCCGCTCATCACGAGCGAGACGTGGGTCTCGTCGGAGCCGTCGGGCCGGGTGATGTCGGCCACGATGACGTCGACGGCGCGATCGAGGCCCGCGAAGGCGAGCACCACGGCGTCGGCCTGGTCGCTGACGGGGATCTCGAGGTTGCGGGCGAAGAGGTTGCCCGTGCCGATCGGCACGAGTCCGAGGGGCACGCCGGTGCCGCGCAGGGCGGCTGCGACCGAGCGCACGGTGCCGTCGCCGCCCGCAGCGATCACAAGGTCGACGCCTGCCTCGAGTGCTTCGCGCGCCATGCCCTTGCCGGGGTCGTCGGCCGCGGTCTCGATCCAGAGCGACGGCGCGAAGTGCTGTCGCTCCTCGGCCGCGGCGATCGCCGCGCGCAGGGTCTCGACCCCCTGTTTCGTGGGGTTGAAGATCACGGCCGCGCGCGGACGTGCGCCCGCGACATCCGCCGCCCCCTGCTGGTCTGCCGTCACGCAGCCAACGGTATTGCATCGCGCCGGGAATTCACCCGGTCGCCCGCGACCGGGTGATCGGCGGAACCGCAGATCAGGCGGTCGGATGCCGCGGCTAGACTTGCTCGGGTGATCGATCCCGTGCTGCTTCGCGAGAACCCCGACCTCATCAAGCGCTCGCAAGAGCTCCGTGGCGAGTCCGTGGCGCTCGTCGACGCGGCCGTCGAGGCCGATGCCGCGCGGCGCACCGCGATCACGGTCTTCGAGGCGCTCCGCGCCGAGCAGAACGCCTTCGGCAAGCAGGTCGCGCAGGCCCCGAAAGACGCGAAGGCCGCGCTCGTCGCCGAAGCG
This sequence comes from Agromyces sp. NPDC056389, assembly GCF_042262385.1. NCBI lineage: Bacteria > Bacillati > Actinomycetota > Actinomycetes > Micrococcales > Microbacteriaceae > Agromyces > Agromyces sp. NPDC056389. Next base: position 2,704,572 of record NZ_JBHJPN010000001.1, read on the forward strand.
CAGGAGCTCGCCGCCCGGGTGAAGGTCGCCAACCAGGCCGCGAGCGACGCCGAAGCCGAGTTCACGCTCGCCGTGCAGCGGCTCGGCAACGTCGTCATCGACGGGGTGCCGGCCGGCGGCGAAGACGACTTCGTCGTGCTGCGCGAGGTCGGCGAGATCCCGGCGTTCGACTTCGAGCCGCGCGATCACCTCGAGATCGGCGAGCTGCTCGACGCGATCGACATGCAGCGCGGCGCGAAGGTCTCGGGGGCGCGCTTCCACTACCTCAAGGGCATCGGCGCGCGCCTCGAACTCGCGCTCATGAACATGGGCCTCGACCGGGCGATCGCGGCGGGCTTCACCCCGCTCATCACGCCGACGCTCGTGCGGCCCGAGATCATGCAGGGCACGGGGTTCCTCGGCGCCCACTCCGACGAGGTCTACTACCTGCCCGAGCAGGAGCTCTACCTCACGGGCACGAGCGAGGTCGCGCTCGCCGGCTACCACGCCGACGAGATCATCGACGTCTCGAACGGCCCCATCCGCTACGCGGGCTGGTCGACGTGCTACCGCAGCGAAGCCGGCAGCCACGGCAAGGACACCCGGGGCATCATCAGGGTGCACCAGTTCAACAAGCTCGAGATGTTCACCTACATCGACCCGGCCGATGCCGAGGCCGAGCACGAGCGCCTGCTCGGGTGGCAGGAGGGCATGCTGCGAGACCTCGGGCTCTCGTACCGCGTGATCGACACGGCGGCCGGCGACCTGGGGTCGAGCGCAGCCCGCAAGTACGACATCGAGGCGTGGGTGCCCACGCAGAACGCGTACCGCGAGCTCACGTCCACCTCGAACTGCACGACGTTCCAGGCTCGTCGCCTCGACATCCGGCACCGCACCGAGAGCGGCAGGACGGCGCCGGTCGCGACGCTCAACGGAACCCTCGCGACGACGCGCTGGCTCGTCGCGATTCTCGAGACGCACCAGCAGGCCGACGGTTCGGTCGTCGTGCCCGAGGCGCTTCGCGGCTACCTCGGCGGCCTCGAGGTGCTCGAGCCGATCGCATGAGCATCGAGCGGATGCCAGGGCTCGACGTCGACGAGCAGTGGTTCGTCGCGCTCGACGTCGACGGCACCATCATGCACGAAGACGGGTCGATCGACCCGGCCGTCGTCGACGCCGTCGCGTCGGCGCGCGATCGCGGCCACGTGGTCACGCTCGCGACCGGGCGCTCGTGGTCGACGACCGCGCCGGTGCTCGCTCAGCTGGGGCTGAACCCCGAGTACGTCGTGTGCGCGAACGGCGCCATCACGATGCAGCGCGACGACTCCGCGCCCGACGGATACGTCCGCCGTCACGTCGAGACCTTCGACCCGACGCAGGTGCTCGAGCGCATCCGCGGGTTCCTGCCGTCCGGCAAGTTCATGGTCGAACTGCCCGACGGATACCGCCTCTACACCGAGGGCATGATGGAGTGGAACCTCGAGAACGCCCGCGAGGTGCGCTTCGAAGAGCTGCTCGACCATCGAGCCACCCGCGTCGTCGTCACGAGCCTCGAGCACGGGCTCGACGAGTTCTTCAGCATCGTCGACCAGATGGGGCTGCATCACGTGAGCTACGCGATCGGCTGGACCGCGTGGCTCGACATCGCCCCCGACGGGGTCAACAAGGCGACTGCGCTCGAACGGGTCCGCGGCTGGCTCGACCTGCCGATCGATCGCGTGCTGGCCGCAGGCGATGGGCGCAACGACCTCGAGATGTTCGCGTGGGCGGGCGCCGCCGGCCGCGCCGTCGCGATGGGTCAGGCACCCGACGAGGTGCGCGAGGCGGCGAACGAGGTGGGCGGTTCGGTCGACGACGCCGGCCTCGCGGCGGTGCTCCACTCGTTGCCCTGACGACCCGCGGTTCGCGGCGGTGTCGGCGTGTTCCGAGGTCGCGAGCATAGAATCGGCCGGGTCGGAGGGGTGCGATGAGCGAGACGGGCGAACAGCCGCGTGATGACGCGGAGCCGACGTCGGTGCCTCGGCACGGCCGGCTGCCGCGGCGGGGTGCAGCTTCGACGTACCTGAAGCTCGCGGCATCCGTCGTCGCCATCGTGGCCGTGAGCGCATTGGGCGTCGCCGCGTACGCCGTCGCCGACCTGGTCGGTTCGGTGACTCAGAAGCCGTCACTCGACCTCGCCGGCGAGGAGGATCTCGAGGATGTTCCCGACATCGGCGCGATGGAGGGCGGTCTCAACTTCCTGCTGCTCGGCAGTGACCGGCGGCCCGAGAGCGGTCGGTTCGGCGACCCGGAAGAGGACTCGGGCAACCTCAACGACGTGACGATGCTGCTCCACATCTCGCAGGATCATTCGCACGTCGAGGTGGTGAGCTTCCCGCGCGACATGATCGTGCCGGTGCCGGAATGCCCCGATCCGCAGGATCCGGGCGGAGAGCCGTTGTCGGCGATGTCGGGCGTGAAGATCAACACGTTGCTCTCGCACGGGGGATTCGGGTGCGTCGCTGCGACCGTCGAGCAGCTCACCGGTGTCGACGTGCAGGCGGGCGGCGTCGTCGAGTTCGACGGGGTCGCGGCACTCGCCACCGCGGTCGGAGGTGTCGAGGTCTGCATCGCCGAGCCGATCGACGACCCCGACGCCGAGCTCAAGCTCGACGCCGGCACGCACACGATCTCGGGCTACGACGCACTGGCGTTCCTGCGCTCCCGGCACGGTGTCGGCGACGGCAGCGACCTCGGCCGCATCTCGAACCAGCAGACGTTCCTCGCGTCGCTCATGCGCACGGTCGAGCGCGACGGCGTGCTCAGCGACCCGGTGAAGCTGTACTCGATCGCGAAAGCCGTGACCTCGAACATGCAGCTGACGAGCGAGATGCAGAATCCCACGCGGCTCATGTCGATCGCTCGGGCGCTGCAGGACATCGACCTGTCGAAGGTCGCGTTCATCCAGTATCCGACCGGCTACACCGATGATCGTTCGGCCGTCGAGCCCGCCGATTCCGCCCAGCTGGTGAACGCGGCGCTGCAGGCCGACCTGCCGGTGCAGCTCGACCCGAACGCGAACGCGAACTCCGAGTTCGGCACCGAAGCAGACCCCGCGGCACCGCCCGCTGCCGGGGAGCCGCCGGCGCCGGATGTCCCGGTCGAGGCCCTCCCCGACGACGTGACGGGTCAGACCGGTGAAGAGATCCGCTGCACCTCCGCCAACGAGGGCTGACGGCCGCGATCGGCGGGCGCCCCTCAGCGGCATCCGCTCGCCTCAGCATCCATTCAGGCGGGCCTGAGAGTCTGGCTGAAACATGCTTCGGCTAGAATCGGGGCCTGCCTGCACGATCGACACCTCCGGGAGCGTCGCGCGGGCATGGAGGGCTGTCCGAGCGGCCGATGGAGCTGGTCTTGAAAACCAGTGGGCAGAAATGTCTCGTGGGTTCGAATCCCACGCCCTCCGCGAGATCGACACGTCGAAAGGACCTCGGTGACAGACGAACTGCGTTCCAGCGCGCGACGCGCCGCGTCGTCGACCCCGATCGTCCGACACGGCCGCCTCAAGCGGCGCTCGGTCTGGAGGACCCTCGCGAAGGTGACGGCCTCGGTCGTCGCGGTCGCCCTGGTCTCCGGTGTGTCCGTCGCGGCGTATGCGGCATGGGACCTCGCGAACACCGCGAAGCCCACCGTCACCCTCGGCAACGAAGACGTGCTCGAGGGCGTCCCCGATGTCGGTGCCATCGAAGGCGGGGTGAACCTCCTCCTCATCGGCAGCGACAGCCGCGAAGGCCAGGGCGGAGGGTTCGGCGATCCCGATGAGGAGACCGCCGTCCTCAACGACGTCACCATGCTCATGCACATCTCCGAGGACCACACGAACGCCTCGGTCATCAGCTTCCCCCGCGACATGCTCGTCGATGTGCCGGAGTGCGTCGATCCCGCGGACCCGGCCGGTGATCCACTGTCGGAGCAGTACGGGGTGAAGATCAACTCGGTGCTCTCGATCGGCGGCATGCCGTGCGTCGTGAAGACCGTGGAGGAGCTGGTCGGCGTGACCATCCCGTTCGCCGGCACCGTGCAGTTCCTGGGCGTCGCCGGTCTCTCCGAAGCCGTCGGCGGCGTCCCCGTCTGCGTCGCGGAGCCGATCGAGGACGAGCACACCGACCTCTACCTGCCTGCAGGAATGCACGAGCTCTCGGGCTTGCAGGCGCTGCAGTTCCTGCGCACGCGCCATGGCGTCGGCGATGGCAGCGACCTCGGGCGAATCTCGAACCAGCAGGTCTTCATGTCATCACTGGCTCGAACGCTGCAGTCGAACGGTACTTTGGGCGACCCGGTCAAGCTCTACGGCATCGCGAAGGCCGCGCTCGCGAACATGCAGCTGTCCGACAGCCTCATGGACCCGACTCGCATGATCTCGATCGCGAAGGCGCTGAAAGACACCGATCTGAACAAGATCGCCTTCATCCAGTACCCCACCTACAGCTCCGACAGCGCGCAGGTGCCGGCGGAATCGGCGGAAGCGATTCGCTTCGCCCTGCAGAACGACCTGCCCGTGACGTTCGATCCCGCTGCGCAGGAGGCGTCGTTCGCCTCCGCGGGTGACCCGACCGCGGTCGAGGCCCCCGTGGCCGAAGCCCCGGTCGAGGGGGAGGCGCCTGCAGCGGATCCCGCAGCGCCCGCGCCGACGGTGGAGGCCCTGCCGAGTGACATCACGGGCCAGACGGCGGCGGAGACCCGGTGCTCCGCCGGCCGCACGCTCGACGACCAATAGGCTTCCGCGCGATCCCTTCCAGCCCATGGGCTGCCCCCACTGGCCCCCTGATCGGCTGCCCGGGCCCCCTACGTCGACCCGCGAACCCTCGGGAAAGCCCCCGATGCCGACGATCGCACCTCGCTCGTAGCGTGGTCGCGTAACCGACAACAGGGCGTGAGAGCGTCCGGGGAAGCGAAGGAACACACTCATGGCTTTCGATGACAACAACGTGTGGTCTCGAGTCCGCGACTCGTTCAACGTGAACGTTGCGGTGCCGATCAGCGACAACAACGTCGACTCGTACAACGACAACACCGTCGACTCGCTGAACGACAACAACCTCGACTCGTTCAACGACAACACCGTCGACTCGCTGAACGACAACGACCTCAACTCGCACAACGACAACTCGGACAACTCGGACAACTCGGACAACTCCGACAACTCCGACAACTCGGACAACTCCGACAACTCGGACAACTCCGACAACTCGACCAACGATTCGTACAACGACAACTCGGACAACTCGGACAACTCCGACAACTCCGACAACTCGGACAACTCCGACAACTCGATCAACGATTCGTACAACGACAACTCGATCCACGACTCGGGCAACACGACGCTGAACGACCACTCGATCAACGCGGGCGTCCGGCAGTACAACGTCGGGTTCGGCGACCTCACGATCGTCGGAAGCCTGGGCGACGAGGGCGAAGGCGGCGGCCCGAGCGCGCTCGCGAGCGGCGGTGGCGCGAGCGTCAACATCGACAACCGTTCGACGGTGCTCGACCAGTCGGTCAACCAGAACATCGCCGCTGCAGCAGGCAGCGGTGGGGATTCGGGTGCGATCGGCGCAGACGGCGGCGCAGGCACCGGAGGCTCCGGTGCTTCCGGCAGCGGCGGCTCCGGCGGGTCGGCCACTTCGGGCGCTGCAGGCGCCGGCGGCGATGCCGCCCTGGGTGCCGGCGGCGACGGTGGAGCCGGCGGCGACGCCACCGGCGGCAACGGCGCGAGCGGCACGGGCGGTGCCGGGGGATCCGGGACCGGCGGCAGCGCCGGCGACACCGGCTCCAACGGCGGCGACGCCAACGGCGGCAACGTGTGGCAGTCGTTCAACAACGAGGCGGTCGTCAACTCCGGTGACTACGGAGTCGCGGCGGGCGGCGATGTCGACATCGACAACTCCTCGTTCGACGTCTCGGTCGGCGACGTCTCGATCGGAAACACGATCGATTCGTACAACGATGACTACAACTGGGACGTCGACGTCGATGTGAGCGACTCGTTCAACGACTACTCGACCGACGTGGATGTGGACGTCGACAACGCCAACATCCTCAGCCCCGACGCCGTCGCCGTACAGGTCGACGACATCACGCTGTAAGAGGTTGCACTCCTGCCCGGTCGCCCATTCGGGCGGCCGGGCACACCCCCATCCGGTCGCTGACGGCCTCGGTCGCCGTCATCGCTCTCCTGATGTGCAACGCCGACGTGATCTGCAATGCTGATCGAAGTTCCCCCACAGATCTGAAGGTGTCAGAGATGTCGAATGACGAGGTCGCGAGCGGACAGGGCCCCCTGCCGTACGGCGATTCGTCGGAGCCGGCGCCCGAGCCGGCGACCGACCCGGAGGCCGAGCACGACGGGTTCGATGCGGGGGACTGGGGGGCCGATGTCGCGGAAGCCCTCTCGGACCCGACCGCAGCGAACCTCTTCACCGATGAGATCGAGCACGTCGATGCATCCGACTGGGATGTCGACACCGCCCTCATCTGGGGCGACGAGGTCGACGACCAGGTCGTCGACGACGGCGGCGACCTGGGACTCGACTTCCCGCTCTGACGTCGTGCTGAACACGGGGCGGGGTGCACTCCGCCCCGTGTTCTGTCACGATGGAGGCGAGCTTTCGTCATGATCGAGAGGTCAGGGAATCGTGCCGGAGGCAGTCGGACCCGAGGAGTCGGCAGTGATTGAAGGCGAGCACACGTCGGTACCCGAAGGCCTGCCGCGGGCGGAACGCATGCCGGAGCCCGGGTCCGAGGAATCGGCGATGCTGGAGGTCGTCCGCAACGTCGGGCAGCTCGCCGCCGATTCCGGTCGCGCCGACCTGGCCAGGCGGATCGAACAGACGCAGGCGCGACTCGTCGACCCCGACATCCGGGTCATCGTGGTGGGCGAGTTCAAGCAGGGCAAGAGCAAGCTCATCAACGCACTCGTGAACGCGCCGGCCTGCCCCGTCGACGACGACGTCGCGACGAGCGTGCCGACCTCGGTCGGGTACGCCGACGAACCCTCTGCGTGGGTGCTCGAGCAGCGCGACGATCCCGTCACCGGTGCGACCGCCGTCGAACGCCGGCGGGTGCCGCTCGAGAGCATCTCCGAGTTCGTGTCGGAACGAGGCAATCCGCGCAACGAGCGACGCATCGTGTCGGCCGAGGTGCTGCTGCCGCGCGAGATCCTCAAGGGCGGTCTGAAGCTCGTCGACTCTCCCGGCGTCGGAGGGCTGGAGTCGTCCAACGCGCTGGCGACGCTGTCGGCCCTGTCGACGGCGCACGCCGTGCTGTTGGTGTCGGATGCCTCGCAGGAGTACACCGAACCGGAGGTGCAGTTCCTCAAGCACGCGATGCGCATCTCGCCGAACGTCGCCGCCGTGCTCGCCAAGACCGACCTCTACCCGACGTGGCGGGAGATCGAGGAGATCGATCGCGGGCACCTCAGCGACGCCGGCGACGTGCCGATCTTCTCCGTCTCCAGTGACCTGCGCCTGCTGGCGGCCGAGATGCAGGACCGGGTCCTGAACGACGAGTCCGGATTCCCGGCGCTCGTCGCGCATCTGCGCCGCGAGGTGCTCGGCCGCGCCGAGGTGATCCACGAGCGCAGCGCCGTGCACGACCTGGTCTCGGTGGTCGAGCAGCTCACGATGTCGCTTCGTTCCGAGCTGACGGCGATCCTGCACCCTGAGGACACCCCGCGCATGATCGCCCAACTGGAGGTCGCGAAGGCACGTGCCGACGAGTTCCGCGGGCGGTCATCGCGCTGGCAGGTGACGCTCACCGACGGCATCGCCGACCTCATCGCCGACATGGAGCACGATCTTCGAGACCGACTGCGCAAGGTGCAGCGCGAAGCCGAGGACGCGATCGAGGAGGGCGACCCCGGGCCCATCTGGGACCAGATCACCGAATGGCTCGACCAACGCGTGGCGAGCGCGGTGTCCGAGACGTTCGTGTGGACCGATGAACGCTCGCGCTGGTTGTCGGAGGAGGTCGCCGAGCTGTTCAGTGCCGGCGAGGCCGCGCTCCCCGCGATCGACGTCGGCGACACCCAGGGGGTGCTCGACCCGGTCGAGGGCATCTCGGAACTCGACTCCGGTCGTCTCGGCGCAGGGGAGCGGATCTACATCGGCGTGCGCGGATCGTACGGCGGCGTCCTCATGGTGGGCCTCGCCACGGGGTTGATCGGTCTCTCGCTGATCAATCCGCTGTCGCTGCTCGCCGGCGTGCTGGTCGGCCGGCGCGCCTACCGCGAGGACATGACTTCCCGCCTGACCCGCAGGAAGCACGAGGCCAAGGGACTCGTGCGCCGCTACATCGACGAAGTCACCTTCCAGGTCGGCAAGCAGCTGAAGGACCGGCTGCGGCTCGTACAACGCGCCGGTCGCGACCACTTCGGGGCGATGGCGGAGGAGCTGCATCGCTCGCTGTCGGACGCGCTGGTCACGGCGAAGCAGACGGCGACCACGTACACGTCCAAGCGCGACCAGCGGGTGGCGCAACTGCAGGCGCAGATCCATCAGCTGGAGGCGCTTCGCGCAGAGATCCCCGCACTGCCGCCGATGCGCAGCGAGGCTGCACAACGGTGACGACTCCGGTGAAGGACGCGGAGGACCTGCTGCGAACCGCCGCCGCCGTGTACGAAGACGACCCCGCGGCTCGCACCGTGATCGCCGAACTCGAACGGCGCCTGCACGAGCCCCTGCGGTTGGCGGTCGCCGGCATGGTGAAGGCGGGCAAGTCGACGTTGCTGAACGCGCTGCTCGGCGAGCAGATCGCACCGACGGATGCCGGCGAGTGCACCCGGGTCGTCACCTGGTACCGGTATTCGGCGACGCCGACCGTCACGCTCCACCCGAAGGAGGGCGAGCCCCGGCGGCTCCCGGTGCGGCGAGACCAGGGCCGCCTGATGCTCGACCTCGGCGGCATCCCCGCCGAACAGGTCGGTTGGATCGACGTCGGCTGGCCGCTGATCGGACTGAAGTCCATGATCCTCATCGACACGCCGGGCATCGCCTCGTTGTCGGCGGACACGTCAGCGCGGGCGAGGTCGTTCCTCACCCCCGAGGATGCGCCGTCGTCGGCGGATGCCGTGGTCTACCTCATGCGGCACCTGCACGCGTCGGACATCAAGTTCCTCGAGGCCTTCCGTGACACCGCCGCCGGTGCAGCGCAGACCATCTGCGCCGTCGGCGTGCTCTCCCGCTCCGACGAGATCGGTTCCGGTCGGATCGATTCCCTGCTGTCGGCTGGCAAGGTGGCGCGGCGCTACGAGCTCGACGGCGAGCTGGCCTCGCTGGTGCTGGGCGTCATCCCCGTGGCCGGGCTCGTCGCCGAGGGGGCCCGCACACTCCGCGAGAGCGAGTACACGGCCTTCCGCGAACTCGCAGGGCTCGAACGCACCGATCGTGAGCGACTCCTCGTCTCGGCCGACCGCTTCACACGGGATTCCGACGCCACCGGACTCAGCACGTCCGAGCGACGGCATCTGCTCGATCGGTTCGGGCTGTTCGGGGTGCGGCTGGCCACCGCGCTCATCCGGGGCGGAGTCGAGAGTTCGTCCGATCTGTCCGAGCAGCTCGTGGCGCAGAGCGGACTGATCGAGCTCAAGCAGTTCGTGCGCGATCAGTTCCGCACGCGCGCGTCGACGCTCAAGGTGCGCGGCGTGCTGCTCGGTCTCGAGCGGCTCATCCGCGAGCGTCCGCGCGAGCGGGTCGACGAGATCCGCAGCGGCATCGAGCGCATCACGGTCGGCGCGCACGCGTTGCGCGAACTCTCGCTGCTGGCCGTCGCGAGGTCGGAGGGGCTGCCATTGGCCGCACAGGATGCCGCGGAAGCCCAGACGATCATCGGCGCCGAGGGCACCCCGGCCCATGTGCGCCTCGGTGCGGCGGAGGGCACCGACGACGAAGCACTCCGCGAACGAGTGGGCACCCTGCTCATCTCCTGGCGCCGGCTCGCCGAGTCGCCGCTGACCGACCGAGCGGCCGTGGGGGTGTGCCGGGTCGTGATCCGCAGCCTCGAGGAGATCGCGTCAGACCTTGGGCCCGCGCCGGATGTCATGCTGGCGAGCGGACCACGCGATGGCGCCCGGGAGCACGCTGCAGAGCAGCGCGAGCAGCACGAGCCCGCATTGGGCGGCGAATAGGAGCTGCAACGGTTCGCCGCGTTCGCCGATCGCCACGAGTTCCGTCGACAGCAGCAGCAGGATCACCTGCACCACGAACGTCGCGAGCTGCCACCAGCGCACCTTCGGGCGCCGACTCATGAACGACACCAGCAGCGTGATCTGCGCGAGGAGTGCAGCCACCATCACGCCGAACACGATCCAGAACACGACGTCGGCCGCGGTCTCGTACGTCTGTTCGGCACGGCCGCCGCTGACTCCGCGAACGACGTCGGCGATCAGGGGGAGCTGGGTCTGGCGAATGACGAAGAAGTACACCACTGCGGAGCCGCCGGCGGCGAAGCTCAGGATCCAGAGGACCTGGCTCGCTCGCACGGAGAACGGCGGAGTCAGCTTCACCAGCACCGGGGCGGCGTTCGGATTCGTGACGGGAGGGCGTTCAGGCGCCTCTCTCCTGCGGCCCGCGTCGACCGCGGCCGTGTTGATCGCCGGGACGCCGGCGGGCGGATTCGTCTGCTCGGTCACTGCTCCTCGGCCAGTTCTTCGGGATACGGTTCGGGTTCGGGCGCCGAGATGGGCTCGTCGGGGGCGAAGGCATCCGTTGCCGTGAGGTCCGACATGAGCGCCTCGGGTTGCGCTTCCACGTCGACCGGAGCGGACGGCTCCGGTGTCACCGCGGGGGCCTCGGTCGCCGTGTCGGCCGCATCCTCCGTCGTCTCGTCGGAGGTGTCCGTCGTCGTCGTGTTGTTCGAACCGGTGGTGTTGCCGACTGCGATGTCGCCCGTCGTGATCGTCGAATCGGACTCGTCGATCGAGGCGTTTCCGCCGGCGGCGACGGCGTCGTCGCCCGAGGCCACGACGGCATCCTGATCGAAGATCTGCGTCACGTCGCCGTCGGCCCAGATGTTCTGGTTCGTCGACTGGTCGATGATCGTCGAGCGGTTGTCGATCGTCGTGAACTGATTGATGATGCGGCTGATCTCGTTGATCGCGTCATTCGTGTCGTTGAACGGCTCCGGCGACCCGGGATCGGTGTTCGTCGAGCGGGACTGCGGTGATGCCATCGCTCTCGTGGTCACCGACGGGTCGTCGATGATCACGGGAGCGACCGCCTTCACGTCCGCCCCGCAGGCGCCCTGGAGGCCGTGACTGGCCAAGGCCTGTTGCGGTGACGAGTTGAACTCGTCGACCGCATCGGGGTCGCGGAGAAGGCTCAGGATGAACGCGATCAGCGCATCGGCGATCGTCGTGACGGGTGTGCTCATGTACCGACTCCTCAGCGGTCGAACGGGCAACATGCATGGACGAAGCTGGTCTACTCAAGGTATGCCGGTCGTGCCGACCCGGCATCGGGGCAATCCCCGAAACCGTTCGGGGGCACTAGGGGGGTGCATCTGCCTCCTCCGTGGCATCCGACTCCTCGATCAGCACGCGCAGTCTGGCGATCACCTCGGAACGCGACGACGCACCCAGCCGGCGACGGATGTGGGCGATGTGGTGCTCCGCGGTGCGGGGCGAGATGAAGATGGACTCGCCGATCTCGGCGTACGTCTTGCCCTGCAGCACGAGCCTGGCCACTTCGAGCTCGCGATCGCTCAGCAGCTCGGTCGCCGGGGCGGACGACACGGGCGTCGTGGAGGCTTCGGTTCCGGATGCCGCGGGGCGGCGTGCCGCGTCGTTGGGGTGCAGGTCGCGAGCGCACGACAGCAGGCGGGCGGCGACCCTGCGGTCGGAGGTGCGTCCGGCGCCGTGTCCGGCCAGGCGAGCCGCGTCCCAGGCGAGCCCCACGGCGGCGAGGCCGCGCGCAGCGTTCTCGACCGCATCGGCGTTCACCGTGCCGGCGAGCACCGACGTCCACACCCTGCCGGCCTTCGCCATGACCGTGGCGGTTCGACTGGTCGGGGCCGCGGCCACCAGCGCATGCGCATGCGGGGCGAGATCCTCCGGCCGGTTCAGCAGGATGCCCTGTTGGATGCCCGCCCAGTGCAGATGCGCCGACCACAGCGCGGGGTCGCCGAGCCCGTCGATGATCCGAAGGCCACGGGCGAGATGCGGTTCGACGTGCTCGGAGTCTCCCACCTTCGCCGCCGAGCAGATGAGTTCGGCGAGCGGGAGCAGGAGGTACAGGTCCATCTCGGCGCGCAGGATCCCCGGCCGGGCTTGGCGCCACGCAGCCGCCAGGCCCGCGGCATCCTCGTACCGGCGCGCGATCGCAACCTGCACCGAATGAGCGAGCAGCGCGTCGCGCGGCGCCAGGGTCGGAGTGCTCTCCACCGCGCGCGCGAGCGACTCGCGCGCCTCGGCGGGCCAGGCCCGCTGCACCGCGACCCATGCCCGCCACAGCAGCAGGCGCGGCTGCGCCCACTCGCCGCCGTGCCGGCCGGCGATCGCGTCCTCGATCACGGTGTGCGCGGTGGCCAGGTCGCCGAGGTTGATCGCGACCGTCGCCGCGATGACCGCCGGCAGTTCGGGGATCGCCGCGGACGTGCATGACGACGTGTACATCTCAGCGGCGCGCACCAGGTCGACGAGCATGGTCGGGTCGCTCTCGGTCGCGACCGAGGCGGCGAGGCCGCGACGGAGCAGCTGCATCGAGACGCCCAGCGCGGTCGGCGCACCGATGCGCTCGGCGGGGATCTCGGCGGCGGCCTCGCGTGCATCGTCGAGCGCGCCGACGCCGTACTCGGCGATCATCGCGCGCACGGCCGAATCGGGGCTGCCGGGAAGCGCCACCCGGTACACGGCCGAACTCTGTTCCATCATCCCGCGGCTCGCCCACGTCGCGGCCGCGACATCGGCCAACCGCTCGCCGTCGATGTCGCGCGCGGCGGACGGCGCCCCATCGATCAGCGCACCGGCGGCATCGAGATCGTTCGCAGCCCATGCCGCCTGCGCCCGGCGCGCGGTGATCGTGGCAGGGTCGACGCCGGATCTGAGTGCGGCCTGGTACAGCTCGCTCGCGCGCCGGGGGTGATCCTCCAGCATCCCGTCGCCGTGCTGCACGAGCGCGTCGCCGATCCGCGGGTCGCCGACGAGGTCAGCCCAATCGTCGTCGCCGGGATCTCCCGATCCGGCGGATCGCGCGATGACGTCGGCCAGGCCGCGGCTCGCGTCGATGAGGCGACGCGCGGGGATCGTCGCCCTGACCGTGGCACGCACGAGCGGTACCGGCTGGCCGTTGCGCATCAACAGGCCCTCGGCATATCCCTTCATGATGCTCTCGTCGCTGTGCTCGGGGGTCTCGAGCGGCGACCGCGTGCGCCCGCCCATGATGGCGAGCATCTCGACGGTCCGGCGGAGGTCGGGTTCGAGGGTGTCGAGCCGATGCGCGATCCGCTCCTCGAGTACTCGAGCGAGCTCTCCGTGGGTCGCGTCGTCGACGCAGTCGCGGTCGTCGTGTGCGGACAGTGCCTCGGACACGAGCCACGACACGCCGCCGGTCGCCATGAGGACGTGGTCGATGCAGCGGCTCCGCATCGACTGCCCGCGGCTCTCCAGATAGGTCAGCACGTCCGATCGCGAGACATGGCCGAGCACGATCGCGGGCCGGGTCTGCTCGAGCCGTCGCGCGATCGAGGTCAGCGCTTCCGACGCCGGCCACGGACGGCTGGCCACCACCAGGGCCGCATCGGGATCGTCGGAACGGATTCGAACCCGTTCCAACTGCGAGTCGTCCATCAGGTGCAGATCATCGACCAGCAGCACGTGCGAACGCGGCACGCGCGCGACATCCAGGTCGCCGCCGGTGATCAGGCTCGCGCCGCGGTCGTCGTCGGCGAGCATCCGATGCAGGTGGCGCAGCGCGGTGGACTTGCCGGAACCGGCGTTGCCCACCACCATCACCCGAGCGGATCCGGCCCATGGTGCGGCGATCGCGTCCACCGCGGGTCGCAGCTGGCGTTCCCAGGCGAATGGCGGTGCGGTCTCCGGAAGGACGGGACTCGTCACAGGAAGGATGCTCATCGTGTTCGCCACTCGTGGGTGCCCGGGTCAGGTGGGGTCGGGCGTCGGGTCGGGGGCGGCAGGATCCGGAGTGGGGTCGGTCGTGGGCGGGTCGGGCGTGGGGTCCGGTGCGGGCGGGTCGGGCGTGGGCTCCGGTGCCGGCGGGTCGGGCGTGGGCTCGGGCGTCGGGTCCGGCGCAGGGGGATCGGGCGTCGGGTCCGGGGCGGGCGGCTCGGTCGTCGGCGGGGTGGTGGGGTCGTCAGCCGGTGGGATCGGGTCATCGACGGGCGGCGTCGTGCCGACGGGTTGGTCGACCGCGCGGACCGGCGACGTCGGCGACGTCGGCGCCTTCGTGCCCGGCACCCCTGGGCGAGCTTGCGGGAGATCCTCCCCGGGGAGGTTCGAGTTCGGTCGCCGCGCGTCGACGGGATCCTCCGCGCGTTCGAACAGCCCGGGCTCGCCGATCGGGGCGCCCGGCGGCAGGATCTTCGCGAACGGCGCGAACGCCCGCGTGGCCGGGTCGGTCATCGGCCACGGCACCACTCCGGAGGTGTCCGACGTCCCGTCGCCGTCTACGGAAGCGGCGTTGTCGTAGTCGGTGACCCGCCAGCCGGCGGCCATCGTGCCGCCGAAGACGATGGCACCCGAGATCAGCGCCACGGCGCCGGCCATCAGCCACGGCGACAACCGTGTCGAAGCACGGGCGGACTCGCGACGCAGGCCCAGGGCGCCGGCGATGCGCGCGAGCTGGAATCCGCGGCCGGTGCTCGCCTCCGCCTCGATGCCGGCGTCGTTGTCGACGGCCCTGTCCTCACCGTCGAGGGTCGCGAGCGCTCCCGCTGCCGATACCGCCACCGGTGCCGATACGGCCACGGCGACCGGGGCGGCGACGGCGACGGGGCTCTCGCTCGATCGGCCGAGTGCGGTCCGCGCCGCGCCGAGGGCGATGGATGCCTTGGGGTCCGCGTCGACCGCCAGCGGACGGTCGAACCGTTCCGAGAGGCGCTGTGCGACGAGCGGAATCCGCGACGATCCCCCGATGAGGAGGATCGCCTCGAGCTGATCGGGAGTGAGATCGGCGGAGTCGATGGCCCGTTCCAGCACGTCGAGCGTCCGGTCGAGTGCACCGTCGATCATCTGCTCGAACTCGGAGCGCGTCAGGCGCACGCTCGAACGGCTCGGCGGGACCAGCACCGGGATCGTGGCCTCGGAATCGAACGAGAGCGCCTCTTTCGCATCGATGGACTCCCGGCGGAGTTGGGAGAGCGCCAGGCGGACATCGGGGTCGTCGACCGACAGGGTGGAGACGTCGAGGCCGGATGTCGCGATCACGTGCCGCATCACGTCGTCGTCGAAGTTCGCCCCGCCCAGGTCGTCCATGCCCGCTGGTTCACCGGCCAACGCGAAGTCCGAGTCATGGCCCTTGCGCAGGACCACGGCGTCGAAGGTGCCGCCGCCCAGGTCGTACACCGCGATCGACTGGCCGGGTTCGAGCGGACGCATCGCCTCGTACTGGCGGGCCGCGGCTTCGGGCTCCGTGATCAGGGACACCTCGTCGATGCCGAGACGAACGAGCGCCGTCCTGATCAGGCCGAGGCGGTGCGCCCCCCATGCCGTCGGATACGTGAGCGAGATCGCATCGGGGCGCGAGCCCATTCGCTCGGTGACGGTGTCGACGACCGACGCGAAGGTCGCCGCGTACAGCGT
Organism: Agromyces sp. NPDC056389; assembly: GCF_042262385.1. Lineage (NCBI taxonomy): Bacteria > Bacillati > Actinomycetota > Actinomycetes > Micrococcales > Microbacteriaceae > Agromyces > Agromyces sp. NPDC056389. Next base: position 2,720,341 of record NZ_JBHJPN010000001.1, read on the forward strand.
CTCGGGGGAGAGGGTGCGTCCGCCGACGACGAGCGGCACACCATCGCCGACGCTGCGTTTGAACTCGCGCACGAGGCGCTCGGGCTGCGCGACGCCTCGCCGCTCCGCGGCATCGCCGAACAGCAGGTCGCCGCCGTCGGCGACGAAGACGACGGTCGCGACCGAGTCGCCCTTGCGCCCCAGCGCGAAGGGCGAGGCGCTGATACTTCCGTCTCGCTCGAACTCGGCTGTCGCCGCTGCGACGCGACTCGTGCCGATGTCGACCGCGAGAGCGTACGAGATGTCCCCCATCTTCGCGAACCACATCCCCGACTTGGTGTGAACAGCGTCACTATAAGACGATGGGAGTGAGACCGCGAGAGGGCGAGCGCCTTCTGGAGTACCCCCAGTTCGGAGGGTACGGGGGTACTCGAACGTCCCCCATTTCGAACGGAACGGTGCAATCGCGAACCAGGTCGGGGCGAGCCCGCGACCGCTGGTCGGAGAGGCCTCAAAGTGCCGGCGCGCTGCCGGAATCGTCATACCGGCAGTCGCCGGGTTATGATGACTGTCGCGTCTGCGCACAGCATTCGCGAGGAGACGTCGCATAGTCCGGCCGAGTGCACCACCCTGCTAAGGTGGAGTCCCCGTAAGGGGACCAGGGGTTCAAATCCCCTCGTCTCCGCACTACGGAGTGATCCGATCGCACTGAAGAATCCGCGCCGGCGCGCGGATTCACGGCCCCGGTAGACTCGTGTGGTTCACACGATCTGGGGGCATTGCACATGCAACGAATCATCACTTCAACTGCGCTCGTCTTCGCGGGCGCCCTGCTTCTCTCGGGCTGCGCCACAAGCGGCGGCACCGAGGCGAGCGCATCCGCCGACTCGTGCGAGGTCGTCCGCGTCGAGGTGCGCGACATCTCGAACGGCGCGCAGAACGCGATCCTGACCGCGTCCGACCCGGCCGAACTCCAGGCCTACCTCGAGCAGCTCTCCGAGCGAGTCGACGCACTCGACGAGCAGGCCGCCGACGACTCGGCTCTCGCCGACGCCCTCGACGCGTTCGACGAGAAGATCGACGCCGCGAGCGACTGGGCGGAGACGCTGCCCACCGCCGCCGAGATCGAGGCCGGCGCCGAGATCGACGCCGAGGCCCAGGCTGCGCAGACTGCGGACATCCAGGCCGCAGCGGTCAAGGTCACCGAGGTGTGCACCGCCGAATAGCGGTCACCAGACGGGCCGCTCCCCGGCATCACGCAGAGGAGCACCCACCGGCACGCACGTGAAGAGCGCGCGGCATCCGTTCACTCGGAGGCCGCGCGCTTTCGCGTGCCCGCAGCCTTCTTGGGCGCCTTCTTCGGCTTCTCGTCGGCCTTCGGCTTCGCGCCGGAGCCTTCGCGTTTCGCCGCGATCGACTGGCGCAGGGCCTCCATGAGGTCGATGACCTCGCCGCCCTTCTCCTCCTCGGGCTCCTCGCCGAACGTCGCTGCGGTGTCGATGCCCTCGCCCTGCTCGAGCTTGGCCGCGATGAGGGTGCGCAGCTCCTGCTGGTACTCGTCGACGTACTGCTCGGGGTCGAAGTCGGAGACGAGGCTCTCGACGAGCTGTTTCGACAGGTCGAGCTCCTTCGCCGAGATCTTCACGGGCTCGGAGAGCGAGGCGAAGTCGGCGGCGCGCACCTCGTCGCTCCAGAGCAGCGTCTGCACCATGAGCACGTCGCCGTGCACGCGGAGGGCCGCGAGTCGCGTCTTCTGCCGCAGCGCCATCTGCACGATCGCGGTGCGGTCGGTGGACTCGAGTGTCTCGCGCAGCAGCACGTAGGCCTTCGACGAGGCCGAATCGGGCTCGAGGTAGTAGCTGCGGTCGAACATGATCGGGTCGATCTGCTCGCTCGGCACGAACTCGACGACCTCGATCTCGCGGCTGCGCTCGGCCGGCAGCGACTTCAGGTCGTCGTCGGTGATGACGACGGTCTGCTCGCCGTCGTCGTACGCCTTGTCGATGTTCTTGAAGTCGACGACCTTGCCGCAGACCTCGCACTTGCGTTGGTACCTGATGCGGCCACCGTCTTCGTCGTGCACCTGGTGGAGTGACACGTCGTGGTCTTCGGTGGCGCTGTACAACTTGACGGGCACATTGACGAGGCCGAATGTGACCGCCCCCTTCCAGACGGCTCGCATTCCTCCAGTACACACCAGGGGCCTACGTGTGCGATACCCCTCGCGGTCCTCGTGATCCGGCGTCGACACCGGCATGATGGTGGTCATGGCCGACGGCACGCGCCAACTCGTCGAGGTCGATGGCCGCCGCCTGCGGCTGACGAACCTCGACAAGGTCATGTATCCCGAGACGGGCATGACGAAGGGCGAGGTGATCTCCTACTACGCGGAGATCGCCGCCGTCATGGTGCCGCTCGTCGCCGGACGCCCGGTCACGCGCAAGCGCTGGGTGCACGGCGTCGGCACGGCGGATGCCCCGGAGCAGCCGTTCTTCGAGAAGAACCTCGCCGAGCATGCGCCCGACTGGGTGCGCCGCGGCATCCAGCACCACTCCGACGGCGACAAGGCCTATCCCATCGCCGGAGACCGGGCGACGCTCGTCTGGCTCGCCCAGCAGGCCGCCCTCGAACTGCACGTGCCGCAGTGGCGATTCGACGCCGCCGGGGAGCCCGCGAGGCCCGACCGCATGGTCTTCGACCTCGACCCCGGCGAGGGCATGGGACTCGCCGAGTGCGCCGAGGTGGCCAGACTCGTGCGCGACCTCATCGCGGGCATGGGCCTCGAGGCGGTGCCCGTGACGAGCGGCAGCAAGGGTATCCACCTGTACGCGGCACTCGACGGCACGCAGAGCTCGGATCAGGTCTCGGCCGTCGCGCACGAACTCGCCAGGGCGCTCGAGGCCGATCATCCCGACCTCGTGGTCTCGAGCATGCGCAAGACGCTGCGCACGGGCCGGGTGCTCATCGACTGGAGCCAGAACAACGGGAAGAAGACGACGATCGCGCCGTACTCGCTGCGCGGGCGACCACGCCCGACCGTCGCGGCGCCGCGCACGTGGGAGGAACTCGAGGATGCAGGGCTCCGTCAGCTCGAGGCATCCGAAGTGCTCGAACGGGTCGCGGGGTCGGACGACCCGATGCGTGCGATCACCGAGCGTTCGCACGGCGGGCCGCTCACGCAGTACCTGTCGATGCGGAGCGCCACGGCCACGCCCGAGCCCATGCCGGCGTCGGCATGGGGTGAGGCGAGCCCGGGGGAGCCGCGCTTCGTGATCCAGGAGCACCGCGCCAGGCGACTGCACTTCGACCTGCGACTCGAGCGCGACGGAGTGCTGAAGAGCTGGGCGGTGCCGAAGGGCGTGCCCGAGACGTCGGGCACGAACCACCTGGCCGTGCAGACCGAGGACCACCCGATGGAGTACGCCGCGTTCGAGGGCACCATCCCGAAGGGCGAGTACGGTGCCGGCTCGATGACGATCTGGGATACGGGCACCTACGCGACCGAGAAGTGGCGCGATGACGAGATCATCATCGACGTCGACGGCCGGCCGGGCGGCCCGCTCGGCGGGCCGGTGCGACTCGCGCTCATCCGAACCGACGGGCACGGCGAGAAGAGCTCGTGGCTCCTGCATCGCATGAAGGACCAGACCGTGCACCGCGATGAGCCCGGCGCCGCCGCGAGCGCGTCCGCATCAGCGGCCGTGCCACCCGTCGAGTCGGCGGCTTCGCCGACGACGATCCCGGCGCCGCGCGCCGACGGTCGTGTCGGCTCGATCACGCAGCGCCCGATGCTCGCGACGGCGGCGACCCTCGGCATGCTCTCGGGTGAGGATTGGGCGCTCGAGTGGAAATGGGACGGCATCCGCGTGCTCGCGCGTACCGAGGGCGGAGGCGTGCGGCTGCTCAGTCGCAACGGGGTCGACATCACCGCGCGCTACCCCGAACTCGCCGACCTGCCCGCGGTCGTGCGCGGCGACGCCCTCCTCGATGGCGAGATCGTCGCACTCGACGTCGACGGGCGACCCGATTTCGGGCGACTGCAGCATCGGATGAACCTCACGAAGCCGCGCGAGATCGAGCGGGTCGCGGCATCCGTGCCCGTGCGGCTGCTCCTCTTCGACGTGCTCGAGGTCGACGGCCTGCCGGTCGTCGACGAGCCGTACCGCGAGCGCCGCGCACGACTGGCAGGGCTCGTCCGGATGAAGCGCGGCGTGCCGGTCGAGGTGCCGGCTCCCGCCACCGGCAGCCCCGCCGAAGCGCTCGAGGAGAGCCGACGGCTCGGGCTCGAGGGGCTGGTCGCGAAGCGGCCCGACTCCCGCTATCGGCCAGGCGTGCGGAGCGGCGACTGGCTGAAGCTGAAGCTCACGATCACCCAGGAGGTCGTGATCGGCGGCTATCGACGCGGCGTCGGCACCCGCACCGGTCGTATCCGCTCCCTGCTCGTCGGCGTTCAGGGCGACCGCGGCGTGGAGGTCGGCGGACTCGAGTACGCCGGTCGCGTCGGTTCGGGGTTCGGCGAGCGCGAGCTCGAGCGTCTGATGACCATGCTGCGGCCGCTCGAGCAGGCCGAGTCGCCCTTCGTGCAGGTGCCGGCGGCCGACATGAGCGACGCGGTCTGGGTGCGTCCCGAGCTCGTCGGCGAGATCGAGCTCGGCGACTGGACGAGCACCGGCGTCGCGCGGCATCCGCGATGGCGTGGCCTTCGACCCGACAAGTCGCCGGCCGAGGTCGTGCGCGAGCGCTAGCGGTTCGTGAACGAGCCGCGTTCAGGTCCCGTCCGCACGGCCGAGCAACTCGATCAGTCGCGCCTCGCGATCGGCTCCGGATGCCACGACGATGCCGTGCTCGTACGCGACGAGCACTCGGGGGTCGACGTAGCTGCCGCGGGCGATCGCGGGTGTGTTGCCGAGCGCGCTCGCGGCCTCCTCGATCGCCTCGCGAACGGCCGCCTTCCGGGCGCGCGCGGTGCTCTCCGTGCCGAGTCGCGCCAGGTGATCGGCGGCCGTCATCGTGCCGCGGAGCGTGCGGAAGTCCTTCGCGGTGAAGTCGCCGCCGGTGCGCTCCCGGATGTCGTCGTTCACGTCGACGGGGGCTGCCGCCCGCATCGACCGTCCAGCCGACCACGCGTAGAGACGGCTCGCCGACGAGCGCTCGCCGGCGTTCGCGATGAACTCGGCGAGCGGGGCATCCGCCACTCGGAGGTCCTGCGCGACACCGCCCTTCGCTCGGAAGCGGAATCGCACGGTGTCCTCGTCCTCGAGCCGCGCGTTGCGCACCAGCAGGGTCGTCAGGCCGCGGCTGCGGAAGCCGGCGAGGGACTCCTCGGAACCGATGCGGATGCCGCCGAGGTCGAGCGTGCGGAAGGCGGCCGCGAGCACGCGTTCGCGCGGCCAGCCCTCGAGTGCGAGGTCGCCGGCGGCGGAACGGCGGGCACCCGGAAGCGCCTCGGCGAGGGCGATCATGCGCTGGAACTTCTCAGCGTCCTGTCGCTCGCGCCATGCCGGATGGTAGAGGTACTGGCGCCGTCCGGCGGCGTCCACCCCGACGGCGAGGATGTGCGCGTTCGGCGCGTCCGAGATCCACACCTCCTGCCACGCGGGCGGAACGGCGAGCTCCGCGATGCGGGTGCGCTCGACTCGCCCCGCCGCCCCGCCCGACGAGTGCTCGTAGCCGAAGCCGCGACCGCGTCTCACCCGGGCGTACCCGGGTGAGACGTAGGGCTCGACACGTCTGAGGCGTGGCACGGCGAGGCGCGCTCAGTGGTTGCGGAGGGCGGAGATGAGTTCGGCCTTGCGCTTGCCGCTGTAGCCGCTGAGTCCGAGCTCCTTCGCGCGCTTCCTCAGCGCATCGACGGTCCAATCCTCGTAGTCGCCGCTCTCGCCGCCCTTCCGGCCGATCGCGCTGCGACCCTGCGCGGCCGCCGCATTCGAGATGCGGGCCGCCTTCTCCTTCGAGGCGCCGTCGTCACGGAGCTCCTCGTAGAGCTCGGGGTCCTTCAGCGAAGCATTCCGTCGTCCTGGCATCATGTGCTCCATTCAGTCGTCGACAGGGACCGGCGCACTTCAGAGGCCACGGCCGCCGGTCACGGGCAGCACCGCCCCTGAGACGTACGATGCCTCGTCGGAGGCGAGGTACACGTACGCCCCGGCGAGTTCGGCCGGCTGGCCGGCCCGGCCGAGCGGCGTGTTGTGGCCGAACTCCGGCAGCTTGTCCGGCCAGCCGGTCGCCGGAATCAGCGGCGTCCAGATCGGACCTGGGGCAACGGCGTTCACCCGGATGCCCCGTGGCCCGAGCTCCTCGGCGAGCGCCTTCGTGAAGGCGACCAGCGCCGCCTTGGTCATCGCGTAGTCGACGAGCGCCGACGACGGGTCGAAGCCCTGGATGGACGTCGTCGTGATGATGCTCGAACCCGCGTCCATGAGCGGTACCGCTGCGCGTGCCAGGAAGACCGGTGCGAAGAGGTTCACCCGCATCACGGTCTCGAAATCATCCGTCGGAATCGTGTCGATGCCGCCCCGTTCGCGTTGGTGGGCGGCGTTCAGCACCAGCAGGTCGAGGCCGCCGAAGGCCTGATGGGTGCGGGCGACGAGCTCTTTGCAGTGCGCCTCGTTGCGAAGATCTCCCGAGAGCAGCAGCGGCTCGGATCCGGCGTCCGAGATCCACCTCGCGGTCTCGTTCGCGTCCTCCTGTTCGCTCGGCAGCGAGGCGATGGCGACCCGCGCGCCCTCGCGGGCGAAGGCGATCGCGACGGCGCGGCCGATACCGGAGTCGCCGCCGGTGATGAGGGCGCGCCGACCGTCGAGGCGCCGGCTGCCGCGATAGCTCTGCTCGCCGTGGTCGGGCAGCGGCGACATCCGTTCGGTGAGGCCGGGCGGCTCCTGCTCCTGTCTCGGGAACGGGTCGGTCGTGTGCTTCGTCGTCGGATCGATGAGCCGGTCGTTGCTCAGACGGTCGTAGGTCATTGGACCTCCTCGGATCACCGGCCACGGTACGCGCGCGCAGCGGCTTGCGGCAGGGGATTGACAGGTGCATCGCCGACCCTCGAGTCGTACGAATGGCCGCTCTTCAGGCCTCGTCGGTATCACGCAGCCGGAAGGGCGGTCAACCCCTAGCCGCCGGTGTCGACGGCCCAATAGCGTCGAGGGACGAGGCGTACCCCCGTCTCGAGGTTCTGCCCGTCGGGTGGGAGCCACTCGCCGCCCTCGTCGATCACGAGGGCGGAACACATGAAGGAGAGATCATGAACATCCTCGTCGCCATCATTGCCATCGCCGCCGTCGTGCTGCTCATCACCGGCGGAGTCGTGCCCGCACTCAACTTCCTGATCTGGGTCGGCGTCGTGCTGGCGGTCATCGCGCTCATCGTGTTCCTCGTTCGCTTCATCGGCGGGAACCGGACGGTGTGACCCCGCGCAGACTTCACCTGAACGGGTGGCCTTCGGGCCGCCCGTTCGGCGTTGCGAAGGCCTAAACTGAGACCGTGGGAACTCTGTACTACGGCGACTCCGGCACCCCGATCGGTATTGAAGACCGCGCGCTCGCGCACGTGAAGGTCGCCATCACGACGAAGCTTCGCCGAGGCGAGTCCTTCACGCTCTCGTGGCAGCATGCCGAAGACCAGCCGCGCGGCCGGAGCACGCTCTGGCTGCACCCCAGCATTCCGTTGCGTTTCGTCTTCGACGAGCCTGAGGCGCCCGAGCTCAGCCGGAGCTGGATCGAAGACCTGATGCGGTCGGCGAACAGCACGGGCGGCATCCGGCTCGTGCCCGAGCACCTCGACACCGATCCGATTCCGACGATCGCCGATCAGCCGGTGCAGGTCGGTGTCGACGTGCAGGAGGTCGAGGCCGGCAGCGAGACGCAGCCGGCCTGAGCCTCGCTCGAGGAAGGAGCCGCGATGGCGAACGAATCGCAGAGCGACCCTGAGCGCTGGTGGCCGAAGCTGTCGATCGGAGCGAAGCATCGGCTGCTCGCCGACCTCGACGCGCGCATCGATGCGGACACCGCTGCGGAGATCGAAGAACTCTGCGGCGTTCCGCCCGGAGAGCGTCTCGACGCGGCCGCGCGAGCATTCATCATCACGCAGATCGAGGCGGTCGACTGAGCGATGACACGGACGGGCGCGCTACTCGCCCTCGATCGGGTCGTTCTGCTCGGGCTCCGGCATGTAATGGAGTCCGTTCGTGCTGTTGGCGGAGAGCAGTAGTTGTTCGACCCAGAGTCGGTTGAGCGTGGGTTGCCGATTGCCGCTGAAGACGAACTGCAGCGGGATCGATTCGTGCAGCCAGATCGTGGTGCGACCGCTGCCGTTCTCGACGCCGTGCTCCCACGTCATCGCGAAGCTCTCCGAACGCCGCAGCTTGTTGAGGATCGCCACGCGCAGGTGGGCGAGCGTGCGGTCGTCGATCTCGAGTTCGCGTGACGACGAGTTGTAGATGAGCTTGCCCATGCCCGAACTCTAGCCGGAGTCGAGCACGTGGGAAACCGCCGCGACCGCGCCGGCACCGCCTCTCACGACCCCGTCTCGTGATGCGGCGTCGCGACCGGCTTCGACTCGGGCGACCCGCGCTGCCTGAGGTACACGGACGCCCCGACGATCGCCGCGACGGCGAGGAACTCGCTCTGCCAGTTCTGCATCGACTCGAACCAGAACTGCGAGGTGCCGAGGTACTCGAGGACCCCGACTCCGGGCAGTCCGTGCCGCGCCTGCTCCTCCGTGTACACCTCCGCGCCGCCGACCGCGTGGAACCAGAACGAGAGCCCGAACAGCACGAAGAAGAAGATCGCGAGGGAGTTCTCGTAGAGCACGAGCCAGACGCCGCCGCGGCGCACCGGCCACGGGGTGTCGGGACCGACCTCCGCATGGCGCGGGTCGTCATCCTGGGCGGTGTGCTCGCCGATGGGCTTCGACTCCGATGAGCCCTTCTGGAAGAGGAAGATCGTGAGCACCACGTAGGCGCCCATCTGCAGGAATTCGGACTCCCAGTTCTCGAACGTCGCCTCGATGAAGTGCCCCGACCGCAGGTAGTCCCCGAAGGCGATGGCGGCCGCGCCGTGCTCGAGTCGGTCGTCGTTGTCCACCTGGTACCCGGTGATCGCCATGCCGACGAGGCAGAGCAGGAAGATGGCGAGGCACACGAGGAGGAGCGCATGCTCGCGGACCCATCGAACTGCGGAGCGTTCGGTCACGTCGCCTCCCATCCCGATGATCCGATGTTGGCGTTCACCCGGCCGGCGAACAAGTGCTTGACATGGGGCGCCGAGACATCCGTTCGATTGTCGAGTTCTTGCGCTGCCTCCCGTAGCATGACGGCATGTCGAGGAGACTCGCGGATGTCGCGCGCAAGGTCGGAGTCAGCGAAGCCACCGTCAGCCGGGTGCTGAACGGCAAGCCGGGGGTCTCGGCGTCGACCCGCGACGCCGTGCTCACGGCGCTCGACGTGCTCGGGTACGAGCGGCCGACGAAGCTCCGCGGCGAGCGGGCCCGCCTCGTGGGCCTCGTCATGCCCGAGCTGCAGAACCCGATCTTCCCCGCGCTCGCCGAGGCGATCGGCGGCGGCCTCGCGCAGAACGGATACACCCCGGTGCTCTGCATCCAGACGGCCGGCGGCATCTCGGAGTCCGACTACGTCGAGCTGCTCCTGCACCAGCAGGTCTCCGGCGTGATCTTCGCCGGCGGCGCCTACGCCCAGGCCGAGGTGAACCACGACCACTACGAGCGGCTGCGCGAGCTGAAGCTGCCGACCGTGCTCGTGAACGCCCCGATCGACGGTCTCGACTTCGCCACGGTCTCGTGCGACGACGCGACCTCGATGGAGCAGGCGTTCGGGCACCTCGTGCAGCTCGGGCACGAGCGCATCGGCATCCTGCTCGGCCCGAGCGATCACATCCCCTCGCAGCGGAAGCACGCTGCGGCGATCCGCATGGCGGAGCGGCACGGACTCGAACTCGGCGACGACCGCATCGTGCACTCGCTCTACTCGCTCGAGTCGGGCCAGACCGCGGCGACCAAGCTGCTCGCCGCGGGCGTCACCGGCATCGTCTGCGCGAGCGACCCGATGGCGCTCGGCGCGGTGCGGGCCGTGCGGCGAGCGGGACTCCGCGTGCCCGACGACGTCTCGGTGATCGGCTACGACGACTCCGCCCTGATGAACTGCACCGAGCCGCCGCTGACGACGGTGCGGCAGCCGATCGAGGCGATGGGCAAGATGATCATCGAGCTGCTCATGCGCCAGATGTCGAGCGAGCGCACGATCGGCGACGAGGTCTTCTTCGCGCCGGAGCTCGTGGTGCGCGGCTCCACCGCGCCGGCCAGGCGCTGACCGGATCCTTCGCCGCTTGCGTGGATCAGGCAAGCGGATGCCGCAATTCCACGCAAATCATCGCAAACTGATGTCGATTTGTTGAATAGTTGCATCATTCTGTTGCTCTCATTACGTTGACGCTCATCGACGCTGTTGTCTTCCCTCGACACGGCGCCCCTGACCCGTCGACACGAGGAGACGCACAGCGTGACCATGCACCTCACGGATGCCGCATCGGCCCTCACTGCCGGCGCGCCCGACCCGCTCTGGTGGCGGAGCGCGGTGATCTACCAGGTCTACGTGCGCAGCTTCGCCGACTCCGACGGCGACGGCACCGGTGACCTCCGCGGAGTGCGCAGCCGTCTCGGCTACCTGAAGGAACTCGGCGTCGACGCCCTCTGGTTCAACCCGTGGTACCCCTCGCCCCTCGCCGACGGCGGCTACGACGTCAGCGACTACCGCGACATCCACCCGAGCTTCGGCACCCTCGAGGACGCCGAGCTCCTCATCGCCGACGCGCTCGCCCTCGGCATCCGCACGATCATCGACGTGGTGCCGAACCACGTCTCGAGCGAGCACCCGTGGTTCCAGGCCGCCCTCGCCGCGGGGCCGGGCTCACCCGAGCGCGAGCGCTTCTGGTTCCACCCCGGCAAGGGGCCGAACGGCGATGAGATGCCGACGAACTGGGTCTCGAACTTCCAGGGCGACACGTGGACGCGCACGACGAACCCCGATGGCACGCCGGGGGAGTGGTACCTGCACCTCTTCACTCCCGAGCAGCCCGACCTGAACTGGAACCACCCCGACGTGCGCCGCGAGCACGAGGAGATCCTGCGCTTCTGGTTCGACCGCGGCGTCGCCGGCGTGCGCATCGACTCGGCAGGCCTCCTCATCAAGGACCCGGCGCTGCCCGAGGTGCCCGCAGAGGTCGCGCCCGGCGGCCACCCCACCGAGGACCGCGACGAAGTGCACGAGGTCTATCGGGCGTGGCGGCGCATCGCCGACTCCTACGAGGGCACTCGCGTGCTCGTCGGCGAGGTCTGGGTGCCGGATGCCTCCCGCTTCGCGGCCTACCTCCGCCCCGACGAGATGCACACCGCGTTCAACTTCGACTTCATGTCGCGCCCGTGGGACGCCGCAGAGCTTCGCGGATCGATCGACCTGATGCTCGCCGCCCACGCTCCGGTCGGCGCCCCGAGCACGTGGGTGCTCTCGAACCACGACGTGACCCGGCCGGTCACCCGATACGGCCGCGAGGACTCGGGATTCGCCTTCGCGAGGAAGCGCTTCGACACGCCCTCCGACCTCGACCTCGGCGTGCGGCGTGCGCGTGCGGCGGCGCTGCTCACGGCGGCGCTGCCCGGCTCGCTCTACCTCTACCAGGGCGACGAGCTCGGCCTCCCCGAGGCCGAGCTGCCGCGCGAGGTGCTCGAGGACCCGATGCACTTCCGCTCGGGCGGCATCGACCCCGGTCGTGACGGATGCCGCGTGCCCCTGCCCTGGCGCGGCACCGAGGCGCCGTTCGGGTTCAGTCCGGCCGGACCAGGTCCGAACGGCACCGTCGTCGCCCCCTGGCTGCCCCAGCCCGCCGACTGGGCCGCACTCACCGTGCAGGCGCAGGAGGCGGATCCGGGCTCGATGCTCTGGCTCTACCGGCAGGCCCTCCGCCTGCGGCACCGCGAGGCGGCCCTCGGCGACGGGCCGATGACGTGGCTCGACGGCGACCCGCAGGTGCTCGCGTTCCGCCGCGGCGAGACCTTCGTCAGCGTCACGAACCTCGGTGCCGACCCCGTCGGCCTCCCCGAGCACGAGAGCATCCTCCTCGCCAGCACCCCGCTCGTCGGCGGGCTGCTGCCACCCGACTCCACGGCCTGGCTCCACCGGAGCGCCTGACCGTCGAGGCCGCGGCGCACACCGGCCGCGGCACGCATCCCGCATCACACCTGAACACAGCACCGAAAGGACTGGACAATGAAGTCACCACGCAAGGTCGTGATCGCCGGCATCGCCGCGTTCGCGATGGTCGGCGCCCTCGCCGCCTGCAGCTCGGGAGGCAGCGACAGCGGCAAGACCGAACTGCGGGTCGCGACGTTCCCGCCCGGCGCCGACGCCGCGGCGTACGAGGCGTTCGAAGCCCAGGAGAAGCAGTTCGAGAAGGCCAACCCCGACATCGACATCATCGGCGTCGAGTACGAGTGGGAGGGACCCACGTTCGCCGTGCAGCTCGCCGGCGGCAGCCTGCCCGACGTCTTCACCGTGCCCTTCACCGATTCGAAGACCCTGCTCGAGAACGGCCAGCTCATGGACGTGACCGACGAGATCGAGGAGCTCGGGTACACCGACAGCTTCAACCCCGTGATCCTCGACGGCGTGACCGACTCCGACGGCCGCATCTTCGGGTTCCCGCGCCAGGCCTACGCCATGGGCCTGCACTACAACCGCACCCTGTTCGAGGCGGCCGGGCTCGACCCCGACAGCCCGCCCACCACGTGGGACGAGGTGCGCGAGGACGCGAAGGTCATCGCCGACAAGACCGGCAAGGCCGGCTACATGCAGATGACGCAGAACAACACGGGCGGCTGGCAGCTCACCGCGGCCACCGTGGCGCGCGGCGGCAGCACGCAGACCGACAACGGCGACGGCACCTACACCTCGACGATCGCGAACGACGGCACGAAGGCGTCGCTGGAGTTCCTGAAGGAACTGCGCTGGGAGGACAACTCGCTCGGGTCGAACTTCCTGCTCGACTGGGGCAGCATCAACCAGGAGTTCGCGGCCGGCAACATCGGCATGTACACGACCGGGTCCGACATCTACACGGCGCTCGTGCGCGACTTCTCGCTGAACCCCGATGACTACGGGCTCACGGTCATCCCCGTCGAGAACGACGGCGGCACCCTCGGCGGCGGCGACATCGCCGTGGTCAGCCCCACGGTCGATGAGAAGACGAAGGCCGCGGCGGTCACCTGGATCGACTGGTACTACATGCAGAAGCTCCTGAACGAGGATGCAGCGGTGCTCGACGCGAAGACCCTCGCCGAGAGCGACCAGGCCGTTGGCACGCCGCTCCTGCCGGTGCTGAACCGCGAGGCCTACGAGCAGTCGCTCGTCTGGATCGAGCCGTACATCAACGTGCCGCGCGACCAGATGACCCCGTTCATCGAGGGCATCTGGGAGCAGACCCCGGTGGGCGAGCCGAAGGGCAAGACGCAGGAGATCTACGCCCTGCTCGACCCCGTGGTGCAGGCCGTGCTCACCGACCAGAACGCCGACATCGACGCCCTGCTCGAGCAGGCCGACGAAGAGGCGCAGGCGCTGCTCGACGAGTAGCGCACCGAGCGGATGCCGCGGCGCGGGCCTTTCCCCCGACCGACCGCGCCGCGGCATCCGCTCTCTCCGACTGCGAAGGACTCAGATGACCCTCACCGCGAAACCGCCCGCCGTGGACCCGCCAGCGGGCGAGCCCGCTCCGCCGCCCACTCCCGCGCCGCGCACGCGCGCGCGGAACCTCCGCACGTGGGTGCAGGGCGGCGGCCTCTCGACCCTCGTCTTCCTCGCGCCGATGCTCGTCGTGTTCGGGATCTTCAGCTGGTCGCCGATCGTGCAGTCGATCGTGATGAGCTTCCAGCAGACGAACCTCCTCGACCCGCCCTCCTGGGTCGGCCTCGACAACTTCGCCGCCGTGCTGGGCGACCCGCTGCTCGGCACCGCGATCCTCAACACCCTGTACTTCGCCGTGCTGGCGCTGCTCTTCGGGTTCCCGCTGCCGATCCTCGTGGCCGTGCTGATGAGCGAAGTGCGGCGCGGCAAGGGCTTCTACAGCGCGCTCGCCTACCTGCCGGTCGTCGTGCCGCCCGTCGTCGCCGTGCTCCTCTGGAAGGTCTTCTACGACGCGAGCCCGACCGGTCTCTTCAACACGATCCTCGGCTGGTTCGGCATCCCCGCCCAGCCGTGGTTGCAGTCCTCGGCGACGGCCATGCCCTCCCTCGTGCTCGAGGCGACCTGGGCCGCAGCTGGAGGGTCGATCATCATCTACCTCGCCGCGCTCCTCGCCGTGCCGCCGGAGCTCTACGACGCGGCCGAGGTCGACGGCGCATCGATCTGGGACAAGATCTGGCACGTCACGCTGCCGCAGCTCCGCGGCATCCTCTTCATCATGCTGATCCTGCAGGTCATCGCGACGGCGCAGGTGTTCCTCGAGCCGTTCCTCTTCACGGGCGGCGGTCCGAACAACGCGACCGTGACGATCCTGCTCCTCATCTACCGCTACGCGTTCCAGAACAGCCTCGGCGGCGACTACGGCGAGGCGACGGCGCTCAGCGTGATGCTCGCGATCGTGCTCGCGCTGCTCAGCTGGCTCTACTTCAAGCTCACGAACCGCTGGAGCACCTCATGACGACGACGCCCTCCGCACGGGACATCCGCCTGCCTCGGCTCTCGCTGAGGTCGCGCCGCGCCAAGCGCTTCGACGACGAGTCCCGCGACCGCGGCATCGTCTCGGACTTCGACGGCAAGAAGCGGGGCGTCAGGCTCGGCATGGGCGGCGTGCACTTCGCGCTCTTCGTGGGGCTCGTCGTCGCCGGCCTCGGCCCGCTGCTCTGGCTCGCGAAGTCGGCGGTGACGCCGACGCAGGACACCCTGCGCCAGCCGCTCGCCCTCTGGCCGAACGGCATCGACTGGCAGAACCTGCAGTCGGCGTGGGTCGAGGTGCACATCGACCAGTTCTTCTGGAACACGATCGTGATCGCCGCCGGCTCCTGGTTCTTCCAGCTGCTCGTGGCGACGACCGCGGGCTTCGCGCTGTCGGTGCTGCGGCCGCGCTACGCGCCGATCCTGAACGGCGCGATCCTCGTCACGCTCTTCATCCCGGCCGTCGTGCTGCTCGTGCCGCTCTACCTCACGATCGTGAACCCGCCGCTGCTCGGCGATGTGTCGCTGCTCAACAACTACCTCGCGGTGTGGCTGCCCGCTGCGGCGAACGCCTTCAACATCCTGCTCGTGAAGCGCTTCTTCGACGCGCTGCCGCGCGAGGTGTTCGAGGCGGCTCGAACCGACGGCGCAGGGCCGTTCCGCTTGTTCTGGTCGATCGTGCTGCCCATGTCGAAGCCCATCCTCGGCGTGGTGTCGGTGTTCGCGATCATCGCGGCGTGGAAGGACTTCCTCTGGCCGATGCTCGTGCTGCCGAACCCGGCAGTGCAGCCGCTCTCGGTTCGGTTGCCGGCCGTGCAGGGCTCGATCGAACTCGACGTGTTCCTCGCGGCGCTCGCGATCTCGACGCTCATCCCGGTCGTGCTGTTCCTCCTCTTCCAGGGCGTGTTCCTGCGATCGGCCGGACTCGGGGGCGCCGTCAAGGGCTGACGGTCGAGGGATGCCGCGGCGCTCGCGTCATGTCGTCGGTGCGGCGTAGCGTGGGCCCGTGGAGCATCCTCGAGTCGTCGACCCGCGGCATCCGCTCGTCGAGCGCGTGCGCGCCGTGTGCCTCGCGCTGCCCGAGGCCGTCGAGGTCGAGGCATGGGGGCGGCCGACGTTCCGCGCGGCGAAGCCGATCTTCGTGCACGTGAGCGCCTCGATGGAGCGCCCGCTCTCGATCGTGCTGAAGACCGATCCCGACGAACATCACGCGCTCGTGCAAGACGACCGGTTCTTCGGCCCGCCGTACTACGACCGGGGCCGATGGGTGGGTGTCGACCTCGATCAGCCCGACACCGACTGGGAACTCCTCGCCGAGCTCATCGAGACGTCCTACCGGCAGGTCGCGAATCGTCGGCAGCTCACGGCGCTCGATACGCTCCGACCCGGGCACGCCGACCGCTGAGGCGGCGCTCGATTGGCGAGATCTGAGCGGGTGCGTTAGAGTTACGTGGTTGCCTGATCGCGAAGCAAGCGCAGGCGACAACCCATGCGCCCGTAGCTCAACGGATAGAGCATCTGACTACGGATCAGAAGGTTGGGGGTTCGAATCCCTCCGGGCGCACACTGGTTGAGACAGTGCAGAGAACGGCTCGCGAAAGCGGGCCGTTTTCGTTTTTCCGGGCGCATCGCCCCACTGTGCACGTGCTTCATGACCGCCCGCAGTTTGCTGGGAGTCTGCTGGGTATAGGCGTGGGGCGGGCGGCGCGGGGATGACGCGGTCGCAGGGTGCCGGTTAGGCTCGCGAACACATCTGATTCTGGGGAACGAGAGTTCGGATATGAGGCGTGCGTTCGCAGGGGTCGACCCTGAGTCGTCGAACCGGGTCCTCGTCATGCCGGCGTACGCGGTGAGCCCCGTCTTCGCCGAACGTGTGGGGCGCGTTTGGCTCAGCACCGTGCGCTCGCGGCCGCTGGCCTCCCATGTGCGCCGCGTCTACGCCCTGCTGATCGCGGTGGCCGTCTCGATCGTGCTGTACCGCGCACTCGACCCGCGGTTCTCGGCGACGAGCGGTTCGCACGCGGTCGACGTCGTCTGGATGGTGCCCGCGCTCGCCGGTGGGGCGGCGATCGGTGCGTGCCTCGTCGTGGCATCGGCGTCGAGCAACGCGATCGCCGAGCTTGCACGGCTCGGCCTGCCGGTGCTGGCCGTCGAGTCGCGTGCGATCGCGAACGGCCTGACATGGGCCGCGATCGCGCTGCTCGCCGTGCACTTCACGTCGTCGGCGTTCGACGGGTTCCCCGGCGGACACGAGCTGTTCGGCCTCCTCCTCGGTGCGGTGTTCGGCGTCGGCACCTTTCGACTCCACCGGGGCGCGATCGAGCACGAGGCGTACCGCACCTTCAACCTCGTGGCGATGCTGCTCGCCGCGGGCAGCCTCGCCAGCATGAGCATCACGCCGACCGGCGACTGGTGGACGCACAACTTCAGCACGCTCGGCACCTCGAACGATCTCGCCGCGGCGTGCTTCAACGTCGCGGTCATCGTGTCGGGCTTCGGCATGGCCGGCCTCTCGGCGCTGCTCACCCGTTCGCTCGCCGTCGGGCCGTTCGCGCTCAGGCCCGGCGCGCGCACCGTGATGCGCGTGCTCATCGCCCTCGTCGGTCTCAATCTCATGGGCGTCGGGCTCGTGCCGATCAACACCGACACCGACCTGCACAACACCTTCGCCGTCGGCGCCGCGGCGGCCTTCGCGCTGCTGTGCTCCCTCGTCCAGCTCTTCGCGCCGGGCATCCCGCGCTGGTTCGTCTGCTTCTCGTATCTCTCCCTCGGCATCGAGGCGGCCGCGATGGTGGCCTACGACCGGCTCGGGATCTTCAACTTGACCGTCTTCGAACTCGTGGCGTTCACGCTCGTGTTCGCCTGGCTGATCGCACTCGTCGTCGCGACGGTGCACGAGCACGGTCAGCACCCCACGGATGCCGCGGCATCCGCCCGAGGCATCCATCGCTGCCGACCGAGGATCGTCGGCGCGGCGCGGCGCGCGGCTGAACCGGTCACCGCCGTTCGACGCACCCGACCCGAACCTGCGGTGCGGGGAGCCGCGCGCAGCGCGCCGCCCGGTGTCCGGTGCGACGGTCGGCGGTTGCGCCATCTCGTGCCCGAGCGAACCGTGCGTCTGAGCGTCATCGCACCGCCGCCGGGACCCGCACGCCGACGGCGAGGACTGCGCCGCTCACGGCGGGTCGGTCGCGATGGTCGAGTAGAGTCGCGCCATGGCCACCGACATCGTCGAAATCGTCCGCAACGATGACCGTCACCGCTACGACCTCACCTTCGGGGGCGAACGAGCGGGCTTCGCGCAGTATCGCCTCGACGACGGAGTGATCGTCTTCACCCACACCGTGGTGCTGCCCGAGTTCGAGGGGCGCGGCCTCGGCAGCAAGCTCGCCAGGTTCGCACTCGACGACGCCGTCGCCCGCGGAGAGCGCATCGTGCCCGAGTGCCCGTTCATCGCCGCCTACCTGCGCCGGCACGAGGAGTACGAGGCATCCGTCGACTGGCCCTGATCGCCGCGGCTCCGACGCGCCCTCGTCGCCACTGCGACGCCCGGATGGGAGCGTTCTCACCCCCCAATCGGGGCAGTATGCACCGGTCGACCGGGCGGATACCATTTCGAGCAGACCCCGCGTCGACCCCCGTGCCGACCTGCTCGCGCCGTCCCGGCGAGCAGCGCGATCGAGACTTCTCCGACCGGCGGGACAAGCTCGCCGGGCTCAGTTCGGGTCGCTCGGCGGGAGTGGTCTCCCTTGGAGACCGCGGTGGGGCGGGAGGTAGGGTTCCCGCCCCACCGTCCCCGCCCTGCCGCGGATCCGATCAGGACCGTCCTGCGGCCGCGAGTCCCTGGATGAAGAGGGTCTGCGCGGCGATCATCCGCTCGATCTCACCGGGGTCGACGGACTCGTCGGACGCATGGATGCGAGACTGCGCGGTGTCCTCCGCGCCCCAGAGCACGATCGCCGAACCCGGTGCGACCTTCTGCAGCGAGGCGACGAGGGGGATCGACGCACCACTGCCGATCGACTCGACCGGCGCGTCGTAGGCCGCTTCGAGCGCGGCCTCTGCCGCGACGATCGCCGGATGCGAGGCGTCGACGGCGAACGGATGCCCCGTCTTCACCTTCGCGACCTCGACCTCGCAGTTCCACGGCCGCTGCGCCCGCAGGTGCGCCATCAGTGCGTCGAGCTGCGCGTCGGCATCGGCGCCGGGCACGATGCGCATCGAGAGCTTCGCGGTGACGGAGGGCAGCAGCACGTTCGACGCCTCCGCGGTGTTCGGCAGGTCCATGCCGAGCACCGTGACCGAGGGCTTGGCCCAGATGCGGTCGGAGAGCGAACCCGTGCCGAGATACTCCACACCGGGCAGAATCGCCGAGCCCTCGCGGTAGACGTCCTCCTCCATGTCGGCGCCGCTCCAGTGGCCGCTGTCGACGCCGGGGATGACGGTGTCGCCGTGCTCGTCGTGGAGCGTGTCGAGGATGCGGATCATCGCCGTCATGGCATCGGGGGCTGCGCCGCCGAACATGCCGGAATGCACGGGGTTGCCGAGCGTGCGCACGGTCACCGTGCACGCGACATCCCCTCGGAGTGCGGTGGTCAGACCCGGACGGCCGACGCGCTGCGGGCCGATGTCGGCGATGACGTAGGCGTCGGCGGCGAAGAGCTCGGGGTTCGCCTCGACGAAGGCCTCGAGGTGGGAGATCGTCTCCTCCTCGCCCTCGACGAGGATCTTCACCCGGCACGGGCGGTCGGCGCCGAGGAGCTTCAGGGTGCCGTAGTGGATGACGAGTCCGGACTTGTCATCGGCGGCTCCGCGACCGTACATGCGGCCGTCGTCCTTGGTCACCGGCTCGAAGGGCTCGGATGACCAGCCCTGGCTCTCGGCGGCGGGCTGCACGTCGTAGTGGGCGTAGAGCAGCACCGTCGGCGAACCCTCGGGGCCCGGCAGATCGGCGTAGACGCACGGGTAACCATCGGGCACGTCGAGCAGCTTCACGCCGGCCGCACCTGCCGCTTCGAAGAGCTCGACGACCGCCGCGCCCATGCGGTGCACGGGCTCGGGGTCGAACCCCGGGAATGCGACGGATGGGATGCGCACGAGGGCCTCGAGGCGCTCGAGCACCTCGGGCATCATCTGCGCTGCGGCGGACTTCACGTCGGCGGCGTCGGTCATGGGATTCCTCCTCGGCTGGATGGTGCAGAAGTTCGGGCGCGCGCCATGACGACGCAGCGCGACTCAGGCGGGGACGATGAGCTGGATCAGGAGGCCCGACCCGACGACGGCGACCCACGAGACGAGCATCGGGATGGTGAACGAGTGCCAGACCGGCACCTGGGTCAGCTTGGTCGAGCCCGTCAGGTCGGTCTCGACGGCGGCGATCTGCGAGCCGTTGGCCGGGAAGAGCCAGACGCCGATGAGCGACGGCCACATCGCCGTGATGACGCCCGGGGCGAGCCCGGCGGCGAGGGCGATCGGGATCATCGTGTTCGTCGTCGCCGATTGGCTCGTGGTGAGGCCGCAGACGATGAAGAGCGCGACGGCCAGGAGGAGCGGGTTCGCCTCGATCATCGCACCGAGCGGCTCGATGATCGTCTCCTCGTTGGCCGAGATGAAGGTGTCGGCCATCCACGCGATGCCGAACAGCGCGACCGCGGCGACGAAGCCCGCCCGCAGCAGCGGCTGCTCGACCACGAGTGACGGCTTGACCTTGCGCACGAGGATGATGACGAGTGCGACCGTGAACATGATCATCTCGATGATGGTCGACATGCCGAGGGGCACGAGCTCGCCGGTGTCGTCGGGGAATGCCGGGCGCAGGCCCGGGAAGAGGCCGAGCAGCACGATGAGCAGCGTGCCGGTGACGAAGATCCACGCGGCGGTCGCGCCGCCCGGGGGCACCGGGTGCTCGATGCGAGCGGGGGGCGCGTCTGCCGCGGCATCCGAACCGCCCGTCTTCGTGGCCGTCGCGGTCGTCGTTCCTCCGACCGCGGTGCCGCCGCCGACCTTGGCCTCGTAGCGGGCCTTCAGTGCAGCCGGCACCTCGACGGTGCCGTCGGCGACGCGCTTCATGAACACGGGGTCGTCGAGCAGGTCCTTGCCCACGCGCTGCTGCACGAGCGAGGTGACGATGCAGGCGATGAGCGCGGCGGGGACTGTGATGAGGAGGATCTGCGGCAGTCCGTAGCCGGTGCCGTCCATGAGCACCAGATAGGCCGCCATCGCGGCCGAGACCGGGCTGGCCGTGATGCCGAGTCCGGAGGTGACGGTGGATGCGGCGAGGGCGCGCTCGGGCCGCTGACCGTTGCGGTACGCCGTCTCGTAGATCACCGGGATCAGCGCGAAGAAGATGTTCGAGGTGCCCGAGAGCACCGTGAAGACGAACGCCACGATCGGCGCCACGTACGTGAGTCGCTTCGGATTACGCTGGATGATCTTCGACGCGATCGAGACGAGGTAGTCGATGCCGCCGGCAGCCTGCATCGCCGACGACGCCGTGATCACCGCGATGATGATGAAGAACGCGTCGATCGGGATGGCGCCCGGTGGCAGTTGGAACACGAACACCAGGATCACCGTGCCGACGACGCCCCAGAGACCCAGGCCGATGCCGCCGGTTCGGACACCGAGAACGATCGCGCCGATGACGATGCAGGCTTGCAGGATGACGAGCACGATGTCCATGACTTCCCCCCAGGAACCCAGACCCACTGTCTGAGCTGAGAGTAACGCTGGGGGGAGTCGCGCGTCTATACCGGGCTTCGCGCGTGATTCCGCGGATCGGCCGCGTACTACTCCTGGTCGAGTTCTCGGCGCAGCCGATTGCAGAGGTCGGCGAGCGTGCGGAGTTCATCCTCCGACAGGCTGTCGCCGAACTGGCGATTGATCGCGTCCATATGGGTGATCGCGACGCGGCGGAAGAGGTCGAAGCCCTCCTCGGTGATCGCCACGATCGTGCCGCGGCCGTCGCGCGGGTCGGGCAGCTTCGCGACGAGTCCCCGAGTCGTGAGCCGATCGACGAGCCGGCTCACGCTCGGCTGGGTGATGAGCACGTTCTGATTCAGGTCTTTGAGGCGCAGGCGCCGACCGGGCGCACGCGTGATGTTGAAGAGCACGTCGTACTCGTTGAGGGAGATGACGTCGCTCGGGAACTCGGCCGCGAGCGCGCGCATGATCGAGACCTGCGCACGGAACAACGATTCCCATGCGGCCACCGTGATCGCGCGATCTGCCATGCGGGGTCCCTTCGGGTTGTGGGCTGATCCCACAATAGGCAACCGCGGCAGAATTCTGTGAGCGCCCTCGACCGTTCCCGGGAGGAATCGGGAGTTGCCCTCGACCGTTCCTGGGAGGAATCGGGAGTTGCCCTCGACCGTCACCGGGAGGAATCGGTTGAGGGCCGGTCGTAGAGGCTGACGACCGGCCCTCTCCCTTGCACCAAGAGTGTCCTGCAATCACATTCCGCGCCGCCTGCCACAGCAAACAAGCGGCGCACTTCCGAATATATAACGGATCGGTAACAGGCGCTAGTTATCGTTCCGTTATTTTTCGCGACGGATCTTCGAGCGTGCTTCGACGCGCGTCGGGGTGCCTCAGTACAGGTCGGGTGAGGGCGTCGACGCCTGGCGGATCGAGACGTCCGCGTGGCGGTCGAAGCGGTAGCCGACGCCGCGAACCGTGCGCACGATGTCCTGGTAGTGGGCGAGCTTCGAGCGCAGGCGACGCACGTGCACGTCGATCGTGCGCTCGCTCGGGGCCTCGTCGTCGGCGTCCCAGAGGTTGTCGATGAGCTCGTGGCGATCGATCGTGCGGCCCTCGCGGAGCACGAGGTACTGCAGCAGTTCGAACTCCTTGTAGGTGAGGCCGGCGGCCTCGCCGTCGAGCAGCACGCGCTTGCGCGAGATGTCGATGATCACGCCGTTGGGGTGACGGTCGGCATCGTCGCGGACGCCCTGGCCCTCGCGCTGCTTCGCAAGCGCCGACGGGTCCTGCAGGGCGAGGCGCACGACGTCGACGTCGCGGCCGCCCGCACCTTCGGGTGCGAGTGCCACCGCGGCATACGTCTCGGCGGAGGGGGAGACCTCGGCGGTCAGCGTGCGCAGCGCCTCGACGATGCGGTGGAGGGTCGTGCCGTCGGCGAGGGCCTTGGCCTCGTCGATGCCGACGTAGAGCACGAAGCCGCGTGCTTCGGTTCCTTCGGGCACGGCGCGGACACGCGGGCTGCGGGCTGCGGTCGCGGCCTCGGCCGCCGCGGCGGTCGGCTGCGAGACGTCGGCGGGCACGGAGCGGAGCGGAGCGGCGTGCGCCGGTGCCGCCGACAGCGACGGTGCGGTGCGGGCCTGGACGGTGCGGATGGGGGCGGGTGCGAGTGCGAGAGACATGACGGAGAATCCTTGCGTGAAGGGTGCAGCGACGGACCCCTTGAGACGGGGTCTGAGCGAATGGCCGGACGGCCGGGCGAACCCCCGGATGCGGTGGGTTCAGAGGAGTCGGCGTCGATCTGGATGCGGATCGGCTGCGGAACTCGGCGGTGGGGTCGCGGTCAGCGGCACATTCGACAACACATGGCTGCACGTGCCGGCATCATCATGCCGGTCGTCCTGAGAGCGCCGTGGGCGGTCAGGTTGCGTGCGGTGTCTGTCATGAGCGTCAGTCAAACCGATCACCGAGCATGTGTCAATTCGTGACCATCGCATGACGGGGTGTGACGTCGCACGCGGTGCGCGATGCCGAGAGGCATCCGGCAGGATCAGTCAGCCCGTCGCCATGCTTGCAAGATTCTGCGATCGATACGCAGTTTTGGAAATCTTCCGCGTCGGATTTCGACCTCGGCGTGTCGAGGCTCGAAGATCCTTCGGCGCGTGAGGTTCGCGGTGGTGCTTATACCGTGCCGTACAGCCGGTCGCCCGCGTCGCCGAGACCGGGCACGATGTAGCCGAGCTCGTTGAGGCGCTCGTCGACGGCGCCGAGCACGACCGTGACCTCGCCACGGCCCTCCATCGCCTGTTCGACCGCCGCGAGCCCCTCGGGCGCCGCGAGGATGCAGATGGCCGTGACATCCGTGGCCCCGCGCTTCAGCAGGAACTCGATCGCCGCGATGAGCGAGCCGCCCGTCGCGAGCATCGGGTCGAGCACGAAGCACTGGCGGTCGCTGAGGTCGTCGGGGAGGCGCTCCGCATAGGTGGTGGGCTCGAGCGTCTCTTCGTTGCGCGCCATGCCGAGGAAGCCGACCTCGGCCGTCGGCACGAGCTTCGTCATGCCCTCGAGCATGCCGAGCCCCGCGCGGAGGATCGGCACGATGAGCGGCTTCGGGTCGGCGATGCGCACGCCGGTGGTGGGGGAGACCGGGGTGACGATGTCGACCGGCTCGACCCGCACCCCGCGCGTGCCCTCGTAGGCGAGCAGCGTCATGAGCTCCTCGACGAGCGAGCGGAACACCGGCGACGGGGTGTTCTTGTCACGGAGCACCGTCAGCTTGTGGGTGATGAGCGGGTGGTCGGCAACGTGGACTCGCATAGGCTCGAGTCTAGTTCGGGAGGGTCGCACGCGGAGGGGGAGAACGTGGAGTTGCCGCAGCACCGTGAGTGGATGCGCCTCGCGCTCGCCGAGGCGGCCCAGGCGCCCGCGACGCGCGATGTGCCGGTCGGTGCGATCGTCGTCGACGCCACCGGCGAGGTCATCGCCGCGCGTCGCAACGAACGCGAGCTGCACGGCGACCCGACCGCCCACGCCGAGCTCCTGGCGCTCCGCTCGGCCGCAGAGGTCACGGGCGACTGGCGGCTCACCGACTGCACGCTCGTCGTCACGCTGGAGCCCTGCGTGATGTGTGCGGGGGCGATCCTCGCGGCGCGTATCCCGACGGTCGTGTTCGGGGCCTGGGACGAGAAGGCCGGTGCCGCCGGATCCCTCTACGACGTGCTGCGCGATCGCCGGCTCAACCACCGCGTCGAGGTGTTCCCGGGCGTCGGAGCGGATGCCGCGGTGAAGCTGCTGCTCGAGTTCTTCGAGGACCCGCTCAGGCGCCCGTGAGGCCCGCCGAGAGTCGGCGGAAATTGCGCACGGCGCGCTCGGCCGGTGAGCCGGGCCCGACCTCGGGATCGTCGGTCTCCGCCCATGCCTCGAGCGCGATGCGGATCGCGTCGGTCGCCGCCGCGGCCACGAGTCGTGCGGTGAGCTCGTCGACCGACGGCCCCGCGAGTTCGAGGATGACGCCGCGCAGCTTCGTCTCGGACTCGCGGTTGACGCGGTACCAGACGTTCATGAGCGCCGGGTCGTCGACGCCCGCACGCAGCAGGCCCCGCGTCCAGTGGAGCCCCTCGATGACCTCCTCGGGCGGGGTGAGCGCCTCGTCGATGGCGCGCTCGATCGCCGTGAGCGGATCGACCGAGCGATCGGATGCCGCGAGCAGTGCCCGCCAGTGGTCGGCGCCGACGGTGAGGAGCGGAGCGACGGCGTCCTCCTTCGTGCGGAAGTAGCGGTAGAAGGTGCGCAGCGCCACCCCGCCCGCGGCCGCGATCTCCTCGGCCGTCGTCGCATCGGGGCCGCGGTCGGTGAAGAGGCGGGCGGCGGCGTGGGCGAGCTCGAGCTGGGTCGCGGCCTTGCGGCGTTCAGTCAGCGTCGGGGGTCTCTCGTCCACGTTGGAAGCGTACGCGACGGCGCGGCATCCGTGTCGCTCGTCGCCACACTGGCATAACGTGCCATGTAGGCGTAGCGTGTCTTTCATCTTCCCGAACCCCGAAAGGTCACCAGTCATGAACCGTTACGAAGGACGCCGCGCGATCGTCACCGGCTCAGGCTCCGGCATCGGACAGGCCACCGTGCTGCGCATGCTCGCCGAGGGCGGCGTCGTCGTCGCCGCCGACGTGAGCGAGGCCGGCCTCGCCGACACCGTGGCGAAGGCGGGCGACGCCGCCGATCGCCTCACGACCGTCGTCGTGAACATCTCCGATGAGGCATCCGTGCGCGAGGGCGTCGCCGCCGCGGTCGCCGCGCTCGGCGGGCTCGATGTGCTCGTCAATGCCGCCGGCATCCTCCGCTCGTCGCACACCCACGAGACCTCGCTCGAGCAGTTCCAGCAGGTCATCAGCGTGAACCTCGTCGGCACCTTCCTCATGATCCGCGAGTCGATCCCCGCCCTCCTCGAGGGCAACGGCGCCGCGGTCGTGAACTTCAGCTCGACGTCGGCGGCGTTCGCGCACCCGTACATGTCGGCCTACGCGGCCAGCAAGGGGGGTGTGCAGTCGATGACCCACGCCCTCGCCGCCGAGTACGCGAAGCAGGGCATCCGATTCAACTCGGTGCAGCCCGGCTCGATCTCGTCGGGCATGACCGACGGCAGCGGCGAGAGCAAGCAGAGCCAGGGCCCCGGCCTGCCCGCCGACGCCGACTTCAGCCTCTTCATGAAGCTCGCTCCGGCGATCAAGCAGGGCTTCGCCGGCCCCGAGGCCGTCGCCGGCGTCGTCGCGATGCTCGCGAGCGACGACGGCGCGTTCATCACCGGCACCGAGGTGCGCATCGACGGCGGCACGCACTTCTAGTCGCCGCATGCCGTCTGGGCGCCGTCGGGGTTCATCCCCGGCGGCGCCCGCTGCGTCTACGCGGCGTGCGTGCTGCGCGCTTCGAGCCCCTCGAGGTACTCGCCGAGCAGGCGAGCGGATGCCTCCTGCGAGAGCGGCCCGAACGACGCGCGCTCCTCGCGGAGCTGTTCGCGGCTGAGGCCGTACTCGGGCAGCTCGTCGCCCCACTCCCGCAACCACTCCTCATGGATCTCGTCGGTGACCTCGGGGTGGAACTGCACGGCGAGAAGCCACTCGCCCTTCGCGAAGGCCTGGTTCTCGTATGCGCCCGATGAGGCGAGCCGTTCGACGCCCTCGGGCAGCTCGAAGGTGTCGCCGTGCCACTGCACCGTCGGAACCCCGGCGAAGTGCCGAACCGGAGAGTTCGCACCGGCCTCGGTCGGCTCGACCGTCAGCCAGCCGACCTCCTTCCTCGGGCCCTTGAAGACCTCGGCGCCGAGCGTCTTCGCGAGCAGCTGCGCGCCGAGGCAGACGCCGAAGATCGGCGCCTCCGCCTCGATACGGGTTCGCAGCAGCGCGATCTCGTCGGACAGGTACGGATAGCGGTCGGTCTCGTACGCTCCCTCGTCGCCGCCGAGCACGACGACGAGGTCGGGCGCCAGGGCGTCGAGCGCCGAGACATCCGTCGACGGAGCGTCGACCGTGACGATCTCGTAGCCGTGCGCTTCGAGGGTGGGTCCGAGGTTGCCGAGGCCGATCGCGGAGTCGTGGCGCAGCACCAGGGCGGTGCCGCGGGCTCGCGTCACTCGAGGCCCTTGATGACGATGGCATCGGTGGGCGGGGCCGGGTGGTTCGGCTCGACGTAGACGTCGGGCTCGATGTAGATGGCGCGTGCCGACGGCACCGCGTCGCGGATGCGCTGCTCGATCACGTTGGTCGCCGCCGACACCTCGAGCAGGCGCTGGTCGGCGGTGAATCCGAGCTTGGCGGCGATGAGGAGCTCGTCGGGGCCGAGGTAGAGGGTCTTCATGTGGATGATGCGCTCGGCCTCGGGGCCGGCGAGGATCGCCTGCTCGATGCGCGCGAGGTCGTCGTCGTTGGCGCCCTCGCCGACGAGGAGCGACTTCGTCTCGATGCCGAGCACGATCGCCACGAGCACCAGGAGGGTACCGATCATGAGCGTGCCGACGGCGTCGAAGACCGGGTTGCCGGTGAGCACCGTGAGCCCGACGGCGAGGAAGGCGAAGACGAGGCCGATGAGGGCGGCGACGTCTTCGAGCAGCACGACGGGCAGCTCGGGCGCCTTCGCCCGGCGCACGAACTGCACCCAGCTCTGGCGGCCGCGGATGTGGTTCGACTCCTTCACCGCGGTGCGCAGTGAGAACGACTCGAGCACGATCGCGATCGAGAGCACGAGCAGGGGCAGCCACGCGTTCTCGAGCTCGTGCGGGTGCGTCAGCTTGTCGACGCCCTCGTAGATCGAGAAGATGCCGCCGACCGAGAACAGGATGATCGACACGACGAAGGCGTAGACGTACCGCTCGCGGCCGTAGCCGAAGGGGTGCTCCTTGTCGGCGGCCTTCTTCGCCTTGCGACCGCCGAGGATCAGCAGCAGCTGGTTGCCGGCGTCGGCGAGCGAGTGCACGCCCTCGGCGAGCATCGAGGCGGAGCCCGAGAAGAACCACGCGATGAACTTCGTCAGGGCGATGCCCGTGTTCGCGAGGAATGCCGCGATGATGGCCTTGGTGCCGCCCGATGCGCTCATGGAGCAATCCTAAAGGGCGGCGCCGGGCCGAATCATCCGCGCGAGACCACAGCATCGGGCCTCGAATCTAGGATGGTCGCATGAGTGCCGAGGCCCCCGTCAGACTGCCCGCGATCGCGTTCCTGGGGGCCGGTTCGATGGCCCGCGCCATCCTCACCGGCCTGTTGCAGCCCGGCATCGAGGTCGACGGCGGCATTCGTGCGACCAATCGCAGCGCCGAGAAGGCGGCCGAGCTCGCCGCGCTTCCCGGCGTCGTCGCGTACGCGACCGAGACGGATGCCGCGGCCAACCGCACGGCCGTCGCCGGTGCGAGGCTCGTGGTCGTCGCCGTGAAGCCCGCGATGGTGCCGGCCCTCCTCGAGGAGATCGCCGACGCACTCGATCCGGACGCGATCGTCGTGAGCGTCGCGGCGGGTGTCACGGTCGCGACCTTCGAGTCGCTGCTGCCCGAGTCGGTCTCCGTCATCCGCTCGATGCCGAACACGCCGGCCGTGGTCGGCCGTGCCGTGACGGGCGTCTCGGCGGGCACGCGGTCGAGCGACGACGACCTCGCGCTCGCCGTGGCGCTCTTCGAGACCGTCGGCGAGGTGCTCGTCGTGCCCGAGGAGCAGATCGACGCGCTCTCGACGATCTCGGGCTCGGGCCCGGCCTACGTCTTCTACCTGATCGAGCAGCTCACGGCGGCGGCGGTCGACAAGGGCTTCACGCCCGAGCAGGCGGCCGTCATGGTCGAGGGCACGTTCCGCGGTGCGAGCGAACTGCTCGCCGCCTCCGACGACGGCCCCGCCGAGCTGCGCCGCCGGGTCACGAGCCCGAAGGGCACGACCGAGCGCGCCGTGGCCGTGCTCGAGGAGGCCGGGTTCAAGCAGACCTTCGACCGTGCGACCGATGCCGCGCTCGCCCGTGCGCGCGAGCTGGCGGCCGGCGCGTGAGCGGGCTCATCCCGAATCCGATCTCGTTCGCGGCGCGCGAGGGCGAGTTCGTGCTCGGCGCCGACACGGTCATCACGGCCACGGATGCCGCGGCATCCGTCGCGCGTCGACTGCAGGCCGACCTCGGAGCCGCGACGGGCTTCGCCCTGACGATCGTCGATGCGTCGGCCCACGGTCGACGAGCGGAGCCGGATCGCGGTGCCGCCATCGCGCTCGCGATCGACCCCGAGCTGCCCCGCGAGGGCTACCGGCTGGAGATCGCGGTCGACGGCGTGCGTCTCGCCGGTGGCTCCGCCGCCGGGCTGTTCTCCGGCACGCTCGCGCTGCGACAGCTGCTCGGCCCCGATGCCTTCCGTCGGGCGGCGCTGCCGGGTCGGCAGTGGAGCGCCGCGGCATCCGTCACCGTCGATGCGCCGCGATTCGCGTGGCGCGGGTTCATGCTCGACGTCGCCCGCAGCTTCCGGCCGAAGCACGAGGTGCTGCGGCTCATCGACCTGCTCGCGCTGCACCGGGTCAACGTGCTGCAGCTGCACCTGACCGACGACCAGGGCTGGCGCATGGAGATCCGCCGCTACCCGCGCCTCACCGAGGTCGGCGCGCGGCGCCCCGAGTCGCAGCTCGGTCACGGACCGGCGTCGACCGTCGACGGCCGCCCGGTCGGCGGCTTCTACACGCAGGACGACCTGCGCGAGATCGTCGCTTACGCAGCGGAACGCCACATCGAGATCGTGCCCGAGATCGAGACGCCCGGGCACGTGCGGGCCGCGCTCGCCGCCCACCCCGAGCTCGGAGTCACGGGCGGGCCGTACGAGGTGTGGACGCGTTACGGCATCAACGACGACGTGCTGAACACCGAGGAATCGACGGTCGAGTTCTTCCGCAACGTGCTCGACGAGGTCATGGAGGTCTTCCCGTCGACCTACATCGCGGTCGGCGGCGACGAAGCCCGCAAGGTGCAGTGGGCGAACGACGCGCGCACGCAGGAGCTCATGGCGACGCGCGGACTCGAGACGCCGAACGAGTTGCAGGCGTGGTTCATCCGTCAGCTCGACGCGCACCTGACGGCCGCCGGGCGTCGCCTGTACGGCTGGGACGAGGTGCTCGAGGGCCCGCTCGACCCCGGCGCGACGATCGCCTCGTGGCGTGGCCTCCGCGGAGCCGAGGTCGCCGTGGCGCGCGGCCACGACGTCGTGCTCTGCCCCGACGACTTCGCCTACCTCGACTACCGGCAGTCGGACTCGGCCGACGAGCCGATCCCGGTGGGCACGGTGCAGTCGCTGCGCGACGTCTACGAGTTCGAGCCCCTGCCGACGGATGCCTCGGAGCCGATGCGGCGTCACGTGCTCGGTGTGCAGGCGAACGCGTGGAGCGAGCACATGGACACGGCGTCACGGGTCGACTACATGGTGTTCCCGCGACTCGCGGCGTTCGCCGAGGTCGCGTGGAGTGCGCCCGGCAAGGACTGGGCCGGATTCGAGGCGCGCCTGGGTGCCCAGCTCGCGATCTACGACGCCATCGGGGTCGCGTACCGGCCGATCGACGGGCCGCACCCGTGGCAGATGCGACCGGGCGTACCCGGTGCGCCGCGCGAGAAGGCCGACCGGCAGGCCGAGCTCGCCGCGCTGACCGCCGACCTGGTCGAGTGATGCGCCGCGGGCGCAGGCGAGTACCTGCGCCCGCGGCGTTCGATCGCTCGATCGACGCGTGCGTCGTCGCTACAGCGCGGCGTGCGCCCCGCCGGAACGGGCCCTGACGAGCATCTTCGTGAGCCGCACGCTGGCGGCGATCACCAGCGTGGCGCACACGGCGCCGATGCCCATGGTGAGGCCGGCGTGCAGCACGTCGGGGTGCTCACGGGTGAGCGTCGGGTGCGTCGCGAGTTCGCTCTCGAAACCGGCTGCGAAGCCGATCATGAACAACCAGCTCGCGACGATCGTCGTCGCGAGGAACGGTGGGATTCTCCTCATGTCACCTCCTTTGGCGTGACCTGCCAGTATAGCCCAACCCTCAAGAAAATGCCTGAACCGGGCCGGTTTCGAAACGCCGCGGTGCGTCGAAGGCAGCCGAAGTGACTTCCCCTGGGGGGTGGGCTATGGTCATCGGAAGCCCGCCAGCTGATGAAGGGAAGCGAGCCCGTATGTCCGAGAAGAACGCACGCGGAAACACCGCCAAGAAGCAGGCCCAGCTCTCGTTGAAAGAGAAGCGAGCACTGAAGCGCGAGAAGGCCGAAGACGGCATCATCAAGCCGCGCAAGCGCTGACGCCGAGGCGGCCGGGCGCGACCAGCCAGGCGTTCGGCCGCCGACTCGGGTCGCGGGCTCAGGCCCGCACCGGTGCGGAGTCAGACCCGCTCGAGCAGCACCATGACCTCGAAGTGCGTCGTCTGCGGGAACATGTCGAAGACCCGACCGCGCACCGGCCGCAGCGACGGCATCGCTTCGAGGTCGCGCGCGAGCGAGGCCGCGTTGCAGCTCGAATAGAGCACGTGACGAACAGCGGATGCCTCGAGCCATCCGCTCAGCTCGCGGCCGATGCCCCGCCGGGGCGGGTTCACGATCACGAGATCGGGAGCCGTCTCGGCGCCCAGGGCGAAGGCGGTGGCGTCGCCGGCCTCGAACCGCACGCGTGAGAGCGCGGCATCCGTTCGACTGAGTTCTGCGCTGGCCACGGCCTCGACGCTCGTCTCGATTCCGGTGACGGATGCCGCGGCATCCGCGATGTGCAGGGCGAAGCCGCCGACGCCCGAGTAGAGGTCCCAGGCCGAATCGGGGGCGAGCGCGCGCACCCAGTCGCGCGCCTCGACGTAGAGCGCCTCGGCGATCTCGGTATTCGTCTGGAAGAAGCTCTGCGGACGCAGGTGCATCGTGACGTCGCCGAGACGCATGGGCAGCGTCGAGGCCTCGGTGAAGACGATCTCGTGCTCGCCTTCGAGCACGGCCTTGTGTTCGGGCAGCACGTTCGCGGTGACCACGCGGGCGTTCGGCAGCTCGGCGAGGAGCCACGGCAAGTGCTTGCGGATGCGGCCGACCGGCTCGGTCGAGCGCACGACGAAGCGGATCATGAGCTCGCCGTCGGGGGACTCGGTGAGGATCAGGTGCTTGAGCTCGCCCGTGCGGCTCGGCACGTCGTACGGCGTGAGCCCGGCCCGGGTGATGAACGCGGCGATCACCGGGAACGCCGCCCGGTGGCCGGGGGAGCAGATGCCGCAGGCCTCGAGGTCGATGCCGTGGCCGTCGGCGTCGAGGATGCCGATCGTCGGCGCCGCCGTCGTGCCGCCGATCACCATCTTCGCCTTGTTGCGGTAGCCGTCTTCGCGGCTGCCGATCGGCGCCAGCCAGTCGAGGCCGTCGTGCGCCTGCAGGAGTTCTTCGGCGTGACGCTGCTTGTCGGCGAGCTGCCTCTCGTAGGGCTGCCCCATGAGCGAGCACGAGGTGCAGCGCCCGGCGTCGAAGTAGGAGCAGTCCACGGGTTCCAGCGTAGGCGCGGATACGGTGGTCGGGTGAGCAGCGCCGACAGCCCCGACCGCCCCGGCACACCTGGTGCGCTCGTGCGCGTTCGCGCGACGAAGTGGGGCGGCCTGCCGCACTGGGAGTTCGACGGGCGCTGGCTCGGCAATGACGTGCACGGCGACTGGGTCGGGTTCCCGGCCGGCACCGCCTTCGCTCGACCCGGGAATGCGTTCACGGCGACGTGGGACTCGGTGTCGTGCTTCCCGCGAGCGGGCTGGGCGGCCGGGTTCAATGCGGGGCATCCGCGCGGGCTCGGCACCTACGTCGACCTCGCGACGGTTCCCGCCTGGCGAGCGGATGACTCGGGCGCGGCGGAGCTGACGGGCTCGACGGGGTCGACGGGGTCGACCGTCTGGACGGTCTCGTACGTGGATCTCGATCTCGATGTCGTCGAGCGCGAGGGTGCGCCGGCGTTCATCGACGATGAAGACGAGTTCGCCGAGCATGCGGTGGAGTTCGGGTACCCGGCGGAGCTGGTGGCGCGGGTGCGTGCCGATGCTGACGCCGTGCTCGGGGCCGTGCGGCGGCGCGAGGCGCCGTTCGATGGGGCGACGGCGGCGGGGTGGCTCGAGGAGTTGGTCCGACTCGACGGGGCGATCGAGGGTGAGCGCGATGCGTGACGAAGAGAATCTCGGAATCGAGATCGGAGAGCTGCGACGAGCCATCGGCCACGTGCTCGACCATGTCGAGGACCAGCACGGCAGCGTGGTCGCGATCCCGGCTGACTACTTCTGGTCGGTTCCTGCCCCGGAGATCTACGATGTGCGGGCCTCGCCGGACTTGACCATCGGACAGCTGTCGGAATCATGGGACAACGTGAAGAAGGAGCGCGAGGGCGGCGGTGACGACACGATCTCGTTCGCCCTGGTATGGCTCGGCGACGTCTTGAAAGCGATCGGCCACCACGCGGGCGGGTGACGGGTGGCTGGAAGGCGTACGCGGCCGTCGAAAGTATCTCCGACTCTGGAGCGCAATGCTGTCAAATTCATTCGAACACACCTTCCATTTCTGACCTGTTCCACGGTAAAATGGGGCATGCCCGCCGCGACCGCCGCACTCACCGAGTTGCGGTCGGCGTGCGCCGAGGCCGACGCCACCTGGGCGAACGCGTTGCAGGGCGATTCGGTCGAAACGCAACATGACGTTCGTGTCATGAGCGGAGACGGCCTGGTCCGGGTGACGGAATCGCTGGCGGAACTCGAACGTCGCGTGCAGGCGTTGCAGGCCAAGTGCGCCGCTGAACTCTCGAGGCGAGCGAGCATGGGCGGTGATGACGATGTCGTGCGCCGACACGGCTATGCCTCGCCCGCGCGCCTGATCGCGTCGGTCGCCGGCAGCAGATTCAGCGACGCGGCCAAGCTCGTGGCGGTGGGGGAGGCGACTGCGTCGCGCTCCTCGTTCACCGGTGAGGCGCTGCCGGCGCGGCATCCGCATCTGGCTGCCGGTCTGGAGGCCGGCTCGCTGTGCGTCGATGCCGCCGAGACGATTCGTCGGTTCCTCGATGGCATCGCGGTCCGTGCCGACCGAACCGAGCTGGGTGACGCCGAGCGCTTTCTCGTCGAGCGGGCTCCGCTGGTCGGCGTCGACGGACTCGTTCGGCTCATCAAGCAACTCCAGGCGCGACTCGACCCCGACGGCGTGAAGCCGCGCGAAGACGAGCTGCGTTCGCAGCGAGGCTTGCGCATCTGGGAGGATCGCGCCGGCATGATTCAGCTGCAGGGCGCGTTCGACCCGGCGAACGGGGCTCCGATCAAGCTCGCCGTCGAGGCGCTCGTCGGTGCAGAGCTGCACCGGGCACGTGATGCGAAGCGGGGCTTCGGTGCATCGGCCGAATGCGGGGCTGCCCACGCCGCGGGTGTGCCCGATGAGATCGGCAAGCCCGAGGGGATCGGCGAGACCGATGAGATCTTCGGCGAGCAGCGCTCGATCGCCCAGATGAACGCCGACGCGCTCGCCGACATCGCTCGCCTCTCGCTCGGGACGAAGCAGGCGCCCGCGGCGCTCAGGCAGGCCACGGTGGTCGCGCGCATCGACACCGACTCGCTCGTTTCCGGTCGAGGCCACGCCACGATCGACGGCATCGATCAGCCGGTCTCGGTCGCGACCGTGCGCGAGCTGGCGATGTCGGCGGGCATCAGCCCGCTCCTGCTCGACCATCGTTCCGAGCCGCTCCGGCTCGGCCGTGCAGCCCGACTCTTCACAGCGGCGCAGAAGCTCGCACTCGTCGAGCGCGACGGTGGCTGCGCCTGGCCGGCGTGCAACCGGCCGCCCTCGCACACGCAGGCACACCACATCAGATGGTGGAAGCGTCATCGAGGCCGCACCGATGTGAGCAACGGCATCATGTTGTGCTCGCACCACCATCACCGCGTCCATGACGACGGGTGGGTCATCACCGTGCGCGACGCGCAGACATGGTTCACTCCTCCGGTGCATCTCGATCCGCAGCAGCGACCACGCCCGGGCAATCGGCGACTGCCGTCGATGCGGCTGGGGAGTATCGGAGCGGTGGCTCGGGCCGCAGCGGCCTGACTGCGATGCGGCCCGACCTCAGGCTCCGGCGGCCTCGGCGGCCCCCGGCTCGAAGCGGTAGCCCATGCCCGGTTCCGTCAGGAAGAACCGCGGCTCCGACGGCGTCGGCTCGAGCTTGCGCCGCAGCTGGGCGACGTAGAGCCGCAGGTACCCGGCATCGTTCGCGTGGAACGGCCCCCACACCTCGCTCAGCAGCATCTGCCGGGTGAGGAGCTTGCCCGGGTTCTTGAGGAACAGCTCGAGCAGGCGCCACTCGGTCGGCGTCAGGCGAACGGATGTCGCGTGGCACGAGGCATCCGTCGACCTGATGGTCTTCGCGGCGAGGTCGACGGCGAGTGCGCCGATCGCGTAGGCCGCGGCATCCGCTTCGCCGCTCGTCGACCGGGCCCGAGCGCGGATGCGGGCGAGCAGCTCGTCCATGGCGAAGGGCTTCGTCACGTAGTCGTCGGCGCCGGCGTCGAGGGCGTCGACCTTCTCGGCCGAATCGGTGCGGCCCGAGAGCACGAGGATCGGCACCTTCGACCACGCGCGCACCGCTCGGATGACGTCGATGCCGTCGACCTTCGGCATGCCGAGGTCGAGCAGGATCAGGTCGGGATGCGCGTTCGCGGCCAGGTCGATCGCCTCGGCGCCGTCGCGAGCGGCGACGACCTCGTAGCCGCGCGCCGCGAGCGTGATGCGCAGCGCGCGCTGCAACTGGTCGTCGTCGTCGGCGAGGAGGATCCTCATCGCACCTCCTCGGTGGTCGTGGTCGTGGTCGTCGTCGGCGGCGGCGGCGGCGGTGTCGTGGCGGACGGCAGGGTGACGACCATGGTCAGGCCGCCGCCGGGAGTGTCCTCGACCTCCAGTGTGCCGTCCATCCCCTCGACGAAGCCCTTCGACAAGGCGAGGCCGAGCCCGAGACCGGTGTCGTTGTCGGTGTCGCCGAGGCGCTGGAACGGCGTGAACACCTCGTCGCGGCGCTCGGCGGGGATGCCGGGGCCGCGGTCGACGACACGCAGTTCGGTGCGGCCCTGGAACGAGCTCGCCGCGAGGCGCACGCGCTCGC
Source organism: Agromyces sp. NPDC056389 (assembly GCF_042262385.1). NCBI lineage: Bacteria > Bacillati > Actinomycetota > Actinomycetes > Micrococcales > Microbacteriaceae > Agromyces > Agromyces sp. NPDC056389. The sequence goes on from NZ_JBHJPN010000001.1 coordinate 2,756,331, forward strand.
CGTCGGGGCCGTGGCGCACGGCGTTCGCGAGCAGGTTCACCACGACGCGCTGCAGCAGCACGCCGTCGGCGAGCACGGGATCGAGTTCGTCGGCGAGGTCGAGCTCGACGTCGCCGGGCCCGAGGGCGAGCTCGTCGAGGGCCGGGAGGACGACGTCGGCGACCTCGGTCGGAGCGAGGGTGACGGCGAGTGCCCCGGCCTGCACCCGACTCACGTCGAGCAGGTTGGTGACGAGCTCGGCGAGGGCGTCGAGGCTCTCGGAGGCCGTCGCGAGCAGTTCGTCGCGCTCGGCGGCGGGCAGCTCGACCTCGCGGGAGCGCAGGGCGCTGATCGCGGCCGACGCCGAGGTGAGCGGGCGTCGTAGGTCGTGCCCGACGGCGGCGAGCAGGGCCGAGCGCACGCGGTCGGTCTCGACGAGGGCGTTGGCCGCAGAGGCCGCGGTCGCGAGCGCGCCGTGCTCGATCGCGGCATCCATCTGGGCGGCGATGACCTGCAGCAGGCGGCGTTCGGATGCCTCGAGGTCCTGACCGTGCAGTTCGAGCACGCCGCGGCTGCCAATGGGGATCTCGGTCACCCGGTCGTCGCGGCTCGGCTCACCATCGGCGACCCGGGGCTCGCCGTCGATCAGCAGGCGCACGCCGGTGAGGCCGAACGCCTCGCGCGTGCGGGTGACCATCGCCTGCAGGGCGTCTTCACCGCGGAGCACGCTGCCCGCGAGCGTCGCGAGCAGCTGGGATTCGGCGGCCGCACGGCGGGCGATGCGAGTACGGCGCGCGGCCTGGTCGACGACATAGCTCACGAGCAGTGCGTTGGCGACGTAGAACACGAGGGCGAGCAGCTGTCTCGGGTCGCTGATCGTGAGTGTGTACGTCGGCTGGACGAAGAGGAAGTTGAGCGTGAGGCCCGAGAGCACCGCGGCGAAGAGGCCCGGCCACATGCCGCCGATCAGGGCGACGACGATGACGAGCAACTGGTACGCGAGCACGTCGCTCGTGATCGACGTCTCGGTGTGGAAGGTGACGAGCAGCCAACTGAGCAGCGGCCCGGCGATGAGCGCGACGGCGAAGCCGACGATGAGGCGCCGGCGGCTGAGCGCCCCGCCGAGCTTCGGGAGCGAGAAGCCCGAGCCGGCCGCCGCGTGCGTGACGATGTGCACGTCGATGTCGCCCGATTCGCGAATGACGGTCGCGCCGATGCCGGGGCCCGTGAACGCCGCAGCGAGCCGCGAGCGGCGGCTGACGCCGATCACGAGCTGCGTGGCGTTCGCCGCCCTCGCGAAGTCGACGAGCGCGCGCGGCACGTCTTCGCCGACGACCTGGTGGAACGTGCCGCCGAGCTGCTCGACGAGGGTGCGCTGGCGATCGAGTGCTCCCGGATGCCTCGCCCGCATGCCGTCGGGGTTCGTGACGTGCACCGCGATGAGCTCGCCGCCCGACGACCGCGAGGCGATGCGCGCACCGCGGCGCAGCAGGGTCTCGCCCTCGGGGCCGCCGGTGAGGGCGACGACGACGCGCTCTCTCGCCTCCCACTTGCGGTCGATGCCGTGCTCGACGCGGTAGGCCTTCAGGGCCGAGTCGACCTCGTCGGCCAGCCAGAGCAGCGCGAGTTCGCGGAGCGCCGTGAGGTTGCCGAGCCGGAAGTAGTTCGAGAGCGCGGCGTCGATGCGTTCGGCCGGATAGACGAGACCGCCCGCGAGGCGATCGCGGAGCGCCTGCGGGGCGAGGTCGACGACCTCGATCTGGTCGGCGGCCCGCAGCACGGCGTCGGGGATGGTCTCGCGCTGGGCCACCCCCGTGATCTGCTGCACGACGTCGCCGAGCGATTCGATGTGCTGGGTGTTGACCGTCGAGATGACGTCGATGCCCGCCTCGAGCAGCTCGTCGACGTCCTGCCAGCGCTTTTCGTGCCGGGAGCCCGGCGCATTGGTGTGCGCGAGCTCGTCGACGAGGGCGATCTCGGGCCGGCGCGCGAGCACCGCGTCGAGGTCCATCTCGTCGAGTCCCATGCCGCGGTGCTCGACGGTGGTGCGCGGCACCACCTCGAGCCCGCTGACCATCGACGCGGTGGCCTTGCGGCCGTGCGTCTCGACGAAGGCCACGACGACGTCGTGCCCTTCGCCCCGGAGCCGTCGGCCCTCTTCGAGCATCGAGTAGGTCTTGCCGACGCCGGGAGCGGCGCCGAGCAGGACCCGAAGCCGCCCCCTTCGCATCGTGCTAGCCCTCCAGCTCTGCGAGGGCGAGGTTCAGCTGCAGCACGTTGACGGTGGGCTCGCCCAGGTACCCGAGATCCCGTGCCTGAATCCTAGACTCCACGAGTTCGCGCACCTCGGATTCGGGGAGCCCGCGCTCGCCGGCGACCCGCGCCACCTGCAGCAGGGCGTACTCGGGGCTGATGTGCGGGTCGAGACCCGACGCCGACGCGGTGACGGCGTCGGCAGGGACATCCGCTTCGGAGACGCCGTTGAACTCGGCGACCTGCGCCTTCCGCTCCTCGATCGCGGCGATGAGGTCGGCGTTCTCGGGCCCCCAGTTGCTGCCGCTCGATGCACCGCCGTCGTAGCCGTCGCCGGCCGCCGACGGGCGGGGCTGGAACCACTCGGGTAGCGGGTTGCCGTCGGCATCCGCGAACGACTGGCCGATGAGCGAGGAGCCCACGACCTCGTCGCCCGAACGGACGACCGAGCCGTTCGCCTGGGCGGGCAGGACGACTTGGCCGATGCCCGTGACGACGATCGTGTAGGCGACGCCGAGCACGAGCGTGAAGATGAGCATCGCGCGGACCGCGACCCAGTGGGTGCGTACCGCCGTGCGTGTGGAACTCATTGGGATGTCCTTTCGCGCCCGGGCCTAGAAGCCCGGGATGAGGCTGACGACGAGGTCGATCAGCTTGATGCCGATGAAGGGGGCGATGATGCCGCCGAGGCCGTAGATCAGCAGGTTTCTGCTGAGGATCGCGGACGCGCCGCCGGCCTTGTACTTCACGCCGCGGAGCGCCAGCGGGATCAGGATCACGATGATGATCGCGTTGAAGATGATCGCCGACAGGATCGCCGAGGCGGGGGAGTGCAGCTGCATGATGTTCAGCACCGCGAGCCCCGGGAAGACGCCCGCGAACATCGCCGGGATGATCGCGAAGTACTTCGCCACGTCGTTGGCGATCGAGAACGTCGTGAGCGCGCCGCGCGTGATGAGCAGCTGCTTGCCGATGCGCACGATCTCGATGAGCTTCGTCGGGTCGCTGTCGAGGTCGACCATGTTGCCGGCCTCCTTCGCGGCCGACGTGCCCGTGTTCATCGCGACGCCGACGTCGGCCTGCGCGAGCGCAGGCGCGTCGTTCGTGCCGTCGCCCGTCATGGCGACGAGGTTGCCGCCCGCCTGCTCGCGCTTGATGAGCGCCATCTTGTCTTCGGGGGTCGCTTCGGCGAGGTAGTCGTCGACGCCGGCCTCGGCCGCGATGGCCTTCGCGGTGAGCGGGTTGTCGCCCGTGATCATCACGGTGCGGATGCCCATCGCCCGGAGTTCGGCGAAGCGCTCGGTGAGGCCGTCCTTCACGACGTCCTTCAGGTGCACGACGCCGAGCAGTCGAGCCTCGCCGTTCGCGTCCTTCGCGGCGACGACGAGCGGCGTGCCGCCGCTGTTCGAGATCGCCTCGACGCGCTGCTCCAGCTCGTCGAACGTGCTCGACGCGATGCGGCCGGATGCCTCGACCCAGGCGATGACCGCCGAACCGGCGCCCTTGCGGATGCTCGAGCCGTCGGGCAGGTCGAGTCCCGACATGCGGGTCTGCGCCGTGAACGGCACGACCTCGCCGGCGGGTGCGCCATCGAAGCGGATGCCGCGCTCAGCCGCCAGATCGACGATCGACGAGCCCTCCGGGGTCGGGTCGGCGAGCGACGACAGGGCCGCCGCCCGCTCGAGCTCGGAGACCTCGACGCCCGGCATCGGCACGAACTCGCTCGCGCGGCGGTTGCCGTAGGTGATGGTGCCCGTCTTGTCGAGGAGCAGCGTCGTGACGTCGCCTGCAGCCTCGACGGCACGGCCCGACATCGCGAGCACGTTCCGCTGCACGAGGCGGTCCATGCCGGCGATGCCGATGGCCGAGAGCAGGGCGCCGATCGTCGTCGGGATGAGGCAGACGAGGAGGGCCACGAGCACCGGGATCGAGACCGGAGACGCCGCGTAGGAGGCGATCGGGTTCAGGGTCAGGGTGACGATCACGAAGATGATCGAGAGGCTCGCGAGCAGGATGTTCAGCGCGATCTCGTTCGGGGTCTTCTGCCGCGACGCGCCCTCGACGAGCGCGATCATGCGGTCGACGAAGGTCTCGCCGGGCTTCGACGTGATGCGTACGACGATGCGGTCGGAGAGCACGCGCGTGCCACCGGTGACCGCGGAACGGTCACCACCCGACTCGCGCACGACCGGGGCCGACTCGCCCGTGATCGCCGACTCGTCAACCGAGGCGATGCCCTGGATGATGTCGCCGTCGCCCGGGATCGACTCGCCCGCCGTCACGACGACGACGTCGCCGAGCCGGAGGTCGCCCGAGGGGACCTCGGCGATCGCGGTGCGTTCGGCCGCGGCATCCGCGACCTCGTCGTACGCCGTGACGCGGCGCGCGACCGTCGACGTGCGGGTCTGCCGCAGGGTGTCGGCCTGCGCCTTGCCGCGGCCCTCGGCCACCGACTCCGCGAGGTTCGCGAAGAGCACGGTGAGCCAGAGCCAGACGGCGATCGCCCAGGTGAACGAGAGCGGCACGGCCGTGCCGCCCGACGAGCCGGGGCCACCGGCGAACGGCTCGGCGATCGCGAGCACGGTCGTGAGCGCAGCGCCGACCTCGACGAGGAACATGACAGGGTTGCGCCACATCTGCCTCGGGTCGAGCTTGCGGAACGCACCCGGAAGGGCCTGCAGGATCTGCGCGGGCCCGAAGGCGCCGGCGGGGCGCTTCGAGGGGGAGCCCATCTGACGGGGCGTGTGCTCCGCCAGCGGTTCAGGGGCCGAGGCGGTGGAGACGGTGGACATTTCAGTTCAGCCCTTCAGCCAGGGGACCCAGCGTGAGAACGGGGAAGTACGTGAGCGCGGTCACGATGACGGTGACGCCCACGAGGAGGCCGACGAACTGCGGCCGATGGGTGGGCAGGGTGCCCGCGGTCGCGGGAACCTTGTCCTGCGCGGCGAGCGAGCCGGCGAGGGCGAGCACGAGCACGATCGGGATGAACCGGCCGAGCAGCATCGCGACGCCGAGCGCCGTGTTGAACCACGGCGTGTTCGCCGTGAGGCCGGCGAACGCGGAGCCGTTGTTGTTCGACGCGCTCGTGAACGCGTAGAGCACTTCGCTCATGCCGTGGATGCCGGGGTTCCAGATCGAGACGGACTCGACGTCCTCGCGGATGCCGGGGATCGCGAAGCTGAGGGCGGTGCCCACGAGCACGAGCGTCGGCGTGACGAGGATGTAGAGGCTCGCGAGCTTGATCTCACGCGGCCCGATCTTCTTGCCGAGGTACTCGGGCGTGCGACCGACGAGGAGACCCGCGATGAACACCGCGATGATCGCGAGCACGAGCATGCCGTACAGGCCCGAGCCGACACCGCCGGGGGCGACCTCGCCGAGCATCATGTTGAGCATCGGCATCATGCCGCCGAGGGCGGTGAAGGAGTCGTGCATCGAGTTCACGGCGCCGGTCGAGGTGAGCGTCGACGTGGTGCCGAAGAGCGCCGAGCCGAAGATGCCGAAGCGCGCCTCCTTGCCCTCGAGTGCGCCGCCGGCGAGTTCGGGCGCAGTGCCGTTGCCGCCCGATTCGAGCGCGCTCAGTGCGAAGAGCGAGATCACGTAGAGCGTCGCCATGACGGCGAGGATCGCGTAACCCTGCTTGTTGGAACCGACCATCCTGCCGAAGGTGCGGGGCAGGGCGAAGGGGATCGCGAGCATGAGCACGTTCTGGAAGAGGCTCGTCCAAGCGGTCGGGTTCTCGAACGGGTGCGCGGAGTTCACGTTGAAGAAGCCGCCGCCGTTCGTGCCGAGCAGCTTGATGACCTCTTGCGAGGCGACCGGACCACCGGGCACGTTCTGCGTGCCGCCCGCGAGCGTCGTGATCTCGGTGAAGCCGTTGAAGTTCTGCACGACGCCGCCGATGAGCAGCACGATCGCGCCGATGACCGAGAGCGGCAGCAGCAGTCGGAACGAGCCGCGGAACAGGTCGACCCAGAAGTTGCCGATCGTGCCCGAGTTCCGGCGTGCGAATCCGCGCACGAGTGCCACGGCCACGGCGATGCCGACGGCGGCCGAGACGAAGTTCTGCACGGCGAGGCCCGCGAGCTGCACGGTGTAGCCCATCGTGAGCTCGGGGGAGTACGACTGCCAGTTCGTGTTCGCGACGAAGGACGCGGCGGTGTTGAACGACAGCCCCTCGGGGACGGCCGGAAGGCCGAGCGAGTACGGCAGCACGGCCTGGGCGCGCTGCAGCACGTACACGAACAGCAGGCCGATGACCGAGAACGCGAGCACGCCGCGGAGGTACGCGGGCCACGACTGCTCGGCGCGCGGGTCGACGCCGATCAGGCGATACAGGCCGCGTTCGAACCTCCAGTCGCGGTCGCTCGTGTAGAGGCGCGCCATGTAGTCGCCGAGCGGGCGGTAGAGGAGGGCGAGGATGAGCGCGAGGGTGGCCGCCTGCAGGACGGCGAACAACGCATCCATCAGAACCGCTCAGGTTTGACGAGGGCGTACACGAGGTACACCACAGCGGCGACACCCAGCGCGGCAGCGAGGAGTTCGAAGAAGATCACAGCTTCTCGACCCCCCTGGCGATGAGGCCGACGAGTACGAACACGGCGATGATGCCGAGAATGTAGACGACGTCGAGCACGAAGACTCCAGATTCACGATGACGCGAGCCGCAGGCGCGGCAGGCGGGCAGCATTCACTGCACCTGCGATGCAACACCCGCGCGGATGCCGCTGCGCCGATCCTCACGGACCCCTAACGCCTCCTCGGGCGATCCGAATGCGCCGCTCACGACGACGGAGACGGGTCGCTCGGAACTCGTCAGGGAACCGATCAGGTGCGTTCGGATCCCGTTGACGTGCGCGCGCGTGGAGCTTGCCGGATCTACACCTGAATCATGACCTCGGTTCTCGCATTCAGCACCAGCAGCTCTCGGCCGGGAACGGGAGGCAACTGGCCTCGGCACACCACGGCCACCGCTGACGACGTCGTCGTCTCGGGGGTCTCCATGCTTCGCCTCGTCGAGCTGTGCGGTACGCCGTGCGTGCACACGGCGACGGCGCCCGATGCCGCCGAGGCGACCGATCACGACGGGGCGGCCCGGCCGCTCGACGTCTCGGTCGTCGTCGTGCGGGTCACGAGCGTGCGAGGCCGCGGCGCAGAGCGCGTCGTCGAGGTCGATGGGCGGCTCGATGGATGCGACGCCTGTTGGTTCGAGCTGCGGATGATCGGCCGTGCGAGCACGGTTCCGGCGATCGCCGTCGGTCTGCTGACGCCGTCGGAGCCGGGTGCCGGCACCCAGGTGTCGCTCCCGGCTGACATCGCCGTCGGCGACCTCGTCGCGGTGCCGTGCGGGCATGTCAGCGCGCTGCGAGACATCCGCAGGGGCTGATCACCTGGAACGGCGGATGCCGCGTGCGGAAGCACGCGG